>CAVXHO010000006.1:0-36070 GCA_963761515.1 uncultured Actinomycetota bacterium
GCAAATGTGTCGGGGGTACGCCGCGCGGCGCGCCGGAGCGCGTCGTACGGCGTCAGCGGTGGCTGCTCAGGCCTCGACGGTCTCGCTGTCGGTGCCCTCGGCGGCTGCGTCCGTGCTGGTCTCGGCGTTGGCGAAACCGGCGGCCTCCGCGGCCTCGGCGGTGCGGAACCAGACCTCGGCGTTGGTGCGGGCGTACCAGGGGCTGCTCGGGGCGTGGAACTTCATGGAGTTCTTGTTGCCCTTGATCTCGAAGCCCTCGGGAGCCGAGCCGTCCTCGATCGGAGCGGCGGAGTCCGGGCCGAACTCGCCCTCGGCGGTCACGTCCGTGGCCTCGTCGGTCGAGCTCGTCGGGACCACGGCCTCGTCGGCGGGCGCCTCGGTCGGTGCCTCGGCAGCCGGCTCCTCGACGATGAGGGCGTCCGTGGCGATGGGCTCCTCGAGCGGAGCCTCGGTGGCTTCGGCGGCAGGGGCCTCGGTGGCTTCGGCGGCAGGAGCCTCGGTCGCCTCGGCGGCAGGAGACTCGGTGGCTTCGGCGGCCTCGGACGTGGCGCCCGTGCCTTCGGCGGCGGGCGTCTCGGTGGCGGTGTCGCCACCGGTGGCGGCCACGGCTGCCTTGTCGGCGTCGCCGCCCAGCAGCTCGCGCTCCCACTCGGCCAGCGGCTCCTCGGCGCCCACGGCTGCCGCGGCGGCGCCGTCGGTCTTCACGCCGGAGCGGGCGATCAGGCCCTCGGCGACGGCGTCGGCGACCACACGGGTGAGCAGGCCGACCGCGCGGATCGCGTCGTCGTTGCCGGGGATCGGGAAGTCGACCAGGTCGGGGTCGCAGTTGGAGTCCAGGATCCCGATGATCGGGATGTGGAGCTTGCGCGCCTCCTCGACGGCGAGGTGCTCCTTGTTGGTGTCGACGATCCACACCGCGGAGGGCGTGCGGCTCATCTCGCGGATGCCGCCGAGCGACTTGTTGAGCTTGTCGCGCTCGCGGCGCATCTGCAGCAGCTCCTTCTTGGTACGGCTGCTGCCGGCGACGTCCTCGAAGTCGATCTCGTCGAGCTCCTTGAGGCGGTTGATCCGCAGGTGCACGGTCTGGAAGTTGGTGAGCATGCCGCCCAGCCAGCGCTGGTTGACGTAGGGCATCCCGACGCGGGTCGCCTGCTCGGCGATCGCCTCCTGGGCCTGCTTCTTGGTGCCGACGAACATGATCGTGCCGCCCTTGGCGACCGTCTCCTTGATGAAGGCGTACGAACGGTCGATGTAGGCCAGCGACTGCTGCAGGTCGATGATGTAGATGCCGTTGCGCTCGGTCATGATGAAGCGCTTCATCTTCGGGTTCCAGCGACGGGTCTGGTGTCCGAAGTGCACGCCGCTCTCGAGCAGCTGGCGCATGGTGACGACTGCCATGAAATGTTCTCCTGTGTGGGACACGCCCCGCTCGCAAGCAGGCATGCTCCGTTGCGTTTTCAGTTCTGTGCGACCGGCGGGTGCCGATTGCCCTGACGTCTGCGCGCGATCCGACCCAGCTTCAGCTGGGACCGAGGATCGTCGCCCACGGGTGGTCGTCTGCCGGAGGAGGCAGCCGTCGCGGTCTGCGGACGTGCGAAGTCAGCCCCCCAAGGGACTGCTGGAGCCCAGGATAGTCGAGCGTGCGGCACGCCGCGAATCAGTGGGTACGCCGGCATCGAGCCCGCCCGCCGTCCACAGCCTGCCGCCCCGACACCCCCGTCCACCGTCATCGACCCGCTCGCCGCCCACGCCGCCCCGGCCCGGGCACGGTGGTGCGCATGCGGATCCCACTCCCCTCCCCGATCCGGGTCCACGGGCCGGCCCCGAGCGTCGTCGTCGCCGTGCTGATGGCCGCGCTTCTCTCCCTCGCGCGTCCGGCCGGTGCGCTCGGTGCCCCCGTGGACCCGGTTCCCGTCGGGGTGTGGCCCCTGCAGCCGCAGCCGCAGGTCGTGCGTGCGTTCGACCCGCCCGACACCCAGTTCGGTGCCGGGCACCGGGGCGTCGACCTCGCGGGGTCGGTCGGCCAGCCCGTGCTCGCGGCGCTCGCGGGGCGGGTCACCTTCGCGGCGCCGTTGGCCGGCCGGGGCGTCGTGGTGGTCGACCACGGCCCGACCCGTACGACGTACGAGCCGGTCACCGCCGGCGTTCGCGTGGGGCAGGTGGTCCTGCGCGGTGAGCGGCTCGGCACGCTGCAGCTCGGCGGCTCGCACTGCTTCCCGCGGGCGTGCCTGCACTGGGGCTGGCGCCGCGACGCGACGTACCTCGACCCCCTGCTGCTGGTGGGCGGCGGACCCATCCGACTGCTCCCCCTGTGGCGCGACCAACCGGTGGGTGCGATCGCGACTCCGTCGCCTCCGTTCGCGCGGCTCGTCACGCAGCTGCTCGGGCTACGAAGCGGTCAGCGTGCACCGCCACCGCCACCGCCGCCCTCACCTGCGCAGCGTCGGGTGGCGCCGCCGACGATCCGAGCGATGGCCCTGCGTCCCCTGCTCCTGTAGGAGCTCAGGCGCGCGGGTGTGCCTGGCGGTAGGCCTGGCGCAGCCGATCGGTGCTGACGTGGGTATAGAGCTGGGTCGTCGCCAGTGACGCATGGCCCAGCAGCTCCTGCACGGACCGCAGGTCCGCACCGCCCTCGAGCAGGTGGGTGGCTGCGGTGTGGCGCAGGCCGTGCGGCCCGATATCGGGGGCACCGGGTACGTCCGCGATCCGGCGATGCACCAGCGTGCGCACCGCCCGCTGGTCGATGCGGCCACCCCTCGCGCCGAGAAAGAGCGCGGGGCCGGCACCGGGCGCGACGAGCTGTGGACGGCCGCCCGACAACCAGACGTCGAGGGCCTCGGCAGCCGGCTGCCCGTACGGCACGGTTCGTTCCTTGCGTCCCTTGCCGAAGACCCGTGCGACACGGCGTGAGGCGTCGAGATCGTCGAGGTCGAGGGCGACCAGCTCACCGACCCGCATCCCGGTGGCGTAGAGCAGCTCGAGCATCGCGATGTCGCGCAACCCCACCGGGCTGCCGTCGTCGGCGAGGTGTGCGGCGGCCGTCACCAGCTCGCGCGCCTCGTCCTGGCGCAGCACCGGCGGAAGGGTCTGATGGGCCTTGGGCGAGCGGAGGCTGGCACCGACATCGGCCGGTACCCGACCGGTCCGCGCCAGCCAGGCGGTGAACACTCGGACCGCCGTAGCCCTCCGTGCCAACGTCGTGCGCGAGCGCCCGGTCACCTGCTGGTGGGCCAGCCAGCTGCGCAGGGTGCGCAGGTCGAGCTCGGCAAGATCCGACTTACCGAGGCGATCTGCATGCTCGAGGAGGCCGGCGACGTCGGAGAGGTAGGCCCGGACCGTGTGGGGGGCCAGGTCGCGCTCGGACACCAGGTGGCGCTCGTAGTCGACGAGTACCGCCGGCAGGTCCCGGGTCGGGCTCGCCATGGAGGCCACTCTAGGTCGGCGGGGCGGCAGGCTCGGCTCGGCTCGCCGGGCCTGGTGGACGGCTCACTCGTGGGCCGCGGGGGTCAGCCGCCATCCGTGCGGAGACAGCTCGACCAGCCCGTCCCGGTCGAGCCGGCGGAGCGCGGACTGGACGTCGAGCAGGGCCATCCCGGCGGTCGAGGCGATGGAGACGACGGGAGCCGGGCTGGCGAACGGCACCGCGTCGAGGACCCGCGCGTCGCGTGGAGGCAGCCGGTCGCGAGGGCGCGACCGCGCACGAGGCGGCGTGACGAGGTGGGAGCCGACGTCGCCGACGACCTCCAGCACGTGCTCGCCGTGGGTCACCAGCGTCGCAGCTCCGCTCCGGATCAGCTCGTGGACGCCCTGGGACTGGGCACTGGTCACCGGACCGGGAACGCCCATCAGGTGGCGGTTGAGACGCGTGGCCCAGCTGGCCGTGTTGAGCGCCCCGCTGCGAGACGCCGCCTCGACGACGACCGTGCCGCAGGTCAGGGCGGCGATGAGTCGGTTGCGGCTGAGGAAGCGGCCTCGGGTCGGTGCGCAGCCGGGTGAGACCTCGGCGATCACCGCGGAGGTCCGGCCGAGGTGGTCGAGGAGGTCGCGGTGGGCGGAGGGGTATGCCCGGTCGGCGCCGCAGGCGAGCACGGCGATGTCGGAACCGTCGACGCCGAGCGCGCCGCGGTGGGCAGCCTGGTCGATCCCGAAGGCGGCACCGGACACCACGGGGTGACCGGCACGCACCAGCGCGGCCGCGATGTCGGCGGCGACCTCGGTGCCGTACGTCGTGGCGGACCGCGACCCGACGATGGCGACCGCGCGACCGAGCTGGTCGAGACGCGTCGGACCTCTCACCCAGAGGCCGAGGGGTGGGCCGCCGCGATGGTCGAGCACCTCGGAGCGCATCAGGTCGTCGACCTGGGTGGGCCACTCCGGATCGCCCGGAACGAGGTAGCGCAGGCCGAGCCTGGCCCCGTGCTCGAGGTCGCCCTCGGCGTCGAGGGTCCGCAGCCGGGAGGCGACGTCACGGGCCTCGTCGCTGGGCTGGGCCGGGTCGCTGAGCGCCTCGAGCAGCGCGACCGCTCCCATCTGGGCCACCAGGGCCGCGATCTTCGGCTCGCCGGGCTCGGTCAGTCGGGACAGCGCCACCCGGGCCAGCCGATCGGCCTCGCTCACGACGCCCTCCGGGCAACGACGGCCTCGACCAGCGGCTCGCCCTGGCGCAGCCGGAAGGCGGTGTCGACGTCGCGCATGGTCGGGGTGTCGCTGCCACCGAGATCGGCCACCGTCCACGCCAGTCGGTGGACCCGGACCGCGCCCCGCCGGCTGAGTCGGCCCGCCAGCACCTCCTTCTCCAGACGCGCGCGGCCGGCGTCGGGCAAGGGCCAGTCACGCGCCAACGGAGCACTCGGGACCTGGGAGTTCAGCCGCCACTCGCGACCGGCGTACCTCGCGTGCTGGCGTTCGCGTGCGACGGCGACGCGCTCCCGCACGTCGAGCGAGCTCTCCCGACGATCATGCGGAAGGGTCCCGTCGGGCGCGGTCGGCGGCAGGACGTGGCGCAGGATGTCGATCCGGTCGTGCACCGGCCCGGTCACCCGACGGGAGTAATGGTGTCGCTGCTGCTGGGTGCAGGTGCACCGGTTGCCGGCCGGCGTGGCGGCGTACTCCCCGCACGGGCACGGGTTGCACGCCATCACCACCATCCCGCGGGCCGGATAGGTGGCGGACTCCTCCCCGCGGGCGATCGTCACCTCGCCGCTCTCCAAGGGCTGGCGCAGGGCGTCGATGACGTCGCTGCGAAAGAGGGGGAACTCGTCGAGGAACAGCACCCCGCAATGTGAGCGGCTGACCTCGCCGGGCCGCACCCGGCCGGTGCCGCCGCCGAGGAGGCTGGCCTTGCTGGCGTCGTGATGGGGAGCGAAGAACGGCGGCCGGACGATCAGGTCGTCACCGGGCTCGAGGGCGCCGGCCAGCGAGTGGATGGCGGTGAGCTCCAGCGACTCCTCGACGGAGAGGTCCGGCAGGATCCCCGGGAGCCGCTCGGCCAGCGAGGTCTTCCCCGACCCCTTCGGTCCGGAGAGCATCAGGTGGTGGCCACCGGCGGCCGCGACCTCGAGCGCGTACTTCACGTCGGGGACACCCCCGAGGTCGGCCAGGTCGTGCTCGGTGAGCCGCCGGGAGCCGCGCCACTCGATGAGCCGGCTGCCCGACATCGGGGCGACCGGTGGCGCCTCGGGCACCGGGTCGCCGCGCAGCTCGGCCCGCACCTGGGCCAGGGACCGCATCCCGAGCACGGTCATGCCCGGCACCATGGCCGCCTCGCGAGCCTGGGGCTCGGGCACGATCACCCGGTCGAAGCCGCGGCGTGACGCCGCCATCACCATCGGCAGCACACCGGGCACCGAGCGGAGCCCGCCGGTGAGCGTCAGCTCCCCGATCACGAGGGTGTCGGAGAGCGATCGCTGGGTGACGTCGCCGCAGGCGGCCAGGACCGCCAGGGCGATGGCCAAGTCGAAGTGGGTGCCGCGCTTGACCAGGTCGGAGGGCGCCAACAGGATCGTCACCCGCCTCGTGGCCGGCCACACCACCCCGGAGTTCGACACCGCCATCCGGCACCGGTCGCGTGCCTCGTGGAGCGTCGCGTCGGGTCGACCCACGAGGGTGGTGCCGGGCGAGCCGGGCGACACGTCGGCCTGGACATCGATGAGGTGACCCAGCGCCCCTTGGAGGGCGACGGTGTGGGCGGTTGCGAGCGCCATCAGACCAGCCCACGGACATGGTCGACGGTCGACGGACCGCGGCGCGGGCGATGGACGGCGACCAGGTCGAGGCGGGTCTCGGCGGGTCGCACCTCGTGGGCCTCGACCCAGAGCAGGGCCAGACGCTTGAGCCGGGCGAGCTTGGCCGGCGTGATCGCTTCGTGCGGGCTCCCGCAGACCGACGACGTGCGGGTCTTCACCTCGCACACGACGAGCACGTCGCCGTCACGCAGGACCAGGTCGATCTCGCCGGCGGAGCACCGCCAGTTGCGATCGAGCACGATCATGCCCTGCTCGACCAGATGCCTGGCGGCGAGACGCTCGCCGTACCCGCCGAGCGCGAGCCGTCGCGCGGTGGCCGCCTCGGGTGGTGTGGTCATGCCTCCACGATCGGCGAGTCTCCGACGCCTCGGAGACGAAGCCATCCGCACCTGTGGAGCGACCGCACTCGGCCCCCAACTGTGGACGACGAACGGCCCGAAGATCGAGCGTGGCCCCGCTCAATCGCGGTCTAGACCAGATGGGCAAAGAATTGTCGGTTTCGAGTTCGCGGCCGCCCGCGACGACCTACTGTCGCTCACGCACAGTGGGGGCACCTGTGCCCGCGGCCTCGGGTGGCCACGGTCGAGACGACGGGCGGAAGTGCGGATGAGCAGGTGCGGAAAATGACGCGACGAATCCGGCGCGGCTGCGATGGCGCCCGCCCTGATCGACGCGACTCGGTCTCCGCTCCCGGTCGGGATCGTCGGCCTCGTCGTCGGCGGGACCAACGAGGGGCCGCGGCCGTGGAGGCTGCGCTGCTGACCCCTCTTCTCATGCTCGTTCTCTTCGGAATCATCGAGATGTCGCTGTTCATGCGCGACGTGGTCTCGGTCTCCAGCGCCGTACACGTCGGAGCCAGGATGGCGTCCACCCAGGCGAACGCGGGTCCTGCGACCTGCACGCCCTCTCCGTGCACACCCCCGACAGCGCCCGCTCTGGCCCAGTACGCCGCCAATGCCATCCAGCAGGCGGGCATGGCCATGCCTCAGGACCAGATCAACTGGATCATCGTCTACAACGCCAACACCGCGGGCTACCCGATGCCCCAAGGCAACACGAGCGCAGCATGCGCCGCCGACTGCGTGAAGTACGTCTGGAACGCCGCCAAGAACCAGTTCGTCTACTCGAGCGGCGCGTGGTCGTCGGCTTCGATCAACGCCTGCATCAACGACCCCGCCCGGATGTCCGTCGGGATCATCATGAACGCCAAGCACCCGTGGATCACCGGGCTCTTCGGCAACAGCGTCGCCATCCAGGAGCACACCGTCATGCAGTTCGAGCCGCTGACCAGTGATTCGTGCAAGCCCGGCACTCCGAACGCGCACTCATGAACGCGTTCTTTCGTCGCCGCCGCCGCGATGACCAAGGTGGCTACGTCGCCATCCTCGTGGCCTGCTTCGCCGCAGCGCTGATGATGCCCCTGTGTGCCATCTCGGTCGACGTCTCGCGTTGGTACGTCGAGGTGCAGCGGGTACAGAACGCTGCCGACGCCGCCGCCATGGCCGGTGTCACCTACCTGCCCGACGACTTCGCCTCGGCCAAGGCCACGGCGATCACCGTCGCCGGTCGCAACGGCTACCCGAACTCCGGCTCGTCGGCCGTCTCGGTCTCGATCGGCGACAAGCCGACGCAGCTGGTGGTCACGATCGACAGCACGATCGGCAACGCCTTCGGCACGTCGTTCGGAGTCAACCGCAACACCATCGACCGATCGGCGACGGCCGACTTCAACGGTCCCGTCCTGATGGGCAGCCCGTGCAACACCTTCGGCAACGAGCCGGTGGGCACGGGAACGACCGACCAGCACGGCCCGGCCACACCCGTGAGCCAGATCATCGCACCGCCGGGCGGAGCACAGTGCACCAGCAACCCCCAGCTGTGGGGTGCGATCGCGGGGCCGGACACGCCCAAGGGCAACGGCGACGAGTTCATGACCCGTACCTGCAACAGCGGCAACGCCGGCTGCACGGGGACGACGAACGACGAGTTCGACCCGCAGGGCTACTTCTACATCGTCCGGGTCGCCTCCGGCGCGGTGGGTAACCCGGTCACGCTGCAGATCTACGACCCGGCGTGGGTCGAGAACGGCGACATCTGCGACGCCGGGCCGACCGGCACCATGAAGAACGCCATGAACACCTACACACCCGACGGCCTCACGCGCTACCTGCAGACGCCCTCGGGCGGGTCGCCCAACAACTTCTGCACCGGTGACGTGAACAACGGCACCGCCAACGTCAGCGGCGTCACCACGTCGTACGACCTGCGCAACCCGACCGACACCTACAACCCCAAGATCACCACCCCGGTCACCGGGTGCGTGCGCCAGTACCAGCCGTACTACGCCGGCGCCTCCGGCGCCAAGACCGGCAGCTTCTCCGGTGTCAGCAACACGACACTGGACAGCACCAAGACCGCGACGTACAACGACGACCTCGCGAAGGTCTACCACCAGTGGGTGAAGCTCTGCACGTTCACCCCGAGCAAGGCGGGCGACTACTACCTCCAGATCCGCACCAACGTTGCGCTCGGCGGCAGCTCCGATGGTGAGGGTGGCTACCAGAACAACCCCAAGGTCTACACGCAGACCGGCGACGACAACTCGGTCACGGGCAGCGGCAACAACCGGTTCGCGATCCGCGCGACCGGGTCGGCCCGCGGCTCGGTCTCCATCGCCGGCTTCCAGGCCATGTCGATCTACGCCAACTACAACGGCGCCAACACGACGTTCAACCTGGTGCGCGTGATCCCGGCTGCGGCGACCAAGACCCTCAACATCGGGTTCTACGACGTCGGCGACGCGAGCAACCCCGGCACCGTCCAGGTGTTGCCGCCGCTGGAGCTGAACGGCGGAGCGCCACTCGCCAGCTGCCAGGGATCCGGAGTGGTCACCGGCACCATCACCGGCTGCAAGCTGACCAACGTGAGCAGTGGCTCGGGCTGGAACGGGCAGTACGAGAACATCAAGATCCCGATCCCGAACAGCTACAACTGCAACTACGCCCAGGCGGGCGGCTGCTGGTGGCGGCTCGTGGTCAACTTCCCCGGTGGCGTGAGCGACACCACCACGTGGACGGCGAACATCGACGGAGACCCGATCCGGCTGATCAAGTAGCCGGACGACTCAGACCTTCGGGGGGTCGATGTCCTGGGGGCTGAGCTCCTCGACGTTGACGTCCTTGAAGGTCAGCACCTTGACGTTCTTCGCGAAGCGCGCGGGCCGATACATGTCCCACACCCAGGCGTCGGTCATCGTGACCTCGAAGAACACGTCGCCGCTCTCGGTGCGCGCCTTCACGTCGACCTGGTTGCACAGGTAGAAACGGCGGTCGGTCTCGACGACGTACTTGAAGATGCCGACGACGTCGCGGTACTCGCGATAGAGGGTGAGCTCCATCTCGGTCTCGTACTTCTCGAGATCCTCGGCGCTCATGCAGACTCCCCTCGTGGCCGGCCGCTTACGACCCTAGTGCTGTCGACCAGGTCCGCGACCGAGGGCTCGACCTCGGACTCGACCAGCGGCTCGAGGCCGGCCGCGCGACGCACGTTCACGAACCGCATCCGGTGCTCGGGGCAGGGCCCGTGGGCGACGAGCGCGGCGTTGTGCACGTCGGTGACGTAGCCCTTGTGCGTCTTGAAGTCGTACGCCGGGTGGTCGCGGTCGAGGTCCACCATGATCCGGTCGCGGGTCACCTTGGCGACCACCGACGCGGCACTGATGCAGGCGGCGACCCGGTCGCCCTTCCACATCGCGAGCCCCGGCCGGCCGAGCCCGTCGACCGGGAAGCCGTCGGTCAGGACGTACTGCGGGGAGACGTCGAGCAGCGCCACCGCCCGGCGCAGCGCCTGGACGTTCGCCACGTGCATGCCGAGCCGGTCGCACTCGTCGGACTCGATGACCACCACGGACCACGACAGGGCCCGCCGGACGATGTGGTCGTAGCAGCGCTCGCGCGCCTTCTCCGTGAGCAGCTTGGAGTCGGCCAGCCCCGGGATCTCCCCCGACTTGCCCGGGCGCAGGATCGCCGCGCCGGCGACCAGAGGCCCAGCGCACGCTCCACGCCCGGCCTCGTCGACCCCGGCCACGAGATCCATGCCCACGCGCCGCAGCGCCCGCTCGTAGCCGTAGAGCCCGGCGTCCCGCCGGACCGTCGCTCCGTGCGGCAGCCGGGTCATGAGCCGTTCAGGGCGCTGGTGAAGTCGGCTGGGCGGTGCAGCAGGTGGAAGCGGTCCTTCGGCCACAGCAGCACGAACACCTTGCCGACCACGTCACTGACCGGGACGAAGGGATCGGGTGTGCAGTCGGTGGCCGAGGCCTTGGGCTGGCACAGGTGCATGCTCGAGTCGTCGGAGTTGTCGCGGTTGTCGCCCATCACGAACACCGAGCCGTCCGGCACCGGGCCGGCGGTCCAGTTGCAGGTGGTCGTCATCGGGCCGTTGCACGCCATCCCCGTCGTCTGCTTGACGTAGCCCCCCTCGTCGAGGGGATGGCCGTTGACGAGGATCCGCCCCTTCTTGTCACAGCAGCGGATGGTGTCACCGGCCACGCCGATCACCCGCTTCACCAGGTGACCGCCCGATGGGTAGAGGCCGACCTTGGCCATCAGCTGCCCGATCGGGTTGGAGGGGCCGGCGTCCTCTTCCTCGCTGAGCCAGCCGCCGGGGTCCTTGAAGACCACCACGTCACCACGCTGCGGCGTACCGCCGAACCAGTAGGACATCTTCTCGACCAGGATCCGGTCGTTCTTGACCAACCCGGGCTCCATCGACTCCGACGGGATGTAGAAGGCCTGCACGAAGAACGCCTTGATCACCACGGCGAGCACGATCGCGATCGTCAGCAGGAGGAGCGTCTCCTGCCACAACGGGAGGTGCTTCTTGGTCTTCCCCGAGGTGCGTTGCTCGGGCGCCTCGACGGAGGTGGCCGTGCCGTCGTCGGCGCTCATGCGGCCTCACCGCGGCAGCCCGAGAGCGGTGAGGAGGGTCGGGGGGTGGTCACGTCGAGAGCCTAACGAGTGGGTGGAGATCAGGAGGCGGGGACGCCCGCGAAGTCCGCGGGTCGATGAAGCACGTGGAAGCGGCTGGCGGGCCACAGGAGAACGGCCACCTTGCCCACCACGTCGGAGACGGGGACGAACTCACTTCCGTGACCGCAGAACGGCGCCCGCGGGTGACACAGGTGGTACGCCGAGTCCGCGGAGTCGTCGCGGTTGTCACCCATCACGAACAGCGTGCCGGCCGGCACCGGCCCCGACGTCCAGTGGTGGACGCAGTGGTCCACCTCCGGCCCGTTGCAGCGGAGCCCCCGAGTCAGGTACGACGACTCGTCGAGGGGGTGCCCGTTGACGAGGATCCGGCCCTGCTTGTCGCAGCAGTGGATGGTGTCGCCGGCGACGCCGATGACCCGCTTCACCAGGTGGCCGCCTGCGGGGTAGAGCCCGATCTTGACCAGTGCCTTGCCGAACAGGTTGGAGGGGCCTGCGTCGTCCGCCTCGGGGAGCCAGCCTCCGGGGTCCGCGAACACCACGACGTCGCCGCGCTGCGGCGAGCCCCCGAACCAGTAGGAGGGCTTCTCGACCAGGATCCGGTCGTTCTTGACCAGCCCCGGCTCCATCGACCGCGAGGGGACGTAGAACGCCTGGGCGAAGAACGACTTGATCACGACGGCCAGCACGATGGCGCCCACCAGCAGCAGGACGGTCTCCAGCCACAGCGGTAGGGCGTGCCTACGCCTGCCGCCCTCGGGCGGCGTGTCAGCGGCGCTCAACGGAACGTGGTCGCGGGCCGATCAGGCCTCGCGGCGCTCCTTGATCTTGGCGGCCTTGCCGCGCAGGTTGCGCAGGTAGTACAGCTTCGCCCGGCGCACGTCACCGCGGGTGACGATCTCGATCTCCTCGAAGATCGGCGAGTGGAGCGGGAAGGTCCGCTCGACACCGACGCCGAAGGAGACCTTGCGGACGGTGAAGGTGCGGCCGATGCCCGAGCCCTGGACCCGGATCACGACGCCCTGGAAGACCTGGACGCGGGACCGGGTGCCCTCGGTGACCTTCACGTGCACCTTGACGGTGTCGCCGGCGCGGAAGTCCGGGAGGTCGTCGCGCTTGGCGGCGTTGCCCAGATCGGTGATGACGTTGGTCATGTCTCTCCTCGCGAGTGCCACAGGTCAACCGCGGAGTCTCGGGTGGTGCGGGTGTCCGGTCGGCCAGTCGTGGGTGCCGGCGGCGTCGTACTCCCCCTGTGGCAGGAGAACGTCGCAGACCCCGACCCGCCGTGGCGAGCAGGTGATCCTTCGGCCGACTGGGCCGAGGGACGAGTCTGCCACAGCGCGACCGGGCCGGCTAAATCGTCCGCAGCCTCGGATGCGGCCATCTCACCGGTCGACGAGGCCGGACCTGCGCACCCGATGGGCGATGTCACCGGCCCAGCGCACAGAAAACGCGGAACACCTCGCGGGATCTGCCTCTCGGAGACCGACTTGTTCCGCGTCTTCTCGACCCGGGGAGATTCCACATGCGCCCGGCGAGGTCGCTCAGCGTCGTGGCTTCGTCAGGATCACGGCACCCTCGACACCCGGGGCGGCACCGCGCAGGCGGTAGCCCGCCTTCTTGTACATCCGGATGTTGTCGACGCTGCCCGCGCCGGTGAACAGCTGGTACGACGTGACCTCCGCCGGGGCGGCGTCCTCGATGAGGGTGAGGAGGTAGCGACCCAGCCCTCGGCCCTGGAGATCCGGCGCGGCCATCACTCGGCCGACGTCCCAGACATCGCCCTCGGCCCGGCCGCGCGACGACCCGACCAGGCGCCCACCGGCGCGCGCCACGAAGGTGGTCCAGTCGTCGAGGCTGCCGAGGAGATCGTCGAAGGACTCCTCGAGCGCCGGGATCGGCACCCCGGGGTTCGCCCACAGCTCCTGCAGCCAGCAGGCGCGCGTCAGGGTGAAGAGCTCCCCCGCGTCTGCTCGGGTCGCCGGAGAGACGTCGAGGAGGAGGTCGCCGAGACCGACCTGTGCCGCGGGGTGCGCCAGGTCGGGGCGGCGGGCGACGGTCCGGCGTACCGACTCTGCGTGACGCCAGGCGGCGACGGCCGCATGGTCCCCCGAGAGCAGCACAGGAGGTACGTCGTGGCCGCGCCAGGAGGCGGGCTTGGTGTAGACGGGGTACTCGAGCAGCCCGTCCTCGTGAGACTCCTCGGCGAGGGAGTCGGGGTTGCCCATGAATCCGGGCAGCAGGCGGACCACCGCCTCGACGAAGGCCAGCGCGGCGACCTCTCCCCCGTTGAGCACGAAGTCGCCGAGTGACAGCTCCTGGACGTCGTACGACGTGGCCGCGTGGTCGATGACCCGCTGGTCGATGCCCTCGTAGCGCCCGCAGGCGAGCACCAGGTGGTCGCGTGCTGCGAGCTCGCGAGCGACGGACTGGGTGAAGGGACGCCCGCTCGGGGTGGGTACGACGAGCACCGGACGCTGCCCACCGGCTGCCGAGCCCGCCGAGACGAGTGCGTCGAGCGCCTCACCCCAGGGCTCCGGCTTCATCACCATCCCCGCGCCCCCGCCGTAGGGGGTGTCGTCGACGGTGCGGTGCCGGTCGTGCGTCCAGTCGCGCAGGTCGTGGACGGCGATGTCGAGCAGGCCCGACGTACGGGCCTTGCCGGTGAGAGAGACGTCGAGGGAGTCGAACCAGGCGGGGAAGATCGTGACCAGGTCGATCCTCACGTCGCGTCGTCCTCCGGGAAGGGTGTGACCAGACCGGGTCGGTCGGCGATCACGACGCGGCCGGCCGGGACGTCGACCTCGGGCACGAGCGCGGCGACGAACGGCACGAGCGCGTCGCGGCCGTCGGACGCCCGCACCTGGAGGAGGTCCTGGGCACCGTGGAGGACGGCGGTCACCTCCCCCAACGGCCTGCCGTCGAGGTCCTCGGCGGCCAGTCCCACCAGCTGGTGGTCGTAGAACTCCTCGGGGTCGTCGGGAGACTCGTCGACCGGTACGTCCGCGTGGAGGAGCAGGCCGCGCGCCGCCTCGGCGGTCGTGCGGTCCGGCAGCTCCTCGAAGCGGACCAGCAGCGTCGACTGGTGCCAGCGCGTCGCGGCAACGGTCAGCTCTGCCCACGGTGCGCCGGCGCCGCTGGGGCGCTCCGCACGCACGGCGCCCCCGAGCACGAACCGGCGCTCCGGCTCGTCGGTGCGGACCTCCACCGTCACCTCGCCACGCAGCCCGTGGGGCTTGCCGATCCGCCCGATCACGACGTCGATGGTGTCCACGCGGTCAGGTTCGAGCGAGGACAGGCCTCATCGCACCCGGTCGACGTCGACGAAGTCGATGCGCGACCCTTCTCGACCGGCCAGGGCCGAGATCACGGTGCGGAACGCCGTCGCGGTGCGGCCGCCGCGCCCGATGACCTTGCCGAGGTCGTCGGGGTGGACCCGCACCTCGAGCAGCGGACCACGGCGGGTCTGCTTGTCACGGACGCTGACGTCGTCGGGATGGTCGACCACTCCGCGCACCAGGTGTTCGAGCGCCTCGGCCAGCACCGGTCAGGCCTCGTCGCTCTTGGCGTCGGCGTCGGTCTGAGCGGTCTCCGCGGTCTCGGCCGCGTCGGCGGCACCCTCCGGGGTCTCGTCGGCCGGGACCGGGGCTGCCTCCTCGGCGACCGGCGCCTCGACGGCGGCCTCGGCGGGAGCCTCGGTCTTCTCCTCGACCGGAGCCTCCGCCTGGTCCTCGGCCGGCTTCGCGGCGGACTTCTTGCTCGCCTTGCGGGTCACGGCCTCGGTCCTGGGCTCGCTCGCCGCGTCCTTGAGAGCCTCGTTGAAGATCTCCAGCTTGTCGCGCTTGGGCTCGGCCACCTTGAGGGTGCCCTCGGTGCCTCCGACGCCCTTGAACTTCTGCCAGTCACCGGTGATCTTGAGGAGCTTGGCGACGGCGTCGGACGGCTGCGCGCCGACCCCCAGCCAGTACTGGGCCCGGTCGGAGACGACCGAGATGTACGACGGGTCCTCCTTGGGGTGGTACTTGCCGATCTCCTCGAGCACTCGACCATCGCGCTTCTTGCGCGCGTCGACGACGACGATGCGGTACATCGGCACCCGGACCTTGCCCAGGCGCTTGAGACGAATCTTGACGGCCACGGTTGTGGGGTCTCCTCGAAAGCTTGTCAGTGGGTGAGGGTCGCGCACCTTGTGGGGACACGGGCGTTTCGCCTCGGTGGGCTGCGCGCCTTGGATGAGAGGGTCCGGGGCACGCAGACTCAGCGCGTCATTCTGCCAGAACCGGCGGGATCGACCGAAATCCGGCGGCCGGGCCGCTCAGCTGCGACCCACGACCACGGTGCCGCCGATCTCGTCGTCGGTCTCCACCCTGGGGTCGAGACCGGCCGATGAGAACAGCTCCGCCGTCCCCTCGGCCTGGACGCGGCTCGTCTCGACCAGGAGCAGGCCGCCCGGACGCAGCCAGGTGCGTGCCTCGGTCACGACCCGTCGTTGCACGTCGAGCCCGTCGGGGCCGCCGTCGAGGGCGATCCGGTGCTCGTGGTCGCGTGCCTCGCGAGGCATGGTCGCTACCTGGTCGTGCGGCACGTACGGCGCGTTGACCAGCAGCACGTCGACCCGCCCGCGCAGGTCGTCGGGGAGCGCGGCAAAGAGGTCGCCGGCGAAGACGCGCTCGGGCGGCAGGTTGCGGCGGGCGCAGGCCACCGCGGCCGGGTCGGAGTCGGCGGCGTACACCTCGGCTCCCGGCTGACGCGCCGCCAGGGCTGCACCGAGCGCTCCACTGCCGCAACAGAGATCGACCACGACCGGAGCAGCGCCGCGGGCAGCGATCTCGACCAGGAGCTCGCTGCGTCTGCGCGGGACGAACACCCCTGGGTCGACGGCGACGCGCAGACCGGCGAAGGATGCCCACCCGACGATGTGCTCGAGGGGCTCGCCGGCCATCCGGCGCGCCGTCCAGGTCATCAGATCGGCCGGCGACGGCGCCTCCTCGAGCAGCAGCTGCGCCTCCTCCTCGGCGAACACGCAGCCCGCCGAGCGCAGTGCGGCGACGAGCTGGGCCTCGTTCACACCACCCGCCCGCGGAGCACGACACTCGTGGGCTCACGCAGCACCGTGAGGTCGGTCCGTGGGTCGCGCGGGTAGACCACGAAGTCCGCCGGAGCACCCTCGTCGAGCTCGGCGTTCCAGCCCAGCCAGGCTCTCGCACGCCAGCTGGCGGCTCCGAGGGCGTACGCCGCCGGCATGCCGTAGGCGGCGAGCTCGGCCACCTCGTCGGCGATGCCGCCATGGGGCAGCACGCCCCCCGCGTCGGTGCCCGCGAAGATCGCGACGCCCGCCTCGTAGGCGGCCATGATCGTCTCGCGCCGTCGCGCGTGGAGGTCGAGCATGTGGTCGGCGTACGCCGGGAACTTGGCGCGGCCCGCCTCGGCGTACGCGGGGAAGTTGTCGAGCTGGACCGCGGTCGGCACCAGCGCGGTGCCCCGAGCGGCCATCTCGTCGACCAGGTCCGTGGTCAGACCGGTGCCGTGCTCGATGCAGTCGATGCCCGCGCCGATCAGCTCGGGCAGCACCGTCTCGCCGAAGCAGTGGGCCGTCACCCGCGCGCCGTGCTCGTGGGCGGTGGCGATCGCCGCGGCGAAGGTCTCCGCGGGAAAGGACGGGGCGAGGTCGCCCGCGTCGCGCGAGATCCAGTCGCCGACGAGCTTCACCCAGCCGTCGCCCGCCCGGGCCTCCTGCGCGACGTGGGCCGGGAGATCGGGAGGCTCGACCTCGTGGGCGTAGTCGCGGATGTAGCGGCGGGTGCGGGCGAGGTGGCGACCGCAGCGGATCAGGCGAGGCAGGTCGTCGCGGTCCTGCACCCAGCGGGTGTCGGCAGGTGAGCCGCAGTCACGGAGGAGCAGCGCACCGGCGTCACGGTCGGCGACCGCCTGCTCCTCGGTGGTGGCGTCGTCGACGGCGCCGTGGGCGTCGAGGCCGACGTGGCAGTGCGCGTCGACCAGTCCGGGGACGATCCAGCCCTCTGCCGCGGTCTCGGCGCCGGCCTGCTGCTCGAGGCTGATCAGGCCGTCGACGACGTAGAGGTCACGCGGCTCGCCGTCCGGCAGCACGGGGCCGCGGAAGCGGAGGGTGGGCATGGACCGGACGCTACCGGCTCTGACGGCGTACGCCGGCTCGCGGGTCGGAGTGCTGTGGAGAGTCTGCGCCCTCAGGATCCGCCGGATAAGGTGCGCCACTGTGAGCACCACCCGCACGCAGCAACCGGTGAGCCGGACGCGGCGCAACGCAATGCAGTTCGCGCGCTTCGCGCTCGTGGGCGGTTCGGGCGTCGTCGTGAACCTGGTGGCGCTGGTCGTCGTCAAGCACCTCGGGCCACACCCCGAGGTCGCGCTCTTCGCGCTGCGCCCCACGGAGTTCCATGTGCGGTGGTACCACCTCTACTCCACGATCGCGTTCCTGGTCGCGAACCTGTGGAACTTCCAGCTCAACCGGTCCTGGACCTTCCGCAGCACCCAGCACAAGTCCTGGTGGCGGGAGTACTGGCCGTTCCTCGCCGTCGGCATGCTGGGTCAGGCCATCGGCCTGGTCCTGCTGACCCTGCTCATGCACCACGGCTCGCCGATCGCGCTCCCGACAGACCCGCTCGACGACACGAGCGGGCTGCGGACCCGTCTCTACTGGGCGCAGCTGATCGTGATCGTGATCGTCACGCCGCTGTCGTTCGTGCTGAACAAGGTGTGGACCTTCGCCGCCGTACGGACCCATCACCTGGAGGCGGTGCCGCCGCACCCGATGGCCGAGCAGGAGCTCCAGCAGCTCGGCGTGGACGAGTCCGACCCGGCCTGAGCCGAGCCGGACCCGCGGCCACTACCGGGCCACTACTGGGCCACTACCTGGTCCGCAGACCGAAGCCGTACGGGAACAGCGGGTCGTACTGCCGGTCGCCGATGTTGATCGGCTCCTGCGACACCGACCGCGGCCACGTCACCGGGAGCTTCCCGGTGTAGGGGTGGTTGCCGAACAGGTCGTCGGCCACACCTTCGCCGTCGCTGCCCGGCAGCCAGGCAGCGACCAGGGCGTCGATGTTCGTGAGCATGCTCGGCGGGATGATCATCGGCCGGCCGGACACCACGACGACCACGCACTTCGCGGCCTTCGCACACACCGTGTTCACCGCCGCCGTGTCCGCGTTCGAGAGCTGCATGGTCTTGGCCGGACGTAGCACCCCGTTGTCGCTCCACTGCGGGCCGCCGACGTCGCCGAAGCCCTCGGAGTACGGCGTCTCACCGACGACGACGATGCCGACGGCGTTCTGGGGCACCGGCGCCGACGCGTCCTGGCTGAAGGTGACGTTGTCGTGCTGGGACTCGATGCCCTGCAGGATCGTCTGTCCAGGGATCACGTTGGTCGAGTCGCCCTGCCAGGAGAGGGTCCAGCCACCGGCCTGGTTGCCGATGTTGTCGGCGTTGCTGCCGGCGACGTACACCGGCCGCGAGCCACGGATCGGCAGCGTCCCGCGCTCGTTCTTCAGGAGCACCTGCGACTCGGCCACGGCGCGGCGCGCGACCGCGTGGTGGGCGGCGTCGCCGATCTCGGAGAGGTGCGTGCGGTCGGTGAAGGGGTGCTCGAAGAGCCCGAGCTGGAACTTCTTGGTCAGGATCCGAGACACCGCGTCGTCGATGCGCGCCATCGGGACGGTGCCGTCGTTCACCAGGCCGGTCAGCGTCGACTCGAACTGCGCGAAGTTCGAGGGCTGCATGAACATGTCGACCCCGGCGTTCACGCTCGTCGCCACCTGCTGCGCGAAGGTGTCGGTGCCGGGGTTGATGTGGTCGATCCCGTTGTAGTCGGAGATCACGAACCCCTTGAAGCCCTGCTGGTCCTTCAGCCAGCCGCTGATCAGGTCCCGGTTGCCGTGCATGTTGATCCGGTTGCCCAGACCGTCCTCGGTCCAGTCGACGTCGGAGTACGACGGCATCACCGAGCCGATGTGGTGCTTCTTCACCGCCGGCACGTACGGCGCGAGGGCCAGGCGGCGGAAGGTCGCGTGGTTGACCTGGTCGACGCCCTGGTCGATCGGGTAGTTGCCGGTCGACCCCTTGTTCGAGCCGGTGCCGTACGTCGTGAGCCCGTCGCCGGCGAAGTGCTTGGCGGTGGCGAGGACCCGGTCGTTGTCGGACAGGTGCCCGGGCTTGCCCTGGAAGCCGTCGATCGCTGTCTCCATCTTCTCCACGAGCGCCGGTGACTCCCCGAACGACTCGTAGATGCGGCCCCAGCGGTCGTCGCGTGCCACGCAGATGCACGGGGCGAACGCCCACTGCGGACCGCTCGAGCGCGTCTCCGACGCGGCGACGTGCTCGACCTCGCGGACCAGGGCCGGGTCGCGGGTGGCACCGAGACCGATGTTGTGCGGGAAGACCGTGGCGCCTTGCATGTTGCCGTCGCCGTGCACGGTGTCGATGCCATAGATCAACGGGATCCCGAGCCGGGTGTTCAGCGCGGCGGCCTGGTAGCGGTCGACCATGTCGGCCCACGCCGTCGGCGTGTTCGGGGTGGGCACGGAGCCTCCGCCGGACAGCACGCTGCCGAGGTTGTCAGTGGTGATCTCCGTGGGGTCGGCGTCGATGCTGGCGCGCTCGGCCTGCGTCATCTGGCCGATCTTCTCCGCGAGCGTCATCCGCCCGAGGAGGTCGGAGACCCGTTGCCTGATCGGCAGCGAGGCATTCTGATAGGGCAGCATGTCCGCGGTCGAGGCCGCGTGCGCGCGGTCCGCCGTGGCGGAGGCACCGGGTGTGTGCCAGGCGGTGAGGGTGACGGCGAGTGCCGCTGCGGAGATGAAGGCGACGGCGGAACGCCGTCGCGAGGACAGTGCGACCATGAGCTCTCCCGAGAGTGTGTGAGCGTGACCACTTGGCACCTTGGTCCCCGCATTTGTGCGAGTCAATGCGGAAAGCCGCGTCCACGGGCAGGGATTAGTCCGACTTCGGGATGAATCGGTCTAGGCTGGCGCTCGTGCCCGGCCACTCCCTCGCGCAGCTGCGTACGTCCAACCTCCGCGCCGTCACCGGCCTGCTCGGCTCGGGCGGACCTCAGAGCCGCGCCGACCTCGCCCGCGGGTCCGGCCTGTCGCGCACCACGGTGTCGAGCCTGGTCAGCGAGCTGCTCGAGGCGGGTCTCGTGGTGGAGACCGAGGACCGCGGTACGCCGTACAAGGGCGGCAGCGGGCGGCCCCCGCTCCTGGTGGCGCTCGCCCTGCGTCCGGGTGGCGTCGCGGGTGTCGACATCGGGCACGGTCACGTACGGGTGGCCGTCTCCGACCGCAGCGCGCAGGTGCTGGCCGAGGTCGAGACGCTCACCGACGCCGACCCCCACGGTGCCGCGACGCTCGACATCGCCGCCGACCTCGTCCGACGGGCCGCCACCGAGGCCGGGATCCCCGCCGCGGAGCTGCTCACCGTGGGCCTGTGTGTGCCGGCGCCCATCGACCGTCGATCGGCCCGCGTCGACCACGCGATCCTGCCCGGATGGAACAAGCTCGCGCCCGCCGACGAGCTCGGGCGCCGGCTCGGCGTTCCGGTGATCGTCGACAACGACGCGAACTGCGGCGCGATGGCCGAGCACCAGCACGGCGCCGGGCGGGGCGCGGCCGACCTGCTCTACGTCAAGCTGGCCAGCGGGGTCGGCGCCGGGCTGGTCCTGGGCGGCCGGCTCCACCGCGGCGTCGCCGGGCTGGCCGGCGAGATCGGGCATGTGCTGGCAAGGGAGGACGGGCAGGTGTGCCGCTGCGGCAGCCGCGGCTGCCTCGAGACCGAGGTCTCGACGCGACGACTGCTCGCGCTGCTGCACCCGGCGTACGCCGACGAGCTCGACCTCGACGGGCTGCTCGCGCTGGATGCACGCGGTGACACCGCCGTACGCCGGGTGCTCACCGACGCCGGACACACCGTCGGGCGGGTGCTGGCCGGTCTGTGCACGACCCTGAACCCGTCCATGATCGTCGTGGGTGGCTCGCTCGGGACCTCCCCCGCGCTGGTCGAGGCGATCCGCGGAGGCGTCGACCGCTACGCCCATCCCGAGGCCGCGGCCTCCGTCGAGGTCGTCCCCGGGCACTTCGGTGGCCGCGCCGAGATCATGGGTGCCCTGGCGCTGGCCATCAGCCGCGCCGCCGACCTCGCCTGACGCTGGGGTCAGGCGGCGGCGCGGAGAGCCACGCACGCCCAGGTGCGCCACGGCCGCCAGGCCTCGGCGACCTCCGCGAAGTCCACGTGACTCAGCGCTTCCAGGCCGAGCCGGGCCGCCGTCGCGGCCACCACTCTCGGCTCGGTCGTGGGCAGGACGTCGGTGTGGCCGAGTGCGCGGATCGTGACCAGCTCGGCGTAGAACGGCCCGATCCCCTCGAAGCCACGCAGCTCGGCACCGACCTCGGCCACGTCGCGCATCCGCAGCGACTCGGTGTCGAGCCGGCCCGCGAGCGCCGCGGCCGCGACGGCGTGCATCCGGCGCAGCTTGAGGTCGGGAATGCCCGGGAAGCTGCGCACCTCGAGCAGCTGCGCGGGGGTCGGCATCGCGGCCACCTGCTCCCCGGCCACGTCGAGGACTCCGCCGTGGGCGCGGGAGAGCCGCTCGCGGACCTCGCGCATCTGGAGGACCGGACGGCGCGCCGACAGCACGGCCCACACCAGGGCCTCGTACGCCGAGTAGAACAACGGCGGCCGGAGCCCCGGTCGTGCGGAGTACGCCGCACGGAGCACCGGGTCGCGGTCGACCATCCGGTCGTAGCCGGTCGCGTCCTCGTCGAGCGAGAGCACGCGCGCGGCCTGGGCCGCCGCACGCTCGGGGTCGACGTCACCGACGACGTCGAACCGGACCAGGTCGGGCGCCGGCTGGGTGACCGCGACACCGGCCGGCACGGCGTACCCGTCGAGGACGAAGGCGAGGCGCATCGTGTCTCCCTCTGCCCCCACGGGCACGGCTCGCCGCCCTCCGAACTCGAAGGAGATGGACCGGGTGAGGTCGAAGCGGCCGCGCACGGGCCACTCGACACGGGTACGGGGCTCACGCAGCGTCGTCGTCATGTCACCGACGCTAGAGACCCAAGCGGACAGGATCTGTCCGCTACCGACGGGATCAGGCGAGGCGATCGAGCAGCCAGGAGGGGCCGACGGTCGGGCCGGCCTTGGCGACGCGCGCGGCGAGCAGCCGGTCGGCGGTGACGACCGTGACCGTGCTGCCGGCGTCCGCGGCGCGGTGAGCCTGGCGCACGATCTCGCTGTCGCCGTCCTTCGGGGCATGGACGACGGTCACGTGGCCGTCGCGTCCGGCGGGTACGCCGCGCTTCGCCTCGCCCTCCAGCACCAGCACGATGTCGCCGTCGACGTCGGCGGTCATCAGCTGCTCGTGGAGGCGCCTGGCCGCTCCGGCGCGGTCCTTCCACCAGCCGTCGGGCCGCGCTCCGACGACGTTCGCGCCGTCGACGACCACCGTGCTCACCAGAGCCTCACTTGAGGAATTTCGAGAAGTCCTTCGGCAGGTCGAGCGACGCCGCGGCCTTCTCGTAGTCGATCTCCTCGCCATCGGGGTTGCCGAAGGGGTTGCCGGTCGACGCGGCCTTGGCGTCCGCGGCCTTGGCCTGCTGGGCCGCCTTCGCGGGGTTGCCGCTCACGCGGCGTCCCTTGCCCTGCTTGGACTTGGCGGCCTGCTTGGCGCGGCCGCGCTTCCCACCGGAGGACATGCCGGGCATGCCGGGGACACCGGGCATGCCGCCGCCCTTGGCGAGCGACATCATCATCTTGCGGGCCTCGAAGAAGCGGTCGACGAGGCTGTTGACGTCCGAGACCTGACGCCCGGAGCCCTTGGCGATCCGGGCGCGACGCGAGCCGTCGATGATCTTGGGGTTGGCCCGCTCGGCCGGGGTCATCGACTGGATGACCGCCTGGATCCGGTCGATCTCGCGCTCGTCGAAGTTCTCGAGCTGGTCGCGGAACTGCCCCATCCCGGGCAGCATCCCCATGATCTTCGACATCGAGCCGAGCTTGCGGACCTGCTGCATCTGCTCGAGGAAGTCGTCGAGGGTGAACTCGCCGCCCTGCCCGGTCAGCTTGTTGGCGGCCTTGAGCGCCTGCTCCTGGTCGAAGGTCTTCTCGGCCTGCTCGATCAGGGTCATCACGTCACCCATGTCGAGGATCCGCGAGGCCATCCGGTCGGGGTGGAAGACGTCGAAGTCGGTGAGCTTCTCGCCCGCCGAGGCGAACATGACGGGCTTGCCGGTGACGCCGCGGATCGAGAGCGCGGCGCCACCGCGGGCGTCGCCGTCGAGCTTGGTGAGGACGACACCGTCGTACCCGACGCCGTCGAGGAACGCCTGCGCGGTGGTGACGGCGTCCTGGCCGATCATCGCGTCGACGACGTAGAGGATCTCGTCGGGGTTCACCGCGTCGCGGATGTCGGCGGCCTGCTGCATCAGCTCGGCGTCCACACCGAGGCGGCCGGCGGTGTCGACGATGACGACGTCGTACAGGCGTCGGCGGGCCTCTTCGATGGACGCGCGCGCGACCTCGACGGGGTCGCCGACACCGTTGCCGGGCTCCGGCGCGAACACCGGTACGCCGGCACGCTCGCCGTTGACCTGGAGCTGGTTGACGGCGTTGGGGCGCTGGAGGTCCGCCGCCACGAGCATCGGCTGCTTGCCCTGCTCCTTCAGCCAGAGGGCGAGCTTGGCCGCCAGGGTCGTCTTGCCGGCGCCCTGGAGGCCGGCCAGCATGATCACCGTCGGGGGGGTCTTGGCGTAGCGCAGCCGGCGGGTCTCGCCGCCGAGGATCGTGACCAGCTCGTCGTTGACGATCTTGACGACCTGCTGGGCGGGGTTCAGCGCCTGGCTGACCTCCTCGCCGCGGGCGCGCTCCTTGACCGCGTCGACGAACTCGCGGACCACGGGCAGCGCGACGTCGGCCTCGAGCAGGGCGATCCGGATCTCACGCGCGGTCGCGTCGATGTCGGCCTCGGAGAGGCGGCCCTTGCCGCGGAGGTTCTTGAAGGTCTCGGCGAGGCGGTCGGAGAGCGTGGCGAACAAGTCAGTCCTCGAAAAGGTGGGGTGGTGCGGGGGGCTCCAGCCTAACCGGCCGCCCACCGCGGACCCGACTCCCCGCCGTGGGACCTTCGGAGGTCGGCTGCGGCGGGATAGTCCCCGGTCAGAGGGTCGTCGATCGGCCACCATCGCGACCATCTGGCCGGGGACTACCCGGTCAAGGCATCCCGTACGGCGTGGGCGGCCTCGGCGGCGCGGGTGTCGGAGAGCACGCCGGCGTGGGCCTCCTGCACGTAGAAGACGTCGACGGCCTGCGGGCCGAGGGTGTCGACGTGGGCGGAGCGCACGGTCAGGTCGAGCCCGGCCAGCGCGGCGCACACCTGGTGCACGACGCCGGGCCGGTCGGCCGTCCGGACCTCGAGGACCGTCGCGCGCGCCGACGCCTCCGGCCGTACGACGACCGACGGGGCGATCCGGGCAGGGTCGCCCTTGAGTCGTGCCGCGGGGTCGACCCGCCCCGCGACGATCGCCTCGAAACGGTGGCGCAGCACGGCCTCGTCGAGGTGCTCCTCGGCCACCTCCCAGACCGAGACGCCGATGTCGTCCTGGGCCCACGCACGGGCGGAGCGGACCGACGCCCGCTGCATCGCGAAGAGTGCGGCAGCGTCGGCCAGCAGACCCACCCGGTCGCGGGCCAGCACGGTGACCCGCGCCCCGCCCTCGCCGGCCTCGACACGGATCGACACCGCACCACGCCGTACCTGCTTCGGTACGACGACCACCTCAGGTCGGTCGTCGCCAGTGGTCGTCTCCCCCAGCAGCCGCGCCGTCCGTGCCGCGACCTCGCGGATCAGACCGGCCCGCCAGCTCGACCAGGCCTTGGCCGAGGTGGCGCGGGCGTCGGCCTCGGTCAGGGTCAGCAGCAGCGACAGCGCCTCGGCGCTGCCGAGCCGATCGGCGACCACCCGCGCCGTCGCCGGGTCCTCGGGGTCGCGGGTCGTGGCCGTCTCCGCGAGCAGGAGGTGCTGCCGCACGAGCAGCCCCACGAGCGCCGCCGCGGAGTCGTCGAACCCCATCCGGGTCGCGATCTCCCGCGCCAGCGGCTCCCCGGCGATGCTGTGCTCGGTCAGCCCGCCCTTGCCGATGTCGTGGAGCAGGGCCGCGACGAGCAGCACGTCGGGGCGTGACACCTGGCGGATCAGGGCCGCCGCCTCCATGCAGGTCTCGACCACGTGGCGGTCGACGGTGAACCGGTGGATCGCCGACGCATGCGGCAGCAACCGGATCCGCTCCCACTCCGGCAGCACCGCGTCGAGCGCTCCGGTCTCCTCCAGCGTCTCCCAGACCGGCAGCAGCCCGGGCCCGGCGGCGAGCAGCCGCACCAGCGCCTGCCGCGCGTCGCCGGGCCACGGGTCGGGAAGGGCCGGACACTCCGCGACGAGTCGGGCCGCCGTCGCCGGGGCCAGCTCGACGTCACGCTCGGCGGCGACCGCCGCCGCGCGGAGCAGCAGGGTCGGGTCCGACGCCGGCCGCGCGTCCTGGCTGAGCACGACCTCACCGCCGGCGAGCGCCACCCCGGGCTCGACGGTCTGGAGGTCGGGACGCCGGGCCGCGCCGCCGTGCGCCGGTCGTGCGAGTACGCCGTCCACGCGACGCCAGGTCAGCCGCGAGAGGTGGGTGGTCCGACGACCGAGCTCACGCACGTAGCGCTGTGCCGCGGCCTCGTCATCGAGCCTCAGCCGCTCGGCGAGCTCCTCCCACATCTCGGGCGCGACCCGGTCGGTCGCGCGCCCCGCCACGGCGTGCAGCGCGTCGCGGACGTCGAGCATCGCCAGCCGCGAGCGCTCGAGGTCGACGTGTGGCACGTCGACGAGCCAGGTCGCCACCAGCGCCTTCAGCACGGTGGCGTCGCGCAGCCCGCCCTCGGACTCCTTCAGGTCGGGCACCGAGAGATGGGCGAGCTCGCCCATCAGGTCGTGACGCTTGGCGACCAGCGTGCGGAGCCCGGGCAGCCGGTCCCGCGCCGTACGTCGCCAGTGCGCGAGCATCGCCGACCGCAGTCGCAGGGTGAGGTGCGGGTCGCCGGCGAGGTGGCGCAGGTCGAGCAGCCCCAGCGCGACCCGCAGGTCGGCGTCGGCCTGCTCCATCATGTCGGGCGCCGTGCGCACCGAGTGGTCGAGCCGGGCACCGGAGTCCCAGATCGGGTACCAGACCTTCTCCCCCGCATCACCGAGGGCGACGTCGGGCTCGTGGACCAGCACCACGTCGAGGTCGGAGTACGGCGCGAGCTCGCGCCGTCCGTAGCCGCCGACGGCGACGAGGGCGCACCCGGTCTCCGGCGCGCCGGAGACGGCGTACGCCGAGAGGCACAGCGCGTCGGCCTCGTCCGTCCTCTGGTTCCTGTCCACCACGGTGTCCGTCCGGTTCGGGCCGGGGCTGTCCCCGACGACGACGGGCCCCGCCGGCCAGATGGCCGGCGGGGCCTCCCCCGGCGGTCTCAGATGGCCGCCGCGTCGCGGTCGCCGGTGCGGACCCGGACCACGGTCTCGACCGGACTCACCCACACCTTGCCGTCACCGATCCGGCCGGTCTGCGCGGTCTTCTGGATGATGCCGAGGATGTCCTCGGAGTCACCGTCGTCCGCGACGATCTCGATCCGGATCTTCGGCACCAGCGCGATGTCGTACTCCGCACCTCGGTAGACCTCGGTGTGGCCCTTCTGCCGCCCGTAGCCACTGACCTCCGAGACGGTCATCCCGGTCACCCCGAACGTCTCGAGAGCCTCGCGGACCTCTTCCCACTTGTGCGGCTTGATCACCGCGGTGATGAGCTTCATGCCATGGCTCCTTCCGTGGACTCGGTCTTGGCGTGTGCCGGCGCAGCAGGCCCGCTCCCGCCGAGTACACCACCCGAGCGGCCGTCGAGGTCGTACGCCGACTCGCCGTGCTCGGCGAAGTCGATGCCGTCGACCTCGTCGTCCGCGCTGATCCGCCAGCCGATCGTGTGCTTGATGGCCAGGGCGATCAGCGTGGTGAAGACGCCGGTCCAGACCACGGTGAACATCACGCCGAGGAACTGGTGCCAGAGCAGCGTGGCGTTGCCGCCGTAGAAGAGCCCGTTCATGTCACCGAACAGCCCGTCGATGCCCTGGGGTGAGGTGTTGGTGCCGACGAAGCCGATCAGCAGGCAGCCGACGATGCCGCCGACCAGGTGGACGCCGACGACGTCCAGCGAGTCATCGAGCCCGAACTTGAACTTCAGGCCCACGGCGTACGCGCAGGCCCCACCCGCGACAGCACCGACGATCAGGGCGCCCAGGATGTTCACCGCCCCGCAGGCCGGCGTGATCGCGACCAGGCCGGCCACCACCCCGGACGCTGCACCCAGCGACGTGGCCTTGCCGTGCAGGATCCGCTCCATCAACAGCCAGGCGAGCATCGCGGCCATGGTGGCGACGGTGGTGTTCATGAACGTCGCACCGGTCTCGCTGTAGAACTGGGTGGAGAACTTCGCCGGGTCGCTGAGCGAGTCCGAGGTGAAGACGATCGAGCCGACGTTGAATCCGTACCAGCCGAACCACAGCAGGCCCGCGCCGATCATGGTGAGCGTCAGGTTGTGCGGCTTCATCGGGTCGCGCATGAAGCCGACCCGGCGGCCGATGATCAGGGCGAGCACGCCGCCGGCGATACCGGCGTTGATGTGCACCACCGTGCCACCGGCGTAGTCGAGGTTCGGGATGTGTGAGTAGAACCACCCGCCGCCCCAGACGTTGTGGGCGATCGGGAAGTAGCAGAGCGTCACCCAGATCGGCAGGAAGACGATCCAGGAGGACAGCTTCACGCGGTCGGCGATGGCGCCGGAGATCAGGGCCGCGGTGATCACCGCGAAGGTGAGCTGGAAGAGCACGTAGATGTAGTTGCTGGTGGTGACGCCGTGCAGGCCGAACATCGTGAACGGGTTGGCGATCAGCTTGCCGTTGCCGTTGCCGACGCCGTCGCCGCCCCAGCCCTCTGACCAGCCCCACAGGACGAACACGATGCCGACGACCGCGAGAGCGATGTAGGACATCATCATCATGTTGAGCACGGACTTCGACCGGGTCATGCCGCCGTAGAACAGGGCGAGCGCCGGGGTCGTCATCATGAGGACGAGGGCCGTCGCCACGATCATCCAGGCGTAGTAGCCGTCCATGGAACCTCCATGAGTGTGCGATGGGAGCCTGTGCGTGGACACCGTCGTCCACGTCAGTCACCCCGATGGAGGTAAGACTCGGGCCCGCAGGTTTCGTCGTACGTCGTCCCGTGTTGCCGTCGTGCAACGAACTGCTGCAGTCGTGTTACGGCTCTGTGAACTCCTCGACCGTCACGACGTGACGGATCACTGCGACGTGGGGCTCATCGGCGCCGAGCCAGGCGACGCACGGCGCCCGCCGGTCGCGTCATCACTCCTCCGGTACGCCAGCGCCACGAGTCATGGATCGCGGACAGCTCCGCCTCCTTGCGGGCCAGCTCGTCCCTCAACCGGTCCAGCTGTCGGTCGCGTCGCCCCAGCTCGGCCTGCAGCTTCGAGAGCTTCGCCTGCTGGCGCTCGACCCGGCGCCCCAGCTGGACCCGATGCGACAGCCAGTCCGGCATCGGACCACGCGGCCGCTTCTCACCGGCCAGGATCTCCTCGGTCCCCTGGCCGTCGCGAGGCAGGCGCGTGAGGACCACGAAGAACTCGAGCTTCCCCGGGCGCGTGGGCCGGATTCGTTCGATCGCCCAGGAGGACAGCCCCAGGACGCGGAGCTCGATGAGCTGCTGGATGAAGCTGTCGGGGGTGAAGGTCCACACGTGCGCGTCGACGTAGTCGCCCGCCCTGGCCCGCCGTACCGCCTCCAGGACCTCGTCGAGGCCGTACCGCCTGTCCTCGTAGCCCGGCGGACAGCCGTCCCAGATCTGGCCGGGAGGCACCCGGGCGAAGGCACGGAAGTAGTCGTAGACCGCGCGCACGGACGGCACCAGGTCGGACTGCTCGTGCGCCTGGAGCATCTGGCCCACCGTGGTGGACGGCCGGTGGACATCGAAGCAGTAGCGCCGATCCGGGACCGCCAGGACCAGCTTGCCGCCGTCGACCACCAGATCGGCGATCTCACCCAGCCAGCCGATCACGTCCGGCGTGTGCTCGATGACGTGGGAGGCCGTGACCCAGTCGTACGGCGCTCCCGGGGCGGCCGCCTCCTTCAGTGTCTGGAAGCCGTCATCGGTGGAGAGGATGAAGTCGATCTCGGGGATCCGCTCGGCGATGACCTGCTCTTCGCTCGCGTAGTTCTTCACCAGCTGCTCGCGGGAGAACACGTCGACGTACCTCACGTCCCCCCTGTCGCGGGTGACGGTGGCGTTGTGCAGTGGTCCGATCTCGAGGCCCCGGCCCTTGCTGAAGTCGTTCATCCGCCACATCAGTGAGTGGCGGAAGGTCATCTCCGACTGCGACACAGCTGCTCCTCGTCCCGAGGTAGAGCCGTGGGCGGCTCGGCCTGCAAGATACCAAGCCGAAACGCACCTGCGGGCCCGCCTCCGGCCGTCGTCATCGTCCACGCGGGCAGGTATTCTGCCGCGCAGTCCCAGAAAGGAACTCGGGTGGCCCGACTCGGTGTCATGGCGCACTTCGACCCGGACGGGTCCGTCGGACCGCATGTGCAGCGGCAGGTCGCAGCACTGGCGGCCGCGGTCGACGACCTCGTGGTCGTGACCACGGCCGACCTCACGACCGAGGCGCGGGAGCTTCTGAGCAGCCACGCCCGCGTCATCGAGCGACCGAACGTCGGCTACGACTTCCTCAGCTACAAGGTCGGACTCTCGGCCGTCGACCTCTCGGCGTACGACGAGGTGACGGTGTGCAACGACAGCTACGTCGGGCCGTTGACCGACTACGGGGTGATCTACGACCGGATGTCGTCCCAGCACGTCGACTTCTGGGGTCTCACCGAGACCGACCGCGTGAGCCACCACGTCCAGAGCTTCTTCGTCACGTTCCGGCCGGTGGTGGTCGCGTCCGAGGAGTTCCGGCGGTTCTGGTCGGAGATGAAGCCCTTGTCCAGCCGCTACAAGGTGATCCGACGGTACGAGGTGGGCCTCAGCCGACGTCTGTACGGCGCTGGCTTCACGTCTGCGCCGTTCTTCGTCGAGTCCGACGCCGACCAGCGGATGGCGCGACGTCGGGTCCGGTGGTGGGCCCTGCGCCGCACCGGGATCCCGACCACCAGGGACAGCGCGGCCCTGCTGCGGAAACGGGCGCGCGAGCCGTGGAACCCGTCCCTGGGACTGGCCGATCGGGCCCTGGCCGCCGGGCGGCTGCCCTACGTCAAGATCGACACGCTGCGCTACGACCCGTACGACCTGGGAGCGGACCGGCTACTGACCCTGTGTGAGGAGCGGTTCCCCCACGCCTTCAGCGGGGTCCGTCAGTTCCTGGAGTCGACCGCCCATCACTACCCGCCACGGCCGAATGAGCAGCTGAAGGACCTGCCCCGCACGCTCCGCCCGGCTCGACGCCTGGTCGCGTACCGCCCAGCGGACTGACGGGCTCAGGGGTTCTCTCGGTACCACTGCGCGTTGGCACCGCGCTTGTTGGTGCCCTCGAGGTTCTCGCCCTTCACGATGACCACGAGGTTGTGGTAGCAGTGCACGGCCACGACGTGCAGGTCGGTGTAGGTCGCCTCGTAGTCGGGGTCGAGGCGCTCCTCGTGGTTGAGGCCGTCGAGGAGGCGCCGGACCATCGCCATCGAGGTGGTCGGGTCGTCGGGGTCGAGGCTGCCGCCCCACAGCGGCCAGTAGCTGGTCTGCGTGTCCTCGATGACGTACAGGCCGTCGTCGGCGAGCAACGGGAAGAGGATGCCGAAGCTCTCGATGACGTCCTCGGGCCGGTGGCTGCCGTCGTCGATCACGATCGTCGGCGCGCCGTGCTCGCGCACGATGTGCTCCAAGAGTGCGCGGTCGGTCTGGGAGCCGACGTACGACGTGATGCGGGGCTGGTCGACGAACGACTTGTCCTCGATGTCCACGCCCACGACCTGGGCAGACCGGAAGTACCACTTCCACATCTTCAGGGAGGCGCCGCCCTTCCGCTTGCGGCGGTAGCCACCGATCCCGAGCTCCAGCACCAGGCTCGCCCGCTTGCGCAGTGGGCCGAAATGGTGCTCGTAGTGCGGCGTGTAGCGGTGCACCCCCCACTTGTCGCTGCCGAACTCCACGGACAGCTCGGAGAGCGGCATCGCGCGGAGCTGCCGTGCCCGCTCCTGACGGGGCGTGAGCTGTGGCGGCGAGCTCGGCGCGAGCCTGCGCAGCCTCTTCCAGAGGCCTGCGGGCACGTGCGGCTTCACGTGCTCGACCATCACTCGTCGCGTGGTGTCGGTATACCTGGTCATCTCAGTCCTCATCCCAGGAGCGCGTCGACGAACGCGCCCGCATCGAACGGCGCCATGTCGTCAGCACCCTCACCGAGCCCGACGAGCTTGACGGGTACGCCGAGCTCGCGCTGCACAGCGACCACGATCCCACCCTTGGCCGAGCCGTCGAGCTTGGTCAGCACGATGCCCGTCACGTCGACGATCTCGGAGAACACGCGGGCCTGGACCAGGCCGTTCTGACCCGTGGTCGCGTCGAGGACGAGCAACACCTCGGTGACCGGTGCCTGCTTCTCGATGACCCGCTTCACCTTGCCCAGCTCGTCCATCAGGCCGGCCTTGTTCTGCAGGCGGCCGGCGGTGTCGATGAGCACGGTGTCGAGTCCGCGGTCGAGGGCCTCCTGCACCGCCTGGAACGCCACGCTGGCCGGGTCGCCGCCCTCGGGGCCGCGCACGACCTCGACCCCGACGCGCTCACCCCAGGTGGCGAGCTGGTCGACGGCAGCGGCACGGAAGGTGTCGGCGGCACCGAGCACCACCGAGCGGTCCTCGGCCACGAGGATCCGGGCGAGCTTCCCCACGGTCGTGGTCTTGCCGGTGCCGTTGACGCCGACCACCAGCACCACGCCGGGCTTGCCGTCCTGGCCGGAGACCTGCAGGCGCCGGTCCATGGACGGGTCCACGAGCTGCAGGAGCTCGTCGCGCAGGACCGCACGCGGGTCGCCGGCCTCCTTGCCGTCGACACGCAGACGGGTGCGGAGGTGGTCGACGAGCTGCTGGGTGGGAGCCACGCCGACGTCGGCGGTCAACAGGGTGTCCTCGATCGCCTCCCAGGTGTCCTCGTCGAGACGCTCGCGCGACAGGAGGCCGAGCAGGCCGCGGCCGAGACCGCCTTGCGAGCCGGCCAGCCGCTGCCGCAGCCGCACGAGCCGCGACGCCGTACCCTCCGGCCGCTCGAGCGTCGTGACGGCCGTCGGGGCCTCTGTCTCCGCGCTCCCGACCGGTGCGCTCGTCTCCTCGGGAGGGGGCGGGACGGCGTCGGTGCCCGTGCGGGGCCCTCCACCACGGCGGCGGCCGCTCACGAGGAGCCCGCCCACGATGAGGGCGGCGACGACCACGACGCCGATGATCAGGAAGAGCCAGTCCATGCGCTCATCCAATCAGGTGCGGGCGTGGCTCAGCGGTCGTGCCCCCGGGTCTGGGAAGAGCTGGTGCGGGGAGTGGTCAGGTCGAGGTGCTCGGCCGGCGGCTCGACCTCGTCGGAGGTGTTGTCGAGTGTCGGTGCCACATCGACGCCCTTGCGCATGATGCGACCGATCCACCGCACGTGGGGCACGTCCTCGCCGCGGTGTGGGAACGCGACGTAGAGCACCACCGCGCCGGCTAGCACCAGGATCACGAGCATGGCGACGACTAGGAACCACATGTCTTCACCTTCGCATGCCCACCGTGAGGCTCGTCAAAACGACTCACCCCGGGGGTCGGTCCTTCAGCTTCCGCCACCCACCTGCGCGGTTGTCGGCCACGAGGCGCCGGAAGAACTCCAGCAACGCCTCCTCGGGTACGACGTCACCCTCGCGGAAGGCGATGGTCCGGGCCGTCTTGTTCTCCTGCCCGGCGGTGACCAGACCGTGGGGGTCGGGGACGATCCCGCCGTCGTAGACGAAGACGTTCACGTGGTCACGGGCGGCCAGGAAGGCCGCGACGTTGCCTTCGAGGACGAAGTAGGGCTGGACAGTCCGCTTGATGGTCTCCGTCATAGCGGGGTCGGTACGGCCGAGCACCTCGCGCACCTGGTGGAGTGTCGCGCGCTGCCAGTCAGGCAGCCCGTCGAGATAGTCGTCGACGCGCGGGTCGTGGTTCACCGGGGACTCACCGGACCAGGGCGTCGACCGCGGTCCGGACCACGTCGGGGAGCGGCGTGGCCGGACGCGCCGGGTCCGTGTTGTCGACGTAGACCATCACCACCCGGCCCTCGGCCGCGGCGGCGTCGTCGTCACCCTGGAAGAGCCCGACGCGGTAGGAGACCGACGTCCGTCCGACCCGGTCGACGACCACCCCGAGGTCGATCGGGGCGGGGTAGCCGATCTCGCGGAAGTAGCGGCACGACACCTCGGCGAAGACGCCGATCGCATCGAGCGTGTCGACGGCTCCGCCGATGGCCTCCTGCAGGTGCACGTCGATGGCGGTGTCGATCAGCTCGAAGTAGCGCGCGTTGTTCATGTGGCCGAAGCCGTCGAGGTCGGCCCAGCGGGTCGTCGCGGTCGACCAGTGCACGAAGTCGGCGCGTGTGGGCCGGGGTGCCCGGACCGACCCGGACATCAGGCCGGTTCGCGGAGGCGCTGGCTGATCACCGTCGAGACGCCGTCACCGCGCATGGTCACGCCGTAGAGGGCGTCGCCGACCTCCATCGTGCGCTTCTGGTGGGTGATCACGAGCAGCTGGCTGTGGGCACGCAGCTCCTCGTAGATCTGCAACAGGCGCCCGAGGTTGGTGTCGTCGAGCGCGGCCTCGACCTCGTCGAGGATGTAGAACGGCGACGGGCGCGCCTTGAACAGGGCCACCAGGAACGCGACAGCCACCAGCGAACGCTCGCCGCCGGACAGCAGGGACAGGCGCTTGACCTTCTTGCCGGGCGGCCGGGCCTCGACCTCGACGCCGGTGGTGAGCATGTCGGACGGGTCGGTCAGGACGAGCCGACCCTCGCCGCCGGGGAACAGCCGCGAGAAGGTCGTCTCGAAGGCGGCCGCCACGTCGGCGTACGCCTCGGTGAAGACCTGTTGCACGCGGGCGTCGACCTCGCGGACGATGTCGAGGAGGTCCTTGCGGGTGGCCTTGAGGTCCTCGAGCTGCTCGGTGAGGAACTTGTGGCGCTCCTCCAGCGCGGAGTACTCCTCCAGGGCCAGCGGGTTGACCTTGCCGAGCAGGGCGAGAGAGCGCTCGGCGGCGCGCAGCCGCTTGGCCTGCTCGTCACGGTCGAACGGCGCCGGCTCGGGCGCGGACTCGCCGTCGGCGAGCTCTCCGGTGAAGGGCACGAGCTGGTCGGGACCGTAGTCGGCGACGAGTCCGTCCTCGTCGAGGCCCAGCTCCTCCAGCGCGCGCTCCGCGAGCTGCTCGATCCGCATCCGCTGCTGGGTCCGCGCCATCTCGTCGCGGTGCACGGAGTGGACGAGCTCGTCGTGCTCGCGGGCCAGGTCACGCAGCGCGGACCGTACGGCGAGCAGCTCCTGCTCGCGGTCGGCCCGGGTGGCCTCGACCTGCGTCCGCTCCTCCGCGGCCCGGTGGATGGACACCTCCAGCTTGCCCAGGACGACGGTCACGGCGAGGCCGACCGCCTGAGCGGCACGGCCCTCGCGGACCAGCCGCTCGCGCCGCTCGATGGCCCGGGCCCGCGCCTCGCGTTCGGCCTCGGCCGCCCGCAGGAGCGAGTCGGCGCGGCCATGGAGCGCGCGGGCACGCTCCTCGCTGGTGCGTAGGGCGAGCCGGGCGTCCATCTCGGCCTGGCGCGAGCCACGAGCCGCGTCGACCAGTCGCTCCCGCTCGGTGGTGTCGGGCTCCTCGTCGGTCGCGTCGTGTGCGGCGGCGAGTCTGGCCTCGAGGTCGGCGAGCCCGGCGAGGTCCTGGTCGCGTGCCTCGGAGGCCGCTGCGATCGCCGTGGCGATCCGCTCGGCCTCCCCGCGGGCCGAGCGCGCGGTCGTGCCGAAGTGGCCGAGCTCCTCGGCCACGGCGGCCAGTGTCGCGTCGGACTCGTGGAGCTTGGCCAGCGCGACGTCGACCCGGCGCTGGGCGTCGAGCCGCTCGGTGTCGAGCCGGGCGATGTCGAAGCCGAGCCGCTCGGAGGCTGCGATGGCCTCGCCCAGCTGGGTCGAGGCGTCGTCGTACGCCGCCTGGATCTCCAGGAGGCTCGGCTGCGAGGCGGAGCCGCCGGCGGCGAAGTGGGCGCCGTACACGTCGCCCTCGCGGGTCACCGCGGTGACGTCGGGCAGGTCGCCGACGAGGGCCCGGGCCGCGTCGAGGTCGTGGACGACTGCGGTCTTGAAGAGCAGGCGCGCCAGCGCGGGCCGCAGGGTGTCGGGGCACGACACCACGTCGACGGCGTACGTCGCGTGGCTGGGGAGCCCCGGCCAGGAGTGGTCGTCGGTGACTCCCCCGCCGAGCAGCATCCCGGCTCGGCCGAGGTCGCCGGTCTTGAGGCGGCCGATGGCCGAGACGGCGGCGTCGCCGTCGGTGACGGCCACCGCGTCGGCGGCCGAGCCCAGTGCCGCCGCGATCGCGGCCTCGTAGCCGGGGTCGACGGTCAGCACGGCGGCCACGGAGCCGAGCAGGCCCGAGACGGAGTCGGAGGCGGCGAGCAGCGCGCCGGCGCCGTCCTTGCGGTTGAGCCCGAGCTCGAGGGCCTCGGTGCGGGCTTGGAGGCCGGAGCGGTCCCGGTCG
>CAVXHO010000007.1:0-22744 GCA_963761515.1 uncultured Actinomycetota bacterium
GCCTCCTCCGCCCCCCAAGGGCCCGGAGGACTCCGAACCGACCCAGATCCCACCGCCGCGCTCCGAAGGTGACGAGGGCGGGGGCCGGACTCGCTCGGCCACGCCGGCCACCCCGACGACGACGACGTCCCGGGTGCAGAACCGACGCGGCGGCGCCGAGCACGAGCGTCTCGAGCAGCTCAAGCACACCGTCCAGCCAGACGCTGCTCCAGCAGCTCGGCCCCCAGCTGTACGACGCCCGGCTGACCCAGTCCGAGCTCGAGCACAGGGTCGGGGCGCTGCAGGAGGGATGCAGGCCGAGGACATCCGCTGACCACCGCGACCGCGCCCGCATCGCCCAGGAGATCGCCGACGACATCCTCGGCTACGGCCCGATCGAGCCGCTTCCTGCGCGACCCGGACATCACCGAGGTCATGGTCAACGGCCCCGACAGCGATCTACGTCGAGCGCGGCGGCCGGCTCGTCGAGGTCGACGGCCACGTTCATCGACGAGCCCACCTGCGCCGCATCATCGACAAGATCGTCGCGCGGATCGGCCGCCGCGTCGACGAGTCCAGCCCGATGGTGCGACGCCCGCCTGCCCGACGGCTGCCGCGTCAACGCGGTCATCCCGCCGCTGGCCCTCGACGGCTCGTTCCTCACGATCCGCAAGTTCTCCGCCGACCCGCTACACCGATCGACGACCTGATCGCGGTTCGGCACGCTGACGCCCAGCGCCGCGCCGACTTCCTCGCACGGCCTGCGTCACGGGCCGGCTCAACATCATCGTCTCCGGCGGCACCGGCACCGGCAAGACGACGACGCTGAACGTGCTGTCGTCGTTCATCCCGACCGACGAGCGCATCGTCACCATCGAGGACGCCGCCGAGCTCCAGCTGCACCAGGACCACGTGCTGCGCCTCGAGGCCCGGCCGCCCAACATCGAGGGCCGGGGCGAGGTCACGATCCGCGACCTGGTCACGAACGCCCTGCGCATGCGGCCCGACCGCATCGTCGTCGGCGAGGTCCGCGACGCGCGCGGCCCTCGACATGCTGCAGGCCATGAACACCGGCCACGACGGCTCGCTCTACCACGGTGCACGCCAACAGCCCCCGCGACACGCTCGCCCGCCTCGAGACCATGGTGCTGATGGCCGGCTTCGACCTGCCGATCCGGGCCATCCGCGAGCAGGTGGCCTCCGCCATCGACCTGATCGTGCAGCAGACGCCGGCTCAAGGACGGCCGCCGCCGCATCACCCACGTCACCGAGGTGGAGGGCATGGAGGGCGACGTCATCACCCTCCAGGACATCTTCCTCTTCGACCACGCGATGGGCGTCGACGAGACCGGCAAGCTCGCTCGGCACGCTGCGCTCGACCGGCATCTCGCCCGACGCTTCGCGAAGATGGAGCTCTCCAGGCACGGCATCACGATCCCGCCGGGGGGCTGTTCACCTTCGAGCGGTTCGGCGGCTGACCGTGCTGCTCTGGATCGGCCTGGCGGCGATCTTCGTCGGCCTCGCCGTGCTGCTCACCCTCGCCTTCGTCGCCAGCGGGGACTCCTCGGTGCAGCGCCGGATGTCGATCTACACCCTCACCGGCCGCTCGCGGCGGCCGCCCGGAGCGAGCGACCCTCAACCGCGCGAACGTCGCCAGGTCGGCCGTGGAGCTCGCCGGTCGCGTGGTGGCCCGGCGCGACCCGCAGGAGCGCCTGGCCCGGGCGCTGGACGCCGCCGGACTGCCGTTCAAGCCGCCGGAGTGGGCCCTGCTGCACCTCGGGATCGCACTCGGCTCGGGGCTGCTCGTGCTGATCGTCACCGAGGGCCGGCGTGCTGGCGACCCTCGGCCGGGCTCATCGTCGGGAGCGGTCGGTCCGTGGATCTTCGTCTCGACCCGGCAGTCGAGAGCGACGTACGGCGTTCTACGAGCAGCTGCCGGACACCCTGCAGCTCGTCGCGGGCAGCCTGTCCGCGGGGTACTCGATGCCGCAGGCGCTCGACACCGTCGTGCGGGAGGGCAACCAGCCGATGGCCGGGGAGCTCTACCGCGCACTGGCCGAGACCCGCCTCGGCGTCCCGCTCGAGGACGCACTCGACACCGTCGCCGACCGGATGCAGTCCCGGGACTTCCACTGGGTCGTGATGGCGGTGCGCATCCAGCGGACGTGGGCGGCAACCTCGCCGAGGTGCTCGGCACGGTCGCGGCCACCCTGCGCGAACGCGACCGGCTACGCCGGCAGGTGCAGGTGCTCTCCGCCGAGGGTCGACTCTCAGCGCTGGTGATCTCGCTGCTGCCCGTGGTCTTCATCGTCGTGGCCGTGGTCGCGCGGCCGGACTACCTCAAGCCGCTCTACACGACCGCCCTGGGCGCCTCATGCTCGTGACGGCGTCGGTTTTCCTTCATCGGCATCTTCTGGCTGCGCCGAGTCACCCGGGTCGAGGTCTGACGTGGGCACCACAGGGCTCGTCATCGGACTCGCCTGCGTCTTCTGGCGCGATCTTCTGCTGCTGTCCGGTCTCGGCTGGTCGGTCGCGCACCGACCGGCGTCAGCCGTTCCCTGGAGCGCCGTACGTGCGATGCAGTCGGCACCACGCAGCCAGGTGAAGGCCGAGGTCGAGCCGGCGTTCCGGACCCGGGTCGGGCAGCCGCTGCTCCGTCGGCTGACGCTCATCGGACGACGGCTCGACCCCACCGGGCAGATCAACCGGCTCCGGCGTCGACTCGACCTCGCCGGCAACCCCGGCGGCTGGGACGTCGACCGGCTCCTGGCCTTCAAGACCGTCGGGCTCGTCGTCGGACTCATCGTCGGCGTCGCCGTCGGACTCGCGTTCGGCTGGAGCCTCGGCCCGTTGCTCGCGGTCGTGCCTCGCGGCGCCGCGCTCGGCTGGTTCGTTCCGGATCTGGTGCTGTATCAGGTCTCCTACGACCGGACCGAGCGGATGCGGCGGAGCTGCCCGACGCCCTCGACCTGCTGACGATCTCGGTCGAGTCGGGACTCTCCTTCGACGGCGCCCTCGCCCAGGTGGCTCGCAACAGCGAGGGGCCGCTGGCCGGCGAGTTCTTCCGCGTCCTGCAGGAGATGCAGATCGGGGTCGGCCGGACCGAGGCCATCCGCGCCATGGGCGATCGCACCGACCTGTCCGACCTGCGAGCAGTTCGCGTCCGCGATGGTGCAGGCCGACGCGTTCGGCATCCCGATCGCCAACGTGCTGCGGGTCCAGGCCCGCGAGATGCGGATCAAGCGCTCGCAGCGCGCCGAGGAGCAGGCCCAGAAGGTGCCGGTGAAGATCCTCTTCCCGTTGATCTTCTGCATCTTCCCCTGCTTGTTCATCGCGGCGAACGGGCCGCCGTCATCCACATCATGGACTCGTTCGCAGGTAAGTGATCCGAGATGGTGCGGACCGATGATCTGGGGTAGTCCTCGCCGTCAGTACACCTGGCTGGCGTTGGGAGCGAGGACGTTCGCGCTCCTGACGCTCGCCATGCCCCTGCTCCTGTCCAGCAACCAGCTGATGCTGCTGGCGCTGCTGGCGATCGGCTCCATCTGGGCCGCGGTCACCGCGGGCGAGCTGCTCGAGCTCCCGCCCACCCTGCTCCTGGTCCTCGACTCCGCGCTCGTCGGCTCGGTCGCCGGGCTGTCCTCCGGCTCCGTCGTCGGAATGTCCTCCACCGCGACCACGGCCGTGCTCGGAGCGCTCGCAGTGCCGCCGTTCACCGCCGGCCTACGACGGGGAACGCGAGGCCTTGTCGCTCTCGGCCGAGCTCGCCGCGTTCGTCGTGATCAGCCTGTTCGGCGGCACCCTCGACACGGACCAGGGCAGCGCGGCGTTCACCTGGACGATCTTCAGCCTCGGGCTGGCGCTGATCGGCACCTTCATCCACGTCACTTTCTACCGCGAACCCGCCGACCCGCTCGAGTCCTACCGCGACGCCCAGGCACTGATCCGCGAGCTGATCGGCCTCTCCGGACGACTGGCTCAGGGCTCGACCCTGTCACCCTCGGTCGCCAGATCGCAGCGCGGTCCACGACGAGCTACCGGTGCCAGCACTGATCGTGCACGTGCCCCGGGGCGAGGTGCTGACGGCCATCATGAACGACACCGGGGTCGCGACCGGACCACCCGGAGGCCGAGGAGCTCGCCCAGTACTGCGTCGCCACCAGCAACGTCCGCGTCGTCGGGCACGGCTTCGCCTTGCCCCTCGGCAGTGGCGGCGGGATGGTCGCAGTGGTGACCGGCGTCCTGTCGCCCGGGCTCGACCCCCAGGCGTTGGGCCTCCCACGACGAATCTCGGCCATCGACCGCAAGCTCGAGCCCCGCGACCGTGCATCTCGACACGGCCGTGCTCTTCGTGGCGTTCCGAGACTCCGCGACGGTCGAGGAACGTCGACGGCTCGCGCGCGAGATGCACGACGGGGTGGCCCAGGAGATGGCTTCGCTCGGCTACTTCGTCGACTCCATGGTCGACCAGGACCCCGAGGGTTCGGACGACGCGCGCCAGCTCCAGATGCTGCGCGAGCGGCTGACGATGGTGGTCGGGGAGGTCCGCCGCTCGGTGCGGACGCTGCGCACCAGCGTCGGCGAGAACGACACGCTCGGCACCGCGATCGGCTCGCTAGCCCGTCACCTCAGCGCGAGCAGCGGGTCCCGATCCACGTCACGCTCGACGAGTCGACCACCACGTCTGCGGCCCGACGTCGAGGCGGAGCTGCTCCGCATCGCGCAGGAGGCCATGAACAACGCCGTCCGGCACGCAGGCACCCGGTCATCGACGTCCAGTGCAGCGTCGCGCCGCCGCTCGCGGAGATCACCGTGGCGGACGACGGCCGAGGGATCGGGGTCGGCCGCGAGGACTTCGCGCACGGGCTCGAGATCATGGGCGAGCGGGCCGCCCCTCGTCGAGGCCGACCTCCACGTCACCGACGGCGTGCCCCACGGCCGACGGAGGCGGTCACTCTCAGCACCGCTCGGCGTGTCGTGCCCGTGTCGATGCCCCTACCAGGACACGCTGATAGCATGACCACCCCCCCGGACGACATTCCGGGTCCTCGTCGTCGACGATCACGAGCTCATCCGCGAGGGCCTGTTCGGTGCGTTCTGCCGCGAGGACGCCACCAAGGTGATCGGCTCCGTCGGGACGGAGGCCGCCACCGTCGCGATGTCCGACGCGTACCGGCAGGACTTCATCGTCACGGACCTGCAGCTCGCGGACGGCACCGGGCTCGACATCATCCGTCAGGTGCGCGCCCACGACGAGAAGATCGGCCTGGTCGTGGTCACCATGCACTCCGGGACGACCAGATCTTCGCGGCCATGGAGGCGGGTGCGTCGGCATTCGTCGGCAAGGACGCACCCTCGACCGAAGTGGTGCGCGCGGCTCGTCACGCCGCGGTGTCTCCCCGCTCGTTCCTGTGCACGGGACTGGCCGGCGCCATGATGCGCCGCATGAGTGCCGAGTCGACCCGTCTCTCGACGCGCGAGCACGACGTCCTGCTGCTCCTCGCTGACGGCGCGAACGCGGCCGCCATCGGTCAGCAGCTCTACATGAGCGAGTCGACCGTGAAGTCCCACATCGCCCGGATCTACCAGAAGCTCGGCGCCAGCAACCGCGCCCAGGCGCTCGTCACCGCTATGCGGATCGGCCTGCTTTCCAGCGTGAAGCGCAAGGAATCCTGAAGCACAGGTTCGCAACGGATATCGGCGTTTTCTCTGATCTCCCCCTAGGACATGACTCGATATGGCCCGAATGGACTACAACGCCAAGATCGAAAGCGGGATCCGCGAGACGCCCTCAACAGGGAGTATTGGTCACGGAGGCCTCCGGCCTTCTCGGCTCTCAATCGCCTGAGTCATCACACCTGTAGGAGATACGAAAATGCTGGACTACCTCCGGATCATGTTCAACGCCCGCCTGGCCAAGATGGACGAGCGCGGCGCCTCCGCCGTTGAGTACGGCCTGCTCATCGCCGGCATCGCGGCCCTCATCGTCGTCGTCGTCTTCGCCTTCGGCGGCGTCATCAGGAACATCTTCAGCGACCACGTGCAAGAGCGTCGGCCAGAGCGGTGGCGCCGGTGCGACTCGCGGGCCGCGGATCCAGCGCTCGCGATGAGGCCGCGGACCCGGACGGGTCCGCGGCCTCTTCATCTTTCGGGCCGCGCCACGGTACCACTGGTCTAGTCTGGACCACCCCATTGACATGTTGCCGGACACGCGACTCCGGGATCTCCACACTTTCGATGTCGGACCTCATTTGGCGACCACTCGGAAGGGAACCACCTCACATGCTCGATTACCTACACATTCTGCTCGACGCCCGCCTGGCCAAGATGGACGAGCGCGGCGCGTCTGCCGTCGAGTATGGCCTGCTCATCGCCGGCATCGCGGCTCTCATTGTCGTCGTCGTCTTCGCCTTCGGCGGCGTCATGAGGAACATCTTCCGGACCACCTGCAACAGCGTCGGCCAGAGTGGCGCGGCGGCCCGTAGCTGCTGACCTCGGTCTCAGGAATGGCCGCGGACCCCGACCAGGTCCGCGGCCTTCCTCATGTCCGGGCTGCATCTCCTCGGATCAGACGATGCCGACCGTGCCGGCGACGACCGGACACCAGATACCGCCCCTGCAGCGTGCGATGGCTAGTCCCTTCGGACCACCCCACCTCGGGCGATCGCATCTACCTGCGAGCGGTCACGACGCCGCACACTGAAGTCATCACCGCCCCGGCATATCAAGGAGCCACCACCATGCTCGACTACCTCCGCATCCTGCTCGACGCCCGCCTGGCCAAGTTGGACGAGCGCGGCGCGTCCGCGGTCGAGTACGGCCTGCTCATCGCCGGCATCGCCGCACTCATCGTCGTCGTCGTCTTCGCCTTCGGCGGCGTGCTCAAGAACATCTTCAGCGGCACGTGCACAACGGTCGGCACCTCGGCCAACGCCGGCACCTGCCCCTGACCCAACCTGTCGACAGGAGATGGCCGCGGACCCACGGGGACCGCGGCCATCGTGGTCCTCAGCCTTGCCCTCCGCCGCCAGCAGGGATTCCCAGCCGCCGGCCGAGCTGCTCGGCGATCGCGATCCGCTCGAGCGTCGTGGGGTGGGACCCGAACCAGAACTGTGACCAGGCCGGTGGCTGGTCGCTCAGCGAGCTCAGCGCCAGCTTCTTCTGCATCGCGATGAACGCTGCGGGGTCGCGAGTCGTCTGCAACGAGTCGACGTCGGCCCGGGTCTCGATGAGACGCGACAAGCCGTTGTTGACCGGGCTCGACAACACGGTTGCGAGCGCGACCAGGGCCACGACCAGCGGGACGACCGTCGGGTCGCGCAGCGCGCCGGGTCGGCGTAGAAGCGGCAGGACCAGCCCGAGCAGCCCGATCCCGAGCGTGGCGCCCAAGGCAGCCAACATCGACCCGGTCAGGACGTCGTTGTGGCGCGCGTGCCCGAGCTCGTGGGCGACGATCGCGAGGATCTGGTCACGGGGCAGGTCGCGGACGACGTTGTCGTAGAGGACGACCCGCCGGGTGCTGCCGTACCCCGACACGTAGGCGTTGAGCGTCGTCGTACGCCGTGACGCGTTGGCGATGAGGACGTCGTCGAGGTGGACGTGCTCGGCGGCGGCCACCTGCAGGATCTGCGTGCGCAGCGGGCCGTCGGGCAACGGGGTGAAGTCGTTGAACGCCGGCTCGACCAGCACCGGGTAGACGAACGAGCCCAGCATCACCAGTCCGCCGAGCAGCACGCCCGCCACGGCCGGCCAGGCACGGGTCCAGCGGCGTGCGCAGCCGACGAGCACGAGCAGGAGAAGCCCCGAGATCACCACCGACAGCACCAGGCCCTTGATCTGGTCGACGGCCCAGGGCCCCCAGTCCTCGTTGCTGAGGCCGTACTGCACGGACCGGTGGTGCCCGATGATCGCGAACGGCAGCGTGACGAGTCGCCCGATGACCGCCAGGAGCAGCACGGCCAGCAGCACCCGCACCCACCACCAGCCCCGCAGGCGCCCGACCAGGCGCGCGCCGAGCGGGGTGAAGCCGAGCACCAGGGTGACGAGCAGGGAGACCGCGAGGGAGGCCCACGCGAGGTGTCGGGCAGGGTCGGTGTAGGCGTTGGCCCGGGCGATCTGCTCCTGGGTGAACACCGACCCGGCCGCCACCGGGGGCGGGGTACCGCCGGGCACCGGGTGCCACGGGATCCGCCAGGCCGCGACCACCACGAAGCCGACCGTGGCCACCAGGAACGTGGCCAGGGCCCAGCGGCGTTCACTCACGCCGGCAAGTGTGCCAGCAGGGTCCGCCATCGCTCGGTCAGGCCGCGGAGCCCGAACCCGGCCTGGCTTCGGAGCGCGGCCCCGACGGGGTGTCCCGCGTCGACGGCGCGGTAGAACGACACCAGCGCCCGGGGTCCTGCGCTGTCGGCGAGAAGTCGGCAGGCGAGCCAGGCGCTCTCGTAGCGCGCCTCGAGGTGGGGCGCGCCGGCGGCGAACTCGTGCTCGTCCGGCAGGCGGTGGGGCACACCGGAGGTGCGGACCAGTGAGCTGATCCGGGCGGCGGTGGTGGTGAGGGGAAGGTGCTGGGAGCGCAGGGCCACGTAGTCGGCGAAGCCCTCGACCAGCCAGATCGGCGAGGAGCTCGTGGCTGCGGAGGTCGCGACGTGGGTGGCCTCGTGGGTGAGGACCACCTGCGCACCGTCGGGCTCGAGTGGCAGGAACACCTGTGGGTTGACGAACACATGCACCGGTGCGTGACGCGCCCGGTCTCCGTCGACCGAGGTGGTCACCGCAGCGATCCCGGCGTACTGACCCCGGTCGGCGTGGAGAGCGGCCTCGAGGCGCTGCTCGGTGGCCGGCACCTCCACCACCAGGTGGGGCGACCAGCCCGGCAGCACCCGGCGTACCTGGGGAACGGCGGTGCGGGCCAGCCCCGCCATCCGATCGGCCTCGGCCGCGCCACCCTGGACGAGGACCAGCGTGCCGGGCGAGCGGCGTACCTGCAGGGGGCCGGACAGCCACAGCGGCGACCGCCGGTCTCCACCGCCGATGCCCGCGATGCCCAGGTGTCCGTCGCGCTGGGCGAAGCGGACCCGGACCTCCATGCTCTCGGCCCGGTGGTCGAAGCCGGCGAAGCGCCACGAGGCCTGCGCGTACGCCGCGAAGGCGCCGTCAGGGGCCACTCCCCCGGCCTCGTCGACGTAGCGCAGCGAGAAGGCCGCCACGCGGAGCGCCTGCGCGTTGCGGACGACCCCGGACAGGGCGTCGGCCGCCCCGACGGAGGACCCCAGTCGCCGCGCCGACGCCGGGTCGTCACGGCCGACCGCGGTCTCCAGGCCACGCAAGAGGGTGGCCGCCTGGGACGGGGAGGTCTGCGCGGTTCCAGGACCGCTCAGCGGCGCGTGGTACGTCGAGTCGCGCTGGGTCAGCCAGACCACGACCCCGACGACAAGGGCCAGGAACAGCGAGAGGCCGGCCACCCACCAACGGGGGCGACCGGCCACTCCCTGCTTGCTCAGGGGCCTGCTCGGAGGCGCGGGGTCAGCCAGGACGGACCGCGCCGACGAACGGCATCATGTAGAGCGGAGCCACGCGGATCCCTGCCGAGGGGTTCTCGGCGTTCACGATCATGCCGTTGCCGATGTACATGCCGACGTGGCTGATCGGTGAGTAGTAGAACACCAGGTCACCGGGCTGCAGCTGGCTGGCCGAGATGTGGGTGCCCGAGCCGTACTGTGCGCTCGAGGAGTGCGGGAGTCCGACGCCCGCGGAGCCCCAGGCGGCCATGGTCAGTCCGGAGCAGTCGAAGGAGTTCGGCCCGGCGGCGCCGTAGACGTAGGGCTTGCCGATCTGGGCCATCGCGTAGTGAACGGCAGCGGCGGCACGGCCCGAGACCGGGATGTTGGCCGACGAGATGCGCGTCGTGTCGCCGCGGGAGGCCTCGATCAGGCGGTCGCGCTCGTCGGCCTTCAGCTTGTCGAGCTCGCTCTTGGCCTCCGCCAGGTTGGCAGCGATGGCCGCCTTGTTCTGGGCGGCCTCCTTCTCGAGGCTCGCGACCTTGGCCAGCTGGTTACCGGTGGCGTCCTGTCGGATGCTCAGCGCCTTGGCCTGGGTCAGGTAGCTGGAGTACTGGCCGGCCTGCATCGAGTTGAAGGCCGACATGGTGCTCAGCTGGGAGACGAACGCACTCGGGTCGGTGGCGACCACGGCCTGCCCGACCGCGGAGAGCGAGTCGCCCTCGTACTGCTGGACGATCGAGTCGGCGACGATGCGTCGGGCCTGCTCGGTCCGCGACTGTTGGCGGGCCTGGTCGGCGCGCAGAGCTTTCACGTCGCCGCGCATCTGCGACAGCTGGACGTGGATCTGGTTGTACCGCTCCGACGCCTGTTCAGCGGCGTGGTAGAGCCGGTCGACCCGGTGCTGCACGTCGTCGATGGAGGGCTGCGCCTGCGCCGAGCCCCCGGGGATGGCTCCCACGGTGGCGACGAGTGCGGATGCGGCAATGACGGTGATGAGGCTTTTCCGGCCGTTGAGCACGCGCGGAAGGTCTCCCTTGCATGTCGTACGCCTACCAGGTGAGCTGACGGGTTCGGGCACGACAGGCCCTACATCATCTCCTCGGGAGCTGAACGGATTCAGCCTCCGCCTTGATGACGATTCACCCCAGATGGGTTTGGTTCCCCGGCTCTTCGTCGTGGCCCGAGCTGCCACGATTTGGGACTCGGCGCGACCCCCGCATGAACCTCGGACTGGTCCATGGGTACGGGCGTCTGAGGCGTCACCCTAACCACAGCGCGCCCCGCCCGCCAAACTTTCAACCAGCTTGTCGTGACTATTTCGTGACCTGGGACGGTGACCGGGTCGCCTGTGTCACATACGTCACATCCGCCACCTCCGTCACGGGCTGTCCACAGGCCCTCACGCCGACTCGATCACCGGGCCGGACACGGGTGTGACCAGCCGCAGCGGAGGCACCAGGCCACCCGCCGCGAGGGTGTCGAGCGCCTGGCACTCGTCGTCGGCCAGGGTCAGCTCGGGCGGTGGCCCGAGCAGCACGGTCACCACGCAGTCGTGGCAGGCGTGCCCGCGGACCAGGCAGGTGTCGCAGTCGATTCTCGTCGTCATGCTCGTAACGATCACAGGGACCACCGACATCGAGCGCGAGCGAGGACGCTGCGATCCGACGGAGTCGGAGCGCAGCGACCGGAGCGAGACCGCAGCGAGCCTGCTCGCAAGGTGGCCCGACAATCGCCTGCCTGACATTCACCCGCCTGACAGGTACCCGGTGTGTCGCCCGTCGTTGTCGGCGGGTCGCCCTAGCGTCGGGAACGTGACCACGACCGCCTCCCGACCCCACTGGGAGGTCCAGCGCACCTTCGACGAGCTCGGGCGGCCGCTGCGCAACCTGACGTTCTGCGTGGTCGACCTCGAGACCACCGGTGGATCCGCCGAGGGCGGCTCGATGATCACCGAGGTCGGTGCGGTCAAGGTGCGGGGGGGTGACGTGCTCGGCGAGTTCCAGACCCTGGTCAACCCCCACACCCAGATCCCGCCCTTCATCGCGGTGCTCACCGGCATCACCAACTCCATGGTGAGCGACGCACCACCGATCGAGTCGGTGCTCCCGGCCTTCCTCGAGTTCGCCGCCGGCTGCGTCCTGGTCGCCCACAACGCGCCGTTCGACGTCGGCTTCCTCCAGTGGTTCGCCGCCCGCCAGGATCTGCGCTGGCCGGCGTTCGAGGTGCTCGACACCGCCAAGATCGCGCGGCGCGTGGTCACCCGCGACGACGCCCCCAACTGCAAGCTGTCGTCCCTGGCCCGGGTCTTCCACGCCTCCACCACCCCCAACCACCGCGCGCTGTCCGACGCGCGTGCGACCGTCGACGTCCTCCACGGACTCATGGAGCGACTCGGCGGGCTCGGCGTGCACACCCTCGAGGAGCTCCAGACCTTCAGCGCCAAGGTCTCGACCGCACAGCGCCGCAAGCGCCACCTGGCCGAGGGGCTGCCCCACGCGCCGGGCGTCTACCTCTTCCGCGACGAGGGCCTCCGGGTCCTCTACGTCGGCACCTCCCGCGACCTGCGCACCCGCGTCCGCTCCTACTTCACCGCGTCCGAGACCCGCTCCCGGATGGGCGAGATGGTCGGCCTGGCCGAGTCGGTCACCGGCATCGAGTGCGCGACACCCCTCGAGGCCGAGGTCCGCGAGCTGCGGCTCATCGCCGAGCACAAGCCCCGCTACAACCGCCGCTCCCGCTTCCCGGAGAAGGCCCACTACCTCAAGCTCACGCGCGAGGCCTGGCCACGCCTGTCCCTCGTGCGTCGCGTGGTCGACGACCAAGCCGACTATGTCGGCCCGTTCTCGAGCAAACGCACCGCCGAGAAGTGCCTGGCCGCGCTCCACGAGACCTTCCCTCTCCGGCAGTGCACCCAGCGGCTGGGGCGGCGACCCTCGGTGTCGCCGTGCGTGCTCGCCGAGATGGGCCGCTGCCTGTCGCCGTGTGACGGCAGCGTCGACTCCACGACGTACGCCGCGGTGGTGCGACAGCTCCGCGACAACCTGCTCAGTCGCCCCGACGACGTGGTCGAGCTGATCACCCGGCGGATGGCCACCCTCGCCGACGACGAGCGCTTCGAGGAGGCCGGGGTCCATCGCGACCGCCTCGCGGCGTTCGTGCGCGCGGTCGCCCGCACCCAACGGCTCTCGGCCCTGACCCGGATCCCCCAGCTGGTGGCCGCCCGCCGCGAGGACGACCCACGTGGTGGAGTCCGCTGGGCGGTGCACGTCGTACGCCACGGCCGGCTGGCTGCGGCCGGGGTCATCCCGCCGGGCGCGGACGCTCACCACTACGTCGCCGAGCTCGTCGCCAGTGGCGAGTCGGTCCGGGGCGGTCCCGGTCCCGCCCCCGCGGCCACCGCCGAGGAGACCGAGCGGATCCTGCGCTGGCTGGAGGCGCCGGGCCTGCGGCTGATCGAGGTCGACGGCGAGTGGACCTGCCCGGTCGGCGGCGCCACCCGTCACCTCGCCCTCCACGACGCCGTCACCCAGTCGCGGCTCGACCTGGTGCCGTTCGACGACCGGCGCGACCTGCCCGTCGCCACCCGCCCCGTGCGATGACTAGGGTCGGGACATGATCACCGCCATCGTGTTCGTGAAGGCCGACGTCGCCCGGATCCCGGAGGTCGCCGAGGAGATCGCCGATCTCGAGGGCGTCAGCGAGGTCTACTCCGTCACCGGCCAGATCGACCTGATCGCGCTGGTCCGGGTCCGCAACCACGACGACGTGGCGACCGTCGTCGCCGATCGCCTCAACAAGGTGGCCGGCGTGACCTCCACCGAGACCCACATCGCGTTCCGGGCCTACTCCCGTCACGACCTCGAGTCCGCGTTCGCGGTCGGTGTCGACTGACCGATCGCGGTGGCGGCCGAGTTTCTCCGTTCCCCGAACACCGTCCCTGATGGCGATTTAGGCTGCACCGTCCTGTCGTCTCGGGGAAGGCCCGTCGCGTGTCCGGTGCTCGTCGTTCACCACGCCTGTTCGCGACTCTCGCGACAGCGGTCGCCGCTCTGGCTGCGTCTCTGGTTCTCGTTGCTCCCGCTCAGGCCGCCGCTCCTGCCGCGCCGGTGAACCTCGCGCCCGCACGGGCCGACGGCACCGCCATCCCGACCCTGTCGTGGGACCGCGTCGCCGACGCCACCGTCTACGACGTCCAGGTCGCGAAGGACCCGGACTTCAGCACCGGCATCGTCTGGACCCAGATCGGCACCTGGAACGACCGGCGACGCCGACGGTCCAGCTGCCGAAGGGTCAGCTCTACTGGCGGGTCCGCGCCGACACCTCGAGCGCCAGCAGCGACTGGAGCATTGCGTCGTTCTCCCGGTCGGCCAACAACCCGCCGACCCTCGTGGCACCCGTCAACGGTGCGACGCTCGACCAGCCGGAGCGAGACTCCGGCGTTCCAGTGGTCCGCGATCCAAGGCGCCCAGGACTACGTCGTGCGGGTCGGGCAGGACCCGGGCTTCGTCGACCCGAGCCCGCTACGTGACCCTGAGCCCGGTGCAGGCCAACGCCGCCACCCTGTCCGGGTTGCTGCCGCCGGGGACCTACTACTGGGAGGTCCAGGCCCGCTTCTCGAACGGCGACTTCAACACCGACTGGTCGTCGCCGTCGGCGTTCACCATCGGCGCACTTCCCAACGTCGGACTCCAGAGCCCGGCGGACGACATCAACGGCGCGGTCCAGGACGTGGTGCTCGACTGGACACCGGTCGCCGGGGCCCGCTCCTACGACCTCCAGATCAGCACCGACCAGAACTTCAACACCGCCGTGGTCGACCAGACCTTCGTCGATCGGCACCCGTTACTCGCCACCGACCACGCTCAACAACGACCAGTACTACTGGCGGGTGCGGCCTGTCGACGCCGCCGGCAACCGCGCTTCGTGGGGCCTGGTCCCGGTGTGGCAGTTCAAGCGCAACTATCCGGACCAGCCCACCCTGCAGTACCCCGCGGACGACGCGACCGTCGGCGACCCGTTCTACTACCAGTGGAGCGCCGTGCCGCACGCGAGCCGCTACGTCGTGCAGCTGAGCACCGATGCTGCCTTCACCGACACGGGGAGCAACCCGGTCAGCTGCGGCACCACCCAGACCACGCTGACACCGGGCAGCCTGAACCAGCGCTGCATGCCCGGCGCCAACGGCACCTACTACTGGCGCGTGTACGCCGTCGACGACCCCGGCAACGCCCTGACCGACTACATCTCGGCGCAGGTCCACTCGTTCACCTACGCGCCCGACCTGCGCCCAGCCGTTGTCGCCGGTGGGTAACGCGACAACGCCGGCCGACCGTGACCGTGCCGACCCTGACCTGGACGCCGGTCGCAGGCGCGGCCAGGTACGTCGTCACCGTGACGGACCTCGCCGGCGGCTCCCTGTTCGACTTCACCGACACCACGTCGTACACGCCCCGCAACGCTCTGACGGTCGGTCACACCTACCGCTGGACCGTGCAGACCGTCGCGATCGACGGGACGTTCGGGAGCTCGCTGAGCCCGCCGGGCCAGCCGACGTTCACCGTGGCGGCCCAACCCGCCGCCACCGCGACGTCGCCGGATCCCACCGGGGTAGAGCCGCACACGAAGCGCTTCCCGACGCTCACCTGGCAGCCGGTGCCGGGCGCCGACCACTACGTCGTGTCCGTGCGCAAGACCAACGCGACGGCATGGACCGCCTTGCAGAGTGGCACGTCGTTCTACTACCCGGCCGCCCAGGACACCGGCGACCAGTTCTCGACCGGCAGGCCCCAACTCGACCTCGCAGCGGTACGACTGGAAGGTCGACGCCTACGTCGGCAGCAACCCGATCGCCACCGGGGCGATCGGCCACTACACCATCGACCCACCCGCGACGATCGGCGGCTTCCGGGCGGCCCTGACCGGAAGCGACACCTCCGGTCCCGAGGGCATCAGCTGCGGGGCCCAGCTGCCCAACGAGTGCCAGAACCTCCGGCAGACACCGGTGCTGCGATGGAACCCCGATCCCGACGTGGGCTTCTACAAGATGTACCTGACCTACGACGGCATCAACAACGCCGTGCCCAACCTCTTCGGCTTCGTGGTCCAGAACACGATGACGATCGACCCGGCGGCACTGCCCGACAGCCAGGCCGGTTCCGCCTACTACTGGACCGTGGTGCCCTGCACCTCGCCGAACGTCTGCGCCCCGATCGACCACGCGTCGCACGCGTTCAACAAGCAGAGCAACCAGGTCGTGCTCACCAGTCCGGTGACCACCGACGCCCAGCACCCCGCCACCGTGAGCAACGACGTCACGCTCTCCTGGCAGGACCTGCTGGTCACCGAGGCGAACGCCGCCACGACCGAGCACGGCGCTGACCCCGCCGGCTCGCACCGAGGCTCAGCAGTACCGGGTCCAGGTCTCGCAGACCCCCGACTTCACGCAGGTGATCGACCAGGCGGTCGTCGACCAGACGACCTACACGTCGTACGGATCCACCTACCCGGAGGGCACCCTGTACTGGCGAGTCCAGGCCATCGACGCGTCCGGGAACAACCTCAACTGGAGCGCCCCGGCGTCCTTCCAGAAGGCTCGCCGGCACCGACGCTGACCTACCCGGTCACGACCGGCGGTCAGATGCCGGAGGTCAACGGCACCAACCCGTTCACCTGGAACCCGCTCCCGTTCGCCGCGTCGTACGACCTCGAGGTCTACAAGAACGACGACCTGATCGGGCAGCAGGGCAACCGGGTGCTGAGCGTCAACACCCCGGTGGTCGCCTACGCACCGTCCAACCTGCTGCCGGCCAGCAGCACGCCGTACACCTGGCGGGTGCGTCGAGTGGACGCGTCCGGCAACGCCCGGACCCTGGTCGCCGTTCCAGGAGTTCATCTCCCGCGGCAACTCCCCCACCCTGATCTCGCCGATCAACGGGTCGACGCAGGCGCCCAACGGGGCCATGTTCACGTGGCTCCCGGTCGGCAACGCCGTCCAGTACAAGTACGAGCGGCGTCTCGCCGGCTCCAGCAACGTCGCCGAGACGACCTACACCCAGAACACGTCCTGGGCGGATCCGGTCCTGATCGGCAGCGGCACCTGGCAGTGGCGAGTGACGGCGCTGGACGCCAACGGCAACCCGCTGGGGAGCCCGGGTAACTGGACGGACATGCAGTTCACCGTGGACGGCGGCGTGTCTCCCGACAACAACGTCTCGATCACCGGTACCGGTGCCGTCGGCCAGATCCTGACCCTCGCTCCGCCGACCTGGAACCTTCCCGGCGTGGCCACGACGTACCAGTGGCTGCGCGACGGATTCGTGATCGGCGGTCAGACCGGGACCAGCTACACGGTCACCCCGGCGGACGTCGGACACCCTGTGACCGTGCGTGCCACCGGAAGCAAGCCGGGCTACACGGACGGCACCTCCGTCAGCAACGTGATCACCGGTGGAGCGGGCGCAGCGCCCTCCCCCATCACCAGCCCCACCGTCACGGGCGGACATCGCGTGGGCGACACGGTGACGGCGAACCCGGGGACCTGGCCGGGCAACGCCAACTACACCTACCAGTGGCTGCGCGACGACAAGCCGATCACGGGCGCCACGGGCGGCGCCTACCTGCTCGGTCCCAGCGACGCGACCCGCTCGGTGTCGGTCCGTGTCACCGCGACGATCTCGGGCTACGCGCCCGGTAGCCGCCACGAGCGCCGCGATCAAGGTCGGCAAGATGAGCTCGGCGACCGCCTTCTCCTTCGCGGCGAACCCGGTCTTCGTGGGCACACACGGCCAGATCACGGTCTGGGTGAGCGTCCCCAACTTCTTCAAGCCGACCGGAAAGCTCAAGGTCTACGACGGCAAGAGGAAGGTTCTGCTGACGACGACCCTCAAGGGCAAGAACAATGGCTCCAAGACGATCCGGCTGCCGGTGCTGAAGAAGGGCGCGCACAAGATCAAGGTGGTGTACCTCGGCGCACCGACGATCAGTGGCTCCAGGACAGCAGCGCAGGCGCTGGTCGTAACGAGGTGACGGTCTCCTCCGGGGTGTCTCCCTGACACCCCGGGCGGAGCGAGGAAGGTATGCCACGTGAGGCATGGGGTCAGCCAGGGTGAGCGCACGGCGGTCGACGTAGACCGGCCGGCTGCTCGCCGCTCCTCGGGCTTCCTGCGCGAGCGCGCGCTGCCGACGCTTGTCCTCGTCGGCACGCTCACGGCGCTGGTGCTCGCCGCCTCCCTGCCGCTCTCCAACACCGACACGTACTTCCACCTCCGGTTCGGTCACGAGTTCCTGTCCGGCTGGTCCCTGCGCGACCCGGGCACGGTCAGCACGTTCGCGACGGCGCACTGGGTGCCGACCCAGTGGCTCCCGGAGATCGCGATGGCCAAGGTGGAGGACTGGTTCGGGCTCGCGGGCGTGGCGTGGCTGTCCGGGCTCCAGATCCTGGCGCTGGCCGCGACGCTGTACCTCGTCTCCCGCCGCTGGGGCAGTCGCCTCGTGGTGTCGCTCCTGGTGATGACCGCCCTGAGCGCGTCGTACCTGAGCCTCTCGATGCGACCCCAGGTCCTGAGCTACCTGCTGCTCGTGCTCACCGTCGGCGCCTGGCTGCGGACCCGGGACGACGGACGCTTGCGGTGGTGGCTGATCCCACTCACCTGGCTATGGGCCATGGTGCACGGGATGTGGCCGATCGGGATCGGTATCGGCGTCCTCGCGCTGGTGGGCATGGCGCTCGATCGCGACCTGCCGCGGCGCGATCTGCTTCGAGGCCTCGCGATCCCTGCGCTCAGCGCGGTGGCGGCTGCCTGCACGCCGGTCGGACCCGAGCTCTATGTCCAGCTGGTCAGGGTGCAGGAGCGCGCCACCTTCTTCTCGGAGTGGGGTCGGCCCGATCCCGTGTCCTTCTCGTGGATCATGCTGGCCGTGCTGCTCGTGGTGGCGGTCGTCACCCTGATCCGCGCCCGACCGGTACGCCGACTCGACGCGATCCTGGTCGCCCTGTGCGTCCTGTGCAGTGTGTGGTCCTGGCGCACCGTCCCGGTCTCGGCGCTCCTGCTGGTGCCGACGATCGCGGTGCTCTCGGGGCGTCGTACGCCGCACCCGGCTCCGCCGGACCGTGTCGAGCGGATGCTGGTCCTGGGCGGCACGGCGGTCGCTCTCGCGGTGCTGGCGGTCACCGTTCCCTTCACCTCGGACCAGCCGCCGTCGCAGCCCGCGTGGGTCGACCCTGCGCTGTCCTCCCTCCCGCCCGGCACGAAGGTGGTCGACGCCTGGGACTGGGGCGGCTACCTGATGTGGCGTCACCCGCAGCTCGACCTGCTCATGCACGGCTACGGCGACACGTTCACCGTCGCCGAGCTCGAGCGCAACACCGACATCCAGAACCTCGAGTCCGGATGGCAGGACGAGCTGCGTCGGACCGGAGCGACGATCGCCGTCCTCCGACCGGACAGTCCCCTCGCCGATGCCCTGGTCCACCAGGAGCACTGGACCGTGCTGCACCACTCCGCCACGATCGAGGAGCTCCAGGCGCCGGTCGGCTGAACTCGCGCGGCCGAGCCCTCAGGGCAGCAGGTCCCGCACGACCGCGTCGGCCAGGAGCCGTCCCTCGCGCGTCAGCACGAGCCGCTCGGCAGCCAGCTCGACCAGCCCGCGCTGTACCAGGGCCGCGACCTGGGCCCGGCCGTGCTGGTCGAGGGTGAGGACCGGCAGCCCGTCGCGGAGCCGGATCTCGAGCAGCACCCGCTCGACCCGCCGTGTCTCGGCGTCGAGCGTCTCGCGCGCGGCGGCCGGGCTGGCGTCGGCGGCCAGCCGCCCGGCGTACGCCGCGGGGTGCTTGACGTTCCACCAGCGCACCCCACCGATGTGGCTGTGCGCTCCCGGGCCGATCCCCCACCAGTGCCCTCCGGTCCAGTAGAGCTCGTTGTGCCGACATCGACCGGCCCGCTCCCGTGCCCAGTTCGACACCTCGTACCACTGGAAGCCCGCCCCGCCGAGCTGCTCGTCGGCGTGCAGGTACTTGTCGGCGAGGTCGTCCTCGTCCGGCATCGGGAGCTCGCCGCGAGCGACCCGGCGCGCCAGGGCCGTGCCGGGCTCGACGATCAGCGAGTACGCCGAGACGTGGTCGGGCGCGCACGCCAGCGCTGCCTCGACCGAGAGCTCCCAGTCCTCGAGCGACTCGCCCGGGGTGCCGTAGATGAGGTCGAGGCTGACCTGGTCGAAGCCTGCCTCGCGTGACCAGTCGACGACGGCGGGCACACGCAACGGGTCGTGGGTGCGGTCCAGGGTGGCGAGCACCGACTCGACCGCCGACTGCATCCCGAAGCTGACCCGGGTGAAGCCGGCCTCCCGGAGCGCCGCGAGGTCCCAGGCCGCGACGCTGTCGGGGTTGGCCTCCGTGGTCACCTCGGCGCCGGGAGCGAGCCCGAACTCCGCTGCGACCGCCGCCAGCACCGACGCCAGTTCACCCGGGCCGAGCAGGGTCGGCGTACCCCCGCCGAAGAACACCGTGTCCACCGGGAGGTCCCGGTCGCCGAGCACCCGGCGGGCCTGCCGCACCTCGGCGATCGCGGCCTCGGCGTACGTCGCGCGCGAGGCACCGGGCTGGTCGCCGAGCTCCTCGGCGGTGTAGGTGTTGAAGTCGCAGTACCCGCACCGCACCGCGCAGAACGGCACGTGCACGTAGAACCCGAACGGCCGGCTGCCCAGCTCGTCGAGCGCGGACCCTGGCAGGCTCCCGTCGGCGGGAGCCGGGTCCCCCGGGGGAAGCGAGGACGGCACCCGGCCATCCAACCAGAGCGGCGGGAGTGTTCCGCTGTCGGCGAACGCGGAAACTGCGGCGGCTCGCTCGGCGTTGAACCGTCATGGACGAGCCGACTGCCTCAGGAGCGGGTTCCGCGCCCGACGAGGCACCCTTGGACGCCTACTCGGCGGTGGTGGTCCGGGTGGCCGAGACGCTGACGCCTCGGGTGGCGTCGATTCGCATCCGCAGCGACCGTGGTGAGTCCGCGGGGTCGGCGGTGGTGCTGACCGGCGAGGGTCACCTGATCACGAACGGTCACGTCGTGGGTCAGGCGGCCTCGGGTGAGGCGGCGTTCGCCGACGGCACGGTGGCCCGGTTCGAGGTCGTGGGGCGCGACGCGTTGTCCGACCTCGCGGTGCTGCGCGCCGACCGCGCGGTGCCCAGCCCACCGCCGTACGGCGACGCCGACACGCTGCGGGTGGGCTCTCTCGTGGTGGCCGTGGGCAACCCGCTCGGACTCGCCGGGAGCGTCACGGCGGGCGTGGTCAGCGGCCTGGGCCGGAGCATGCCGGCGCGTGGCCGCACCACCGCGCGGATGATCGAGGACGTGATCCAGACCGACGCCGCCCTGAACCCCGGGAACTCCGGCGGCGCGCTCGCGGACTCCTCGGGTCGCGTCGTCGGGATCAACACCGCCGTCGCCGGCGTCGGGCTCGGCCTGGCGGTTCCGGTGAACGCCACCACGAACCGGATCATCTACGGGCTCCTGCACGAGGGCCGGGTACGACGTGCCTACCTCGGACTGGTCAGCGCTCCGTCACCGCTGCCGCCTGCGTGGGCCGATCGCACCGGTCAGCGGACCGCGCTCCGCGTCGTCGAGGTGGTCGAGCACAGCCCCGCCGAGGCCAGCGGCCTGCACCCGGGGGACATGGTGCTCGCGGTCGACGGCTCGCCGCTCACCGACGCCGGCTCGTTGCAGCGGTTGCTGCTCGACGACGCCATCGGCGCCCGTGTGGAGATCACCGTGCTCCGCAACGGTGCCCTGGTGGACGTGGTGGCCGAGCCGACCGAGCTGGTCGACTGACCGCCGTACGGGTCGGTCGTCCGCCTCAGGTGCCGCTAGAACAGCACGTCAGGCGGACGACGGGGGTCTGTGGAGAGGATCGGACGCGATCGCAGGAAATGCGGAAGCCTCCTGGTGCATGCCACGTCGTCGCGCGATCCACTGGCGAGAGTTGGCGGCCCGGCAGGCGGGCGTGCTCGCCAGGCGACAGCTCATCGGTCTCGGATACCCGCCTCACTACGTCGACGGTCATGTCGCCGCGCGAAGATGGCAGGTCGTCAGCGACATCGTCGTCTGTACGACGACCGGGAAGCTGAGCCGCGAACAGCTGATGTGGGCAGGCGTGCTCCATGCGGGGCCCGGGAGCGCCCTGGGAGGTCTGACGGCACTGGAGCGCCAGGGGCTCCGGAACTGGCATCGGGACGAGGTGTGCGTCTTGCTGGCCAAGTCTCACAACCTGCAGCCCGTGGAAGGGGTGCGGTTCGTGGAGACGCGCCGCCCGGTCGGTCTCTCTGCGATCGGCAGCCCACCGACCTGGCGAGTCGAGCCCGCTGCACTCCTCTTCGCGGCGTACGTCGAGAGCTCGCGCACCGCGCTCGGCCTCCTGGCGGCGGTGGTCCAGCAGCGACTCACCACACCCGATCGGCTCTTGCTCGAGCTCACGAGGATGCATCCTCTGCGCCGTTCCAAGGTCTTCCGGGCGACCCTCGAGACGGTCGCCGGTGGATCGCACTCGATGTCCGAGCTCGACCTCGTCCGCATGTGTCGCCGGCATGGACTCCCCTTGCCCGACCGTCAGGCTCGGAGACGGGATGCGTCCGGCCGGCTCCGGTACGCCGACGCAGAGTGGCGGCTCCCCGACGGTCGCGTCGTCGTCCTGGAGGTCGACGGCGGCTTCCACATGGAGGTGGAGCACTGGGAGGAGGACATCGTCCGCGAACGGGACTTGGTGACGACGGGGGCCATCGTCCTTCGGTGCACCGGTCGTGAGCTCCGGGACGAGTCGCCCCGCATCGCCGCATCTCTCCGGGCTGTCGGCGTGGACCAGTCGTCCGCCTGAGGTGCCGCTAGAACAGCACGTCAGGCGGACGACCCTGGTCGTCAGGCGTAGAAGGAGTCGATCAGCTGCTGGTAGTTGTCCTCGACGACGTTGCGCTTGACCTTCATCGAGGGGGTGAGCTCACCGGACTCGACGGAGAGGTCGTGGTCGAGCAGCTCCCACTTCTTGATGGTCTCCCAGCGGTTGAGCCGGCCGTTGAGCTCGTCGACATAGCCCTGGACCATCGTCTGGCAGGCCTCGGACCTCACGATCTCGGCATAGTCACCGCTGACGCCGTTCTCCTCGGCCCAGGGGCCGAGGGCATCGGTGTCGAGGGTGACCAGCGCGACGCAGAAGTTCCGCTCGTTCCCGAACACCACGAACTGGCTGGCGTAGGGGCAGATCGCCTTGAACTTCGACTCGATCGC
>CAVXHO010000008.1:0-101179 GCA_963761515.1 uncultured Actinomycetota bacterium
AGTCCTCGTTGCTGAGCCCGTACTCCACGGACCGGTGGTGCCCGATGATCGCGAACGGCAACGTGACGAGCCGTCCGATGACGGCCAGCAGCAGCACGGCCAGCAGCACCCGCACCCACCACCAGCCCCGCAGGCGTCCGACCAGACGCGCGCCCAGCGGCGTGAAGCCGAGCACCAGCGTGACGAGCAGCGACACCGCGAGGGAGGCCCACGCGAGGTGGCGGGCCGGATCGGTGTAGGCGTTCGCGCGAGCGATCTGCGCGGAGGTGAACGCCGCCTCGGCGGGGGCAGGGGGCGGCGTACCGCCGGGCACGGGGTGCCACGGGATCCGCCAGGCCGCCACCACCACGAAGCCCACCGTGGCTACCAGGAACGTGGCCAGGGCCCAGCGGCGTTCACTCACGCCGGCAAGTGTGCCAGGAGGGTCCGCCACCGCTCGGTCAGGCCACGGAGCCCGAATCCCATGTGGCTCCGGAACTCGGCCCCGACGGGATGACCCGCGTCGACCCCGCGGTAGAACGACACCAGCGCGTGGGGTCCTGCGCGGTCGGCGAGCAGGCGGCAGGCGAGCCACGCGCTCTCGTAGCGGGCCTCGAGGTGGGGCGCGCTCGCGGCGAACTCGTGCTCGCCCGGCAGGTGGTGAGGGACGCCCGAGGTGCGGACCAGAGAGCCGATCCGGGCAGCGGTGGTGGTGAGGGGAAGGTGCTGGGAGTGCAGGGCCACGTAGTCGGCGAAGCCCTCGACCAGCCAGATCGGCGAGGGGCTCGTGGCCGCGGAGGTCGCGACGTGGGTGGCCTCATGGGTGAGCACCACCTGGGCTCCGTCGGGCTTGAGCGGCAGGAAGGCCTGAGGGTTGACGAAGACGTGGACCGGCGCCTGGCGAGAGCGGTCACCGTCGACCGAGGTGGTCACCGCCGCGATGCCGGCGTACTGGCCCTGGTCGGCGTCGAGGGCCGCCTCGAGGCGCTGCTCGGTCGCCGGCACCTCCACCACCAGGTGCGGCGTCCAGCCCGGCAGCACCCGGCGTACCTGCGGGACGGCGGTGCGGGCCAGCCCCGCGACCCGATCGGCCTCGGCTGCGTCGCCCTGGACGACGACCAGCGTGTCGGGCGAGCGTCGTACCTGGAGGGGACCGGACAGCCACAGTGGCGACCGCCGGTCACCGCCGCCGATGCCGGCGATGCCCAGGTGTCCGTCGCGCTGGGCGAAGCGGACCCGGACCTCCATGGTCTCGGCGCGGTGGTCGAAGCCCGCGAAGCGCCACGAGGCCTGGACGTACGCCGCGAAGGCACCACTGGGGGCCACTCCCCCGGCCTCGTCGACGTAGCGCAGGGAGAAGTCCGCCACGTGGAGCGCCCGCCCGTTGCGCACGACCCCGGACAGGGTCGTGGCGGCGCCGGCGGAGGACCCCAACCGCCGGGCTGAGGCCGGGTCGTCACGGTCGACGGCGCTCTCCAGGTCACGCAGGAGCGTGGCCGCCTGGGCCGGGGACGCCTGCGCGGCTCCCGGCCCGCTGAGGGGCGCGTGGTACGTCGGGTCGCGCTGCGTCAGCCAGACCACGAGCCCGACGACGAGGGCCAGGAACAGCGAGAGGCCGGCCGCCCACCAACGGGGGCGACCGGCCACTCCATGCTTGCTCGGAGGCCTGCTCGGAGGCGTCGGGTCAGCCAGGGCGGACCGCGCCGACGTACGGCATCATGTAGAGCGGAGCCACGCGGATCCCGGCCGACGGGTTCTCGGCGTTCACGATCATGCCGTTGCCGATGTACATGCCGACGTGGCTGATCGGCGAGTAGTAGAACACCAGGTCACCGGGCTGCAGCTGGCTCGCCGAGATGTGGGTGCCGGAGCCGTACTGGGCGCTCGAGGAGTGCGGGAGTCCGACGCCCGCGGAGCCCCAAGCGGCCATCATGAGGCCGGAGCAGTCGAACGAGTTCGGGCCGGCAGCGCCGTAGACGTAGGGCTTGCCGATCTGGGCCATCGCGTAGCGCACGGCGGCGGCCGCACGGCCCGAGACCGGGATGTCGGCCGTCGAGATCCGGGTGGTGTCACCGCGGGACGCCTCGACCACGCGGGCGCGCTCGTCGGCCTTCAGCTTGTCGAGGACGCTCTTGGCCTCGGCCAGGTTGTGCGCGATGGCCGCCTTGTTCTGCGCGGCCTCCTTCTCGAGGCTCGCGACCTTGGCCAGCTGGTTGCCGGTGGCGTCCTGACGGATGCTCAGCGCCTTGGCCTGGGTGAGGTAGCTGGTGTACTGGCCGGCCTGCATCGAGTTGAACGCCGACATCGTGCTCAGCTGCGAGACGAACGCACTCGGGTCGCTGGAGACCACGGCCTGCCCGACCGCCGAGAGCGAGTCGCCCTCGTACTGCTGGACGATGGAGTCGGCGACGACGCGGCGGGCCTGCTCGGTCCGCGACTGCTGTCGGGCCTGGTCGGCGCGCAGAGCCTTCACGTCGCCGCGCATCTGCGTCAGCTGGACGTGGATCTGGTTGTACCGCTCCGAGGCCTGTTCAGCGGCGTGGTAGAGCCGGTCGACCCGGTGCTGCACGTCGTCGATGGAGGGCTGCGCCTGCGCCGAGCCTCCGGGGATGGCTCCCACGGTGGCGACGAGTGCGGATGCGGCAATGACGGTGATGAGGCTTTTCCGGCCGTTGAGCACGCGCGGAAGGTCTCCCTTGCATGTCGTACGCCTACCAGGTGAGCTGACGGGTTCGGGCACGACAGGCCCTACCTCATCTCCTCGGGAGCTGAACGGATTCAGCTTCCGCCTTGATGAGGATTCACCCCAGATGGGTTTGGTTCCCCGGCTCTTCGTCGTGGCCCGAGCTGCCACGATTTGGGACTCGGCGCGACACCCGCATGAACCTCGGACTGGCTCATGGGTACGGGCGTCTGAGGCGTCACCCTAACCACAGGGCGGGCCACCCGCCAAACTTTCAACCAGCTTGTCGTGACTATTTCGTGACCTGGGACGGTGACCGGGTCGCCTGTGTCACATACGTCACATCAGCCACGTCCGTCACGGGCTGTCCACAGCCCTCACGCCGACTCGATCACCGGGCCGGCGACCGGCGTGACCAGCCGCAGCGGGGGCACCAGGCCACCCGCCGCCAGGGTGTCGAGCGCCCGGCACTCGTCGTCGGCCAGGGTCAGCTCGGGCGGCGGCCCGAGCAGCACGGTCACCACGCAGTCGTGGCAGGCGTGCCCGCGGACCAGGCACGTGTCGCAGTCGATTCTCGTCGTCATGCTCCGCACGATCACAGAGACCACCGACAGCGTCCTCGAGCGAGGACGCTGCGATTCGACGGAGTCGGAGCGCAGCGACCGAAGCGAGACCGAAGCGAGCTTGCTCGCAAGGTGGCCTGACAGTCACGCGCCTGACATTCACCCGCCCGACCGTCACCCGGTGTGTCGCCCGTCGTTGTCGGCGGGCCGCCCTAGCGTCGAGAACGTGACCGCCACCGCCTCCCGAACGGCCACCGGCGCCGTCGCCGGTGCCGTCGCCGCGGGCCGGACCGGCCGGATCACCGCACGATGGGAGGCCCAGCGCACCTTCGACGAGCTCGGACGACCGCTGCGCGAGCTGACCTTCTGTGTGGTCGACCTCGAGACCACGGGCGGATCGGCCCAGGGCGGCTCGATGATCACCGAGGTCGGCGCGGTCAAGGTGCGGGGCGGCGAGGTGCTCGGGGAGTTCCAGACCCTGGTCAACCCCCACACCCAGATCCCGCCGTTCATCGCGGTCCTCACCGGCATCACCAACTCCATGGTCAGCGACGCACCGCCGATCGAGTCGGTGCTCCCGGCGTTCCTCGAGTTCGCCGCCGGCTGTGTCCTGGTCGCCCACAACGCGCCGTTCGACGTGGGCTTCCTCCAGTGGTTCGCGGCCCGCCAGGATCTGCGCTGGCCGGCGTTCGAGGTGCTCGACACCGCGAAGATCGCCCGGCGCGTGGTCACCCGCGACGACGCCCCCAACTGCAAGCTGTCGTCCCTGGCCCGGGTCTTCCACGCCACCACCACCCCCAACCACCGTGCGCTGTCCGACGCGCGGGCGACCGTCGACGTGCTCCACGGGCTGATGGAGCGGCTCGGCGGGCTCGGCGTCCACACCCTCGAGGAGCTCCAGACCTTCAGCGCCAAGGTCTCCACCGCCCAGCGCCGCAAGCGCCACCTCGCCGAGGGTCTGCCCCACGCGCCAGGCGTCTACCTCTTCCGCGACGAGCGCCTCCGGGTCCTCTACGTCGGCACCTCCCGCGACCTGCGCACCCGCGTCCGCTCCTACTTCACCGCGTCCGAGACCCGCTCCCGGATGGGCGAGATGGTCGGGCTGGCCGAGTCCGTCACCGCCATCGAGTGCGCCACGCCGCTCGAGGCCGAGGTCCGCGAGCTGCGGCTCATCGCCGAGCACAAGCCCCGTTACAACCGCCGGTCCCGCTTCCCGGAGAAGGCCCACTACCTCAAGCTCACCCGCGAGGCCTGGCCGCGGCTGTCCCTGGTGCGTCGCGTGGTGGACGACGGAGCCGACTACGTCGGGCCCTTCTCCAGCAAGCGCACCGCCGAGAAGTGCCTGGCCGCCCTCCACGAGACCTTCCCGTTGCGCCAGTGCACGCAGCGGTTGGGGCGACAACCATCGGTGTCGCCCTGCGTGCTCGCGGAGATGGGCCGCTGCCTGTCGCCGTGTGACGGCAGCGTCGACTCCACGACGTACGCCGCGGTCGTGCGACAGCTGCGTGACAACCTCCTCAGCCGCCCCGACGACGTGGTCGAGCTGATCGCCCGGCGGATGGCCACCCTCGCCGACGACGAGCGGTTCGAGGAGGCGGGGGTCCATCGCGACCGGCTTGTCGGCGTTCGTGCGCGCGGTCGCCCGCACCCAACGGCTCTCGGCCCTGACCCGGATCCCCCAGCTGGTGGCTGCCCGGCGCGAGGACGACCCACGCGGCGGGACCCGCTGGGCGGTGCACGTCGTACGCCATGGCCGGCTGGCCGCGGCCGGGGTCATCCCCCCGGGCGCGGACGCCCACCACTACGTCGCCGAGCTGGTCGCCAGTGGCGAGTCGGTCCGGGGCGGTCCCGGTCCCGCACCCGCGGCCACCGCCGAGGAGACCGAGCGGATCCTGCGCTGGCTTGAGGCGCCGGGCCTCCGGCTGATCGAGGTCGACGGCGAGTGGACCTGTCCGGTCGGCGGCGCCACCCGCCACCTCGCCCTCCACGACGCCGTCACGCAGTCCCGGCTCGACCTGGTCCCGTTCGACGACCGACGTGACCTGCCCGTCGCCACCCGCCCTGTGCGGTAATCCGGCTCGAGGTCATGGACCGCGTTCCACGTGCCGTTACTGGGCTTCGACGCCTCTCGCCACGCCGTGCGCTCCTTCGTCGCTCACGGCTAGGGTCGGGACATGATCACCGCCATCGTCTTCGTGAAGGCCGACGTCGCCCGGATCCCCGAGGTGGCCGAGGAGATCGCCGACCTCGAGGGCGTCAGCGAGGTCTACTCCGTCACCGGCCAGATCGACCTGATCGCACTGGTCCGCGTGCGCAACCACGACGACGTCGCGACCGTCGTCGCCGACCGCCTCAACAAGGTGGCCGGCGTGACGTCGACCGAGACCCACATCGCGTTCCGGGCCTACTCCCGTCACGACCTCGAGTCCGCGTTCGCGGTGGGCGTCGACTGACCGGTCTCGGTTCGGGGCCGAGTTTCTCCGTTCCCCGAACACCGTCCCTGATGGCGATTTAGGCTGCACCGTCCTGTCGTCTTGGGGAAGGCCCTCGCGTGTCCGGTGTTCGTCGTTCGCCACGCCTGATCGCGACTCTCGCGACAGCGATAGCCGCTGTGGCGGCCTCTCTGGTTCTCGTTGCTCCTGCTCAGGCCGCCGCGCCTGCCGCGCCGGTGAATCTCGCGCCCCAAGGGCCGACGGGCACGGCCATCCCGACCCTCTCGTGGAACCGGGTCGCCGACGCCACCGTGTACGACGTCCAGGTCGCCAAGGACCCGAACTTCACCAACGTCGGCATCGTCTGGTCCCAGTTCGGTAGCTGGAACAACCAGGCGACGCCGACGGTCCAGCTGCCGAAGGGTCAGCTCTACTGGCGGGTCCGGGCCAACTCGCAGGGCGGTACCAGCGACTGGAGCACTGCGTCGTTCACGCGCTCCGCCAACAACCCGCCGACCCTCGTGGCACCGGGCAACGGAGCCACCCTTCAGCAGCCCAGCCAGACGCCGGCGTTCCAGTGGTCCGCGATCCAGGGCGCCGCGGACTACCTGGTGCGGGTCGGGCAGGACCCCGGCTTCGTCGACCCCGCCCGCTACGTGAACCTGGGTCCCGTGCAGGCCAACGCCGCGACCCTGTCCGGGCTGCTACCGCCGGGGACCTACTACTGGGAGGTCCAGGCCCGCTTCTCGAACGGCGACTTCAACACCGACTGGTCGTCGCCGTCGGCGTTCACCATCGGCGCGCTTCCGAACGTCGGACTGCAGAGCCCGACGGACGACATCAACGGCGCGGTCCAGGACGTCGTGCTCGACTGGACGCCGGTCGCCGGCGCCCGCGGCTACGACCTCCAGATCAGCACCGACCAGAACTTCAACACCGCCGTGGTCGACCAGACGCTCATCGCCGGCACCCGCTACTCGCCGCCGACCACGCTCAACAACGACCAGTACTACTGGCGCGTGCGGCCGGTCGACGCAGCCGGCAACCGGGCGTCGTGGGCCCTGGCCCCGGTGTGGCGGTTCAAGCGCAACTACCCGGACCAGCCCACCCTGCAGTACCCCGCGGACGACGCGACGGTCGGCGACCCGTTCTACTACCAGTGGAGCGCCGTCCCGCACGCGAGCCGCTACGTCGTGCAGCTGAGCACCGATGCCGCCTTCACCGACACGGGGAGCAACCCGGTCAGCTGCGTCACCACCCAGACCACGCTGACACCGGGCAGCCTGAACCAGCACTGCATGCCCGGCGCCAACGGCACCTACTACTGGCGCGTGTACGCCATCGACGACCCCGGCAACGCCCTGACCGACTACATCTCGGCGCAGGTCAACTCGTTCACCTACTCGCCGAGCCTCGCACAGCCGCTGACCCCGGCGAACGGCACGACGACGTCCGTGCCGACCCTGACCTGGACGCCGGTCGCGGGCGCGGCCAGGTACTACGTGACGGTGACCGACCTCGCCGGCGGCTCCTTGTCCGACTTCACCGACACCACGTCGTACACCCCCCGCAACGGCCTGACGGTGGGTCACACCTACCGCTGGTCCGTGCAGACCATCGGGATCGACGGGACGTTCGGCACCGCGATGACGCCGCCGGGCCAGCCGACCTTCATCCTGGCGGCCCAGGCCGCTCCCACCGCGACGTCGCCCGACCCGACCGGGGCGGAGCCGCACACGAAACGCTTCCCGACCTTGACCTGGAAACCGGTGCCGGGCGCCGACCACTACGTCGTGTACGTGCGCAAGAGTCTCGGGTCGGCATGGACGGCCCTGCAGTTCGGCACGTCGTTCTTCTACCCGGCCGCCCAGGACACCGGCGACCAGTTCTCGACGGCTGGTCCGAACTCGACCTCGCAGCGGTACGACTGGTACGTCGACGCCTACAACGGCAGCAACCCGATCGCCACCGGTGCGATCGGCCACTACACCATCGACCCGCCCGCGACGATCGGCGGTTTCCGCGCGGCCCTCACGGGCAGCGACACGTCTGGGCCCGAAGGCATCAGCTGCGGAGCCCAGCTGCCCAACGAGTGCCAGAACCTCCGGCAGACGCCGGTGCTGCGCTGGGACCCGAACCCCGACGTGGGCTTCTACAAGATGTACCTGACCTACGACGGCATCAACAACGCCGTGCCCAACCTCTTCGGCTTCGTCGTCCAGAACACGATGTCGGTCGACCCGTCCGCACTGCCGGACAGCCAGGCCGGTTCGGCCTACTACTGGACAGTGGTCCCCTGCACCTCGCCGAACGTGTGCGCCCCGATCGACCACGCGTCGCACGCCTTCAACAAGCAGAGCAACCAGGTCGTGCTCACGAGTCCGGTGACCACCGACCCGCAGCACCCCGCCACCGTGAGCAACGACGTCACGCTCACCTGGCAGGACCTGCTGGCCACCGAGGCGAACGCCGACACGACGGACACGGCGCTGACCCCGCCGGCTCGCACTGAAGCGCAGCAGTACCGGGTCCAGGTCTCGCAGACCCCCGACTTCACGCAGGTGTTCGACCAGGCGGTCGTCGACCAGACGACCTACACGGCGTCCGGAACGACCTACCCGGAGGGCAGCCTGTACTGGCGGGTCCAGGCCATCGACGCGTCCGGGAACAACCTCAACTGGAGCGCCCCGGCGTCCTTCCAGAAGAGCTCACCGGCACCGACGCTGACCTACCCGATCACGACCGGCGGTCAGATCCCGGAGGTCAACGGCACGAACCCGTTCACCTGGAACCCGCTGCCCTTCGCGGCGTCGTACGACCTCGAGGTCTACAAGAACGACGACCCGGTCGGGCAGCCGGGCAACCGGGTGCTCAGCGTCAACACCCCGGTGGTCGCCTACGCACCGTCCAACCTGCTGCCCGCGAGCAGCACGCCGTACACCTGGCGCGTCCGCCGGGTGGACTCGTCCAACCGGCCGGGCCCGTGGTCGTCGCTCCAGGAGTTCATCTCCCGTGGCAACTCCCCCACCCTGGTCTCACCGACGAACGGGTCGGCGCAGGCGCCCAACGGGGCCATGTTCACCTGGCTCCCGGTCGGCAACGCCTTCCAGTACCTGTACGAGCGGCGTCTCGCCGGCTCCAGCAACATCGCCGAGACGACCTACACCCAGAACACGTCGTGGGCCGATCCCTTCCTGATCGGCAGCGGCACCTGGCAGTGGCGAGTGACCGCGCTGGACGCCAACGGCAACCCGTTGGGGAGCCCCGGGAACTGGACGGACATGCAGTTCACCGTGGACGGCGGAGTCTCTCCCGACAACAACGTCTCCATCACCGGTACCGGCGCCGTCGGCCAGATCCTGACCCTTGCCGCGCCGACCTGGAACCTTCCGGGCGTGACGACGGCGTACCAGTGGCTGCGCGACGGGTTCACGATCAACGGCGAGACCGGCACCAGCTACACGGTCATGCCGGCGGACGTCGGCCACCAGGTGACCGTCCGTGCCACCGGATCCAAGTCGGGCTACACCGACGGCACCTCGGTCAGCAACGTGATCACCGGTGGAGCGGGCGCCGCCCCCTCCCCCAACACCAGCCCCTCCATCTCGGGCGGACACGCCGTGGGCAGCACGGTGACGGCGAACCCGGGAACCTGGCCGGGCAACGCCAACTACACCTACCAGTGGCTGCGCGACGGCAAGCCGATCGCGTTTGCCACGGGTGGCTCCTACGTGCTCGGTCCTCCCGACGCGACCCGCTCGGTGTCGGTCCGTGTCACCGCGACCATCGCGGGCTACGCGCCCGGCACCGCCGCGAGCAGCGCGATCAAGGTCGGCAAGATGCGGTCGACGACCACCTTCGCGTTCGCGGCGAACCCGGTATTCGTGGGCAGCCACAGTCAGATCACGTTCTGGGTGGCCGTTCCCAACTTCTTCAAGCCGACCGGGAAGGTCAAGATCTACGACGGCAAGAGGAAGGTTCTGCTGACGACGAGCCTCAAGGGCAAGAACAATGGCTCCAGGACGATCCGGCTGCCGGTGCTGAAGAGGGGCAAGCACAAGATCAAGGTGGTGTACGTCGGCGCCTCGACGATCAGTGGCTCCAAGACGGCGGTGCAGGCGCTGGTGGTGACGAAGTGACGGTTCCCTCCGGGGTGTCTCCCTGACACCCCGGGCTGAGCGAGGAAGGTGTGCCACGTGAGCGTCAGCCCGGGTGAGCGCACGGTGACCGGCGAGGATCGGCCCGCTCCTCGCCGACCGTCTGGCTTCCTGCGCGAGCGCGCGCTGCCGACGTTGGTCCTCGTCGCAACGGTCACCGCCCTGGTGCTCGCCGCCGCGCTGCCGCTGTCCAACACCGACACCTACTTCCACCTCCGGTTCGGCCACGAGTTCCTGGCGGGCTGGTCCCTGGGTGACCCGGGAACGGTCAGCACGTTCGCCACCGCGCACTGGGTGCCGACCCAGTGGCTCCCCGAGATCGTGATGGCCAAGGTGGAGGACTGGTTCGGGCTCGCTGGCGTCGCCTGGCTGTCAGGCCTCCAGATCCTGGCGTTGGCCGCGACGCTGTACCTCGTGTCCCGCCGTTGGGGCAGTCGCCTCCAGGTGTCGCTCCTGGTGATGACCGCCCTGAGCGCGTCGTACCTGAGTCTCTCGATGCGGCCGCAGGTCCTGAGCTACCTGCTGGTCGTGCTCACCCTCGGCGCCTGGCTGCGCACGCGGGACGACGGGCGCCTGCGCTGGTGGCTGATCCCGCTCACCTGGGTGTGGGCCATGGTGCACGGGATGTGGCCGATCGGGATCGGCCTCGGCGTCCTCGCCCTGCTCGGCATGGCTCTCGACCGCGACCTGCCGCGACGTCAGCTCGTCCGCGGCCTGGCGATCCCGGCGCTCAGCGCGGTGGCGGCTGCCTGCACGCCGGTCGGACCCGAGCTCTACGTGCAGCTGGTCCGGGTCCAAGATCGTGCGCGCTTCTTCTCGGAGTGGGGCCGGCCCAACCCCGTCTCGTTCTCGTGGATCGTGCTGGCGGTGCTGCTGGTGGTGGCGCTCGTGGCCCTGCTCCGCACCCGACCGGTACGCCGCCTCGACGCGATGCTGGTCGCCCTGTGCGTGCTGTGCAGCGTCTGGTCCTGGCGCACCGTCCCGGTCTCGGCACTCCTGCTCGTGCCCACGATCGCGGTGCTGTGGGGGCGGCGCGCTCCACACCGCGGCTCCACCGGACCGTGTCGAGCGGATGCTGGTCCTGGGCGGCACGGCCGTCGCCCTCGCGGTGCTGGCGGTCACCGTCCCGTTCACGTCGGACCAGCCACCGGCGCAGCCGTCCTGGGTCGACCCGGCGCTGTCGTCGCTCCCACCGGGCACGAAGGTGGTCGACGCCTGGGACTGGGGCGGCTACCTGATGTGGCGCCATCCCCAGCTCGACCTGCTCATGCACGGCTACGGCGACACGTTCACGGTCGACGAGCTCCAGCGCAACACCGACATCCAGAACCTTGCCGCCGGTTGGGACGACGAGCTGCGCCGGACCGGCTGCACGATCGCGGTCGTCCGACCGGAGAGTGTCCTCGCCAAGGCCCTGGTCGACCAGGAGCACTGGATCGTCCTGCACCGCTCCGCCTCGATCGAGGAGCTGCCAGGCCCCGGCCGGCTGGGCGACGGCGTCCGGCTAGCCCTTCACGGCAGCAGGTCGCGTACGACGGCGTCGGCCAGGAGGCGACCCTCCGGGTCAGCACGAGCCGCTCGGCGGCGAGCTCGACCAGGCCGCGTTGCACGAGTCCGGCGACCTGGGCGCGCCCGTGCTGGTCCAGGGCGAGCACCGGCAGCCCGTCACGGAGCCGGATCTCGAGCAGCACCCGCTCGACGCGTCGGGTCTCGGCGTCGAGCGTCTCGCGCGCGGCGGCCGGGCTCGCGTCGGCGGCCAGCCGCCCGGCGTACGCCGCGGGGTGCTTGACGTTCCACCAGCGCACCCCGCCGACGTGGCTGTGGGCTCCCGGGCCGATCCCCCACCAGTGCCCGCCGGTCCAGTAGAGCTCGTTGTGCCGGCACCGGCCGGCGGGCTCACGTGCCCAGTTCGACACCTCGTACCACGCGAAGCCGGCCCGGCCGAGCTGCTCGTCGGCGTGGAGGTACTTGTCGGCCAGGTCGTCCTCGTCGGGCATCGGGAGCTCGCCGCGGCCGACCCGCCGCGCCAGCGCGGTGCCGGGCTCGACGATCAGGGAGTACGCCGAGACGTGGTCGGGCGCGCACGCCAGCGCCGCCTCGACCGAGATCTCCCAGTCCTGCGAGCGACTCGCCCGGGGTGCCGTAGATGAGGTCGAGGCTGACCTGGTCGAAGCCCGCCTCGCGAGACCAGTCGACGACGGCCGGCACCCGCAAGGGGTCGTGGGTGCGGTCCAGGGTGGCCAGCACCGACGTCGACGGCCGACTGCATGCCGAAGCTGATCCGGGTGAAGCCGGCCTCCCGCAGGGCCTCGAGGTCCCACGCCGCGACGCTGTCGGGGTTGGCCTCCGTGGTCACCTCGGCGTGCGGAGCGAGCCCGAACTCCGCGGCGATCGCCGCCAGCACCGACGCCAGGTCGCCCGGGCCGAGCAGGGTCGGCGTACCGCCGCCGAAGAACACCGTGTCGACCGGGAGGTCGCCGGTCGCCGAGCACCCGTCGCGCCAGCCGCACCTCGGCGATCGCGGCCTCGGCGTACGTCGCGCGCGAGGCGCCGGGCTGGTCGCCGAGCTCCTCGGCGGTGTAGGTGTTGAAGTCGCAGTAGCCGCACCGGACCGTGCAGAACGGCACGTGCACGTAGAACCCGAACGGTCGCGCTGCCCAGCTCGGCAAGCGCGGACCCTGGCAGCCTCCCGTCGGCGGGAGCCGGGTCGCCCGGGGGCAGCGAGGACGGCACCCCGCCATCCAACCAGAGCGGCCCCGGAGGATCAGGCGTAGAAGGAGTCGATCAGCTGCTGGTAGTTGTCCTCGACGACGTTGCGCTTGACCTTCATCGAGGGGGTGAGCTCACCGGACTCGACGGTGAGGTCGTGGTCGAGCAGCTGCCACTTCTTGATGGTCTCCCAGCGGTTGAGCCGGCCGTTGAGCTCGTCGACGTAGCCCTGGACCATCTTCTCGCACGCGTCCGACCTCACGATCTCGGCGTAGTCGCCGCTGACGCCGTTCTCCTCGGCCCAGTCGCCGAGTGCGTCGGGGTCGAGGGTGACCAGGGCGACGACGAAGTTCCGCTCGTTGCCGAAGCACCACGAACTGGCTGGCGTAGGGGCAGATCGCCTTGAACTTCGACTCGATCGCGGGAGGAGCGATGTACTTGCCGCCGGAGGTCTTGAAGAGCTCCTTGATCCGGCCGGTGATGGTCAGGAACCCGTCGGCGTCGAGCTCGCCCTTGTCGCCGGTGCGCAGCCAGCCGTCGTCGGTGAGGCGTCTTCGCGGTCTCGTCGGGAAGGTTGTGGTAGCCCTCCATGACGCCCGGACCCTTGATCTGGATCTCGTCGCCGTCGCCGAGGCGCACCTCGCTGCCGGGGAAGACCAGGCCGACCGAGCCCATCTTGTAGTGGTCGGGCAGGTTCACGAACGAGCCCGCCGACGACTCGGTGAGCCCGTAGCCCTCGAGGATCAGGATGCCGGCGGCGTGGAACCACTCCGCGATCTCCTGGTTGAGCGCGGCCGCGCCGGAGATGAAGAAGCGGACCCGTCCGCCGAAGCGCTGCGCGGACCTTGCCGAAGACCATCGCATCGGCGACGAAGTGCTTCGCCTGCAGCAGCGGCCCCGGCCTGCGGCCCTCCGCCTCGCACCCTGCGGTAGGCGAGACCCACCTTGAACGCCCACGTGAAGACGGCCTCCTCGAAGCCGCCCTTCGCCGCCTGCATGGTGACGATCCGTGCGTACGCCTTCTCGAAGATCCGCGGTGCGGCGCCCATGAACGTCGGCCGTACGATGCCCAGGTTGTCGACGATCTTGTCGACCCGGCCGTCGATGGCGGCGGGGTAGCCGATTGCCAGCTGGGTGGAGAGCAGCACCTTGCCGAACGAGTGCGCCATCGGCAGCCAACGGAACTCGAGGTCCTCCTCGCTCAGGATGCCGTGCGCCTGGATCGCCGAGCCCTCGTAGACCCAGGAGCGGTGGCGCAGCCGCACACCCTTCGGGCGGCCGGTGGTGCCCGAGGTGTAGATCAGGGTGGCGAGCTGGTCGCGCGTCGATCGCCTGCGCGGTCTTCGCGATGACGCCGGGGTGCTCGGCCAGGTAGGTGTCACCCAGGGTGCCGAGCTCGTCGAGCCCGATCACCCAGTCCCCGTCGGTGGTGCCGTCGAAGGTGACCACCTTGGCCAGGTGGGGCAGCTCCGCCTTGTTGTCCTTGAGCTTGGCGAGCTGCTCGTCGTCCTCGGCGAAGACGACCCGGCACTCCGAGTCGCCCAGGATGTACGACGTGTCCTCGGCGTTGGTGGACGGGTAGACCGTCGTGGTCGCGCCACCGGCGCACATCACGGCGAGGTCGGCCAGGATCCACTCGTAGCAGGTGCCGGAGGCGATACCGACCCGCTGCTCGGGCTCGAGCCCCAGCGCCAGCAGGCCTGCTGCGAGCCGCGAGACCTGCTCGCCGGCCTCGGCCCAGGTCACCGACACCCAGGTCTCGCCCTCGGGGTAGCGGAACGCCTCGGCGCGAGGGCTCTCGGCGACCCGGTCGAGGAACTGGAGGGCCACGTTGGCGACCATGTCGTCGACGAAGCTGGTGTCGGGATTGACGGGCATGTTTCTCCTGGAAGCAGGGCGGCTGAGTGGCGACCGGGGCCGGCGTTCAATCTAGTTCACGTGGTTACGCACGGGTAGCCAACGAGCCGAGCCCCGGCGGGTCACTCCGTCCGGGCGAGCTGGCGCCCCAGCACGCGCAGCCGTCCCTCCGTGTCGAGCAGCCCGGCGTCCCCGGATCGCCACCAGCCCTGCTGCAGCGCGGCGGCGGTGTCGGCGCGACGTCGGTGGTAGCCCTCCATCACGCCGGGCCCCGACACGAGGATCTCCCCGTCGGCAGCGATCCTGACCTCGGTCCCGGGCAGCGGCCGACCCGCCGTACCGCTCCCCCGGTCGTCCGGCAGCGCGACGCACGCGGCGCCGCCGGTCTCGGGGCGGCCGTAGGCCTCGAGCACCGCCACGCCGGCCAGGTCGAAGAACTCCATCAGGTCCGCGTGGAGGCCGGAGCCCGCCGCGACCACGAAACGTAGCCGCTCACCGAAGACCTGCCTGACTGCCGCATGGGTGCGGCGCTCCGCCCGCCGCCGCAGCAGCCGCGAATGGTGCTCGTCCTCCACGCGCTCTCGCACCTGGGCCAGGAGCGCCGGGGTGAGACCGACGATGGTCGGCCGGACCATCGCCAGCGAGTCGAGCGCGCGGTCGGGCCGGCCCTCGAGGGCGAGCGGACAGCCGCAACCGAGATGCATCGCGAACAGGGCGCGGCCGAACGTGTGGGCGAGCGGGAGGCAGAGGTAGAGGAGGTCGGGTTCGCCGACGACGCCGAGCGACGCCACGGCGGCGGCCTGGTACGTGAGGGCGGAGTGGGTGAGTCGCACGCCTCGCAGCGACCCGTCACCGGACGGCTCGTAGACGATCGCGGCCAGCCCTTGCCGGCGTACGGCGTAGAGGCGCTGGGCGATCACGCGGGGCTCGGCCTCCAGCTGCTCCGCCCCCAGTCCCAGCAGTCCCTCGAGGGAGAGCACCCGCTCGTCGGGGTAGTCGCCGTCGATCTGCACGACCTTGGCGACGTGACGGATCCGCGCCCGGATCCGCCACAGGGTGCGCACCGCCTCGTAGTCCTCGGCGATGACCACGCGCGCCCCGGAGTCCTGGAGCACGTGGGCCACCTCGGCGTCACCGGCGGCCGGGTCGACGAGCGTCACCGCGGCCCCGCAGAACTGGACCGCCAGGAACGCGAGCACCCACTCGTAGCGGGTCGTCGCCATCACCGCGACCCGCTCCTCCGGCTGGACCTCCAGCGCCACCAGCCCGGCGGCGAGCCCCTCGACCAGCGTGTTGGTCTGCTCCCACGTCGACTCCTGCCAGCCACCGTCGACGGGGTAGTAGTAGGCCTCGGCATCGGGCGTGGTCTCCACCCGCTCCCGGAACATGTGGGCGAGGGAACGCGGGCGCTTGTCGATCACCACGGGGTCGAAGGCCACCCGAACGCTCCTCCTCTGGGGGTCGGACCCAGTATCCCAGCGGAAGGGGCCGCGGGGCCGACGGCGCGGCGGGTGTCAGTCCTGAACCGCTTTGGTGATCGCGATGCACTGCGTGATCCAGGTCTTCTCCTCGTCGTTGAGCGCCCGGCCCGCCCGCTCGGCGTCCTCGATCGACCAGTTCGCGTTCACCACCATCCGGACCACGACCCAGTCGCGGGCCCGTGCCTCGTCGAGCCCGGCGGCGTCGACGAGGGCGTGGAAGCGCCGACGCACGCCGTCGCGCACGTCGCCGGCGTACTCGTCGAAGCGGTTCCACAACATCGGCGCGGGCTCGTAGTGGGGGTCTCCGGACATCGGCTTCGGGTCGATCACCAGCCACGGCTCGCGATCCGCGGCCAGGACGTTCTCGTAGTGCAGGTCGCCGTGGATGATCCGTCCGACGCTCGACGGGTCCGCCACCAGGTCGCGGCCGAGCGACAGCGCCTGCTCGACCATCCGGCGCGGGACGGGTGCGTCGCTGGGCAGTCGGGCGAGTGAGTCGAGCCACTCGTCGACGTACGACGTGATGGTGCGGAGCTGCGGGAGGGCCGGGAGGTGGATCCTCGGGTAGAGCCCCGCGACGATCTCGCACGCCTCGATGTCCCACACCTCGGTGAGGTCGCGCCGATGCAGCCGCTCGATCAGCAGGGCACGGCGGCGTGGGTCGGCGCGGAACAGCCGCACGACGCCGTCCCCGTGCCAGTGCTGCAGCGCCAGTGCCTCGTACTCGGACTCGGTGTCGCCGTCGAAGCTCACCTTGAGCACTGCGGGCTCGCCATCGCTGGTGCGGACCGGCGCGACCAAGGAGCAGAAGCCGTGCCAGAGGTCGTCGCCCTCGCGAGTCAGCTCCCACTCGGCGAGCACCTCGACGAAGAGTGCCGGCAGGCGGTCGAGCCAGGCCGCCCAGTCCGGACCGAGCTCGCGCTGCTCATCGAGGCCGGGAGGCAGGACGAGCGGCATGGCGGTCATCGTGGCATGCCGGGTGTCGACGGCCCTCTCTAGTGTGAGGTCGTGGCCGCCTACGACCTCGACGAGCTCCGCGGGCTCAGCCTGGCCAGGCAGTTCCCCGAGCTCGAGGGGCGCGGCGCCGACGCTGTCGTGGCGGCGGTCGGACGGATCGGCCCGATCCAGTCGCAGACCGCCCGCTCGCCGTACGTCGGTCTCGGCGCGCGGCTGCCCGGTGTCTCCCACGATGCCGTGACCGAGGCCTACGAGACCTGGCGGATCGTCCGGGGCAGCAACATCCGGGGCACCGTCCACACCTCCACGCCGGACCACCAGGCCGCCCTCGACGCGACGACACGCACCGCCCAGCGCACGCTGTGGCGTCGCTTCCTGCGGCTCGACCACACCGAGCTCGAGGACGTCTGGGCGGCGATCGAGGCGTACGCCGCCGACGAGTGGCGGTCGCCGGCCGAGCTCACGACCTTCCTCACCGCGTGGCTCGACCAGCACGGTGAGGCCGAGTCGGTCGTGCGGATGGACAACCAGGCCGGCCGCTACTTCTCCTTCGGCCACGGCGGCCTCCTGCGCCGCCCGCTGACGGGTGCGTGGTCGGGACAGGGATCCCCCGGGTACCGGACGGCCACCGAGGTGCTGCCCGAACGGCGCCCGCCCGACGACCCCGTCCTCGAGGCCGTCCGCGTCCACGTCGCGTCGTACGGCCCGTCCAGCCGCCAGGACGTGGCCTGGTGGTCGGGGCTCGGGCTCCGGCAGGTCGACACGCTCCTCGAGCGGCTCGACCTCACCTGGCACGACGGCCCCGACGGACGGTTGTACGCCGATCTGCCCGGGTCGGCCGCGGCCCGGGAGGTGCCCGGCGTACGCCTGCTGCCGGAGTTCGACGCCCTGCTGTGCGGCTACGACCCGAAGGCGCGCGGGCGGTTCGTGTCCGATGCCGACAACGACGTGCTCTGGCACCGGGCCAACGGCCTGATGCTGGCGCCGGTCCTGGTCGACGGGCGGATCCACGGCCACTGGCGGCTCGAGGGCTCGGGCCGGGCCCGGACGCTCGCGGTGACGTGCTTCCCGGGCACACGCCGACTCCGCAAGGCCGAGGTGGCCGAGGCCGCAGCCGCTCTCACCACTGCCCTCGACCTCACCCTCGCCGGCGTCACCACCACCCGCCTCTAGGTGTCCGAGGGGTCGACTCCCGAAGAAAACGCGGAACTATCCCTCGGCCGTCCGGCCGTGTCGCCGACGTGTTCCGCGTTTCCGTCGGTGGGCGTTCACCTCAGCGATGGGTGCCGACGTAGTACGCCGTCGTCACCCGGTGCCGCACGACGCTGGCGTGGGTGCCGCTACGCCACTCGTGCACCGTCCACACCCGGTGGTCGCGGTCGATGCCGTCACCGGATGCCGGGCCGTAGACGCTGCCGTGCGCACAGGAGTAGAAGCCGAGCCAGCGCGGGTGCGACGGCAGGGTGCCCCATGCGCCGCCGAAACGGACGTCGCACTGCTGTCCGCCGGCGAGGTCGAGGTCCTCCGGTGTCGCGTGCCGGGGCGCGGACGGCGAGCCGAACGACCCGGTGTAGCGCACCCGGACGAGCTTCTGCGTCCGGGCGTCACGCAGGCACAGCACCGTGTGGTGGTGCGACTTCCAGCAGGCCGGGAGGTACTCCGCGGTCGGGAAGCACTCGGTGATGCCGTCGTCGACGGCGGCACGAGCGGCGCCGTCGCACTGCACGGACGCGCCGCGCTGCCGATGGACGGTCCAGCCGGCGACCGGATGGCCGTGCGCGTCGACCGGGCGTACGACGACGCGGTGCGTGTGCGGTGTCCCGCCGGCGAGGGCGGACCCTCCCGTGACCGAGGCGAGGACAGCGGCCGTGGCGGCAGCGAGAACGACGGCGATGGTACGAGGACTCATGGTGGACACCTTCCTGGGCGGCGCGATCATCCCTGGGACGCGGGTCCGGACCGATCGGTTGCGCAGGACGTCGCTACGACCCCGCGACCACCGTGCCGGCCAGCCACACGTCGTCGGGCAGGTGCTCCTTGCCCGGCACCGGGATCGTCCGCTCGGACACGTCGGTCATGGTCTCGGCGGCGAGTCGACGCCAGAACACCGCGGCGCGGGGATTCTCGTTCTGGAACGCGATGACCCAGGGCCCGGGATGCCGTGCCAGCACGTCACGCGCGAACGCCTGAGCCGTGCCCCGGCCTCGCGCAGAGCGGGCCACGAAGAACTCCCCCATCGTCCGACGGTCGCGCCGTCCCCCGAGCCGCACGAGCGCGAAGCCGCAGGGCACGTCGCCGAGCCTGGCGAGATACGCCACCCGTCGGTCCGCGCGGTCGGCGTACGACGCCAGCCGACCGGCGGGGAAGGTGCCGTCGACCCCGGGTGCGGAGTGGCGGAACTCCGACAGGTCGTGCTGGTACAGCTGCCACAGCGCCTCGACGACCGGCCAGTCGTCGACGCCGGCCGCGGCGACCGTCAGCGGCCAGGCGGCCTCGACGACCAGCGGGATGATCCCCTCCGGGAGCAGCCCCAGCATCTCGAGCTCGGGTGCGGTCGCCCAGAGCGGCTGGTAGGAGTTCTCGGGCGCGTCCTCCTCGGCCTCGGCGCCGCCGAGGACCGGCTCGCCCTCGGGCACGTCGACCAGGACGTACGACGCGGAGCGGCCGCCGTGGTCGCCGTCGAAGAGGTGACACACCACGGTGCCCTCCAGCGAGCACTCCTCGGCGAGCTCGCGGACCGCAGCCTCGGCCGCGGACTCCCCGGGTTCGATGCCACCGCCCGGGAGTACGGCGTACTCACGACCGTCGAGGCGCCGCTTGATCACGAGCACCTTCGGGCCACGCACCACCACGGCCACGGCCCGCGGCACCGGGCTCCCGAGCGGTGTGCGGGGCACTACTTCTTGCCGGCCTTCTCACCACTGGGCGCGTTGGACAGCGCGGCGATGAAGGCCTCCTGGGGCACCTCGACGCGGCCCACCATCTTCATCCGCTTCTTGCCCTCCTTCTGCTTCTCCAGCAGCTTGCGCTTGCGGGTGATGTCACCGCCGTAGCACTTGGCCAGCACGTCCTTGCGCAGCGCGCGGATGTTCTCGCGCGCGATCACGCGGGCGCCGATCGCGGCCTGGATGGGCACCTCGAACTGCTGCCTCGGGATCAGCTCCTTGAGCTTCCCGGCCAGCATCACGCCGTAGGCGTACGCCGCGTCGCGGTGCACGATCGCGGAGAACGCGTCGACCGGCTCGCCCTGCAGCAGGATGTCCACCTTGACCAGGTCGGCCGCCTGCTCGCCGGAGCGCTCGTAGTCGAGCGAGGCGTAGCCCTTGGTCCGTGACTTCAGCTGGTCGAAGAAGTCGAAGACGATCTCGCCCATCGGCAGGGTGTAGCGCATCTCGACGCGGTCGGCGGAGAGGTAGTCCATGCCCTGCAGGGTGCCGCGCTTGGTCTGGCAGAGCTCCATGATCGTGCCGATGAAGTCGCTGGGGCTCAGGATCGTGGCGCGGACGACCGGCTCGCGGACCGCGGCGATCTTGCCGTCGGGGTACTCGCTGGGGTTGGTGACGGTGTGGACCGTGCCGTCCTCCATCTCGACCTCGTAGACGACGTTCGGCGCGGTCGAGATCAGGTCGAGGTCGAACTCCCGCTCCAGCCGGTCGCGGGTGATCTCCATGTGCAGCAGGCCGAGGAAGCCGCACCGGAAGCCGAACCCCAGCGCGCCGGAGGTCTCCGGCTCGAAGGCCAGCGACGCGTCGTTGAGCTGGAGCCGCTCGAGGGCGTCTCGCAGGGTGGGGTAGTCGTCGCCGTCGATCGGGTACAGCCCGGAGTAGACCATCGGGTTGGGATGCTTGTAGCCCCCCAGCGCCTCGCTGGCGCCGTGGTGCTGGCTGGTGACCGTGTCACCCACGCGGGACTGGCGGACGTCCTTCACCCCGGTGATCAGGTAGCCCACCTCGCCGACCCCGAGGTCTCCGGCCTTGACCGGCTCCGGGCTGATCACGCCGACCTCGAGCATCTCGTGCACGGCGCCGGTCGACATCATCTTGATCCGGTCGCGGTGACTGAGCCTGCCGTCGATCACGCGGACGTAGGTCACCACGCCGCGATAGGTGTCGTAGACCGAGTCGAAGATCAGCGCGCGCGGCGGGGCGTCTGCGTTCCCCTCCGGCGGCGGCGTCTGCTTGACGATCTCGTTGAGCAGCTCGAGGACGCCGAGGCCGGTCTTGGCCGAGGTCCGCAGTACGTCGCTCGGGTCGCAGCCGATGATGCCGGCGAGCTCGGCGGCGTACTTCTCGGGCTGCGCGGACGGCAGGTCGATCTTGTTCAGCACCGGGATGACGTGGAGGTCGGCGGCCAGGGCGAGGTAGAGGTTGGCGAGGGTCTGAGCCTCGATGCCCTGCGCGGCGTCCACGAGCAGAACAGCCGCCTCGCACGCCTCGAGGGATCGCGACACCTCGTAGGTGAAGTCGACGTGACCGGGGGTGTCGATCATGTTGAGCACGTAGGTGCCGGGCTGGGCGCCCTGGTCGTTGTCCGCCGCCACCGTCCACGGCATCCGGACGGCCTGGCTCTTGATGGTGATCCCGCGCTCGCGCTCGATGTCCATCCGGTCCAGATACTGCGCCCGGGCGCTGCGCTCGTCGACGACGCCGGTCAGCTGCAGCATCCGGTCGGCCAGCGTCGACTTCCCGTGGTCGATGTGGGCGATGATGCAGAAGTTCCGGATGACCGCGGGGTCGGTGCGGCCCGGGGGCGGCGCGGTCGGGGTCGTGGGCACGGCGGTGTCTTCGCTGCTTTCGGGCGTCGTGGTGGCGAACCCCAATCCTCCCACGCGGGTTCGAGCGGCCCGAAATCTCTGTCGATGGGGCGGGGCGTGGGCGCGTCATGGAGGTGACAGACAATCCCAGCACGAGAAAGGCACTGCCATGACCGAGTACCTGATCACCATCCCCGGCGACGAGGCCGTGTGGGACGCCCGCACCGAGGACGACCGGCGCGGCGTCGGGGAGGCGCACCGCGACTTCGTGGCCGGCCTCATCGCCCGCGGCCACCGGGTCGGCGCCGGAGGCGAGCTGACGCCGCTGGCGCAGGCCAAGGTCGTACGCCGTACCGACCGCGGCACGCTGGTCACCGACGGACCGTACGCCGAGTCCGCCGAGCAGGTGGGCGGCTTCTACCTCGTCGAGTCCGACGACCTCGACGACCTGCTCGCCGTCGTCGGCGAGCTGGCCCGGACCGAGCCGGTCGTGGAGGTCCGCCCGATCCACGGTCGCACCAGCGGGGTGCCGACGGGCGGGTGACCGGGGCGCTCCTCGGTCACCGGAACCTGGGCACCCGGCGAACCGCCAGCAGCAGCAGGGGCCAGTAGTTCAACGCGGGGAACAGCAGCATCAGGCCCAGCGCTGCGAGGAAGCCCACCCCGGTGACCAACGACGGCACGACGTCCGGTGGCGAGTTGGTGTCTCGCAGTGCGCGGTCGCGTCGCACGGCGACCGTGACCAGCGTCAGCACGAGCGCGCTCGCGGCCATGGTGCCGACGTACAGGATCTTGGTCGCGGCCTGCTCGCTGACGTCGTGCCCGGTGATCAGCGCGGTCGGGAAGGGCAGGAACACGATGGTCAGCGTCCAGAGCAGCAGCAGCCGGGTCACCGGGCCGTCTGCTGCCACGACGTGTCGCAGGGCCTGGCGCTGCGCCAACCACAAGTTGGCGATGACCGCGAAGCTGAGAAGGAACGCCCCGATCTGTGAGGCGTGGTCGGAGACGAGCCGACTCACGGACCCGCCGGTCGTCAGGCTGCCTGCCACGTCGACGAGAGGCAGCACCAGAAGCGTGATCGCGATCGCGACGATCGCGTCGATGAACGTGAGGAACCGATCGAAGTCACGCTCGCGGTCAACCCGGAGATCGCTCATGCCAGGAGGCTAGACGCCGCGCTTCGTCGTGGGCCCCGCGCCGCTCGCCGGGTGGCAGACTCCCGGCATGATCGATCACTTCGGCATCAACTGCGCCGACCTCGAGGCGGCCAAGACCTTCTACGACAAGGTGCTGAGCACGCTCGGGCACCGACGGGTGATGGACTTCGACGTGGCCGTCGGGTACGGCACGACCTCGCCGGACTTCTGGCTGTCCCGCTTCGACGGGATGGGCCCCAACCGCGAGGTCCACATCGCCTTCACGGCCGAGTCCGTCGACCAGGTCCGGGCCTTCCACGCCGCGGCCACCGAGCTCGGCGCCGAGACGCTGCACCAGCCGCGGCTGTGGCCGGAGTACCACGCCCACTACTACGGCGCGTTCGTGCGCGACCCCGACGGCAACAACGTCGAGGCCGTGTGCCACACGGCGCCCGACTCCTGACCGGCGGCCGGCTCGCAACCGGGCGCAGGCGTGCGTGAGGATGGCGCGGTGAGCCCCGCCATCCCCAGCCCGATCCCGCACGGGCGCACCGCACGCCGCCTGGAGTGGTCTCACCTGCCGCCGGCCGTCCGGAGCGAGATCGAGCAGCGCTGCGGCTCGCCGGTCGTCTCGGCGGTGTCGCAGGGTGGCGGCTTCACGCCGGGCTTCGCGTCGGTCCTGACCTGCGAGGACGGTTCGCGCCACTTCGTGAAGGCCGCCTCGACGGCCGCGCAGCGACCCTTCGCCGCGTCGTACCGCGAGGAGGCCCGCAAGCTCCGGGTCCTCCCCGACACCATCCCCGCACCCCGCCTGCTCTGGACCATCGACGCCGACTGGGTCGTGCTCGGTCTGGAGTACGTCGAGGCGCGGGCACCCCGGCGTCCGTGGCGGATCGGCGAGCTGAACGCCTGCCTCGACGCGCTCGAGACACTGGCGGATCTGGTCACTCCCTGCCCGCCCGACCTCGGACTCGACCCGATCACCGACGAGATGGCGCCCTGGCCCGCGTACTGGGACCACGTGAACGGGACCCGCGACCTGCCGCACGGCGACGAGGCCGCCGCGCTGGCGGCCGACTTCGCCGGGTCGGTCGCGGGGCAGACCCTCGTCCACACCGACGTCCGGGACGACAACGTCCTGCTGGCCACGGACGGCCGCACCCTCTTCTGCGACTGGAACTGGCCGACCGTCGGGGCCGCCTGGCTCGACTCCCTGTTCATGCTGATCGGCCCCCGCGGGGACGGCCTGGACGTGGCGGCGGTGATCGCCGAGCGGCGACTGCTGCGCGACGTACCGCCGGAGGACCTCGACCGCGCGCTGGCCGTGATCTGCGGCTACTTCCTGCGGTCGGCCGACGAGCCCGTGCCGCCGACCTCGCCGTACGTCCGCGACATCCAACGCTGGCAGGGCGAGGTGGTCTGGGACTGGCTCTGCGAACGCCGGGGCTGGCAGGCGTGACCGACACGTCGGCGTACGACGACCGCGGTCGACATCGGGCTGCCCACCCTCAACGAGTTCCGGCGTACCGAGTCGCGCCGTATCCTGGCCGGAGCGGCCCGACGCCTGGCCTCGTGATTTGGGGCGTGGATCGGCCCGCTGGTATCTTTTTCCCTCGTGTGTGCGGCCCGACGGCGCACGCCCACCGACTCCGTTCCACACCCGATGCACACCCCAGACCGAAGGCTTATCAGTGGCGAACATCAAGTCCCAGATCAAGCGGAACAAGCAGAACGAGAAGCGTCATCAGCGCAACAAGGCTGTGAAGTCCGAGCTGAAGACCCTCGTGCGCAAGTTCCGTGAGGCCGCCGAGGCCGGCGACAAGGACACCGCCGTCGAGGCGAGCCGCGTCGCGTCGCGCAAGCTCGACAAGGCCGTGTCCAAGGGCGTCATCCACAAGAACCAGGCGGCCAACCGCAAGTCCGCCATCATGAAGAAGGCCGCCTCTCTCTGAGGCGTCCTTGCCACGAGGCGTCGATCCCGGTGGGATCGGCGCCTCTGCTGATTTCCGGGGCAGGCGAGGAGCAGGTCAGGAACGGTCGCGCAGCCCGGTCACGGTGAGCACCATCCGCTCCAGCGTGTACGACGCGTCACCGGCCGCGCCCTTGATGTCGGCGTCCGCCTGGGCGATGGTCCGGATCGCGCGCGAGATCCCGGCGTCGGACCAGCCGCGCGACTGGTCGCGGATCGTCCGCAGCTTCCACGGCGGCACGCCCACCTCGCGGGCCAGGTCGACGTCACGCAGGCCGCGGGGTGCCGAGAGGTAACGGGCGATGCCGCGGGCCGAGCCGGCGAAGGCCGAGGTCACCAGCACCGGCGCCGTACCGCCGTCCATCGCCCAGCGCAGCTCCTCCAGCGCTGGTCGGCGCCGGCCCCAGAACGCGGCGTCGGCGACGGCGAAGGACTTCGCCTCAGCCCGGCCCCCGAAGTAGCGCTTGACCTTCTCCTCGGTCAGCGTCTCGCCCGGGAAGTCGTTGACGAGCTGGTCAGCGGCGGCGGCGAGGGAGCGAAGGTCCTGGCCGACCGCCTGGACCAACGCGCTGGTCGCTTCCGGCTCGATCGAGCCGCCCTGGAGTCGCACCTCGGCCGCCACGAACCCGGGATACTCCGAGGCCCTGAGCTCCTCCGACTTCACCTCCGTGACGCCGGTGAGCTTGCGCAGCTTGGTCAGCACCCCGGAGCCCTTCTGGCCTCCCCCGTGCACCAGCACCAGCGCGACGTCCTCGGCCGGGTCGGCGGCATACGCCAGCAGGCCGTCGACGGACTCCTCGGGGAGGTTCTCCAGGCCGCGCACGACCACGCACCGGGTGGAGGAGAAGAGCGAAGGGGCGGCCAGCTCACCGAGCTGGGCCAGCGAGAGCCCGGAGGCCTGGGTCTCGGAGACCTCCGCCTCGTGGTCGTGGCGGCGTACGGCGTCGCGCACGCCCACGACGGTGCGCTCGGAGAGGAACTCCTCCTTTCCGGTCACCAGGGTGACGTGGGCCAGCACGTCCTGGGGTGTCGGGCCTCGCATGCCCGCAGCCTGACACACCGCACCGACGCCGCACCGCTTGGCGTGCTCGACCAGACCGACGCTGGTGAGGCAGCCGTACCCTGACCCGGTGCAGACGACGGAGGCCGACCGGGAGGGCGAACCCTCCCGCCGAAGCGTGCTGCGCGCCGGGCTCGGTGCCGCTGCGCTGGTGGCGCTCCCCGCCGGCTGCGGCGACGGGTCCACCTCGCGGCCCGCGTCGGCACCGTCCCGTTCCTCCGCCACCACTGCGTCCTCGGTTGGGACACCGAGGATCGCCGTGGTCGGAGCCGGCCTCGCCGGGCTGACCTGCGCCTACGAGCTGGCCAGCCACCAGGTCGCGTGCACGGTGTACGAGGCGAACCCGGACCGCGTCGGAGGGCGCTGCTGGACCTCCCGTGGCTGGGCGAACGGGCAGACCGCCGAGCACGGGGGTGAGTTCATCGACACCGTGCACCACACCATCCGCGGGCTCGCCACCGAGCTCGGCCTCGAGCTCGACGACCTCGACGCGCTGCCGCAGCCCGTACCGAGGCCCCGCGACCGGTACTTCATCGACGGCTCGGTGCGCCGCGAGGGAGCGGTGTACGCCGGCTACCACCTGCTCCGGCTGCACGCGGACCGCGACGCCCGCCGGATCGGCGCGTACACCTATGACCGCGCCGGCCGAGCGGCCCGGGCGCTCGACGAGATGACGGCGGACCAGTGGCTCGACGAGGTGCTCGGGCGGGACCACCCGCTGCTGAGGGTGGCGACGACGCAGTACATGGCCGAGGAGTACGGCCTCGACCCGACCCGGCTGAGCGCGATCAACATGGTGATGGAGTTCGCGGGAGGGGGCCTCCCGTCCGACGAGCGCTTCCACGTCCGCGGCGGCAACGACCAGCTCGTGTCGGGCCTCGTCGACCGACTGCCGGACGGCACCGTCGTCCGCGACGCCCCCCTCACCCGGCTGGTCCGCCGCCGGCGAGGCGGCTATCGCCTCGGGTTCGCCTCGGGCCCCGACCAGGACGCCGATGTCGTGATCCTCTGCGCGCCGTTCTCGGCGCTGCGCCACAGCGACCTCGACGGCTCGGGCCTGAGCAGACGCAAGCTGTCCTGCATCCGGTCGCTGGGGATGGGGACCAACGCCAAGGTGCTGCTCCAGCTCGACCGACGGGTCACCGACTACGGCGCGACGCCGACCCGGCACTGGACCGGTGGCTACTACGACGCACGCGTCGACACCTGGGACTCCTCCGCGGCCGAGAGCGGTGCCTCGGGCGTGCTCACGGTCTACTCCGGCGGCCACGTCGGGGCGTCGTACGCGCCTCGTCACGCACACGGCCCGGCACCCCGGCGGGTCGTCACGGGCACCCTGGCCGAGATCGGCCGAGCCGTCCCCGACCTCCCTCGCGGGTACGCCGGGCGGGCCTGGCTCGACTCGTGGGTCGACGACCCCTACACGCGTGGGTCCTACGCCGCCTTCGGGCCGGGCCAGTTCACCCGCTACTGGGGCTTCGTCGGCAAGCCCGAGCGCCACGTCCACTTCGCCGGCGAGCACACGTCACGCCGCGCCCTCGGCTACCTCGACGGGGCGGTCGAGAGTGGCCGGCGGGCTGCCCGCGAGGTCCTGACCGGGCTCTGAGGGCCCGGCGCTCTCTGCTATCTGGTGACCGCCGTCAGTCGCCCTCCTTCCTCGACGACCGCGATGTTCCCGTCGCGGTCGGTGCGCAGCACGCGGGCGCCGGTGGACCCGAGGGCCGAGACGGTCTCGGGCGCGGGGTGGCCGTAGTCGTTGTCCGCCCCGACCGAGATCAGGGCGAGCCGGGCACCGAGCGACTGCAGGAACGCGACGTCCTGGTAGCGGCTGCCGTGGTGGGGCACCTTGAGGACGTCGACGTGGAGACCGGGCAGCATCGCCGCCAGCGTGGCCTGTCCCTCCGGCTCGATGTCTCCTCCCAGGAAGAACGTGACACCACGGATCCTGACCAGCAGCACGACGCTGGCGTTGTTGGCGGTGCTGCCGTCGCCGGGACCGACGGTGGGTGAGCCGGGCAGGGGCCAGACCGGCTCGAGGGTGACGTCACCGATCCGGCGGGTCACGGCGTACGTCGCCTCCTGGGGCGCCAGTCCGGCTGCCCGCGCCGCGTCGCGTACCAGGGCCACGCCCGCGGGAGGGTCGGCCAGGCGGCTGACCTCGACCTCCGCCACGTCGCGGCCGTCCAGGACACCCGGCAGGCCGTCGACGTGGTCGGCGTGGAAGTGGGTGAGCAGCACGAGCGGGATCCGGCGGACGCCGAGCCCTGACAGGCAGCGGTCCATCGCCTGGGGATCGGGACCGGCGTCGACCACCACCGCTGTGTGGGGCAGTCCGGTGTTGAGGACCAGACCGTCGCCCTGCCCGACATCGCACGCCGCGAGCAACCAGCCGTCGGGGGGCCATCCCGGCGTCGGCACCCGGACGAGGACGGCGGCTACCAGCACCCCGCAGCAGGCGAGCCCGGTGGTACGCCGCCGCACGAGGCGCGGCCCGAGCACCGCGACCCCAGCGCTCAGCGCAATGAGCAGGGCGATCGCCACCGGACCGCTGCTCCAGCCCACGGCGGGGGTGGGCAGGGACGCCATCTGCCGGGCGACCTCGACGATCCACGCCACGCACCACCCGGCCCCCGCTCCCACCAGCCGGCCGAGCGGTGGTGCGACGAGGGTCAGCAGGCCGCCCACCAGGCCGAGGACCGTCGCCGGCCCGACCGCCGGGGCTGCCAGGAGGTTCGCCAGGACCGCCACCAGGCTGACCTGTCCTGAGATCGCCGCGATCAACGGCGTACAGGCCAGCTGGGCCGCCGCCGGAACCGCTACGGCCTCGGCGAGCCAGCGCGGAAGCCAGCGCGCCAGGGCATCGCGCCAACCCGGCGCGAGCAGCAGGATGCCGGCGGTCGCCAGCACCGACAGCCCGAACCCGATCGCCGAGGCCAGTCCCGGGTCGAGCAGGAGCAGCACGACCGTGGCCACCCCGAGGGCGCGGGTGCCGCGGTCGCGGCCGTTCGCACCCATCCCGACCAGGGCGACCGTGCCCATCACGGCGGCCCGGAGCACACTCGGCTCGGCCCGGGCGACCAGCACGAAGCCTGCGATCCCGGCCGCGCCCACGACGTAGAGCCAGCGACCCCGCACCCGCAACCAACGGGCCACCACCAGTCCGAACCCGACCACGAGGGTCAGGTTGGTGCCCGACACCGCCAGCAGGTGGGTCAGCCCGGTGGTGCGGAAGTCGTCCTGGAGGGCAGGGTCGAGCCCCGTGTCGTCGCCGTCGACCAGCGCCGGGACCAGGGCTCGACGATCCGGCGGCAGCCCGGACACGGACCTCCGCAGCGCCGCCCGCAGGTGGGCCGAGACGCGCCACCACGGGTCGGGTCCAGCGGTGACGTCCGGCCGGTCGTGGGTGGACAGGCTCGCGGCGACGCCGCCCTGCGTGCTCGGCGAGAGGTGACCGGTCACACGGACGGTCGCCCCCAACGGCACCTGGAGCCAGCCGGTCGGGGCGAAGACGACGACCGGTTGGCGAAGCCGCACGACCGTGCCCCCCGCGGCGACCCGGGTGACACTGAGCCGCACCAGTGCCTCGTCCCCGAAGCGTCCCTGGAGCAGTCGCGGATCGTCACTGACCGTGCCGTCGAGCGCCACCTCGGCGTGTTCGGCCGCGAGCCGGGTCAGGGGATTGTCGGCGACGCGTTCGGCACGCACCCCGGCGGCGGTGGCCACGGCCACGAACACGACCAGCGCAGCCACAGCGGTGAGCCCCGCCTGCCGACCGCGCCGCCACCACAGGAGCACGGCGGCGGCCGCCCCAGCGCCGGCAGCGCCGAAGACCCCCGACGGCGACCAGGCCGTCGCCGCCAGCGCCCCCAGCCAGCCCACCCCTGCGAGCAGGACCATCCGGAGGTCCGGTGGAGCCCGCACGGTCACAGCGTCACGTAGGGCGTGAGCTTGGCCAGGGTGGCGTCACCGATGCCGTCGACGTCGAGCAGCTGGCTCACGGCGCTGAAGCCGCCGTGCTCGGTGCGCCAGGCGATGATCGCCTGGGCGGTGACCGGGCCCACCTCGGGCAGCGACTCCAGCGCCGTCTGGTCGGCGGTGTTGAGGTCGACCAGCGTCGCCGCCCCTGGTGCCCCCGAGGCCGCAGCAGCGACCCCGGTGGGTGGGACGACCGAGCCGCCGACCACGATCTGCTCCCCGTCGGTGAGCACCTGGGCGAGGTTGAGCGACCCGAGGTCCACCCCTGGCCGCGCTCCACCCGCAGCCCGGATCGCGTCGACCACCCGGGCGCCCGAGCGCAGCACGGCGATGCCCGGTCGGCGTACCTTGCCTGCGACGTCCACCACCACCCTCGACGCCGACGCCGACGGCCGCGGCCCGCCGGCTGCCGTGTCCACCGGCGCGGTCGAGCCCTGAGGCCGCGCCAACGGCCGGGCGGCCGTGTGGACCGCGACCGGCGCACCGACCTCGTGGCCGCTGCTGCGGACCAGGAACCAGCACGTCGCGACCAGCCCCACCACGGCCAGGACCGCGACCACGACCAGCTGGCCCGGACCCACGCCCACCCGACCCCGCAGTGGGTCGGGCACCACCCCGGCCCACCCGTCCGCCGTCGCGAGGGTCCGACGGGACGCATGTCGGCCGGGCATCCGCGCGACCGGGGCACGGGTCGGGGATCCACCTCGCCGGTCCGGATCGGTCGGGATCGGTCTCGCGATGGGCGTCCGGATCGGGCACCACGCGGATCCGGGGGTGGCCGTGCGGGACCCGGGAGTCGGCACGCTCCCCGGAGTCGTCGCGGACGGCCGCCAGCTCGCTGGTGAGCAGCTCGAGTCGCCGGGCGACGGCGGCATCGTGCTCGACGGCGTGGGATCGGCTGCGCATGCCGAGGACGCTAGGGCGGTGGCCCGACGGTCCCTGCGACGCCGATCGTCCGCTGTGGAGAGGGTGGCCGGCACGGGCCGGTGTGGAGGAAAGGCGGGCCGGTCAGCCCAGCCGCGGGGCGACGCAGGCCGCCACCATGCCGGGCCCGACGTGCGCACCGAGCACCGCACCGAGCTCCCCGCACCAGACCTCCCGGCCGTCGAGGTTGGCGGCCAGCCGGTCACCGAGCCGGGCGGCGAGGTCGCCCGCCCGGTCGGGGTTCGCCAGGTGGGAGACGCAGAGGTCGACGTCCTGGTCGCCCGCCGCCTCGACGATCAGGTCCTCCAACCGGCTCAGGGCCCGGCGCGGAGGTGCGCACCCGCTCCAGGTTGGCCACCCGGCCGTCCTCGATCCGGAGCAGCGGCTTGACCGCGAGAGCCCCTCCCAGGAGGGCCGCGGCGGCGCCGATGCGGCCGCCGCGACGCAGGTACTCCAACGTGTCCACGTAGAACAGCGCGGTGGCCAGGTCGGCCCGCTCGCGCGCGGCCTCGGCCGCCTCCGCCACCGAGCCACCGGCGTCGAGCACGTCCGACGCGCTCAACGCGGCGTACCCGGTGGCGACCCCGACCTGTCGCGAGTCGACCACGGTGACCGGCACCGACGCGTCCCGCGAGGCGAGCAGGGCCGACTCGTGGGTCCCGCTCATGTCGCCCGACAGGTGGATCGAGAGCACCTGGTCGGCGCCGTCGGAGGCTGCCTTCTCGTAGACCTCGAGCAGGGCTGCGGGCGCGGGGCGCGACGTGCTGACCGGCCGGAAGTCCTTGAGCGCCTGCGCGACGAGCTCGGGCGTCGCACCCTCCGCGCCCTCGTCGTAGACCGTCGCCCCGATCACGACCTGCAGGGGTACGACGACGATGCCGCGCTCCAGCGCCACCTCGGGCGGCAACGAGGCCGTCGAGTCGGTGACGACCACGGTCCTCCCCGCCATGCGCGGAAGGCTAGCCGACCACGATGTTGACCAGCTTCGGTGCGCGCACGATCACGCGGCGCACCACGGCGTCGTCAATAGCGCGTACGACGGCCGGGTCGGCCATCGCGACGGCCTCCAGCTCGGCGTCGGTGATCGTCGGCGCGACGTCCAGACGTGCTCGGACCTTGCCCTGCACCTGGACCACCGCGGTGACGGAGTCCTCCACCAGCAGTGCCTCGTCGACGACCGGCCAGCCGGCCCGCGCCACGGTCGGCCGATGGCCCAGCCGCTCCCACATCTCCTCCGCGGTGTACGGCGCGACCAACGACAGCAGGATCGCCACCGCCTCCGCGGCCTCGCGCACCGCCGGGTCGGCAGGACCGCAGCCGGTGTCGATCGCCTTGCGGGTTGCGTTCACCAGCTCCATCGTCCGTGCCACCATCACGTTGAAGCGATGGCCCTCGACCAGCTGCTCGGCCTCCCGCACGGTGCGATGGGTGACCTTGCGCAGGGCGACATCGCCGTCACCCACGGAGGCGCCGGCCTCGGACGTCACGTCGCCGCTCAGCCGCCAGGCACGCTGCAGGAACCGCACCGAGCCGCTCGGGGACATGTCGGCCCAGTCGATGTCGTCCTCGGGAGGGCCTGCGAAGACCAGGGTCAGCCGCACCGCGTCCACGCCGTACGCCGATAGTTGCTCCCCCAATCTGACGCCGTTGCCCTTGGACTTCGACATCTTGGCGCCCTCGTTGATGACGATGCCCTGGTTCAGCTGGGCGGAGAACGGCTCCCCGAAGTCCAGCAGCCCCATGTCGCGCAGCACCATGGTGAAGAACCGCGCGTACAGCAGGTGCAGCACGGCGTGCTCGACGCCGCCGATGTAGATGTCGCACGGACCCCACAGGTTGGCCAGCTCGGGGTCGAAGGCCTGGGTGTCGTCGTGCGGTGAGCAGTAGCGCAGGAAGTACCACGACGAGTCCACGAAGGTGTCCATCGTGTCGCTGTCGCGCGTGGCCGGTCCGCCACAGGTCGGGCAGGTGACGTTGACCCACTCCGTCGCCGCGGCCAAGGGCGAGACGCCCTTGGGGGTCAGGTCGGCACCCCGCAGCTCGGGCAGTACGACGGGCAGCTGGTCCTCGGGGACCGGCACCTCGCCGTGCTCGGGGCAGTGGATGATCGGGATCGGCGCGCCCCAGTAGCGCTGCCGCGACAGCAGCCAGTCGCGCAGCCGGAAGTTGACCGCTCCCTGGCCGGCCCCACGTGCCTCCAGCCAGTCGATGATCGTGCGCTTGGCCTCGTCGACGGCCATCCCGTCCAGCGACACCGAGTCGTTGTGGGAGTGGACCGCGGGACCGTCTCCGGTGAACGCCTTGCCCTCCCAGCCGTCGGGGGGCTGCACGGTGCGCACGATCGGCAGGTCGAAGGCCTCCGCGAAGTCCCAGTCGCGCTGGTCCTGGGCCGGCACCGCCATGATCGCGCCGGTGCCGTAGTCCGCCAGCACGTAGTCCGCGGCGTACACCGGGATCCGGTCGCCGTTGACCGGGTTCGTCGCGTGGACGCCCAGGAACACACCCGTCTTCGGACGGTCGGTGGACAGCCGCTCGATGTCGTTGGCCTTGCGCACCTCCTCCAGGTACGCGTCGTACGCCGGTCGTTGCTCGTCGGTGACCAGGTCGGCGGCCAGCGCCGCGTCGGCCGCCACCACCATGAACGTCGCGCCGAACAGCGTGTCGGGCCGCGTGGTGTAGACCTCGATCGCCGGGTGCCCCTCCACCGGGAAGGTGACGTGGGCGCCCTCGGACCGGCCGATCCAGTTCCGCTGCGCGTTGATCACCCGCTCGGGCCAGGTCGGCGCCAGGTCGTCCAGGTCGTCCAGCAGCTCCTGGGCGTAGTCGGTGATCTTGAAGTACCACTGGGTCAGCTCGCGCTTGGTGACCTCGTGGCCGCAGCGCTCGCAGCGGCCGTCGATGACCTGCTCGTTGGCCAGCACGGTCTGGTCGAAGGGGCACCAGTTCACCGGGCTGTTCTTGCGGTAGGCCAGGCCCCGCTCACGCAGCTTCAGGAACAGCCACTGGGTCCAGCGGTAGTACTCGGGGTCGGAGGTGTTCAGGGTCCGCGTCCAGTCGAAGCTGACGCCGAACTTCTTGCAGGACTCCGTCGAGACCAAGATGTTCTCGTAGGTGAACGTCGCGGGGTGCGCGTTGTCGCGGATCGCGGCGTTCTCGGCGTTCAGGCCGAACGAGTCGAACCCCATCGGGTTCAGGACCTCGTAGCCACGCTGCCACCAGTAGCGGGCGATCACGTCGTGCAGCGCGAACACCTCGGCGTGGCCCATGTGCAGGTCGCCCGAGGGGTAGGGGAACATCGTCAGGGCGTAGCGCTTCTCGCGCGTGCCGTCCCGCACCACGTCGTCGTCGGCCCGGAAGGGCTGCAGCTCCTCCCAGACGGGCTGCCACTTCGCCTGCACCGCGGCCGCGTCGTACGTCGCGGCCTCGGTCGCCGTCTGTTCCTCACTCATCGATCCAGCTCTTTCTCTCGACTGCTCCAGGACATGAAAAAACCCCTCGCAGGGAGGGGTCGCCGCGCCGTCAGAGAACTGATCAGCGCGGCTGTCCAAGAAGGAGTGACGACGTGTGCATGGCACCCATCCTAGCGGACGATGCTGCCGGCCACCGCGAGTGCCCTGGCGCGCAGGTCGTCGAGGGCGACCGGATCGCCGCACAGGTAGGAGAGCAGTCCCTTCTCGAACAGTCCGTCGAAGAGGGCGTACGTCGTGGCCGAGGAGAACACCGGCTCGCCGCCGCTGAGGTCGGCGTACCGGCGGACGATCCGCCAGATCATCAGCTCCAGGGTGTGGTCGATCTCGAGGACCGCCTCACGCAGCTCGGGATCGAACATGCTCTGTGTGCGGAGGTCGTACCAGAGGCGGTGCATGGGCGCCTCGTCGGTGATCGTCTCCACGAGCTTGTCTGCGAAGCCGGTGGCCAGCTCCTCGGCCGTGGCGGCGGTCGCGACGAGGTCGTCGTACCGGGTCACGCAGGTGGCCTTGTAGTAGCGGACGCAGTAGGTGATCAGCTCGATCTTGTTGGCGAAGTAGTAGTGGACGACGCCGTGGCTGAACTCGGAGTTCTGGGCGATCTCACGCAGGCTGGTGCGGGCGTACCCGAGCTCGCCGAGGGTGGCCAGGGCCGACTCGGCCAGCTGGTTGCGGCGCTCGTCGTACTTCTCCTCGCGGCTGCGGACGGGCAGCGCGGCACCGGGTGCTCGGGGGGTCACGCGCATCATCCTAGGCGCTTTTCGATTTTCTTGACATCTGTCCAGAGAAAGTCTTGACACTTGTCAAGGTGCCCGGTCAGGGTGGTGACGCACGCCACACCACCGCGAGGAGCGTCCATGAGTGTGTTCGAACTGGCCGGCCGCAAGGCTCTCGTCACCGGTGGGGCCCAGGGCCTGGGCGAGGGGATGGCGAGAGCTCTGGCGAACGCCGGGGCACAGGTGATGGTCGCCGACATCCAGGACGGGAGCGCCGTCGCCAAGGGGCTCGGTGAGGGCCACGCCGCCACCACGCTCGACGTCAGCAGCGACGAGGCCTGGGAGGCCGCCGTCGCTCACACGGTCGCGACCCTCGGCGGGCTCGACATCCTCGTCAACAACGCCGGCATCGAGATCACCAGCCTGCTCACCGAGGTCGAGGCGGACGACGTACGCCGGATGCTCGAGGTCAACATCCTGGGCACCACCCTCGGCCTCAAGCACGGCCTGCGGGCCATGCGACCCGGCGGCGCAGCCGGCCAGGGTGGCGCGATCATCAACGTCGCGTCGGTCGCGGCCACCATCGCCTTCCCCGGCATCGCGGTGTACTCCGCGACGAAGTCGGCCGTCGACCGCCTCACCCGCGTGGCCGCGATGGAGAGCGGCAAGCTCGGGTACGGCGTCCGGGTCAACTGCATCTACCCGGGCCTGGTCCCCACCGCGATGGGCGCCGGCCTGGCCAACGACGTGGCCGCCCTCGGCCTCTTCCCTTCCCCCGAGGAAGCGGTCGGGGCGGTCATCGGGCTCACCCCCGCCGGGCGGCTCGGAGCCGTCGAGGACATGGCGGACGCCGTGGTGTTCCTGGCCTCCGACGCTGCTCGCTTCATCACCGGCGCCGGTCTGCCGGTCGACGGCGGAATGGGGATGTGACCATGAGCGACAAGCCCGTCGTCGTCTACGGCGCCTCCGGCTACACCGGCCGCCTGGTGTGCGAGTACCTCCGCCAGTACCACCTCCCGTTCGTCGCAGCCGGACGCGACAAGGACAAGCTCCACGACTCGATGAGCTCCCACGTGCCCGGCATCGAGACGGCCGACCACGACGTCGTACCCGTCGAGCACGACGTCGCCTCGCTGACCGAGCTGTTCAAGGGCTCCTCGGTCGTCCTCAACACGGTCGGGCCGTTCAGCGAGCTGGGCCCGGCGGTCGTCGAGGCCTGCCTGGCCGCGGGGGTCCACTACACCGACACCACCGGTGAGCAGGACTGGCTCATCACCTGCGACGAGCAGTACGGCGCCGACTTCGCCGCGGCCGGTCTGCTCCTGGCCCCCGGCATCGCGCAGATGTACACCACCGGCGAGATCGCCGCGCAGCTCTGCCTCGAGCAGCCCGGCCTCGACACCCTCGACATCGCGGTGTTCTGGGGCGGCAGCCCCACGATCGCCTCGACCCGCACCATCTTGGTCAACGCCGCGACGTCGGCGGCCCACTACCTCGAGCAGAACGCCTACGTGCCCTGGGATCCCGAGCAGGGGCTGACGTCCCTCGTCATCCCCGGCCAGCACGAGCTGGCGCTCTCGCTGCCCTGGGGCGGCACGTCGCACCCGGTGTGGTTCAAGCGCGACCCGCGCGTGGCCAACGTCCGGGCCCAGGGCGGGGTGTTCAACGCCGCCCTCATGAACGGCGTACCCCAGATCGTGGCCGCCGCCCTGGAGGCCACCAAGGACATGTCCCCGGAGGATCGCGACGCCGCGCTGACGGCCACCGCCCAGCAGGTGATGAACACGATGCCGCCGCGCGAGAACCCTCGCGTCAACAAGTCCCTCGACTCGGTCCACGCCTCCGGTCCCCTCGGGCGAGCCCACTGCGTCATCCACGGCAACAGCAACTACCAGCAGACCGGGCTGCTGCAGGCGTACGCCGCGTACTCCCTGCTCCAGCAACCACCCAAGCGGGTCGGCTTCGCTTCGGGCTGTCAGGCCTTCGGTCACCGTGAGCTGCTCGGTGTGCTCCGCAGCTTCGGCCTGGTCAGCGAGCCCCAGCTCACGGTCCACTCATGACCGGCCGGGTCTGAGCGGTGCGGCTGGTCGACTACCTCGACAAGGGTGCGTCGCTCGACGCGGAAGCCCCCTGCTTGACCACCGACGGTGAGTCACGCACCTACGCCGAGGTCCAGGACACGTCCCGGCGGGTGGCGATCGCGCTCACCCGCCGGGGCGTCCGTCCCGGCGACAAGGTCGCGATCCTCTCGGCCAACGACCCCACGGCGTTCACCTGCGTCTTCGGGATCTCGCGCGCGGCCGCCGTGTGGTGCCCCGTCAACCCGCGCAACGAGGCGGCCGAGAACCGTGAGCTGCTCGACCTCTTCGACTGCTCCGCGCTCCTCTTCGCCGCCTCGTTCGCACCGCTGGTCGACAAGATCCGCGGCGACCTGCCCGCGATCCACACCCTGGTCTGCCTCGACGACGACCTCGACTGGGCGTTGTCGTGGGACGACTTCCTCGGCGCCGAGGAACCCACGCCAGAGCCACAGCCCGTGGACGACATCGCCATGATCGTCGGCACCGGCGGCACGACGGGCCGACCCAAGGGCGTGATGCTCACCCACACCAACCTCGAGACGATGACGGCGCTGACCCTGATCGGCTACCCCTTCGAGGGCCGACCGGTCTACCTCGCGCTGGCGCCCCTCACCCACGCGGCCGGAGTGCTCTGCTTCCCGGTGCTCGCCCTGGGGGGCGAGGTGGTGATCATGCGGAGCCCCGACGTCGGTGGCTTCCTCGGCCTCCTGGGCCGCCACGCGGTCACCCACACGTTCCTGCCCCCGACGCTCGTCTACATGGCGCTCGGCCATCCCGACGTCGACGGCGCGGACCTCTCCAGCCTCCAGTGCTTCTGGTACGGCGCGGCCCCGATGTCGGTGGCACGGCTCACCGAGGCGCTCGACCGCGGCTGGCCGATGGCCCAGCTGTTCGGTCAGACCGAGGCGCCGATGATGATCTCGATGATGCCGCCCTCCGACCACCGCCGGGCCGACGGCTCGATCGCCACCGAGCGGCTCGCCTCTGCGGGCCGGCCCGCTCCCCTGGTGCGGCTGGCGATCCTCGACGAGGACGGACGCGAGGTCGGGCGCGGTGAGCGCGGCGAGATCGGCATCCGCAGCTCCCTGGTGATGGCCGGCTACTACCGGAACCCCGAGGCCACCGCCGAGGTCTCCGCGCACGGCTGGCACCACACCGGCGACATCGGCTACCTCGACGACGACGGCTTCCTGTTCATCGTCGACCGGGCGAAGGACATGATCATCACCGGTGGGTTCAACGTCTACTCGACCGAGGTCGAGCAGGCCCTGATGGCCCACCCCGCGATCCAGGACTGCGCCGTGGTCGGTCAGCCCGACGAGAAGTGGGGTGAGCGCGTGGTCGCCGTCGTCCAGCCGCTCGCCGGCCACACGGTCGACGTCGACGAGGTGCGGGCGTTCGTCAAGGAGCGCCTGGGTGCGGTGAAGACTCCCAAGGTCGTGCTCGCCTGGGACGACCTGCCGCGGTCGAAGGTCGGCAAGGTGCTCAAGACCGACATCAAGGCGCGCCTGGCCGCCGAATGACGCAGGATCTGCCCTGAGCGGAACCGGGTGGCTCGGACCGCCGAGAGGTCCTAGGTTCGCCAGCGTGACCGATCTGAGCAGGTACGACGACTGGCTGACCTGGCTGCGCGAGCAGGGGGAGACCGATCCCGACCTCCGGGTCGTCTTCGTCGGCGGTTCCGCGGTGACCGGCGGGTACGACGACCACTCCGACCTCGACGTCGAGGTGCTGGCCACGCCGGGCGAGTCCACCGCGGCGTACCAACGCCTCCTGGTCGCCGCGGTGCGCGACTTCACCGTCCACCAGGTGTGGGAGCTCCCCCAGGCGACGTGGCCCGACGGACGCCAGGCCTTCCTCAACCTCACTCCCGACGCCGGTGACCTGAGCACGCCGACCCGGATCATCGACCTGCACGTCTCCGACCTCGCCGACGAGCACCGCCTCGTCGACCCGCGCCGCCATGGCGAGCCCCTCGTGCTCCACGACCCGGACGGCCTCGTCGAGCTCCAGCCCGACGATGAGGCGGAGCTGGCGAAGGCACGGGCCGAGGCCGTCGACCAGATCGCCGCACGCCGGCAGACCGCGGCGTGGCTGGTCAACCGCGCGATCGCCCGCGGGCAGCTGGCCGAGGCGGTGACCTTCCACCTGTCGTTCGCCGTCAACCCGGTGGTGCGGCTCCTGCGGATCGTGCACTGCCCGGCCCGCCACGACTTCGGCCTGCGCTACCTCGACACCGACCTCCCCCAGGGGTACGCCGCCCGCGTCGAGGCCCTGCTCCCGGGCCCGGACCTCGCCGAGCGCGCAGCCGCCGCATTCGCCTGGCAGGACGAGCTGCTGGCCGAGCTGACCGAGACCTCACACGCCTGAGGTCAGGTGGTCGGACCCCCCTCGAGACGGCGGTGGGCCTCCTCGTCGACCTCCCTCTTGTCCTTCTCGAGCTGCTCCTCGTCGACCACGATCGGGCGCAGGTAGGCCCAGACCCCGAAGAAGATCGAGAAGAGCAGCAGCCCGATGCCGACCCAGAGGTTCGCGTTGACGCCCGACACCTTCGCCAGGTCGGAGTCGGAGGTGGTGAACGACATGATCACCAGCACCACGCCGTAGATGCCGAGCAGGGCGGCGATGATGTTGCGGATGTCGAAGAGGTTCGCCCTCGAGGTCCGGCTCGTGTTCTCGCTCATGTGACCCGACTCCTAGCGGAAGATGATGTTGAGGACGATGACCAGGAACAGCGAGACACCCGCCAGCTTCGGTGCCGACAGCCACCAGTGGTCCGCGTGCTCGTCCAAGAGGTCCTCCTTGGGCGTCAGCGAGTAGACCAGACCACGCAGCTCCGACTCCACTCGCGGCTGGGTCATGAAGGTGACCACCACGCTGACCACGAGGTCCACGACGAACGCCGCGCCGGCGGCCGCGAAGCTGGCGCCCTGGCCACCGATGTGCAGGACCCCGACGCTCGCGGAGCCGAACGCGTCCTCGGACAGGAAGGCGACCACCACCGCGGCCAAGGTGCCGGACACCAGGCCGGTCCACGCCGCCGTCGCCGTCATCCGCTTCCAGAACATGCCGAGGATGAACGTCGCGAACAGCGGCGCGTTGAAGAACCCGAACAGGGTCTGCAGGTAGGTCATCATGTTCGGGAACTGGCTCGCGAAGTACGACGTACCGATCGCGATCACGGCGGCCGCCACCGTCGCGATGCGGCCGAAGGTCGTGTAGTAGCCGTCCGGCTTGTCCTTCTTGACGTAGGTCTGCCAGAGGTCGTACGTCGTCACCGTGTTGAACGCGGAGATGTTGGCCGCCATCCCGGCCATGAACGCCGCGAGCAGGCCCGCGATCGCCACGCCGAGCAGCCCGTTGGGCAGCAGCTGTTTCATCAGCAGCAGCAACGAGTCGTTGTAGGTGATGCCGTCGGTGCCGGTGTCCTTGCCCGCGCCCTTCATCGAGGCGAGTGGGCTGACCAGGACCGCGGCCAGCATGCCGGGGATGATGATGATGAAGGGGATGAACATCTTCGGGAAGGTGCCGATGATCGGCGCCCGCTTGGCCGAGTTCATGTCCTTGGACGCCATCGCCCGCTGTACCTCGACGAAGTTGGTCGTCCAGTAGCCGAAGGAGAGCACGAAGCCGAGACCGAAGACGATGCCGACGACCGACCAGAAGCCCGAGCTGTAGGTCGTGATCGTCGTACCGGGCCAGGAGTTGAGCTGGTCGCTGGTGCCCGCGCTGGACATCTTGTCCTTCAGGCCGTTCCAGCCGCCGATCTGGTGCAGCGCCAGGAGCGTCAGCGGGAGCAGGGCCGCGACGATCACGAAGAACTGCAGCACCTCGTTGTAGATGGCCGCCGACAGGCCGCCCAGGGTGATGTAGGAGAGCACGATCACGGCCGCCACCACGGTGGAGAGCCAGATGTTCCAGCCGAGCAGGGCGTTGACGATGGTCGCGAGCAGGTAGAGGTTCACGCCCGCGATCAGCAGCTGGGCGAGGGCGAAGCTGATGGAGTTCACCAGGTGCGCGGTGGGCCCGAAGCGACGGAGCATGAACTCCGGCACGGAGCGCACCTTCGAGCCGTAGTAGAACGGCATCATCACGACGCCGAGGAACAACATCGCCGGGATCGCGCCGATCCAGTAGTAGTGGAAGGTCGCCATGCCGTACTGCGCGCCGTTGGCCGACATGCCCATGATCTCGACGGCGCCGAGGTTCGCGGAGATGAACGCCAGCCCGGTGACCCACGCGGGGAGCGACCGCCCCGAGAGGAAGAAGTCGATGCTGCTCGAGACGGAGGCACGGGCCGAGAGCCCGATCCCGAGCACGAAGACGAAGTACAAGGCGATCAGCAGGTAGTCGACCCAGTTCGCATCCATGCGCAGGATCGACGACGCCAACACGTCCATACAGACCTCCCGAGTCGACGCGGACCGGGGAGCGGGCTACTCCCAGGCAGCGGTCGCGCCAGTCGACGCGGAACGTCGTACCCCAGAGCGGGCTGAACGATGCATGGAGCGGGTCAGTGGACGAAGCGCAGCGTGAGCGGCGGCCGCCACCACTCGCCGCGATTGGCCTTGAGCGCGCCGATCAGATGCAGCACGAACGCGACGACGATGGCGATGCCGAACGTCAGGAAGCCGATCAGGATCAGCATCAGCGGGATCGAGATCAGCAGCACGATCCCGGTGGTGATCTGGATGTTGAGGGAGTTCGCGGCGTTCTCGCGGGCGAACGGCCCGCGGTCCTTGTAGATCAGGTAGAGCACCAGCGAGGCGACGAAGCCCAGGAGGCCGGCGCTCACGACCATGGCGACGAGCGGGATGGCGTGAGCGAGCGTGCCCATCGTGCGCTCCTCGGCCGGTGAGACGCCGCCGGGGTGTACGGCGTACGGGTCGGGACTCTGAGACATGTCCCTACTTCAGCACACGGAACGCGGGTTCTCACGTTCTCCGGGGTAGGACCGGGGCGGCCCGGGGACCACCCCTACGATGCGGCCATGACCTCCCTCGACCTGTTCCGACTCGACGGTCGCGTCGCGATCGTGACCGGCGCGTCGTCCGGCCTGGGCGTGGCCTTCGCACAGGGCCTGGCGGAGGCGGGAGCCGACGTCGTGCTCGGTGCTCGCCGCGCGGACCGGCTCGAGTCCACCGCCGAGCTGGTGCGCGGGGCGGGGCGCCGCGCACTGGCGGTCGCCACCGATGTGTCCGACCCCGCTGCTTGTACGGCGCTCGTCGAGGCCGCGATGGACGAGTTCGGCCGCGTCGACATCCTGGTCAACAACGCCGGCATCGGGACCGCCGTACCGGCCACCCGCGAGACGCCGGAGCAGTTCCGGGCCGTCGTCGACGTCAACCTCAACGGCTGCTACTGGATGGCCCAGGCCTGCGGCCGGGTGATGCAGCCCGGGTCGTCGATCATCAACATCTCCTCGGTGCTCGGTCTCACCACCGGCGGCCTCCCGCAGGCGGCGTACTCCGCGACGAAGGCCGGCCTGATCGGGCTGACCCGCGACCTCGCCCAGCAGTGGACGGGCCGCAAGGGGATCCGGGTCAACGCGCTGGCACCGGGCTTCTTCGAGTCGGAGATGACCGAGAGCTATCCCGACGGCTACCTCGACCGGATGAGCTACCGCATCCTCGCCGGGCGTCAGGGCGACCCGGCCGAGCTCGCCGCGACCGTCGTCTTCCTCGCCTCCGACGCCGCCGGCTACGTCACCGGCCAGACCCTCCCCGTCGACGGTGGGTTGACCGTCACCTGACCTGTGGAGAGCGGTTGGCGGCCGAGGGACGTCCGGCGCAGGATCGTCCCGTGGATCCGGTCGAGCTGCTCCGAAGCTCTGGAGGCGTGGCCGGACCCGTGCTGCTGCGGGCGTGCGGTCGCGGCTCGGTTCGCTCGGCGCTCGCCGCCGGACTGGTCGTCCGGGTCGGGCGGGGTCGCTTCGCCCTGCCCGCCGTCGTCGACTCGGTGGGCGTCGCCCACGGCATGTCCGGGGTGCTGTCGCACCTCAGCGCGGCTCGTTTCTGGGGATGGGAGGTGGCCTCGCCCATGGACGCCGTCGAGGTCGTGGTCCCTCGCGACCGGAGACCGCCGCGGGGCGCGAGAGCCGTCGTACGCCGGCGAGACCTCGCCCTGGTCGACGTGGCTATGCCGGGAGTCACCTCGCCCCTCCGAACGGTGCTCGACGTCGCCACCGACCACCCGTTCCCGGCCGCCCTGGCTACCGCTGACTCAGCCTTACGTTCCAGGCTCGTCAGCGCCGACGAGCTGATCGCGGCCGCGGCCGGGTCCCCGAGCCGCGGTCACGCGCGCCGGATGAAGGTCGCACTCGCGGCAGACCCACGCGCCGACAACCAGTTCGAGTCGGCCCTGCGAGCCCTGGCCCTGGAGGCAGGCCTGCAGGTCGAGCCGCAGGTGTCGCTCTTCACCGGCCACCGGTGGGTGCGTCCCGACCTCCTCGACGAGCAGCGCGGGGTGGCTCTGGAGGCGGAGTCGTTCACGTGGCACGGGCAGCGGGTGCAGTTGATGAAGGACTGTCGCAAGTACAACGACCTGACCCTGATGGGTCTGGTCGTGGTCCGGTTCGCCTGGGAGCACGTGATGCTGGAGCAGCCCTATGCCCGGTCGGTGCTGGCGACCTGCGCCGAGGAGCGTCGGAGCTGGAGTGGTGCGGCGGCCACCCGTCCGGCCGCGTGACGCACGAACACACATTGCTCACGGTTGGGCGCCCAAACGGGGCCGTACGGCGACCATCGTGTGTTCGTAGGGACGTCGGGGCCGGTCACGGCAGCCCGTGGCGCCCCCAGTACGCCGCGATCGCGTCGTCGACCTCGGTGGGCCAGACGCCGCCGCTGCGTTCGAGCGCGGCGCGGCCGTGGGTGCGGACGGCGGCACGGGTGGCGCCCATCGCCGCCACCACGCTCTCCCTGGTGGCAGCGGTCGCCGGCAGCCCCGCCAGGAGCTCGCGCTGGTCCGCCGTCAGGCGGCTGCTCCACTGCTTGACCCCCATCACCGGTAGCGGCCGGTTGGACTCGGTGAGCAGGTCGTAGAGCATCACCCGGTAGTTGTTGACCGCCGCCTGGCCGAGCAACCAGTCCTCGCGGGCCACGACAGCCGCCGGGAAGATCGCGGCCTGACGGAGGAACTCGATGACCACCGCCTGCATCCGACCGACGTCGGGTCCCCCGCTCTCGTCGGTCACGGCGGGCAGGCCGAGGCCGTCGCGGTCGAACACCTGCACCCGTCGCGCGTACGGCGATCCGGCGACGTCGGCGGGCGTCTCCAGCACGACGTCGACGCGCAGACCCTCCCGGGTGGTGAAGGCGAAGCAGCCGGGCATCCCGGGGATCGGTGTCGTGATCACCGGGTCGAGGAGGTCCCAGACGGCGGGGTCGGCGAACGCGTCCACCTCGACCACCGTGACCACCAGGTCGAGGTCGCTCCCCGCGTCGGCGACCCCACGGCCGACCGACCCGGCCAGCCAGAGGGCTCGGACCCGTTCGTCGCGTCGCATCGACTCCTCGAGCCGGGCCAGCAGTGCCGCATAGCCGGGCTCGAGCGGGGCGATCGCCCTGGACACGTCCACGCCGCTCACGCTAGCCGGGACGCCCGGCCCCGGCTGGCGCGCTGGAGGCAACACACGCAGGAGTAGCCTGAAGTGACTGCGATCGTCAGCTCCTCCTCACCATGGCCCCGGACCACGGCCCGACCGGTGCCGCGCGAGCCTGAGGAAGGCAGCAAGCAAAGGGCGGTGGCTTCATGGCCACGCAGGGTCCTCCCATCCGTTTCGCACTCAGGTCCGTCCTCGACCGCACCGTCCCCGCGGGAGCCTGGTGGCCCGAGAGCCGTCGGCTCGACGAGGAGCTCGGGTCGCTCGTCGCCCTCTGGCCGCCCGAGCACGGGCGCATCGTCCGGGTGCTCTACTCGCCCCCGGACTGGGACGACCACCCCCGCTCCGTCGCCGTACCCGGACGCCGGATCAAGACCGGCTCCTTCCCGCACGACGACACCCACCAGCTGACCCTGTCGATGCTCGACGGGCAGCGCCGCGCCATCACCGTCATCCCGTCCGACACCACGGCGCGCGACGCGACCAAGGTCCTGGACGGCATCACGGCTTCGCGGAAACCGACCGAGGAAGACACAGATGCTCGAGCAGACGCCCATCACCAGGGTCCCTGACCAACGTGGGGGTTACGGCCAGCTGACGGCTCAGATCCGCGAGCTCGGGCTGCTCCGGAGCCGGCCCTGGTCGTACGCCGGCCACTTCGCCCTGGTGTTCTCCGCCCTCGCTGCCATGGTCGCCGCGATGGTGATCTGGAAGGACTCGTGGTGGCTCCTGCTGCTCGCCCCGGCCTTCGGCGTCGTCGCCACCCAGATGGGGTTCCTCGGGCACGACGTCGGGCATCTCCAGGTCACCCGCAACGCGACCCGGATGCGCCTCCTCGGGCTGGTGGACGGCAACCTGATGGGCGGCATGAGCTTCGGCTGGTGGGTGGCCAAGCACAACGCCCACCATGCCCATCCCAACGATCTGGAGGGCGATCCCGACGTACGGGCCGGGGTCCTGATCTTCGATGCGGACCAGGCGGTCGACCGGCGCGGGCTCGCCGGCTGGACCACCCGGCACCAAGCGTTCCTGTTCTTCCCGTTCCTGCTCGGTGAGGCCGTGAACCTCCACGTCGCCAGCGCCCGCGAGCTCCTCCACACCGGGCTGAAGCAGCGGGTGCCCGAGGCCGTGCTGATGCTCACCCACTACGTGCTGTACGTCGGTCTGCTGGTCCTGACCTTGACCCTGCCGCAGGCTCTGCTGTTCGTGGCGATCCACAAGGGCGTCCAGGGCCTCTACCTGGGCTGCTCCTTCGCGCCGAACCACAAGGGCATGCCGATCCTCGACGAGGCCCAGGCCGCCGACCCGCTGCTGAGACAGGTCCTCACGTCGCGCAACATCCGCGGCGGTCCCTTCACCGACGCGGCCCTCGGCGGGCTGAACTACCAGATCGAGCACCACCTCTTCCCGAGCATGCCGCGCGCCAACCTGCGACGGGCGCAACCGATCGTCCAGCGCTTCTGCGCGGAGCGCGGGATCCCCTACCTGGAGTGCTCGGCCTTCGCGTCGTACGCAGCGGCCGTCCGGCATCTGCACGAGGTCGGCGCCGAGCTGCGCGCGGCCTGACCCCGCTCGGCCTCAGGGACCGTCGAGCGCCAGGAGCTCCCGGAGGCTCTGGGGCGGCCGCCCCGTGACCCGGCGTACGTCGTCGGTCACGGCTGCCACCTCGCCCTCCTTGATCGCGGTGTACGTCGAGACCCAGGCGTCGTTCTGCCAGTCGGGTGCCTCCCAACGCCGCCGCGACTCGTAGGCCTCCTCGAGCGTCTCGTCGTGGAAGCTCACCGCACGCCCGGTCTGCTCGGTGATCACGGCCGCCGCCTCGGTCAGCGTGAGCGCCTCCGGCCCGGTGAGCGTGTACGTCGCGCCCGCGTGCGCCGCAGGGTCCGTGAGCACCTCCACGGCGACCGCTGCGATGTCCGCGCGGGCCACCGCCGACAGCCGCCCGTCGCCGGCCGGCCCGCGGATCACGCCGTCCTCGCCGACCATCAGCGGCAGGAAGTCGAGGTAGAAGTTGTCACGCAGGAACGTGTGCTGCATGCCGCTCCCGCGGAGGTGCTCCTCGGTGGCCCAGTGGTCGCGCCCCAGGGTGAAGATGCAGTCCGCCGCCGCGCCGGCGAACGATGTGTAGACCACCTGCTCGACACCGGCCTCGGCCGCGGCGTCCACGAAGGCACGGTGCTGGTCGAGCCGGTCCGCCGACTCGGAGGCCGACACCATCAGCAGGGTCGTCACGCCGTCGAGGGCGGCCACCGCCGCGTCGTGGTCGCCGTAGCTGCACGGCACGACGACCGCACCGTCCAGCGACGGCGCCGCGGCGGGTCTGCGCACCAGCAGCCGTTGGGGTACGCCGCGCGCGGCCAGGTCGCGGGCCACGAGCCCACCGAGCGCTCCCGTCGATCCGGTGACCGCCAGCGTGGGCGCGCCCTCCATCAGGTCTCTGAGCCGAGCAACAGGTAGCCGAGCCACCCGAAGAACACCACGAGCGCGCCGACGAACAGCCAGGCCAGCTCGAACTCGAATCCGGCGGTGATGGCCAACAACAGGACCACACCGATGACCATCCGACCGTGGTTGCTCTCCACGGTGCTCAATGTATCCGGAGAGGGGTTCCGCCGCATGCCGGGTGTATGCGGTCGCTCAACCTTGGGGCAGCACGAGGTGGACGGCGTGGTGCGCGTCGAGGTTCGAGAACGCTCCCACGACCGGGACATCTGCGCCACCGATGCCGATCAGGGTCGCCGCCAGGACGCCTGTGAGTGCGATCGCCAGCCCGTACGACGACCACGCCGCGGCAGGTCGGCCGCGTCGGAGCAGGACCACCGCGATCGTCAGCGTGGTGAGCGCAAGGGCTCCGGAGAGCACGTCGGACACCCCCACCGCCCCGGGCTGGCCTCCCTGCGGTCCGAACGAGAACACGCCGGCGCGCGACACGGTCCAGACGAGCAGCGGAAGGGCGGAGACGACGACCGACGCCACCAGAGCAGGGACCCGCAGCGAGCGCGTCCGACTCAGGACCGCGGCCGCTGTCGCCACCTCGGCCACGGCGAGCACCAGGAAGTAGGCGCCTGCCGCCCACCAGTGGCGGAAGTGCTCGGGGCTCACCGCTGCGTGGATGGCCGCGGCGCCGAGCAGGCCGGCCGCGAGGACGACGCGCGTGTCCTCGCGACGACGCGGACGAGCCGGACGTGCCGGCTTGGCGAGCACGATCTCACCGCCGCGGAACGCCACGACCAGCGCGATCAGGATCAGGTCGGTCACCGCCATCAGCAGCAACCCGATCCAGATGCCCTTCAGCTCGAGATTCAGGGTGGCTTGGACCCTGGCTGTCGCGCACGACGTGTCGCAACCCGGGTGCACGGCGCCCATGTGATGCAGGTCGGTCCGCTGGAGGCGGAAGTCGTACCAGGAGCTCGCGATGAGCAGCAGGGTGCCTGCCGTCGTAGCAACCAGGGCCACCGTCGCGATGGTCGCCGCGACCGGGCGGAACCCGTGTGGCCGGGGGCCGAACCAGCGCTGCGCCATCAGGAAGGCGCCCAGAACGGCAACGACGTACACCGGCACCAGCAACGTGGACTCGTGCCACCAGGCCGAGAACGGGGCGGAGGTGCGCTCGATGGCCCCGATGGCACCGCGCAGGACGATGATCCAGAACCCGTTGGCGAACGCGAGGACGACGGCCAGCGGCAGCACGTGTGACCACGAGACCGACGCTCGCCGCCGGTCCCATCCGGTCGCTGCCGACGTCGTTCCTCCGGCCGCGGAGGCCGGCCCGACACCCGTGCGGGCGTCGTACCGGGTCTCCACGTCGGTCTTCGGTGTCATGGCCGGGCTCCCTCCCCCGTCGCGGACATCAGGTGATCGACCAGCCGAACATCATGGCGTGGTCCTCGTGGGCCAGGTTGTGGCAGTGCGCGACGTACGGTCCGACGAAGTCGCGGAAGCCGCGGTAGATGATCACCGACTCCGAGGGGTCGAGAGCCACCAGATCCTCGCGCGAGATGTCGTCGGGGTGACCGGCGTCGGCCCTCGTGGTGACGTCCTTGCCGTTGCGCATCACGGTGCGGTGCTCCTCCATGTGCAGGTGGAAGGGGTGCACCCAGCCGCCGCCGCCGTTGCGGATCTCCCACAGTGCGAAGCTACCCATGGGCTGCTGTGCAGGCAGCGACTTGCCGGCGGGGTTCTTCAGGCTGCGGATGTCCGTGGTCGGGTCGAAGGCCTCACCGTTGATCAGCCACTCGATCTCACCGCCGAGCTGGCCGCGCTTGACCTCGAAGATCAGGCGGTTGTCCAGCCCCTTGGCCCAGTCCTTCGGCAGCGGCGGCAGAGGCCGCATCTGCGTCGGGATCTTGCTGTTGTCCTCGGCGATCTTGCCGATCCGGAAGGCCATCACCGGGATCTTGTACGCCGGGTCGGGACTGAACCGTGTGGAGTTGTCCCACATCCGACCACTGCTCATCTTCATCACGTCGGTGAGGTAGATCATGTCGCCCTCGGTGGTGGGTGACCCGTCCATGTACCGGGTGAAGTCGACGATCACTTCGCGGCGCTTGGCCGGCCACAGTTCGAAGTTGTCCCGCACGATGGGCGCCGGCAGCAGCCCGCCGTCCGTGGCGATCTCGGTGAACTTCATGCACTGCTGACCGTCGGGGATCCGGTACTGACCGTCGAGCTCGTCGCCCGAGTAGCCGAGGTCCTTGGCGGCCTTCGGGCCGTTGGTGGAGGTCATCAGCTTGAAGTCGTAGATCCGCGACACCGAACAGTCCAGGAACCGGAACCGGTACTTGCGACGCTTCACGTCGAGCACGGGGTAGGCGGTGCCGTTGACGGTGAAGATGTCGCCCACGAACCCGTGGTTGGGGAAGTGCCGGAAGAACGTCTTGCCCCACCACTCGGGGTGCTGGCGCGGGTTGCCGGCTTCCGGGTACTCGGAGTCGTGGAAGTCGTGGTGCAGAGTGACACCGTCGTCGAGGCGGCAGTCGAAGAAGGCGAGCGGGATGTCGTAGTCGACGTCGAAGCTGCCGTCGGGGTTGTCCGTGCGGACGCCGGGGAGCCGGTACCCCATGTTCTCGTTGCCGTTGTCCGCCACCGGGTCGTAGATCGGGTACAGGCCGACCAGCCCCTTGTAGACGTTCGCTCCGGTGAAGTCCATCCGGTGGTCGTGGAACCAGAAGAAGCTCTGCTTCTCACTCTCCTGCCCGCCCGCCGGCCAGTTCAGGTACAGCTGGTCCACCCACATCTTCGGGCTGAACCCGGAGGTGCTCTTCGGGCCCCTCGTGAAGGCGTAGTGCGGGTTGCCGTCGCTCTCGGGGGCCGTGTGACCGTTGTGCAGGTGGGTCAGGAAGGAGTAGTCGGGGGCGCCGAAGTCCTGCCTGTCCAGGCCGTACGGATTCTCGTCGAGGTGGTTCGCGAAGCGAACCAGCGCGGGCTTGCCGTACTCGGCGTTGATCATCGGCCCCGGGAACGTCCCGTTGAAGCCGTAGATCGTGCTCGGCGGCAGGGTCCGCTTGAGACCCTTGGCCATCGGCTTGCCGCTGGCGTCGAAGGACACCGTGGGCCGGCCCTTCGCGTCGATCGGCAGCACCTGCGACGTGGTGAACGAGTGCGGAGCCACCTTGACGTCGATCTGGTAGACCAGCGGGTCCGGCGAGCCGATGTCGGAGGACCACTTCTGGTGGGTCTCGTTGCGCAGCGAGTTCTGCTGCCCCGGTCCCGGACCTGGAGCATCCGACCAGGACGTGAAGACAGAGGCCGCCGTCGGTGCCATCGCCTTCGGCACGTTCAGAGGGTCCCTGAACGGCGAGAGGATCAGCGGGCTGGTCGGGAACACCTCGGTGAAGAACACCGCGTCACCCAGGGCCGTCGACGTGGCCGCGAAGGCACCGTTCGGCGAGAGGAGACCGCGGCGCGCCATCGAGGGAACCCACAGATCGCGCGCACCGATGACCGCCGCGCCCGTCACCACGCCGGCCCCGACGCGCAGGATGGTGCGGCGCTGGAGGCTGGAGTCGTGGGCCGTGGGAACGTCCGGCTCGACGTGCTGCTGCTCGGGCTCGTGGGCGGTCTGGTCAGGCAGGTCAGTCAGGTCTGTCATCGCGAGACTTTCGGGTGAAGGGGCCACCACGAATCGGACCGTCGTTACCCGAGGTATCGACCGCCCCGGCAGCCGGTGTGTGTGCCCCTATCTGGCCACCATGACCTTGAGCAAACCTTGTGTCCCGGAGGGCGGACCACAAGGTCCCTCGGCACTGGTCGAGCGCACCCGCGCCGCAGACCGGATCCGCGATGAGTCGGCTTACCGGGCCGAAGGCGCTGCGGCCCGGTGCAAGCGGACCGCCCAGATCAGGAAGAAGACGCCACCCAGGGTCGCGTACCCGGCGAGGCTGGTGAGCGACGGCTTCTGCCCGGAGGCCATCCCGATGAAGCCGGCGCCCGCGATCGCTGAGATCCCGCCGCTGAGAATCAGGGCCCTCTGGCCCTCGAACCGGTATCGCTGGATCGCCAGACCCCGACCCGATCTGCGAAACCCTCGTACGAGGGATCGAAGGACTCCTCACCTACCGCAGCCGCAGCCGTCAGCAACCGGGCGGGTAACGGAACGGGGGCCGAGAGCCGGGGCGGCATTCCCGCCTGAGCGGATGGAATGTGGGTGACCGCGGGGTCAGCCTGACCGCCGGGAGGGCACAGTGGAGCCGTGCCCGTCGATCCAGGAACCAGGCCCCGCTTCCAGTGGCGCGCCTCCTGGCTCGCGGCTGGCGCAGTCGTGGCGGTGGTAGGCGTGTTCGGGCTGATCACCTGGCTCCCCGTCGCTTCGGATGACTCATCGTCGGCCACACCCGCAGCGGTGATCACTGCACCGACGCGCACGGCTTCAACACCCTCCATCACGTCGGATGTCGTAGGTCACCTCGGTCCTGGGCTCGCGGCGAGAACGGGGACCGCCGGTTCTGGGTGCCAGGACCGACGCGCACCGGTCCTACGGGTCCTGCAATTCAACATCCGGGCGGCAAGGAGTGCCGGGGGCTACGTCGACCTCCCTCAGATCGCGGCCGAGATCGAGGCGGTCCGGCCCGACCTGGTCAGCCTGAACGAGGTCGACAGTGACACGACGCGCACCCGCGTCGACGAGCCGGCCTATCTGGCCGGAGCCACGGGCCTGCACGTGGTCTATGGACCGAACTTGATCTACGACGGCGGTCCGTTCGGGAACGCCATCCTCACTCGCTATCCGGTGCTCGACAGCCATAACCTACGGCTGCCCGGGACGCCCGGTCTGGAGCCGCGGGGCCTGCTGACCGTGGTCGTGAGCGTTGACCGACGAAGGGTCGCCTTCAGCTCGACGCACCTCAGTGATGGGGACGACGCCCGCGAGAGCCGGGTGCTGCAGGCGCTGGCGGTGGCACGCGCCCTTCGCTCGACGACCATGCCGACGATCCTGGCCGGTGACCTGAACTCGGTTCCCGCAGACGTCCCCGCGCGGATCCTTCGACGCGAGCTCCTCGACGCCCAGGAGGAAGGGGGCGCAGGGCCGGGCGACACCTATCCGGAGACGAATCCCAGCGGCCGGTTCGACTACATCCTCTACGACCGTCAGCTCGCTGCGGTGCCCGGCAGCACACAGGTGCGGGCCTCGCGCTCCAGCGACCATCGGTCGGTGTTCGCGGAGCTGACACTGCTCGCTCAGCACGCGTGCTGATCCGCGGGCCGGCCAGTGCGGCCCCTGCGACGCAGTTGATGCGTCGCAGGGGTCACCCTGTTACACGGGCCCTGACCCGGTCTCTTGCTGGTGAGGCTCAGCGCACGCGGACGTTGACCTGCGTCACCGCGCGCTTGGCGGTGTCGGTGCCGTGGAACACGACGGTGTAGGTGTGCTTGCCTGGGCGCAAGGCGCCGAGGTTGGTGCGGACCTTGCCGTGGTGGACCGCCAGCAGGGCGACTCGCTTGCCGGCCGCGGTGCGGACTGCGACGGTTCCGCCGTCGATAGGCGCTTGGTTGGAGCTGACGCGCGCGATGAGGACGTGGTCTCCGTCGCGCTGGGTCACGGTCGTGGCCTGTAGCGTGGTGGTGGCTTTCACGGGGGGCTGGACGGGTGCTAGGCAGGTGTCCGTGAGGCACCAGTTGTTGTAGTCCACCGCACCCTCGGCGATGAGGCCGATGCTGGTGTTGGTGTCAGGCGTGCTGGAGTCTCCGGCGGTCGAGTCGGACGGGCCCGACGCTGCGCCCCACCAGTTGTGATGTGCGTCGACCGGGACGCTGGTCTGGTTCCGCACTCCGGTGGTCGTGGTCAGGAAGACGTTCCCCGAGGCGACGAGGGCACCGATGTCAGTGACCGCGCCGGGGGCGACGTTGATGCCGCGTACGAAGTCACGCAGCTTGTTGTCGGTGATCCGCACTGCGGAGCTGGCGGCGCCGGTTGCGACCGAGACGCCGTTCCCGCCGCCCTTGGCGGCCAGGTCGTTACCGCTGATCGTGACGTTGCTGGAGCCGTTGAGGTAGACGCCGCTGCCGCTCATCAGGGTGCCGGTGTTGTCGGAGACGGTGACGCCGGTGTCGTTTGCGATGACCGCGACGTTTCCGTTGTCGGTGAACGTGCTGCCGGTGATGTTGACGGCGCTGGAGCCGGCCAGGTTGATCGCGGTGTTGGTGTGACCGGTGAAGGTGGAGCCCTCGACGGTGATCCCGGCAACGTTGTCGCCCCACAGCCCGGCGTTGTCGTAGGGGCCGGACCCGTTGTTGTCGGAGAAGCGGTCACCGGAAACGATGACATCGGTGGCTCCGGCGAGGCTCACGCCGCGCTGGTTGTGGACGAGGTTGTTGTCGAGGATGCGGGCGCCGGACGTGTTGGCCACGTCGATGCCGATGGTCTGGGTCATGGCGCTGCGGTTGCCGATCGTGAAGCCCTCGATCGTCACGTCGCTGGCCTGCAGCTTGAACCCGGCATCGTTGTAGCCGGGGCCAGGGATAACGGTGGTGCCCGGGGCGGAGGCGCGGATGGTCAGCGCTTTGGTCACGGCGACCGACTCCGGGTAGGTGCCAGGCTGCACGTCAACGGTGTCACCGGGCGAGGCCGCGTTCACCGCGTCGGTGATGGTGTTGTACGCGCAGCCGGTCGGGCAGACGGACACGGTGGTGGTGGCGAAGGCGGGGGTGGCGAACAGGACGCCGGCAACAAGTGCGCCGGGCGCCAGAATCGCGACTCCAGCGCGGGCGTGCAGGGAACGCATGAGGTCCTCTCGGGTGGCTGGGTTGGCGCCGCTTTCAGGAGCGGCATACTCCATGGTCGCCGAGAGAGACGTTCGGGACACCCGCCGACTTACGGGTATGGATACCCGTCTTGCCGAGCGTTGGGGCGGCCCGTTGCTGTGTCTGCTAGTGGTGATGCCCAGGACTTTGGTCAAGAAGGTGTGACGACACGTGCCTGGGGCATCACAGGGGCACAATTGCCGGCTTGGCAGTGAGGGCGGACGAGACCGGGTTCATCGAATCCTGCTTGCTTGGCGGAACGGCTTCTCCGAGTCCTTGGACGTCGGCTTCAGTCCCCCACCCGGCCGGTGTCGTAGGCCCACATCGCGATCTCGACCCTGTTGCGGGCGCCGATCTTGGTCAGCAGGCTGGCGACGTGGGTCTTGGCGGTCGTCAAGCCGATGAAGAGGTCGGCGGCGATCTCGGCGTTCGTGCGGCCACGGGCGACCAGCGCCAGCACCTCCTCCTCGCGGTCGGTGAGCGGCTCGATCGGTTGGGTACGTCGTTTCGACGGTTCCCTGGCGGCCAGGGTGGACAGCAGCCGCCGGGTGATGTTCGGCGCGATCAGGGCATCGCCGACGGCGGCGGCATGCACGGCCTGGACGAGCAGCTCCGGCCCGGCGTCCTTGAGCAGAAAGCCTCGGGCGCCGGCCCGGAGGGCGCCGTGGACGTACTCGTCGAGGTCGAAGGTCGTGATCACCACCACCGCGATCGGGTCCGGGACGCCCCGCCCTGCGAGGAGCTCGGTCACCTCGATGCCGTCGAGCCCGGGCATCCGGATGTCGACCAGGCACACGTCGGGGTTGAGTCGACGCGCCAGCTCGACCGCGGCGTGGCCGTCGGCGGCCTGGCCGACGACCTCGATGCCAGGCTGGGCGTCAAGGATCATGGACAGGCCGGTCCGCACCAGGTCCTGGTCGTCGGCCACCAGCACGCGCACCGTCATCTGCCTATCTCCGTCGGCAGCTCGGCGTCGACCGCCCACCCGCCCTCGGGCGCCGGCCCGGCACGCAACGTGCCGCCGAGCAGCTCCACGCGCTCGGTCATCCCCAGCAGCCCGAAGCCGTGGCTCGTCGACCGCAAGGGGTCGGTCTGGCCATCGTCGGTCACGCGTAGCCGCAGACCCCCTGCGCACTCGGCGACCCGGATCTCCACTCGCGAGGCGTTGCGGGCGTGCCGCAGCGCGTTGGTCAGCGCCTCTTGGGCCAGCCGGTAGACCGCCGCGTCGACCTGGAGCGGGAGTTCGTCCAGGTCGTCTGGCACCTCCACGTCGACGACCGGGACCGGGTCGCGGCGGGCGAGCGACGCCAGGTCGGCGACGCCGGGCTGGGGGGCGTACTCAGCGGGGGCTCCGTCGCGCAGCACCCGGACCATCGCCCGCATCTCCGCCAGTGTTCGCGACGCCTCCCCCTCGATGGCCGAAAGCGCGTCGAGCGCCACCTCAGGTCGCTGCCCGGCCATCGCCCGGCCAGCCTGCGCCTGCACAGCGATCGCCGAGACGTGATGGGCGACCATGTCGTGAAGCTCGCGCGCGAGACCGACCCGCTCCTGGCTGCGGACCTGCTCCAACGCCCGGCGCCAGCTCTCGGCGCGGTAGCGGAACGCCGCTCCGCCCGCCGCCGCCGCGACCACGATGCCGAACCCACCAATGACATCGGCAGGCCCCGTGGCGTCGGCGACCGTACCGATGACCGCAGCGACCCCCACCACCACCAGCCCGATCACGATCTCGCGCCCAGAGCCCCAGCGAACCACCGCGTAGACGAGCACCAGGACGTAGATCATCGTGTTGAGGCCGACATTGGGGGCCCCGCCCGCCAGGGTCGCCAGCCCCAACGCCATCGCAGTGCCCCAGCCCACCAGCACACAGGCCAACGGGTGGGTACGCCGCCACAGGAGCACCGGCGCGAGTCCGACAGCCACGATCGTCGCGAACGGCCGCCAGGCGATGTCGTCCCGGAGGACTCCCTCGAGCAGCGCCGTCACCATCAACACCCCGACCAGCACCCAGTCGCGCCACCCACGTGCGGGAGGGTCGGCTACGCGGGGCTCGGCCCACAGCGAGCGCAGGGCGGTGATCACCCGCCCAGCCTAGGGACCGCCCCGGCCTCAGGGACCGACCGAAAGAACGAGACCCCGCTCCTCTCAACGGCCGATGAGAGTCCGGCCTCGACGCCGATGCGTCCACGCCGCGCCATGGCGAGGGTTCTCACATGATCACTGTCGAGTCACTGACCCGGACGTACGCCGGCTTCACCGCCGTCGACAACGTCTCCTTCACCGCCCTGCCCGGTCGCGTCACCGGCTTCCTCGGCCCGAACGGCGCCGGCAAGTCCACCACGATGCGCGTGATGGTCGGCCTGACGGTCCCGACGTCCGGCAGCGCCACCATCAACGGAGAACGGTTCGCCGACCTCCCCAACCCCGGCCTGGAGGTGGGCGTCCTCCTGGACGCCTCCGCCCAGCACGCCGGACGCACCGGACGAGAGATCCTCACGATCGCCGCCGACACCATGGGTCTGCCCCGCCGCCGCGTCCACGAGACACTCGAACTCGTCAGCCTGACACCTACGGAGGCCAAGCGCCGCGTGCGCCACTACTCCCTCGGCATGCGCCAACGCCTCGGCATCGGCACCGCGCTACTCGGAGACCCCCAGGTGCTGATCCTCGACGAACCGGCCAACGGGCTCGACCCGGCCGGGATCAGATGGATGCGCGACCTGCTGACGGGCTTCGCCAACCAGGGCGGCACCGTCCTGCTGTCCTCACATCTCCTCCACGAGATCGAGGTCATCGCCGACGACCTGGTCGTGATCGGCAACGGCAAGATCGTCGCGGCCGGCACCAAGGAAGAGCTGCTCGCCGCAGCGGGAACACTCGTCCGATCGACGTCGCCGCGCGACCTCGCACACGCCCTCGAGCAGGCCGGGATCCCCAGCACGCTCACCAGCGACGGCTCGGTCCGCACCGACGCCGACCCCGCTCGCGTCGGGGCCGTGGCCCTGACCGCCGGCATCGCCCTCACCGAGCTCCGCGCCGCCGAGGGCGCAGGCCTCGAAGACATGTTCTTGTCGCTCACCGCCGACACCCAACGCGAAGGAGTTGCGGCATGACCGCCACGATCACCACATACGACACCATCGAGACCGAGCCGGCCCGACGGACCGCCCAGCCCATCCCGACCACCCGACTCGTCAAGGTCGAACTGCGCAAGATGTTCAACACCCGCTCAGGGTTCTGGATGCTCATCAGCATCGGTGTCCTGTCGCCCATCTCAGCCGGGTCGCTCCTCGTCCTCGGCCTCAACAGCGACGTCACCTACCAGAACTTCGTGAGGGCGAGCGGGTTCCCGATGTCGGTGATCTTGCCGATCATCGCGATCCTGGCCGTCACCAGTGAGTGGAGCCAGCGCAGCGGGCTCACGACGTTCACCCTGGTGCCGCGCCGCAGACATGTGATCGGCGCCAAGGCGATCGCGACCTTCTTGGTGGGCCTCGGCGCCGTCTCCGTCGCCTTCGCGGTCGGCGCCCTCGGCAACGTGGCCGGGTCCGCGCTCGCAGGCGTCGACACCGCGTGGGACATGTCGTTGTCCATGGCACTCCAGATGATGCTCTACAACCTGGTCGGCATGGCCTTCGGCTTCGCCCTCGGTGTCGTGCTGCGCAGCTCCGCGGCCGCGATCGTGGGCTACTTCGTCGCTTCACTGGTCATGCCGGGCATCCTCGCGCTCCTGGCTCAGGTGCGTTCGTGGTTCGAGGACCTGCAGCCGTGGATCGACTGGCACTACACGCAGGTGGCGCTCCTCGATGGCGCCACGAACACTGTCAAGGAGTGGGCGATGCTCGGCTCGACCACGATGATCTGGATCGTCCTTCCCCTCATCGTCGGGCTGCTGTTCCTGCGCCGCTCCGAGGTCAAGTAGTCACACACGGGCGGCGGTATCCGGAACCAATCTGTGCGTTCCCGATACCGCCGTTTCGTGGTGGATCGGCTCAGCTCCCGCGGTCATGACGTCGCCTGGCGACGAGAAGGGAGACCACAACCATGACCACGTACACCCCACCACCTGAACCAGGCCGCCCCGCTTCCCGCAGGAGCCGACCGGTCCCCCTCGTCATCGGCATCCTGCTCGCGCTCGTAGGCATCCCGCTGCTGCTCGGAGGGCCTCGGCCTCGGCTGGGCGATGGCCACCCAGCGCGACGACGACGGGTTCTTCAGCACCCCGACCGAGCAGCTCACCACCGAGACGGTGGCCCTCTCCAGCGAGGTCGTGAACCTCGGCAAGCCCGGCCCTAACGACTGGTGGGCCAACCGCGACCTCGCCACGGTGCGCCTGAGCGCCCGGTCCGCGCACGCATCGGCCGTCTTCATCGGAATCGCACCGAGCGCCGACGTCGCGCACTACCTGGGAAGCGCGTCCTACGACGAGATCAGCGACCTGCGGGTGCAGTTCAACGCGACGGCTGCGATCGGCACCGACCGCTACCCGCCGTTCACCCTCGACCACACCGACTACCCGGCCGACCTCGACATCGCCTACCCCGAACGGCTCTCGCGCGGGCTGGTGCTGGTCAAGTCGTGGCTGCTGGCGCTGCCGCACCTGATCGTGCTGGGCGTGCTTGTGGGCACGTGGCAGTTCGGTGACGCGAACGGCTTCCAGCTCGCCGTCGGCGGTCTGATCGGCGAGCTGACGTTGGCTGCCGGACTGCTGTTGCTGTTCACCGGCTGCTACCCGGCGCCGTTGTTCGACCTGCTGGTCGGCCTGAACCGGTGGGTCTACCGGGTGACCGCGTGCGTCGCCCTGATGACCGACACCTACCCGCCGTTCCGGCTGGACCAGGGCCCGGCGGACCCCGGTGGCGTCGCGCCCACGCCGAGCACTCCCGAGGCGCCGGCCATGACCGGTCTCGGCTGGCCGGCCGGGCGAGGAGCGTCGACCTGACCGTGAGGTGGGGGTGTGACGCTGCCTGCCGTCTCAGCGCTCCCGCTTCGATCACTTCGACGGTGCGAACGCACACTCTCATGAGAGCCGATGCGCGGTCGTGCTCGATGCACGGCTTTTAGAGTCCCTTCGGCGCGGCCTGGTCGGTCGGCAGGGTGCCTCGAGACCATTCACCGTCCGCGGCCGCCCCGAGGGTTCGAATCTCCACGTGGTGACACTGGGTGAGGGGATCGAGTCTTGGGATGTAGAGCCGATACGTCGCTGACCTGCGCGGACGCCGTCCATCCCAGCGCCGATTGGTCGATGGTCATCCGATATATGGGGAGTTTCTGGGAGTTTGCCCTTGCAAGGGGATCGAGTCGTCGGGCTCACGTGCCTCTGACCTGCGTGTTCGGTGGAGCTGAGGGGACTCGAACCCCTGACCCTCTGCATGCCATGCAGATGCGCTACCAGCTGCGCCACAGCCCCGGACGGCCACCCGCCGGTCCGGCAGGCAACTCGCGGAATCCTAGCCAACCGGCCCGTCGGTTGCGAAATCGGGTCCGTGCCGGGCACCGACCGCCTTCTCGTTGTACGACGTGAGGCGGAGGCCGCCGCGGACCGCGTGCTCCGAGAGCACGCAGTAACCGCAGTTCTCGGGGCCCTGCAGCGACTGGGCGAGCTCCCAGGGCCAGTCGAGGAGCGCCATCACGCCGACCTTGAGGCAGGCGCCGTGGAGCACCACGATGCCGGTCTCGCCCGGCTCGAGCGTGGCGACGCAGTCGAGCAGCGCGGGGAGGATCCGGTCGCGGACCTCCTCGGTCGACTCCTCCCCCGCGACCCGGCGCGACGGGTCCTGGACGACCCACGCGGCGTACTCCTCGGGATAGCTGACCGCGAACTCCTCCAGCGTCAGGCCGGAGCGCTTGCCGACGTCGTACTCCCGCAGCCGCGCGTCGGGCTCGACCGGCAGCCCGCTGGCGGCGGCGACGTACTCCGCGGTCTGGAGAGCGCGGGCGAGGTCGCTCGACCACAGGCGGGCCGGGTCGAAGGCGGCGAGGACGGGCGCGACGGTCTCGGCCTGGGCGCGGCCGACGGCGTTCAGCGGGACGTCGGCGTGCCCCTGCGCGCGGCCCTGCGCGTTCCAGTCGGTCTCGCCGTGCCGGACCAGGACCAGGGTGCGGGGCGGTCCCGAGGAGCGCGCGTCTGGAGGGGTCAGGCACCGTGGGCGCCGGCGGTGACGTCCGCCGGGAGCTCGATCAGGGGGCAGTCGCGCCACAGCCGCTCGAGGGCGTAGAACTGCCGCTCCTCCTCGTGCTGCACGTGCACGACGACGTCGCCGTAGTCGATCAGCACCCAGCGGCCGTCGCGCTCGCCCTCGCGGCGGATCGGCTTGGCGCCGATCTCGCGGAGCTTGTCCTCGATCTCGTCGACGATGGACTTGACCTGGCGGTCGTTGCTGGCGGAGGCGAGCAGGAACGCGTCGGTGATCGCGAGCTGGTCGCTGACGTCGAAGGCCACGATGTGCTGCGCCAGCTTGTCGGAGGCCGCGCGAGCGGCGGTGTGGACGAGGCTGACGGCGTGGTCGGTGGCGGTCATGAAGCACTTTCGTTGCTGGGGATGGGGGCGGGGTCGCGGGCCGGAAGACCGAGGGCCGTCCGGTCGGAGCCGTCGCGGGGGTAGAGCTGGTGCTTGGCGATGTACTGGACGACGCCGTCGGGCACGAGGTACCACACCGGCTCTCCGCGCATCGTACGTCGCCGGCAGTCCGTGGAGCTGATCGCCAGCGCCGGCACCTCGACCATCGTGACCCGGTCGTGCGGGATCTTGGCGAGGGTCTCGGCGTCCATCACGAAGCCCGGCCGCGTGCAGCCGACGAACTTGGCCAGCGAGAACAGCTCCTCGGCGTCGCGCCAGGTGAAGATGTCGGCCAGCGCGTCGGCACCGGTGATGAAGTAGAGGTCGGCGTCGGGGCGCTGTTCGTGGAGGTCGCGCAGCGTGTCGATGGTGTACGTCGGTCCGCCGCGGTCGATGTCGACCCGCGAGACCCAGAAGCGGGGGTTGGACGCGGTCGCGATCACCGTCATCAGGTAGCGGTGCTCGGCGGTGGTGACCTGGCGGTCGGACTTCTGCCACGGCTCGCCGGTGGGCACGAAGACGACCTCGTCGAGCTCGAACCACGACTGCACCTCGGAGGCGGCGACCAGGTGGCCGTGGTGGATCGGGTCGAAGGTGCCGCCCATCACGCCGACGCGGCGGGCCCTGGGGCTCACGAGGCCCTCACCGGGCTCAGCTGTGCTCGCGACCGGCGCCGAAGACCAGCAGGGCGAGCATGACCAGCAGGAGGATCGCGAGGACGGTGCCTCCGACGACCCAGTGGTTGACGACGAGCGGGCTGATCATGGCTGAACCCTATCCGACGGGCTCCGGCTGCCCCGGCCCCCGTCAGCGGACGTGACCGTCGCCGGTGACGACGTACTTGGTGGAGGTCATCTCGGGCAGCCCCATCGGACCGCGCGCGTGCAGCTTCTGGGTGCTGATCCCGATCTCGGCGCCGAAGCCGAACTCGCCGCCGTCGGTGAACCGGGTCGAGGCGTTGACCAGCACCACCGCGGCGTCGACCTCGGCCACGAACCGCCGCGCCGCGGCCTGGTCGTCGGTCACGATCGCCTCGGAGTGCCCGGTCGAGTAGCGCCGGATGTGCTCGAGCGCCGCGTCGAGGTCGGGGACGACGGCGGCCGAGATGTCGAGGGAGAGGTACTCGCGGCCGAAGTCGTCGTCGGTGGCGGCGACCACGCCGTCGTACGCCCGGAACGCCGCGTCGCCGTGGATGGTGACCCCGGCGTCCTGCAGCGCGGCGACGACGCGCGGCAGGAACTCCTCCGCGACGTCGGCGTGCACGAGCAGCGACTCGGCCGCGTTGCAGACGCTGGTGCGGTCGGTCTTGGCGTTGAGCACGATCGCGAGCGCCATGTCGAGGTCGGCCGCGGCGTCGACGTACACGTGGCAGTTGCCGACGCCGGTCTCGATCACCGGCACCGTCGACTCCTCGACCACCGACCGGATCAGGCCCGCTCCCCCGCGCGGGACGAGCACGTCGACGAGCCCGCGCGCGCGCATCAGCTCCTTGACCGTCTCGCGCGACTCGGCCGGGACCAGCTGGACGACGTCCGCTGGCAGCCCGGCGCCGGTGACCGCGTCGCGCAGCACGCCGACGAGCGCGGCGTTGCTGTCGCGGGCGCTGCCGCTGCCGCGCAGCAGCACCGCGTTGCCGGACTTGAGGCAGATGCCGGCGGCGTCGACGGTGACGTTGGGGCGGCCCTCGTAGATCATCCCGACCACGCCGAACGGGACCCGGACCTGACGCAGCTCGAGCCCGTTGGCCAGCGTGCTCCCGCGGACGACCTCGCCGACCGGGTCGGGCAGCCCGGCCAGGTCGCGCAGCCCGTCGGCCATCGCCGCGACCCGGTCGGTCGTCAGGCGGAGCCGGTCGACCATGTGGGCCGGCGTGTCGGCGTCCTCGGCACGGCGTACGTCGGTCGCGTTGGCCTCCAGCACCTCGTCGGTACGACGGTCCAGGGCGTCGGCCATCGCCTGCAGCGCGGCGTCCTTGACCGCCCGCGTCGCCAGGGCGAGGTCGCGGCTCGCCACCCGGGCGCGCCGAGCCAGCTCCGCGACGTCGCTGCTCATGCGCCAAGGGTAGGGCGCGGCGTGGCTGGCCCTCCACAGGCAGCGTCCGATCTCCGGCAGACATCTTCCGAGCTCGGCAGGCTGGCGTCCTCGTGGACCTGTTCTCACTGCTTCGCAGCCAGGACGGCGTGGTGTCGCGTCGCCAGGCCCTGGCGCATGGGCTGGACGACGACGACATCGCGAGAATGCTGCGCCGACGTGAGTGGTCGCGACTGTTCGCTGGCGTGTACGTCGACCACACCGGGCGACCGACGTGGCGCCAACGCGCGTGGGCGGCGACGCTCCTCCACGCACCGGCTGCGCTCAGTGCCGGCTCTGCCCTGGGCGCCTGGGGCGTCCTCGTCCCTGATCGTGCCGACGCCATCGAGCTCGTCGTCGAGGCCGGTCGGCGGGTCGACGACCCACCAGGGGTCCGCACCTCGCGCACCCGCGCCTGGGAGCGCACCGTGCAGCTCCACATGTCCCCTCCGCGCGTCCGGCTGGAGACGGCAGCTCTGATGGCGGCGTCGAGGGAAAGCTCCGGCGACCGAGCCGTGGCCTTGCTCGGTGACCTCGTGCAGCAGAGGCGGACCACCTCTGCCCGGCTCCGGACCGCCCTCACCGACCTGAGCCGGCTCCCCCGCCACCGGCTTCTTGCCGAGGTGCTGGAGGACGTGTCGGCCGGGGCGCTGTCGGCGCTCGAACGTCGATACCTACGCGACGTCGAGCGCGCTCACCGTCTTCCTCGCGGTCGCCGTCAGCACCGCGTCATCGCAGGCGGGAGGCGGCAGCAACGCGACGTCGACTACCCGTCGTACGGCGTCGATGTGGAGCTCGACGGCCGGCTCGGCCACGAGCTCTGGCGTGATCGATGGGCCGACCTGGATCGCGACCTGCGCAGCCTGCGGGAGGGCACACTCACCGTCCGAGCCGGTTGGGGGCAGGTCCTGCAGCCCTGCCGCCTGGCGGAGGGTGTCGCTGCGGTGCTCGTCGCTCGTGGCTGGGACGGTCGACCTCGCGAGTGCGGGCCGCAGTGCGTCCTGACATGACTGTGGAGGATCTGCGGCACCAGGTGCCGGAGATCCTCCACGGTCGAAAGGTCGGCCGTGGGTCAGCCCTTGCGCTGGTTGACCTCTTCGGTCACCGCGGGCAGGACGGTGTGGAGGTCGCCGACGACGCCGAAGTCGACCAGCTCGAAGATCGGGGCCTCGTCGTCCTTGTTGACCGCCACGATCGTCTTCGAGGTCTGCATCCCGGCGCGGTGCTGGATCGCGCCGGAGATGCCGGCGGCGATGTAGAGCTGCGGCGAGACGGTCTTGCCGGTCTGGCCGATCTGGTAGCTGTGCGGCTTCCAGCCGGAGTCGACCGCGGCGCGCGAGGCGCCGACGGCCGCGCCGAGCGCGTCGGCGAGGTCCTCGACCGGCTCGAACTTGCCGCCGGTGCCGCGGCCGCCGGAGACCACGATCGCGGCCTCGGTCAGCTCGGGGCGGCCGGTCGCCTTGCGCGGCTGGGAGGCCACGATCTGGGCACCCTTGGCCGCGTCGGAGACGGTCACCGAGACCTCCTCGAGGGCGCCCGCGCCCTCGGCCTCGACCGGCGCGGCGGAGTTCGGCTTGACGGTGATGATCGGGGTGCCCTTGGTGACCTTGGCCTTGACCGTGTAGTTGCCGGCGAAGACCGACTGGGTCGTGACCGGGCCGCCGTCGCCGGCCTCGACGTCGACGGCGTCGGTGATCAGGCCGGAGTCGATCTTGATCGCGAGCCGGCCGGCGATCTCCTTGCCCTCGGCCGACGAGGCGATCAGGACCGCGCCCGGGGAGGTCTTCTCGACCAGCTGCTGCAGCGCCTCGGCCTTGGGCGCCACGAGGTAGCCCTTGAGCGGCGCGTCGTCGACGGCGTACACCTTGGCGGCGCCGTACTTCTTGACGGCCTCGGCGACCTCGGCGTTCTTCTCGGCCGGGCCGAGGTAGACCGCGGACGGCTCGCCGAGGCGCGCGGCCAGCGTGAGCATCTCGTACGTCGGCTTCTTGACCGCGCCGTCGGCGTGGTCGACGACAACCAGGATCTCGGACATCTCAGGTGACTCCCGCTGCTCTAGATGAACTTCTTGGCGGCGAGGAAGTCGGCCAGCGCCTTGGCGCCCGTGCCGTCCTCGTCCTTGACGATCTCGCCGGCCTCGCGCGGCGGCCGGGCGGTGGTGTCCTCGACCTCGGTCCACGCGACCGACAGGCCCACGTCGCCGGCGTCGACGCCGAGGTCGGACAGCGACAGGGTCTCCAGCGGCTTCTTCTTGGCCGCCATGATCCCCTTGAACGACGGGTAGCGGGCCTCGCCGGACTGGTCGGTCACCGACAGCACCAGCGGCATCGTGCCGCCCACGACCTCGGTCGCGGTGTCGCCGTCGCGCTTGATCCGGACCTGGTCGCCCTGCGCCTCGACCACCGACGCGAGCGTCAGCTGGGGCAGCCCGAGGCGCTCGGCCAGCATCGCGGGTACGACGCTCATCGAGCCGTCGGTCGACGCCATGCCGCAGATCACGAGGTCGTAGGAGCCCTTCTCTCCCCCTCTGCACGGCCTTCGCGAGCACCAGCGAGGTGGCGATCGCGTCGGAGCCGGCGATGGCGTCGTCGGAGACGTGGACGCCCTGGTCGGCGCCCATCTGCAGCGCCTTGCGGACCGCGTCCACGGCCTGCTCGGGGCCGACGCAGACCGCGGTGACGGTCACGTCCTCGGGGCTCTCGGCCTTCTCCTTGATCTGCAGCGCCTGCTCGACGGCGTACTCGTCGAGCTCGGACAGCAGGCCGTCGACGCCGACGCGGTCGACGGTCTTGTCGTCCTCGAAATGACGGTCTCCGGTGGCGTCCGGCACGTACTTCACACAGACAGCGATGTTCATGGCCGCGACGGCCCTCCTGTGTTCTCGGGTGTGCCTGCGAGGTTACAAGGCCTCAGGACGAGCGTGGAACCGGCCCGACGGTGGCATCTCTCACAGTGACACTGTCACGGTCGGGTCGTTCGGGGACACCGGTGCCCGGACATGCCTGCGGCCCCGGTGAACCAGTCACCGGGGCCGCAGACGGAGTCGTCAGGGACGAGTCACTTGACCGTGAACTTCGCCACGCCGCAGGAGCCCTTCAGCGCGGCGTCACCGGCGAAGGAGGCGACGATCTTGTACTTGCCCTTGGCCTTCACCTTCTTGAAGGCGGCCTTGGCCGCACCCTTCTTCAGGGCGACCTTCATCGACTTGACCGTCTTCGTGCCCTTCTTGAGGGTGAACTTCACCTTGCCGGTGCCGGCCAGGTCGAAGTGACCCGCGACCTTGGCGGTGCCGGTCGCGATGTCCTTCTTGGCGTTGTACGACGCCTTGGTCGCGGTGGTCGACTTGTCCTTGCTGACCGCGATGGTGCCGAAGACGTTCGCTGGCGCCGGCGGGCGCGGTGCAGGCGACCGGCAGCGTCTGTGGCCTCGGCCGCGCCACCGGTGACCGTGAGGGTCGCCGTCATGTCGCCGGCCTTGACCGTCCAGGTGCCGGCCTTGAGCGGCCGGATCGTGGCCGGTCCGGTGGCCGGGACGTCCATCGTGGCACCGGGCGTCTGCGGGATGGGCGTCGCCGGGATCGTCATCTTGAAGGGGAACGTGTTCCTGGCGCCGGTGGCGACGGCCGTACCGCTGACGCTGGTCCCAAGCGTGGCGAGCCAGGCCCGTCTGGGCGTGCGTCGAGGTGGACGTCACCGTCGCGCCGGCGTTGCTTGACGGTCTGACCGGCCACCAGCTTCGCGGGCATCGCGCCGGGTCGAGGTCGGCGTGCACGCTGTGGTCGCCGGGGCCGGCTGCGCCGAACACGGGGCAGTTGTAGGTCAAGGGCTGTCGATGCCGCCACGGCGGGAGCGGACAACGTGCCGACGGTCAGCGCGGCGGCACCGGCGAGACCGAGGAGCTTGTAAGGGTACGTACAGACATGTAGTGGAACCCTCCCAGGGTCGAGACAGGAACGGGACCCCTGTCCCGCGGGTGCACCTCATCACACCCGCCCGCTAATTACCAGCCGGTAGCCGCAACGAATGCTGAGGACGAATCTCGCACCGCGCCGGGAGGTCAGGGGCGGATGATCCGCTCGAGGATCTTCCCGCCGACGAGCCAGACGACGGCCGCCAGCCCCCAGTTCACGAGGGCGTTCTTGGTCTCCGCGGCGTGGGTCTTGCCGTTGAAGTGGGCCACGCCGTCCTTGCCGCGCGAGAAGACGCCGAGGTCCAGCTTGTCGGCGGTGTCGGTGATGAACTTCACGAGCGTGTTGTCGGGGTTGGCCTTGAGCGCGATGCAGAGCGCACCCGCCGCGAGGAACAGGGCCGCGACCACGCACACGATCCAGACCACCTGGGCGACCCGGGTGCGGACCCGGTTGACGGCGACCTTCGCCTGGGCCGACCGGTCGGGCTTCGGAGCCTGCTCGGTCGCGTCCGGGTCGGCGGTCTCGTTGGTGTTGCGTGCCATCGGTCCACTCCTCTGGTCGGCTGTCCCGCGCCGTCCTGCCTTCCCGGGAAGAATCCCACACCCACACCGCTGCGCGCAGGAGGTCGGGCACGTTCAGCGACCGGTGAAACGAGCCTTCCCGGGACCGTCCTCGACGAACGACGTCATCCCGATCGTGCGGTCGTCGGTCGCGAACAGGGCGGCGAACTGCTGGCGCTCGATGGCCAGGCCGGTGTCGAGGTCGGCCTCGAGCCCGAGGTCGATCGCTTCCTTGGCCGCGCGCAGCGGCGTAGGTCGCCGCCTGCGCGAACTGACCCGCCCACGCCACGGCCTCGGCGTACACCTGGTCGGCGGGTACGACGCGGTCGACGAGGCCGATCGCCAGCGCCTCGTCGGCCTTCACGAAGCGACCGCTGAAGATGATGTCCTTGGCGCGGCTCGGGCCCACCAGGCGGGTCAGCCGCTGGGTGCCGCCGGCGCCCGGGATGATGCCGAGCAGGATCTCCGGCTGACCGAGGACGGCGTCGTCGGCGGCGAAGCGCACGTCCGCGCACAGGGCCAGCTCGCAGCCACCGCCCAGCGCGTAGCCGGTGATCGCCGCGACCACGGGCTTGGGGATGCGGGCGACGCTCGTGAACGACGACTGGAGCGCGCCGCTGCGCTGCACCATGTCGACGTAGGACATGTCGGCCATCTCCTTGATGTCGGCGCCGGCCGCGAAGACCTTCTCGCCGCCGTAGACCACGACCGCCTTGACGTCGTCGCGTTCCGTGGCCTCGGCCGCGGCGGCGCGGATCTCCTCCTGCACCTGGACGTTGAGGGCGTTCATCTTCGGCCGGTCGAGCCGGATCGTGCCGACGCCGTCGCTGACCTCGAGCCGCACGAACTCCGCCATGTCTCCTACTTTCGTCGCGGTGGTCTCGACCCGCTCGACCTGCGCGAGCCTTGGGCTTCCACCGGCATTGTGCCGAGCGTCCGACACAATGTCGCGGGTGACCCCCGGAATGTGGAGCCGTCGCGGCGAGACGGCCGACGTCTGGCCGGGCCGCACCTGGCCCCTCGGGGCGGACTGGGGCGAGGAGGCGACCAACTTCGCGATCCACGCCCCGGAGGCGACGCGGATGTGGGTCTGCCTCTTCGACGACGGCGACGTCGAGACCCGCCACGAGCTCACCGAGCGGTCGCTCGGCATCTGGCACGGCGAGATCCCGGGCGTGGCACCGGGCACGCGCTACGGCTTCCGCGCCGACGGCCCCTGGAAGCCCGACCTGGGCCTGCGCTTCAACCGCGACAAGCTCCTGCTCGACCCGTACGCCCGGGCGGTCAGCGGGCGGCTGACGAACCATCCCGCGATCTTCGGCTTCGACCCGGCGCGCGCCGGACACCCGCGACTCCGGCGACAGCGCGCCGTACGTCCCGAAGGGGGTCGTGGTCCACGACCCGGGCTTCGACTGGGGCGGCGACCGGCGGCCCTACACGCGCTGGCGCGACACCGTGATCTACGAGCTCCACGTGAAGGGGATGACCGCGCTGCACGACCGGGTGCCGGAGCACCTGCGCGGCACGTACGCCGGGCTGGCCGCGCCCGCCGTGACCGACTACCTGCGCGACCTCGGCGTGACCGCGGTGGAGCTGCTGCCGGTGCAGCAGTTCGTGAGCGAGCCGCGGGTGATGGCGCGCGGCAAGGAGAACTACTGGGGCTACAACACCCTCGGCTTCTTCGCCCCCCACAACGGCTACGCGTCGGCGGGCGACCGCGGCGAGCAGGTGCGGGAGTTCAAGGAGATGGTCCGGGCCTTCCACGCAGCCGGGCTCGAGGTGATCCTCGACGTGGTCTACAACCACACCGCCGAGGGCGGCACCGACGGACCCACCCTGTCGTTCCGCGGCCTCGACGACCGCGGCTTCTACCACCGGGTCGACCACACGCCGCCCGGCGACCCGTACGACGACACCTACTGGGACGTGACCGGCTGCGGCAACACCGTGGACGCCTCGAACCCGTTCGCGCTGCGCCTGATCCTCGACTCGCTGCGCTACTGGACCAGGGAGATGCGGGTCGACGGCTTCCGCTTCGACCTGATGTCGGCACTGACCCGCGTCGGCCACGAGGTCGACATGGGCAGCCACCTGCTCACCGCGATCGGCCAGGACCCGACGCTGCGGCACGTCAAGCTGATCGCGGAGCCGTGGGACGTCTCGACCGACGGGTACCGGGTCGGTGAGTTCCCGCCGCTGTGGGTGGAGTGGAACGACCAGTACCGCGACACCGTGCGCGACTTCTGGCGCGGTCGCTCCGCGGGCATCCGGACCGTCGCGACCCGGCTCGCCGGCTCGTCGGACCTGTACGCCGACGACGGGCGCTCGCCGTACGCCTCGGTGAACTTCGTGACCGCGCACGACGGCTTCACCGTCCGCGACGCGGTCTCCTACGAGCGCAAGCACAACGAGGCCAACGGCGAGCGCAACCGCGACGGCAGCGACCACAACCGGTCGCAGAACTTCGGGGTCGAGGGCGAGACGGACGACGCGGAGATCGTCTCGCTGCGCCGCAGGATCGCGGCCAACCTGCTGGTCACGTTGTGCCTGTCCAACGGGGTTCCGATGATCACCGCCGGCGACGAGCGCGGCCGCACCCAGGGCGGCAACAACAACCCGTACGTGCAGGACAACGAGGTCTCGTGGGTCGACTGGCGCGCCGACGACGCCTGGCTCGACGTCTACGAGATCACCAAGGCGGCGCTCCGGCTACGACGTGAGCACCCGGCGCTGCGGCAACGGCACTGGTTCGAGGGCCGCCCGACGATCGAGGGCGGCCGCAAGGACCTGACCTGGCTGCATCCCAGCGGGCGCGAGATGACCGGTGACGACTGGGCCGACGACGCCCTGTCGGTGGTCGGGATGCTGGTCACCGGCGACCCGCTGCGCTCACCCGGGCCGCACGGAGAGCAGCAGTGGGACGCGTCGTTCCTGATCTGGCTGAACGCCGAGGCCGAGCCTGTGAAGGTGACGATGCCGGAGGACGGGTGGGAGGACGCCGGGGAGGTCGTCGTCTCGACGTGTCCGGAGCATCCGGTCGGGACGGTGGTCGAGGAGGGCGAGGCGCTGACCCTGGACGCCCGCACGGTCGTGGTCATCCGCGGCCGCGGACGCGACTGACGTGAGCCGGGAAGGTGCTCCTTGCACCTCCCGCTGGGCACCCGCGGCCCGCTACTGTCCGGCGTAGGGCCGTCCGCGTGACCGCCCAGCCTGGAGGGGTTCACATGGCACAGGTCCCGTGGAAACAGCTCATGCCGGAGCAGCCGGAGCAGTTCAAGATGCCGTTCTGGTACAGCTCGCTGCAGTCCTTCTGGCTGTACTACCCGGCTCGACGAGATCTCGTCGAAGCCCTGCTTCCGGAGCTGCCGGCCCGTCACGGACTGCGGCTGGCCGAGTTCGACGACCTGCCCGACCGGGCACTGGTCTCGCTCGACTTCCAGGCCTACACCTCGGGTGGCGCCAACTTCCTGGGCTTCACCCGCGAGGTCGAGTTCAACGTCTACGTCTACCCCGAGAGCCGCCTCCCCTCCGTGCCGCTGATGAGCGTGCGTGAGTACCTCCTCGGCCGCGACCAGACCAAGACGATCGGCGGCTTCCGGCTGCACGTCCCGTGCGACAACCCCATCGCCGTGCAGGCAGGGCAGCAGAACTTCGGGGAGCCCAAGTGGCTCGCGGCGTTCGACTACACCGTCCCCTCGCTCAACGCCGACGGGGGCTCGACCTGGAAGTACGGCGTCTACGAGCCGCCGCCTCCGCACGCCAAGCCGGACACGCCGCCGGACCCGGCATCCATGATCTTCCAGGTCGAGGCGAAGCTCCACGGGCTGGTGCCCGAGCCGTCCAACCTGTCGCCGCTCATCGAGTACGGCACCCGCATGCTCGACCAGCAGCAGCAGGTGCTCGCCGCCAACTACTGGAACTTCTTCGGCTCGTTCGACACCTACTTCCTCAGCGAGGAGGAGGGCCGCCGGTTCGACCTCACGATGGGTCCCTCGATCGACCACCACCGGCTGCACGAGGACGTGCGCACGGTCATCGGCACCCAGGCCCCGCTCGCGGCCCAGACGTTCACCTCGCCTCCCGTCTCCTCCGAGTCGCAGGCGTGGCTCGAGTTCCCCGACGACTGAGCTCCCCGTGAGCCACTCCGACCCGTTCGACGACTTCCTGTCGGTCTCCGCCGCGCTGACCGGCTTCTCCGTCCCGCGGCTGCATGGCACCGGCATGGCGCGTCGGTACTTCGACGAGCTCGTGGCGATCGTCGGCGACGAGCTCACCATCGCCCTCACCCGGGCGGGTCGTCTCGCCCTGCGCTGGCCCGACGACGTCGAGGAGCAGCTGCGGCTGAGGGTGATGGACGACCCGGACCTGGGTCCGCTCGCGCGCAACCTGGTCCTGCTCTGGTACACCGGAGGCTGGACGCAGCTGCCGGCCGACTGGCGTGAGCGCAACGGCGCCAGCTCGCTCGACAGCGATCGTCTCCTGTCCGCGCGCAGCTGGACCGAGGGCCTGATGTGGCCCGCGATCGGCGCTCACCCCACCGGAGCCAAGGCTCCCGGGTTCGCGAGCTGGATCGGGCCGCCGACAGTGGGCGGGCAGCCGTGACCCGCCCCGACTGCGACGTACTCATCGTCGGAGCAGGCATCGCCGGCGCGATCCTGGCCCGGCGGCTGGCCGAGGCGGGCCAGCACGTCGTGGTCCTGGAGGCCGGCGAGGCGACCGGGCGTACGTGGGCCGACTACCAGTCCAACATGACCGCGATGCTCGCCTCTCCGGCGAAGGTCCCCAATGCGGGCTGGACCAACAGCCCGGCCGCACCGTCCCCGAGCGTGCTCGACATCCGCCCGCCGACGCCCGGCGGCCCGCCGGGGACCGCGGGGTACTTCGTCCAGGAGGGACCCCAGCCGTTCAGCAGCGACTACCAACGAAGCCGCGGTGGCACGACCCTGCACTGGTACGCCCACTGCATCCGGATGCTCCCCAGCGACTTCGCGATGCGTTCGACGTACGGGGTGGGAGTCGACTGGCCGCTGACCTACGACGACCTGGCGCCCTGGTACGCCGAGGCCGAGCGCGAGATCGGCGTCGCCGCCGACGTCGAGGACCAGGTGCGCACCGGCCTGACCTTCCCGCCGGGCTACGTGTACCCGATGCACAAGATCCCGCCCACGTACCTCGACCGGTGGATGACCGAGCATCTCGACGGCGCTCCGGTGCGGATCGGTCAGGACACCTATCCGACCGGTGTGGTGCCGGTCCCTGGTGGACGGAACTCGACGCCCAACCCGGCGTACGACGGCGGGCGTGGGTACCAACCGGTCGGCGCGGTCGGGCGACCCACCTCCGGGTTGCGGTGCGAAGGCAACTCGAGCTGCATCCCCGGCTGCCCGGCGCAGGCCAAGTACAACGCGCTGAAGACGCTCGAGGTCGCCGTCGCGGCCGGTGCGCGCGTGATCACGCAGGCCGTGGCGAGCAAGGTGCTGGTCGGCGCCGACCACCAGGTCTCCGGGGTGGAGTACCTCCGGTGGACCGGAGACACCTTCCCGACCGCCGAGCAGCACACGATCACCGCGCGTCGCTACGTGCTGGCCGCCCACTCGGTGGAGAACGCCAAGCTGCTGCTGATGTCGGGCGCGGCCAACACCAGCGACCAGGTCGGCCGCAACCTGATGGACCACCCGTTCCTGCTCAGCTGGGCCCGCACCGACGAGCCGCTCGGGACCTTCCGAGGGCCAGGTACGACGGCCGGCATCGAGACCCTGCGCGACGGGCCCTACCGCGCGCAGCACTCGTCGTTCCGGACAGACATCGACAACTGGGGCTTCCAGATCCTCGGGTCGCCGGGCTCGGACGTGGCCGACGCCGTCTTCGGCGACCAGCTGTTCGGCAAGGCGCTGCGCGACCGCGTCGCCCACGACGTCCAGCGTCAGCTGATGCTCGGCTTCCTGCTCGAGCAGCTGCCCGACCCCGACAACCGGGTGACCATCAGTCCGAGCGCCTACACCGACGCGCTGGGGCTCCCGCGACCGGTGATCCACTACGACCTCGACGCCTACACGCGGCAGGGCGCCGCGGTGGCGCGCGAGTGCGCGGTCCAGTGGTTCGAGGAGCTCGGGGCCGACGACCTCACGGCGTACTCCGGTCCGGACCGGCCGATGGCCGCGCACCAGCAGTTCCTGTGGAACGACCGGCCCTACTGCACGCTCGGGGCCGGCCACCTCTGCGGCACGCACCGGATGGGGCACGACCCCGACCATCACGTCGTCGACCCCGACCAGCGCAGCTGGGACCACCGGAACCTCTTCGTGGTCGGAGCCGGCAGCATGCCGACGATCGGCACCTCCAACCCGACGCTCACACTGGCCGCCCTGGCCTGCCGCACCGCGGCAGCGATGGCCGACGAGCTCTCATGAGCCCGGCCGAGCTCGACCCGGACCGCGTCAAGCGGCTCCGCGACGCCCTGCAGCACGCGGTGATGCTCGAGCACGCGACCATCCCGGCGTACCTCTGCGCTCTGTACTCCATCGAGGAGGGCACCAACGTCGAGGCGGCGGACATCATCCGCAGCGTCGTGATGGAGGAGATGCTGCACATGGTGCTCGCCGCCAACGTGCTCAACGCGATCGGCGGCGAGCCGTCGCTGGACCATGCCGGCTTCGTGCCGAGGTACCCGACACAGCTGCCTTACAGCGACGGGCGACTCGTGGTCGGGCTGCGCCGGTTCTCGCCCGAGGCGGTGCGGACGTTCCTCGCCATCGAGCGTCCGGAGCCCGCTGGTGCGCGGCCGCTGGTCGAGGGCTACGACACCATCGGCCAGCTCTACGCCGGCGTCGAGCTCGAGCTGCGCTCGATCGGGCCGGCGGTGTTCACCGGGCACCCCGGCCGGCAGATCGGGCCAGGCCGGTTCTACTACGGCGGCGCCGGCGACCCGGTGGTCGTCCGCGACCTCGACAGCGCGCTCGCCGCGCTCGCCATCGTCGTGGACCAGGGCGAGGGGCTCGACCACACCATCCACGAGAGCCGCAGCCGCGTGGCCGCCGGTGACCAGCTCGCTCACTACTTCCGGTTCCGGCAGATCGCCGTCGGCTACCGCTACCGGGAGAGCGACGTCGCCAACGCACCACCGACCGGTCCGCGCCTAGCCGTCGACTGGGACGCCGTACTGCCGATGCGGGACGACCCCACCCTCGCCGAGCTGCGACCCGGCAGCGAGGTGCGCCGGCTCAGCGAGTCCTTCAACCGCACGTACGGCGCACTGCTGGCCGTTCTCCACCGGGCGTTCAACGGCCAACCCGATGAGCTGGTCGCTGCGGTCCCGCTGATGTACGACCTGCGCTGGCAGGCCGTCGCCCTGATGCGCATCCCGTGCGGCTCCGACGGCCGGACCGCGGGCCCTAGCTTCGAGTGGCCACTCCCGGAAGCGACCTGAGCGCCTCGCCGGCCCGCCGGCCGAGCACGACGGAGCCCTGGCGACCGGCCAGCGCCACCGCACGGCCGAGCAGCTCCTTGGCGTCGCCCGGCGCGGTGGCCGCGACCATCGCTGCCCGCTGCCGGTAGGTCTCCGGCAGCCAGAAGTGCTCGCCGAACTCGAGCGCGAACGTCTCCGAGGCCTCGAGCGTCTCGATCGCCTGCTCGGTGTGTCCGGCCAGCGCCTGCCCCTCCGCGAGCAACGACAGGAAGTAGCTGGTGCCCAGTCGGGACCCGGTCGCCTGCCAGTCCACGAGCCCGGTGCGCATGATCGCGATGCCGTCCTCTGCATCGCCGAGCCGGGCGACGGCCCAGCCGTGCAGCAACGCCGCCCAGCCCAGCCAGAAGTCGAAGCCCTGCTCGTTGGCATAGGCGGTCGCGGCCTCGGCCCGGGCGACCACGTCCGCCGCCTCGCCGTCGAACTGGCGCAGCCAGAGGTCGAAGCAGTTCGCCAGGGAGATGGTGAAGGGATGGCCGAGCTGGGCGGCGCGAGCGATCGCGTCGTCGCTCATCGCCCGTGCGCCGGCCGCGTCGTCGCGAAGCCAGAGGAGCCAGGCGCCGTACGACAGGGACACGATGGCGGGGTCGGCCACGTCGTTGAGCTCGAGGCCGTGCCTCAGAGGTGCTCCGGGTAGGTGCCCGTCGACGCGCACGGCCGTCGTCAGGTGATCGAGAGCGGCGGCGAGGTCGTCGCCCCGGTAGACCTGGGCGCTGCCGACAGCCCGTTGCGCCGCCACCTGGAACGCCGGCCGTCCCGAGAGATCCGCGAGCTCCACCAACCGGTCGCTGATTCCGAGAGCGATGGGGTACTCAGCCCGCAGCAGGTGCATGCGGTACATGCCGTACAGCGCCTCGAACAGCGTCTGCGGGTCGCCCAGCGCGTTGCCCAGCTCATGGGCCCGTCGGTACACGTCCTCCACCTCGACCGAGCCGTAGCCGCGGGTCGCCATCAGCGGCGCCCCCAGGTGCACGAGCACGGTCAGCTCGAGCTGGTCCCGCTCCGCGGAGGCGGCCTGGGTCTGGAGCAGGTCGAGACAGGTCAGCAGGTGGGCCACGGCCTCGCGGTTCGCCGACTGCTCGATGGCGCGCAGCCCGGCGGCGATGCCGTAGGGGACCGCCCGTTCGGGCAGGCCGGCGTCCGCGAAGTGGTGCGCCAGCAGCTCGGGCGAGTACGTGACCGGGTCCGACGCCGCCTCCATCGCCTCGGCGATGGCGAGGTGGTGACGTTGCCGCTCGGACTTGAGCAACGTCTCGTAGGCCACCTCCTGCACCAGAGCGTGCTTGAACAGGTAGGTCCGCGCGGCTCCCTCTCCGCGGCGTTGCATCAGCCCGGAGTCCAGCAGGTGCTGGAGATGCTCGACCAGCACTGCCTCGTCGTGTTCCCACAGCAGTCTGAGGAAGGCGTACGGAACGTCACGTCCGACGCAGGAGGCGAGGCGCGCGACCTCGGCGGCGGGTCCGATCCCGTCGAGCCTGGCCATCAGCAGGTCACGCAGCGTCGATGGGACGGCCGGTCCGACCGGGTGGGCAGGACCATCCGGCTCCGCCTGCAGGTCGAGCAGCATCGCGGTGAGCTCCTCGACGAACAGGGGTACGCCGTCGGTGCGAGCGACGACCTCGCGGACCAGCCGGTCACGCGTGCCGTCCCCGCCCGCGATCTCACCCACCATGGCCTCGATCGCCGACGCGTTCAGCCGACCGAGGGTGAAGGTGAGGTCCGCCTCCCGTGGCCAGTCCGGAGAGGTGCCGCTGCGCCGGGTCAGGATCGCGAGGAGGCCGTGGTCGGCCGCGACCTCGAGCAGCTCCCCCACAGCCTCCTGAGAGGTGGGGTCCAGCCACTGGATGTCCTCGACGAGCAGCAGCAGCCCCTCCTGGGAGCGGCCGAGCAGGAGCCGGGTGAGGACCGATCGAGTCCGCTCCTTGAGCACGTCGGGCGATGCGGGTAGCGGCGGGTAGCGCTCCGGAAGGGCCAGGCCGATCAGCCCTGCCACCACGGGCACGCCGTCGGTCAGCTCCAACCCGGAGTCCACCACCAGCCGCTCGACCCGCTCGAGCAGCTCCGTGTCGTCGGCCGGCACGGCCGGCTCGAGCATGCGCTGGAGCAGGTCCACGACCGGGTGCAGGACGCTGTTGGTGTGGCGGGGCGAGCAGCGCATGTCGGCCACCAGGCTGCCCGAGGGCACCACCCGCTCCACCAGCTCGAGGACCAGGCGGCTCTTGCCGATCCCGGGCTCGCCGTCGATCAGCATGACCGAGCCCGCTCCCAACTGGGCGGCGTGCCAAGCACTCTCGAGGTGAGCCATCTCGCGGTCCCGGCCGACCAGCGGGATCAGGCCACGGCTGAGGCTCACGTCCAGGCGGCTGCGCGCCGCGGTCTCCCCGACAACGCGGAGCACCTCGATCGGCCGTCCGGCGCCTCTCAGCTCCGGGGTGCCGAGCGACTCGACCACGAAGTAGCCCCTGACCAGCTCGGCAGTGCTGTCGCCGATCACCACCTCGCCCGGGTGAGCCAGCGCCTGCAGCCTCGCCGCGATGTTGGGCGTCGCCCCGATCGCGAGCACGTCGGCGCCGAAGGGCGCGTCGGTGGGGGCGACCATCTCACCGACCACGACGAGCCCGGTGTGCAGGCCGACCCGCGCCGCGAGGGGCGGTACGCCGAGCTCCACGGCCAGCGGCGCCATCGCCCGGGTGATCGCCAGGGCGGCGCGCACGGCGTCGGCCGCGTCGTCCTCGTGGGCCGCGGGGTAGCCGAAGTAGGCCAGGATGCCGTCGCCGAGGTACTGCGCCACGGAGCCGTCGTGCGCGGTGATCACGTCCAGACAGCGGGTTTGGTACCCCCGGATGACGCGGCGCATGTCCTCCGGGTCCAGCCCTGCAGACAGCGCGGTCGAACCGACCAGGTCGCAGAACATCACGGTGAGGTAGCGCCGCTCGCCGGCGCGTTCTGCCGAGGTCACGGCCGGCGTCACCGGGCTGCTCCGCTCATCCCCCAGTGGCTGGCCGCACGACTCGCAGAAGAGGTTCGCCACGGGGTTCGGGCGGCCGCATCCGGCGCAGAGAAGTTGCAGCGGTGAGCCGCAACCCCCGCAGAACTCGGCGCCAGGGCTCGGCGTGCGTCCGCACGCCGAGCACGACACAGGCTCATCCGTCCTGGCCATTCCCCGAGGCTAGTGGTGGTCGGGACCCACGTCTAAGACTTCGCCGAACGCTCGTCGTACGGAGGGATCCCCGGGTCATCCCTGATGCGCCCGGTCCCGCTCGGCGCAAGGGTGGGGCCGATGACCACGTCACCTGCCCGGGAGGATCGCAGCCGGACACCCCGGCTGGTCCTGGCGATCCTCGTGATCGGGCTGATCGCGACACCGGTGCTCGCGTACCCCTACGTCTCGCTCGACCGCGCGGCCAGCCGGATCGACGTACAGACCGATGCGGCGTGGGTGCTGCTGGTCATCCACGTCCCCGTGGCGGCGACGGCGATGCTCCTGGGCGCCTTGCAGTTCGTGCCCCGGATCCGGGCGAACCGGCGGCGCCACCGGATCATCGGCCGCACCTTCCTCGGGCTCGGGACCGTCGCCTTCGTCCTGACCGGCATCCCCCTCGCGTTGACCACGCCGAACGGGAACCTCACGCGCTTCGGCGTACTCGTTCCCGCCGTGCTGTGGCCCTGCTTCGCGGTGGTCGCGTACCGGGCGATCCGCGCCGGGGACGTCACCCGGCACCGCGAGTGGATGACCCGGGTCTACGCGTTGACGTTCTTCGCGCTCACGGCCCGGATGGTGACGCCGCTGCTCCTGCTCGTGCAGGTGCCCGTCATGCAGAGCCGGTACGACGGCGACGTCCAGGCCGCGGTGACGGCGAGCATCCCCTACGGCCAGTGGCTGGGCTGGATCGTCAACCTGCTGATCGCCCAGTACGTCATCCATCGCTGGCGCACCCACCCACCCGGCGCTGACCTGGCGATCGGGTGACGCGTCGGGCGGCTGACCTGGCGATCGGGTGACACGTCAGGCGGCTGACCTGGCGATCGGGTGACACGTCAGACGCGGCCGACCTGGCGATGAGGTGACACGTCCACGCGTCCGACCTGGCGATGGCGTCGTACGCAATCGCCGGGTCGGCGCCATGCGAGGTCGCGCAATCGCCAGGTCAGCGCCCTCGGACGTCGCGCAATCGCCAGGTCAGCGCCCTCGGACGTCGCGCAATCGCCAGGTCAGCGCTAGGGGAGGGCGACCAGGCCCATCTCGGAGACCGTGGCCAGCACGCTGTGGCGGGGCACGATCCGCACGGTGTAGCCGAAGGCGCCGCCGCGGCGGAGCTGGACCTCACCGTCGAAGCGGTAGCGGCCGCCGTCGTAGCTGTCGGCGAGCAGGAGCTGGGTGACCTGGGTGTCGACGAGGTCGTCGTCACCGTCGATCACGCCGTGCACGACCTCGACCTCGACGTCGTCGGGCGTCAGCGCGCCGAGCGCGACGAAGGCCCGGACGGTCAGCGTCGAGCCGACCTCGGGGTTGTCGCCCACGCCATGACTCTCGACGTGCTCGACGCGGACGTCGTCCCAGCCGGCACGCACCTCCTTCTTCCAGGCGGCGAGCTCGGTGGCGCCCTTGTAGTCGGAGTTCAGTGCGCGGCCGGTGACGGCGGCCGGCGTGTAGAGCAGCCGGACGTAGTCGCGGACCATCCGGGTGGCGAGCACCTTGGGGCCGAGCGACTTCAGGGTGTGGCGGACCATCTCGATCCAGCGAGCCGGGACGCCGTCGTGGTCGACGTCGTAGAAGCGCGGCGCGACCTCCTTCTCGATCAGGTCGTAGAGCGCGGCGGCCTCGAGGTCGTCGCGCCGGTCGGCGTCGTCGACGCCGTCGGCGGACGGGATCGCCCAGCCGTTCGTCGCCGTCGTACCACTCGTCCCACCAGCCGTCGAGGATCGAGAGGTTGAGGCCGCCGTTGAGCGCGGCCTTCATGCCCGAGGTGCCGCACGCCTCGTAGGGACGCAGCGGGTTGTTGAGCCAGACGTCGCAGCCGGGGTAGAGCGGCTGGGCCATCGCGATGTCGTAGTTGGGCAGGAAGACGATGCGGTGCCGCACCTCCGGGTCGTCGGCGAACCGGACGAGCTCCTGGATCAGCTTCTTGCCGCCGTCGTCGGCCGGGTGCGCCTTGCCGGCGATCACGAGCTGCATCGGGCGCTCGGGGTGGAGCAGGAGCCGCTTGAGCCGCTCGGGGTCGCGCAGCATCAGCGTGAGCCGCTTGTACGACGGCACGCGGCGCGCGAAGCCGATGGTCAGCACGTCGGGGTCGAGCGCCTCGTCGACCCAGTCGAGCTCGGCCGCGGCGATCCCCGCGCTGCAGGCTCGACTTGCGCAGCCGGCGGCGGGCGTCGCGGACGAGCCGCTCGCGGAGCAGCCGCTTGACCGCCCAGATGTCGCCGGACGGGGCCTGGTCGACCGCGGTCCAGAACGCGTCGGTGTCGTCGCCGTCGCCGGCCGCGCCGTGGCGGGCGGCGAGCTCGAAGATCTCGCGGCCGACCCAGGTCGGGGCGTGCACGCCGTTGGTGATCGAGCGTGATCGGCACCTCGGCCTCGTCGAAGGCCGGCCACAGGCCGTCGAACATCTCGCGGCTGACGTCGCCGTGCAGCTGCGAGACGCCGTTGGCGCGCTGGGCCAGCCGGAAGCCCATCACCGCCATGTTGAAGACCGTCGGGTCGCCACCGGCGTAGTCCTCGGCGCCGAGGGCGAGGATCCGCTCGATCGGGACGCCGCTGAGGCGGGCCGGCCGTCCGAAGTACTGCTCGACGAGCTCGCGGGAGAACCGGTCGATGCCGGCCGGCACCGGGGTGTGGGTCGTGAAGACGGTCGACGGCGCGGGACGACCTCGAGCGCGGCGTCGAAGTCGAGCTGCGGCCCGCTCTCCTCGACGGTCAGCTCGCGGATCCGCTCGAGGCCGAGGAAGCCGGCGTGGCCCTCGTTGGTGTGGAAGACCTCGGGCTCCGACGTACCGGTGAGCGGGCAGTAGACGCGGAGCGCGCGCACGCCGCCGATGCCGAGCAGCATCTCCTGGCGGCAGCCGGTGCTCGGAGCTGCCGCCGTAGAGGCGGTCGGTGACGTCGCGGTAGTGGTCGGGGTTGCCCTCGACGTCGGAGTCGAGCAGCAGCAGCGGCACCCGGCCGACCTGCGCCACCCAGATCTGGGCGAGCAGGTCGGGCCCGTCGGGCAGGGCGATCGAGATCAGGGCGCGGTCGCCGTCCGCCTCGCGGAGCAGCGAGATCGGCAGCTCGTCGGGGTCGAGGACGGGGTAGCTGCTCCTGCTGCCAGCCCTCGCGCGAGAGCGACTGCTTGAAGTAGCCGGCGTGGTAGAGCAGGCCGACGCCGACGATCGGGACGCCGAGGTCGCTGGCGGCCTTGAGGTGGTCACCGGCCAGGATGCCGAGGCCGCCGGAGTACTGCGGCAGCACCGCGGTGATGCCGAACTCCGGGGAGAAGTAGCGCGATCGCGCGTCGGCGCCTCGCTGCCGGCCTTGCGGCCGTACCAGCGCTCGCCGCCGAGGTAGGCGTCGAGGTCGGCCTCGGCGGCGCCGAGCCGGTCGAGGAACCCCTGGTCCGCGGCCAGCTCCTCGAGCCGGTCGGGTCCGACCGCGCCGAGCAGGCGGACCGGGTCCTGCCCGGTCGCCTCCCAGGTCTCGGGGTCGACCTCGGCGAAGACGTCCTGGGTCGGCGGGTGCCAGGACCACCGCAGGTTGCCGGCGAGGTCTCCCAGCGCGGCGAGGGCCGGGGGCAGGACCGGACGGACGGTGAATCGTCGGATGGCACGCACGGATGGACGGTAGCCGCGAATCACTTGATCGTTCCAATTTATCCACAACCCGGCGTCGCGCCACCCGCTCCGGCCGCCTCCGGGCCGCGGACGCTCGTCTTGCATGCGCGATGGTGAACCGCAAGGGTGGCGAGCATGGTCGGTCGCATCCCCGTCATGGACGTCATGCCCCTGGTCGACCTCGGTCGCCTCCCGGCCAAGGCGACGTCCGGCGAGCCCTTGCCCGTGCGCGCCACGCGTGTTCCGCGAGGGCCACGACCAGCTCGGCGCCGAGGTCGTGCTGGCCGCCCCCGACGGCGCACGCCGCCCTCCGGTGCGGATGGTCGCCGACGGCGACACGCCCGACCGCTACGTCGCGTGGGTCACCCCCGACCGCGAGGGCGCCTGGACCTTCGAGGTCGCAGGCGTGGTCCGACCCGCTCGCCACCTGGGAGCACGACGCCGGGCTCAAGATCCCCGCCGGCGTCGACGTCGAGCTGATGTTCCACCGAGGGCGCGCTGCTGCTCGACCGGGTCGCGGCCGACCCGGCGCTCGACGCCGACGAGGCCGAAGGTGGTCCGCGGTGCGGCGTCGGCCGCCCGCGACACGTCGCGGCCCGCGGCGGCCCGGCTCGCGGCCCTGCAGTCGCCCGAGCTCGAGACGCCTCCTGGCCGCCCACCCGCTGCGCGAGCTGGTCACCGTCGAGGGGCCCTACCCGCTGTACGCCGACCGGCGAGCGCGCGCTCTTCGGCGCCTGGTACGAGTTCTTCCCGCGCTCCGAGGGCGCGACCTGCGACGCGCAGACCGGCACCGTGGTCAGCGGCACCTTCCGCACCGCCGCCGAGCGGCTCGACGCCGTCGCCGCGATGGGCTTCGACGTCGTCTACCTGCCGCCGATCCACCCGATCGGCGAGGTCAACCGCAAGGGCCCCAACAACACCCTCGACCCCGGCCCCGACCGACCCCGGCTCACCGTGGGCGATCGGCTGCAAGGACGGCGGCCACGACGCGATCCACCCCGACCTCGGCACGCTCGACGGACTTCGACGCCTTCGTGGCGCAAGGCCGCCGCGGCTCGGGCTCGAGGTCGCCCTCGACCTGGCCCTGCAGTGCGCGCCCGACCACCCGTGGGTGACCAGCCACCCCGAGTGGTTCACCACCCGGGCCGACGGCACCATCGCCTACGCCGAGAACCCGCCGAAGAAGTACCAGGACATCTACCCGCTGAACTTCGACAACGACCCCCAGGGCATCTGCCGGGAGGTGCTCCGCGTCGTGCGGCACTGGATGACGCACGGCGTGCGGATCTTCCGCGTCGACAACCCGCACACCAAGCCGGTCGCGTTCTGGGAGTGGCTGCTCGCGCGAGGTCCGCCGCACCGACCCCGACGTGCTCTTCCTCGCCGAGGCCTTCACCCGGCCGGCGATGATGCGGACCCTCGGCGCGATCGGCTTCCACCAGAGCTACACGTACTTCACCTGGCGCACCGCCAAGTGGGAGCTCGAGGAGTACCTCCGCGAGCTGTCGACGCAGACCGACCACCTGATGCGGCCGAACTTCTTCGTCAACACCCCCGACATCCTCCACGCCTACCTGCAGTACGGCGGCCCGCCGGCGTTCAAGATCCGCGCCGTGCTCGCCGCGACCGGGCTCGCCGAGCTGGGGCGTCTACGCCGGCTACGAGCTCTTCGAGCACGTCGCGGTCGCGCCCGGGCAGCGAGGAGTACCTCGACTCCGAGAAGTACCAGATCCGGGTCCGCGACTGGGCCGGCGCCGAGGCCGAGGGCCGCACGCTCGCGCCGTACCTCACCCGGCTCAACGAGATCCGCCGCGCCCACCCGGCGCTGCAGCAGCTGCGCAACCTGGCCATCCACTCCAGCGACGACGAGAACGTGCTGGTGTTCTCAGCAAGCCGCACGCTCGACGGGCGAGCGACACCGGTGATCGTCGTCGTCAACCTCGACCCGCACGGCGCCCGCGAGACCGTCGTCCACCTCGACCTGCCCGCGCTCGGCCTGGGCTGGCACGACACCCTCGCCGTGCACGACGAGATCACCGGCGAGGACTGGCACTGGGGCCAGCACAACTACGTCCGGCTCGACCCCGGCGCCGAGCCCGCCCACGTCCTGACCGTGCGGAGGACGGTATGAGCGTGGTCTCGACAGGCTCGACCGACGGTGGCAGCCCGACCGACGATGGCAGCCCGACCGAGGAGACCCACGAGAGCACCATCGTCGGGGCGACGGCCGAGCAGCAGACCCCGGACTGGTTCAAGACCGCGGTCTTCTACGAGGTGCTGGTGCGGTCGTTCCGCGACTCCAACGGCGACGGCACCGGCGACTTCCGCGGCCTGATCGAGAAGCTCGACTACCTGCAGTGGCTGGGCGTCGACTGCCTCTGGCTGCCGCCGTTCTTCACCTCGCCGCTGCGCGACGGCGGCTACGACGTCGCCGACTACACCGTCGATCCTCCCCGAGTTCGGCACGGTCGACGACTTCCGCGAGTTCGTCGACGCGGCCCACGAGCGCGGCATCCGCGTGATCATCGACTTCGTCATGAACCACACCAGCGACCAGCACCCGTGGTTCCAGGCCTCGCCGCAGCGACCCCGACGGGCCCGTACGGCGACTTCTACGTCTGGTCCGACACCGACGAGATGTACGAGGACGCGCGGATCATCTTCGTCGACACCGAGCCGTCGAACTGGACCTGGGACCCGGTCCGCCAGCAGTACTTCTGGCACCGCTTCTTCTCCCACCAGCCCGACCTCAACTTCGACAACCCGAAGGTCCACGAGGCGATGCTCGAGGCGATGTCGTTCTGGCTCGACATGGGCCTCGACGGCTTCCGGCTCGACGCGGTGCCCTACCTCTACGAGCGGCCGGGCACCAACGGCGAGAACCTCCCGGAGACCCACGAGTTCCTGCGCAAGGTGCGCCGGTTCATCGACGACAAGTACCCCGGCCGGGTCCTGCTCGCCGAGGCCAACCAGTGGCCGGCCGACGTCGTCGACTACTTCGGCGGCAAGGCGACCCCGACACCGGCGAGTACGCCGGCGGGCGACGAGTGCCACATGTGCTTCCACTTCCCGGTGATGCCGCGCATCTTCATGGCCGTCCGCCGCGAGTCGCGCTTCCCGATCTCGGAGATCCTGGAGCAGACGCCGCCGATCCCCGACGGCTGCCAGTGGGGCATCTTCCTGCGCAACCACGACGAGCTGACCCTCGAGATGGTCACCGACGAGGACCGCGACTACATGTGGGACGAGTACGCCAAGGACCCCCGGATGAAGGCCAACATCGGCATCCGCCGCCGGCTGGCCCCGCTGCTCGACAACGACATCAACCAGATGGAGCTGTTCACCGCGCTGCTGCTGTCGCTGCCCGGCAGTCGCCGGTCCTCTACTACGGCGACGAGATCGGGATGGGCGACAACATCTGGCTCGGTGACCGCGACGGCGTCCGCACGCCGATGCAGTGGACGCCCGACCGCAACGCCGGCTTCTCGTCGGCGACGCCGGGCAAGCTCCACCTGCCCGCGATCCAGGACCCGGTCTACGGCTACCAGAGCGTCAACGTCGAGGCGCAGCTCGAGAACTCCTCGTCGCTGCTGCACTGGACCCGCCGGATGATCCACGCCCGCCGCGGCCACCCGGCGTTCGGGCTCGGCTCCTTCCCCGACCTCGGCGGCACCAACCCGTCGGTGCTGTCCTACGCCCGCGAGCACGGCGACCGACGACGACTCCGACATCATCGTCTGCGTCAACAACCTGTCGCGCTTCCCGCAGCCGGTCGAGCTCGACCTGCGCCGCTGGGAGGGCTATGTCCCGGTCGAGCTGCTCGGCGGCGTGCCGTTCCCGCCGATCGGCGAGCTGCCGTACCTGCTGACCCTGGGCGGGTACGGCTTCTACTGGTTCCGGCTGACCGCCCCACCGAGGAGGCCATCGCCCCGTGACCGACGACATCCGCACCGACAGCACCGCCACGTCCGCCGCTGACGACCGGCGGCAGCTGACCGACTTCCTCGAGGGCGCCCGCTGGTTCGGCGGCAAGGGCCGCCACGTCGCGGTGACCGACGTACGCCGGCTCGGGATGGTCGGCCGAGGCGGGCCCGCGCGGTCGTCGTCGACCTGGTCGAGGTGACCTACCCCGACGGCGACGTCGAGCTCTACCAGGTGCCGCTGGCGCTCTACACCGACCCCGAGCACCGGCTCGACCACGCCTTCGTCGGCTGGTGGGAGGACCCCGAGGTCGGCTGGATCCACGCCTACGACGCGCTGCACGACCGCGAGGCGATGGCGGCGTGCCTGCGCGCCTTCGCCTTCCCGCCGCGACGGCGCCGCTCGACGTTCCACCGGCTGTCCCCGGCGAGCGCGCTCGACCCGACCGCGCACTCGACGCTGTTCACCGGCGAGCAGTCCAACTCCTCGGTCGCCTTCGGCGAGGACGCGCTGCTGAAGGTCTTCCGCCAGGTCACGCCCGGGGCCAACCCCGACATCGAGGTCCACGAGGTGCTGACCCGCGCCGGCTCCGACCACGTCGCGGCGCTCTACGGCTGGCTCGACGCGGACGGCTCGACGACGGGCGCCGACGCGCCGTCGTCGACCACCGACACGGTGCAGCTGGCGATGCTGCAGCAGTTCCTGCGCACGGCGAGCGACGGCTGGGAGCTCGCGCTGACCAGCGTGCGCAACCTGTTCGCCGAGGCCGACCTGCACGCCGACGAGGTGGGCGGCGACTTCGCCGGCGAGGCGCAGCGGCTCGGCGAGGCGCGTGCGCGCGGTCCACCCGCTGCTGGCCGAGCACTTCCCGACCGTCGACGCGCACGGCCGACGACCACCGCGCCCTCGCCGCCGCGATGACCACGCGGCTCGACGCCGCGCTCGACGTCGTGCCCGAGCTCGCGCCGTACGCCGACGCGGCTGCGCGCGCTGTTCGACGCCGTCGCCGCGATCGCCTCGGCGACCGCCCAGCAGGTCCACGGCGACCTGCACCTCGGCCAGACCCTGCGCACCGCCAAGGGCTGGAAGATCGTCGACTTCGAGGGCGAGCCGGCCAAGCCGCTCGCCGAGCGCGTCGTGCCCGACTCGCCGTGGCGCGACGTCGCCGGCATGCTGCGCTCCTTCGACTACGCGCCACGGGTCGCGGCGATGACAGCGGCGGCGACCGGCGACGACGGCAGCGAGCAGCGCGCCTACCGCGCGGCCGAGTGGTCGGCGCGCAACCAGGCGACGTTCCTCGAGGCGTACGCCGGCCGCGAGCTGACCGCCGACGAGCAGACCCTGCTCGCCGCCTACGTCGCCGACAAGGCCGTCTACGAGTGCGTCTACGAGACGCGCAACCGACCCACGTGGCTGTCGATCCCGCTGGCGGCGCTCAGCCAACCGATGGGTCAGCCGACCGGCCAGCCCACGGAGGGGACCCGATGAAGCAGGTGTCCACAGCCGAGCTCGAGCAGCTGACCCGGGGCGAGCACGGGCAGCCGCACGCGATCCTCGGCCCGCACCCCGAGGGCGACGGCGTGACGGTCCGCGCGTTCAAGCCGCTGGCGCAGACGGTCACCGCCGTCCTGTCCGACGGCGCGTCGCGTGCCCCTCGAGCACGAGCACGAGGGCATCTGGGTCGGCGAGGTCTCGACCGGCTCGACCACCGGCAGCCCGGACGTGCCGGACTACCGCGTCGAGGTCGACTACGGCGCAGGGCGCGATCACCCTCGACGACCCCTACCGGTTCCTGCCGACCCTCGGCGAGATGGACCTGCACCTGGTCAACGAGGGCCGCCACGAGCTGCTCTGGACCGTGCTCGGGGCGCGCGTCCACCACTACCGCTCGGCGACCGGGCGACGTCTCCGGCACGTCGTTCGCGGTCTGGGCGCCCGGCGCGCGCGGCGTACGGCTCAAGGGCGACTTCAACAGCTGGGACGGCCGCGAGCACCCGATGCGGCAGCTCGGCGAGTCGGGCGTCTGGGAGCTGTTCGTGCCGGACGTCGGCGCGGGGGCCGGCTACAAGTACGTGATCCTCGGCGCCGACGGCGAGTGGCGCGAGAAGGCCGACCCGATGGCGTTCTGGGCCGAGGTGCCGCCGGCGACGTCGAGCCGGGTCTTCGAGTCCTCCCACCAGTGGGGCGACGACGCGTGGATGCAGTCGCGCGCCTCCCGGCAGCCGGTGCACGAGCCGATGTCGGTCTACGAGGTGCACCTCGGCCTCGTGGCGCAAGCGCCACGGACAGGTCCTGACCTGGGACCAGCTCGCCGACGAGCTGGTGCCGTACGTCGCCGACCTCGGCTTCACCCACGTCGAGCTGATGCCGGTCATGCAGCACCCGTTCGGCGGCTCGTGGGGCTACCACGTGACGTCGTACTTCGCCCCGGACTCGCGCTTCGGCGACCCCGACGGCTTCCGCCGGCTCGTCGACGGCTCCACCAGGCCGGGATCGGCGTGATCCTCGACTGGGTGCCCGGCCACTTCGCGACCGACGAGTGGGCGCTGGCCCGCTTCGACGGCACGCCGCTCTACGAGGACCCCAACCCCCAGCGCGGCTGGCACAAGGAGTGGGGCTCCCACATCTTCAACTTCGGTCGCCGCGAGGTGCGCAACTTCCTCTACGCCAACGCGCTCTACTGGCTCGAGGAGTTCCACGCCGACGGCCTGCGCGTCGACGGCGTCGCCTCGATGCTCTACCTCGACTACGCGCGCGAGGCGGGCGAGTGGTCGCCGAACATCCACGGCGGCCACGAGAACCTCGAGGCCGTGCAGTTCCTCCAGGAGATGAACGCCACCGTCTACAAGCGGGTCCCCGGCGCCACCACGATCGCCGAGGAGTCGACCTCCTGGCCAGGCGTCACCCGGCCGACCTCCGCCGACGGGCTGGGCTTCGGCTTCAAGTGGAACATGGGCTGGATGCACGACACGCTCGACTACCTCAAGCGCGAGCCGGTGCACCGCGCCTGGCACCACAACGAGCTGACCTTCGCCCTGGTCTACGCGTTCACCGAGAACTTCGTGCTGCCGCTCAGCCACGACGAGGTCGTGCACGGCAAGGGCTCACTGCTGCGCAAGATGCCCGGCGACCGCTGGCAGCAGCTGGCCAACCTGCGCGCCTACCTCGCCTTCATGTGGGCCCACCCGGGCAAGCAGCTGCTCTTCATGGGCGCCGAGATCGGCCAGGAGTCGGAGTGGGCCGAGTCCCGCGAGCTCGACTGGTGGCTGCTCGACCACCCCGAGCACCGCGGCGTCCACCGGCTGGTGCGCGACCTCAACGCGGCCTACACCGCCTCCCCCGCGATCTGGTCGCGCGAGGACGAGGCGTCGTCGTTCGAGTGGATCGACGCCAACGACGCCGGGCGCAACGTCTTCTCGTTCATCCGCCGCGGGGGCTCGACCAGCGACCTGGTGTGCGTGTCCAACTTCGCGGCCGTCCCCCACGCCGACTACCGACTCGGCCTGCCCTCGGCCGGTGAGTGGGACGAGGTCCTCAACACCGACGCCGGCACCTACACCGGCTCCGGCGTCGGCAACCTCGGCTCCGTGACCGCCCACGAGGGGCCTCACAGCGGGCAGCCCGCCCACGCCACTCTGGTGGTGCCACCGCTGGCCACGATCTGGCTCCGCCGCGACTGAACGGGTGCGGGCACACTCCGTGCCCTCAACCGGCAGTGGGGATCGGCCGATGTGGAGCACCCCGTGCCCGCAACCCGGCCCCTCCATCGCCGGTTGTGGAACACCCCGTTCGACAACGAGGGATCGACGGGTCGCGTTGAGGGATCACCGCGTTCCACCACCGTGATGGCCCTACGTGCGTTGGGGGTCCGGAGTGTGCCCCCACACCACAGACCTGTGGAGGAGCCCCGACGCCGGTGCCCCGTTCGGCGTAGGAAGGGCGCATGCCCAGGCTCATCGACTACGTCGGCCGCTTCGAGTTCATCCGGCAGGCTGCCTTCGCCGTGGTGCGCGACGAGGGTGTCGAAGCCCTGTCCCGCCGCCGGGTCGCCGCAGAGCTCGGCACCGGTGTCAACACCATCAGGCGATCGGTGGCGGGATGGGCGGACCTCACACGGCTGGCGGCGGACCAGGTTCGGAGTCGCCGGATGCTGGGGCGTCTCGGGCGGCGCACCGACGAGCCCCTGGAAGCGGCGACCTCTCTCGTTCGCTCGCTGATGCCCGAGGACGCCACGCATCTCGATGAAGAGCTGGTCTGGCTCAAGCTCGTGACCGCCTGCGCGCTGCGTCCGAGTGGCCTCGAGCCACCGGGACAGGTGCGCCGTGAGTTCCAGATCGCCCAGCGTGGCTACGACGACGGCCAGCTCGTCGATATCAACCCCGCACTGGAGATGCCGACGGAGAAGGAGGACCGTCGGACTGCACTGCAGCCGTACGTGGCCGACCGCGACAGGGAGCTGACCACCACGATCACCATCATCCTGGACGTGCTCGAGGTGCCGGAGCCACGCGAGGACGTGGTCGCCACGCTCGTGGGGCTGGTGGAAGGGCTGACGCTCTCGGCGTGCCTCGGCCGTCTCACCCCCGAGCAGGCGACCGAGCTCGCGATCGCCCAGGTGATCGAGCTCGGTTCGAGGCCGCGGACCTCGCCCGACGCCCGGTCGCCGTCGTGACCGGACGGCCTGGCTAGGGTCGGAGGGTGACCGAGCCGCCGGAGCAGCCCACGCTGACCGACGGCGACGTCACCCTCCGCCCCTGGCGCGACGGGGACGTCGAGGACGCCGTCGCCGGCCACGACGAGCTGATCGCCCACTGGTTCGGCTGGCCCGCCGATGCCGTCACCCCCGAGCGGATGCAGAAGGCGATCCACGACTGGCGGGCGACGTACGCCGACGACCGGTCGGTGGTCGGGTTCGCCATCGAGGACGGCGAGGGCCTGGCCGGCAGTGTCGACGTACGACGACGGGACACGGGCGTGGGCGAGCTGTCGTGGGCTCTCTACCGCGGCCGCCGAGGACGCGGGGTCGCGACCCGCGCGGTGCGGCTCCTGGCCGACTACGCGCTCACCGACACCGGCCATGGCGGGCTCGGCTACTCCCGGGTCGAGGCAAAGGTGGAGCCGGGCAACGAGGCCTCGCTCCGGGTCGCCACTCGCGCCGGCCTCCGCCGTGAGGGCGAGCGCCGCGTGGAGCCCGGCACGGGTGACCGGGCCGAGACCACGTCGTACGTCGTGCTCGCCCGGCTGGTGAGCGACCCGCCGCTGAGCGAACCCACGGCGTTCCGCGCGCTCCTCAACTCCTTCCTCCCCCGCAAGCGCGCGATCAGCCAGCTACTCGTCCGCGACCGCGACGGCCGCGTGCTGATCTGCCAGCTCACCTACAAGCGCGACTGGGACCTCCCCGGCGGCGTGGTCGAGGTGGGCGAGTCGCCGCGCGAGGCAGCGGGTCGGGAGATCGAGGAGGAGCTCGCGCTCCCCCTCGACGCCGGCGACCTCCTGCTGACCGACTGGCTCCCTCCCTGGGCCGGCTGGGACGACGCGGTCTGCCTCGTCTTCGACGGCGGCGAGCACGACGCGGACCTCCTCGACCCGATGACCCTCGAGCCCCGCGAGATCCGGCACGCGGAGTTCGCCACCCTCGAGCAGGTGCGCGAGCGGTGCGCCGACTTCACCGCCCGCCGGATCACCTCGGCGCTGGCGGTGGCGAGGGGCGAGACCCCAGCGTCGTACGTCGAGAGCGGCGGAGCCTGAGCCGCTCCTCGCCAACTCCCTGTGGACACGCAAGGATCGGGCCATGACCTACGTCTACGACTTCACCCAGGGCGACAAGGACCAGAAGGACCTCCTCGGCGGCAAGGGCGCCAACCTCGCGGAGATGACCAACCTCGGGCTACCGGTGCCGCCGGGCTTCACGGTCTCGACCGAGGCCTGCCGCGCCTACCTCGAGGCGGGCGACCTGCCGGACGGCCTCGAGGGGGAGCTGGGCGACCACCTGCACGCGCTGGAGGAGGCGATGGGACGTCGGCTCGGCGACGCCGCTGACCCGCTGCTGGTCAGCGTCCGCTCCGGCGCCAAGGTCTCGATGCCCGGGATGATGGAGACGGTGCTGAACGTCGGCCTCAACGACGAGTCCGTACGCGGCCTCGCCGACCAGAGCCACGACGAGCGGTTCGCGATGGACTCCTACCGACGCCTGCTCCAGATGTTCGGCGCCACCGTGCTCGGCATCGACTCCGAGGTGTTCTCGCGGGCCCTCGACAAGCTCAAGAAGTCACGCGACACCGAGTCCGACACCGACCTCGGCGCCGACGACCTGCGCGAGCTGGTCGAGACCTTCAAGGGCTCCATCTCCGAGCACGCCGGCCGCGACTTCCCGCAGGACCCGCGCGAGCAGCTCGACCTCGCGATGCGCGCCGTCTTCGACTCGTGGAACACCGAGCGCGCCGCGCTCTACCGCCGCCAGGAGCGGATCGAGGAGGGGCTCGGCACCGCCGTCAACGTGCAGGCGATGGTCTTCGGCAACCTCGGCGACGACTCGGGCTCCGGCGTCGCCTTCACCCGCGACCCCGCGTCGGGCAACCAGGGCGTGTACGGCGACTACCTCCAGAACGCGCAGGGTGAGGACGTCGTCGCGGGCATCCGCAACACCGTCTCCCTGGCCGACATGGAGAAGGTCGACAAGCAGTCGCACGACGAGCTGCTCGCGATCATGGCGACCCTGGAGAAGCACTACCACGACATGTGCGACATCGAGTTCACCGTCGAGCGCGGCAAGCTCTGGATGCTCCAGACCCGCGTCGGCAAGCGCACCCCTGCAGCCGCGTTCCGGATCGGCCGGCACATGACCGACGAGGGGCTGATCGACGCCGACGAGGCGACCCGGCGGGTGACCGGCGCCCAGCTCGCGCAGCTGATGTTCCCCCGCTTCGACGAGAAGGCCGACCGCACCCTGATCGCGAAGGGCATGAACGCCTCCCCCGGCGCGGCCGTCGGCAAGGCGGTCTTCGACTCCGACACCGCGGTGGAGTGGGCCGATCGTGGCGAGGACGTGATCCTGGTCCGCAAGGAGACCAACCCCGACGACCTGCGTGGCATGGTCGCCGCCAAGGGCATCCTGACCAGCCGCGGCGGCAAGACCTCGCACGCGGCGGTGGTCGCCCGCGGCATGGGCCGCACCTGCGTCTGCGGAGCGGAGTCCCTCGACGTGAGCGTCAAGAAGCGTCGGGCCAGGGTGCGCGGCGGCGACCCGATCAACGAGGGCGACGTGATCTCGATCGACGGCACCACGGGCGAGGTGTTCCTCGGCTCCGTGCCGGTGGTCGACTCCTCGGTGATGCGCTACTTCGAGGGAGACCACCTCGAGGAGGACATCGTGGCGGCGGTCGATGGCGTGATGAGGCACGCCGACGACGTACGACGGCTCCGGGTGCGCGCGAACGCCGACACCCCCGAGGACGCCGCCCGCGCCCGCCGGTTCGGCGCCGAGGGCATCGGCCTGTGCCGGACCGAGCACATGTTCCTCGGCGAGCGCCGCCAGCTGGTCGAGGACCTGATCGTGGCCGACGACGCGGACGGCCAGGAGGCCGCACTGTCAGCCCTGCTGCCGCTCCAGCGCGACGACTTCCGCGGCATCTTCGAGGCGATGGACGGCCTGCCGGTGACGATCCGGCTGATCGACCCGCCGCTGCACGAGTTCCTCCCCGACTTCACCGACCTGTCGGTGAAGGTCGCGCTCGAGGACGACCGCGACGACATGGACGAGCACGACGAGAAGCTCCTCGAAGCGGTCAAGCGGCTGCACGAGCAGAACCCGATGCTCGGCCTGCGCGGCGTCCGCCTCGGCATCGTGATCCCCGGTCTGTTCGCGATGCAGGTGCGCGCCATCCTGGAGGCCGCGGCCGAGAGGATCGCCGACGGCGGCGACCCGCAGCCCGAGATCATGATCCCGCTCGTCGCGTCGGTCACCGAGCTCGATCTGGTGCGAGGCATGGTCGCCGAGGTCGCCACGTCGATCGAGGAGGAACGCGGCCGTCCGGTCCCCCACAAGGTGGGCACGATGATCGAGCTCCCGCGGGCAGCCGTGACCGCCAACGAGATCGCGAAGTCCGCGGAGTTCTTCTCCTTCGGCACCAACGACCTGACCCAGATGACGTGGGGCTTCTCGCGTGACGATGTCGAGTCGTCGTTCTTCAGCCGGTACCTCGAGGCGGGCATCTTCCAGGTCAGCCCGTTCGAGAGCCTCGACGTCGACGGCGTCGGCCGCCTGGTGCGTCACGCCACGCGGCTGGGTCGCCAGGCCAACCCCGACCTGCACGTCGGGGTCTGCGGCGAGCACGGCGGCGACCCGGCATCGATCCACTTCTTCGACGAGGTCGGCCTCGACTACGTGTCCTGCTCGCCGTTCCGGGTGCCCGTCGCACGCCTGGAGGCCGGCCGGTCGGCGCTCGGCGGCTGAGGGCAGGGCCTCGCTGGTTGAGGAGGGCGTTCTACGCCCGTCTCGAAACCAAGGCACCACCCCGCTGGTTGAGGAGGGCGTTCCACGCCCGTCTCGAAACCGAGGAAACCCATTCCGGTGCGACGGCTCCGAGACGCCGCCGGCGCGGCTGCTCAGGCGAACGGCCAGCCCTCACGCATCGGTCCGCCGACGTCCGGGTCGATGAGGTGCTCGTGCCCGAAGAGCGCCGCGAAGACGTCCGGCGGCATGGTCAGGAACCCCTCGATGTCCGTGGCCTGTGAGCGGTGTGCCTCCAGGGAGGCCCGCTTCTGGGGCAGGAAGGCGGTGGTGTCCACACGCCAGGTGATCTCGTCCTCGGTGCTGCCGAGCGGGTTGCCGTCGTCCATCGGCGCCTCGGCGTCGAAGTCGCTCGTGTCCATGCCGGCCTCGGCAGCGGCTGCCATCAGGGCGACGATCTCGGTCGCGGTTCATCGTGGACTCGAACAGGCGCGGTCGCTCAGCCGCGAGCTCGGCGGCGCGGTGCGCGACGTGGTGCACCTTCACGTGGTCGGGGTGGCCGTAGCCGCCATGCCAGTCGTAGCCGACCAGGTAGTCCGCATGCTCCTCGTCGAGGACGTCCGCCACACGTTGCGCCGCCTCGTCGAGGTCGGCGCGGTGGAGGGCCCCCTCGACGTCGTTCTGCTCCCAGCCGGACATGCCCGAGTCGGAGTAGCCGAGCCAGACGATGCGGGCGAGCCCGATGGCGGCAGCCGAGGCCTCGGCCTCACGCCGGCGGTGGTCCGCCACAGTCTCGCCCTCGACGGCGTCCGCGGCCACCTCGCCGTGCTCGCCGTGCGTGGCGAAGACCACGACCACACGATGACCCTCGGCCGCCGCGCGCGCCATCGTGCCTGCTGTCTGGGACGCCTCGTCGTCGGGATGCGCGTGCAGATAGACGATCGTGGACATCAGAAGAGAGCGGACGCGAGGTTCTGACGTCCGCGCAGGACACGCGGGTCATCGTTGCCGACAGCAGCGAACAGGCCGATCAGGTGTTCGCGCGCCTGGTTCCTCTCGTCGCCCGTCGTACGCCGCACCAGGTCCACCAGGCGCGTGAAGGCATCGTCGACGTGGCCGCCGAGCAGGTCCAGGTCGGCCACCAGGCTCTGGGCGGCGACGTCGTCGGGGTTGGCCGCGGCGGCCTCCCGTGCGGCGTTGAGGTCGACGTCCTGGGTGCGCTGCAGCACCTTGGCCATCGCCAGCCCGGCGGCGGCTTCGACGTCGGCCGGGTTGGCGTCGACGAGGCGCTGGTACTCCGCGACAGCTCCGTCGATGTCGTTGTCCTCCAGCGCCTGCTGGGCGGCGGCGTAGCGCGGGTCGAGCTGTTCCTCCCCCTCCTCGCCCTCCGGCGCCGCGGCGCGCAGGGGCTGGTGGCGCCCGGTGATGCCCTGGGCGGTGAGTCCCTGGGCGAGCTGGTTGAGCAGGGTGCGGATCTCGTCGAGGGAGAGCATCCCCGGGATCGGCTGCGCCGCCGGCCGGCCGTCGAGGATCACCATGACCAGGGGCACCTGCTGGATCTGGAGCGCCTGCGCGATGGTCGGGACGGCGTCGATGTCGACCAGACCGGCCAGGAAGCGGCCGTCGTACTCGCCGGTCGCCGTCGCGACGTCGTCGGCCATCGCGGCGCTCTCGGGCGCACGGGTCGGCGAGTAGAACACCAGCACGACGGGCGCGGTGACCGAGGCGTCCAGGACCGTCTGGAAGTTCTCCTCCGCGACGTCGAGGGCGTACGACGAGCGCACCCCGCCGGTGGGTGCCGCACCCGGGGCGCCGGTGGGTGGAGGACCACCCGCTGGAGCACCGGCGGGGGGCTGAGCGCCGGCGCCCGCTGCGGGACGGTTCAGGCCCGACAGGTCGATCGCGCCCGGACGGCTGAACGGCTGCTGCGTCATGCCGGCAATCCTAGGGAAGGCCTCGCGACGCCCGCACGAGGCCCAGCTCCACCGCTTCCTCCCAGAGCTCCTCGCGGACGCTGGGATGGGCGGCGTTCTCGATCAGCTGCCTTGCCTGCTCGTGCTGGTCGTTGCCGTAGATCTCAGCCGTGCCCAGCTCGGTCACCACCGCCGTCATCTGGAACGACGTGACCGGCTCGTCGACCAGCGGCACGATGGTCGAGCAGTCCGCCTTCGGGTGCCACGAGCGCAGGGCGATGAAGGCCTGGCCGCCGAGGCTGTGCATCGCCCCGACGATGAAGTCGGTCTGGCCGCCGAAGCCGCTGTGGATCCGTGCCTTGATCCGACTGGCGTTCGCCTGGGCGAAGAGGTCGACCTGGAGCGCCGTGTTGACGCTGGTCATCGACGGGTTGCGGGCGATCAGGGCAGGGTTGTTGGTGACCTCCGTCCGTCTCATCTCCACCCGCTCGTTGTCGTCGACCCAGGCCAGGAGCTCGGGCGACCCGAACAGGAAGGACGCCGTGATCGGGACCTCGCGATCCAGCGCCCCGGCACGCTCGAGGGCCAGCACGCTGTCGGAGAACATCTCGGTCCAGACGCGCAGCCCGCGACGGCCGCGAGCCCGTGCAGGGTCGCGTCGGGCACCGCGCCGATGCCTGCCTGGAGGGTCGCCCCGTCGCTGACCCGTTCGGCGACCAGCCTCCCGATCGTCGCCGCGTCCTCGTCGACGCTGCCGACCGGAGCGTGCGGCATCGGGCCGTCGGCGTCGACCAGCACGTCCACGTGGTCGAGGTCCAGCAGGGCGTCGCCGTAGGTCCACGGCATCTCGGCGTTGGTCTGCGCGATGACGACGCCGCCGTTGCGGCGGGCGGCCTCGACCGCGGACGGCAGCACGTTGACCTCGACGCCGAGCGACACCTTCCCGTCGCGCGGCGGGGTCGTGTGGAGGACCACCGCGTCGGGCGGCAGCCGGTTCGCGAACAGGGTCGGGACCATCGACAGCCGGGACGGAAGGTAGCTCAGGCGTGGGCTCCTGCGCATGCCCGGCCCCACGAACGAGGTCTCGAGCGTGACCCCTGGCCGGTCGGGGATCCCGGACGGCGCGTTCAGGATCCAGAGCCGATAGCTGTCGAGCGTCTCGTCGATGAGCCCGACGACGTGCCACGGGAGGGCATGGTTGCCGGCCACGACGATCCGCGGATCGGGCGGGAGTGAGCGCAGCGCGCTCTGGAGATCCACGATCCGATCAGATCAGAACCGGGCAGGCTCCCGATACTCGCCCCACTCCGCGCGCAGCGCGTCGCAGATCTCACCGAGCGTCGCCTCGGCCCGGCAGGCCTCCAGCATCGCCTCGATCATGTTGCCGTCGGTGCGTCCGACCTCGACCATGCGCTCGACGGCGGCGCGGGCCGCGGCGTCGTCGCGCGTCGTACGTCGCTCCGCCAGCGCGCGGACCTGCTCGACCTCGACCTCGTGGGAGACCCGGAGGATCTCGAGGTCGTGGGTGATCGAGTCGGTGTGCACGTTGACCCCGACGATCTTCTTGTCGCCCTTCTCGAGCGCCACCTGGTACTGGAAGGCCGCCTCGGCGATCTCGGACATGAACCACCCGTCCTCGATCCCGCGCAGGAGATCGATCCCCGCCGCGTTCGACGCTTGCTGCACGCTCGAGAGAAAGGCATCCTCCTCTGGATCGGCGGGCAGGACCTTGTTGAGCTCGCGCGCCCGTTGCTCGCGAAGGGCCAGCTCCCCGCGGTCGGCGAAGTAGGTGGCCTCGGCCTGTTGCTGCGTGGCGAGCTCGTCGTGCAGCGACGCCTTCTGCCGCTGCGCGCCCTCGATCTTGCCCGCGATGTCCGAGTAAAAAATGAACCAGTAAGTGAAAAACACGAGGATCGAGAGCGCGGCGCCAATGCCGATCTTCGCGACCGTCGGCAGCTTGGCCAGCGCAGACTGAGCGGGCGGGGTGGCAGCCATTTCAGTATTTCACCTTGGCGCTGAGCTCGAACTGGAAGAGCTCCTGGTGCGTGGTCGCGTCGGCCACCTTGGCCCCGGGGAGGAGCTTCACCTCCGTGAAGTAGTCGCTGAGCTTGAGGCGCCTTTCGAGCTCGCTGACGTCCTCGCCGTCGCGTGCGAGGCCGCCGAGCTTTACGACGCGGTCAGCCTCCTTGTAGGACGTGAGCCAGAGCCGGCGAGGATCCCAGTTTGCGTTGTAAGCCATGGCCGGGTTGTCGCGCTTCAGTTGCTCGATCTTGTCTCGGTCGGTCGTAGGCCCCTTCCCTCCCACGGTGAGGAGGTGCCCGAGCTCGAGGAGAGTGGACGTCGGCCCGGAGCGCCCCGACTGAAGCTTCTGGATAGCGTCCTCTCGATCCCGCAGCTCCTTGAGTCGCGCGGTGATCTGGGGGTGGTCGGAGATCTGCTTGGCGATGGCGTCGATCTGCCCCTGGGCGACGTCGTTCTCCCCCAGGATGCCCGCGAGCTCGTTCTGCTTGATCTTCTGGACGAACAGACACACGACGATGCTGACGACCGCGGCCCCGATGACCGCGACCATCCAGAGCTGCCCGGGCTCCGCTGCCGCGATGCGGCCTCGCCCGGCCTGCCCCCGCTTGTCCGGGAGGAGATTTATACGGACCATTGCCGGCGCTCCTTGTCGCAGCGCAAGGAGAGGCCCAGCGCGACGACCAGCTGCGCCGACATGGCGCGCACCTGCTCCTCGTTCACGAACTTCGGATCGACAGAGAGGTTGACCATGGGATCGAAGATCTGGACGGGGACGCGCGCCCTCTTCTCGATCGCGGCGACGAGCGGCGCCAGGTAGGAGCTCCCGCCCGAGACGAAGATCTTGCCGATCTCCTGCTCTCCGCTCGTCGCGAGATAGAAGTCGAGCGAACGCTGGATCTCGCCCGCGAGCCCCAGGCACGCCTCGTAGTGATCGCGGTCACCTCTTGCGGGACGATCTGCGTCGCCCCGCCGCCGTGTTTGTACGCCTCTGCCTGCTCGTAGGAGCACGAGAGCGCCTTGCGGATCTCTTCGGTGATGGCGTTGCCCGCGTTCGTGATTTCACGGGTGAACGCGCTGACGCCCTTGGTCACGATGTTGAGCGAGGACACCGCGGCGCCGAGGTTGAGAAGGGCGATGGTCCCCTCGGGCAAGAGCCCGTACTGGTGCTCGAAGATGTTCTGGATGGTGAAGGCGTTGATGTCGACGACCGCCGGCCGCAGCTTCGCCTCTCGAAGGATGGCCGCGTAGTCGCTTATGTTCGTCCTTCTTCGCGGCGACGGAGCGGTCCGGTTACTGACCGGCCTCCGGGCCGTACGCCGCAGGACCTCGTTAGTGGATCGACATGAGCTTGATGTCGAACGGGATGTGCTGCTCCGCCTCCCAGTGAATCTGCTCGTCGAGCTCGTTCGGCGTCATGATGGGCACCGTGATCTTGCGCACGATGACGTTCTGGCCGTAGACGCCGATGGCGACGTCCTCGCGCTGGCTGATCTTGCCGTCGTGAAAGATCCGCGCGAGCGCGTCCGTCACGGCCCCGGAGTTGATCACGTGGCCGTCGATGATCGTCTGCGGAGGCAACGGCGCCCATCCCCAGCGGATCACCTGAAGCTTCTTGCGCGACTCCTTGAGCTGCACGACCTTGATCGAGCTGGCCCCGATGTCGACGCCGACGAGGTTCTTGCCTTCGGCCATGCTGACTTCTCGGTAGCAGTGTCGCACTCGGCAAACGACCGCGTCAAAACGGTTCGCCGACCAGCTCCCCCCTCCGGGGCTCAAGACGATACGCTCTGGCTCGACCGCCCGGATCTGCGATACGGAGAGCTCGAACCATGCGTCCCGCCGCGTTCGCCACGGTCATGGTCTTCCTCGCGGCGATGACGGCGGCGGTCGTGGCCCGGCGGCCGCCCCCACGTCGTGCAGCGGGGGCACACGTTGGAGACAATTGCCCACCGCTATCACGTCAGCGCGCAGGCGATCCTCGACGCCGACCATCTGAAGGACGGCCAGCACCTCCGGCCGGGCGAGACGTTCGATCATCCCGGGCGCGGACAACTTGCGCGGCAAGGCGGGCGGCCCGCGCGACGTCGTGCACGCCTTTCGGCTCGAGGAGGAGTTCCACGTCCGGATGCGCGACGAACACGGAAAGATCCCGGCGGCCGCGCTCCGTTCCTTCGAGCGCCTGATGCGTCGGGAGAGTCGAGCGAAGGAAAGCGTCCGACCCGAGGCTGCTCGCGCTGGTCGCGACGGTATCCAATGATTTCGGGGGCAAGCCGCTCGAGGTCGTGAGCGGCTATCGCGCATACACGCCCACCCAGTATACCGCCCGCTCGAATCACAACGAGGGAAGGGCGCTGGACTTCCGATCCGGGGAGTGAGTAACGAGGAGCTCCGCGACTTCTGCCTGACGCTCCGCAACGCGGGATGCGGCTTGCCCGAACAGCAGCTTCGTCCATCTCGACGCGCGCGACACCAAGACCTACTGGGTCGACTTCTCCCCATCCCGGCGAGCCGCCCAGTACGAGAAGACCCCGGCGGCGGCGCCGACCACGGCACGAGCAACGTGCCAATCCAGCTCTAGTAGAAGAGAGGGATCGACAAAGGGGACCCGGAAGTGGGAAGGGGGGAGAGGCGGGCGGGAGGCGGTGCACCGATCACCTGCTCGGATCCCATCCTCATATTTTCTAATCTTTCGATCTTTCTGTTCCTCCCTCTCCCTCTCGACCGCCCGCGCCCGTTCATTTCGCTTTGGTCGCCTGGGCGACGGAGGATGGACGCTTCGAAGCGGAACCCGTTCGGGCGTAGCGGCGTGCCGATCGCGTAGAGCAGCTCGTCGTAGCGCGCGCGGGGCGGGCTCGGTGCCGGCTCGGTCGAGGAACGCCGTGGCGTCCAGACCTGATCGAGCAGAAGACCGCGGGTGCACCCGGCGCGCGCGAGCGCCTCGGCGAGCGGCGCGGCGCTGCCGAACGCGCCGCGCGCGACGAGAACGCCGAAGCCGACGGCGTGATGCCCAGGGCCGCGCGCGGGGTGACGGCCCCGGTGGGGAACGACGCGACCTTGCCTGCCCAGATCGCAATCGGGAGCTCTACGAGGTCGTCATGCGCGCCCAGAGCAGGGGCCTCGTCCCGCGCGCGCAATCGCCAGCTGCCCGTCCGCCCCGACGACGAGCACCCCGCTGTCCACGCCCGCGCGAGCGATGGCCAGCCGTCCGTCCGTCGCGAGACCGAGCGGACGCCGGTCGTGCGCGACGCCGAGGCCGAGCGCGAGGACCACCCGGCGCGACTCGTCTCCCGCGAGCTCCCGCAGCGGCGCCGCGGCGGTCGCGTCCGTGCTTCCGCGCGCACCCGCCACGTCGAGCGCCCCGGCTCGACGTCCACGACCTCGACGTTCCCCTCGGAGCCGTCGACCTCCGTCTTCCGAATCCCCGGCATCCAGCGAGGCGGAGGCTGCGCGCCAAGGTCCGGCCCCCAGGGCGCGGCGCCGTCGACCGCGGGCGGCGAGGGATCGCGCACGAGGACGTAAAAGAAGTCCTTCGGGGCGTACTGGATGTCGCGATCCGCCGGGATCGACATCGCCGTGGTCAGGAGCTGCGACCTGTATTTGTTGCCGCTGAGATCGTCGACCGCCATGAAGATGAAGCCCGTGTGGTACGGGTTCATGTCGAGGTGCATCGCGTAGTCGCACCCTGCAGTTGCTCATCGCCTTCGCGAGGGAGGAGGCGCTGAGGTCGTCTCCCAGCGGGTCGAGGAGGTGGCTGCTCGTCGTGACGC
>CAVXHO010000009.1:0-51348 GCA_963761515.1 uncultured Actinomycetota bacterium
GTGGTAGACGCCGTCCTCGTCGGGAGCGAGCGGGCCGGGCTCGTAGTGCGGCGCGGCCATGCCGCGCTGCACCGACTCGCAGGCCGCCCAGTCCTGGCGGTTGGTGAGGTCCCAGAAGTCGACGGCGTACGCCGGGTCGAAGCCCTCGGCGCCGGCGACCTCGCGCGGGGAACGCCCACGAGCACGTGATCCGCGTCGGTCCGGCGTGATCGGCACCAGCATGGTGGGTCATCACGTAGTCGGGGTGCAGCGCTGATCAGCAGGTTGGGCAGGACGGCGACGTACATCACCGTGCGACAGCTCGTGCTCGTCGAGGCGCGCCATCGCGACCGCCGCCGCTGCGGCCGTCGAGCGACATCGTCTCGGCGCCGTCGCGCAGCTCCATCCAGCCGCCGACCCAGTCGCCGTCGCGCTCGAGGTTCTCCCCGCTCGTCGGCGGCGAGACCCGGCACAGCTCGGGGTGGATCATCGAGCAGTGGTAGCACTCCTGGTAGTTCTCGACGATGACCTTCCAGTTGGCCGCGACGTCGTACTCGTGGGTCTCGCCGGTGACCAGTGACTCGGCGTCGTACGGCGCCACGATCTCCTCGAGCTCGCCGATGTGCGCGGCGAAGTCGCTCGGCCGTCCCGGAGCGGTCGACGAACACCCAGCCGTGCCACTCGTGCGACGCGCGACCGGCTTGAGGCCGAGCGTCGACTTGTCGAAGGACTCGACCTCCTTGAAGTGCGGGGCACCGATCAGGCTGCCGTCGTGGCTGGTAGGACCAGGCGTGGTAGGGGCAGACGATCGCGCGGGCGTCGGCCGACCCGCCGCACGGCAGCAGCTCGTGGCCGCGGTGCCGGCAGGCGTTCTCGAAGGCACGGAGCACGCCCTCCTTGTCGCGCGTGAGCAGGACGCCGTAGCTCGCCGACGGACTCCGCACGCATCCCGCCCGGCTTGATCTCGACGGAGCGTCCCAGGCACATCCAGCCGTAGAACAGATGCTCGCGTTCCCACGCCAGCACGTCCGCGGCCAGATAGGCGTCGCGGGGCAGCATCCGGCTGGAACCGAACGGCGCCAGGGACAGCTCCAGCTGGGACGGGTCGAGCGGTGCTGGTGGGATGGTCGGCATCTCGCCTCCTTCACGTACTGAATGGTGGTTCAGCCAGTCTAGGCCTCGCCCGCGAAGACGTCGATACCTCCCGTCCCCTTCTCGCCTCGGGTGAACCAGCGGTAGCCGAGGTAGCCGAGCGTGACGACGATCAGCGCCGTCACGAGGAGCAGCGTGGTGAGGGCGTTCAACGCCGGGGTCGGCGCGGCCCGGGCGGTGTTGTAGACCTTGATCGACACCGTCTCGGTGCTCGAGTCTCCGGACAGGTAGCGGACGAGGATGAAGTCGTCGATGACGTCGGCGAAGACCAGGACGGCACTGGCGAAGATCGCCGGGTACAGCAGCTTCATCAGGACCCGCCACACCGCACCGGCCGGCGAGGCGCCCAGGTCGACCGCCGCCTCCTCGTAGTCGCGCCCGATGGTCAGCAGACGCGCACGCACGATCACCACCGGCCACGACAGCTGGAAGGTGACCAGCCCGAGCACCTGACCGCTGGTGCCGAGCTTCAACGGTGAGACGAGCACGGTCGCCACGAAGAGCAGCGAGACCGCCATCAGGATCTCCGGCAGCACGAACGACACGATCACCGCGAGGTTGGCACCCGACGGGATCCGGCCCCGCCAGCGGTCGAGCCCGAGCGCCAGCGCCACCCCGAGCGGGACCGTGATCGCCGTGGCGAGCACGCCCAGCCAGCAGGGTGTGGGCCAGCGCGGTGTGGAGGCTGGCGTCGTGCCAGACCGACCGCAGCGGGTCGCCGTAGTACCACCGCATCGAGAAGCCCTGCCAGGTCACGCGCGAGCGGCCGGCGTTGAACGAGAAGAGGACCGCGACGAGGCCACCGGCAGCAGCGACCAGGTGAGGTAGAGGGCGGATCACCAGCGCCAGAGCCCCCACGGCCGCCGCCACGGGTTCCGCCACCACGGTGAGGGGACGGAGGAGATGGACGTCGGTGAGGCGATGTCCGTTCCGGACCGGGTGCTGCGGAGGTAGATGAACATCGGGATCACCGAGACCACCAGGACGATCAGCACGAACGCGCCCGCCTGACCGGTCTGCGCCGGGCGTCAGCACGGAGTTGTTGATCAGGTTGCCGATCATCGAGTTCGACGGCGAGCCCGGAGAGCAGGTCGACGGTGAAGTAGTCACCGAGCATCGGCAAGGTCGTCACCAGGAGGCTCACGACGACCGCGGTCCGGGTCAGCGGCCAGGTGACCCGGTAGAAGGTCTGGAAACGGCTCGCCCCCAGATCCCGCGACGCCTCCAGCATCGCGGCGGGCGCGCGGTCCAGGCCGGCGTACAGGGGCAGGATCATGTAGGGGACGTAGCCGTAGACGAGGCCCAGGATCACGGTGGTGGCGTGACCCTGCAGCCAGGCGTAGTGGACGTTGAAGAGGCCACCGGCGCTGAGCGTCTTGTTCACCAGACCGTCGGTCTGGAGGAGGTTGACCCACGCCAGCATCCGCATCATGTAGCTGATCCAGAACGGCGCGATCAGGGCCGCCAGGAGCAGCCCCTTCCAACGCCCGGCGAGACGGGCGGTGAAGTAGGCGACCGGGTAGGCGATCACCAGGCAGATCAGGCTGGCCGACGCCACGTAGACCACCGTGCGGATCATCGCCGGACGGAAGTAGGGGTCGGGGCCGAAGATCCGGCCCATCACGAAGTTGAACTGCGAGAAGTCCCAGTCCAATGGGTTCCAGACGGGGACCGGCTGCCGCAGGATCGGGTCGATGCCGCCGAAGATGATCGCGAGCACGACGTAGAGCGGCGCGATGAAAAGCACGCAGAGCCAGACGATGCCGGGGAGGGCGAGACCGCCCCACAGCCAGCGGCTGCCGACCCCGCTGCGCGGCTCCGGATCGGCGCCCTTCTTCGACACGTGGGGCTCGGCTCGGGCTCGGCCGGGACCGGCTGCTCCGTCATCGTCTCAGCCACCGGACTTGAACTCCTGCCAGATCTGGTGGTACTCGTTCTCGGCGGTGACCGGCAGCTGGAGCAGCGGCAACCCGGTCTTGAAGTCGCTCTCCTGGACGACGGCCGTCGAGAGGTTCTCCGGCACGTAGCCCTGCTTGACCAGCGTGCTGGGCGTGAACTGCTTCAGCGGCGGTTGGTAGCCGGTGAAGCCGAAGTTCTGACCGGCGCTCGTGACGTCGAGGACCTGGTTCATGAAGTAGTGCGCCGCCACCGGGTTGGAGCCCTGCCCGAGGCAGACGACGAGGTCGTTGTCGACCTCTCCCACCCCGTCGGGCGGGAACCAGTAGCGGAGGACGTCGACGGAGGTCTTCTTGGGGAGGTAGTACGGCATGTTGATGGCGTCGCCGGACCAGAACTGCGCCAGGCCGTACTGGCCGGCGGCATGTCGGTGTACATCTGGATGGTCACCTTGGGGTTCATGGTCGCGCGCAGGTCGAGCAGCGCGACGCGGGCCTCCTCGAGGTACTTGGAGTTCGTGGTGTTGAGATCGTTGACGCCGTTGCGCATCAGCACCATCGCGATGGCGGTGTGCCAGTCGTCGAGGATCGCCAGGTTGTCCGTGTACTGGGTGTCCCAGAAGACGTCGAAGGCGTTCTCGTACTGCGAGAGGTCGACGTCGGCCATGTCGGTACGCCAGCCGATGCCGGTGGAGTAGATCGTGTAGGGGATCGTGTAGCGCGAGCCGAGGTCGTACCAGGGGTTGTCGAAGCTGTGCCACAGGTTCGTCGGCGTTGGTCAGGTAGTCGCGGTTGAGCGGCCGCAGCAGGTCGGCCTGGACCAGCTTGCCCACCGAGTCGTAGCCGGGGAAGTAGAGGTCGAAGCCGAGGTTGCCGGACGCGATCTTGGTGAGCGCCTCGTCGGCGTCGTTGAAGGTCGAGAGGTGGATGTCGACACCCCACTGCGCCTCGAAGTCCTTCATCATCCTCGGCGAGAGGTAGTCGGCGTAGTTGTAGATGCGCAGCACGCTGCCCGGCTCGGGCTTGAGACCGGACTCGATGATCGGGTACTTCTTGCTGAGCGGCCAGCGGATCGGGTTCTCCGGCGACGGGATCACGCAGCGTCGCCGTAGTCGTGGGTGCGCGTCTGGCACGCGCGTGAGCAGAGGCAGGCCGACCGCCGCAGGCAGCCCCCGCGCAGGACGGTACGACGATGGAGCTGTCGCGACCGGTCGAGTGCCGGACCGGTCCGTGCGCCCATGCAGCCCCCTGGCCGTCGCGCCTACGAGGAGTGAGCCGTGCTCCGGCTCCTTGCCGGAGTCTCTCACGCTGACATAGACTGAACAATCAGTCAATGATCTGACGACGAGCAGAGGAGCCCCATGACGCGACCGAGATCGCCCCCGAGCTGTCCACCCGGATCGACACCCTGATCGACGACGAGACGGAGCGCTTCCGCGAGCGCCAGCCACGCAGCCGCGAGATGTCCGAGCGCGCGCACACGCTCGCCGGTGGCGCCACCTCCAGCTGGCAGGTCGCCGAGCCGCACGCCGTCTGGATCAGCCACGGCGCCGGCTCGAAGCTGTACGACGTCGACGGCAACGAGTACTCCGACTTCCACGGCGGGTACGGCGTGTCGCTGGCCGGCCACGCCCACCCGGCGATCGTCGAGGCGGTCCGGACCCGGGTCGGTCTCGGCACCCACTTCGCGCAGCCGACCGACGACTCCATCGTGGTCGCCGACAACCTCTCCGCCCGGTTCGGCCAGCCGTTGTGGCGCTTCGGCAACTCCGGCACCGAGTCGACCATGGACGCCGTCCACCTGATGCGCGCGGCCACCGGTCGCGACCGGATCCTCAAGGTCGAGGGCTGCTACCACGGCCACCACGACTCGGTGATGGTCTCGGTGCTGCCCGAGGTCGGACGAGGATCTCGGCCCGGACGACGCGCCCGTCGGCATCACGGACAACACCGGGATCCCCGACGCGATCGCCGGCCTGACGACGATCGTGCCCTTCAACGACCTGGCCGCGGTCGAGGCGGCGCTCGCGCGCTATCCCGGCGAGATCGCGGGGATGATCCTCGAGCCGATCATGATGAACGCCGGCATCATCATCCCCGAGGACGGCTATCTCGCCGGGCTCAAGGACCTGCTCCACGCGCACGGCGCGCTGCTGACGTTCGACGAGGTGAAGACCGGGCTGACCGTCGGACCCGGCGGCGTCTCCGGGCTGTTCGGCGTGACCGCCCGACCTGATCTGCGTCGCGAAGGCGCTCGGTGGAGGTCTGTCGACGGCGGCGATCGGCGGCACCGACGAGGTGATGGGCCTGATCGCGCGCGGCGAGTACGAGCAGGTCGGCACCTTCAACGGCAACCCGCTGGCCATGGCGGCCGCGCGGGCGATGCTGACCGAGGTGCTCGACGACGCGGCGTACGCACATCTCGACACGCTGCGCGACCGGATGCGCGACGGTCTGCAGGACGTCATCGACCGGCACGATGCGCCCTGGCGGGTGGTGACGGCCGGCGCCAAGGGCTGCGTGTCGTTCCTGCCGCACCCGATCCGCAACTTCCGCGACTTCCGCGAGCTCGACGGCCGCTACGGCCACGCCCACTGGCTGGTCCAGCACAACCGCGGCGCGTTCCTCCCGCCGTGGGGCAAGGTCGAGCAGTGGCTGATCTCGGTGCAGCACACCGAGCAGGACGTCGACCGCTTCGTCGCGAACTGCGACGACCCTGGCCGACACCGTGCTGGGGACGCCTGCCTGATGGCCGGCGCCCTCTCCCTCTCGGGGCTGGTCAAGCGCTTCGGCGACGAGGTGGCGGTCGACGGCCTCGACCTGGAGATCGGGGAGGGCGAGTTCTTCTCGCTGCTCGGGTCCTCGGGTGCGGCAAGACCACGACCCTGCGGATGGTCGCCGGGTTCGAGCGACCCGACGCGGGCCGGATCGAGCTCGACGGGCGTCGACCTGTCGCAGGTGGCGCCGCACAAGCGACCGGTCAACACCGTCTTCCAGTCCTACGCGCTGTTCCCCTTCCTCGACGTCTCCGAGAACGTCGCGTTCGGGCTGCGCTACCAGCGCGCGACCAAGGAGGAGGTACGCCGCCGGGTCGGCGCGGCGCTCGAGCTGGTCCAGATGGACAGCATGTCGAAGCGCAAGCCCCACCAGCTCTCCGGCGGTCAGCAGCAGCGGGTCGCGCTGGCCCGGGCGCTCGTGCTCGAGCCGACCGTGCTGCTGCTCGACGAGCCGATGGGCGCGCTCGACGCCAAGCTGCGCAAGCAGCTGCAGATCGAGCTGCGGTCCCTGCAGAAGACCGTCGGTACGACGTTCGTCTACGTCACGCACGACCAGGACGAGGCACTGACGATGAGCGACCGCCTCGCCGTGCTCGACCACGGCAAGGTGATGCAGATCGGCACACCGAGCGAGGTCTACAGCACGCCGGCCAACACGCACGTCGCGACGTTCCTGGGCACCTCGAACCTGTGGGACGCCGAGGTGCTCTCGGCCGACGCCGACAGCCTGCGCTGTCGGATCGGCGAGGTCGACCTGCAGATCGCCGCGAGCGGCCCGGAGCCCGGCGACACCGTGGCGTTGATGGTGCGCCCCGAGCGAGTCACGGTCTCGGAGAACGCCTGACGCCGCCGACCGACTCGAACGTGCTGCCCGGCCGCGTCGACACGCTGACCTTCCGGGGCGCACACACCTCCGTCCTGCTCGACTGCTCCGGTCTGCGTCTCGAGGCCGAGGTGGCCAACGTCGCCGGCGCGTCCCCGGCGTGGCTGTGCGAGGGCGCCGACGTCACGGTGCACGTCTCGCCGAACGCGCTTGCGCGTGCTCGGGAGCGACGACTCTCCGGCGCGGCCGCAGGTGTCGTCGCGGCACCGGCGCCGGCGTCGCCCGTCGAGGAAGCCGTCGAGCAGCCGGTCGGCCCCGAGTCGACCTGACCGGAGCCAGGTCCGATCGACTCATCCCGCGCGAGCGCGCACGTTCCAGGCGACGGCCGGCAGGTCGAAGGGTGCCGCCGGCAGGAGCTCCCGGCAGCGTTCCTTCAGCGCGGCGAGGTGGTCGGGCTCCAGCGTGGCGACGTACGCACCGAGCGGACCGACCCCGAGGAGGTACGGCGCCCACCACTCGTCGTACGACTCGAAGCGCTGGCTGACGGTGAGGGTCGAGGACCTGATGTCGTGGAGCCCTGCCTCTTGCGCGTACGCCGCGAGCTGGCCGTCCTTGGTGCCCGGGAGCGCCGCCTCGCTCGGCGCCGCGGGGTCGACGTCGTGCGCCGCGGACCAGAACAGCGAGAGGGGCGAGCCACCGTCGGCGTGGTCCCACACGCAGGCGGCGACGACACCACCCGGCCTGGTCACCCGGCCCATGTCGCGGAAGCCGGCCACCGGGTCGGACATGAAGTGCACGACCAGCTGGGCGAGTGCGGCGTCGAAGGAGTCGTCGTCGTACGGCAGAGCCTCCGCGACGCCCTGCCTGACGTCCAGCCCGGGGAAGCGCGCCTGGGTGGCCGCGACGAACGACGGTGAGGGATCGATGGCTGCGACCGCGGGCGCGCCGTAGCGGTCGACGAGGACCGCGGTGAGCACGCCCGGGCCGCAACCGACGTCGAGCACCTGCCCGGTGACTCCGAGGTCGGCGCTGCCGAGGAACACCCCGGCCAGGGGTTCGGACCACCGGCCCATGAACCGTTGGTAGGCGTCAGCGGGGACGTCGAAGCTCATCGGCCGGTCGGTCTCAGGCCGACTCGAACCAGGGGTGGTGGAGGTCGTAGAACCTCGCCCCGGCCATCATCGACTCGAGCTCGGAGCGCACCTCAGGAGGCGGCTCCTGCTTCTCGCCCGCGCGGGCGCTGTCCTCGTCCTGGAACGCGATCGTCTCGGTGAAGGTGCCGTCGGGCTCGACCGCGAGCGTGCCGCCGATGATCTCGGGGCGCATCTCGTGGAGCATCGAGGTGTCGGCGAGCATCGCCTTGATCCGGCTCGTGTCGTCCACCTTGCCCTGGATGATCTGGACGAAGCCGGCCCGGTCCGATCCGCCGTCCATGAACAGGGTGACGTCGTCGCAGTCGTGGAACGTCACGGGCCCGTCCATCAGCGACATCATCTTCTCCGCCCAGACGCCCTGCTCGGGCCGGGCCGAGTTCGCCATCGCCGCCTCGCGGGACTCGAAGCGGACGACGCCCATGAACTGGTCGTCGTCGGTGAAGCCGTAGGTGCCGCCGAGCCAGCCGACCGCGCCCTCGCTCAGCTCGGCGCGCCAGCTCTTCGCCGCCGCCCGGAGCTCGTCCTGGCGGGTGCAGGTGCCTTGGATGATCTGAATGAACACAGCATGGCCTCCTGTCGTGCGGGCCATCTCGGATGAGGTGGTCTCGTGCTCCCGGACGACGCTAGACCCCTGGCCCGGCGGGGGGCCAGACCTGGGCGGACCCCGGGTCAGCGCGCGCGAGCGGACCGGCGCCCGGCGCCGAGGCCGAGCTCCTTGTTGGCGACGTCGAGGGCGATCTTGCGTGCGCGATCGGCGGTGACCACGGGATCGTCGAGGGCGACCTGGACGACGAGGCCGTCGAGCAGGGAGCTCCACATGATCGCGAAGGTCTCGACGTCGACCTGGCCGATCTCGCCGTCGTCGATCCCGGCCTGTACGACGCGGACGAGCAGCTCGCGCCACTGCTGATCGAGCTCGGCACGGTCCTTGTTCACCGCCGGGTGTCGGAAGGCCTGGGCCCAGAGGTCGAACCACAGCCCCCAGTCACCGGTCAGAGCGGTCTGGGTGTCGGGGACCAGCGTCCACTCGACGAGGATCTCGAGCCGCCCGCGGAGCCGGGTGGTGGTGCGGAGCATCTCCTCGGTCGCGGCGTAGAACGACCGCTCGGACCAGCGCAACGCCTCGGTGAGGAGGCTGTCCTTGGTGCCGAAGTAGTAGATGACGAGGGCGGGGCTCGCACCCACCCGCTCGGCGACGTCGGCGATCCGGGTGTCGCTGAAACCGCGCTCGGCGATCAGGGTGGCGGCGGCGGAGAGCATCTGGTCGCGGCGTACGTCGGCAACGGCATCGCCCTGCTCACGCGCGGCCATCGGTCCCCTGTCTCGCGTCCGCTCCTTGTGGCGGCACGCTAGCACGTCTTAGACTGAACAGTCAGTCAGGACCTATCGAGCGAACGGCGACCATGACTCACTCACCAGGAACCTACGACGCGACCGTCGTGGCGGGCGGGCACGACGGGGGGGTGTCGGGAGTCTGTCTGGCCCAGGCGGCGCCCGCCGACACCCGGTCCGCCCGGCGCACGCCGCGCCGCGCGCTCAGTCGTCTCGAGCGGTGACAGTCGCCCCGCCGCCGCGCCTGCAGGCGATGATGGGCGCCCGCTCCGTGGCCGTGGTGGGCGCGAGCGACCGGCCCGACTCGTTCGGGTGGCGGATGACGACCGAGGTGCTCCGCAGTCCCGGGCTGTCCCGGGTCCACCTCGTGCACCCGACCCGGCGTGAGGTGCTCGGGCGTCCGTGCGTGCCGTCGCTGGACGACGTACCGGAGCCGGTCGACCTGGTGCTGCTGGGGATCCCCGACGCCGCACTCGCCCCGACCCTGGCGCTCGCGGCCGCGCGTGGTGACGCGGGGGCCGTCGTCTACGGGCCGGCGTACGGCGTGAAGGACGCGGTCGTCGACGCGGCGGGCGAGATGGCTCTGATCGGTGGCGGCTGCATGGGGTTCGTCGACACCACGACCGGTGTCCGCGCGATCGGCTACCTCGAGCGGGACCCGCTGCCGAAGGGGTCGATCGCGCTGGTCACGCACTCGGGGTCGGTCTTCTCCGCGCTGCTGCGCACGCATCGGCGGCTGGAGTACTCCGTGGTCGTGTCGTCCGGGCAGGAGCTGGTCTGTACGACGGCGGACCATCTCGCCTATGCCCTGTCGCTGCCCGAGACGCGGGTGGTCGGGCTCGTGCTGGAGACGATGCGCGACGCCGTAGCCCTGCAGGCGGGCCTGGCCGAGGCGGCCGCGCGCGACATCCCCGTGGTCGCGCTGACCGTCGGGTCGTCGGTGCGCGGACAGGCGCTGGTCGACGCACACTCCGGGGCGATCGCCGGCTCCGACGCCGGCTGGGAGGCGCTGTTCACGGCGTACGGCGTGCACCGCTGCGCCGACCTCTCCGAGCTGACCGACAGCCTCGAGACCTTCGCGGTCGCGCGGCGCCCGCTCGCCGGAGGCGGGCGCGGGCTGGCGACGGTGCACGACTCGGGGGCGGAGCGAGTGCTGGTGGCCGACGTGGCCGAGCGGGTCGGCGTACCGTTCGCGGACCTCGCGCCCGCGACGGTCGCTCGGCTGACCGCGCTGCTCGACCCCGGTCTGGAGGCGACCAACCCGCTCGACGTCTGGGGCAGCGGCGCCGACACCGAGGACCTGTTCGGCGACGCGCTCGCGGCGCTGGCGGACGACCCCGCGGTGGGGGCGGTGGCGCTGGCGGTGGACCTGGTCGAGGAGTACGACGGGGACGAGTCGTTCCCGCAGGCGCTCGACGGGTTGCTGGCGCGGACCGACAAGCCGGTCGCCGTACTCGCGAACCTGCCGTCGGCCGTCGACCAGGCTGCCGCCGCTCGGATGCGGGCGCTCGGGATCCCCGTGCTCGAGGGCACGGTGTCGGGGCTGCGGGCGCTCGGGCACCTGCTGGCGCCCGCTCCCCGGGCGCGACCACAAGCGGTCGTGGACGCGGCACGCCAGGAGCGTTGGACGCGGACCGGGACCGCCGACTGGCAGGAGCTGTTGGCGGACTACGGGATCGGGGTCGCGACCGCCACGGTCGTCTCGTCGCGGGCCGACGCGGTGGCCGCGTCCGAGGTCGTCGGCTATCCGGTCGTGCTCAAGACCGCCGAGGAGGCGATCCATCACAAGACCGAGGCGGACGGCGTACGCCTCGGGCTCACCGACCGCGAGGCGGTGGGCGCGGCGTACGACGACCTCGCAGAGCGGCTCGGACCGCGCGTGCTGGTGCAGCGCCAGGTGTCCGGTGTGGAGGTGGCGCTCGGGATCGTGCGCGACCCCTTGCTCGGCCCGCTGGTGGTGGTCGCCGCGGGTGGCGTCCTGGTCGAGCTGGTCGCCGAGCGGGCGGTCGCGCTGCCGCCGGTCGACCGGGAGACCGCGCGGGAGATGGTCGGCGGGCTGCGCATCGCCCGGCTGCTCGACGGCTACCGGGGCTCGGCCCCCGCCGACATCGACGCCGTGGTCGACGCGGTCGTCGCCCTCGGTCAGCTCGCGGTGGAGCTCGGCGACCACCTCGAGGCCGTGGACCTCAACCCGGTCGTGGTCGGCCCCGACACCGCCCTCGTGGTCGACGCCCTCCTCCTCTGACCTGGCGGTTGGTCGACGCCCTACGCCGCCGACCTGGCGGCTCGTTGACGCCGTACGCCGCCGACCTGGCGCTCGTACGCCGTACGCCGCCGACCGGCATCGCGCTGACGCCGTACGCCGCCGACCCGGCGCTTGTGGGCAGCGCTGGAGATCGATCGCCGTCAACAACCTGTCAGGTCAGCGCCCATCAACGTCGTCCAGTTGCCAGGTCAGCGCACAACAACGTCGCCGAGCTGCCAGGTCAGCGCACAACAACGTCGCCCAGCTTGCCAGGTCAGGCGAAGGAGGGGAAGGGGAGGGCGATCGGGTCGGGGTCGAGGCTGCTCCGGCCCTGCTCGTCGAAGCGGTCGAGGCCGAGACGGGTGACGTCGAGGACGTCGGTGGTGCCCTCGAGCGCGAGGTCGGCGGCCGCGCGGGCGACGCCGGGGCCCCACATCATCCCGTGCCCGCCGGCCGCGGCCACGAAGACGCCCTCGACCACTCCGTCGTCGCCGATCGCCGGGCCCAGGATCGGCAGGTGGTCGGGGGTGTAGTCGATGGTGGCGGCCCAGGTCTTGCGGAGACCGACCTTCCCCGTCGTCGGCAGCAGCGTCGCCATCCGCTCGCGCATCCGGGCGAAGTACGCCGCGTCGAACTCGGTCGCCTCGCCGGGCGGCTCCTCGGGGTTGCTCATCCCCCACATCACGCCGCCCTCGCACGGCCGCCAGTAGATGCCCGACGCCACGTCGAAGACCATCGGCAGACGCTCGGGCGCGAAGTCCGGGTGGCTCTCGGTGACCACCACCTGGTGGCGCGCACCACCGGACGGGATCCGGACGCCGGCGGCCGTGCCCACGGCCGCAAGGGTCGGACCGCCGGTCAGGACCACGCGGGTCGTCGCGATGTCTCCCGCCGAGGTGCGGACGCCGGTCACCCGGCCGCCGTCGACGACCAGACCGGTGAACGCCGTCCGCTCACACACCCGGACGCCGGCCGTGAACAGGGCCGCGGTGTAGGCCAGCACGTTGCGCGGGGGGTCGAGGTAGCCGTCCTCCGCGGCGTACGACGCGCCCAGCGTCTGTCCAGGCGCCATCGAGGGGTTCATCGCGTCGACCTCGGCGGACTCGACCCAGCTCACGTCGAGACCGACCGACTGCTGCATCGCGATCCGCGCGTGAGCCTGCTCGACCTCCGCGTCGCTGAAGCAAGGCATGAAGTAGCCCTGCTCGACGAACCCCGAGTCGATCCCCAGCAGCTCCTGCTGCCCGAGATAGAAGTCGCGGCTGAACAGGCCGAGCCGGACCGCCGCCTCGGTGCCGCCCTGCGCGCGCACCATCCCGGCCGCGCGCGCACTGGCACCCTGCCCGAGGGTGTCGCGCTCGAGCAGGACGACGTCACCGATCCCGGATCGCTGCAGGAACCAGGCGGTCCAGGCGCCGATGGTCCCGCCGCCGACGACGACCGCAGCGGCACTGCGCGGCACAGTGGTCATGCTCGCGAGCGTGGCATAGACTGAACAGTCAGTCAACGACGGAGGAACGGTGTACGGACTCACGCCCGACGACCTCGAGCTGCAGGCCCGCGCGCGGGGCTTCGCCGACGAGCTGATCTCCCACGAGCAGTACGCCGAGGAGCACGACGGCGAGCTGCCCGAGGACGTCGCCCACCGGTTGGAGGCCCGGGCGGTGGAGCTCGGCCTGACCGCGACGAACATCGCGACCGAGCTCGGTGGTGGCGGATGCAGCACCCTCCAACAGGTCCTCGTGCAGGAGCAGGGTGGCCGAGTCACCAACGCCCTCGCCTGGTGCCTCACCACGCCACCCGGCTGGTGGCCCGAGGTGGCCAACGACCACCAGCGCGAGACCTACCTGCTGCCGACCATCGAGGGCCGGCGCGAGGAGTGCTACGCGATCACCGAGGAGTTCGCCGGGTCGGACGTCTCCGACCTGCAGGCCACGGCTGCACGCGACGGTGACGACTACGTCCTGAACGGCGTGAAGTGGCACGTGACGTCGTACAACAAGGCCGACTACGTGTTCTTCCAGGCGGTGCTGACCACCGGGGAGCACGCCGGGGAGCAGGCCCTGTTCGTCGCCGACAAGGACACGCCGGGTGTCCGGGTCGTGCGCACTCCGGCGTACACCCACACCATCGCGCACCACCATCCGATCGTGGCCTTCGAGGACGTCCGGGTGCCGACCACGCACCTGATCGGCTCGGAGGACGCCGGGATGTCCTTCGTCTACGAGTGGTTCCGCTTCGAGCGGCTCATGATCGGGGCCCGCTGTCTCGGGGCCGCCGAGCGCCTCGTCGACGAGATGACCGCGTTCGCCGCCCAGCGCCGGATCGGCGACGAGCGCCTCGCCGACAAGCAGCTCGTGCAGGGCATGCTCGCCGACAGCCTGACCGAGCTCTTCGCGGCCCGCACGATGGTCTACGAGGTGGCCCGATCGATCGACTCCGGAGCCGACCTCAAGGTCGCGCACGCCCAGTGCTCGATGGTGAAGCTCTACACGAGCGAGATGGCCGGCCGCGTCGCGGACCGTGCCGTGCAGGTCTTCGGTGGTCGCGGGTACATGCGCGAGAACGTCGCCGAGCGCTTCTTCCGCGAGCTCCGCGTCGAGCGGATCTGGGAGGGTGCGAGCGAGGTGCAGCGCGCGATCATCGCCGACCAGCTGGGCAAGCGGGGCCGGGCCCGGCTCGTGTAGAGACGACCGGCCCGACGTGGTTGGCTGGCCTGGTGAGCAGCCTGCCCGCCGCGTGGAGCGGCCTCGTCGACGACGCCGCGGTCTTCCCGCCCGGGAATGCCGACCTCGCCGACGCCGTCTCCGCGTACGCCGCCCGACGCGGCGAGTGGTACGTCGACCTGGTCGGCCCGCTCGTCGTCAAGGACACCCAGCTCGCCGACGTGCCGACCGACGTGCCGGTCTCCGTGGTGCTCACGGGCGGTGCCGGATCGGTGGCCGGCGTCGCGACGCTCGCCGTGAAGCGCGGTCATCGACTAGTCGCCCTCGAGGCCGCCGTCCGCGACCTCGATGACCTGGCCGGCAACGTCCGCCGCATCAACACGGCCGTCGACGCCGCCCGCGACGACGGCGGGCTCTCCGGACACGCAGGTGTACGTCGAGCTCCCGCAGACCATGCCCACGGCCGACTGGCTGGCGGCGGCCGACGCGGTTGCTGAAGCTGAATCTCACTTGAAGTTCCGAACCGGTGGGCTCGAGGCGCACCTCTTCCCCGACTCAGCCACCGTCGCGGCCTGGATCGACGCCGCGCTCGACCGCGAGACGTCGTACAAGTGCACGGCAGGGCTCCACCACGCGGTGCGCCACCGCGACCACGACACCGACTTCGAGCATCACGGGTTCCTCAACGTGCTGCTGGCGACCCGACGCGCGTTCGACGGCGGCACCGTGGCGGAGGTCGCCGAGGTGCTCGAGGACCACTACGCCAACGACCTGGTCGCGCTCGCCCGCACCAGCGACCTGGCCGGCGCCCGCCGGTGGTTCACGTCGTACGGCTCGTGCAGCGTGACCGAACCACTCGACGACCTGCTCGGGCTGGGACTCGTGGACGCCCGCGAGGCCTCGATCGGCCCGACCGACGGAGGAACCGATGCCTGAGCCCACCGACGGCTTCGGCCTCGACCACCTGCCGTACGGCGTCTACTCCGTCGGCGCAGGAGCTCCTCGGGTCGGCGTGCGCCTCGGCGACTCGGTGCTCGACGTCGCCACGGTGCGGCCCGAGCTGGACCGTCCGACGCTCAACGACTTCATGGCCCTCGGACCGGCCACCTGGGCCGCCACCCGGGCCGAGATCACCGAGCTGGCGGCGGCGGACGGCCTCCCGGCGACCCCGCTCGCGGACGCCCGGCTCGACGCTGCCGTTCGCGGTCGGCGACTACGTCGACTTCTACGCCTCGCTCGACCACGCCTCCAACGTCGGCCGGATCTTCCGCCCCGACCAGGAGCCCCTGCTGCCCAACTGGCGCCACCTGCCCGTCGGCTACCACGGCCGCGGCGGCACCGTCGTCGTCAGCGGTACGCCGGTCATCCGGCCCTGCGGTCAGCGGAAGGCGCCGCACGAGGACAGCCCGACGTACGGGCCGAGCCGGCGCCTCGACATCGAGGCCGAGCTGGGCTTCGTGGTGGGCGCGGGCTCCGAGCGCGGCAGCCGGGTCGCCGTCGGTGACCTCGCCGACCACGTGTTCGGCGTGGTCGGCCTCAACGACTGGTCGGCCCGCGACATCCAGGCCTGGGAGTACGTGCCGCTGGGCCCGTTCCTCGGCAAGTCCTTCGCGACGTCGATCAGCGCATGGGTGACTCCCCTCGCGGCACTCGACGCGGCGTGGTGCGACCTCCCCGGGCAGGACCCGGTGCCGCTGGAGTACCTGGTCTCGACAGGCTCGACCGACGGCCGAGGCGGCTCGACCGACGGCCCGCGCGGGCTCGACCTCGACGTCGAGGTGGTGCTCAACGGCGACGTCGTGAGCCGGCCGCCCTACCGCACGATGTACTGGGCCCCCGCCCAGATGCTCGCTCACCTCACGGTCAACGGCGCCTCCACCCGGCCCGGCGATCTCTTCGCGTCGGGCACCATCAGCGGGCCCGAGCCCGACACCCGAGGCTCGTTCCTCGAGCTGTCGTGGGGAGGCAAGGAGCCGTTCGCGGACGGCCGCACCTTCCTCGAGGACGGCGACGAGGTCACGCTCCGCTACTCGGCGCCGGGCACCGACGGCGGCCGGATCACCCTCGGCGAGGTCACCGGCAGGATCGAGCCCGCGCGACCGTGAGCCGGCCGTGACCACCCGGCGTACGACGGTCCTCGTGGTCGTCGCCATCGCCGGCTGCATCCTCGTGCCCGGCGGGGCCGCCCTCCTCTACCTCGGCTCGACCACGGACAACGGCGCGGAGTCGGTGGCGGGGATCCTCGCCCTGGTGCTCGGCCTGGCCTGCTTCCGCATCCTGTTCTGGGTACGACGGGCCCGGCGGCTGACCCGCGTCGGCCTGTCCTTCCATCGCCCGGAGGACTAGTCCCGACACCCGACGCGGGAGCGCCACCCCTACACTTTGGCTCCATGTGCCGAACCCGCGTCCGGAGCGCGTGAATGTCCCGTCGGTACCTGCGTTCCCTGGCCAAGGCCGCCGTCGGTCGTACCGAGCCGGAGCAGCCGGGGGCTGCCCAGCCACCCCCGGCTCCCGTGATCGGGATCGTGGAGGAGTTCTCGCGGCGGTTGGTGCGGGGTTGGGTGGTCGTCGGGCCACAGGCTCCTGCGACGCGTGTCGACCTGTTCGTGGACGACCTCCTGCTGGCCTCGACGTACGCCACCCCGGATGCTGCGATGTCGGGATCGGACAGCGTGTTGCGGAGCGGTCAGCCGACGGAGGGTGCCGAGCAGGTGGCGGTGCCGCTGGTGCATTCCTGGCAGGCGCCACCGGTGCCCGGGCCCGCGGACGACCGACGTAACAGTGCTCGGCAGATCCGCACCTTCTCGTTCCGGGTGCGTGGTGTCTGGCAGTTCCTGAACAAGCGGTCGACGGTGTCCCTCCAAGTAGGAGAGCATCGCCTGCCGATCAGCGGGCATGGCATGTTCCTGACGCCGCCGAAGAAGGGCCGGCGCTCGATGGCCGAGCTCCGGGAGCTGATGGGGACCGGTCACGTGTTGTCCCAGGACGGCCGGATCCAGCTGTCGAAGACCCTGGACGTCGAGTGGCAGTCCCAGGTGATGGAGCTGTACGAGCGCCTGCGGGCATTGTTCGCCGAGGAGTTCGGGCACGACCTGTTCTTCATCTACGGCACCCTCCTGGGCGCGGTCCGCGAGGGTGGCTTCATCGGCCACGACATCGATCTCGACGCCGCCTACCTCTCGAGCGAGCGGTCCGGTCCTGCCGCCGGGCGCGAGCTCGCGACGATCGCACTGCGACTGATCGAGCTCGGCTACGAGGTGGAGTGCCACACCACCGCGCTGCACGTGACCGACCCCCGTCAGCCCGGCGACCGGGTCGACGTCTTCCATACCTGGTTCGACACCGGTGGGGTGCTGCGGTTCCCGTGGGGGGTGGCGGGGACCTCGGTGGTCACCGAAGAGGAGTGGTCCGGGACCCGCGAGATCGACTTTCCGCCCGGCCGCGGTCTGGTGCCCGTCGCCGCGGAGGAGGTCGTGGAGTGCTTGTACGGCGCCGACTGGCGCCGGCCGAAGCCTGGGTTCAGCTGGGTGCTGGCCCGGACCGATGCCGCAGTGGAGGGCGAGGTATCCGAACCGGATCGGACCAAGGTCTACTGGGCCAACTTCTACGCCCATCACAGCTACACCAGCGGCTCGTCGTTCTTCGAGTTCGTCGAGGGCCGAAGCGACACCCCCGGAACGGTGGTGGACCTCGGCTGTGGCGACGGCCGGGACGCGCTGGCGTTCGGGGCTGCCGGGCGCCGCGTGCTCGGGCTCGATCAGTCCCCGGTCGGGATCGACCATGCTGCCGCCCGCGCGGTCAAGGGGCACCTCGAGGAGACGGTGCGGTTCCGTGAGTGCGACGTGGCCGACACGGCGGCCCTGGGCCATGCGCTCGACGACGTCGTGAACCCGTCGGCCGATCCGGTGCTGTACTACCTACGCTTCTTCCTGCACGCCATCGACGAGAACACCCAGCGGGGACTGCTGGACGCGATCGGCACGCATGCGCGGCCCGGCGACTCCTTCGCCGCAGAGTTCCGGACCGACAAGGACGAGGCCACCACCAAGGTGCACGCAGGTCACTATCGGCGGTACCAGAGCGCTGAGGCCTTCCTCGACGATCTGCGTGGACGCGGCTGGGACGTGATCCACCACGAGGAGGGCACCGGCCTCTCGCCCTACGGTGAGGAGGACCCGGTGCTGTGCCGTGTCATCGCCCACCGCCCCACCAGCTGACACGGTCCGTCGACCCTCAGCGCGCGTCTCGTCGTGCCTGCCGGCGAGCGCCCTGCGCCCGGCTCGATGCGTCCTTCTTGGTGCCGCCCGTGGTCTTGGTCGCGCCACGCTTGGGAGTCGCCGGCGTGGAAGCCGGGCCTGAGGCAGCGGACGCCTTCGCGCGAGTCGGGGCGGCCCCGGAGCCCTGCGCCGCGGCGAGCCGTTCGGCCTTGAGCTCCGCCGCCGACTGCGCAGCTGCCCGCCCGACCTGCCTGCTGACCCGGGCCAGCGCCAGCTCGAAGATCTCCGCCTTGTCGCGGCTGCGCTGGTTCTCGGCGTACGCCGTCCCGCGGGACGAGCGCGAGCCGACCCTCGCGCCGGCCGCCCGCCGGTAGTTCTTCACGTACTTGGTGCGCGCTCGGCGGATCCGAGAGAGCAGGTCGAGCAGCTCGTCCTCGTCGAGGGGAGCCAGCACGGCGGGCTCGGTCTGGGCCACCAAGCGGCGCTCGGCGTCGGTCATCGAGTTCAGCACTGCCTTGTCCATGGTGGCCTCCCGGCTCGGGTCGAGCACCCGCTGGTCCCATGGTGCCGTACGCGAGCGGCGGGGCCGGGGAGCCGCCGTACGCTCACCTCGTGATCCAGCTCGGCCAGCTCGCCCCGCCCACCCACGTCGTCGCCCATGTCAGCGACACGCATCTCCTGGCCGGGGACTCCCGGCAGTACGGCGTCATCGACACGGTCGCGCGCTTCCGCGCAGCGTTCGACCGGCTGACGCGGATCGATCCGCCTCCGCAGGCGCTCGTGTTCACCGGCGACCTGGCCGATCTCGGTGAACCGGAGGCCTACCGGGCACTGCGAGACCTCGTCGAGCCGTTCGCCGACTCGATCGGCGCGCAGGTCGTGTGGTGCATGGGCAACCACGACGAGCGGGCGGCGTACTCCCGCGAGCTGTTCGGCGAGGAGTCCGGCGAACCCCAGGACCGGGTCTACGACGTGGCCGGGCTGCGGATCGTCAGCCTCGACACCAGCGTGCCGGGGTGGCACCACGGCGAGATCACCGACGAGCAGCTCGGCTGGCTCGGCGAGGTCCTCGCGACACCGGCCGAGCACGGCACGATCCTGGCCCTGCACCACCCACCGATCCCGTCGCCGCTCGTGCCCGCCGCTGAGATCATCGAGCTGCTCGACACCGAGCGCCTGGCCGGCGTGCTGCGCGGGTCCGACGTCCGCAGCGATCCTCGGCGGGCACTACCACTTCACCTCGCACTCGACGTTCGCCGGCATCCCGGTCTCGGTCGCCGCAGCCACCTGCTACACCGTCGACACCGCACCCGTCGACCGGCTGATCTCGGCGGTCGACGGGCACCAGGCGGTCAACGTCGTGCACGTGTACGCCGACCGGGTCGTGCACTCGATCGTGCCGGTGGCCGCCGCTCCCGAGGTGGACGGCTTCGGCACCGACGTCGCTCCGCTGCTCGAGGCGCTCAGCCCGGAGGAACGGCTCGACATGGTCTCGCGCAAGGACTCGCCCCTGAACACCGGCGAGCTGAAGATCGATGCACCACCCCTCGGTGGCTGAGCCGCTGGTAGACCGCGCCCCGACGAGAAAACGCGGAACAATCGAGGTGACACGCCCGGGCCGACCTCGAATTGTTCCGCGTTTCCGCCCCCGCGAGCAGGCCGACCCCGCCATCCACCCCGGTCGTCGTCCGTCCCCGAGGCCCTGATTAGGCTCACCTCACCTACCCAGGAGGTTCATCGGTGCACGGACGTGTCGCGACGACGGAACGGCTGACGCCCGACATGGTCCGGGTGACCCTCGAGGGTGGCGACCTCGAGCACCTCGAGATGCCCGACGCGACCGACGCCTACGTCAACGTCGCCTTCCGTCCCGACGGCGCGACGTACGACGAGGTGTTCGACCCTGCGGCGGTCCGGGACAGCCACCCCAAGGAGCAGCAGCCGGCGCGACGCCGCTACACGGTCCGGGCGTGGGACCCCGAGGCCCGGCTGCTCACGATCGACTTCGTCGTGCACGGTGACGAAGGGGTCGCCGGCCCCTGGGCAGCGTCGGCCGCGCCCGGCGACGTCCTCGTCTTCACCGGCCCGAGCGGCGGCTACCGTCCGGACCCGACCGCCGACTGGCACCTGCTCGTCGGCGACGAGTCGGCCCTCCCGGCCATCGCCGCGTCGCTCGAGGCACTGCATCCGGAGGCGAGAGCGTCCGTCGTGCTGGTGTGCGACGGCCCGGGGCACGAGACCGCGCTGCCCAGCCCGGCCGACGTCGAGGTCCGGTGGCTGCACCGGAGCCGAGGCCCGGAAGACGCCGCCCTGCTGGTCGACGCGGTCCGCGACCTCACGTTCCCCCGCGGTCGCCCGTTCGGCTTCGTGCACGGTGAGGCGGACGAGATCCGCGCCGTACGCCACCACCTCCTGCACGACCGCGGCCTGACCCGACAGGACCTCTCGTGCTCGCCGTACTGGCGCCGGACCATGACCGACGAGGCCTGGCGCCAGATCAAGCGCGACTACGTCGCCGCCATGGAGGCCGAGGCGGGTTAGACGCCCTCGCGCTCGTGGAAGCCGAGGTGCGCGAAGGCCTCGCCACGCTTCATCGACTCCACGACGCCCGGGTGGACCCGGTGCAGATGGTCGATCGCCTTGTGGCGGTAGCGCAGGATCATGAACGCCCCGAACCCCCAGAAGACGAACTGCACCGACATCGCGACCCGGAAGTCCGCCAGGTCGTACGACGACGTCCCGCCACCGCCGCTGGTCCGGTCGAGCACGACCCCGATCAAGGCCATCGTCAGCAGGCTGGCCGAGAACCCGCCCACGTTGACGAAACCGTTGGCACGCCCCGAGGCCTCCTTCGGGATGAAGGTGCGAGCGAGGTCGAAGCCCACCATCGACGCCGGACCACCGGTCGCCATCAGACACACCAGCACGACGAGCATCCACATGGGCGCCGGCGTCGACCGGGCCAGGACGACCGCCCACCCCAAGGCCATCGCCGCGACGATCACCAGGACGAACCACGAGCGGTAGAAGGGGAACCGGGCGACCAGCGTGCCGAGGATGAGACCGCTGACGATGACCCAGCCGGTCATCACCATCAGCAGCGTGCTGGCGGCGCCCCCCGACAGGCCCTCCCCCTTCACCAGGAACGGGTAGCCCCACAGCAGCGCGAAGACCGTCGCGGAGAACTGCGAGGTGAAGTGGGACCACATCCCGAGCCGGGTGCCGGGGTTGCCCCACACCAGGCTCAACGTGCGGCGCAGCGCGCGCATCTTGATCCGGACCGGTCCCTCACGCCGGTACGGCGAGTCCTTGACCCCGAGCGCCACCGCGACCATCAGCACGATTCCCAGCGAGGACGCCAGGGCGAACGTCTTGGTCCATCCGAGCTGGTGCAGGGCGAAGGCCAGGGGCGCAGCCGCGAGGATCGCGCCGACCTGCCCGGTCTGGCCCGTCAGCTGGGTGACCATCGGTGCCTGGCGGACCAGGAACCACAGCGCCACCAGCCGGATCACGCTGACGAAGACGGTGGCATCTCCCGCACCGAGCACGGCCCGCGCGAGCACGGCTACCGGGAACGACGTCGCGTAGGCGAACACCAGCTGCCCCAGCGACATCAGCACCAGCCCCGCCAGCAGCAGCACCCGCGACCCGTACCGGTCCAGCAGCACGCCGATCGGGATCTGCAGCCCGGCGTACACGATCAGCTGGAGCACCACGAAGAAGGACAGCTGGGCAGCAGAGATCCCGAACCGGTCCTGGGCGGTCAACCCGGCGACGCCGAGCGAGCTGCGGTTGAAGACCGCGAGCAGGTAGACCGACAGCGAGACGAGCCAGATCACCCACGCCCGGCGCTTGCCGATGTCGTGGATCTGCTCGCTCACGCGGTTCATCGTCGCGTACCGGCGGACGGTCGCTGTCGTCGGTGCCCCTGGCAGGGGAGGATTCAGCCTGTGGTCGACATGCTGCCCAGGCAAGACCGTCTGGCTCCCTTGGACGAGGCGCTCGCAAGCGCGGCCGCCGGGGCGGGCCGGATGGTGCTGCTCGGTGGAGAGGCAGGATCGGGGAAGTCGACCTTGGTCCGGCAGTTCGCGGACTCCGCCGCGCGCCGGCACGAGGTGCTGATCGGCTACTGCGAACCCCTCAGTACGCCGCGCCCCGCCGGGCCGTTGCTGGATCTGGCGCCGCGGCTCGGCCCCGACCTGGTCGACCTCCTGCGTGAGGGGCGCCGCGCGCACCTGCTCGACGCCGCGCTGGCCGCGATGACCGAGGGCTCCCGTGCCCGGGTCGTCGTCTTCGAGGACATCCACTGGGCCGACGCCCTGACCCTGGACCTCCTCGGGTTCCTGGCACGACGCATCGACGCCTACCCGTTGCTCGTGGTCGCGAGCTACCGCGACGACGAGGTCGATCCCCGGCACGCGACACGGGCCTGGCTGGGCGGGGTGGCGGCGTACCCCGGGGTGCGGCATGCGGCGGTGCCGCCGCTGACCGTCGACGAGGTGGCCACGCTGGCGCACGGGTCCGGTCTGAGCCCCTCGGCACTGATGAGCGCAGACCAGTGGCAACGCGTTCTTCGTCTCCGAGGTGCTGGCCGCCGGTGAGGGGCTCCCGGGCCGCGTCCAGGACGCCGTCATCGCCCGCGTCGCGCGGCTGTCCGACGGAGCCCGTGACGCCCTGGCCGCCGCCGCCGTGCTGGGCCCGCGCGCCGAGCCCCAGATCCTTCTGGCCCTCCCCGGGGTGCGGGCCACGGCCGTCGACGAGTGCGTGAGCGGCGGCTTCCTGCGGTTCGAGCCACCGTCGTTCGAGTTCCGTCACGAGATCGTGCGCGAGGCCGTGCTCGCCTCGCTGGGTCCTGCCGCGCTGCAGAGCCTGCACGCCGCGGCACTCGCGCTCCTCGCGGAGCGGGACGACCCGGACCTCCTCCCCCGCCTTGCCGAGCACGCTGACCGCTCCGGCGATCGGAAGGGCGTGCTCCGGTTCGCGCCGCCCGCGGGCGAGCGTGCCGCCCGGATGGGTGCGCACCGCGAGGCGGCCGAGCAGTACGCCCGCGCGGTCGCGTACGCCGACCAGGAGTCGCCGTCGCGACGGGCGGACCTGCTCGAGAGGCTCGGCAACGAGCTCTGGCTGACGGGTCGGGACCAGGCAGCGCTCAGCTCGTACAAGGAGGCGCTCGAGATCCGCCGCTCCCTGGACGACGCGGAGGGGATCGCCGCCGTCCTCGGCGTGCTCGCCCGGCTCTACCTGCACGTCGCCCGGCCCGCCGACGCCGTGGCCGCAGCCGACGAAGCGGTGTCGGTGCTCGACGGCCGCCCTCACCACACGGCGTACGGCCGGGCGCTGTCGGCACGCGCCGGCCTGGAGATGGCGATGGCGCGCTACCACTCCGCCATCGGGTACGCCGAGCGCGCGCTGCGGGTGGCCGACGACGTCGAGGACCTCCCCTTGCGCGTGCACGCGCTGGGAACGCTCGGCTACTCCTTCCTGGCCAGCGGGCAGTCCGAGGGCTTCGCGCTGGCAGAGGAGAGCCTGGCCCTGGCCCTCGACAACGGCTTGCACGACCTGGCGGGGCGCAACTACCAGAACCTGTCCTGCGCGGGGGTCGACTACGGGCTCCCCGAGCTCGCCGAGCGCTACCAGCCGCCGGGCCTCGCCTTCTGCCGCGCGCACGACCTGGAGGGCCACTCGATCTGCCTGGAGTCGGACCGCCTGCTCTACCTCCTGGACGCCGGCGAGTGGGACGCGGTCGAGAGCGACGCGCCTGCCCTCCTCGACCTGGTCGACCCGTCGCCGGTCCTGCGGTTCGTGTCGCTGGTTCCGACCGTTCGGTTGCTGATCCGCACCGGCCGTCCACACGACGACCTCCTCGCCGAGGCCACCCGGATCGCCACGACCCTGTCGGATCCGCCCCGGCTCACCCAGGCACTCACGGCTCGGGCGGAGTCCGCCTGGTTCGCCGGACGCCTCGAGGCCCTGCGACCCGAGCTCGAGCGCGCTGTCGAGGATGCCGTCGCCCGTGGCGACGAGTGGCTGACCGCCGAGGTGGCGTACTGGCTGCACCGCGCCGACCCGACGTACCCGCTGCCCGAGCGGATGCGGGGTGCCTGGGCCGTCGAGCTGCGGGAGCCTCCGCGCGACGCCGCGGCCACCTGGCGCCACCTCCGACGCCCCTACGCCGCGGCGGTGGCGCTCCTGGCCGGCGACGAGGCCGACCTCCGTGAAGCCCTCTCCGTACTGACCCAGCTCGACGCCGCTCCAGCCGCCCGCATCGCCCGATCCCGGCTCCGGGAGCTCGGCGCCACCGGCGTGGAGCGCGGCCCGCGTGGCGCGACGACCGCCCACCCGTGGGGCCTGACGCCGCGCGAGCACGAGGTCTGGGGACTGCTCGCCCGGGGCCTCACCAACGCCGAGATCGCCCAGCACCTCGTGCTCTCGGAGCGGACCGTCCATCACCACGTCTCCGCGATCCTGGGCAAGCTCGGCGTTCGCACCCGCACCGAGGCCGCAGCCCTCGCGGCCCAAGCTGGGCAGGCAGACGGCGAACCTGGGCAGCCGCTGCCGATCCGATCCCTGCGGCCCCTCTCCTAGTTTGGTCGCACCGGCCCACGTGGGGCCGGACGAGGTACAAGGAGCAGGACGATGGCGAGATTCATGGTGGAACGGTCCTTCACGGACGGACTGCACATCCCGGTGAACGCGGACGGCGCGGAGGCGTGTCTGGGTGTGGTCGGCCGCAACGCCGAGGTGGGCGTGACCTGGGTCCACTCCTACGTCAACGAGGACAAGACCAAGACGTACTGCGTGTACGACGGACCGGACGCGGAGGCGATCCAGCGGGCCGCCGAGCGCAACGGGCTCCCGGTCGACTCGGTCACCCGCGTCAGCGTGCTGGACCCGTACTTCTACCGGTGACCTGGCGCGCGGCCCCGGCAGACGCGAGAGCTCAGCCGATCGGCACGGTCCAGACCAACGTCGTGCCGCCCGGGGCGGGGAGGTCGGCGACCACCAGCGAGCCGCGCCGGTCCTCGGCGCGGCTGCGCAGGTTGTCCAGGCCGCTGCTGCGCGACGTGGCCCCCATGCCGCCGCCGTTGTCATTGATCGTGACCGTCAGCTGTGCGGTGGTCGCGTGGATGCTCAGCTGCGCCGCCGTGGCGCGGGCATGCTTGGCGACGTTGGTCAGGCCCTCCCGCACCACCGCGGTGACATCACGGATCAGCTCGTCGGTGCTGAGCGAGTCGAGGGGTCCGTCGAGATCGAGCCGCGGGTCGAAGCCGAGCGCGGGTCTCACCTCACCGACCACGTCGAGCACGGCGGACCGGATCCCCGTGGCGGAGGCGGGCTGGAGCTGGAAGATCGAGATCCGGATCTGCTTGATCGCCTGGTCGAGCGACGTGACGACGTCCGACAGGGTCGCCACGTCGCGTTCGGAGTCGAGGTGCGTCGTGGTCGCCTGCACCATGAGCCCGGCCGCGAAGAGCTGTTGGATCACGTGGTCGTGCAGATCACGGGCGATCCGGGCTCTGTCCTCCAGCACGAGCACCCGCTCCTGGTCGCGCCGTGCCTCCGCCAGCTCGAGCGCGGTCGACGCGTGGTTGGAGAACGTGGTCGCCATCTCCATGTCGACCTGCGAGAAGGGACGCCGACCGCGGCTGCGACCGACGACCAACGACCCACGCACCCCCTGCCTCCCGATGAGGGGGAGGACCATGACCGGACCGACCTGCACCCGACCGGCTAGATAGATGGTGCGACCGCCGACCTGGCTCGTCTGCTCGGCGTCGGCCAGGCGGACCGGCTCCGCCGTCTCCATCACCCACTCGCTCAGGGTCCCCTTCCGGGCGTAGCGGGTGCCGCCGAGCTGCTCGGCGTCCCTGCCGTCCGCCACGGCCACCACGAGCTCGCCGTCCTCCGGCAGCACCAGGGTGGCCAGGTCGGCGTCCGCCAAGGACCGGACGGTCCGGGTGATCAGCTGCAGAGAGCCCTCGTCACCGGCGAGCACACGGCGGGTGACGTCGGCCGACTCAGCCAGCCACTCCTGCCGGTGCTCCGACTCGGCGAAGAGTCGGGCGTTCTCGATCGCGATGCCGGCGGTCGCCGCGAGCGCCTCGACGATCTCCTCGTCCTGAGCGGTGAAGGTCTCGCCGTCGTTGCGGGTCAGGTAGAGGTTCCCGAACACCTCGTCGCGCACCCTGATCGGCACCCCGAGGAAGCCGCGCATCGGCGGATGGTGGGGCGGGAACCCCACCGAGCGCTCGTGCGCCGCGAGGTCGTCGAGGCGTACGGCGTGCGGCTGCTCGATGAGCAGGCCCAGCAGACCCTTGCCCTCGGGCAGGTGACCGATCTGCGTGACCGTCGCGGCACCGAGGCCGACGTGGATGAACTCGTCGAGCCCCACGCCCTCAGGAGAGATGACGCCCAGGGCGCCGTACTGCGCGTGCGCCAGGTCGACCGCGGACTCGGCGATGCGTCGCAGCACGGTGGCGAGGTCGAGGTTGGCGACGATCGAGCGGTTGGCCTCGAGCAGGCCACCGAAGCGGTGCTGGGCGTCGCTGACGTCGCGCGCCCGCTCGATCAGCTGCGCGAGAAGCTGGTCGAGGCTGAGCTCCGGTCCGTCCTGATCACCTGGACCCGCCACCGCCACACCAGGAAGGTACTCCCCCAGCGCCGTGGTCCTCGGTCGCCGGACCTTGGCCGTCCGACCCCCGGATCACTTGATCCCGGTGCTGGCGATCGACTGGACGAACCAGCGCTGTCCCACGAGGAAGAGCACGAAGACAGGGAGCTGGCTGATCATGGTGGCGGCCATCAGCACCGGCCAGTTCGTGAAGTGGGCGCTCTGGAACGTCGCCAGCCCGAGCTGGACGGTCATGTTGTCGGGCGTGGCGATGACGACCAGGGGCCAGAGGAAGTCGTTCCACACCGACAGGAAGGTCAGCACCGCCACGGTGCTCAGCGGCGGGCCCATCAGCGGCAGCAGGATGCTGCGAAGGATCCGGAGCCGGCCCGCGCCGTCGATCAGCGCGGCCTCCTCGAGCTCGACCGGAAGGCTGAGGAAGAACTGGCGGAGCAGGTAGATGCCGAACGGTGTCGCGAGGTTCGGCAGGACGAGGGCGGGCAGCGTGTCGACCAGGTGCAGGTGCTTGATGATCAGCAGCGTCGGGATCATCACCACCTGGAACGGCACCATGAGGGTGGCGAGGATGCCGATGAAGGCCACCTGGGAGCCCGGGAACCGCAGGCGGGCGAAGGCGTAGCCGGCCAGGCTGCACAGCACGAGGTTGCTGACCACGCAGGTGACAGAGACGATCGCGCTGTTCACCATCCACTGCAGCATCGGTGAGTCGTTCCAGGCCGTTGCGTAGTTGGACCACTGCAACGAGCTGGGCAGCCCGGGCGGGAAGCGTCGGGTCTCCGCCAGCGTCGAGAGACTGGTGACCAGCATCCACAGCAGGGGCACCACCATCAGCAGCGCCACCGGCGCCAGCACCAGGTGCCAAGGGGACGGCGCGTGCAGCTTCCGACGTGACGGACGCGAGGGCGTCGGGGTCGGTGCCCGTCGTACGTCGTCGAGCACGGCCATCAGGGACGCTCCCCTGTCGTGGCGGGATCACGGGTGAGCCTGAGCTGCAGGAGGGTGATCGCCCCGATCACCACGAAGAGCACGCTCGCGATCGCGGCTGCGTAGCCGGCGTGGAAGAACTGGAACGCCTGCTGGTAGAGGTAGTAGACGACGACGGTCGTCGAGTGCAGCGGGCCACCCTTGGTGGTCACGTAGACCTCGTCGAACAGCTGCAGCGCGTTGATCGTGAGCCACACCATCAGGAAGGCGCTGACCGGTCGCAGCAGCGGAACCTCGATCCGCCAGAACGCTCCCGCGCGCGAGCAGCCGTCCATCTCGGCGGCCTCGATCAGCTCCTGCGGCACTCCCTGGAGAGCGGCCAGGAAGATCAGGGCACCGAAGCCGACCCAGCCCCAGACGGTCATCATCACGATCGCGAAGAGCGCCCCGTCGGGAGAGGCGAAGAACCCGAAGGTCGGCAGACCGAGCTTGCTGAGGACGGCGTTCACGAGCCCGTAGTCGGGGTCCAGCAGCCAGGTGAAGATCACCCCGGTGGCGACGGTGGAGGTGACGACCGGGACGAAGACGGCCAGCCGGTAGATCGTGATCCCCCGGACCCTGCGGTTGAGCAGGGCGGCCGCGAGGAGCGACAGCACCAACGTGATCGGTACGAAGGTGACCGTGTAGACCACGGTGTGACGAACGGAGTCGGCGAACACGGGGTCGTGCGCCAGCTGCCGGTAGTTGCTCAGCCCGGCCCAGGTGCCGGGGGTCTGCAGGTCGTTGTGCTGGAAGGACAACAAGAACGCCCAGCAGACCGGCAGCAGTCCGAACACCGCGATCAGGACGACGCTCGGGCTGATCATCGCCCAGCCCGTGATCGCGTCGCTCCGCGCCTGCCAGGACCGGCCCCGGCCCGACCGCGCCGGCGGGGTCACCACGCGGCGCGGCGGCAGGATGGTGGCCCGCCGACGACGAGCCTGCGTCACGAGCCGGCCAGCACCGACGCGACCTGCGACGAGGCCGAGCTCAGGGCCTCGTCGGGCGTGGCCTGGCCCAGGAGGACCGACTGGACCATGGTGCCGACGATGGTCGACACCTCGGCGTACGACGCGATGTTCGGCCGCACGTGCTTGACGTTGTCCAGGTTCGACACGAAGACCTTCTCGGCCGGGAACTTCTTCAGGAACGTCTGGTAGCCCGGCAGCTTGGTCTCCGACTGACGCAGCGGGAGGTCGCCGGTCGCGATCGAGAACTTGATGTGCTGCTCGGCCGACGTCAGCCAGGTCACGAAGTCGAACGCCGTGTCGGCCCGCGGCCCGGAGTTGTCGAACAGCATGTAGAGGTCAGGTCCGGAGATGGTCTCGTGGTTGCCGTTGAAGCCGGGCAGGTAGGTGACGCCGTACTTCACGTCGGAGTTGATGCTCGACAGGTCCCACGGACCCGTCCAGAGCATCGCGATCTTCCCGCTGTTGAAGAGGTTCAGGTAGTTGCCGTTGCCCTGGTCGAGGTAGACCGACTTGTCGGTCACGGCCATGTCCTCGAGCTGCTGCAGTGCCGCCTTGCCGGCGTCGGAGTCGAAGGCCGGCGCGGTGTTGTCGGCGTTCAGCAGGTCGCCCCCCGCCTGCCACAGCATCGCCAGGTACCGCCACACGGTGTCCTCGCTGCCGTCGTTGACGTAGGCCCAGCCGTAGGTCTTCGTGCTCGCGTCGGTGAGCTTCTTCGACGCGTCGCGGAAGTCCTGCCAGGTCCAGTCGTTGGTCGGCGGGGCGACGCCGGCCCGGGCGAACAGCGCCTTGTTGTAGACGAGACTGAGGTTGTCGATCAGCGCGGGAACGCCGACGACCTTGTCGTCGACCGTGGCCGCCTCGCGAGCCGAGGGGTAGAAGTCGTTCCAGTCCACCGAGGGCGCCGTGACCCGGTCGGTGAGGTCGACCAGCTTCGGCTGCCGGACCAGCTGGGCGGCCGACGAGCCGTACTGGTAGGCGACGTCCGGGAAGTTGCCGGCCGTGAAGCCGGCCACGGTCTTCTGCAGGGCGCTGTCGTTCCCGCCGTTGAACTGAAGCGTCACCTTCTCGTCGGGATGCTGCTGGTTCCAGGTGCCGGCGGCCGCCTGCAGGGCGGTGGCCTCGGCGTCGGTGTAGCCGTGGGTCACCACGATGGAGGTACTGCCGCTGTCGGAGCTGTTGCCGCCGCCGCACGCGGTGAGAGCAGCGGCCGCCAGGGCGACGGCCACGAGCGACCGCAGCAGGGGTCCGGAGCGGGGGGCGGAACCGGGGTTCGGTGACATCGGGCTCTTCCCTTCGTTTCCGCGACCAAGCAGATTCGATCGTGAAGTTTGCTCAGCCTTGCACGGTTGTGGCACCCGGTCAAGGAACGCCCGCCCAGGGAGATGCGCGAAGTGAGCACGATCGTGCGCGTACTGTGCAGCCATGCGACAAGACGTCCGCCTGGGGCTGATCCTGCAGCAGCTCAACGAGAGCGGGTCGGTCGGCGTCGCCGAGCTGGCGGAGCAGCTGGGCGTCTCGGAGGCCTCGGTACGTCGCGACCTGCACCGACTGGAGCAGCAGAACCTCCTCACCCGCACCCACGGAGGAGCGGTCGCGTCCGGAGTCCTCTACGAGCTGCCGATGCGCTACCGGGGCGGCCAGCACAACGACGCCAAGCGCGCGATCGCAGCCGCCGCCGCGGAGCTGGTGACCGCTGAGACGACCTCGGTCGGCCTCAACGGCGGGACGACGACCACGGAGGTCGCACGGGCCTTGTCCGGGCGGCCCGGCCTCCGCGTGGTGACCAACGCCCTCAACATCGCCTCCGAGCTCGCCGTCCGCTCCAACATCGAGCTGGTCGTGTGCGGAGGCAGTGCCCGTGCGGAGTCCTACGAGCTCGTCGGGCCGCTCGCGGAGCTGACCCTCTCCCACCTGAACCTCGACCTGGCGTTCATCGGCGTCGACGGGATCAGCCCGACGGCCGGCCTGACCACGCACCACGAGGTCGAGGCCCAGACCAACCGAGCGCTCGTCCGCACCGCAGCCCGGGCCGCGGTCGTGGCCGACTCGAGCAAGCTCGGACGTCGCGGGTTCGCCAAGATCGGCGACCTGGACCTGGTCTCGGACCTGATCACGGACTCGGCCGCGTCTCCGCGACGCCGTCGCTGCTCTGCGTCGCGCCGGGATCCAGGTGCACCTCGTCGACGCCTCCTGACCACCCGGCCGGTCACCTCTCAGAGGCGGAGCGGCACCCGCAGCGGCTCGGGCAGCAGTGACCCGTGGGCGGCGACCATCGCGTCGGCGAGCTCCCAGATCGCATCGACCGACAGCGTGGCCGACGTGTTGGGGTCGACCATGAGCGCCCGTCGTACCAGCTCCGGACGCTCCTCGACGGCGGCGCGCACCGTCAGCTCGACCACCGACAGGAAGTGGCGGTTCAGCGCCGCACACGCAGCCGGCAGTGCCTCGACCGCCAGCGGGTGGGCGCCCTCGGCATCGAGCCGACACGGGACCTCGACACCCGCTCCGTCCGGCAGGTTGGGCACCAGCCCGCGGTTCGGCACCGTCACCTGGATGGTGCGCGGCGTGCCCGTCACCAGGCTGTGCACCACCTGGGGCGCGTACTCGGCCGCCTCGTCCTCGGGCTCGACGTACCGGCCCTCGGCGACCAGCGGCTCGAGCTCGTCGATCTCGGCGACGTTCGCGGCGCTGATCCCGATGTAGTCGTCGACCGGGATCCTCAGCCGTGCGATCTCGGCGTCGTCGTGCAGGTACCACGGCACGTACTCGCTGGAGTGCTCGCTGGTCTCGGTCGGGTAGTAGCCCAGCCGCCGGTACATGTCGACGCGCACCCGCCGCTGCAGGTCCGGGTCGGCGGCGATGCGCTCGTCGAGCAACGGGTAGAGGCTCTCGCCGTCGCGCTCCCAGCGCAGCACCCAGGCCTGGTGGTTGACCCCGGCACTGTGGAAGGTCACGTCGTCCAGGGGTACGCCGACCAGCTCGCACAGGTCGTGCACGGTCCAGAACACCGAGTGGCACAGCCCCAGCGCCTTGACGCCCGGGTGGCGCTCGGCGAGGTACTGCAGGTTCATCGCCATCGGGTTGGTGTAGTTGAGCAGCCAGGCGTCGGGGCAGACCTCCTGGATGTCGCGCGCGAGCGCGTCGAGCACGGGGAAGGTCCGCAGGGCCCGGAAGACCCCGCCCACCCCGAGCGTGTCGGCGATGGTCTGGCGGACGCCGTACTGCGCGGGCACCTCGAAGTCGGTGAGGGTCGCCGCGTGCCCGCCGACGTTGACGGTGTTGACGACGAAGTCGGCCCCCTCCAGCGCGGTACGACGGTCGGCCTCGGCGCGCACCTCGGCCCGACGCCCGTGGTGGTCGACGGTCAGCCGGGCCACGTCGTGGGCCAGGCGGAGCCGGCGCTCGTCGATGTCGTGCAGCACGAGCGTGAGCGGACCGAGGTCGTCGTAGGACAGGAGGTCGCGCAGGAGCTGGCGGGTGAAGACCGCCGAACCGGCACCGACGAAGCTGATCGTCGTCATGGCCGGAGCATGGCACTTCTCGCTCGAAACGATCAAGAAAGAGCAATCACGTTGATTGTTTCTGGACAGATGTGCACGGGGTCGGCCACGATAGAGCGGTGTCCGTCGACCAGGAGCCCGCGTCCGGCGCCCGTGCCGCGCGGGTGCTCGTGGTCGGTGACGCCAACCCCGACCTGGTCCTGAGCGGCGACGTCGTCCCCCGATTCGTCCAGGTCGAGCAGCTCCTCGACGCGGCGTCGCTGGTGATCGGCGGCTCGGCCTCGATCACCGCACACGGCCTGGCCCGGCTGGGTCGGCCGGTCTCGCTCGCCGCGGCCGTCGGCGACGACCACTTCGGCACCTTCCTCACCGGGCTCCTCGACGAGGCAGGCGTCGACGTACGCCACGTCGTCGGTGCGGCCCGACCTCCCGACCGGGCTCACCGTGGCACTCAACCGGGGAGCCGACCGCGCCATGCTCACCCTGACCGGTGCGATCGACTCCCTCACCGAGTCGCACCTGCACAGCGCCCTCGACGCCCTGCAGGGACTGGAGCCGAGCCGACGCCTCGCTCATGTCCACGTGGCATCGCTCTATCTCCAGCCCTCGCTCGCGCCCGGCGCTGCCCTCCTTCCTGGGCAGGGCCCGCGAGCTCGGACTGACCACGTCGATGGACACGAACGGCGACCCGTCGGGGCTCTGGATGGGCCTCGACGAGCTGCTCCCCCACCTCGACGTCCTGCTCCCCAACCGCGACGAGGCGGTCGCGCTCGGCCGCGCCGCCGATCCGCGACAGGCAGCGGCGGCCCTGGCATCTCGGGGGCCACTCACCGTCGTCAAGGACGGCGGCGCGGGAGCGTTCGCGGTCTCGCCCGGCGGCACCGTGGTCGAGGCGCCGGGGTCTCCCGTCGACCCGGTCGACACGACCGGCGCCGGAGACACCTTCGATGCCGCGTTCCTCGACGCCTGGCTGGACGGCCTCCCGCTGCACGCGGTGCTCCGGCGAGCCGTCGTGGCCGGCACCTTCTGCGTCCGCCACGTCGGTGGAACCGCCGGACAACCCACCCAGGACCAGATCACCGAGGCGCTGGACGAGCCCGCGCCGCTCACCGAGGAGAGCTCAGCGTGACCACTGACACCGTGCCCACCGTCCCGTTCGTCCGGGCCGAGATCGCGCAGCAGCCTGATACGTGGACCCGCGCAGCCGGGCTGGCCACCGATCTGGCCGACGTCCTGCCGCGGCCCGGCGAGTCCGTGGCCGTGATCGGGTGTGGGACGTCGTGGTTCATGGCCGCGGCGTACGCCGGTCTGCGCGAGGGTGCGGGACTCGGCCTGACCGACGCCTTCGCGGCCAGCGAGCTCCCGGTCGGCCGCTCCTACGACCGGGTGGTGGCCATCTCCCGCTCGGGCACGACGACCGAGGTCGTGCGGGCCATGGCTTCGCTCCACTCGCCCGTCCTGGCCCTCACCGCCGTGGCCGGGTCCCCGGTCGCTGCGGCCGCCACGGACACCGTGGTGCTCGACTTCGCCGACGAGCGTTCGGTGGTCCAGACCGTCTTCGCCACCACCACCCTGATGCTGCTGCGGGCCTCGCTCGGGGAGTCCGTCGGGCCCGTCATCGCCCAGGCCCGCGAGGTGCTCGCCGGGCAGCACGCCCTCGATCCCGGAATGACCTCGGTCGAGCAGATCTCGTTCCTCGGCCGGCAGTGGGGCTTCGGGATCGCTCAGGAGGCCGCCCTCAAGTTCCGGGAGGCCTGCCGGCTCTGGACGGAGTCCTACCCGCAGATGGAGTACCGCCACGGGCCGATCGCGGTGGCCGAACCGGGCCGGGCCGTGTGGGTGCTGGGGGGTTCGGTCCCCGGTCTCGCCGAGGAGGTACGTCGTACGGGCGCGCTCGTCGTCGACGACGACCTGGACCCGGTGGCCGACCTCGTCCGTGCCCAGCTGCTCGCGGTCGACCGCGCGGAGGCAGCCGGGCTCGACCCGGACCGACCGCGCAGCCTCGCCCGATCCGTCGTGCTCGCCGACTCGTGATCCTCTGCGTCTGCCTCAGCCCGGCAGTGGACGTGACCTACCACGTCGACCACCTGCACCCCAGCGGCACGACGCGGGTGCGCACCATCGCCGAGCGACCCGGTGGCAAGGCCGTCAACGTCGCCCGGGTGCTGCACCGGCTGGGGGAGCCGACCCGGCTGGTGGCGCCCGCCGGAGGTGGGACGGGCGACCAGCTGCGGCTTGGTCTCGCCGCCGCAGGACTGGATGCCCTCCTGGTCGACAGCGGCCGCCCCACCCGTCGTACGGTCACGGTGGTCGAGCGTGACGGGGCCGGTCCCACCACGCTCGTCGAGCCCGCCTCGCTCGACTGCTGGCCCGACCTCGTGGCAGCGGTCGAGGCCGGCCTCGACGAGGCCGACGTGCTGGTCATCAGCGGGAGCGTGCCCGACGGCGTACCCGAGAACGGCCTGGCCGCGTTGGTCTCGGCCGGGCGACGGCGGGCGCTGCCAGTCCTGGTCGACACGCAGGGCCCATGGCTGCTCTCGGCGCTCGCAGCCGGGGCCACCGTGGTCAAGCCCAACGCACACGAGCTCACGGAGATCTCGGGTGACGATGACCCCGTGCGAGCCGCCCGAGCACTGGCCCGGTCCTGGGGCGCCACCGTCGTGGCTTCGCTCGGCGAGGACGGCGTCGTCGCTGCCACTCCGGCCGGCGTCTGGGAAGCACGACCCGCGGAGGTCCTGGTCGGCAACCCCACGGGCGCGGGTGACGCGCTGGTGGCCGGCCTGGCGCGCGGCCTGCTGCGTGACCCGCTGTTCGCAGCGTCGCCCGACCGGATGCTGCACGACGCCGTCGCCCTGTCGGCGGCGGCAGTGCTCTCGCCCGAGGCCGGCGACGTCGACCTTGCCGATCACGCGGCACAGCTCCCCGGAGTCGTCGTACGAGAGCTGGACGGTGCGCGATGACGGTGGTGGACATCGGCGTCCTGGTGACGGAGGCGCAACGACGGGGTGGTGCGCTGCCGGCGTTCAACCTGATCACGCTCGAGCACGCCGAGGCGATCGTGGCCGCGGCGTCCCAGGCGGGGCGCGCGGTGGTGCTCGCGCTCAGTGAGAACGCCATCCGCTACCACGGCGGCGCCGCCGAACCGATCCTGGCAGCCGCGCACCTGATGGCGTCCCAGGCCGACGTGCCGATCGCCGTACACCTGGACCACCTGACCGACGACGACCTCGTGGCCGAGGCCGTCCGAGGACCTCTGCGCCCGTACCTCAGCTCCCTGATGTACGACGGGGGTGCGCTCCCGTATGCCGAGAACCTCGCCCGCACCAGGCAGGTCGTCGACGCCGGCCACGCTGCCGGCCTCTGGGTCGAGGCGGAGCTGGGCTACGTCGGGGGCAAACCCGGTGCTGCGCAGAGCGCGCACGCCCCCGGCGTCCGGACCGACCCCGCCGAGGCCGCCGCGTTCGTGGCAGCCACCGGCGTCGACGCCCTCGCGGTCGCAGTGGGTTCGTCCCACGCGATGACCAGCCGCACGGCGCAGCTGGATCACCAGCTGATCGCCGCCCTCCGCTCGGAGGTGCCGGTGCCGCTCGTCCTGCACGGGTCGTCCGGCGTACCCGATGAGGAGCTGGCTCGCGCGGTGTCGGCCGGGATGACCAAGATCAACATCGGCACGGCCCTCAACATCGCCCTGACGACGAGCGTGCGCGGTCACCTCGAGGCAGACCCTGCGATCACCGACCCGCGCCGCTACCTCGGCCCCGCTCGCGAGGCGATGCGCACGGAGGTGAGCCGGCTGCTGAAGGTGCTGGCCTGACGTGCGCGAAGGCCCTGGAGGCGTGCTCCGGCCTCTCCACCCGTCGGGGTGTGGGACGCGTCCGACGCTCGCCGTAGCCTCCCCCCAAGCCTCGGCGGCCGGTGGGTCTGTGTAGGCGCCGAGGTCAGCGCCCCGCAGCCTGAGCAGCGCGGGGCGCGACCATCTCACCGAGCCGGTCGAGCTCCGTCAGCTCACCGGATGCACGTCGATGCTCTCCTCCAGGGTCGGGTCGAGCCCTTGGGGACGCCGGTCGTCGGGGTCATTCACAGACCTGCGGAATCCCCGCTCCCCGACGGCAGCCACTGAGCCAAAACGCCAGCGGCCTAGGTGGATCCGCCCGATGTCCCCGATGCAGACCGCACGGCTCCGGGTCCGCCGATGCGCACCCATGGAACGTCCTCACATGCCGATGAGCGGGCGACGCCCGGGGCATCGAGGGGTTAGGGGGATGGACTTCTGGGAGTCGCCAGCTGTGGTCGAACCACGGCTGTAGTGGGCCGTAGAGGCGCAGGATGGGGAACCATCCCTTGCCGGGGATGGTTTGTAGCCAGTTCACGTCCGGGGCGTCGGGTGGGGTGGGTCCGAATCGCAGGAGGGTGTCTCCGTTGGGTTCGGTGTGGACGCTGGTGAACCGGTTGTTGATGCTCGGGTAGGGGTTGTCCGTTTGGAGGAGTGAGCGGGTCTGGGTGTCGTAGATGTCGATCGCCCAGAACGTCTTGGCCGGGATGCCGGCAGGCAACGTCAGGGTGTAGTCCTTGCCTCCATCGAGCCAGTCACCGTTGGCGTCTTCGGCGGTGAAGGCGTACTGCGACCCCACTCCGACTGCAGCGTGAGTCATGGCTGGGGTGATGCCGGTGCCGACGTAGTGCATCATCGTGCGGCAGTCGAGGAGCCGGGCGACCGTTGGCGATGAACTCGTGCTGCCACCGACGAACGCGGTCTTCCAGGACCCGTCGTCGTAGAAGTACGCGGCGCGGTCTCGGGGCTTGTACAGCAGAGTGCGGGCCAGCCCGGCGGCGGCTCTCGCGGCCTGGTCGAGGATGTCGCGGCGGTGTGGGTCGGGGGAGAAGGTTTGCCGTGGACGATTCCGATGGCGGCCAACTGTCCTGCACGTTCGGGGTCGAGGGAGTCGGCGGGCTCCTCCTGGACGATGGCGTTGACCTCTTCGAAGAACGAGAAGTCGTTGGCGTGGATGCCGTTGAACGACGACGTCGACAGTCGGGGACGAACGTGCCGGCCTCGCGTACCGCGGGAAGGTCGGCTGCGACTCCCACCAGCCGTCCCGGAGGTCGCCCGCACGAGGAGGCCGTGTTGCGGCTCGGGTACCACGGCGTGTCATCACTCGGGTTGATCGCCACCCGAGATCGTGTCGTCGGTGATGTGACTCGCCGGTGCGCTCGGCGAAGTCGACGAAGCCGGCGGAGGGTTGTCGGCTGATGCGAGTGGGTAGATGCGGTGGTGAGGAGTGAGTCGAGGCCGTCCAGGGCCCGGATGACGATCCAGTTCGAGTAGGTCGGTGACCGACAAGCGTAGTAGCCGTCGGGGGACTTCGCCCTCGTGGTCGGGCGGCAGGAAGAGGTACTTGCCGCCCTGGCCCCGGTCGGGTCCGGCGTTGCCGAGGTCGGCGACGTACCGCTGCCACAGGTCGTCGACGAAGCTCAGTGAGTGTCGCCGGGGCCTCGACGACAGTCGGTCCGTCGGCCTTCAGGTCCAAGAACGTCGTGCCGTACGTCGTCTCGTGTTGGCGGTCAGGACCACCTGGTGGCCGATGTCCGACGTCGACGGGTCGGTACAGGCGATCACGTTCGACCGTGCCCCCACGCTCTGCAGCCCCCCGCACGCATGGCCAACATGGACGCGCCCGGCATGCAGTTCAAGAAAGCGTCGATCCCACGGATCAGGTCCAGCGCGTCATAACTCTTCTCCACCGTGGCCGGAAGAGGCATCCCATCAAAGAACTCCATCACCCCGAACGGGGTGTCGATGCTGCTCGGCGTCGCCAATGACGCCAGCACCTCGGAGTCGATGCCTGGGTCCAGTCCCGGAGTAGTCATGTTCGCCCGCCTCCACGGGCAGCGTCACGCCCCACCCGGCCATCGAGCAGACGGCAGCGACTCCCTCATCGTTCTCGATGAGGGAGGGCCCGTCCAGAGCCGCGCCACGAACGTCCTCACATGCCGCTGTCCGCTCGCGTAGATGCCGACGGCATGGGACTACGAGAGCCAATCAGAGCGTTGGCGCAGCGGGCTGCTCGACGGGATAACCCAGCCATTCCAGTAGCCCCAACAGCCATGCTCGGTCATAGAAACCGAAGAAAACCCACCGCTCTCCGTTGACGCCGTCAATGACAACGCCAGAGCCGAAGAGCTGCCGCTTGCTCGAGGGAGCGATCCTCCTGATGCGGTCGCGTTCGATGATCCGTGGACGGTAGACGCGGTGCAGTCCAAACCGGGCCTCGATCGTCAGGGACTCCTGGCTGACAAGGAGAGCGAGGAAAGGGCTCGAGATGACACCCCATTCGGTCCAGAGACCACCTACAACCCTGCTCTCCACAAGAGGCAATCTACCGTCGGCACTCTCACGCCGCTGACGGTCCGCACACCGTCCGCTCATGCCGCTGTCCGGTCGCACTCACATGCCGATGATCGGTCATAACCGCCGGACGAGGACGGACGAGCTAGGGGCTGTGAACGGTGCTCGCACGAGCCGCTGGCCGTACCCGCAAAGCGGGATCGATGGTGCGCTCGGAGTCGGCTGTGAAGCCGTTTGCCAGCGCCCACAGCACTGCTTGGGTGCGACGCTCGACGCCGATCTTGCGGTAAGCGGACCGGATGTAGGTCTTGATCGAGTTGATGCTGACGTGGGCGCGGTCGCATATCTCCTGGTTGCTCAGCCCTCGTGCGATCAGCGCTATGACCTCCGCTTCACGCGGAGACAAGCCCACCGACCTTCCGGGCCAGTCACCCGTCCCGTCGACGCTCGTCTCGTGGTCTCCGGCCAGGATGACGATCTCGCCCGTCATGATCCGTTCAAGGGCCTGGACGATCACGGGTCCCGTGAGAACTTTGGACAGGTAGCCGCGGGCACCACCGGCGATCGCCTCGTCGATCAAGTCCGGACGAAGGTTCCAGCTGTAGATCACCACCTTCGCGCCGCTATCGCGGACGAAGTCTTCAAGGTCGATGTCCTGGCCTTGCACTTGCCCGAACGTGTCGTACAGAACCACGTCGACATCGGTGATGACAGGCAGCGACGCCCCGGTCTCAACCACGTCGATGCGTTCCTCCGCGAGGAACGAAGCGACTCCTGCGATCACCACGGCGTAGTCATCGACAATGGCCAGCCGTATCGGGCGGTTCACTTTCGTTCCATACCTCGACCTTACGCCTGCTGAAGAGCAAGGTTGCGTTTCCCGACACGGTTCGTGCCATCGACCATCGACCATCGACCATTGACTGAGGCGACCGCCTGGCCCCGGTCGAAAGCCCGCATCTAGCCGCTTTCCGGGCGCACTCACATGCCGATCTGAGGTCGTCGGAAACCTTGGCCCGATCCGCGGTTATCAGGGCGAGACCGCTTGAAGCCTCCCCCGATCGGGCCGGGCAGGCCCGGCTTCGCCGGAAGTAGGATGCGTCGGTGCTGCGCGCGGTTCTGAACACGGTTCCCATCGCTGTGATCATGGTCGTCGCTGTCTGTTTCTCGCTCGCTGTCATGGTGCTCGCGGTCTGGCTGATCAGGCGGGCAGTTCCTGCTACTCGCGACGGTTTCCACGCCGAGGTGTCCGCGCCGATGCTGGGCGTCGTCGCCGCCGTGTTCGGCCTGTTGCTCGCCTTCGTCATCGTCATCGCTTACCAAAACTTCCTCAAGGCTGACGACAACGCGAGTCGCGAGGGCGCTGCACTCTCGGCCATCGTGAGGGACAGCGCCGCGTTCCCCGAGCCTGGGGGCGGGAACGTGCGCCGTGCGGTCGGTGTCTACGTGCGCTCGGTGGTCGGGGATGAATACCCACGGATGAGAGATGGCACGGACAGCGATGCAGCACGCGCCGGCTTGGAAGGCGTCTACTCTGCGCTCCGCACTGTTGAGCCGAGATCTGCCGAGCAGAAGGCGTTCTACGAAGATGCGATCCAGCAGTTGAACGACGCCCTGGACGCCCGCCGAAACCGCATTCAAAGCGCCGTCGGCGGTCTCCCATGGGACATCGCGATTCTGATTCTGTTCTCCAGTTTCGTGGTGATCGCCTACGCGGTCCTCGTCGGGTCTCCGAACTTCTGGTTCCACCTGCTCGGTCCCGCAGCGATCGCAGCTGTTGTGGCCGTCTCGCTGGTCGTGCTCGTCGACCTGAGTTACCCCTTCTCCGGCGACTTCGCGATCCCTCCGGACGACTTCCAGACAGGTGCCCTCGCGCCGTTCTTCCACTCAGTGACTCATCCATAGCCGACCCCGGGGGCAAACCCCCCACGCCCCGAGGGGACGCGCTGGTCGTGGCTATCCGTGCTCGACACACGCTTCTTGGTCAGGTACGCATCTAGTCGGTCGTTTACGCGGTGGTCGACGCCTTCCCGGTCTGCCGCTGTATCTCAGCCACGAGACTCGCCCGGGTGTGAGGGCTCGGTTGTTCGCTGGGGAACGGGTCACCCTCTTTTAGGTCATTGAACTGGGCGCGCTGTCGTCGGCAAGCCCCTGCCACCACTGGTCCAGTCGGGCGGTGCTGTTGTCCTCGCTCATGTCCTACATGGTTGCGAACGAACGGCGCCGAGAGCAGGGCCCGTTCATCTACAGCGATTCGACCTCATCTGCCGCTCTGGCTGATCCCCGCTGAAGTAGGGCGTTCATCCAGTTCGGGTGACGACATGCCGGCCTGACTCGTGTCAAGGTCGTCGAAGTAGGGAGGCGTGCTTCACATGGCGAGGACCAGCAAAGCCAGCCGAGTGGTCGGAGTCTTAGCCGACGCGACTGGGCGGACAGACGAGGAGGTCGCTTTCGCACTCACCGTGGGAGTGGCCGCAACGGTTCTGATGTCTGCGGTGTTCGGGGCGCTGCGTCTGCTCGATTACCTCGAAGAGCTCGGTAACTAGTTTCACGGGTGAGCGCGTGTGGCGATCCTTCGCGTTGGGTCTCCTTTGTCCAACGGCATCGACCTAGTTGAACGCCAAAGCACTCACATGCCGCTGTCCAGGGGCCCCACATGCCGATGAGCGGACGACGACGATCGAGGCATCCCATAATGGCCGCGTGAGTGATTCGGTGTTGGTCGGGGTGTTCTGGTTCCCGGACGGGGGTCACGCAGTCAGCCAGGGCTGGCCACTGAACCGACTGACCATGAATCGTGACGGCGTCGAGGTCCGGCCTTCGACGTGGTTGGGAGGCCCCCGGTTCTCCTACAACTGGAACGAGATCGCGAGCGTTGAGCGCACGCAGCGAGGGCTTCGCTTTCGTTTCAACGAGCGGGGTAAGACGTTCGTGGTCGGCAGACCTTGGGGCGGCGATCGCCTTGCTCGCGCTGCCGTGAAACTCTGCCCCGATCGCTTTGACTCTGCGGTTCACCCCGTGACGACCTGGCGGTGGGATCCCGCCGAGTAGGTCCCGAGGATCGTCCGCTCATGCCGCTGTCCGCGCTCGCAGTTCTGCCAGACGCGCTGGGTTGTTCAATCTTCCGAACGCCCAAGTCAAGCGCGTGACAGCATGCAGCCCGTGAATCGTTCTGGCGTGAGGCACCAGACGGCTTGGCTGACCCTCGTGTTCATGCCGCCGTTCGTCCTGGCTGCCTGTGGGGGCAGTGACAGCAGCAGCAGCGACAACACGTCCAAGGTCATCCACCTGACCGGTCAGCCGCAGCACGTCGTCCTGCCTCCCCACAAGAAGTACGGGATCTATGTCAACGACGCCAACAACAGCGGCTACTCGCTCAGTTGCACAGCGACAGACGGGCAAGGTCGGCAGGTCCAGATGGACGACCAGACCCCGCCCACCATCAGCTCCTCTGGAACCAACAATCTGGACCTCGTCTACAACACAGGGTCGGGCGATCTCACCATTACGTGCTCTGCCTCAGGCGCACAAACGACCACGAGACCGCTCACCGACGCCCTTCGCTGAATCACACTCACATGCCGCTGTCCGGTCGCACTCACAGCCGATGTGAGGACGTCCGGGCGAAGATGTCGCGGTGACGAATCGAGTGTCGGCGGACGCCCTTCGAGACGTGTCAGATCCTGCATGGCCGCAGCTCGTGGCCCTGATCGATAAGGCGCCGACCCAGGTCAGGGTCTTGCACGCGGATGTGTCGCGCCGTGACATCGCGCTCGAAGTCCTCCAGGTCACGACTGGAAGTTTCCTGGGTGCTCTCGTCGGCGAGTGCGGCGCGCTGATGGTCGACCACGGATGGCTGCGCATCCTTGGGGCCGGCGCCGAGGGCCTGCCTGGCGTGCATCAGGCTAGCGATCTGGCGGCTGGTCCTCCCTCAGTGTTGGAGGTTGCTTGGGACGCGCTCGGAGGACGTTTCGCGATCAACGGGGGCGGACTCGATGCTCCACCGGGAGAGGTCTGCTACTGGGGACCGGACACGCTCGACTGGCAATCCATCGGTGGTGGTCACAGTGCGTTCATCACCTGGGCGCTGTCCGATGCCATCGGGGACTTCTACGGCTCACTGCGGTGGCCAGGTTGGGAAGGTGAGATCGAGAGGCTGGCTCCGGACCAAGGGCTATCGCTGGTGCCCCCGCCGTTCACCGTCGAAGGTCGCGACCCGGCCCAGGTCAGCCGATCGGCTGTGCCGATGACCGAGCTGCACGGGGTCTACGCCGACCTGGCAGAGCAGTTGAGGGAGACCCCTGACGGCTCGGCGTTCAAACTCAAGGTCACTGAATAGCCCGCCAAGCGAACGCACTCACATGCCGCTGAGGGTGATGCGGTCCGAGTTGGATCTATGCACCCGCCGAGTCGTTGAGGGGTCGCGCGATGGCCGCGAAGAGGTCTTGGCCGATGGCGGAAGGACCAGCTGCGCGAAATCGTCAGCGGTGAAGATCAACGCCACTGGCAAGACCAAGAGCAACAGAATCGTGCCGGCGCGCATCACCGCGACTAACCGCCTTCGCGGAACGTGTCCGTCGCGCCCTCACCGTTCTGTCACCTCCCGGCGTCATGGTTGCAACGCCGGTGACCCAGCTGCTTGCTGCCGAGCGGCGCGCCGGACGGGGAGATGTGGATGGTGGACTCGATCTCTGGCAACCTGACCGCCCAACCGGCATACGCTGCCGACATGGACGCCTCCCCCGCCGACCGTGCCGCTGTCGAGGAGATGTGGGCGGCGTACGTCGCGGTCAGCGGGTACGACGGCACGCTGGCCACCGCCTTCGCCTTCGGCGACTCCGCCGAGATGGCCGACGACCTCGGCGACCTCGTGGTGAACGGACCCAAGCGAGCAACGGCGGGCCTGGTGCTCGACTACGAGTCGGAGGGCGACAGCCTCCCCGTCGTCGGCGAGCACTGCGTGGTGCTGGGCGGCGACGGACGGCCGCTCGCGGTCATCCGCACGACCGACGTGCGCGTCGGACCGCTCTCCTCCGTCGACGACGCGTTCGCGTGGGACGAGGGGGAGGGTGACCGGACTCGTGCCTGGTGGCTCGACGGGCACAGCCGCTTCTTCACCCGCCAGTGCGCGGCCAACGGCTGGACCTTCACCGACGACATCGAGGTCGTCTTCGAGCGGTTCGAGGTCGTCTGGCCGCCGGGCTGACGCGCGTCGTCAGGCGTCGCGCGGGTCCCATGCCGCCAGCAGCTCGGCCTCCCGCTCGGCGATGAGCCCGACGCCGTCGACGAGCCGGTCGCCGAGCGCCACCCTGTCATTGGCATAAGCATCAGCTAGAACGCACTCATCTGCCGATGAGCGGACGTCTCAGGGGTCAACCTTGGGCCGCGAACACCGCTTCCTCGACAACCTCCAGACGGCCACGCTCGAGGGCACGCAGATCTCGGTGATCCCGGCGGTCGCCGGGGGGGTGCTAGGGGTTCGCCACCTCGCAGCTGGTCCGGTGCTCTATGGACGTGCAGGTGTCGGTGCCGCCCCGGCCGTCGGCGGTGTCGTCTCCTGCTCCTCCGTCGAGGGTGTCGTTGGCGTCGCCTCCGCTGATCGTGTCGTCGCCGCCGAGCGCGTGCACCTGTACCGCCACGAGACTCTCGAACCAGGTGATGGTGTTGGGGCCGTCGGTGCCGGTGACGTCGTACGTCGTGCTCGAGGGGTTGGAGACGGACAGGTTCTCGAAGCCGGTGACCGGTGCGACCGTGCCGTCGGCGTCCAGGGTGCCGGCGCTCATGTCGAAGGCGATGGCGTTGTAGAACGGGTCCTCGAGGTCCTTCACGACCAGGGTGTCGTTGCCGTCGCCGTCGCCGCCGTCGAGCTGATGGTCAGACGTGAACTCGTCGACAGCGCCCGCTCCGCACTGCGAGCAGCCGAGCAGCTGGGTGACGGTGTCGTTGCCGGCCCCTCCGCTCACGGTCGTGTTGCCCTGGCTGAGGAGGCTGTCGTCACCGTCGTCGCCGTACAGGGTGTCCTCGGGGTCGCCACCGTTCGCCCGCAGGTCGTCGTTGCCCGGGCCGCCATGCGCCACGCTGCCCTGTCCCTCCAGGGACACGAAGTCATCGCCACCCCGCCCGTCGACCGTGTCGCCCCCGTAGAGGCCGACGACCAGGTCGCGGTGGTCGCTGCCGAGCACGGTGCTGTCCGGTGCGAAGAGTTGCACCGTGGAGATCCCGCCGCCCAGGTGGAGACCGTCCGACCCCACCCCGGTCGACGTACCGCTCAGAAGGTCGAGGGACACCGTGTCGTCGTACTCGAGCCTGTCCGTCGGGGTCCGCGAGTACCACTGGTCGTCCCCGGCATCGGCTCGGAAGCCCGACTCGTCGCCCACGCCCCCGTACAGGACGTCGTTGCCGTCCCCGCCCACCAAGAAGTCGCTTCCGCGCTTCCCGTGCATCACGTCGTCTCCGGCACCGCCTACGAGGTTGTCGCCTCCCTTGTTGCCGCAGATGACGTCATCCCCGCCGGCGCCGCTGATGGAGTCGCTGCCACCCAGGCCGACGATGACGTCGTCCCCAGAGGTCCCCCTCAGTATGTTCGCCGCCCGGGTGCCCACGATGGTGGCCACGCGGCCCTGGCAGTGGTAGGTCGTCGCGCGGGCTGGCGCGGAACCGATCATCACCAGCCCGGGCGTCAGTAGCACGGCGGCTGCAATGCGAGAGGTGACACGGTTCATGGGATTCCTTCCGAAGTGACGCCATCAGGGCGGCCCAGCCCCTAGGTTCTGACTCCCTGTGGAGCCGGCACCAGGTCAGATGCCCGCGCGTGGCGATTGGTTCGATCCCGGTCTGACCATAACCACCATGCCTCCCGGCGCGCTCGGGAATCGCACTCACATGCCGCTGTCCGTGCCCGTTCGCGCCGGTGGAGGACTCGCGTCTAACGCGGTGACGCGGGTGCTCTCAGCGGTCGACGGTTGCGCTACGCCGGCTCGCGAGGAGCCAGACCAGGCCGCCCACGAGGAGCCCAACGACGATCAGTGCCAGAACAGCCAGAACGATGAACGAGGCGTTCGGCACCAAGAAGTTGGACTCAAGAGGCGCTGGCATGCGCTCAGTATGCATGGTCTCCTCCGTGTTCTTGAACGCACTCATCTGCCGCTGTCCGGCTCGTAGGGAGACGCCACTGTGACGTTTTCAGGAGTCCTGGCGCTGAAGTAACTGAGACTCGGCTCAGGTCCAGTGCCCTGCTGAATTTGGGTTCCAGTAGGGCGCTGGGCCGCCTTGTTCTTCTGACGGGGTGGAGGCGGGTGTGAGTGCCCGTGTTGACCTGGGTACCCCGGCTACGCGCTCGGCGGTGGCGCCCCTTGCGGGGTGTAGCGCCGAACTTCGCGGGATGTCGTCGTTGCGGGTTGCAACGCGCACCCACATGCCGCCGTCCGGGCGTCCTCACATGCCGATCTGCGTACGTGGTGGCACCTCCGGTGGATACGCTGCCGCCATGTTGTCGTGCGGCTCATCGCGACGCCGCCGATGGTTCATCGCGGCTGTCTCGGCGGTCAGTCTGTTCGCGCTAGTAGGGTGTGACCTGCGCTCGACGGAGCCGTCAGCCAACGCCACCCCGACGGTCGCATTGACGCCGCTCACCAAGTCCGCGTCCACTGGCACGGTGCTGTGGCGCAAGGACTCGCAGCCGGTAGGGCTTCCGTCACGCTGGGTGATGTTGGACGGCGACATCGGGGTCACCGAGTCGGGGTGTTTCACCATCGGTGACGCGGTGCTCTGGGCCGATCGACATTCCCGCATCGTCTCCGCGGGTACGGCTGTTCGGCTGTCCGGCCTCGGCACCTACAAGATCGGTGACCATGTTGACGCGGCGGGCTACTACTTCCACGCGAAGGCATCGGCGACGTCAGCACCCGTCCCGCGTCAGTGCGCAGACGAGAAGCCGGAGATGGGGGTGGCCAGCCTCTACTCGCCAACGACGATCCGCTCCCTGCCCCCGTGTCTGAGCGAAGGCACCCTGCCCTTCTGCTGACAACTCAACGCACTCACATGCCGCTGCCCCGTCGCACGCACCTGCCGATGTCAGGACGTGCGCCTCGGTGGCGTTGCGGTCCCGTCGGCGGCCCCGTGCGGGTCAGGCTCCCGTCGGGTTGACGGTCCACCGGCACTCCCGGTAACCGTGTTGGTAGTCGGCCGCGGTCAGCGGGACGACCACGTCGAACTGATTCCGGGTCGGGCCGCCGTAGAACGGGACGGTGAAGCGGACGACGTGCGGGGTGGAGATGTCGAGGTTGTCGAGGCCCTCCTCTGTGACGGCTGCCAGGTCGACGGTGAACCGCCCGGCCTCGCGGGTGCTGACCTCGAAGTGGGCGACCATTCCGCCGCGTTCCGGCTCGTACGTGCACGGTCCCCCGGAGTGCATCGTGAAGTCGGCCACGTGGGGAGCGTCGGCGTCGAGCGGGTCCGTCTCCTCCCGGTTCTGCCCGATGAGGACGGCGACGAGGCCGAGGGCGACGAACACCGCGGCGATGGCGACGATGGAGACGATGGCCAGGACGGCGCGGCGGTGCTTGCGGGCCGGACCTGCCGTGGGTGCGGGCTCGTCGCCGTCGGCAGGGCCGGGGGTGTCGTTGCCGGGTGTGGTCATCGCGGGCTCCTCGGGTTCTGTCGGTTCGTGTGGCAAGGCCCGAACGGAGCCGACGGTTGCGACGGCAGTCGGGCATTGGGGCGCGGGTGCAGGTGTCACGGAGACGCCAGGTTCCGGGTGAACCGTACGGCCCTGAGCGGGCCGAGTGCGGACAGCCGACTCCCTCGCGTCGCATGAACGCTCGCGGGCGACTGGCCCACAGACGAACAGAAGATGATGCTGCTGTGCGCGGCGACCGCGTCGGACCCGGTCGGTGCTCGGCACGGGTAGCGTTGCGCCTGCCATGGAGATCATCGAGCGCGTACCCCAGCACCTCGTCGGCCCCAGCCTGACTGCCAATCTCGGCGAGCTTCCCGAAGTGGTAGGCCGGCTCTGGCGCAGGGCTTTCGAACTAGCGGACTCTGCTGACACGGTCTTCGCCGAGCTCAGCGAGGATCCCGGCGACGGCACCCGCGTGATGGTTGTCGGCAGGCTGGTGTCGGAACCCACGGAGGAAAGTACCTACGTGCCTGGCGGTCACTGGGTGCACCACACACATGAAGGCCCCATCGCCGACATCGGCGACAGCTACGCAGCCATGTTCGAGTTCGCGGTCGATCAGGGAGAGACCGTGGGCACGCTCACCCTTGACGTCGGATACGAACCGGACGCGTCGGAGCACGTCCACCAGCTGTACCTGCAGCTGGTCCGACCCTGACTCCCCGGGGGCCACCCGTCGTCTGCTCGGCACCTCACTCACCTACCACTGAGCCAAGCACTCACATGCCGATGTGCGTGCGTCGGCTGCCGAACTGTGTGACGTTCTAGCCAGCGCTGGGTTCGGGCATGGCATGGACGGCCCTTTGAGTGCCACCATGGCGTCCAGAAGCCCGAGATCGACCAGCCTCAGGCGATTGAGGAGCAGCCGATGATGTTGACTCCGATCGAGCGGCGGCGGCTCTGGGCAGTCGTCCCGGTCTATGTCGCGGTGTCCTGTCTGACTTTCGGGTTGCTGTACGGGGTCCACCGGGGGTGGCCGTGGATGGCGGTGACGATCGTGGCGGTCGGTGCGGTGGCCGCTGGGTTGGCGGTGCCTGCCTGCCGCCGGGTGCTGCGTGACAACGCTGCTACTGGGTCTGAGCCGGTGGTGACCCGGTCTTCGACCTTGCGGACTTGCTACTGGGTCATGATCGTGTCCTCAGCCGTGCTGCTGGTCCTGACCCTGACCAAGTTCGAGTTTCCACTGGACCTAGTCGTCATTGGTTGCAACCTCGTCGTGACCGGCGCTTCGTTGTACGGGCTGCGCAACACGCCCCGGCAGCAGCCCGCGGGCTGACTCTCTCGAACCCAACGGCAGAATCGTACGTCTCAAGGCGGCCGATCGACTCCCACGCTCATGCCGCTGTGCGGGTCCGTCACCCAGAGGAGTCAGTGACGCGCTGAACGTCTCTGAACTCGACGTGGTCAACGCCACGGGCGTACCAATGGCTTCGGTCCGTGGCGTAGTCGAAGTCTGCGCCCGTCATCACGACTTCCCCAGGAGTTGTGGGCGTCGACGTCGCGATGATGTACGGCCCACCGGGACGGAAATGAAACGTCGTACCAGCCACGATCGGGTCGATCCGGCTGCAGTAACGGTCGCCGGCCCCGTTCACGTTCCCTATCCGGACGTGTGACGGGTGACAGATCCCGAACGTGATCCTGGCGCGGGCGGTGTTGGTCGCGAAGGCCATCACCGGAGCCGACCGGAACGTGACCGCGGCGGGACTACTCGACAGGCGAGGCACCACGACAGCAAAGGTCGTCTGCGCCTGCGACACCGGCCGCGGATCCGCGACGAAGTCGCCCGCACCACCGCCCTCGCCGAACACGTCCGGATGGGTCCACCACCGCAGCGCGAGAACAGCTAGGACCGCAACCAGTCCGACGCCCGTCGCCACGGTCAGCAGCCTCCGGTGCGACCTCAGTTGGCGCAGCAGTGGCCCAGCCGGTCGAGCCGGCGCTGCCAGCGGCTCGGTAGCGGACACGTTCACAGTCCGCATCGTGCCAGCCGGGCCGTCACTCGCGCTTGCGCTTGGGTCAGGACAAGCGGTTGGAACGCACTCATGTGCCGCAGTCCGGCCGCTGCCCTCACATGCTGATCAGCGGTTCTACGTCCGCCTTCACGACTGGGCTGTCTGTCATGATCACTTGATGCACGTCAGAGGCCTGGTGCTAGCGGCCACGCTGCTCGTCGCTACGACGGCGTGCGGCTCTCATTCCGTGTCGAGTCAAGCGTCGGCGGCCATGGCTGCTGAGGCCAAGTGCCAGTCACGATTTGATCGGCAGTTCCACGTCCAACCCGGTCAGAAGGCGGTTTCCGAGGGTTTCGTCGCCGACCTGGGCAACGGTCGGCTTCGCGTCACAGGCAGTGTGCCCGCTCGGGCCGGTCAGACTCATCCGGGGTCGTACACCTGCGTCCTGGTGCCCGGCTCGTCGGGTCTGCGCATCGCGAGATTCGACGTGACACAGGCGCCGTAGGCCAGCGCAGCGAATCGGGCACGGCAACAGCCCAACGCCGTCACCTGCCGCTGCCCGGTCGCGATCTGTCAGTGGAGTGGGTGATTCTCGGCCGCGGGTTCGGCCCGCTTCTTGCGCCTCTGGTCGAGCCGCTGCGCCTCACCGATCCTTTGCCACCGGAGCCCAGCGGAGTCCTCGAACACGATCGTGCACTCCCACCGCCAGACACCGTCCAGACCCAGGTTGGGGACCTCGATCGTGACGGGGTGGGTGATCCAGTAGCCGTTCGGCCCGATCGCGGTGACACCCGGCCAGGCCTTGTTCTCCTCCGTGTGCTCGTGCGGCATGCGGGCGATCTTCCCGTCGGCGCCCTGGTAGATGGGCACGAGTTCGACCTGTACCCACGAGATCACGTCGTCGGAGTCGTTGTGCACGGTGACCGGTAGCGCGCTGAGCTCGCGCACCTCGGGGTTGTCGGTCGAGAACACGGAGGTGCTCTGCTTCATCTCGAACCAGACCTTGCGTGCCTGGGCTTCGCGGGTCTGCTTGCGACGCTCTCGGGACCCGGCGACCTGCCAGCCGAAGGCGGCGACACCGAACCCGGCGGCCACCGTGGTGCCGACCGCTCCGAGCCACTCCGGGTTCACGCTCCGACGGTAGGTGCCGTCCGGTCGTGGCCCGGTTAGCCACGCTGACCTCTGCCCACCTAGTCGGCGGCCCCGACGCCCACGGCGTCGTGTTCATTGAGGGGCGCCGCCACGTGCATGCCCCGGGTCAGACTCCACGACGCCCGGCGGCGGCGTACAGCAGGGTTACGGCGGTGTGGGCGGGGTCTCGTGACTTCGGTAAGACCACCCGTGAACGAACATGGGCTCCTGACCCGCATCGCAGGTCAGGAGCCCAGTGGCAGGTGAAGGATTCGAACCTTCGAAGGTATACACCGACGGATTTACAGTCCGCTCCCATTGGCCGCTCGGGCAACCTGCCGGGACGTGCCGTGACCCGCGTTTGGCGGGCCGGCGGCAAGTCGGAAGAATAGCAAGGCAGCACCGGAGACCCGAAACCGCCAGGAGGGCGCAAGATGGCCGACAGCTCGTTCGACATCGTCAGCAAGATCGACCGGCAGGAGGTCGACAACGCACTCGGTCAGACGGCTCGTGAGATCGCCACCCGGTTCGACTTCAAGGGCACCGGCGCCACCATCGAGTGGCAGGGCGAGCACGCGATCGAGATCAGTGCCTCCGCCGACGACCGCGCCAGTGCCGTCCTCGACGTGTTCAAGGACAAGCTGGTCAAGCGTCAGCAGAGCCTGAAGATCCTCGACGCCAGCGAGCCACGGCAGTCCGGCCAGCAGTCGAAGATCTCGATCGCGCTCAAGGAGGGCATCACCTCCGAGGACGCCAAGAAGGTCTCCAAGCTGATCCGCGACGAAGGTCCCAAGGGCGTGAAGGCTCAGATCCAGGGCGACGAGCTCCGGGTGTCCAGCAAGAAGCGCGACGACCTCCAGGCCGTCCAGGCGCTCGTGCGGGGCCAGGACTACGACTTCGCGGTGCAGTTCACCAACTACCGCTGATCCGGCT
>CAVXHO010000010.1:0-61707 GCA_963761515.1 uncultured Actinomycetota bacterium
AGCGGGATGCGCATCTCGACCGGCGTCAGCGACCCGTGCAGGCCGACCAGGCGCAGCTCGTACGGGAAGTCGACCGGGGAGAAGAGGCCCCAGTCGTCGTACGCCGCGGCCACCACGTCACCGATCCGCGGGAGCACGGAGGCCGACACCGGACCGAACCAGCCGCGCGCGATCGCCTGGTCGCGGGTCAGCACCTCGGCCCGGTCGCCGAGCAGCTCGGTCCAGCACGCCGCGACCTCGGGCACAGCCCCACCGGCGCAGTAGACGTGCCGGAAGCGCGCCTCGCCGCCGATCAGCACGACACCCTGGCGGTACGCCGGCTCCTCGTCGAGGTCGACCCGGTGGTGCTCCGGGGAGTCGACCATCCCGTGGTCGGCCACCACGACCAGCCGGGCGTGGCCGGGCATCGCGTCGCGGAGCTGCTCGGCCTCGGCGTCGATCATCGCCAGCTGCTGGAGCCACTGGGCGGAGGCGACGCCGTAGCGGTGCCCGGTCCAGTCCAGGTCGCCGTCGTACAGATAGGTGAACGACGGCGTCGTGGAGGCCGCCGTGACGGCGCCGGCGACCCGCTCGCCGACCCGGTCGGCGTCGATCCACTCGCCGCCGCGGTGTGCGGCCACGGTCAGCCCCGACCCACGGAACTCCCGCTTGTTGACCGTCGTCACGTGCACCCCGGCGGCCGCGAGCGTCTGGAAGCCGGTCTGGTGCGGCTGCCACTGCACCGGGTCGACGTCCTTGTCCCAGAACAGCGCGTTCAGGAGCCGGTCGGAGCCGGGCACCCGTGAGGTGAAGCCCACGACGCCGTGGACGCCGGGGGTGAGCCCGGTGCCGAGCGAGGTCAGGCTGGTCGCGGTCGTCGACGGGACGCCGGCGGTGACGATGGCCTCGGGGGTCAGCAGCGACGCGAGGTACGGCGCGGCATGGGCGTGCGACGCCAGCAGGTCGGCCCCCAGCCCGTCGACCAGGAACACGACGTACGCCGGCGCCGGCGGCAGGTCGAGGGTGGCGGCTTCGGAGCCGGGTGCGGCACCGAGGGCACGGGAGACGGCCGGCAGGACGTCCGCCAACGAGCGCGAGCCGTAGGCCGGCTCGACGAAGTCGTTGCTCAACTCTGGGTCCGGGCGGACAGGGAGTCCGCGAAGGAGAGCAGCGAGGGCACGGCCTCGGGCCCGTCTGCGGCCGCCGAGACCCGGATCGAGAAGTCGTCGGCGGCGAAGGTGCCGGTGTAGCCGTGGTCGGCGTCGCACTCGGGGTCGCCGCAGGTGGCCGGCTCGAGGTCGAGCCTGGCGACCCCGCCCCAGCCGATGGTGAGCACGGCCTCGGCCGGCGGCGTCGGGCCGCCGGTCGGGTTGGTGACCATGCGGGTGACCACGACCGACTTCACCGCCGACAGCGAGATCGCCTCGGTCGAGGTCGACGTGTAGGGCTCGGGGAGCATGTCGTCGCCCTCGTGCTCGTCGGTGTGGGCCAGGATCAGCCGGCTCGGCGTGAGCACGACGACGGTGAGGTGGCGGCGTACCTCGTCGCGGTCGAACGTCGGCTCGTGGTGCACGAAGAACGACACGACGTCCTCGCCGGAGACCGCCCGCATCACCCCGTCGGCCACGACCTCGGGGTAGTACCCGGTGCGGTCGATGGCCTCCTTCAAACCCTGCATGGGGCCGAGTCTGTCACGCACGGGCGAGCGTCGTGACCTCGGTGACCGTCGCCAGTGGAGCGTGGAGACGCTCCGCGTCACCGAGCACGGTCCAGACCAGGCGGCTGCGCGCCAGCAGGGCGCTCGCCGCGGCGTGGACCTGCTCCGGCTCGACGGCCGCGAGCCGCGCCGGATGGTCGCGCAGCCAGGTCACGTCGAGGCCGCGCACCAGCAGGAGCAGCAGGGTGTCCGCGAGGCCGGACTGCGTGGCCGTGCGGAGCACCGAGGTGCCGGTGAGGTACTGCACGGCCGCCTCGACCTCGGCGGGCTCGGGCGGCAGCGTGACGATCCGGCCCAGCTCGTAGAGGGTCTCGACCAGGGCCGGGGCCGCGACGTCCGTGGCCACGTCGACCCCGACCGCGAGCGACGACCCCGCCCGCTGGTGCCGCATCACGCTGTAGGAGCCGTAGGTGTAGCCCTTGTCCTCGCGCAGGTTCGCGATCAGCCGCGAGGAGAAGAGGCCGGTGAAGATCGCGTCCGCGACCTGCACGGCGGCGTACGACGGGTCGGACATGTGGGGCGCGTCCCCGCCGAAGCGGACGTTGGCCTGCACCGAGCCGGGGCGGTCGACGAGCAGCAGTGGACCGGTCTCCAGGACGGGCACGGCGCGGCACGGCGTCGTTCCGAGCGGTCGAGGCCCAGGCACCGAGGTGCCGCTCGACCAGGTCGAGAGCGCGGGCGGGCACCACGTCACCGACCAGGACCAGGACGCCGCCGTCGGGGGTGATCCGCCGGCCGTGCGCGCCGCGCAGGGAGCCCGGAGCGATCTCGAGCACCTCGTCGGGCCGCGCGATCCGCCGGCCGTAGGGGTGCTCGCCGTAGCGGCGAGCCGCCCAGGCGTCGGCCGCCGCCGACGGTGGCTGCGACAGCTGCAGCCGGCCGTGCTCGGCCAGCCGCATCCGCTCGCGCTCGACGCCCCGGCGCGGGTAGGTGGCCCCGGTCAGCACCTCCCCGAGGACGTCGAGCAGGCCGCCGAGCTCGGGTGCCAGCGACTCACCCGAGAGCGTGAAGCCGTCGGGGTCGCCGGACGCCCGGAGTCCGCCGCCCATCGCCTGCAGGGTCTCGGCCAGCTGCTCCTCCGAGCGCCGGTCGGTGCCGAGGAGCATCGAGTGCGCGAGGAGCTCGGTGCGGGCCAGGTCACCGGCGCGCTTGGTCGCCGTCGGGACGCGCAGCCGCACGTGCACGAGCGGCACGGCCGGACGTCGTACGGCGACCACCCGCAGCCCGTTGGGCAGCACCCGCTCGGACACCCGGGGCAGCCGGGGCCGGCGCGGCGGAGCCAGAGCCGGCACCTCGCGCGGTGCGACCGCGCGTGCCGCGGGGCTCACGACCGGCTCCCGGGGACGACGTCGAGGCGGGCCCGCGTCGACGGGGTGAGCGTCGCGGCCGCGGCCGCGACCTGCTCGGGCGTCACCGCCCGGAGCATCTCGGGGACCTCCCACACGAGCTCGGCCCTCCCCCGCTGCTGCTCGTAGGACGCGGCCGCGAGGGTCCGCTCCATCACGTTGTCCGCCAGCTGGTGCAGCTCGGCCGAGGCGCGCGCCACCACCCGGCGCAGCTCGTCGGCCGGAACGCCGTCGGTCGCCACCCGCTCGATCTCCTCGTCGATCGCCCGGACCGCGCCGTCGGGGTCGCCTCCCTCGGGCAGCCGGACCTCGGCGATGAGGGCGGTCGGGTCACGCACGTCGAGCGGGTTCTCCATGAACGAGACGTGGCTCCCCGCGTCGGTCGCGGTCCGGTCGGACTGCACCAGGCGGCGGGTCAGCCGCGACGCATCGCCGGAGCCGAGCACACCGCCCAGCGCCAGCACCGGGAGGTACGCCGCGAGATCGGCCGGGTCGGGCACCCGCCAGGCGAGCGCCACCGCCGGGGCCGGTGCGTGCTCGTCGACCTGCTCCTGCCGCCGCTCGGAGGTGGGGGCGGGCTCGGCGAAGTCGGGCCGGGCCGGGACGCGGCGCCGGGGGATGTCACCGAAGTGGCGCTCGACCAGGGCGATGGTCTCGTCGGGGTCGAGGTCGCCCGACACGGCCAGCACGGCGTTGCCGGGTGCGTAGTAGTGGGCGAAGAAGTCGCGTGCGTCGTCGACCGTCGCGCTCTCGAGCTCCGCGAACGCGCCGTACCCGTCGTGGGCGTTGGGGAAGGTGTCGAACAGCACCGCGGGCAGGGTCAGCCACGGGAACCCGCCGTACGGCTGGTTGTGCACGTTGACCCGGATCTCCTCCTCGACCACCGCGATCTGGTTGGCGAGGTTCTCCTCGGTGACGGCGGGAGCGCGCATCCGGTCGGCCTCGAGGAACAGCGCGCGCTCCAGTGCGGGGGCGGGCAGCGCCTCGTAGTAGTTGGTGTAGTCGAGCCGCGTGGAGCCGTTCACCCAGCCGCCGGACGACTCGACGTAGCGGATGTGCTCCATCTTCCCCAGCGACGCGGAGCCCTGGAACATCAGGTGCTCGAAGAGGTGGGCGAAGCCGGTGCGCCCCTCGGGCTCGGAGCGGATCCCGACGTCGTAGTAGACCGCGACGCCGATCACGGGTGCGGACGCGTCGGGCAGCAGGACCACGCGGAGCCCGTTGCGGAGCTTGGTGCGCTCGACCCTTCCCTGGTGCCGGCCGGTGCCGGTCGGGGCCTTGGTGGAAGCCATGACCGGACGTTACCGCCCCGCGGTCAGCCGGGGATGGTGTCCTCGACCGCCGCCGGCAGCCGGCGCACGAACCAGTCCGAGCGCGGGTCGGAGACCGGGTCGACCCGGGCGCGGGCGGTGAGGATGCTGCAGTGGTCGGCGCCGGCCAGCACCAGCGAGAGATCGAGCGAGGACACCTGGGGCAGGTCGTGCTGGAGGTGGGCCACGCGGGAGATCAGGTCCTCGACCGGCTCGATGTCGACCACCTCGGAGCCGCGGTAGCCGAAGAGCATCGGTGCGGCCTTGATCTCGCGGGTCATCGCGGCCGGGTCGTGGGCCCCGAGCGGCGGGATCCGGTAGCAGCGGTCCTCGAGCAGCTCGGTGAGCGGCCCGGAGATGCCGAACGACACGACCGGCCCGAAGAGGGGGTCCTCCATGCTGCGGATGCTGACGGGCACGCCGGGCGGCGCGTTCTTCTGCACCACGAACCCCGCGTTCTCGGAGTCGTCGATGAGGTGGCCGAGCGACTCCCAGGCGTCCCTCATCTCGGCCGGGCGGTCGATGTTGCGCCACACGTGCGCGAGGTCGGGTCGCTCGCGGAGCCGGTCGGTCGTCGCCTTGAGGACGACGTCCCAGCCGAGGTCGCGGGCGGCCTTGGTCGCCGCGGCCAGCGTGGAGACCGGCCGCGCCTCCCACAGCGAGATGCCGTACGCCGCCAGCAGCGCGCTGAGGTCGGCCTCGTCGAGCTCGGTGCCGTCGGGGTTCGCGATCAGGAGGCGCTGGACCAGGCCCCGGGCCGTCGCGACGTCGATGTCGTCGGGCGTCACGGTGGGGCCGTTCGGGGTGCGCAACCACACGGCGTACTCGACGACGCGGGCGAGGGCCCGCACCGCCGCCTCGACGGCGGGATAGGAGGGCACCGAGCCACGCCCGGCGGTCGAGCCGGCGACGTCGGGGACCCGCAGCAGCTCGGGCACCCCCTCGGCGCCGAGGAACGACGAGACGAGCGGCTTGTCGGACTGCTCCCCCACGGCGGCGAGCACGTCGGCCACCTCGACGCCGGAGACGTCGATCGGCGGGATGTAGACCGCGACGACCGAGTCGACCTCGGGGTCGTCGATGGCGGCGTCCAGCGCGTCCTCGAAGTCGGGTCCGCTGGCGTCGGCGCCGAGGGCCACGGAGCGGCTCACCACGAGCCCGACCGCGGCCGCCGCATCGGAGGCGAGCAGCCCGAGCGCGTCGGAGTTGCCCACGATCGCCACTCGGCGCCCGCGCGGCAGCGGCTGGTGGGCGACGAGCTGGGCGACGTCGAACATCTCGTCGAGGGTGTCCACCTGGATCACGCCGGCCTGGCGGAACATCGCGTCGACGGCCTGCGGCGGCGCCCCGATCTTGCGCACCGAGTGGCCCATCGGCACGCCCTGGGTGGTGCGGCCCGACCGCATCGCGATGATCGGCTTGTGCAGCGAGACCCGGCGCGCGATCCGGCTGAACTTGCGAGGGTTGCCGATCGACTCGAGGTAGAGCAGCACGACCTCGGTCGAGTCGTCCTCCTCCCAGTACTGCAGGAGGTCGTTGCCCGAGACGTCGGCGCGGTTGCCGGCGCTGACGAACGTCGAGAGGCCGAGGCCGCGGTTGTTGACCTTCTCGAGGATCGCCGACCCGAGCGCCCCGGACTGGCAGAAGAAACCGGCCCGGCCGCGGGCGGGCTTCAGCGACGACAGCGAGGCGTTGAGGCTGACCTTCGGGTCGGTGTTGATGATGCCGAGACAGTTCGGCCCGATCACGCGCAGCCCGTAGGAGCGCGAGAGCCCGACCAGCCGACGCTGCCGCTGGCGGCCCTCCTCGCCGATCTCGGCGAAGCCCGCGGAGATGATGATCAGGCCGCGGACGCCCTTGGCGGCGCAGTCCAGGACGACGTCCTGCACCGACTCGGCCGGCACCGCCACGACGGCCACGTCGACGTCACCGGGGATGTCGGCCACCGTGGAGTACGCCGGGAGGCCGGACACCGCCTTCGCCGTCGGGTTCACGACGTACACCCGGCCGGTGTAGTCGCCGAGCACCAGGTTGCGCACCAGCGCCTGGCCGACGGTGTCCTGGCGACGCGAGGCGCCGATCACCGCGATCGACCGCGGGTTGAAGAACGACTCGATGGACGCCGCCTCGGCGCGGTGCTCGCGGCTGCTCATCACGCCGATGGCCGTGTCGGTCGCCTCGATCGGGAACTCGAGACTGACCACGCCGTCCTCGAACCCGCTGACCAGCCGGTACCCGGCGTCGCGGAAGGTCTGGATCATCCGGTGGTTGTCGGGCAGCACCTCGGCGACGAAGCGCACGATCCCGCGCTCGCGGCCCGCCTGGGCGAGGTGCTCGAGCAGGAGCTGCCCGATCCCGCGGCCCTGCTGGGCGTCCTCCACCAGGAAGGCGACCTCCGCGACCTCGACCGGCTCGTCCTGGTGGTCGTCGGCGGGCGGTGTAGCCCTCGTAGCTGCCGAGCGCGATCATCCGCTCCGAGAGCAGCATCACGAACGCCACCCGGGTCACGTGGTCGACGTGGGTGAACCGGGTGACGTCGCGCTCGGAGAGCTGCGGCATCGGCGAGAAGAAGCGGTAGTACTTCGACTGGTCGGAGACCCGGCTGTAGAAGTCGACGAGCAGGTCGCCGTCGTCCGCCCGGATCGGCCGGATGTGGGCCGTCCGGCCGTCACGGAGCAGGACGTCTGCCTCCCAGTGGCGGGGAGCGACGAACGCGTCGGCATCGGCGGCGGTCACGGGCGAAATCTACCGGGCCGAGGTTTCGCGGAGGTTGCCACGAAGGGGGCGCCGGCATCAGACGGGAAACGCGGAACAATTCGCCGCCCGAGCGGGTCGGAGGGCGAATTGTTCCGCGTTTTCCGTCTCAGGGGCGCCCGACGGCCCCGGTCGGCTCTCAGTGGCGCAGGCGGTAGCGCAGGTGGAGCACCCGGTGGCCCTGCACGACCACGTGCGGGTCGTCGAGAACGATCTCGTCGGTCAGCGACCCGAGGTACCGCTTGCCCCGGCCGAGGAAGACCGGCGCGAGGTCGATGGCCACCTCGTCGGCCAGCCCGGCGGCGACCACCTGGCCGCCCACCTCGCCGGCGGTGACCGTCACGGTGCCGTCGGCGCCGACGTGCTCGCCGGCCCGTCGTACCGCCTCCTCGACGCCGCCGACGAAGGTGAACGGCGCCTCGGGGTACCGCTGCTGCCACTCGGTCGCGTCGCGGTGGGTGACGACGAAGACGTGCTCGCCGGAGGCCGGGCGACCGCCCCACCCGTCGACGAAGTCGAACAGATGGCGGCCCATCACGATGACGCCCTTGGCCGCCCAGGTGTCCGCGAGGTAGTCGGCCGACGCTCGGGACACGCGGAACGGTCGTTCGGGATCCCCGGGGGCGATCTCGACGTCACCGGCCTCCCACCAGTCGAAGATCGGGCCCGGCAGGTCGTCGGGCTGGGCGATGAACCCGTCGAGCGAGGCGACGGCTTGGACGATGACGGTGGCCACGAGATGCTCCTTCGTCGGGTGTTCGGGGTCCTTCCACGTCCACCCCACCGCATCCCCGACGCTTTGTCAACCGAATGGTTGAATAGATCGGTGCACCGGCCCGGCGCGCCCCGTGGCCCGGTCCACCAGCCACCGGGGAGAATGCGCCCATGGCACGCGGCAGCACCCGGCAGGACGTCCCCGACGACTTCGAGGAGCACATCCTCGACACCGACATCAAGCAGGAGATGGAGTCGTCGTTCCTGGAGTACGCCTACTCCGTCATCTACTCCCGCGCGCTCCCCGACGCGCGCGACGGGCTGAAGCCGGTGCAGCGCCGGATCCTCTACACGATGAACGACATGAACCTCCGGCCCGACCGCGGCCACGTGAAGAGCGCCCGCGTCGTCGGCGAGGTCATGGGTCGCCTGCACCCCCACGGCGACGGCGCGATCTACGACGCCCTGGTCCGGCTCAGCCAGCCCTGGTCGATGCGGCTGCCGCTGGTCGACGGACACGGCAACTTCGGCTCGCCCGACGACCCGCCGGCAGCCATGCGCTACACCGAGTGCCGGATGGCGCCGCCCGCCGTGCCGATGACCGCCTCGATCGACGAGGACACCGTCGACTTCAAGCCCAACTACGACAGCCGTGAGCTCGAGCCGGTCGTGCTGCCGGCCGCGATCCCCCACCTGGTCGTCAACGGCACCACCGGCATCGCCGTCGGCATGGCCACCAACATGGCGCCGCACAACCTGGTCGAGGTCGTCCAGGCGCTGCGCCACCTGGTCACCCATCCCGACGCGAGCCTCGACGACCTGATGCGCTTCGTGCCGGGGCCCGACCTGCCGACCGGCGGCATGATCGTCGGCCTCGACGGCGTCCGCGACGCCTACGAGACCGGCCGCGGCACCTTCCGGATGCGCGCGACCGCCCGGGTGGAGTCGGTCGGCCGGCGCAAGGGCATCGTGGTCACCGAGCTGCCGTACGGCGTCGGCACCGAGAAGGTCTCCGAGCGGATCAAGTCGCTGGTGCAGGCCAAGAAGCTGCAGGGCATCGCCGACATCAAGGACCTCACCGACCGCGAGCACGGCCTGCGCCTGGTGATCGAGGTGAAGAACGGCTTCGTCCCCGAGGCGCTGCTCGAGCAGCTCTACAAGCAGACGCCGATGGAGGACACCTTCGGCATCAACGCCGTCGCGCTGGTCGACGGGCAGCCGCGCACGCTCGGACTCAAGCAGATGCTCGAGGTCTTCCTCGGTCACCGCTTCGACGTCGTACGACGGCGCACGGCCCACCGTCGTACCAAGGCCGCCGACCGGCTCCACCTGGTCGAGGGCCTGCTGGTCGCGATCCTCGACATCGACGAGGTCATCCAGCTGATCCGGTCCTCCGACAACGCCGCCGAGGCCAAGGAGCGGCTGATCGGCGTCTTCGACCTGAGCTCGACCCAGGCCGACTACATCCTCGACATGCCGCTGCGCCGGCTCACGAGGTTCTCCAAGCTCGAGCTCGACAAGGAGAAGGACGAGCTGGAGCGCACCATCGAGGCCCTCGACGCGATCCTGGGCGACGACCAGCTGCTCCGGAAGGTCGTCTCCGACGAGCTCGCCGACGTCGCGAAGACCTTCGGCACCCCGCGTCGCACCGTGCTGCTCGAGTCGGCCGGCGTGACGGTCTCCGCCGCAGCGAGCTCGCTGGAGGTGGCCGACGACCCGTGCTTCGCCTACCTGTCGTCCTCGGGCCTGCTGGCCCGCTCGTCCAACGACGACCTCCCCACGGCCGACGGCGGTCGGGCGAACCACGACGTGGTCGTCTCCGCGGTGCGCACCACCGCCCGCGGCGAGATCGGTGCCGTGACCACGCGCGGGCGCGTCGTACGTCTGAGCGTGCTCGACCTGCCTGCGTTGCCGCCGTCGGCGAACCACCCGAACCTCCAGGGCGGGCTGCCCTTCGACCTGGTCCGCTCGCTCGAGGCCGGCGAGCGGGTCCTCGCGCTCTGCCCGCTCCGCACCGACGGCCCCGGCCTCGCCCTCGGCACCCGCCAGGGAGTGGTGAAACGGGTCAACCCCGAGGTGCTCGGCAGGGACGAGTGGGACGTGATCGGCCTCAAGGACGGCGACGAGGTGGTCGGCGCGGTGGAGCTGCGCACCGGCGACGAGGAGCTCTGCTTCATCAGCTCCGACGCGCAGCTGCTCCACTTCGGTGCCTCCGGCGTACGTCCGCAGGGCCGCAGCGGCGGCGGCATGGCCGGCATCAAGCTCGGAGCCGGCCACCACGTCGCGTGGTTCGGCGCGCTCGACCCGGCCGGCGTCCGTGGTGGTCACCGCCAGCGGCTCGTCGACGGCCCTGCCCGGCACCGAGCCGGGCGCGGTCAAGGTCACGCCGTTCGAGGAGTACCCCGGCAAGGGCCGTGCCACCGGCGGCGTCCGCTGCCACCGGTTCCTCAAGGGCGAGGACGCCCTGGTCTTCGCGTGGGCGGGGCCGGCCCCGGCGCGCGCGGCGGCCGCCAGCGGCTCGCCGGTCGACCTGCCCGAGCCGGTCGGTCGCCGCGACGGCAGCGGTACGCCGGGCTCCCAGCCGATCGTCGCCTGCGCGGGGCCCGTGCCCGCGCAGCTGTGACCCTGCGGTGACCCCAGCCGTGACCCTGGCCTGCGACCCCGCCTGTGACAGGGTGACTCACCATGTCGGTGCGTCGCTGGTCCTGGCTCGTGGTCGCCGTGGCCCTGGCGCTCGGCGCGACCGCGTGCTCCAAGTCCGCCTCCGACCTCGGCGACCCGCAGACCGTGATCGACACGGCACAGCAGAAGCTCGAGGACACCTCCGGCGTCACCCTCACCCTGACCACCGACGACCTCCCCGACGGGGTCCAGGGCGTGCAGGGCGCGGACGGCACGGTCACCGATGCGCCGGCGTTCGAGGGCACCCTCACGGCGGTCATCAGCGCGGGCTCGTTCCCGGTCCCGATCACGGCCGTGGGCGGCAAGGTCTACGCCAAGATCCCGCTCACCTTCGGCTACTCCGAGGTCGACCCCGGCGACTACGGCGCCCCCGACCCGGCGCTGCTGCTCAGCGCCGACCAGGGGATCCCCGCGATCCTCGCCGCGACCACGGACCTCGAAGAAGGGCGACGACGTGCGCGGCGGCCAGGACAACAAGGAAGTGCTGACGACCTACACCGGCAAGGTCCCCGAGGCGGCCGCGGCACACCTGATCCCCGGGGCCACCGGGGAGTTCGACGCGACGTACGGGATCACGTCGGACGGCGAGCTCCGCACCGCGGAGCTGACCGGCGTCTTCTACAGCGGCAAGCCGCCGATGACCTACTCGATGACCGTGGACGACTACGGCACCAGCAAGGACATCACCGCTCCATGACGCCGGCGCCGGCCCGATGACGAGCCGACCCTCGTGACCGGCGGCCCGCGCCTGCTGCTCGGCCTCGCGGCGGTCGCGGTGGCCTTCGCGGCTGCCGACACCTACGTCGTCGTCCTCGCGCTCCCCGACATGATGGGCTCGGTCGGCATCCCCATCGACGAGCTCCAGCGCGGGGCACCGATCGTGTCCGGCTTCCTGCTCGGGTACGTCGCGATGCTGCCGCTGATCGGCCGGATCTCCGACCTGCGCGGCCGCGTCCCGGTGCTGGTCGCGGCCCTGCGTGGTCTTCGCGGTCGGCTCGCTGGTCACCGCGCTCTCCTACGACCTGACCACGCTGGTGATCGGCCGGTTCCTGCAGGGGGTCGGTGGTGGCGGGCTGATCCCGGCCACCCTGGCCCTGGTCGCGGACCTCTACCCCGTCGAGCGACGCGGCGTACCGCTCGGGATCGTGTCGGCCGTCCAGGAGGTCGGCAGCGTCGTCGGCCCGCTGTACGGCGCGGTGATCCTCGCCGTCTCCGACTGGCGGGTGATCTTCGCGGTCAACCTGGTGGTCGGCCTCGTCCTCGCCGTACTCATCCACCGGGCCGCGCCCCGCGTGCCCGACGAGCCACCGGACGATGTCTCGTCACGCCCCGGCCACCTCGACCTGGTGGGCCTCGCCCTCCTCGCCGTCACGCTCGTGGCCGGCACCCTGGTCTTCGTGGAGCCGGGCAGCCTCCTCACCGACGTCACCTGGGGCCAGCTGTTCATCCCGGTGGTCGGGTCGACGCGGTGGGCCACGCCGCTCGGGCTCGTCACGATCGTGGCCGCGGTGCTGCTGGTCGTCCGGTGCTGGACCGCGCGGCGCCCCCTGGTCGACCTGCGTGGCTGGTGGGCGACGATCCGGGAGGCCGACCTGACGGGCGCGATCCTCCTGGCCGTGGCCCTCGGCGGCGTGATCCTGGCCTTCGCCACCGGCGACCCGCGGGTCGAGGTGTTCGCACCCCAGGGCTGGTGGTACCTCCTCGGCGCCGCGGTCGCGACGGTCGCCCTGGTCTGGCACCTGCGCACCGAGGAGCGGCCACTGGTGCCCCGCGGCGCGTTCCGTCGTACGCCGGCCTGGGGCGCGCTGCTGGTCAGCCTCTTCGTCGGCGCGGCGCTCATCGCCGCGCTCATCGACATCCCGATCTTCGCCCGCACCACCGTCTACCCCGACTCGCAGCTGCAGGCCGCCCTGGTGCTGGTCCGCTTCCTGGTCGCCCTGCCGGTCGGAGCGGTCGTCGGCGGCTACCTGATCCGCGCCCTGCCCGCCGGCGTGGTGGCGGCCGGCGGCATGCTGCTGGCCGCCCTCGGCTTCGTGCTGATGAGCCAGTGGGGCCTGACCACGCTGTCGGGCTGGTCGGCCAACGTCTCGCTCCTGGTCGGCGGGCTCGGCTTCGGGCTCGCGCTGGCCCCGGTCAACGCCGCGGTCCTCGCCTCGACCGACAGCGAGGTGCACGGGCTCGCGTCCGCCGGCGTGGTGGTCTCGCGGATGGTCGGGATGCTCGTCGGCATCTCCGCCCTGACCACGATCGGGCTGCGGCGCTACTACGCCGAGACCCGCGACGTACCCCCACCCAAGGTGGTCTGCGGCGGCCCCAGCCGGTGCGACGCCTTCGACGACCTGCTGCGACAGGCCGGCATCGCGCAGGAGCACACGGTCTTCGCGGGAGCAGCGGTGTGCGCGGTGATCGCGGCCGGGCTCGCGCTGGTCCTGTTCCGGGGTGCCCGCACCGGGGCGCTACCCTCCCGTGCGTGGGCGACTTCGACGACCTGACCGCCGCCAACGCCGTCTACGCCGAGTCCTTCGCCGACGGTGGGTTCGACGGCGTGGCCCACGCCGGCGTGGCCGTCGTGACGTGCATGGACTCGCGGATCGTGCCGCTCGAGATGCTCGGGCTTCGTCACGGAGACGCCAAGATCTTCCGCAACCCGGGCGCCCGGGTCACCCCCCAGGCGCTCGAGGCCCTGGTGCTCGGCGTGCATCTGCTCGGGGTCGACCGGATCCTGGTGGTCCCCCACACGCGCTGCGCGATGGCCTCGGCCACCGAGGACGAGCTCCACCGTCGGGTCTCGGAGTCGGCCGGCGTGGACGCCAGCTGGCAGCGCTTCCACGTCGTCGACGACCAGCTCGAGGCGCTCGTCGACGACGTCCAGCGGGTGCGCGCCCATCCGCTGATCCCCGAGCGGGTCAAGGTCGGCGGCTTCGTCTACGACGTCGACACCGGCCGGCTCACCCAGCACGTCTAGGGCCGGGATAGCGTCGGGGCCATGACCCGACACGCTCTCGTCACGGGTGGCGGGACGGGGCTCGGCCTCGCCATCACCCGCCGTCTCGTCGCCGACGGGATGACCGTCACCATCGTCGGACGCCGCCAGGCCGTCCTCGACGACGCCGCCGCCGAGCTGGGCACGTCGGTGACCACGCACGCCGCCGACGTCACCGACCCCGAGGCGGTCGCCGCGCTCGCCGACGCCGTCCCCGGCCCGGTTCGACGTCCTGGTCCACAACGCCGGTGGCAATGCCCCGACCTCCGGCGACTCGCTGGCCGCGCTCGCGGACGACTGGGTCGCCGACTACCGCCTCAACGTGGTGTCGGCGGTCCTGGTCACCGAGGCGTTCCTCCCGCGCCTCCCCCGGCCGGGTGGCCGGATCGTCGCGGTGTCCTCGGTGGCGGCGCTCCGCGGCGCGGGCTCCTACGGCGCCGCCAAGGGTGCGCTCAACGTCTGGGTCACCGACCTGGCGGGCCGGCTCGCCCCCGACGGGATCACCGCCAACGCGGTCGCGCCCGGCTTCATCCCGGAGACCGGCTTCTGGGACGGCCGGCGGACGCCCGAGATCGTCGAGAGCCGACTGGCGCGCATCCCGATGGGCCGCTCCGGGACCCCCGACGAGATCGCCGCGCTGGTCGGCCACCTCGCCTCGCCCGAGGCGGGGTTCACCACCGGCCAGGTGATCGGGATCCATGGCGGGACGGTGCTCGCTCGCCTCTGACCCGCGCCGTCCCGGATAGCGAGTCCGCGTGGACGCCCGACCACGGCCGGAGCACACTGGCCGATGTGCCCTTGCTCGAACGGGAGTCGCAGCTCGCCTCGCTCCGTCAGTACGCCGCCGAGGCTCGGGGTCGGGCCGGGCGGCTCGTGCTCGTCTCGGGTGAGGCCGGCGTCGGCAAGTCGTCGCTGGTCGAGGAGCTCCAGGACGAGCTCCGCGACGCCACCTGGGTCTGGGGCGCCTGCGACGGGCTCTTCACCCCGCGGCCGCTCGCTCCGCTGCGCGACGTCGCCCGCTCCGTGGGCGGTGAGCTGCTGGAGGCTGTCCGCGCCGGCCTGCCGCGCGACGAGGTCTTCGACGCAGCGCTGCGCTGGCTCGAGGACGCCGACGGCCTGGTCGTCCTCGTCGTCGAGGACGTGCAGTGGGCCGATGACGCGACCCTCGACCTGCTCCGCTTCCTGGGGCGCCGCCTCCGGGTCCTCCCGGTGCTGCTGGTGGTCACGTTCCGCGACGACGCGCTCGCGCCCGCCGACACCCTCCGGGTGGCGCTGGGCGAGCTGACCGGCCTGCGCTGGACACGTCGCATCGACCTCCCGCCCCTCTCCCCCGCCGGAGTACGCCGGCTGGCCGAGGGCACGACGTACCTCCCCGAGGAGCTGCACCGGCTGACCGGCGGCAACCCGTTCTTCCTGGTCGAGGTGCTCGGCTCCGCCGAGGACGAGGTGCCCGCCTCGGCCCGGGACGCGGTCCTGGCCCGGGCGGCACGGCTCGACGAGACCGCCCGGCAGGCGCTCGAGGTGGCCTCGCTCGACGGCTACCGGGTCGACGCGCCACTCGTCGCCGCGGCCGCCGGAGCCCCGGTCGAGACGCTCGACGAGCTGGTCGCGGCCGGCCTGCTGGCCTCCGACGGCGACTCGCTGCACTTCCGCCACGAGCTGTCGCGCCGTGCCGTCGAGTCCGCCGTGCCCCCGCAGCGACGGGTGGCCGGCCACCGCGCGCTGATCGACGCCCTGGTCGCCCGGGAGTGCGACGACGACGACGCGCGGCTGGCCTACCACGCCGAGGAGGCCGGTGACGGCGACCTGGTCGCGAGGTTCGCGCCGGCGGCCGGCCGCCCAGGCCGCCGGCCTCGGCGCCCACCGCGAAGCGGCCGCGCAGTACGAGCGCGCCCTCCGCTTCCCGCCCGACGACCCCCGCGAGCTCGCCGACCTGTACGACGCGTACGCGGACGAGCTGGCCTTCGTCGACCGCTGGCCGCAGGCCGCCGAGTCGCGTCAGCACGCCATCGAGCTCTGGCGGGCCCTGGGCGACCAGCGACGCGAGGGACACGGCCACCGCAAGCTGTCCGCCGTGATGTGGCGGCTGTGCCGCGGCCCCGAGTCGGTGGCCGCCCAGGAGCGGGCGATCGAGCTGCTGGAGCCGCTCGGCGCCGACGAGGAGCTCGCCCGGGCGTACTCCGCCCACGCCTTCACGCTCTGGCGCACCGACCCGGAGGCGGCGGCCGAGATGCTCGAGCGGGCCGGCGCGATGGCGGAGCGGCTGGGCGACCCCGCGGTACGCAGCGACGTGCTGAACAACCTGGCAGCCGGCCGGTTCACCCGACGCGAGGACTGGACGGCGCCGATGAAGGAGGCGCTGCAGCTGGCCCTCGAGTCGGGCGGTCTCGCCCAGGCCGGTCGCGCCTATGCCAACGCCTACACCTACTTCGCGGCGCAGCACCGCTTCGCCGAGGGCGAGCGCTTCTGGCGCGACGGCATCGCCTACTGCGACGAGCACGACGTGACGACCTTCTCCACGTGCCTGCGCGGCCACCGGGCCGTCGCCCTGATGGATCTCGGCCGGTGGGACGAGGCGGTCGCGATCGCCGAGCGGGTCCTCGCCACCGAGGCGAGCCCGGTCAACCTCCTCACCTCGCAGATCACGCTCGGACTGGTCCGGGCGCGACGCGGTCTCCCCGGCGCCTACGACGTGCTCGACGCCGCCGTGCTCGCGGCGGACGGCGTCGACGAGGCGGAGTGGATCGCGAACACCCGGCTGGCGCGGGCCGAGGCCCACTGGCTCGAGGGCAACGACGCGGCGGCCGTGGCCGACCTGGCCCGGATCCGCGAGGTGATCACGCCCGTCGAGTACCACGAGGACGCCCAGCTCGCGGTCTGGGAGATCCGGCTCACCGGTCGGCCCGCACCCCGTCTCGCCCCCGCCCGAGCCCTGGGCGACCTGGCTCGCCGGCGACCACCGGGCCGCCGCGACGCGCTGGGACGACCTGGGCTGCGGCTACCACGCGGCCCTGGCCCTCCACGACTCCGACTGCGACGACGACCTGCGCGAGGCGATCACCCGCTTCGAGGCACTCGGCGCCGACGCGGCCGCACGCCGTACCCGTCGGCGGATGAAGGACCTCGGCCACCGCGCGCCGGCCGGGGCCCGCGCGACGACCAAGCAGCACCCGGCGGGCCTGACCCGGCGCGAGGACGAGGTGCTCGCCCTGGTCTGCGAGGGCCTGACCAACGACGAGATCGCCGAGCGGCTGGTCCTCTCGACCCGCACCGTCGACCACCACGTCTCGGCGGTGCTGGCCAAGCTGGGGGTCTCCTCGCGTGGCGCGGCCGCCGCCCAGGCGCGCTCGCTCGGGCTGGTCCCGGCCGTCGGCTAGGTCCGTGGACGAACCTGGGTAGTCCGGACGCACAACCTGGGCAACTCTCCCGATGAGCGGACCCCTCCGGGGTTCCTACGGTTCAGAGGTCACCACAGACATCGAACCGAGGAGATCGCAATGCCGCTCTACATGGACGTCCACCACCTCGACGGCCCCGTCAGCGCAGACGACGTGGCCAAGGCCCACATGGCCGACCTCCAGGTGCAGGACAAGTACGACGTGAACTACCAGCGCTACTGGGTCGACGAGGCCGGCAGCACCATCTTCTGCCTGGTCGAGGCGCCCTCGGTGGACGCCGCGAACACCGTGCACCGCGAGGCGCACGGGCTGGTCGCGGACGCGGTCCACGAGGTGAAGGAGGGCTCGTGATCGGGGTCCGTACGGCGCTCGCCGGGACCGTGGTCGCCCTCGCCGGTCTGCTCGTGCCGTTCATGGCACCGGCGACCGCCGGCGGCTCCGGCCAGGTCGCGACGGCCCGCTCGGCGACGCACGACTTCACCCGCCCGGCCGCGGCCAAGGACGCCGGCTACGCGCTGTTCAAGGACGTCAAGGGCATCGCCTGCATCTCGATGAAGGGGATGGGCGGCATGGGCGTGCACTACGTCAACGGCTCGCTGGTGGACGGGAAGATCCGGGTCCGCCACCCCGAGGCGCTGGTGTACCGGTTCACCGTCAACGGCCACCTGAAGCTGGCCGCCCTGGAGTACCTGGTCGTGCGCAAGGCCTGGCGCGCCACGCACCCCACCGGCCGTCCGTCGCTCTTCGGCCACCGGTTCAACCTGACGCCGGGCGGCAACCGCTTCGGCCTGCCGGCCTTCTTCTCGCTGCACGCCTGGGTCTGGGACAAGAACCCGGCCGGGCAGTTCACGATGTGGAACCCGACGGTCCACTGCCCTGGGGGGATCTGACGGGCAGGAACGGCGGCTAGGGCCGCAGTCGGCCCATGATCACCTGACCGTCGCTCAGACCCGGCCCGATCACCTGCCAGCCTTCGCTGGCGTAGAGGTGACGGGCCGGGTCTTCGGCGTCCGCGCTGGTCGATCAGGGTCCAGCGCGGGTTCGGCAGGTCGCGGGTGACCTCGCGCAGCAGCGCCCGACCCAGTCCGCGCGCCGCGCCTCCTCGAGCACGCCGAGGCTCACCAGGTCGAAGTGTCCGCCGAGCCACTCCGCCGCCACATCGGGCGCGAGCACCCGGGTCGCCTGGTCGGTCCACCACTGGCCGTGCTCGCCGGTGTAGCCGTAGGCGAAGCCCACCAGGCGGCGGCCTCCACCATCGACCGACGTCGTAGGCCCGGGCCACCCGGAAGCCCGTCCCGTGCGACATGCAGGTCCCACGTCGTGCTGCGCCAGGTGTCGATGTCCGCACGGTCGCCGAACACCGCGTCGTAGACCGGCCAGAGCTCCTCGGTGTCCGCCTCGGTCACCCGGGTGACCAGGTCGTACGACGTCATGACCGCGGAGTCCCCTCAGGCGTCGAGCGCCTCGACGTCGACGTCGTAGGCGCCCTGGACGAGGAACTCCTTGCGCGGGGCGACGTCGGAGCCCATCAGCAGCTCGAAGACCGCGGTCGCGGACTCGGCGGAGTCGACGGTGATCCGGCGCAGGGTGCGGTGGCGGGGGTCCATCGTGGTCTCGGACAGCTGCTTGGCGTCCATCTCACCGAGGCCCTTGTAGCGCTGGACGGGGTCCTTCCAGCGCAGGCCCTTCTTGGCGAGCTCGGCGAGCTTCCGCTGCAGCTCGGCGTCGGAGTAGGTGTAGACGTACTTCTCCTGCCCCTTCTTGGGGTTGGTCAGCTCGATCCGGTGCAGCGGCGGGACCGCGGTGAAGACCCGGCCCGACGTGATCAGCTCGGGCATGTACTTGTAGAAGAGCGTCGCCAGCAGGCAGCGGATGTGGGCGCCGTCGGAGTCGGCGTCGGCCATGAAGATGATCCGGCCGTAGCGGCGCGCGTCGAGGTCGAACGTGCGACCGGAGCCGGCCCCCACGACCTGGATGATCGAGGAGCACTCGGCGTTCTTCAGCATGTCGCCGACCGAGGCCTTCTGGACGTTGAGGATCTTGCCGCGGATCGGCAGCAGGGCCTGGAACTCCGAGTTGCGGGCCAGCTTGGCGGTGCCGAGGGCGGAGTCGCCCTCGACGATGAACAGCTCGGTGCGCTCGTTGTCGGTGGCCCGGCAGTCCGCGAGCTTGGCCGGGAGCGCCGACGACTCGAGGGCGTTCTTGCGGCGCTGGTTGTCGCGCTGCTGACGCGCCGCCAGCCGCGTCCTGGACGCCCCGACGACCTTCTCCATCAGCCGCTTGGCCTGCTCCTTCTCGGCCCGCTTGGTGGAGGTGAGGAACTTCTTCAGCTCGGCCGCGACCACACGTCGTACGACGGAGCGCACGGCCGGGGTGCCGAGGATCTCCTTGGTCTGGCCCTCGAACTGCGGCTCGGCCAGCCGCACCGTGACCACGGCGGTCATGCCCTCGGTCACGTCGTCCTTGATCACGTCGGCGTCGCCGACCTTGAGCGCCTTGGTCTGGCGCATCACGTCGTTGAAGGTCTTGGTGATCGCGGACTCGAACCCGCTGACGTGGGTGCCGCCCTTGGGCGTCGCGATCACGTTGACGTAGGACCGCAGCTCGGTGTCGTAGCCGGTGCCCCAGCGCAGCGCGACGTCGACGCCGAGCTCGCGCTCGACCTCCTGCGGGGTCATGTGGCCCTTGTCGTCGAGCAGCGGCACCGTCTCGGTGAAGGCGTCGGTGCCCTGGAGACGCAGGATCCCGGTGACCGGCTCGTCGTGGGAGAGGTACTCGGTGAACTCCGCGATGCCGCCGTCGTGGCGGAACTTCTCCTCGACGGGGGTGTCCCCGCGCAGGTCGCGGATCACCAGCTCGAGCCCCGGCACGATGAACGACGTCTGCCGCGCCCGCCCGAGGAGCCCCTCGAGCTCGAAGGTGGCGTCCTTGGTGAAGATCTGACGGTCGGGCCAGAAGCGGATCCGGGTGCCGGTCCGCGCCTTGGCGACCCGGCCGCCCTTGCGGGTCAGCCCCGACCTCTCCTCGAACGACGCGTCGGGGCCGTCGCCGGAGAAGACGCCGGGCACGCCGCGGCGGAAGCTCATGCCCTGCTGCGAGGGCGTCCGGTCGACGTCGACGTCGAGCCGCGCCGACAGCGCGTTGACGACCGAGGCGCCGACCCCGTGCAGGCCACCGGTCGCGACGTACGACGAGCCGCCGAACTTGCCGCCGGCGTGCAGCTTGGTGAAGACCACCTCGACGCCGGCGAGCCCCGTCTTGGGCTCCTTGTCGACCGGGATGCCGCGCCCGTGGTCGTGCACCTCGGCGGAGCCGTCGGGGTGGAGGGTGACCTCGATCAGGTCGCAGGCGCCGGCCAGCGCCTCGTCCACGCCGTTGTCGATGATCTCCCACAGGCAGTGCATGAGCCCGCGGGTGTCGGTGGACCCGATGTACATGCCCGGGCGCTTGCGGACCGCCTCCAGCCCCTCGAGGACGAGGAGGTGTGCTGCGTTGTAGGTGTTGTCGGCGATCGTGCTGCTCCTGAGTCGTGCCTGCCGTTCGTGCGTGCTGGTCGAGCCCCGGGATCCGGTGGTCGACCGAGGTCGAGACTACCGGCGACACGCCGAGCGGCCGGTGCAGGCACGCTGCCGGGGTGGAGCGAGAGTCCGGGTCTACGGTGGGCGACATCACGATGCGGACAAGATTCACCTCCGAGTTCTTCGGAATTGAACCGGACACGCGCAGCACCCGTCACACTCAACACAAGAGATTCCCAAGCATGCTGATGCAGGCTTCTCCACGGCATGAGATTCGACCGTAGGGGGAACGTCAGCATGGTTGGATCGAAGTGTCGGACGACACGTCGCCCTGGGGGGTTCCGGGAATGTTCCCACCCCTTGGCTACGTTGAGACCGATGCCGAACCCGTTTGAGAAATGAGGCCGATGTGACCACTGCAGTTGCCCCGAGCTCCGCGTCGTTGAGCGCCGCGGACCGCTGTGACCGTTGCGGAGCCCAGGCCTACCTGAGGGTCGAGCTCCAGTCGGGCGGTGAGCTGCTCTTCTGCGCCCACCACGCCCGTGAGCACGGTGACAAGCTCCGCCAGATCGCCGCCAACGTCGTCGACGAGACCACGAAGCTGACCGACACGCCCACCATCGCTACCGACAGCGAACACTGACGAACCGGTCCCTGGACGTCACTCCAGGGCACCGAGACGAGACCCCGGACCTCACGGTCCGGGGTCTCGGTCGTTTGCGGGGCCGGTCCCGTCGGACCGTTGTGGAAGGCTTCCGGCCATGACCGGCACCACGATCGTCTGCGGCCTGCTCGTGGTCGTGGGGCTGTTCGGGATCCTGGTCCCGGTGCTCCCCGGCACGGTGCTGGTCCTGCTCGGGTTCCTGGTCTGGGCCTCCGAGAAGGGCACCGCGGAGTCGTGGACCGTGTTCGCGCTCGCGGCCGCTGATCCTGGTGGTCGGCACGGTCGTCAAGTACGCCGTCCCCGGGCGCCGGCTCAAGGCCTCGGTCCCGACGAGCACCCTGGTGGTCGGCGGGCTCTTCGCCATCGTCGGCTTCTTCGTGATCCCGGTGGTCGGCATGCTCGTCGGCTTCCCGATCGGGGTCTACGCCGCGGAGCGGGTGCGCGTGGGCGGCGCCGGAGCCTGGCCGTCGACCAAGGCTGCCCTCCGTGCCCTGGCCCACAGCATCCTGATCGAGCTCGTCGCCGCCCTCCTCGCGACGGCGGTGTGGATCACCGGGGTCGTCATCTCGTGACCGCGGTCGTCCTCGCGCTGCTGGGCGCGCTGTCCTACGGCGTCTCCGACTTCATCGGCGGCCTGGCGTCGCGGCGTACCTCGGTCTGGCCGGTCGCCATCCTCTCGTGCGTCGGCAGCCTCGTCGGTGCCGTCGTGCTGGCGGTGCTCGTGCCGGGTGACCCGACCGCCGCCCAGCTGTGGTGGGGCGCCCTCGCCGGCATCGGCGCGGGCGCCGGTACGGCGTTCCTCTACCGCGGCCTCTCCGGCGGGCGGATGGGCGTGGTCGCCCCCGTGTCGGGCGTCGGCGCCACGGTGATCCCGGTGCTGGTCGGCGTCTGGGGCGGCGAGCGACCGTCCGCCGTCGTCTGGCTCGGCATGCTCGTCGCGCTGCCGGGGATCTGGCTGGTGTCCCGCGAGGAGACCGGCGTCGAGGAGGCCGGCCCGAGCGGGCTCCTCGACGGCATCCTGGCCGGGGTCGGCTTCGGGGTTCTCTTCGCCGCACTCGGGCAGGTGCCAGCAGGGTGCCGGCTACTGGCCGTTGGCGGCGGCCGAGGTGGCGGCGGTGGTCACGGTCGTCGTGGCCTGCGTCGCGCTCCGCGGCGAGGTGCTCCCGCACGCCCGCGAGCAGTGGTGGGGGCTGGCGAGCGGGCTGCTCGCCGCCGCTGCGGGGCTGAGCTTCCTGCTCGCCACCCACCACGGCCTGCTCACGGTCTCCGCGGTCCTGATCTCGCTCTACCCCGCGTTCACCGTGCTGCTCGCAGCGGTCGTCCTGCGCGAGCGGATCCACCGCGTCCAGGGCGGCGGGTCTCGCCCTGTGCGGCGTGGCCGTCGTCCTGGTCGCGGCCGGCTGAGGCGGGGTCAGGTCCGGACCGGCAGCACCTGAGGGCCCCGGATGATCGTGGACGGGCGGAGCCGCATCCGGCCGGCCCGGCGCAGCCGGGGCGCACGCTCGGCCAGCCTGCCCAGGGCGATGGTCGCCTCGAGCTCGGCCAGCGGTCGGCCGAGGCAGTGGTGGATGCCGCTGGAGAACGCCAGGTGCTCGGCGGCGTCCGTCCGGTCCGGGTCGAACACGTCGGGGCGCACGAACACCGACGGGTCGCGGTTGGCGCCACCGAGCAGGACGTGCACGAACTGCTCCCGCGCGACCTTCCGACCGCTCACCTCGGTGTCGTCGAACGAGATCCTCGCGGTGCGTTGGACGGGCGGCTCGAAGCGCAGCGTCTCCTGGCAGACGGCGGCAGCGCGCTCCGGGTCGGCGACGAGCCGTTCCCACTCCTCGGGGTGGTCCAGGAGGGTGTGGACGGCGTTGCCGATCAGGTTGACCGTCGTCTCGAAGCCCGCGATCAGCAGCAGTCCGCACATCGGCCGCAGCTCCTCGGGCCGGATCTGGTCGCCCTCGACCGCGACGAGGTCGCTGATCAGGTCGTCGCGCGGCTCGACCCGGCGGCGCTCGAAGAGGGCGGCGAAGAGGGCGTCCAGCTCCGCGTCGGCCCGGGCCAGCTCGCGGGCATGGCGCAGCGACCGGATGCCGCCCAGGGCACCGCCGATCGCGGAGCCGTAGCGCGTGAACGCAGCCGCGTCGGCATCGGGGATGCCGAGGAGCTCGGTGATGACCGCGATCGGCAGCGGTGCGGCGTACGCCGACACGAGATCCACGTCGACGCCGGTCCCCCGGTCGTCGAGCACGTCGTCGAGCAGGCCGTCGACGACCTTCTCGACGCGTCGGCGGTACTCGGCCACGCGTCGGGGGCTGAAGGCCCCGGAGGCGAGGCGGCGCAGCCTGGTGTGGTCGGGCGGGTTCCGGTCGAGGAAGGACAGGTCGACCTCGTCCTCCGGACCGGGCACGTGCCCTTCGGGCTGCACTCCGAAGCGACGGCCGCGCAGCACCGCGCTGCACGCTGCGTGGTCGACGGTGGCGAGGTTGCCCAGACGGGTGGTCACCCACCCGCCCTCGGCGCGGATCCCCTGGTAGACGGAGTAGGGGTCCACCCGCCCCGGGCGGCCGCGCAGCCGCGCGAACGCGTCACCCTGCGCACCGTGGACGACGACCCGCGCCCGGTCGCCGTAGAGGGACCCGGCGAAGCGCGCCACGCTGAGCAGCTGGTGGGTCCGAGACGTCACCCGGCCACCCTAGTTCGGGCCGGCCCGACCCCGTCCGAGCTAGGCGGGGCCCTCCGCCAACCGCTTGATCCGGGCCAGGCGGCTGTCCCAGCCGGCCGCGATCCGGTCGAGGTCGCGTGCCACGTCGGAGAGCCGGCCCCCGATCGCCCGGTGGACCAGCTCGCGTCCCTGGTGCTCGGCCTCGACCAGGCCGGCACCGCGCAGCACCTCGAGGTGCTTGACGATCGCCTGCCGCGAGATCGGCAGCTCGCGGGCGAGGGCCGAGGCGGAGGCGGGCGCCTCCCCCAGCCGGGTCAGGATCGTCCAGCGCGTGTCGTCCGCCAGCGCGGCGAACACGGCGGTCGGCGCCGTGCTCACGCCGCGTCGCGGGGTCGTTCGACCCAGGTGCGCGCGGCCTCGAGCTCGCTCTTCCAGCCCTCCACGTTGCCCTCGCGGTGCTTCAGCCACTCCTCGCGCGACTTGCCGAGGGCCGAGAAGCCGCTCTCGGCCACCCGCAGGGTGACGCCCTCGTCCCGTGGCTCGATCCAGAACTCGACCAGGGTGCCGGCGTCGACGCCCTGGTCGATCCAGCGGTAGGAGACGTAGGAGTGCGGCCGGGACTCGAGCACCTGCAGCCGGAACTCGCCGTACGCCGGGTGCTGCAGCACGGCGTCAGAGCCGTCGACGGTGAGGTCGGGCTCGGGGTCCACGGCCCCCTCGTTGATCCACCAGCCGGGCCGGGAGACGAGCTCCCAGACTCGTTCGGCGGAGGCGTCGATGTCGATGCTGCGGTCGATCCGGTCCAGCGGGTCGAGGTCGGTCTGCCGGGTGTCCTGCACGGGGTGCCCCTCTCGTCGGGTCTGCAACTCAACGATTGCACATGCAGATCGCGGCATGCAACCCCACGCTTGCAGATGGTGCCTGTCTGGGGGCGCCGTCCGGCCCTCGGCGGGCCTGCGTCGGCGACCCGTTTCCGCGCCGGAAGCCCTGACGAGCACAAAACTGCGCGAATCGTCCGCAGAATCGCCGAAAGACAACCGATTCCGAACGTGTTTTCTGCGTCACAGGCCGCCGCGCCGAGCGTCTCTTCTCCAGAGGAGGCACACCGATGAGCACAGCATCCCCCCGCTACGCACATCTCAGCGGGTTCCGCACGCGCCTCTCCGCCGCCTCGGAGATCTGGAGGAGCGCGTCATGAGCACCATCGACGGCACCACCGTCAGCACCGTCGCCTGTCCCGCGTGGTGCAGCGTCTCGAAGACCATCCACCAGCGCGAGCTCCACTGGGAGGGTCGCGCGGTCCACTGGAGCGACGCCCGCACCGGTGAGGGCTGGGAGATCCGCCACTCCATCGCCACGGACGCGAACGGCCTGCCGGTCGACGACGCGCCCCGGCTCTACGTCTCGACGAACGGCGGCCTCTCGCTGGCCGGCGCCGAGGCCCTCGCACTCACGCTCCTCGCCGCCTACGAGGAAGCCGCTGACTGACGGTTCTCGTGCGGCCGCGCATGGGGCAGCCGCACCGGAACCGGCGAGACCCACTCCGCATAGCGCGAACGTGCGGAGTGGGTCTCGCCCCAGGTCGGTCTTTCACCGATCACTGAGATCTGGCTCGTCGCCCGTGCTCGCTCCGGGCGGGGCGCCCGGCCGGCCGTCATGGCAACAAGGCTGACCGGACCGGCCGTACGCCCCGTCATGTCCAACTGCCCGGCGGCCGATGCGTTACGCGACGCTCGACCCGATGCCTCGCCACGCAGGCGCGGTCAGCCGAGAACCTCGCGCAGGTTCCGTCGCATCCGTCGCAGCGAGCCACTCTCGTCCGTTCCACCGCCGGGGTTGCCGTCCTCGGCGTACTCGAGAGCAACGTCGGCCTCGAACAGGGCCTGTTCCACCTCGGCGTGCGCGTTGTCGAGCGTGCCTCGGAGGCCCTCGATCGACGTCTGAAGCCCCACGTTGTCGAGGCGGCCCCGTTCGTGCTCTGCGAGGGCGGCGAGCAGCGCGGCGCGCATGCGTTCGTACTGCTCGTCCACACCGCACCGCCTCTCCGGGTATCGCGCTAGGAGCGTGGTGGAGGTTAGCGCGCCCGGCACCGCCCCCGACAGCGCCTCTTGCGCCTGCACGGACGCTGGAGGCCCGAGGACTCCTGCGGGCGTCGTCACGTTTGGTCTGTGCCTACACCCCATATGGGCGTTGTCCACGGTCGGCACCGACTCTAGGGTCGAAGACACGGCGCGTCGCGTTCTCCCTGGTCGTGGCGGTGCTCAGGTGCCCGCTGGTTCCCCATGGCCGGCGGGCACCGCCGCGTCCGCCGCCTGTCGCCGGTCCTGAGCGCAGAAGACACTCACCGGAGCTGGGCCCCCGCATCGGGCTCGGTGATGCTCAGGACCCTGCGGCGCCGAGCATCAGCCAGCACACGGGACCTACGAAGACGAGCCAGGCGAAGGCCGCCACGAACCACCCCTCGGTCTGGGTCCGCCAGCCGATCCCGCCCAAGAGGGCAGCCACGGCCAGCCAGACGGGAAGGAAGAGGATGGGCATGGCCGGGACCATGACCCTCATCATGCTGCACGGCAGGGCGCCTCACACATGCCGACGTGAGGGCGATTCGTGACGCGGGCTAGCATCCACGGCGACGGCTTTGGGTACGAGGGCGACGCATGCCCGTTGGGAGGGGGACCGGCGATGACGATCCTTCGCGTCCTCGTCGCGGGCATCGTCGTCGGGTTTCTGGGCAAGTGGGCCGTTCCCGGCGGCAAGAACAACACGCCACTGTGGCTGACGACCCTGTGTGGCATCGTGGGCGGGCTTGTCGGATGGCTCCTCTACGTAGCCTTCGACGACAACAGTTTCGATAGTTGGACGTGTTGGATCGTCGTCGTCGTGTGTGCGGTCATCCCGGTCCTCATTGCAGCGATCCTCACAGCACGCAACAAGGTCAACTTTCCTCACTGATCGGACTCACCTGCCGCTGTCGGGCGGCCGTCATGCCGATGAGCAGGCGCGTCACACGACCTACCACGACGTGCACGGTGGCGAGTCTCGGGGCAGCAGGTTGTCTCAGGGGAACTGACGTCCTCGTCGCTCCGGCTCGTCTGGCCGCGCGGCGCCGTTTCGCTCGACGACCTCCGTCGAGGTGGTCGCGCACGAGGGACGCATGAACGCTGTGCGTCTGAGCGGTGTGAACGTGCAGGTCAGGAGCGGTGGGCCGCAATATCTCGGACTGACGAGCGACCCACCATGACCACCACACACGAGCCCAGCCGAGCTGAGTGCGGTGCCCAGGAGCGCGAGCAACGCCGGAAGGCGCTCAACCTGATCCGCACCGGTCTACGGGACTACGCGTACTGGACTCCCTGGTGCGACTCCAAGATTGCCGCCTACCTGCAGCGGCTCGGGCATCGGATCGTCGGCGACTGAGGCCGTTCGCTCCAACGCGACGCCCAGCGGACGCCACTGCCGAAGGGTGTCGGTTTGTCCTATTCTCAGGACGTCATGCGGACCGCCTCACAGGCGGTCCCGGGGGCATGGCGAACGCAACGCCCGTTGGAGACCCGAGACTCCAGCGGGCGTTGTCATGTGCGGGCCGTCACATCGTCGGCGATTCGGCCCACGCAGGCCGGGCGAGCGTCCTAGGGTCGCCGTCGATGCCCGCCGACCTTCCCCGAGGTCGGCGGGCATCGCGCTGCGCTCGACCGAACTGAACAAACAGTCAATCCTGGGGACGCGCTGATCGCACCCAGTTCATACGCTGGAACGAGATGCCCGTCGGCCTCCCCCGTGGCGGGCGGGCATCGCCATGTCGGCCGATACCCCGGGCGTTCTCTATGCGCCCCTGGCCCCGGTCGGGGTGATGCACCGTCCCGCCGGGTCCTTGGCGAACGAATCTCGGTACCGGCCAAGGGGGTCGCCTGTGACGGCAGCGAACAGCGACCAGTTCAAGGGCACTCACAAGGTGGTCGATGCGGGGGCCACTCGTGCGGGCGACCTCTGGCTCGTCGACACGGTCGGTGGGTCGAAGGCCTCGGTCAGGGTCAGGAGTCCCAGAGACGTCGAGGCGGCGATCGGCGCCCCCGTGTCGCGGGGCGCACCTACGCCCGCTGGGGGTCTCGGGACTTCAGCGGGTGGTGCCCTGCCCCGTTGGGCCCCGGCAGGGCACGGATCTCGCTCCCAGGGGTGGTGACTAGATCCGCGCCCCCGTGATCCCATGACCTCGTCGAGTCATGGACTCGGAAGTGACGTCCCGTGGGTGCAGGGCCCAAACACGCTGCGGGGCGTTGCGCATTCGTGCACTCAGTCGAGGTAGTCGCGCAGGACCTGTGAGCGGCTCGGGTGGCGCAGCTTCGACATCGTCTTCGACTCGATCTGACGGATCCGCTCGCGGGTCACGCCGTACACCTTGCCGATCTCGTCGAGCGTCTTCGGCTGGCCGTCGGTGAGGCCGAACCGCATGCTGACCACGCCCGCCTCGCGCTCGGAGAGCGTGTCGAGCACGGCGTGCAGCTGCTCCTGGAGCAGCGTGAAGCTCACCGCGTCGGCCGGGACGATCGCCTCGGAGTCCTCGATCAGGTCACCGAACTCGCTGTCGCCGTCCTCACCGAGCGGGGTGTGGAGGGAGATCGGCTCGCGCCCGTACTTCTGGACCTCGACGACCTTCTCGGGCGTCATGTCGAGCTCCTTGGCGAGCTCCTCCGGGGTCGGCTCGCGGCCGAGGTCCTGGAGCATCTGCCGCTGGACGCGGGCGAGCTTGTTGATGACCTCGACCATGTGCACCGGGATCCGGATGGTGCGGGCCTGGTCGGCCATGGCGCGGGTGATCGCCTGCCGGATCCACCAGGTGGCGTACGTCGAGAACTTGTAGCCCTTGGTGTAGTCGAACTTCTCGACCGCCCGGATCAGACCGAGGTTGCCCTCCTGGATCAGGTCGAGGAAGAGCATGCCGCGGCCGGTGTAGCGCTTGGCGAGGCTGACCACCAGCCGGAGGTTGGCCTCGAGCAGGTGGTTCTTCGCCCGGCGGCCGTCCTCGGCGATCCACTCGAGCTCCTCCTCGAGCTTCGCGGAGAGCTTGCCGCCCTTGGCGAGCTTCTCCTCGCTGAAGAGCCCGGCCTCGATCCGCTTGGCGAGCTCGACCTCCATCTCGGCGTTGAGGAGGGGCACCTTGCCGATCTGCTTGAGGTAGTCCTTGACCGGGTCGGCGGTGGCGCCGGCGACCATGACCTGCTGCTCGGGCTCGCCGGCGTCGTCGGCGTCGGAGACGACGAAGGTCGCCTCCTTCTCGTCCTCCACGATCGTGGGGTCGGCCTTGACGTCCTGCTCGAACTTCTCGTCGGGGATGTCGGGCAGGACCTTCTTGCCGTCGGGACCGACGACCTCGACATCGTCCAAGGTGACGGGCTCGGCGGGGGCACCAGAGGCAGCCTTCTTCGCCGGCGTCTTGGCCGCGGCGGCCTTGGCGGCCGGGGCCGCGGCCTTCTTCGCAGCCGGTGCCTTCTTGGCCGGACTGGTCTTCGTGGCCGCCTTCTTGGCCGGCGCCTTCGCCTGGCTCGTCGTCGTCTTCTTACGCGCGGTCGAGGACACGAACACCTCTCGTCAGGGACACATGGGCGCGGCAAGGCCCGGTATGGTCAAGAGCCGCAGTGGTCATTCTGCCACGAACCTGGTCGCTTCCACGAAGCGGCGGGTCACCTCCGCGGACAGCGTCCCGCTCAGCCGGAGGCCTGGGCCGCCTTCGCTGCCCGCTTCTTCTCCTGCTTGAAGTCGCGCACTTTCTGCAGCGACGCCGGGTCCACCACGTCCGCCACCGAGCGGTAGCCGTCCAGCGCGTAGTCACCGACCGCCTGCTGCCACCCCTCGGGGCGTACGTCGAGCTGCTTGGCCACCAGGGCCGTGAAGATCTGGGCCTTCTGCTTGCCGAACCCGGGCAGCTCCATCACCCGCTTCAGCAGGTCGGCGCCCGAGGACGCCTCGGTCCAGATCCGCTCGGCGTGACCGTCGTACCGCTCGACCACGATCGCTGCCAGCGTCTGCAGCCGCTCGGCCATGGACCCTGGGAACCGGTGGATCGCGGGCGGCGTCGAGCACAGCGCCTTGAACTCCGCGGGGTCCGCCGCCGCTATCGCCGCCGGGTCGAGACTGCCGAACCGGTCCAGCACCTTGGCCGGCCCTCTGAACGCATGCTCCATCGGGTACTGCTGGTCGAGCATCATCCCCACCAGGAGCGCGAACGGGCTGTCGGTGAGCACCTCGTCGGCACGGGCGTCACCGGTGATCTGGATGGCCATGGTCCCCATCCTGCCGCAAGCGCCGAGCGTTGACGCGGCGTGGCAGTCGGGAACGCTCGTCGGCCGGACGGTGTCTCAGCCGACCTTGACCGCGAGCACCGGGCAGTGGGCGTCGAGGAGGATGCGCTGGGCGTTGCTGCCGAGGATCAGCTTGCCGACCGGGGTACGCCGGCGCAGGCCGATCACGATCAGCTCGGCGTCGCTGTCCTCGGCGATGCTGATCAGGTCCTCGGCCGGCTCGAAGCCGCGCACCAGCTGCCGGACCTCGTACTCCAGGCCCGACTCCTGGAGCCTCGCCTCGAGCCCGGACAGGTCGTGGTCGGACCGGGCGGAGGCGTTGTCGTCGAACTCGCGTCCGCCGCGGTGGGAGTTGACCACGATCAGCTTGGTGTTGCGCAGCTTCGCCTCGGCGATGCCCTGCTGGACCGCGGCTTCGCCCTCGGGCTTCGCGACGTACCCCACGACCACGGCTCCCACGGACCCTCCCTCTGCTCGTCGGTCCTACCTGCGCAACTTATCCCACCACCGCCTCGGCGCCGCCCGTCGCGGCCTGTGGAGGACGACCGAGGCCGTCGGGCGGGCTGAGGCAGGCTGACCGGGTGCCGGTGCTGCTCGACCCTGTCCCCGCCCAGGACCGGCGGCTGCTGCGCGAGGCGGTGCTCGACCTGGCCACCACCGAGCACCGTCACCACTTCCTGCCGGTGCTCCACGTCGGCACGCCCGGCGGCACGGCCGTCACCGTGACCGACGACCGCGGATGGGACCACGGGCTCCGGACCGAGCTGGTGGGCGCGGTGCTCCGGTCGCTCGCGGACCCGGCCTGGGTCTGGGTCACCCGGGTGGGGCCGCTGTCGCTGCAGGACGTCGACGTGGCCTGGCTCGGCGCGACGGTCACCGCGGCGGACGAGCGCGGGTCGGACCCGGCGTTCGTGGTGGTGACCCGGCACGGGTGGCGCGATCCCCGGTCGGGGGTGGGCCAGGAGTGGCGACGGATCCGCCGCCGGTGAGGTCAACGGGTCACGCGTGTCGCTGCGCGGCACCGCGTGCTCTCGACCAGAGCGACGCTCGCTCCGCTCGCGTCGCCCAGGTCAATCCCAGGTGTGGACCGGCTCGTTGCTGTGCATCCGCTCGCGGTACTCCAGCAGCGTCGCGCGGAGCGCGTCGTAGCGGTCCTCGCCCGACCGGCGATGCATCCGCTCGACGAACCAGCTCGCGCCGTTGACGCCGGTCAGGCAGCGTTGCTCGATGATGCCCAGCAGGCGGTCGCGCTCGTCGGTCGGAACCCCCCACGACTCCAGCCCGTCGTGGGCCATCGGCAGCAGCCGGCGCAGGACCAGCTCGGTCGCCTTCACCTCGCCGAGCCCGGGCCAGTACAGGGTGGCGTCGATGCCGTCCTCGGCCGCGGTCTCGAAGTTCTCCTCCGCCGCCTGGAACGACATCTGCGACCACAGCGGACGGTCGCTCTCGGCGAGGTGGCGGACCAGCCCGAAGTAGAAGGCGGCGTTGGCGACCAGGTCGGCGACGGTCGGGCCCGCCGGCAGCACGCGGTTCTCGACGCGCAGGTGCGGGGTGCCGTCGTTGATGTCGTAGACGGGCCGGTTCCAGCGGTAGACCGTGCCGTTGTGGAGCCTCAGCTCGCCGAGGTGGGGGGTCTCCCCTGCCTCGAGCACGGCGACCGGGTCCTCGTCCGTGGTGATCGGCAGCAGGGCCGGGAAGTAGCGGACGTTCTCCTCGAAGAGGTCGAAGACGGAGTTGATCCACCTCTCGCCGAACCACACCCGTGGTCGCACCCCCTGCGACTTCAGCTCCTCGCTCCGCGTGTCCGCGGCCTGTTCGAAGAGCGGGATCCGGGTCTCGCGCCACAGCTCCTTGCCCAGGCAGTACGGCGAGTTGGCGCCCACCGCGAGCTGGACCGAGGAGATCGCCTGGGAGGCGTTCCAGTACGCCGCGAACTGCTCGGGCGAGGTCTGCACGTGGAACTGGGTGCTCGGTGCAGGCCGCCTCGGGCAGGATCGAGTCCGCGGTCGTGATCAGGCGCTCGGGACCAGTGATGTCGATCCGGATGTCCTCGCCCCGAGCCCGGAGGATCTGCTCGCTCAACAGCAGGTAGCGCGGGTTGGCGCTCATCATCTGCGGGGCGAAGTGGGCCGGCGCGAGGGTCGGCAGGACGCCGATCATCACCTGGTGGGCGCCGACCTCGGCGCTGCGGGACTCCGCGTCGTTGAGCGAGCGCCGGAGGTTCGCCTCGAAGGTGCCGAGGCCGCCCTCACGGAGCCACGCCGGCGGCACGTTGATCTCGATGTTGAACTGGCCGAGCTCGGTCTGGAACGCCGGGTCCGCGATCGCCTCGAGGACCTCGGCGTTCTTGAGGGCGGGGTCACCCGAGTCGTCCACGAGGTTGAGCTCCACCTCGAGGCCGGTCATCGGGTCGTCGGTGTGGAAGAGGTCCTCGCTGAGCATGCGCTCGAACACGTCGAGGCAGCGGTGCACCTTCTCGCGGTAGCGCGTCCGGTCGGCCCGGGAGAACTCCTGTGCGTCGACGTCCTCTCCCATGGCGTCACCCTAGGGGCCGCGGAGGGCGGTGGCCTAGGTCCGTCAGGGTGGTCTCACGAGTCGTCCTCCTCCTCTCGAGCCTTGCCTCCGCGCCAGAGGGGCCCGTCCTCGGCCTCGTGCCACGCCTCGGGCGGCACCGCCCGGGTGAGGCACTCGGCGAGGCACCGGCCCAACCGGTGGTCGGGGTCGACGTCGAGGCAGCGGTCGAGCGCGCACCAGGCGAGTGCCCCGTGGCCCGCCTGCCAGGCACAGAACGCGACGACGGACGCGGTGTCGGGGACCTGGGACTCGGGTGCTCGGCGCAGCAGGTCGGCCCAGACCTCCAGGTGGGACGCCGCGGACTCGCGCGTGACGGCGTAGAGGGCAGCGTCGCGGACCTCGACCCGGACGATCGCTCCCAGCACCCGCGCCGCCTCCGCGTCGTCGGGTGGCTCTCCCCTCGCGACGCAGCGGGCCACGAGGTCGCCCGTCCAGCCGACGTCGTCCGGCCTGTACGTGGCCACCCCTGCCTGGATCTGCGTCACCCGGGCCACCGCCTCGGGTGCGGACGCCAAGGTGTCGCGGAGCTCCTCGCGGCTGGCCAGGGTTACCCGCCCCTCGAAGACTGCCTGGGCCGTGAACGGGTGGGCCGACTCGTCGTACGTCACGGCGGGGCTCTCACTGTCTCCGGCACGGAGGGGGACCCGCCACCACGAGCCGGCGTGGGCACGCAGCACGACGTACACGCCGATGCCCGCCCGGCCGAAGGCGGCATGCAGGGCCGCCGCCACCCGGGCCGAGAGCCCCGCGTCGTCGCTGTAGCTGACGAACGCCACCAGCCCCACGTCGTGGGTGAGACAGGGACCCACCAGGGCGTCGACGAGCTCCGGCAGCGATGCCTCCGCCTCGGCGGACGGCGGCAGGTCGACGCGGGCGTGGAAGCTGCGCGACGCCTCGAAGGTGAGCATGACGAGTGAGTCCTGGGGATGGAAGCCGAGCACGACCGGGACGGCGGCCAGGAGGTCCTCGGGCCCGCGGGCTGTGAGCGTGGTGGTCATGGGTGCGACGGTTCCCGTCCGGACCGACGCCGAGACCCGGTGGGCCGGCAGCCTGTGGGCCGCCTGGTCCCGACGCAAGGCTGTGGACGGAGAGCGGGCATCCGGGCGCGCCCCTCCGGACTGTCGGTGGCCTTCGATACGTTGCGCTCATGCGTCCGGACGCGTCGGTGATGCACCTGGACCTGGATGCCTTCTACGCCTCCGTCGAGCAGCGCGACAAGCCGTCGCTGCGCGGCAAGCCGGTCGTCGTCGGCGGGGTGGGTGGACGCGGCGTCGTGGCCACCGCGTCCTACGAGGCCCGTCGCTACGGCGTGCGCTCGGCGATGTCGACCCGCGAGGCGCGGGCTCGCTGCCCCCACGCCGCGTTCCTCAACCCCCGCTTCCACGCCTATCGCGACGCCAGTCAGGAGGTGATGGCCGTCCTGCGCGACCTCTCGCCGCTGGTCGAGCCGCTCTCCCTCGACGAGGCGTTCGTCGATCTCGCCGTCTCCGAGCTCACGACGTACGACGAGGAGTCCGTGCGCGCCCTCGCCGAACGCGTGCGGGCCCGCGTCACCGACGTCACCGGCGGCCTGACCGCATCAGTGGGGGTGGCGTCGTCGAAGTTCGTCGCGAAGGTCGCATCCGACCTCGACAAGCCCGACGGGCTGGTCGTCGTACCGGCGGGCACCGAGCTCGACCTGCTGCGCCCGATGCACGTGACGGTGATCCCGGGCGTGGGCCCGGCGACCGCCGAGCGGCTGCGCCGGGCCGGCATCTCGACCGTCGCCGACCTCGAGCGGGTCAGCGAGGACGAGCTGGTCCGCCTGCTCGGCAAGGCCCACGGCCACGGGCTGTACCTCCTGGCGCGTGCCGAGGACGACCGCGCGGTGGTCCCGGAGCGCGAGACGAAGTCGGTGAGCGTCGAGGGCACCTACGACACCGATCTCACCGACCCGCGCCTGATGGCCGGCCTGGTGACGCGCCAGGCCGGCAACGTCGCGGAACGGCTCCGGACCAACGGGCTCTCCGGGCGCACGGTGACGCTCAAGGTGCGCCTCCACGACTTCACGACGATGTCGCGCTCGACCACGCTGGCCGCCCCCACCGACGCCGCACCGACGATCGCCCGGCTGGCCCGCGCGCTGCTCGCGGAGCTCGACACCACCGGTGGGGTCCGTCTGCTCGGCGTCGGGGTGTCCGGGCTCGCGGACTGGATCCAGGAGGACCTGTTCGGCGACGAGGAGGACGACGCACGCTCGGACGAACCCGTCGAGGACCTTCCCGAGATCCCCGAGATCCGCACGTGGTGGCCAGGCATGGATGTCGTGCACGACGATCACGGCCGAGGCTGGGTGTGGGGCGCCGGTCGCGGCATCGTCACCGTCCGGTTCGAGACCGCCGAGACGCCACCGGGCCCGGTCCGGTCCCTGTCGGCCGACGACCCCGCCCTCAGCCCCTGGCGGCCCGCGTGAACCGCACCGTCTCCCCCGGTCGCAGCTGGGCGCACTGCCACAGGTCGCGCTCGTCCACCACCGCGACGACCGGGTAGCCACCGGTCGTCGGGTGGTCGGCGAGGAACACCACGGGGCGGCCGTCGGGCGGCACCTGCACGGCGCCGAGCACCATCCCCTCGCTCGGCAGCTCGTCGGTGGTCGCCAGCGGCAGCGGGTCGCCGAGGAGCCTGAGCCCGATCCGGTCGGAGTCCGGCGAGACCGTGTACGACGTACGGCACAGCAGGGCGAGGGCGTCACCGACGACCCGGTCCGCCCGAGGCCCCGGCAGCACGCGCAACGGACCCGGACTCGGAGGCCGCGGGGTGTCGACCGGGACCGGCGCCCTGGACTCCCCCACCGGGAGGACGTCTCCGACCGCGACCGGGGGCGGACCCACCCCGCCGAGGGTGTCCGTCGAGCGGGAGCCCAGCACCGGTTCGACCACGATGCCTCCCCCGACCGCGACGTACGAGCGCAGCCCGGAGGTCGGGCGACCGATCCGCAGCGTGCTTGCTTCGGGCAGCCACACCGCGGCGCCGAACTCGCGCTGCCGTCCGTCGACGGTGACCTCGCACGGCGCACCGGTGACGGCTACCCAGACCCCGTGGTCGGTGGTCACAGCGAGCCCGCCGAGCAGGACCTCCAGGACCGCCGAGTCCGCCGGGTTGCCGACGATCCGCTGCGAGAGGGCCGCGGCCGGCGCGTCCAGCGCCCCTGCCCGAGCAACGCCGAGGTGAGCGAAGCCGACACGGCCCAGGTCCTCGACCAGGACCGAAGCACCGGTCTCACGCACGTGGAGGCTCATCGGCTCGCGAACCGCACGCGTGTGCCCGGGGCGAGCAGGGCCGGCTCCTCGCGCCGCGGGTCCCAGAGCTCGGCGTCGGTGTGGCCGATGATCTGCCACCCTCCGGGTGATGCCACCGGGTAGACGCCGCACCAGGTGCCGGCCAGCGCGACCGACCCGGCAGGCACCCGGGTGCGTGGGGTCGCCAGCCTCGGCACCGAGACCTCCAGCCCCGACAGGTACGCGAAGCCAGGCGCGAAGCCGCAGAAGGCGGACACGAAGTCCGTGGCGCGGTGGCGGGCCACGGCCTCATCGACGTCGCAGCCCCAGTGGCCGGCGATGCTCTCGAGGTCCGGCCCGTCGTAGGTCACCGGGATCTCGACCCACGCACCGGGCACCGTCTCGGCCCGACGCCAACCGGCCAACGCGTCGGCCAGCCCGTCGGGATCGGCCACGCCGTCGAAGAGCACCGTCTCCGCGCCCGGTACGACGTCACGCGCGAGCGCCCGCTCGCGCGCCCACGCCGCCAGGGCCACCGCGTCCTGCGGCGAGGAGACCTCGGCCAGGAGGGCATCGCGGCCGACGGGGAGGAGGTGCACGTCCGCCATTCTTCCGCTGGGCTGAGTGACGAGGCGCTCCAGTACACCCACTGGGTTTCGAGACGCGTCGCTCGGTCCCTCGCTGCGCTCGGGTCCGTGCCGAGCGCTCCTCAACCTCCCGCCCTGGTCGTCGACTTCGCAAGCTCTGTCGACGGGGCGTGAAATAGGTGAAGGGCTCTCGATGGTATGAGCACCAAGAGCCCTTCGGGTGATCGTGTGGTGGCACCCGATCCCGGACAAGCCCTTCGATCCCACCTGCCGCCACCGGCCGGCGCCGCGAGCGAACCCGCGATCTGGATCGTCCTGCTTCTCCGCCCCATCCCGCCGCGAACGGCGGGTTGGTAGGGAGAGTTCTATGCCCGGCACGGGCACCGGCGCAAGGGGTTCGGGCCGCCGATCGCGGAAAATCTTCGGCCCTCGGCGTGTCCTCCACAGACCCGGCACCGTCCTCCACAGGAACGCGCCGATCGTCCACAGAAACGGCCGGGCGCTGTGGAGAAGTCAGGGGCCTGGAACGAACGGGTGCAGCCGGTAGTCCGCGGCCTCGAGGGCACGTCGTACGGCGTGCGCGTGGGCGACAGCGCCCGGTGAGTCCCCGTGGACGCAGAGCGACGCCACCTCGGGGGCGAGGTCGACGGCCTGGGCCGCGATCACGTCGTCGCCCTCGAGCAGGGCGCCGGGCTCGGCCCGGTCGAGCAGCCGTCCGTCGCGGTAGCCGCGGTCGGGGAACCCCTCGACGTACGCCGCTCGTCCGGCCGCCGCGGCGAGTGCCAGGAACCGCGATCCCGGGAAGCCGAGCACGGGGAGTGTCCCCGACCCCGCCAGCACCGCCTCCGCCTGCTCCGGGTCGTCGGTCACCCGGTGGTAGAGCGCGCCGTGCGGCTTCAGGTAGCGCACGGCCGTCCCCTCCTCCCGCGCGATCGCGTCGAGGGTCGCGACCTGCTCCGCGACCTGGTCGCGCAGCACGTCGTACGGCACGTCACGCGCGACCCGTCCGAAGCCGGCTCGGTCGCGGTAGGACACCTGGGCTCCGACCACGACTCCCCGCCGGGCCGCCCCGGCGCAGACGGCCCGCATCGTCGCGGGCGTGCCTGCGTGGAAGCCGCAGGCGACGTTGGCCGACGTGACCACCTCGAGCAGCCCCGCGTCGTCGGTGACCTCCTCGCCGAGGTCGGCGTTGAGGTCGATGGACCTCTGCAGGTCAGCCGGCATCCGGCACGTCGAGCGCGTGGTAGTCCTGGGTGACGACGTAGCCCAGGCGGTCGTAGAGAGCGCGGGCGCCGGGGTTGTGCGCGAACACGTTGAGGCCCAGCACGGGGTGCCCCTGCTCACGGCTCCACAGCGCACCGGCGTTCATGATCGCGGCGCCGTAGCCCTTGCGACGTTGGGCCTCGTCGACCACCACGTCGTAGACGAACGCCATCGGATCCAGGGTGCACAGCCACAGGCTGCCCACCGCTACGTCGCCGACCCAGGCGGTGAAGAAGTGCATGCCCGGAGACGCCTGCCCGGCGGGCACCAGCTGCCCCATCTGCTCCTTGCTGCGCTGCGCGGCCGCCTCCACGGTCATGCCGGTCGCCACGAGCTCGCCGGCGTACTCCTCGCCGTTGCCCACCATGAACTCCTCGAACTCGGCGTCCGTCATCCGCCGCAGCTCGAGTCCACCGGGGCCGGCGATCTCGCCCTGGAGGGGCAGCGCCATGTTGGTGGCTCGCAGCTGGAAGCCCGGCTGGGAGCCGAGGACAGCCCGGCTCGGATCGTCCCGGTGCACCGGGACACCCAGCATCCGAGCCTCCGCGTCACGTGCCCGGTCGACCAGTCCCGGCACCAGGTCCGCCGCCCGCGCAGGGTCGTCGAGGCGGAGATGGTTCACCACCAGGTCGCCGTCGCTCCGCGACAGCCAGGCGAGACCCACCACGGCGTCCCCGTCGACCACGTCGAGCAGGTCGGACCGGCCTCGCAACGACTCGAGCAGGCTGTCGACCTGCTCGCGTGCGGCCTGTGGGTCCAGGAAGCGCGCGGTGGCACGGTGGCGGGTCACCCCGTCGACCATCTCGGCCGTGCGCGCGGGGACCTGCTCGGGGGGCACGTCGCGGAGCTCGAGCACGACGCGATGCTAGTCGGGCCGGGGGGCCACGGGTCCACCGAATACTGTCGAGATCATGACGAGCTCCCCGGGCGACGAGCCCACGCCCGACCTGTCGACTCCCGACAGCCCGCCGGTCGCCGCCCGACGGCCGGTGACCTCCGAGCTCCACGGGCGGAGCCGCACCGACGACTACGACTGGCTGCGGGCCAAGGACGACCCCGAGGTCACGGCGTACCTCGAGGCCGAGAACGCCTGGACGTCGGCCCGGACGGCCCATCTCGCCGACTTGCGCGAGCAGCTGTTCGAGGAGATCAAGGCCCGCACGAAGGAGACCGACCTGTCGGTGCCGTCCCGCAACCGCGGCTGGTGGTACTACGGGCGGTCCTTCGAGGGGCGCGAGTACGGCGCGGCGTGCCGCGTGGCGGTCGCCGATCCGGACGACTGGACTCCGCCGGCTCCGGCCGAGGACTGCGGCCCCGACGAGCCCGCGCTCCCCGGCGAGGAGGTCCTGCTCGACCACGACGCCCTGGCGCGCGACCACTCCTTCTACTCCGTCGGCGGCGTCTCGGTGAGCCCCGACGGCACCCTCCTCGCCTACTCCACGGACACGGTCGGCAACGAGCGTTACGTCCTGGAGATCAAGGACCTCGACAGCGGCGAACTGCTTCCGGACCGGATCGAGGGCGTCCTCGGGGGCGGGGTCTGGGCTCCCGACGGCCGCGACCTCTACTACTGCACCGTCGACGACACCTGGCGCCGCGACAAGGTCTGGAGACACCGCCTCGGCACCACCCAGGCAGACGACGAGCTGGTGCATCACGAGACGGACGCGCGCTTCTGGGTGGGCGTCGGGCGCAGCCGCAACGACCGCTTCCTCGTCGCGGTGAGCGGCTCGAAGAACACCACCGAGACCCGGTTCCTCGACACCCACGACCCGGACGCCGGCTGGGTCGTGTTCCACCCCCGCGAGGAGGGGCTGGAGTACGGCCTCGAGCACGCGGTGATCGGTGGCGAGGACGTGTTCCTGGTCCTCCACAACCGCACCGGAGCCGACTTCGAGATCGCCACCGCCCCGATCGCCGCCACCCCGCCCGACGAGTGGCGACCGCTGATCCCCTTCACCGAGGGCGTCCGGCTCGAGGACGTGTCGGCGTACGCCGGGCACCTCGTCGTACCCCAGCGCAGCGGCGGCCTGACCCAGCTCCGGATCCTGGAGCTCGGCGACGACGGGGTGCAGGACGACTATCTCGTCGAGTTCCCCCAGGAGCTCTACACCGTCGGCGGATGGGGCGGTGCCGAAGTCGGCCAGCCCACCGTGCGGGTCGCCTACACCTCGCTGACCGTGCCGTCGTCCGTCTACGACTACGACGTCCGCAGCCGCGAGCTCACCCTGCTCAAGCAGCAGCCCGTGCGCGACCACGACCCCGCGGCCTACGAGGAGCACCGGCTGTGGGCGACCGCCGACGACGGCGTACAGGTGCCGATCTCGCTGGTCTGTCGCAAGGGTGCCGCGGACGAACGGCCCGATCCCCTTCCTGCTCTACGGCTACGGCGCCTACGAGATCTCCATCGACCCGAGCTTCTCCGTGGCCCGCCTCTCGCTGCTCGACCGCGGCGCCGGCATGGCCATCGCGCACGTGCGCGGCGGCGGCGAGATGGGTCGCCACTGGTACGACGACGGGAAGCTCCTCCACAAGGAGCACACCTTCTCCGACTTCGCCGCCTGCGCCCGCCATCTCGTCGCCGAGGGCTGGACGACGCACGACACGCTGGTCGCCGAGGGCGGCTCGGCGGGCGGGCTGCTGATCGGCGCCGTCGCCAACCGCTACCCCGACCTCTTCGGCGGCCTGGTCGCCGACGTGCCGTTCGTCGACGCCCTCACCTCGATGCTCGACGCGAGCCTGCCGCTGACCGTGACCGAGTACGACGAGTGGGGCGACCCCCACGACCCGGCGGCCTACGACAACCTCGCCGGCTACGCGCCGTACGAGAACGTCGCGGCCGTCGACTACCCGCCGATCCTGGCCACCACGTCGATCAACGACACCCGGGTCCTCTACGTCGAGGCCGCGAAATGGGTCGCTCGGCTCCGTGGGACGGCCACGGGTCGCCGCGACTTCCTGCTCAAGACCGAGATGTCGGCTGGTCACGGCGGGGTCTCGGGGCGCTACCAGGCCTGGCACGACCGTGCCTTCACCAACGCCTGGGTCCTCGACCGGATGGGCCTCGCCGCGCCCAGCCACAGGCCCGCCTGAGGCCACCGAGCGAGCAAGCTCGCTCGGCGCTCGCACGGCGCTCGCTGCGGTGGGGTGCACGGACCTCGTCCGGCCCGTCCCGCCGGGCGAGCAAGCTCGCTCGGCGCTCGCTGCGGTGGGGTGCACGGACTTCGTCCGTCCACCCCGTCCTCGCTCGGCCCTGAGAACTCCCTGAGAGTTCCTCGCGGAGGCAACTCCCCGCCTCGCTCGCACGTCTGGCAAGGGTGAAGGGTCCAAAACGCCCCCGCCACGGGAATCCTCCCGGCATCCGGTGCGTTGGAGTCCATGTGGGTGGCTACCGGGGGGTAGGCCCACGGGAGGTAGGAGGGCGACATGGCAGCACGAACCATCAGCGTGACCCGTGAGATCGAGGGCCGCGACAGCGTGGGGCTGTATCTCGACGAGATCGCCCGCACGCCGCTGCTCGACGCAGCCGCCGAGGTGGAGCTCTCCAAGACGATCGAGGCCGGGCTGTTCGCCGCCGCGCTTCTCGCCGAAGGACGCGTAGGTCGCAAGAAGGGCGGCGCCCCGATGTCGGCCACGGAGGAGGAGCTTCTCTGGCTGGCCGAGGAGGGCGAGCGGGCCACGCAGCAGTTCATCAACGCGAACCTGCGGCTCGTGGTCTCGATCGCGCGCAAGTACGGCCGGGCGCAGATGCCGATGCTGGACCTGATCCAGGAGGGCAACACCGGCCTCATCCGCGCCGTGGAGAAGTTCGACTACACCAAGGGCTACAAGTTCTCGACGTACGCCACGTGGTGGGTGCGTCAGGCGATCACCCGCGGCATCGCGCAGCAGGCCCGCGTCGTACGGCTGCCCGTGCACGTGGTCGAGGAGCTCAACCAGGTCGGCGGTGCCCGGCGCACCCTCGAGCGTCAGCTCGGGCGCGACCCGGAGCCCGAGGAGATCGCTGCGGAGCTCGACATGGCCCTCGAGCGGGTCCTCGACCTGATGTCGTGGGGCCGCGACCACGTCAGCCTCGACACCCCGGTGGACGAGGACGGCGACACCTCGCTCGGCGACCTGATGGCGCAGGAGACCGCGCCCGGTCCCGACGACACCGTGCTCGACGTGGAGGCGCGCGAACGGCTCGACCAGCTCGTGGGGCAGCTGGACGACCGCGCCGCCGACATCATCCGCGCGCGCTACGGCCTGCTCGACGGCCGCCAGCACAAGCTGGCCGACATCGGCGCACGCCACGGCATCTCCGCCGAGCGCGTACGCCAGCTCGAGCGCGAGGCCCTGCAGAAGCTGCGCCGCCTCGGCGACCCCGACCTCGCAGCCTGACCACGACCGCCTGAGAGCCGGTCCTAGCTGACCGTTTCCCTTCCGGTCAGCTCCGCGAAGACCTCCGCCACACGCTGGCGGAGGTCTTCGATCGTTCCGGAGTTGTCGACCACGTACGTCGCGGCCGCCAGCCGCTCCTCCCGGGACGCCTGGGCGTCCATCCGGGCACGTGCTTCCTCCTCCGACCAGCCGCGGTCGCGCACGGCCCGCGCCACCTGGACCTCGGCCGGGACGTCGACCACGAGCACCGCGTCGAAGGACGATGCCTGACCGGTCTCGACGAGCAACGGGATGTCGTGCACCACGACGGCACCAGCCGGAGCGGCCGCCTCGATCTCCGCGGCGCGCGCTCGGACGAGCGGGTGCACGATGCCCTCGAGTGCCGCGCGGCGGGCCGGGTCGGCGAACACCAGTGCCCCGAGGCGCGCGCGGTCGAGCCCCCCGTCGGGGCCGAGCATCTCCGGACCGAACTCGGCGACGACCGCCGCCAGCCCCGGTGTCCCAGGCGCGACGACCTCACGCGCGAGCGCGTCGGCGTCGACCACGACCGCACCGAGGGAGCGCAGCAGATCCGCCACGGTGCTCTTCCCTGTGGCCACGCCACCTGTCATTCCCAAACGCACCCTAAGAACCTTACGCAGGGCCTTTCCCCCGCCGCCTCACAGGTGCTTAGGTTGCCCGGCCCCACCCCCCAGGGGCACTACTCACAGACGAAGGGACCCTTTCGTGAGTTCGACCGAGAAATCGCTGACGGTTGCTGCCATCGGCACCACCGTGCTCGCCGTCAGCATGTTGGGACTGCCCAGCCAGGCAGCCACCGGCAGCCACACCCCGGCTGCACACGGTGGCGACAACGCCTCCCAGCACACCCCCGGTGCGTACGACGCACGCTCGCTCGCAGGTCCGGCCCTGGTCAGGGCCGACCGCCAGCAGGTCAAGGGCCAGACCAAGTCCGACCGGGCGTTCGTCCGCGGCCTCGGTGGCCAGGCGGTCGTCGACTTCGACCCGCTGACCCACACCCCGCGCAACCTGGGACGCCTCAACGGCTACCTCAGCCGGCCGTCGTCCGCTCCCGCACGCACCGTGGCCATGAACTACGTGCGCAGCCACCTCCAGGCCCTCGGCCTCACCTCGGCCGACCTGAGCACCCTCCGCTTCCGACAGGACTACGTCGACACCATCGGTGTCCACAACCTGTCGTGGAGCCAGTCCGTGCAGGGCATCCCGGTGTTCGGCAACGGCCTCAAGGTCAAGGTCACCCACGACGGCCGCGTCCTCTCGGTCCAGGGCAGCCCGGTGTCCGGCCTGACCCGGATGGCCGCTCAGGCGCCCGCCAGCGACACGGTGTCGTCGGCATCGGCCCGTCGTGCGGCCGCGAGCAATGTCGACGGGAAGGTCACCCCGGCCCGGGTCGTGAGCGCCCACGGCGGCAGCGCCCCCTCGACGGTCTGGGCGAACCACGACTACTCCACGAAGGTCTGGTTCCTGACCCCCAGCGGCCTGCGGCCGGGCTGGTCGACGTACGTCCAGAGCTCCGCCGGCTCTTTCCAGCACGTCATCGACGGCGTGTCCGGTCGGGTGCTCTACCGGCAGTCGACCCAGTCGGACGCCAACGGCGACGCCTTCGTCTACGACAACTTCCCGGGCGCCGCGAAGGGCGGCAAGGCCAAGGTGGTCAACTTCGTCAAGAAGGGCTGGCTCCCCAAGCACGCGTCGTTCCTCAACGGCAGCTCGGTGGTCGCGTGGTCCGACACCGACGACGACAACCTGCTCGAGAACGGCGAGAAGACCAAGGTCCCCGGCAACAAGAAGGGCGCGACCTTCCCGCTGAAGTCGTTCGGCAAGGGGGCCTCGGGCTTCTGCAAGACCTTCGTGTGCACCTGGAACCCGAACATCCCCGGATCGTGGCAGACCAACCGCAACGCCGACGGGGCCAACGCGTTCTACCTGGCGAGCAACTTCCACGACTACCTCGCCAAGGCGCCGATCGGGTTCACGCCGCAGGCCGGTAACTTCTCGGCCGCCGGCGGAGACCCGGTGCTCCTCAACGCCATCGACGGCGCGGCCACCGGCCCCGACGGCAACCACATCGACAACGCCAACATGAGCACGCCGCCCGACGGCACGCCTCCGACGATGCAGATGTACCTCTGGCACGCGCCGGGCTCGTCCGACAACGCCACCACCGGTGACCCGTTCGTCCCGACCAGTGGCGCGTTCGACGCCTCGATCCTGTACCACGAGTACACCCACGGCCTGTCCAACCGGCTCGTGACCGACGCCGACGGCAACGGAGCCCTCAACTCGATCCAGTCCGGTGCGATGGGTGAGGCGTGGAGCGACTACTACGCACTCGACTACCTGGTGACCAAGGGCTTCCTGAAGGACACCGCCAAGCCGGGCCAGATCCTCGAGGGCAGCTACGTCGGTGGGGGTCAGCACCTGATCCGCACGATGGCCATCGACTGCCCGCCGAGCGCCACCACGAGGGGGTGCACCTCCGCCTTCGACAGGAGCAAGGGCGGATACACCTATGGCGACTTCCCGAACATCGTCGGTGGGCCCGAGGTCCACGGCAGCGGCGAGATCTGGGGACAGACGCTGTGGGACATCCGGTCCGCACTCGGTCACCGCGTGGCCGACACCCTGATCACCCGCGCCATGTCGCTCTCGCCGGCCGATCCGTCGTTCCTCGACATGCGCAACGCGATCATCCAGGCCGACCTCGTCAGGTACGGCCAGGCGCACACCCCGGCGCTGTGGAAGATCTTCGCCAAGCGCGGCATGGGCTACTTCGCCGGTGCCGTCAACGCCAACGACGCCCACCCCGCGCCGGACTTCCACGCTCCACCGGCTCCGCAGACGGCGCACGACGGGACCATCGCCGGGTTCGTGACCGACTCCAAGTCCGGTGACCCGGTCGCCGGTGCCGTGGTGACCATCGGTGGCTTCGGCGACCAGTTCACGACGATCACTGGCGACAACGGGCTCTACGAGTTCGACGGCCTCTACGTCGGCACCTACAAGAAGATCGCGGCCAGTGCGCCCGGCTACTTCGGTGACGCGGGCCCCGGCAACGCAGTGAGCCTCGGTGACTTCTCCGATGGGGACGTCACCAACCTGGTGGTCCAGCGCGACTGGGCGGCCACGACGGGCGACGCGGTCGTGACCGGCTTCAACGGTCCCGACTACTCGTCCTTCGGGTGCGGACCGGACCAGGCCTTCGACACCTCGGAGTCGACGGGCTGGGGTTCCACGACGGGCAACGACAACGGTGACCCCACCAACGTGTTCAAGCCCAAGGCGATCACCGTCGACATGCACCACGTCGTCGACATCGATCACATCCTGGTGGACCCGACGGCCACGTGCGGTGACGGTGGGTCGGCCTCGGTCGGCGCCTACAAGATCGAGACGTCCGTGGACGGCTTGACCTTCAACCCCGCGGACAGTGGCACGTTCACCGTGGACGACAAGGGTCGGCTCAACGAGCTCACCCCGGCCGTGGGAGCGGCCACCGCTCGCTACATCCGGTTCACGATGCTGGGCAACCAGACGCCCGACTTCGCGACCAACTGCGACCCGGACAACCCGGGGCCGTACGACGGATGCTTGTTCACCGACCTGACCGAGCTCGCGGTCGTCGGTAGCGAGGCGTCGTAACGGCAGAGCAACCTCACGAACGGCCCGGGCCTCACGGCCCGGGCCGTTCGTCATCCCCGGCAGATCTGGTAAGGGTCGCGGCCGGGTTCTGGTGAGTACGCCCCACCCCCTTCCCCGAGTCCCTTGCAGATGATTAGGTGTGAGCGATCCCTCATCTCGGGCGACTCACCATCGAAGGGAACGCTTCGTGAATCCGTTCAGGAACAAAGCACTGACGGCTGCTGTCATCGGCAGCACCGCTCTCGCGGTCAGCATGCTGGGCCTGCCGAGCCAAGCCGCCACAAGCGGTCAGAGCTCGGGCCACGCCTCTACCAAGGAAGGCAGCGCCGGCCATGCAGCCGGCTACTACGACGCACGACAGCTCACAGGTACGACCTTGTCGCACGCCACGCGGCAGCAGCTCGACTCTCGAACGAAGGCCGACCAGGCCTACTACCGGAGCCTCGGCCCCCAGGCCGTCGTCTCCCTGGACCCGCTCACCCACACCGTGCGCGACATCGGGAAGCTCAACGGCTACCTCACCGGCCGCTCCACGGCGTCGGCTCGCTCGGTGGCTCTCTCCTACGTGCGGTCCCACATGTCCGCCCTGGGTCTCCACCGGGGTGACCTCAAGACACTGACCTTCCAGCGCGACTACGTCGACCCGTTCGGCCTCCACAACCTCTCGTGGAGCCAACAGGCCGCCGGCCGCACCGTCTTCGGCAACGGCCTGCTCGTCCGGGTCACCCGTGACGGCCGGGTGCTCGCCGTCCAGGGCAGCCCCGTCTCGGGTCTGGCCCGGCTGGCCGCCCAGGCACCGACCACCAGCCGTGTGAGCGCGTCGCAGGCCCGAGCCCTGGCCGCGCACAACGTGGATGCCAGCGCTCCTCACGCGACGATCGCGAGCAGTCGCAGCGGTGCCTCGGCCACGACGAAGTGGTCCAACAACGACCAGGCCTCCCGGGTGTGGTTCCTCACGGCTGCGGGCCTGCGGCCGGGCTGGTCGACCTACGTGCAGACCACGAAGGGTGCCTACCAGCACGTGATCGACTCCGCCACCGGCAGGACGCTCTACCGCCACTCCAACACCGACAACGACAACGGCGACGCCTTCGTCTACGACAACTTCCCCGGTGCCGCCCATGGCGGCAAGGCCCGCGTCGTCAACTTCTTCAAGCGTGGGTGGCTGACGAGGTCCGACACGTTCCTCAAGGGCGACTCGGTGACGGCGTTCTCCGACGTGAACGACGACGACGCCATCCAGAGCTCCGAGAAGACCCCGGTCCCGGGCACGAAGCACGCCGCGCAGTTCAAGCTGAAGAGGTTCGGCGTGGCGGCCTCCGCTCGTTGCAAGAAGTTCGTCTGCACGTGGAACCCCCACGTCACCGGGTCCTGGAAGGACAACCGCAAGGAGGTCACGAACAACGGCTTCTACTTCGCGAGCAACTTCCACGACTACCTGGCCAAGCCGCCGATCAGCTTCACCCCGGCGGCGGGCAACTTCTCGGCCAAGGGCGGCGACCCGGTCATGCTGAACACCCTGGACGGTGCGAACACGGGCACCGGTCCCAACGCCGGCATGCCCGACGGCAGCCACATCAACAACGCCAACATGAGCACCCCGCCCAACGGGATCTCCCCGACGATGCAGATGTACCTGTTCCACGTTCCCGGGGCCAGTGACGCCGACGATCCCTTCGTCCCGACGACGGGTTCGCTGGACGCCTCCGTGGAGTACCACGAGTACACCCACGGTCTGTCCAACCGCCTGGTCATCGACGCCAACGGCAACTCCACGTTGAACGACATCCAGGCCGGCGCCATGGGCGAGGCGTGGAGCGACTACTACGCGATGGACTACCTGGTGACCAACGGGTTCCTCAAGGACACCAAGAAGGCAGGAGACCTGCTCGAGGGCGACTACGTCGCTGCCGGTGCGCACGTCATCCGGACGATGGCGATCGACTGCCCCGTCGGCGCCAAGACCGTGGGCTGCGAGTCCGGGGCCGTGCCCAACCGGCGCGGAGGTTACGTGTACGGCGACTTCTCGAACATCATCGGGATCCCCGAGGTGCACGCCAGCGGTGAGATCTGGGCCCAGACGCTCTGGGACCTGCGTCAGGCGCTGGGTCACAGGGTCACCGACGCCCTCGTCACCCGGGCGATGACGATCTCCGCCGAGGATCCTGACTACCTCGACATGCGGAACGCCATCGTGCGGGCCGACCTGGTCGGCTTCGGCGGCAAGTTCAGCAACACCATCTGGAAGGTCTTCGCTCACCGTGGCATGGGCTTCTTCGCCGGCTCGATCGACTCGGCCGACACGCAGCCCGCGAGCGACTTCCACACGCCGCCCCCGGCCTCCCGTCCCCACAACGGGGTCGTCACCGGCACGATCACGGACTCGGTGACCCACGCCCCGATCGCCGGCGCTCTGGTCCAGGTGACAGGCCAGGGTGACCAGTACTCCACCCTGACCAACGGTGCCGGCAGGTACGCCATCGGCGGTCTGGTGACCGGGACCTACGCCAAGGTGGCGGTCAGTGCCCCCGGGTCGTTCTTCCCGAACGCCGCTCCGGGCAAGGCGGTCGTGCAGGACCCGAACCACCCGACCGACACGACCGACATCGCCCTCACCCATGACTGGGCTGCAGCATCGGGCGGTGCCACGGTGGCCGACTTCAACGGTCCTGACTTCACCCCCTTCGGGTGCGGTCCGGGTGGAGCGATCGACCTGAGCCAGGGAACTGGTTGGGGAAGCACCACCGGGGACGACGACGGCACGCCGACGAACCTGTTCGTGCCGAAGTTCATCACCGTCCACCTGCCGCAGCCGATCGACATCACAGCGTTCCGGATCGACCCCTCCGCCACCTGCGGGGACGGTCTCAGTGCATCCACCGGAGCGGTCACGATCGCGGTGTCCACCGACGGGACGAACTTCAACGACGTCGCCACGCACACGTTCACCGGCGACGACGACGGTCGTTACAACGACGTGCCGCCGACCTCGGCTGCCGATGGCGTGAACTTCGTCAGGCTCACCATCAGCAGCAACCAGACGCCCGACTTCGCGACGAGCTGTCCCGCGGGTGCGTTCTCCGGTTGCGCCTTCACCGACCTGACGGAGCTGGCGGTCGTCGGATCGCCGTCCGGCCCCTGAGGTCGCAGCACCACATCACCACAGCAGCAACGGACGGCCCGGGCCACGGCCCGGGCCGTCCGGCGTGCTGAACAGGAACCTCCACCCACTGGAGGTTCCGGGAACGACGAAGGGCCCGGCCGTGCGGCCGGGCCCTTCGTCGTCGTCAGTCAGCAGCGGCTGTCAGCTCGCGCCGCCGGTGAGCTTCTCGCGGAGCGCCTGCAGAGCCTCGTCCGAGGCCAGCGAGCCGCCGGTCTCCTCGCTGGTCTCGGCCTCGTCAGTGACGCCGGTGGCAGAGGAGTACGTCGTGGCCTCGCCGGCCTCGACCTCGGCCTGCTTGGCCTCCTCCTGCTGCTTGACGTGGGCCTCCCAGCGGGCGTGCGCCTTGGCGTACTGGTCCTCCCAGGCCGCGCGCTGCTCGTCGTAGCCCTCGAGCCACTCACCCGTCTCGGGGTCGAAGCCGTCGGGGTAGATGTAGTTGCCCTGCTCGTCGTAGGTCGCCGCCATGCCGTAGAGGGTCGGGTCGAACTCCTCGACGTCGGTGGCGGTCGTGGTCTCGTTGGCCTGCTTCAGCGACAGCGAGATCCGGCGACGCTCCAGGTCGATGTCGATGATCTTGACCATGACGTCGTCGTTGACCTGGACGACCTGCTCGGGGATCTCCACGTGGCGCTCGGCCAGCTCGGAGATGTGGACCAGGCCCTCGATGCCCTCCTCGACCCGCACGAACGAGCCGAACGGCACCAGCTTGGTGACCTTGCCCGGCACGATCTGGCCGATCTGGTGGGTGCGGGCGAAGTGCTGCCAGGGGTCCTCCTGCGTCGCCTTGAGCGACAGGGACACCCGCTCGCGGTCCATGTCGACGTCGAGCACCTCGACGGTGACCTCGTCACCGACGGCCACGACCTCGCTCGGGTGGTCGATGTGCTTCCAGGACAGCTCGGAGACGTGGACCAGACCGTCCACACCACCGAGGTCGACGAACGCACCGAAGTTGACGATCGAGGACACGACGCCCTTGCGGATCTGGCCCTTCTGGAGCTGGGTCAGGAAGCCGTGGCGGACCTCGGACTGGGTCTGCTCGAGCCAGGCGCGGCGCGACAGCACGACGTTGTTGCGGTTCTTGTCGAGCTCGATGATCTTCGCCTCGAGCGTCTGACCGACGTAGGGCTGGAGGTCGCGCACGCGGCGCATCTCGACCAGCGACGCCGGCAGGAAGCCGCGCAGGCCGATGTCGAGGATCAGGCCGCCCTTGACGACCTCGATGACGGTGCCCTCGACGACGCCGTCCTCCTCCTTGACCTGCTCGATGGTGCCCCAGGCGCGCTCGTACTGGGCGCGCTTCTTGGACAGGATCAGCCGGCCTTCCTTGTCCTCCTTCTGGAGGACCAGGGCCTCGACCTTGTCGCCGACCTTGACGACGTCGTTGGGGTCGACATCGTGCTTGATCGACAGCTCACGCGAGGGGATGACGCCCTCGGTCTTGTAGCCGATGTCGAGCAGGACCTCGTCGCGGTCGACCTTGACGATGGTGCCCTCGACGATGTCGCCATCGTTGAAGTACTTGATGGTCGCGTCGATCGCGGCGAGGAAGTCTTCCTCGGAGCCGATGTCGTTGACGGCCACCTGGGGCGCGTCGATCTCCGAGAGGTAGGCGGTGCTGCTTGTCATAAGGGAATGGGAACCTTTGAATGGATGGAGTTGTCGCGGGCACGCTGGAAGCCCTGTGTCACTACCGCAGGATCCCGTGCTCACGCACGGCGGAGAGATAGCGAGCCGGTGTCCGCTCCGTCCGGGACGTGGGCAGACTTCTGGCGCCCTTCGAGTCTACGCGGGGGCTCCGTGGCACGTCCAACCAGCGGGTACGCCGTGCAAGGTCGCCGAGGTCGGTGTCCGATGTGCGGCGTGAGCGGCATGACCGCGCACGGACCGCGGTGACGGACCTCGGGACGTGCTCGGGAATCGAGTCGTGTGCCTGAGACCGCGCTAGAGACCGGCCTCAGGCACACGACCCTCACAGGCGTCTGACAGGACGTATTCCCAGCCGGGCTGCCAGGTGAAGTCGACTGAGAGTGCCTCCGCGAGGGCGACTCCGCGCAGGTGGTGGTCAAGACCGAGCCGTGTGGCGACATGGCCGACGAGCAGCAATCGGGCGCCGTCCCAGCCAGGCAGCACGTCGGCGAGGAACCGCCCCACCCGACCGACCGCCTCCTGCCAGCTCTCGCCGCCCGGGAAAGGCGTGATGACTTGGGAGAGGGCCGCGCCAACCGTACGTGCCTCCCGCTACGGAAGGGCGTGCAGATCTCTTGTCCGAGCGATGGCCACCAGGTGCCTATGGGCTCGATCCGCAACGGGATTCTGGCCACGCCGTGCCGCAAGATCGACCAGCGCCCACAGGTCGGCCGCGCGGGCCAGGTCGAGCGCCTCCGCCGAGGTGCCGCCGCGGCGCTGGCACCACGCGGCCAGCACGCCCGCGACGTACGCCGGGTGTCGGTCGAAGCGGAGGAGGTTGCCGAGGTCGGTGTACGGATGCCCGGCATGGGCGAACTCCCAGTCGAGCACGCCGGTCACCTCGAGAGTCTCCGGGTCGACGAGGAGGTTCTTCGGGTTCAGGTCGGAGTGCACCAGGCAGGTCCGTGCCGCCGTGTCGAGCAGGGTCTGCGCCCGCGCGGCCATGGTGCGGAGCGCAGCGAGCAGGGGCTCGTCCCAGCCCAGCGCGGGCGCGTGGTCGTCGACGAACCCGGGCAGGCCGTCGGCTCCGGCGAACGGGCGGATCAGGAGGTCAGCATCCACGAACTCGCCCGCCCGCAAGGTCGGCATACCCGCGAGGTCGGCGGCCAGAGATCCCAGACGCGCCCCGAGGGCCGTCAGGCCGTCGCCGTCGAGGGTCGGCAGCAGCAGGTCGCCGCGCGCCCCCGGGAGGTACGTCGTGACCAGCAGCCCGGGCTGGTCCGCTGCGGCGAGCCCTCGGCGTACCTCCAGGACCTCGGGCACCGGGACCAGGCCCCGCACCAGCCGGAGCACGGCCGCGTCGACCTCCGGACCTGCGTCGTCGCGCTCCCCCGGTCGGTAGATCCGCACCACCGACCGTGCTCCCGCGACCTCGGCGAGGAAGGTCTGCCCGGACCAGCCGCCGGCCAGAGGCGTCAGCTCGGAGAAGTCCACGCCCGTACGCTGCCACAGCCCGGGTGGACAGCGGGCCAGTAGGGTTCGCGCCGTGGAGGACCACCTGCCGCAGCGCGTCCGGGTCGAGCGCCGCACGGTCGACGAGGCCGAGTCGCGACGGGCCAACGGCCCCGACTGGGACCGCTACGCGGACGAGTACCAGGCGACCCACGGAGGCTTCCTCGGCGACACCGGCTTCGTGTGGGGTCCCGAGGGGCTCACCGAGGACGAGGCCGGCGTCCTCGGCGACGTGAGCGGGAAGGACGTGCTCGAGGTCGGCTCGGGAGCCGGCCAGTGCTCGCGCTGGGTCCGGGTGCACGGCGGCCGGTCCTTCGGGCTCGACCTCTCCGCCCGGCAGCTCCAGCACTCACGGCGGCTGGACGAGGAGACGGGGCTCGCCGTCCCGTCGGTGCTCGGCACGGCGACCGCGCTCCCCTTCGGTCAGGGTTCGTTCGACGTGGTGTTCTGCTCCTTCGGAGCGCTGCAGTTCGTCGCCGACATCGAGAGGGCCGTGGCCGAGACCGCCCGCGTGCTGCGCCCCGGCGGACGGTTCGCGTTCTCGGTCACGCACCCGACCCGGTGGAGCTTCCCCGACGACCCCTCGGAGGCCGGGCTCACCGCGACGTCGTCGTACTGGGACCGCACGCCGTACGTCGAGGTGGACGACGACAGCGGCCGCGTGTCGTACGTCGAGCACCACCGCACGCTGGGCGACTGGGTCTCACTCCTGGCGGGGCGCGGCTTCCGGATCGTGCGGCTGCTCGAGCCGGAGTGGCCCGAGGACCACGACCGGGTCTGGGGCGGATGGTCGCGTACCCGGGGGCGGATCACCCCCGGGACCGCTGTGTTCGCCGCGGACCTGCTCGCGTAGGCCTCTCAGATCGCCGGCAGGAACCTCGACGAGCGGCGCCGGATGGCGAAGACGCCCAGCCCCAGCCCGGCGAAGGCCAGGGCCATCACCAGCTGCATGGCGTTCTGGGAGCCCTGACCGTCGCTGCCGTTGATCTCGAAGTCGTAGGCCATCACCCCCATCGCACCGGTCGGCGCGCCGTACATCATCCCGTCGGTGTGGGCCCGCTTGGCTCCGGCGGCGAGTCCGGCGTACAGCTTGCCGTACTGCTGAGTGGTGCTCTCACCGGCCTCGACGATCTTCAGGACGCCCTGCTCCGAGAGCTGGGTGGCACCGTCGACCAGCTGAGGAGCCCCACCCGCAGCTTGCTGCGTGCCGTCGGCGAGCTGCGTGCTGCCGGACGACGCGGTGTTCAGGCCGTCCGAGAGCTGGTTCGCACCAGCGGCCAGCTGGGAGGAGCCGTCGGCCGCCTTGCTGGTACCGCCCGCGAGCTGCTGGGCGCCTGAGTCGAGCTGTCCGAGTCCGCCCGTCAGAGCGGCCGCACCGCAGCGCAGCGTCTGAGTCGGGTCACAGCCCGGCGTGGGTGCCCCGAGCCCGGCCAGGACCTGCTGCTGGAGCGAGGAGACCAGGACCGGGACGCCCGCCTGGACGGCCAGGGCCGCCTCCTTGATCCCGCACTGGGTGTGGACGCAGTCCTTGAAGTTGCCGTGGGACAGGCCATCGCGCAGCTGGTCGAGCCCGGCACCCGGGTTGAGCAGCTGGGCGTCGGCCTTCGTCTTGATGGTGTTCAGGCTCGTCTGGAGCAGGGCCAGCTGCTGGTCGTAGACGTTGTTCGTCACGAAGATCGACTTGAGGGCGTTCACCTGAGACGTGCACTGCGCGTCGTTCTGGCAGCCGGGGGTGTTGCCGATGTCCTGCAACCTCTTCTGAAGGCGACCCTCGGTGACGATCGTCAGCTTGCCGAGCTGGAGGTCTTGATCAGCCAACGTCTGCCCGCGACTGATCCCCACGGAGCTCGCGAGTGCCGCGACGGCATCGATCGCACCGCAGTTCTTGGGCTCGACCTGGTTGATGGTGGCCGTGAGGCAGTCGTTGCCCGGGCCGACCTCCAGACCCTGCTGGATCGCGTTCAGGCCACCGAGGATGGTCTTCTTGGTGGCCGGGTCGTTCCGGTTGCCTACGCCGTCCGCGATCTGCGTCAGCGCACCGAGCAGGCGCTGGTAGTCGGGGTTGTGCGCGAGCGTGTTCGGCAGCTTGGTCAGGGCGGAGTGCAGCTGGGTCAGTCCGTCCGCGAGAGCCTGTCCCCCGTTGTTCGCCTGGTGCGTCCCGTCCGCCAGCTGTCCGGCCCCCGAGTCGATCTTGGCGAGGCCGGTGTTCAGCTGCCCGGCACCGGCGGCCAGCTGGGCGGCGCCGGGCGCCGCCTGACCGGTGAGGCCGGTGCTGAGCTGGTGAGCGCCGTCGTTGAGCTTGATGAGGCCGGCGAGGAGCTGCGCCGCGCCGTCACGGAGGCGCAGCAGGTTGGTGTTGATCTTGGTCGCACCGGCGGCCAGCTGCTCACCGGTCGCAGCGCCCGACTGGTAGCTGTCGGCTGCGGTGGCGAACGTCGGGTTGCTCAGCGGGTCGACCGGGGCAGCCGTGAAGGAGACCGGCGGCACCGTTCCGTTGGTCAGATGCGCGGTGTACCCGAAGGAGACGGTGTTCCCCCCGATCGGGGGGAAGAGGGTCAGCAGGTACTCCATCTGGGTACCGCCGTGACCGTCTCCACCCATGCTCGCGGCCTGTGACTGCACGTTGGTGAAGTTGTCGGGGAGGTCGAAGACGACGGTGCCGACGAGCGGGATCGAGACGTCGCTCGTCTCCGTCTTCGTTCCGCCGTTGCCGTCGCTGTAGGTCAGGGGCATCTTCTTCGCGGTGAGGTTCTTGACCGTGTAGCTCACGTTGACATCACCCGTCGCGCCGACCAGGTCGTCGGCAGAGACGCTCTTGCCGTCCAGCTCGTACGTCACGTCGACGGAGATGGGGAGCTTCGAGGAGTCGAAGTTGCTGACGGTGCGGCTGCGGGCCACGCCGTTCACGTCGTACTGCTGCTGGAGGTTGCCGTCCTTGGCTTCGACGCCACCGAAGCCGTCGAGGTTGCGCAGACCGTCGCTGTCGACGGGGTTGTCGACGGTGACCTGGCCATCGCCGGTGAGAGTGAGCTGCTCGTAGATCCGCGAGTCGTTGATGTTGCCGTCGGCGTCCAGATAGGTCTGGATCGTCTCGGTGTTGACCGTGGACACGCCGTTCGACGTGTCGCCGTCGGCGAACGACGAACCAGGAAGGACGCCGACCGCGGCCACCAGTCCGATCACAGCCGCGTAGCGCGGGAGACGTCGACGATAGACAGCCCTCATCGAGCGTCCTCCTTCATCAGGTCGCCGAGAGCTGACTCTCGGTGCGCGGGGGCCGCGGCTGCGGCTGGTTCCTCGGGTGCTGGTTCGGATGCCGGTGGTGGTGTCTGGTCGGAGGTCTCGCCACCGGGAGCGACCAGGGCAGCGGCGAAGAAGCCGAGCGCCACCGCGAGCAGCACGCTCGTCGAGGAGGTCGTCGAGGTGCTCAGCACCTGGCTCGGGGCCAGGAGGTAGGTGGCTTCATAGCTGCCGGACATCGTCGCCGCGCCGAGCAGGGTGCTCCACAGGGGCACTCGGTTGCGGCTGAAGGCCGCGGTGGCGGTGCACACCAGCACGACGAGCGCGACCGCGATGGAGTGGCCGGCCGCCGTGTCCGGCAGGGCACCGGCTCGGAGGAGATAGCCCAGCCACGACGCCGCGAAGCCCACCGTGAAGCCGATCAGCCGTGCCTGAGGGGTGCGGTGGGGCACGAGGGCGATCACGGCACCGCTGGCTGCTCCCATCAGGGCGACGGACTCGACGTCGAGCCCGAGACCCGAGCTGAGCAGGACGATGGCGACAGCGGCGACGGTCAGCACGCCACCCGTGAGCAAGGTTGCGCGCACGGTTCTCCTTCCGGTGCGACGGCCCAGGCCGCGCGCACGGCTCCCTCCGTGCCCGTATCCGGCTCGGATGGCGGGATGCTATACCGAGTCCGGCGCAGCGGCGAACTGGTGAGTAACAAGCGTGTGCGGGGGTGTCTGGATACCGGCCGTTCCGGAGCCGGCCATTAGGCTCGCCCGCATGGCACGGGCAGCGGGGACCTCGCGTTCCGCTGCCGCGATCCGAGGTGGCGGCGGCGTCGCGATCGCCGTCCTGGTCATGAACGTGACCACCTACGGCTTCACGATCGCCTCCGCCCACATCCTCGGTCCGGCCGACTACGGCGCGCTCGCAGCCTGGATGAACCTCCTGATGGTGGTCAACGTCGGCTTCCTCGGCCTCCAGGCCACGGCGGCACGACGGCTCTCCTCCGGCGAGCACTCCCTCGACGACGTCGAGCCCCACCTGGTGCGGCTCACCCTCGTCACGGCGCTCACGCTGGGGGTGGTGCTGCTGGCGCTGACGCCCGTCATCAACGTGACCCTCCAGCTGCACAACATGTGGATGGCCGCGCTCCTGGGACTCTCCGCGATCCCGCTCACGATGGCCGGCGGACTCTCGGGGATCCTCCAGGGCGAACGACGTTGGGGTGCCCTCTCGGCGGTCTACATCTCTATCGGCGTTCCCCGCCTGGTGCTGGGCGTGGCGCTGATCGTGTGGCATCCGGAGCCGGTGTGGGCGGCGCTCGGGGTGGCCCTGTCCCTGCTCGCACCGCTCGGGGTCGGCCTGTACGCGCTGCGGCACCGCCATCTGCGCGCCCGAGGGGCCGGAGTCGGGCTCGGCTCGCTGGTGCGCGAGACGGGCCACAACTCCCAGGCCCTGCTGGCCTTCTTCGCGGTCAGCAACGTCGACCTGATCGTCGCCCGCCACACGCTGAGCCCCCACGACGCGGGGCTCTACGCCGCTGGACTGATCCTGACCAAGGCCGTGCTGTTCCTCCCCCAGTTCGTCTCGGTCGTGGCGTTCCCGTCGATGGCCGCCGACGACTCCTCACGCACGTTCAACCTCGCCGTGCTGTCGGTCGCGGGACTCGGGGCGCTGGCCACACTGGCGACGGCGCTGCTCCCTGGGTTGGCGCTCATCTTCGTCGGCGGCGCGGAGTACGACGACCTCCGCTCCGAGCTGTGGATCTTCGCCGTGCTCGGCACGGCGTTGGCCTGCCTGATGATGGTCGTCTACGGCCTGATCGCGCGGGGCGGCTCGCGCGCCGTCTACCTGACGTGGGTCGGCCTGGTCGCGATCGTGGGCCTCGGGCTCAGCGTCCACACCATCCCGGGGCTGCTCTCGGTGGTGCTCGGCGTCGACATCGCGCTGGTCGTGGTGCTGCTGGTCGCCCACCAGCGCACCGCGCCCTCGGTCGGCTCCGACACCGGCGCCCCGGCCATCGAGGGGTTTCCGGCTCAGTAGAGCCGCCTGGCACCCGCCTCGCTCCTGCGTCCTTCGCTAGTGGGCCGCGTCGTGCCAGCTGCGGCCGGTGCCGACCGAGACGTCGAGGGGCACGGCGAGCTCCGCGGCGCCGCCCATCTCACGGCGTACGACCTCCTCGAGGGCGTCGCGCTCCCCCGGCGCGACCTCGAAGACGAGCTCGTCGTGCACCTGCAGCAGCATCCGGGAGGCCAGACCCGCCGCGCGCACCGCGGCGTCCACGTGGAGCATCGCGATCTTGATCAGGTCGGCGGCCGAGCCCTGGATCGGCGCGTTGAGCGCCATCCGCTCGGCCATCTCGCGACGCTGGCGGTTGTCGCTGGTGAGGTCGGGGAGGTAGCGGCGCCGGCCCCAGAGGGTCTCGGTGAAGCCGGTGCGCCGGGCTTCGTCGACGACGCCGCCGAGGTAGTCGCGGACACCCCCGAACGTCTCGAAGTACTCGTCCATCAGCCCACGTGCCTCGCCGGGCTCGATCCGCAGCTGCTGGCCCAGCCCGAAGGCGGACAGGCCGTAGGCGAGGCCGTAGTTCATCGCCTTGATCTTGGCCCGCTGCCCCGGCGTCACCTCGTCGGCGGGGACGCCGAAGACGCGCGAGGCCGTGATCGAGTGGAAGTCCTGGCCGGACTTGAACGCCTCGATCAGCAGGGCGTCCTCGGACAGGTGGGCCATGATCCGCATCTCGATCTGGCTGTAGTCGGCCGTCAGGAGGCAGTCGAAGCCCTTGCCGACCACGAACCCCTCGCGGATCCGGCGGCCCTCCTCGGTGCGGATCGGGATGTTCTGCAGGTTGGGGTCGGTGCTCGACAGCCGCCCGGTGGCGGCGATCGTCTGGTTGAACGTGGTGTGGATGCGCCCGTCGGACTGCACGGTCTTGAGCAGGCCCTCGATGGTCTGCCGCAGCCGGCTCACGTCACGGTGACGCAGCAGCGCCATCAGGAACGGGTGCTCGGTCTTCTCGTAGAGGGCCTGCAGGGCGTCGGCGTCGGTCGTGTAGCCGGTCTTGGTGCGCTTGGTCTTCGGCATGCCGAGCTCGTCGAAGAGCACGACCTGGAGCTGTTTGGGCGAACCGAGGTTGATCTCCTTGCCGATCACCCGGAAGGCCTCGCCGGCGGCGTCGCGCACCTCGCTCGCGAAGTGGGACTCCAGCGCCTCGAGGTGGTCGGTGTCGACCGCGATGCCGGTCTGCTCCATGACGGCGAGCAGGTCGACCAGCGGGAGCTCGACGTCGGCCAGCAGGGCGGTGCCGCCGGTCTGCTCGATCTCGCCGTCGAGGGTGTCGGCCAGGTCGAGGACCGCCCGCGCATGCAGCATCGCGGTGTCGGCCGCGTCGCCGCCGCCGTCGAGCCCCTCGAGGCTGAGCTGGTCGTCGTCCGCCGCGCCCTGCTTGAGCTCGCGCTTGAGGTAGCGGAGGGTGAGGTCGGCGAGGTCGTAGGAGCGTTGGTCGGGGCGCACGAGGTACGCCGCCAGCGCGGTGTCGCTGACCAGGCCGTGGAGCGGCCAGTCGCGCGCCGCCAGGGCCAGCATCGGGCCCTTGGCGTCGTGGAGCACCTTGGCCCGCCCCGGGTCGCCCAGCCAGGTCATCAACGCGGCGTCGTCCTCGGGGGTGATCTCGATGGCATCCACCCAGGCGGCCTGGCCGTCAGCCGCAGCGAGCGCGACCCCGCGGACCTCGCCCGTGCCGGCGCCCCACCCGCCCTGCACGGTGACGCCGGTGCGGGTCTGCGGGCCGGCATGGGTGTCGAGCCACTCGTTCATCTCACCGGCGCCCAGGCGCACGCCCTGGAGCTCGAAGCCCGAGTCGTCGACGAGCGCTGCGTCCTGCACGTCCCACGACTCGAGGAGTCGCTCACGCAGAACCCGGAACTCCAGCGAGTCGAACAGCGTGTGGACCAGGTCGCGGTCCCACGACTGGGCCTCGAGGTCGGCGGGTGCCACCTCGAGGTCGAGGTCACGGACCAGGGCATTGAGCCGCCGGTTGCGGATCACGTCGCCGAGGTGGTCGCGGAGGGCCTCACCCTTCTTCCCGGTGATCTGGTCGGCATGGATGATCACGTTGTCGAGACCGTCGTACTCGTTGATCCAGCGGGCCGCGAAGCCCGGCCCGACGCCGGGCACACCGGGGAGGTTGTCGGAGGTCTCGCCGACGATCGCCGCGAGCTCGGGATAGCGCTGGGGCGGTACGCCGTACTTCGCCTCGACGGCCTCGGGGGTCATCCGGGCCAGCTCGGAGACGCCGCGCATCGGGTAGAGCACCGTCGAGTGCTCGGTCACGAGCTGGAGCGAGTCGCGGTCGCCGGTGAGGATCAGCACCTCCATGTCCTCGGCGAGGGCCTCGGTGACGAGCGTGGCGATGATGTCGTCGGCCTCGTAGCCCTCCAGTGCGAGGTGCCGGATCCGGAGCGCGTCGAGCACCTCGTTGATGAGCGGGAGCTGGCTGGAGAACTCGTCGGGGGTCTTGTTGCGCTTCGCCTTGTACTCGGAGTACTCCGCGAGGCGGAAGGTCTGCCGCGACTTGTCGAACGCGACCCCGATGTGGGTCGGCTGCTCGTCGCGCAGCACGTTGATCAGCATCGAGGTGAAGCCGAAGACCGCGTTGGTGTGCTGCCCCGTCGTGGTCGAGAAGTTCTCCACCGGGAGGGCGAAGAAGGCCCGGTAGGCGATGGAGTGGCCGTCGAGGAGGAGGAGCCGCGGCCGGGCGGTGGTCTCTGTCACGGGGGCAGCGTCGGGCACCTGCCGACTCTATCCACTGGCACCGACAGCCGGTCCCGGCCGGTCTGCCACGGCTCAGGGTCCGCCGTGAGCGGGTGACCTAGCGGCCGGCCACCGAACGAGAGCTGCGCTGGCTACGGCGGGCGGCCAGCACCTGGATGGTCTGTCGGCCCGCGGAGTGGCGCGACGAGAGCTTGGCGCGGACGGCGCAGGTGGATGCGACCCGGAGCACGGCCTGCGGGCCGAGCGCGAGCCGGGCCATGAAGCGGTTGGCCTCGCGCGACCCCGCATCGGCCGCGGTCGCGACGTACCCGATCCCGAGCTCCTCGGCCCAGGTCACCCCGCACTCCATCAGCGCCTTGCCGATGCCGTGACGACGGTGCGCCTGCACGACACAGAGGTTGTGGACCTGGACGACGAGCTCGCTGTTCACCGGCGAGTACGGCGCCGCCTTGAGGAAGACCGCTCCGGCGAAGCCTCCGTCGTACTCCGCGACGACCAGGCGTTCGCCCGGTCGGTCGACCAACCGCTCGATGGCGGTTGCCACATCGTTGAGCGGCTCATCTGCCGCGCCACGACGGAGGAAGGGCTGCCAGAGCTCAGCCAGTGCTTCGACATCGGCAAGCGTGGCTTCGCGCATGGCCACCAACGACCGACTCATCCGAGGACCTCCCGGTCAACGAAGGAGCGACACTGTCCGGTCCCCCCGTAAGCGTCGCAGATGCAGACTACGCTCAGACCTCCCGACTTGTCCCAGGAGTCCCGTGATCATCGGTACCGGCACCGCTGTGAACGTCGCCACGGTGCTCCTCGGCTCGGCCGTGGGCGTGCTGCTGGGCAACCGTCTGCCCCCGCGCACGCGCGACCTCGTCACCGACGCCCTCGGCCTGGTGACGCTCCTCATCGCCGCCCTCTCGGCGGTGGCCGTGACCGACCCGGCGCTCGCCGATGCGGTGGGCAGCCACGCGCCCCTGCTGATCGTGCTGGCCTCTCTGGTCCTCGGAGGCATCGTCGGCTCCCTGCTGCGGCTCGAGCAACGGGTGGAGTCCCTCGGCGGCTGGCTGCAGAAGCGCCTCTCCGGGTCCTCCGACTCGGCGGAGCGAGCCCGGTTCATCGAGGGCTTCGTGACCTCCTCGCTGGTCTTCTGCACCGGCCCGCTCACGATCCTCGGCTCGCTCTCCGACGGTCTCGGCCACGGCGCAGACCAGCTCTACCTCAAGGCGACCCTCGACGGGTTCGCCGCGATCGCGTTCGCAGCGTCGTTCGGCTGGGGCGTCGCCGCCAGCGCCCTGACGGTGCTCGTTGTCCAGGGCACGATCACCGCACTCGGCGCGCTGCTCGGCAACGTGCTGACGGACGCCGGGCTGGCAGCGGTGACAGCCGCCGGCGGGCTGATGCTCGTCGGAGTCGCCCTGCGCCTGCTCCGGATCCGCGAGATCGCGGTGGCCGACCTGCTGCCGGGGCTGGTCGTGGCCCCGTTGCTGGTGACGGTGGTGGCGGCCTTCCACTGAGGCTGTCTGATCCCTCACAGCTGCTCGTCGGAACAGGTCGAGGGTCGGCCCTGTTGGGCCGGACATGACCCCCACCACGACAGTCCAGCACTCCGACACGTTCCGGATCGGTGGTGACCTCGAGGTCCACCGCCTCGGCTACGGCGCCATGCAGAT
>CAVXHO010000011.1:0-36606 GCA_963761515.1 uncultured Actinomycetota bacterium
TCAGCGGAGCCGTGGGCGCCCTGTCCGAGGTGGGCACGGGCGGCGCGGAGCTCGCCGAGGTACGTCGCCGGGTGCAGGAGACCGGTGAGGAGCTCGGCGGCCGACTCCGCCTGCTGGTCGGCAAGCCGGGTCTCGACGGACACTCCAACGGCGCCGAACAGGTCGCCGTCCGCGCCCGCGACGCGGGCTTCGAGGTCATCTACCAGGGCATCCGGCTGACACCGGAGCAGATCGTCGCGGCCGCCGTGGCCGAGGACGTGCACTGCGTGGGGCTGTCCATCCTGAGCGGCTCCCACATGGAGCTGGTGCCCGCCGTGCTGGTGGCGCTCGAGCAGGCCGGCCTGGGCGACGTACCGGTGATCGTCGGCGGGATCATCCCGGACGCCGACGCCCGGCGGCTCATCGACGCCGGGGTCGCCGCGGTCTACACGTCGAAGGACTTCGGGCTCACCGAGATCATGGCCGGCATCGTCGACGTGATCCGCGACGCCAACGACCTGGACTGAGCGCCCCCGCCCTCGCGACCAGAGGTCAGCTCGCAGACCCCTGGGGCGGCGTCGGATCGTGGCGGACGGTCTGCTGGTTCAGCACCCAGGCGACGCCGAGGGAGGCGACCGTGGCGAGGCCGCAGGTGCCGGCGAGGGTCCAGACCAGGAACTCGGTCGAGTGGCTGAGAGTCGGCGGGAAGGAGTGCGCCCGGGAGTCGGCGACCAGGCCCGCGATCGCCAGGGCCAGCGCGGCCGTACCGAGGACGACGGTCAGGCCGTAGAAGGCGCTGACGATCGTGGGCACCGGCGCCTGGGGGACGGACGTCGCCTCGAACGGAGGAAGCCGGGCGGGGCGCCAGCGCACCACGGCCTGCGTGCTCAACGGGCCGTAGATGTGGGGGAACACCTCGCCGCCCACGTCGTCGTCGCGCCAGGGCACGTCGAGGAGGTCGGTCTCGATCTCGAGCACGACGAGGGGCTCGGTCACGTCGCCGTAGTAGCGGTCGAGCACCCCTCGGACCTGCTCGTGTCGCGCGGCGTGGAGGAAGCCCGCCTCGGCCAGCGGTACGCCGTACGTCGAGGTCGTGTACGTGCCCGATGCCTCCGCCTGCTTCCAGTCGGCCAGCGTCGCGATGTGGAAGATCCGCACGCGGTCATCCTGCCTCACGCGGGCTGCGGTTAGGTTGGCCTGCGTGAGCGACGTGCACTGCCCGGCCCGGATCATCGTCGCGCGGCACGGCGACGCGGAGTACGAGACCGAGGCCATGACCGAGTCGGGCGGCAGCCTGACGACGCTGGGCCGCGAGCAGGCGCGTGACCTCGGCGAGCGCCTGGGCAGCGAACGGGTGGCGGGCATCGTGTGCAGCGAGCTCGCGCGGGCCGTCCAGACCGCCGAGATCGTCGCCGGCGGGCTCGGCTTGCCGGTGAAGGTGCGCGAGGGGCTCCAGGAGTTCGCCGTCGGGGACTTCAGGGGGCGACCGTGGGACCCCGCCGTCTTCGACCCGATGGTGGCCGCATGGCTGGCCGGCGACCTGGCCGCGGGCGTGCCGGGTGGTGAGACCGGGAAGCAGATCGTGGCGCGGGTGCTCGGCGTCCTCGACGACCTCGCCGACCAGTTCCGCGGCGAGACCATCCTGGTCGTCAGCCACGGAGGCGTGATCCTGGCTCTGATGGGGCGGCTGGCGTCCGGGACCGCGACCGTTCCCCGCGACGCCTACGACGTGCCGAACTGTTCGACGTACGTCCTCGAACGTGACGCCGACGGCTGGCGCGTCGGCTCGTGACGCGGGTCCGTGCTGGTGCTCTCCAGGTCCTGGACGCGAGCTGGCGGGAGTCGGACGGCTTCTGCCCACCGAACCCTCGGGTCTATCCGCATCAGTGGCTGTGGGACTCGTGCTTCCACGCGATCGCCTGGTCGGCGCTGGGTGACCCACGGGGCGGTCGGGAGCTGGCGAGCTGTCTCGAGGGCCAGCTCGACAGTGGTTTCGTCCCGCACATGCGCTATCTCGGTCCGAGTGAGAACCGTGGGCCGCTACCCGACCGGTCGTCCTTCACGCAGCCTCCTGTCTACGCACATGCTGCCCGGGTGCTGGCCACGGCAGGTGCCGACCTCGGTGAAGCACTGATCGGCCGGATCGCGTCGGCGCTCGAGTGGCTCTGGCAGCATCGCCGCACTCCCGAGGGTCTGATGTACGTCGTCCATCCCTGGGAGACGGGCACCGACGACTCCCCGCGCTGGGACGACTGGGTGTCGTTGCCGACGTACGACCACGCCGCGTACAGCGCCTTCGACCGGGGCCTGGTCGCCGAGACGTACTTCGACCAGCACGGTGCGGCGACCTGGTCGCGGTCCTTCGCCAGCGCACCGGCGTCGTTCAACGCCCTGTGCGCGCATGCGGCCCTCGAGTGCGCCGTGCTCACCGATGACGACCGGTGGCGGGTGCGCGGCGAGGAGCTGGCCGGCCTCGCCGACGAGCTGCTCTGGGACGAGGCCGAAGGACTCTGGATCGACCGGCCACTGATCGGAGGCGGTCCCCGGTGCCGAGTCCCCACGCTGGACGGGGCCCTCGGTGCCCTGGTCACCCGCGACCCCGCGAAGGCCGAACGGGTGCTCGGCCAGCTGACCGATCCGGAGCGGTTCGGCGCGCCGTACGGGCTGTCGTATCTCCCTCGCGGGCATCCCACCTACGACCCGGGTGAGTACTGGCGTGGCGCTGCCTGGCCGCAGCTGAACTACCTGCTGGCGCAAGCAGCGGCCCGCTGGCAGGACGACGCGACGTACTCCAGGATCCGCGAGATGTCGTTCGCAGGAGTGCTCACATCCGGGTTCGCGGAGTACTGGAACCCGGAGGACGGCACCGGTCTCGGCGCGGTTCCGCAGGGCTGGGCGGCCGTCGCGGCTGCTCTGTGACGGTGGACCGGGAGCTTCAGGTGACCAGGCCGCGGTGCACGAGGTCGAGCACGCTCTCGAGCAGTGGTCCGCGCATCTCGTCGGGGATCTCGCGCAGCGGACCGTTGACGACGAGGCTCGCGAAGCCGTGCACGATCGCCCAGCACGCGACGTCGGCGCCCTCCCGGTGTGCGGGCGTGAGCGCGCCACACGCGACGAGCTCGTCGAGGACGCCGTTGAGCACGGCGTAGGGCCCGGTCAGGGTCTCGACGTCGGCGTGGGCGGCCGGGCCTTCGGGGGAGGTGAACGCGACCGCGAAGAGGCCCGGCTCACGGATCGCGAAGTCGACGTACGCGCGGCCGGTCTCGCCCAACCGCTCGGCGGCGCGGGCCGTGGGGTCGGTGAGCGTCACGGCGTCGATGCGCGTCACCATGGCCCGCTCGAGATCGGTCATGGCGCGGTCGGAGACCTCGGCGAGGAGTGCGGCCCGGTCCTCGAAGTGGCGGTAGGCCGCGTTGTGCGAGACGCCGGCGCGGCGGGCGACCTCCCGGAGGACGACGCCGTCGGGGCCGGTGCTGCGCGCCAGCTCGACGGCGGTGTCGACCAGCACAGCTCGCAGGTTGCCGTGGTGGTAGGGCTGCGCGCGGGTGGTCACGCACCGATCCTAGGCGATGTTGACAGCGGTCACATCCAGGGCTACCGTGATGTGGACAGCGTCCACATAGGACGCCACGACTTGCGGAGGCACGATGAGGAACCACAAGGCGGCGATCCTGGCCACGGTCTGCGCGGCCGTCCTCGCCATCAACCTCGACACCACGATCGTGAATGTCGCCCTGCCGTCGATCTCGCGGGAGCTCTCGGCGAGCACCCGCCAGCTCCAGTGGGTCGTCGACGGCTACAACCTGGCCTTCGCCGCGCTGGTGCTGGCGGCCGGCTCGCTGTCGGACCGGTTCGGTCGGCGGCCTGCTCTGATCGTCGGGCTCGTCGGCTTCGCGCTCGCGAGCGCCGCCGGCGCGCTCGTCGACTCGTCGGAGGCGCTGGTCGCGACCCGGTTCGCGATGGGCACGTTCGCCGCTCTGATCTTCCCGACGACCCTGTCGATCATCAGCAACACCTTCCGGGAGCGCCGGGAGCGGGCTGCGGCGCTCGGCATCTGGGGCGCGGTCGTCGGTCTCGGCGTCGCGCTCGGCCCGCTCACCGGAGGTGTCCTGCTCGAGCACTTCTACTGGGGCAGCGTGTTCTGGGCGCTCGTGCCGCTGGCGCTGGTGACCGCCGTGGCGGCGTTCCTGTTCGTGCCCGAGTCACGCGACCCGTCGGTGCCCGGGCTCGACCGGGTCGGCCTCGTGGTGTCGGTCGCGATGCTGGCCTCCCTCACGTACACGATCATCGAGGCGCCGAGCCGCGGGTGGTCGTCGCCCGCGACCCTCGGGGGCTTCGCGACCGCGGGCGCGCTGCTGGTGACCTTCGTGCTGTGGGAGCGGCGTACCCCGCACCCGATGCTCGACGTGACGCTCTTCAAGGACCGCCGGTTCAGCGCCGCGAGCGGTGCCGTCACGATCACCTTCTTCGCGCTCTTCGGGTTCATCTTCCTGGTCACCCAGTACTTCCAGTTCGTCCGGGGCTTCGACGCGCTGTCGACCGGCGCGCGGATCCTGCCGGTCGCGCTGAGCATCGCGGTGGCGTCGGTCGTCGGTGCGGCTCTCGCGCCGCGGATCGGGACGAAGATCGTGGTGACCACGGGGATGGTGCTCTTCGGGTCGGCGTTCCTCTGGATCTCGACGTCGTCGGTCGCCACGTCGTACGCCCACGAGATCGTGCCGCAGATGGTGCTGATGGGCCTGGGCGTGGGGCTGATCTCCACGCCGGCGACCGAGTCGATCCTGCTCGTGCTGCCACCGGCGCGCGCCGGGGTGGGCAGTGCCGTGAACGACGCGACGCGCGAGCTGGGCGGGACCCTCGGGGTCGCGGTCGTGGGGTCGATCTTCTCCTCGGTCTTCGGCGCACACCTGGCCGCCGGCGCGTACGCCGCCCTGCCGGGCGAGGTGCTGGGCCGCGCCCAGGACTCCGTCGGCGTCGCGCAGGTGGTCGCGGGCGGCGACCCGCGCTTGGTGACCGCCTTCCACGACTCGTTCCTGGCCGGGATGAGCACGGCCTGCATCATCGTCGGCCTGCTCTGTCTGACCGGCGCGGTGGCCGCGGCCTTCCTGTTGCCGGGCCGGATCCACGCCCCGGCGGAGACGGGCCGAAGCGGACGCGGAGCCGATCGCGGTGGCCTGAGCCGGGCGACGACGCTCCCGCCCCGACGAGGTGGGGCGTAGTCTCGAAGGCGCGTCCGCGTGTGCAGGAGGTCGTCATGGAGATCCTGGCTCTGATCATCGCTGTCGTCCTGCTCGGGATGCTGGCGTCATGGTTCGTCACCGCCCGCGTGGTGCGCCAGATCGAACGCGGGGTGGTCTTCCGCCTGGGCAAGGCCCAGAGCCAGGTGCGGAAGCCCGGCCTCACGATGCTGATCCCCATCGTCGACCGGATGACGAAGGTCAACGTCCAGGTGATCACGATGCCGGTGCCCGCGCAGGAGGGCATCACCCGCGACAACGTGACGGTGCGGGTCGACGCGGTCGTCTACTTCCGGGTCATCGACGCGTGGCGCGCAGCGGTGGTCGTCGAGGACTACAAGTTCGCGATCCTGCAGGTGGCGCAGACCTCCCTGCGGTCGATCATCGGCAAGAGCGACATGGACGACCTGCTCTCGAGCCGCGAGAAGCTGAACGAGGGGCTCGAGATCATGATGGACAGCCCGGCCGCCGGCTGGGGCGTCGAGATCGACCGGGTGGAGATCAAGGACGTGGCCCTGCCCGAGTCGATGAAGCGCTCGATGTCGAGGCAGGCGGAGGCCGAGCGCGAGCGTCGTTCGCGCATCATCACCGCCGACGGCGAGCTGCAGGCGTCCGCGAAGCTCTCGCAGGCCGCTCAGGCCATGAGCGCCACGCCGGCAGCCCTCCAGCTGCGGCTGCTGCAGACGATGGTCGAGGTCGCGGCCGAGAAGAACTCCACGCTCGTGCTGCCCTTCCCGGTCGAGATGCTGCGCTTCTTCGAGGCAGCGGCGCGGGGCGAGGCGATCATGCCGACGACGAACGCGACCGAGTCGCAGCTGCCGCCTGCGGAGCCACGGGCCGACGCCACACCCGAGCCGCGGTCCGAGCCACTGCTGCGCTCCAACGGCCACGCGTCGTAGTCCGGACCTGGCACACCCCGAGCCCTCAAGCAGGCCAGGTCATCCGTGGTTGTGCAACACCCCGAGCCCTCAACCGAGCTCTGTCGTTCGTCTGAGTGGAACGCGTCGTTCCACAACGCGCGACGTGCCGGTGCCGGTGGGGGCACACCGCGTTCCACCACGACGACGGGGAGGGCGGGCGGAGCCTAGAAGAGCCGGTCCTCGCTCGAGTCCAGGCCGCGCAGCGCGTCGTAGTCGACGACGGCGCAGGCGATGCCGCGGTCGGTGGCGAGGACCCGGGCCTGGGGCTTGATCTCCTGGGCGGCGAAGATGCCGCGGACGGGGGCCAGCAGCGGGTCGCGGTTGAGGAGCTCGAGGTAGCGGGTGAGCTGCTCGACGCCGTCGATCTCGCCGCGGCGCTTGATCTCGACGGCGACCGACGCGCCGGCCGCGTCACGGCACATCAGGTCGACCGGGCCGATCGCGGTCGGGAACTCGCGGCGGACCAGGGTGAGCCCGTCGGCCAGCGTCGCCGGGTGGTCGGCGAGCAGCTCCTGGAGGTGCTTCTCGACGCCGTCCTTCTGCAGGCCCGGGTCGACGCCGAGGTCGTGGCGAGGTGTCGCTGAGGACCTCCTCGAGCAGGATCCGCAGGGTGTCGTCGGTCTTCGCTCGTGACCGTCCACTCGACCGGCACCGTCGTCGGTCGTGCCCTCGCGGAGGGTGCAGGGCGGCGACATCCAGTTCAGCGGCTTGTAGGAGCCGCCGTCGGAGTGCACGAGCACCGACCCGTCGGCCTTGATCATCAGCACGCCGGGTCGCCATCGGCAGGTGGGCGGTCAGCCGTCCGGCGTAGTCGACCTGGCAGCGGGCGACGACGAGTCTCACGGGCGGGGAATCTACCGGGTGCGGCAGACCCGGCCGCATCCCGGACCGGCGGTCGGGGTCGGCCGACGAGGTCGCCCGGCTCGCCTGAGGCTCGGGAGCGCGTGGGAGGATGCGGCCCATGAGCAGCGCCGCGCCCGAAGCCACGACGACGTCCCGCGAGTTCACCACGATCGGCGTGGTCGGCCTCGGGCACGATGGGGGCCGGCATCGCCGAGGTGTTCGCCCGCAACGGCTTCGCGGTGCGTCGGCGTCGAGGTCAACGACGAGAGCGCTCGAGCGCGGCCGTCAGCACCTCGAGCACTCGACGGCCCGCGCGGTGAAGCGCGGCAAGCTGAGCGAGGACGAGCAGGCCGAGCTCCTCGACCGGATCACCTTCACCACGTCGCTGAAGGACCTCGCCGGACGCCGACCTCGTGGTCGAGGCGGTCGTCGAGTCGCTCGAGCTCAAGAAGGCGATCTTCCGCGAGCTCGACGGCGATCGTGCGGCCCGACGGCGATCCTCGCCACCAACACCTCGTCCCTGTCGGTCACCGAGATCTCCACCGCCAACGCCCACCCGGGCCGGGTCATCGGCGTGCACTTCTTCAACCCGGCCCCGGTGCAGAACTTCGTCGAGATCATCCGCACCGTCGTCACCGAGCCCGAGGTGCTCGACGACGTGAAGACGCTGGTCGCGCCGGCTCGGCAAGAACCCGGTCGTCTGCGGCGACAAGGCCGGCTTCATCGCCAACACGCTGCTGTTCGGCTACCTCAACCACGCGGTCTCGATGTACGAGGGCCGCTACGCCACCCGCGAGGACATCGACGCGGCGATGCGCTACGGCTGCGGCTACCCGATGGGCCCGCTGGCGCTGCTCGACCTGATCGGCCTCGACACGGCGTACGAGATCCTCGACACGATGTACAAGCAGGGCCGCGACCGGCTGCACGCGCCGACCCCGATCCTCAAGCAGATGGTCGACCGCCGGGCTGCTCGGCCGCAAGACCGGCCGCGGCTTCTACACCTACGAGGCGCCCGACAGCCCGGTCGTCGTCGCCGACGACCAGACGCCGTCGCGCCGACGCCAAGCCGCAGCTGTCCGCCACGACATCGCGGGTCGGCGTCGTCGGCACCGGCACGATGGCGACGCGGCATCGTCGAGGTCTTCGCCAAGAGCGGGCTACGACGTGACCTACGTCGGCCGCGCGCCGGCCAAGGTCGACGGGGTCCGCGGCCACCATCGAGCGCTCGCTCGACAAGGCGATCCAGCGCGGCAAGCTCGAGGAGCCGGCCAAGCCCGAGGTGCTCGGCCGGCTGACCGGCACCACCGTCGCTCGACGACCTCGCCGACGTCGACCTCGTGGTCGAGGCGATCGCCGAGGACCTCGCGGTCAAGACCACGCTCTTCGAGAACCTCGACGAGATCTGCAAGCCCGGCGCGATCCTGGCGACCACCACGTCGTCAGCCTGCCGATCATCGCGTGCGCCACGGCCACCAAGCGGCCGCAGGACGTCATCGGCATGCACTTCTTCAACCCGGCGCCGATCATGAAGCTGGTCGAGGTGGTCTCCACCGTCACCACCGACGGACGACGTCGCCGAGACCGTGCTCGCGCTGTGCGCGCAGGTCGGCAAGGTGGCGGTCTCCTGCGGCGACCGGGCCGGCTTCATCGTCAACGCGCTGCTGTTCCCCTACCTCAACGACGCGGTGAAGATGCTCGAGGCGCACTACGCGACCGCCGACGACATCGACACCGCGATGAAGCAGGGCTGCGCGCTGCCGATGGGGCCGTTCGAGCTGCTCGACGTGGTCGGCAACGACGTGTCGCTGGCGATCCAGCGCGAGCTCTACCTGGAGTTCCGCGAGCCCGGGTTCGCGCCGGCGCCGCTGCTCGAGCACCTGGTCACGGCGGGCTACCTCGGCCGCAAGACGAAGCGCGGCTTCCGGGACTACTCGTCGTAGGGTCGCCGCATGTCGACCGGCCGCCTGGAAGCCTTCAGCGACGGCGTCCTCGCCATCATCATCACGGTGATGGTGCTGGAGCTGAAGCCGCCCGACGGGCCTGACTTCTCCGATCTGCACGCGTCTGCCACGAGTCTGCTCACGTACCTGCTGAGCTTCGTCTACATCGGCATCTACTGGAACAACCACCACCACCTGTTCCAGATCTGCACCGTCCATCGACGGCTCGGTGCTCTGGGCGAACCTGCACCTGCTCTTCTGGCTCTCGCTCTACCCGTTCACGACGGCATGGATGGATGAGCACTTCGGGCAGGCGTCGGTGGTGGTCTACGGCGTGAACCTGCTGCTGGCCGCCATCGCGTTCACCATCCTGCAGCGGAGGATGATGCACATGCCGGAGAGCGCGCGAGCGGATGCGGGAGGTGTTCGGCAACGACCTCAAGGGCAAGGTCTCGCCGTTGCTCTACGTGCTCGGCATCGCGCTGGCATTCGTGGAGCCCTGGCTGGGCCTGGTGCCGTTCGTCGTGGTCGCCCTGATGTGGCTGGTCCCCGACCCCCGGGTCGAGCACTACCTCAAACGCCAGCGAGAGCTCGGCAACGCCGTCGACTGAGGGGCGGGAAAACGCGGAACAAATCGTTCCGGCGCCGGGCGCGTCGCCGAATTGTTCCGCGTTTTCTCCCGGTCAGGCTAGGCGCCCGTCCTCAGTCGAGACAGAACTCGTTGCCCTCGGGGTCGGTCATCACGATGAAGCCCGCGCTCATCGGGGGCTCCGGCTCGAACCGCTGCACCCGGCTCCCGCCCAGCGCGACCAGCCGCTCGCACTCGGCCTCGAGAGCCGACATCCGCGCGTCGCCCTCCAAGCCCGGGGCGGCGCGGACGTCGAGGTGGAGCCGGTTCTTGGCGGTCTTGCCCTCGGGCACCCGCTGGAAGAACAGACGCGGCCCGCGCTCGTCGGGATCGACGGAGGCGGAGGCGTTGTTGCGGTCCTCCTGGGGGACCTTGAAGTGGTCGAGCGCCTCCTCCCACGTCGAGAAGCCCGCCGGAGGGGAGTCGTAGCGGTAGCCGAGCACCTCGTTCCAGAAGCCGGCGAGGGCGTTCGGGTCGGCGCAGTCGACGGTGACCTGGATGGTGCGGCTCATGCGGACTCCTCGTGTCGCAGGTGGAGGTCACGGAGCAGGCAGATCTCGGCCCCGTGGTGGATCAGCTCGCGGTTGATGTGGAGGACGAGGGCGGCGAGGGGGTACGCCGCGAACGGGCCTTCGGCCTCACCGCACGGGCGGGCGAGCCCTGCGTCGTCGAGCGCGGCCACCCCGGCCGCCCACGCGGCGTACTGCTCGTCGAGCTGGGCCAGGGCGCCCTCCGCGGTGCCGGCGTACTCCCACGTGTCGTACTCCGCCGGCGGACCGCCGAAGTGGCTGGCCGTGCGGGCGGCGAGGCAGCCGACGATGACGTGCGCCAGGCGCCAGGCGATGGTGGTGACCGGCGCGGGGGAGGGGTCCGGGTGGGCGTACTCCATCACGAGCTCGCCTGCGCCGGCCGTCCGCCACGGCGAGGTGGCCTCGCGGGGACGCACGCTCCAGCAGTCGGCGACCGGCTCCCAGAGGTACTCCTCGTCGGTGAGTCCCTCGAGGCGGGGCCGCAGGATGTAGTCCCAGTGCCACCCCAGCTGGTCGTGGAGCTGGGCGGTCCAGTCCACCGCGTCGGTCTCGCCGGCGACGGGTGGGACGTGCGGGGCCATGACAGGATCCTTTCGGTCGATGCCTCCAGTGTCGAGGAGAAACAGGACAGGACCTGTCCGCTATCGGTGGCAGACTCGCGCCATGGCCGAGACCACCGAGCGCGTGCTGAGCCTGCTCGGGCTGCTCCAGCAGCGGCCCGTGTGGACCGGACCCGAGCTCGCCGAGCGGCTCGGCGTCACCACCCGCAGCGTGCGCCGCGACGTGGAGCGGCTGCGGGGGCTCGGCTACCCGGTCCAGGCCACCCAGGGCGTCGGCGGGGGCTACCAGCTGGGGCGCGGACGTGCGCTCCCGCCCGCTGCTGCTCGACGACGCCGAGGCGGTCGCCGTCGCGGTCTCCCTGCGGATGGCCGCGGGCGGCACGGTGTCCGGAGCGAGCGAGGCTGCGCTGCGGACCCTCGCCAAGCTCGACCAGGTGATGCCGCCCCGGCTGCGGGGCGAGGTGCGCGCGATCCACGAGGCGACGCAGACGCTCGACCAGGGGCAGGTCACCGTCGACGGTGACGCACTCCTGCGGCTGGCGCGAGCCTGCCGCGACCTGGTCCGCGTGCGGTTCGACTACGAGGCCCGCGACGGTACGCCGAGCTCCCGCACCGTCGAGCCGGTCGGGCTGGTCGCCACCGGCCGCCGGTGGTACCTGATGGCCTACGACGTCGACCGCGAGGACTGGCGGACGTTCCGGCTGGACCGGCTGCGGGCGGTCGAGCCGACCACGTGGCGCTTCCGGGAGCGGGAGCACGAGGACCCGGCCGCGTTCGTCCAGCGCGGAGTGGCCAGCGCGGCGTACCGCTTCCAGGCGCGGGTGCTCGTGCATGCGCCCCTGGCCCAGGTCGCCGAGCGGACCAGCGTGCGGACGGTCGTGCTGACCGCCGTCGACGACTCGACCACCTTGCTCGAGGCCGGCTCCGAGACCCTCTACGCGCTGGCGTTCCACCTCACGTTCCTCGGCTGGGAGTTCGAGGTGCAGGAGCCGGCCGAGCTCCGCGACACCCTGGCCGAGATGGGGGCGCGGGCCCTGCGTGCGGCCGGACAGGGCTGAGCGCACCACGTAGGCTCCCTGCATGGAGTGGGTGCTGGTCGCGGTCGTGGTGGTCGTCGCGCTGCTGTTCGTGGTGATCGGCCGGCGCAACAAGGCGCTGAAGCAGCAGCGGGCCGACGCCGAGCTCGAGCCGGTCAAGAAGCTGGCGTTCGAGGACGTCACCGCGCTCGGTGTGGAGCTCCAGGACCTCGACCTCGAGCTGGCCGGCAAGCCCCTCGACGTCGGGGCCAACGCCGACTACCAGCGCGCGCTCGACAGCTACGAGGCCGCCAAGACCGCGGCCGACGCGATCGCCCGCCCCGAGCAGGTGCAGGACGTCACCCACATCCTCGACGACGGCCGCTACGCCATCGCCTGCGTCAAGGCCCGGGTGGCCGGCGACCCGCTGCCGCAGCGTCGCCCGGCGTGCTTCTTCGACCCCCGGCACGGCCTGTCGGTCGCCGACGTGACCTACGCGCCGATGGGTGGTGCGGAGCGTGAGGTCCCGGCGTGCGCCCTGGACGCCGAGCGGGTCCGGGCCGGCGCCGAGCCCGACGTACGCCAGGTCATGGTCGGCACCAAGCGGGTGCCGTACTGGGAGGGTGGCCGCGCCTACCGGCCCTACGCCGCCGGCTACTTCGGCGGGTTCGGTCCGCTCGACTGGATCTTCATGGGCTTCATGTTCGAGGGCATGGGCGACGGCCTCGGTGCGCTGGCGGCGGGCATGGGCGACGGCATGGGCGACCTCGCGGGCGGGATCGGCGACGGCATCGGTGACGTCGGCAGCGGGATCGGCGACGTCTTCGACGGGTTCGACTTCTGAGATGGCACGCCTCACGCGCGTGGCGCTGCTCGCACTGCTCCTTGCCCTGGTGGCCGGCCCGTCGTACGCCGGCACGACCCGCGCGCTGCCCCCGACCGGTGTCGACTGGGACTACCAGCTCGGCGGGGCGCGACCCGTCCCGGCGCACGTGGGCATCGTCGAGCGCGACCGCCGCGCCCACCCTGCGCGGGGGAAGTACAACATCTGCTACGTCAACGGCTTCCAGACCCAGGCCGACGAGAAGCGCTTCTGGCACCGGCACTGGTCGCTCGTGCTCAAGCGCAGCGGCAGGCCTGTCGTCGACTCCGTGTGGGGCGAGTGGCTGCTCGACATCCGCACCAGGGTGAAGCGCACGGCGCTCGCCAGGATCATGGGCCGCTGGACCGCCCGCTGCGCCCATGACGGCTTCGACGCCGTGGAGTACGACAACCTCGACTCCTTCAGCCGCAGCCACCGCCTCGTCACCAGGGCCGACGCCCGGGCGTACGCCGCTCTCCTGGTGGCGCGCGCACACCGGCACGGGCTGGCGGCGGCCCAGAAGAACTGGGCCGAGTGGGACGGCACGACCGCCGGCTTCGACTTCGCGATCTCCGAGCAGTGCGCGCAGTACCACGAGTGCGGGAGCTACGTCGCCGCCTACGGGAGCCACGTGCTGGCGGTGGAGTACGGTGGCACGCCGTTCCGCCGGGCCTGCCGCAACTGGGGCGACACGATCGCCGTCGTACGCCGCGACGTCGACCTGACCAGGCACGGCATCCGTCGCTGGTGCTGACCGTGGCCTCTGGGAGACTGCGCGGGTGACGTCGCCGAGCCCCCTGCACACCACGGCGCTCGGCGAACGAGGCTCCCGCGTGGTCTTCGCCCACGGCCTGTTCGGCCAGGGGCGGAACTGGACCCAGATCGGCAAGGCACTCGCCGACCGTCACCGCGTGCTCCTCGTCGACCTGCCCCATCACGGCCGTTCGCCCTGGGATGACGACTTCGACTACGTCCGCGTCGCCGACCAGGTGGCGGGGCTCCTCGACCCCGACGACCCCGTGGCGCTCGTCGGGCACTCGCTCGGTGGCAAGGTCGCGATGGTGCTCGCGCTGCGCCATCCCGAGCTCGTCGAGCGGCTCTGCGTGGTCGACGTGTCACCGGTCGCCTATGACCACCTGTCGGAGTTCGAGGGGTACGTCGCCGCGATGCGGGGACTGGACCTGACCTCGTTGTCACGCCGTGACGACGCGGACGCGGCCCTCGCGGTTGACGTGCCCGACGCGACCGTGCGCGGCTTCCTGCTCCAGAACCTCCGCCGGGAGGGTGACGGGTGGCGCTGGCAGGTCAACCTCGACGTCCTCGGCGCGGCCCTGCCGGTGATCGGCGGGTGGCCGGAGGACCGGCTGGCCGGGACCCCGCCGTACGAAGGCCCGGTGCTGTGGGTCGCAGGAGCCCGGTCCGACTACATCACGCCTGAGTCCGCGGGTGCCATGGACCGCTGGTTCCCCACCAACCGGCTCGTGACGGTCAAGGACGCCGGGCACTGGGTGCACTCCGAGCAGCAGGGTGTCTTCCTCGGGGTGCTGCGCCGTTTCCTCGACGCCTGAGGTGTTCGGAAGGACTCAGCGCTTCCGTGCGCGGTACGCCGCCACGGCGGCGCGGTTGGTGCACGCCGTACTGCAGAACCGGCGGGACCGGTTGCGGGACAGGTCGAGCACCAGTCCCTCACAGTCGGGGTCGGCGCAGAGGTCGAGCCGTGACATCTCGTCGGCGCGGATCACATCGATCATCGCCATCGCCGCCTCGACCGCGATCCGGGTCGCCAGCGGCGCGTCCGGAGCCACCGCGTGGATGTGCCAGTCGTGCTCGCCGTGCCGGACCAGCTGGGGGAGTGCGTGCTCCTCGCCGAGCAGGTCGTTGACCAAGGTCGCGGCGGTGTCGCGGTCGCTCGTCAGCAGCGCCCGCAGCCGCGGTCGCAGCTCGCGGACTCCGGCGAGCTCGACCGCGTCGCCGCGCCGGGTGCCGGTGAACTCGTGCTCGTCGAGGAAGGCCTCCAGCTCGGCCCGGGAGGTCAAGGTGTCGGGCTCCTCGCCGGAGTTCACCAGCGCGACGGCGGCCAGGAGCGATGCTTCGGTGTCATGAGTGAAGACCACGTTGACAGATTACACCAGTCACCCGTAGTGTCATGTGTCATGGCGACGATGACTCATGACGACGTGCAGGCGGTGGCTACCCGTCGTACCCGGGCGGGGTTCGGCTTCGCCGCGCTGGCCGCCGCGTCGTTCGGTCTCTCCGGTGCCCTCGCCTCCGCGCTCCTCGACGCAGGCTGGAGCCCGGCGGCGCTGGTGCTGTGCCGGATCGTGGTCGGGGCAGCCGTGCTCGTCGGCCCTGCCGTCGTCTCGCTCCGGGGGCGGTGGTCCCTGCTGCGCGCCCACGCCGGACTGCTGGTGGCGTACGGCGTGATCGCGGTCGCGGGCTGCCAGCTCGCCTACTTCTCCGCGGTCGACCGGCTGCCGGTCGCGGTGGCCCTGCTCATCGAGTACACCGCGCCGGTGGCGGTCATCGGCTGGCTCTGGGCACGCCATCACCAGCGTCCGACGAGGCTGACGGTGGTCGGAGCTCTCGTGGCCGGCGCCGGTCTGATGCTCGTGCTCGACGTCTTCTCCGCCGGTGCGGTGGACGGCCTCGGCGTCGTCTGGGCGCTGCTCGCGATGGCCGGCTGTGCCTTCTTCTTCGTCGTCTCGGCGTCCGACGAGGACGTCCTGCCCCCGATCGTGCTGGCGGCGGGTGGCCTCGTCGTAGGCGCGATCGCCCTGGCCGCGGCGGGCGCCCTCCGGCTGGTGAGCTTCACGGCCTCGACCGACGACGCGGCGTATCGCGGCACGAGCGTGCCCTGGTGGCTGCCCGTGCTCGCACTCGGTGTCGTCACCGCGGCCCTTGCCTACGTCGCAGGGATCCTCGCCGCACGAGGCCTGGGTGCCCGGATGGCGTCGTTCGCCGCGCTGCTGGAGGTGCTCTTCGCCGTGGTCTTCGCCTGGCTGCTGCTCGGCCAGCTGCCCCGGTCGGTGCAGCTGGTCGGCGGCCTGTTCGTGCTGGCCGGCGTCGTGCTGGTCAAGCTCGGCGAGCCGGGTTCGGCTCAGCCGGCCCTGACCCCCACCACGATGCCGCCGCCGTCGGTGCCGCAGGAGAACCCGGACGGCGCGGCGAGCGGCAGGCTGGTGCGGCCGCTCAGGAACAGATAGCGCACGATCGCAGGGAACGCCTGGTTCCACAGCGTCACCGATGACGAGCTCTGGTTGTTGCACGTGACCTTGGGGAGCGTGCCGGGCGCGGCAGTCGCGAAGTACCCGCACGCGGCCCAGTACCTGCCGGGCGGCAGGGTCTTGGACACAGTCACGCTGCGGACGCCGGTCGCTGTCAACGTCACCTGACCCGACACCAGCGGGCCGTTCGAGCAGTCCGGGAGGCCCCCCGACCCGTCATCGGGGTACACGCCGAGAACGGTGCTGGTGGTGCCACCCACCTCGGCCGCGGAGCAGCTGACGACGAGCGCTGCCGCCGAGAGGCCACGCGGACCCACGTCAACCGGGACGAACGTGACGACCCCGGGTGTCACCGCCGTGGCGCTGATCGCGGTCAGGTTGCTGGGCATCAGGTATCCGCCCGGCGGCGGTCCGTAGCCCGGTCCGGCGGTCGAGCCGGTCGGGCCGAGGTTGCTCGCGGTGAGCGTGCCGGTGACCACGACGTCGCCGTCGAACGACGCATCCCCCTTGACGTCGAGCTTGTGTCGAGGACTGCTGGTCCCGATGCCGACATCGCCGGCCGGTGCCAGCGGACCTGGCCAGGTCGCACTGTCGTCGACCGCCTCGTCGACCCACACGTTCAGGAGGACCTGCGGGTTGGTGAGGATGCCGTCCTCGAGGTAGTCGATCTTCTGGCCGGCATAGATCGGGGCGCTCAGCTCCTCGTCGGGAACGGTGCCGTGGAGGTTCGCGCCCACGAACACGCGGAGCGTCTGGAGCGCCTGCCCGAGGTCCGCGTGCCACTCGACCCGGAACCACTGGCCGATCGGGACCAAGGTCTGGGAGACGGTAGCGTTCGTGTCGACGTTCACCAGCACGAACGCACCACCCTGACCCCTCCCGCCGACAGCCACCGACCCGTGGTGTGCTCCGTGGATCCCGCCGTACTTCGCGAGCAGGAAGCTGGTCCGGTAGATCGGGGCCTTGTCGATCTTCACGTAGCGACGCACATAGAGGCTGTTGGTGGGGGTGAGGTTCTTGCCCAGGAAGCCCCAGGTCGCCGTGGCGATCTGCGCATTCCAGAACCGCACGCACTGACCCGAGACGCCCCCTGTGTCGAAGGCCGCGTCCACGTTGCCGCCGGAGTCCCCGTTGTCGCCGATCGTGTGGTCGTACGACGTGGTGGAGGCACTCGGTAACGAGCCGACGGTGCCGCGCTCGAAGGACTCCGCGAAGGTCTCGGTCGCGCCTCCGGCCGGCGCCCCGAAGTAGATGTCGCCTCCGGAGATCACCCACGGGGACGAGCCGGTGTCCGCACCTGCAGCGACCGCCGCGCCAGGTGAGCCGACGTTCACGGTCGGCGCGGTCGCAGCCGCAGCCGGGCCGCCCGTGGCGGTCGTGGCGAGGCTGCCCGCCACCGCACCCACCGCACCACCCTTGAGCAACGCGCGACGGCTCGCGGCGTCGCGAGCAGGCGTCGTACCGGGCATGGTTCCTCCGCTCAGCACCTTCCTCGGAAGGAGCGAGGGGTGGATCCCCCAAACTGGCGAAGCCCCGGCGTCAGCGCGCCGTCGCTGGTGGGCTCACGACTCGTCGTCACCGAACCCGGACATCAGCTCCCGTAGCGAACCCAGCTGGGCCGAGATGGCCTCGCGGCGCTTGGTCATCCGGTCCACCTCGGCCTTGAGGGCGGCGAGGTGCCGCTCCTGCTCGGCGTTGCCGGACGCGGCCAGGGCGTCGGCCTGGGTGCGCGCCGAGGCGACGATCTGCTCCGCCTCGCGGCGCGCGCGGGCCAGGAGTGCGTCGGCCTCGGTCTGGGCCTGCTGACGGTGGGTGTTCGCCTGGGTGGTCGCCTCACGCGCCCGGGCCTCGGCGGCCTCGGCCCGCTGCTCGGCCTCCTCGACGAGGCGCTTGGTCTCGGAGGTGGCGGTCGCGTGGTGCTCGCTCGCCTCACGGGCCAGACGCTCCTTCTCGACCGCGAGGGTACGACGCGCCTCCTGGACCTCCCGGTCGGCGCTGGCGCGGGCCTGCTCGGCCTCGCGCACGGCGGTGACCCGCAGCTCCTTGGTCTCCTGCTCGGCCGCGAGCCGGAGCTGGTCGCTCTCCCGCTTGGCCGACGCGCGGGTGTCCTGGGCCTCGCTCAGGGCGAGCGAGCGCTCCTGCTCGGAGTCGGCCGTGATGCGGGCGCGCATCTCGTCCAGCTCCTGGAGCTGCACGAGGCGCATGTCGTCGGCCTCCTTGGTCGCGTCGGCACGGATGCCGAGGGCGTCGCGGGTGGCCTGCTCGCGGATCTCGTCGGCGTCGTTGTGGCCGGCGGCACGGATCTCCGCGGCCTCCTCCTCGGCGAGGCGGAGCATCGCGCTGGCGCGGCCGCCGAGCCCGGCGTACGACGGGTTCGCGTTCTCCGCGAGGTCTCGCTGAGCGGCCTCGAGCGCGCTCTCCAGCTCGCGCACCCGCTGCTCGGACTGGGCGAGCGCCGAGCTCGTCCCCGACCGGTCCTGGTTCGCCTGGCGCAGGTGGGCGTCGACCGCCGCCTTGTCGTAGCCGCCCCGGCGGACGGTCGCGAACGTCGGCAGCGCGCCCTGGGCGGCCGGCGTGGCCGCCGTCGGCTGGGGCGCGCGGGTCGGAGGAAGCGGGCGGCCACCGGTCGCGGCGGCCGCGGCGGGAGCCGGCGTCGGCGCGGGGGGCTGCTCGACCGCGGGCTGCTCGACCGCGGCGGGCTCCTCGACCTCCTCGGTCGGGGTCGCGGTGTCATCGGTCTCCACAGCCGGTGCGGCGGGCTTCTTCTTCGGCGTCGCGGCCGTGGCGGACTCGTCCTGCCCCTGCGCCTTCATCACCTTCGTGGGCTGCTCGTCGGCGCCCTCGCCGTCCGGCTCGTCGAAGATGGACAGGCCCTCGTCGCTCATGGTGTGGGGGTCCTCCCGGAGAAAGTCGATGTGGGGCCCAGTGTGTCGGATGGGGTGAAGCGCTTCCACCCCGGCTCGCCTCAGATGCCGCGGAAGGCGTTGATCGCGTCGAGGTGACGCGCGCGCATCTCCTCGTCACGGACGCCCAGACCCTCCGCGGGGGCCAGGCACAGCACGCCGACCTTGCCCTGGTGGAGGTTGTGATGCACGTCGAGGGCGGCCTGGCCGACCTCGGCGAGGGGGTAGGTGTTGGAGAGCGTCGGATGGATCATGCCCTTGGCGATCAGCCGGTTGGCGTCCCACGACTCGCGGTAGTTGGCGAAGTGGGAGCCGATGATCCGCTTGAGGTTCATCCACAGGTAGCGGTTGTCGTACTCGTGGAGGTAGCCGGAGGTCGAGGCGCAGGTGACGATGGTGCCGCCCTTCCGCGCGGCGTACACGCTGGCGCCGAAGGTCTCGCGGCCCGGGTGCTCGAAGACGATGTCGACGTCCTCGCCGCCGGTCAGCTCCCGGATGTCGGAGCCGAAGCGCCGCCACTCCTGGGGGTCCTGGGTCGCCTCGTCCTTCCAGAACCGGTAGTCCGCCTCGGCCCGGTTGATGATCAGCTCGGCGCCCATCGCCCGGCAGATGTCGGCCTTCTCCTCGCTCGACACGACGCACACGGGCACCGCTCCGCCGTTGAGTGCGTACTGCGTCGCGAAGCCGCCGAGGCCGCCGCTCGCGCCCCAGATCAGGACGTTGTCGCCCTGCTTCATGCCGGCACCGTTGCGGCTCACCAGCTGGCGGTACGCCGTGCTGTTCACCAGCCCGGGCGCGGCTGCCTCCTCCCAGGTGAGGTGGGCCGGCTTGGGCATCAGCTGGTTGGACTTCACCAGCGCGATCTCCGCCAGGCCGCCGAAGTTGGTCTCGAAGCCCCAGATCCGCTGCTCGGGATCCATCATCGTGTCGTTGTGGCCGTCGGGGCTCTCGAGCTCGACCGACAGGCAGTGGGCGACGACCTCGTCGCCCGGCTTCCACAGGTGAACGCCCACCCCGGTCGCCAGCACGACGCCGGACAGGTCGGAGCCGACGACGTGGTAAGGCAGGTCGTGACGCTTGCTCAGCGGGCTGAGGCGGCCGTAGCGCTCGAGGAAGCCGAAGGTCGGGACCGGCTCGAAGATCGAGGTCCAGACGGTGTTGTAGTTGATGGCGCTCGCCATCACCGCGACCAGGGCCTCGCCCGGGCCGAGCTCGGGAACCGGGACCTCCTCGACATGGAGAGACCGACGCGGGTCCTTGTCCTTGCTCGTCAGCCCCTCGAACATGTCGACCTCGTCCCGGTGGACGGTGGCGGCGCGGTAGCTCTGCGGCATCTGCGCCCCGTCGAAGTCCCCCGCGGTCGCGGTTCCGGACAGGATGGCGTCGAGGATCTGCTGCACATCTGCTCCTGACGATCGACGGTCACTGCGCTCGGAGAGTACCGACGGGTTTCGGGCCGTGGGGAACCGTGTGCCGCTTCTCACCCGGACCCACCCAACCTGAGGGTTCCGGAGACCTCTCTCAGAACACAAGAAAACGGCAAGGTGACCTTGGCCGACTGGCTCGCATAACCGTCGCCGGACGGATCAAGTTGGGGGAACCATGCGAGTACACAAGACGGTCCTGGTACGACGCACGGAGGGTTCGCGGGGACGGTCATCTCGCCGCCGTCCGCTCTTCCTTGCCATCGTCGTTCTGATGATGAGCGGCGTCCTGGCGGCCCTGCCGCTGACCAGCAGCAGCGCAGCGACCAGCCCGCCGGCGGTGTCCGCGGGCACGGACCCGGCGAACGGATTCCCGCTGTGGTACCAGGACAACACCGGTACCCGCGTCGCGCCGTGCCTGGACCCGACGGACGCGAACTGCATCGTCGCCGCGGACGCCGGCTTCGACCCGGCCAAGCCGACGGTGTTCCCGACCAACTTCCCCTCCGAGTTCTTCTACCTCAACGCCCAGTCCGACCGCCTGGCGACCCCGGGCTGCAAAGGTGCGAAGGCCGGCAGGATCTCGATATTGAACAACCTGGAGGGTGCCTTCGTGAACGGTGCCCCGAAGTTCGGCGACCAGATGGTCTTCGGCCGCGTCCGGCTGATCCTGACCGGTGGGCTCTGCCCCAAGGCCACCTACCAGGTGACCGCGCCGTACGGGAGTTTCAGCTTCACGACCGACGCCAACGGTGCCCTGCCCCGCAACCAGGGCACAACCGACGTCGGCTGCGCTCCGGTGGCGCCCAACGTCTGTGACTTCAAGCTGGCCCTGGCCAGCCCCAACGCCACCAGCTTCCTGCGCTGGGACCCGGCCGTTGCTCCGGCGGCGCCGAGCGGATACCTCGGTGACGGCACCACCCTGCACCGGATCGTCGGTGGCACCAACGGCAACGTCTTCACGGTCAACGGTCCCGGGGCCGGCAACACGAACATCAACCTGAGCACCAACCTGTTCACGGTCGCCGGCAAGCTGGCCGGTCCGTTGTCGGCCACGCCGGCCGCGGTGGACTTCGGGGGCGTGCAGGCCGGTACGACGAGCGGAGCGCGCACCGTCACAGTGACGAACCTCGCGAACGGGTCCGTGACCTCTGGCCTCGCGACGCTCGCCGGCGTCAACCCGGGCGACTTCACGATCACCGCCGACACCTGCGTCGGCCAGCCGATCCCGAGGGACACACCGACCTGCTCGATCTCGGTCGCGTTCGCTCCGGGCGCCACGGTCTCGGGCCCGCGCTCCGCGACCCTGGTCGTCCCGCACAACTCCTTCGGAGCCCCGCTCCGGGTGCCCCTCTCCGGAACGGCCACATCGCCGACGCAGGCGCCCGCCATCTCGGTGTCGCCGTCGTCGATCGACTTCGGACAGGTGCGCGAGGTCTTCGGCCGCGCCGACCAGGACGTCACCGTGACCAACAACGGCACAGCGCCCCTGGCGATCTCCGACGTCTCGCTCCAAGGCGGCGACGCGGCTGACTTCAGCATCATCAACCACTGCACGGACCCGGTCGCCCCGAACGGCGGCACGTGCCTGATCAACGTCGCCTTCGCGCCGAGCGCGCTCGGGGCCCGCTCCACGACGCTGCGGGTCACCAGCAACGCGACCCCGGCCGTCACCTCGGTGTCGCTGAGCGGAACGGGCACCGGCGGCCACGCTGCCGTGTCGGCCACCAACACGCTGACCTTCCCCGACTGGTACCAGGACGAAGGAGGCGTGCGCCTCGATCAGTGCCTCGACCCGAACAACCCCGAGTGCCTCGTGCTCCCGGGCGGCACGTTCGACGGCACCAACACCAACCTGAGCTTCCCGGACAACTTCCCGGACGAGTTCTTCTGGTACGACGCGGACGCCGACGTCCTGTCGACGCCGGGCTGCAATGGCACCGCGCCGGGCAAGCTGCGCTTCCGCTTCGCCCTCGAGGGTGCCTTCCTGAACGGTGATCCGGCCGTGGGTGACCAGATGACCTTCGGCCGGCTGCGCGTGCAGGGTAGTGGCGGGCTCTGCCCCACCCACGAGTACACGGTCGTCACGCCGTACGGCTCCTGGAAGGTGACCACGGACGACCTCGGCGGTCTCAAGCCGGGGGCGAACACCACCGACGTCGGGTGCACGCCAACTCCGCCGGACGTGCCGTGCGACTACTCGCTGGCGCTGCGCAGCGACGTTCTCGGCGGCTTCCTGCGCTGGGACCCCAGCCAGCTGCCCACGCCACCGGCGGGCTACCTCGGGGACCCGAACGTGCTGCACACCGTGGTCGGTGCTCCGTATCACCGCGACGGCAACCCGGTGAACTACGTCGCCCTCTACGACGGCGCGGTCGACCCGGCCCACCTGGTCGTGCGGACCGACAAGTTCAACGTCATGGGCAAGCTCGGGGGTCCGCTCGTGGCCGACCCCTCGAGCGCCGACTTCCCGGACCCGCTGCCCGTGGGCGCGGCCCCGGCCACGCGCGTGGTCACGCTGTCCAACCAAGGCATCGATCCGATCACCGTCAACGGTTTCTCGGTGACCGGGGACGCGGCCGGCTCGTTCACCGCGAGCGGCTCGACCTGCCAGGTGGCCCTCGCCCCTGGCGGCACCTGCTCGGTGACGGTGAACTTCTCGCCGCTCGACGTGGGCCCGCAGAAGGCGTCACTGATGGTGGACCACACCGGTCTCAACTCGCCGCTGGCCGTCCCGCTGAGCGGGGTCGGCACGCCATCGCAGGGCACTGCGGCGCTGTCGGTCGACCGTTCATCAGTGGCGTTCGCCCAGCTGCACACCGGCCGCACCTCACCGGCGCAGCAGCTCGCGGTGTCGAACATCGGCGGGACCGCCCCGCTCAGCCTGGGCAACCTGGACATCACCGGTGGCGGAGCAGCCAGCTTCGCCGTGGCTCGGGGGGACTGCCCCGACCAGATCGCGATCGGCGACACCTGCCGCCTTGACGTGCGCTTCGCGCCGGTCGCGGCCGGTGACCAGACCGCCGTGCTCACGGTGAACGCCCTCGCGCCCTCGTCGCCGTCGTTCCGCAACGTGACGCTGTCGGGCACAGGGTTCGCCGGTGACGCTGCGGTGTCGCCGTCGATCAACCAGGGCTTCCCGGACTACTACCAGGACGCCAACGGCGTGCGGCTCGCGCCGTGCACGAACCCGAACGACGGGAACTGCGCCATGGCGCCCGACCCGAACCTGGACACCGCCCAGCCGGTGAACTTCCCGGACAACTTCCCGGGCGAGTTCTTCTACACGGTCGCGAACTCCGAGCCGCTCACGATCACCGACGACTGCGGTGACGGCACCACGGCCTCGGCGGACGTCTCCCTGCTGGAGGGTGTGGAAGGTGCGTTCGTCACGGACACGCCGCAGGCCGGCCAGCAGATCACCTTCGCCCGGAGCCGGATCATCCTCGGCCCCCGTGCGACCACGCTGTGCCCGACCACGACGTACACGTTCGTGACGCCATACGGTGCGCAGACATTCACCACCGACGCCACCGGAGCGCTCAAGCGCACCGACGGCACCGTGGACGTGGGCTGCCCAGGTCCGGCTGCGGGCACCACGACCCCGGCGTGCGTCTACGCCGACGCCCTCGGCGGCGACACCTTCCAAGGCTTCCTGCGCTGGGCGCCCGGCGTCGGGATCCCGGCCCCGGCTGGATACCTCGGCGACGGCGTGACGTTCCACCAGGTGGTGGGTGCGACCTACGTGCCGCCCGGCGAGACCGAGGCCGCGAACTACTTCGAGGTGCAGAAGGCCGGCACGTCGCTCGGTCGCACTGCGAGGTTCTCGGTGGTCGGCAAGGTGGCCTCGGGCTTGTCGGCTCCGGAAGCCACGGACTTCGGAGACGTCACCGTCAACGACCTCGCGACCAAGACGCTCACCTTCTCCAACATCGGGACCACCCCGGTGGCGGTGGCGACGGCCCAGGTCGGGAGCGGGCCGTTCTCGGTCATCGGTGGGACCTGCGTCGGCACCGTGCCGGCTCTGAGCGACTGCACGGTCCAGGTGAAGTTCGCACCAACGGCGGCCGGCAACGCTTCGGCCACTCTGAGCCTCCAGTCGGTGGGGGGGACCACGCTGGCGAGCGTCGGCCTGACCGGTCGCGGGTTGGCGCCCACGGGGCCGCAGATCGCGGCATCGCCGACATCGCTCACGTTCGCGGCGACCCCGGTCTCCACCACGAGCGCGGCTCAGCAGGTGACGGTGCGCAACACCGGCGGTGCCGGGCTGAGCGTGGGTGCTCCGACGCTGACCGGCGCCGGGGGCGACTACGTCGTCTCGGTGCCCCCTGCCTGCCAGGCTATCCCGGCCGGCGGCACCTGCCAGGTGGGCGTGGCGTTCCGGCCCACGGCGGCGGGCAGTCGGGCGGCGACGCTCACGCTGAACAGCAACGCACCGGGTGCCGCGCCGACGGTGTCGCTGACCGGCAGCGGGACGGCGTCGCAGATCCAGCTGAAGGACCCGACCTTCGCGCTGGGCACCCAGGCCATCGGCAAATCGGTGACCAAGCCGTTCACGATCACCAACAGCGGGACGGCCCCGTTGCTGATCACTGCCGTCAACCTGTCCAGCACGGTGGACTTCACCGCCAACCCCGGTACCTGCGCGGCCGCGGTGGCGCCCGGCAAGACCTGCCAGGTCAACATCATTTTCACCGCCAGGGCGCCGGCCGGGAACAAGGCAGCGACGCTGACCTTCGTCAGCAACGCGGCCAACAGCCCGACGGTGCCGGTGACCGGCACCTCGAAGTAAGCAGGAACGGGCGCGGGCCCGGGACCGGTCTCACGACCGGACCCGGGCCCGCTCCGGTGCCGCCCCCAGGAAACTCGTCATCCCAGCGGACTAGTCAATACGTGTCGTGGTGACCACCGCAGACGAGGCTGTTGCAGGCTCCTGGCGGCGACGAGGATGAACTCATCGACGGCGCTGGGGGAGTGTCGTCACGGGGCCTGGGGGGGCAACGCCGATGTCGCACATCCACATTCGTCTGTTCGGGGAGACCACCGTCACCGATGAGCTCGGACGAGCTCGTCCGATCGCCGGCGTCAAGTCGACCCGCATCCTCGAGATGCTGGCACTGCAGCAGGGTGAGTCACTGGCGAAGGACGTGATCGCCGACCGCCTGTGGGACGAGAAGCCGCCTCCCTCGTGGGTCGGCACGCTCGAGGGACACATCTCGACCCTGCGTCGTGACATCGGCTGCACCGGCCGAGCCTCCGCGCTGACCACCACGGCGAAGGGCTACCTGCTCACCGAGGTGGGCGTCACGGTCGACGTGGTGGAGGTACGACGCCTGCTGGCGGCTGCCTCCCGGGCCGACGACCGGGAGCGCCCCGGGCTCGTGGCCCAGGCGATGGACCTCCATCGGGGCACCCTCGTGGCCGGCAACGTCTACAGCCTGTGGGCGGAGCAGGCGCGAGCCGAGCTCGAGACCCGGCTCGTGGAGTCGTGCACCGAGGCCGCGCGCGCGTCGTACCGCCTCGGCGACCACACGACCGCTCGCCGGCTGGCCCACCGCGCCATCGACCTCGACGAGTGTGCGGAGGGCGCGTGGCAGGTCGTGCTCGAGTCGTTGGAGCAGCTCGGCCGGGCCGGCGAGGCCCTGAACGCCTACGGCCGGCTGCGTGCGGCGATGCTCGACCGTGTGGGGGTCGAGCCTTCGCCGGTGAGTCGCGCCATCTACGCCCGACTCCTCGCCCGCGACGAGGGCGGCAGCTCGGCCGATCGGGCCGAGCTGAAGGTGTTGCTGCGCCTGCTGCGGCAGCGGCTCGAGGGCTGGCCCGGCGTCGTGGTGCCGGAGCAGGACTCGCGGCTCGCCGAGGTCGCGGCGAGCATCCTCGCTGTGGCCTGAGTGCACCAGCTTGGGCGTTTCCTGGACCCTCGTGGGCCGGATCGGGCATCATCTGGGCAGGTCAGGCTCAGGGGCGACCGGGCTGACCGACACGGGGACTGCGTCATGGACGAACACAAGGGGGCGGGCGGGGCTGCACACGTGCAGCGCGTCCTGGTGGTCGACGACCATCGCACCTTCACCGACCTCTTGGTGCTCGCGCTCGACGGCCTTCCCGACATCGAGTGCGTCGGGCAGGCCGCCGACGCGGCAACTGCACGCCGCCTCGTCGAGGAGCTGACGCCGGATCTGGCGATCATGGACGTCGAGCTGGGAACCGACGACGGGATCGCGCTGAGCGCCGACCTGCTGGCGCGCTACCCGAACCTACGGATCGTGGTCCTCACCGCCCATGCGAGCCGAACCCTGATGACCCGGGCCGCCGACGCGGGCGTGTGCGCCCTGCTGCCCAAGGTCGGGTCCCTTCCCAACGTGCTCCATGCACTGCGTACCGCTCGACGCGGGTCGTTCGTGGTCGACCAGTCGCTGCTGCAGACCTTGATCACCCGGGGGTCCGACGACGTACCGTCCCGGCACTCGCCGCTGAGCGACCGAGAGGCCGAGGTGCTGGCGCTGATGGCGGAGGGAGTCGACGCGCGCCGTGCCGCGCAGCGCCTCGACATCTCCATCCACACGTTCCGGGGCCACGTCCGGCACGTGTTGTCGAAGCTGGATGCCCACTCCCAGCTGGAAGCCGTGGCGATCGCCAAGCGCGAGGGTCTGCTGGGATGAGGCGCGCCTCGTCCGACGCGTCCGACTCCATGGAGTCGAGGGACCGCTGGGCGGTGCGGTCCGCCTTGCGGGGCTTCGCGATCGGGGCCGCCGTGACCCTCGCGGTGCTCGTCCTGGTCTCGATCCTGATCGCCCGGATCGTCGCCCGCCAGGCGACCCTGGACGAAGCGTCGTTCCGGACGACGACGATCGCCGACAGCCTCGCTGCGCCGCTGGTCACCCAGAGGTTCCGCGACCACGACGCCGACTCCGTCGCGGACATGGCCCGGTTGATGGGCAACCGGATGAGCGACACCACGATCCGGCACATCAAGATCTGGTCGGCCGACGGCACGATCCTCTGGGCCGACGAACCGGACCTGATCGGGCGCAGCTACACACTGAAGCCCGACCAGCGGGAGGCACTCAACAGCCCGGACGCGATCTCGGACTACACCGACCTCTCAGACCCGGAGAACATCAGCGAGCGCAACGAGAAGGGGCCGGTGATCGAGACGTACGTCGGAGCCAACGGCGCCGACGGCAGCCGGATCCTGTTCGAGACCTACATGTCGCCCGAAGGTGCAGCCCGTCAGCAGGACGCCATCGTCCGGGCCACGGTCCTGGTGGGGTTGGCGGCGCTGGTGGTCTTCGGCGTGGCCGTCCTGCCCCTCAGCCTCCGGCTCGCGCGACGCGTCGAAGGCGCTCACCAGGAACGCGAGCGGATGACCCGGCACGCGTTGCGCTCCTCGGAGTTCGAGCGCCGCCGGATCGCGCAGGACCTGCATGACGGCGTGATCCAGGACCTGGCGGGCGCCGGCCTCGTCCTGCCGCTGGTGGCCGACCGGGTCAAGGAGAGCCGTTCGTCCCCGCAGGACGGCGACCTCCTGTCGCGGCTTCACGACCTGGTCACCCTCAACGTGCAGCGGCTGCGGTCCATGATGGCCGAGGTCTACCCACCCGACCTGACGGGGGCGGGGTTGCGACCGGCCATCGAGAACCTCGTCCTCGAGACCGCGGAGCAGGTCGACACCGAGGTGCACGTCGACCCGGAGCTCCGCCTCGGCGAGGGCGCGGCCCGGCTGGCCTACCGGATCGTCCGGGAGGGGCTGCGGAACGTCGTCAAGCACGCGGACGCGAGCTCCGCGCTGGTCGAGATCCGCCGCGAGGACGGCTGGGTGCACGTCCTGGTCGCCGATGACGGACGCGGGATCGCCGAGAGTGACGCGGAGGGGCAGGAGGGGGAGCAGGGCGCGGACGGCGAGCTTCCCGAGGTCGAAGGACACCTCGGGCTGCGCCTGCTTCGCGACTCGGTCCGTGACGCGCGCGGGCAGCTCGAGCTGGTACCCAACATGCCGCAGGGCACGCGGTTGCGGGCGAGCTTCCTGGAGGACGCTCCCGGGTTCTGACCGTGCGTCGGGCCTGGTGCTGACGCTCAGGCGATCGGGGCGGGCTCGACCAGCTCCACCAGGACGCCTCCGGCGTCCTTGGGGTGGACGAAGTTGACCAGCGACCCCGCCGTGCCACGCCGGCCCACGTCGTACAGCAGGCGTACGCCGCGCTCCCTGAGGATGCTCGAGACGGCCTCGAGGTCGGTGACCCGGTAGGCCAGCTGCTGCAGGCCCGGGCCGTGGCGCTCGAGGAACTTGGCGATGGCCGACGACTCGTTCAGCGGCGCGAGCAGCTGCAGGCAGCTGTCGGAGTCGCCGACCTGGACCATCGCCTCGCGAACGCCCATCGCCTCGTTGGTCTCCTCGTGCACGGTCTCCATGCCGAACGTGTCGCGGTAGAACGCCTTGGCGGCGTCGAGATCCGGCACAGCGATCCCGACGTGGTCGATCGCGGTGAAGAGGTGCGGGGAGACGTCCAGGCTCATGCCCCCATCGTCGTACGCCGTGGAGCCTTGCGGTGGCCGGTTGACTGTGAGGTTTTCCTCAGCCGTGCGGCTCGCTCCGCCCTCGCGACTCCGGCCGGCCGCTGGGTATCGTCACAGGTATCACCGCAACCTGGCTGGAGGCACCATGTCCGGAACCGTCATCGTCGCCGGAGCACGTACGCCGATCGGGCGTCTGCTCGGTGGCCTGAAGTCCCTGTCCGCGGCCGACCTGGGCGGCGTGGCGATCAAGGGGGCGCTGGAGAAGGCGGGAGTGTCGGCCGACCAGGTCGACTACCTGATCATGGGCCAGGTGATCCTGGCCGGCGCCGGACAGAACCCCGCCCGCAGCGCCGGCATCGCCGGAGGCCTCCCGCTCTCGGTGCCGTCGATCACGATCAACAAGGTCTGCCTGTCCGGCCTGAACGCCATCGCGCAGGCCGACCTGCTGATCAACGCCGGCGAGGCCGACGTCATCGTGGCCGGTGGCATGGAGTCGATGACGAACGCGCCACACCTGCTGCCGAAGTCGCGCGAGGGCTTCAAGTACGGCGACACCACGTTGGTCGACTCGATGGCCTACGACGCCCTCTACGACCAGGCCACCCAGCAGGCGATGGGTGCCCTGACCGAGGACTACAACGGCTCCCACACCGAGCTCACCCGCGAGGAGCAGGACGCCTTCGCCGCCGCCTCCCACCAGAAGGCCGCCGAGGCCTGGAAGAACGGCGTCTTCGACGACGAGGTCGTCCCCGTCTCCATCCCGCAGCGCAAGGGTGACCCGGTCGTGGTCAGCGCCGACGAGGGGGTGCGCGGCGACACCACGGTCGAGTCGCTGTCGGCCCTGCGCCCGGCGTTCCGCAAGGACGGCACGATCACCGCCGGGTCGGCCTCCCAGATCTCCGACGGTGCCTGCGCGGTCGTGGTGATGAGCAAGGCGAAGGCCGAGGAGCTCGGGCTCGAGTGGCTGGCCGAGATCGGCGCCCACGGCATGGTCGCCGGTCCCGACTCGACGCTCCAGATGCAGCCCGCGAACGCCACCAAGCTCGCCTGCGACAAGGAGGGCATCGCGCCCAGCGACCTCGACCTGGTCGAGTTCAACGAGGCGTTCGCGGCGGTCGGCATCGACTCCACCCGCGCCCTCGGGCTCGACGAGTCCAAGGTCAACGTCAATGGTGGCGCCATTGCACTCGGCCACCCGGTCGGCATGTCCGGGGCCCGAATCGTGCTCCACCTGGCGCTCGAGCTCAAACGCCGCGGCGGCGGAGTGGGTGCGGCCGCGCTGTGCGGCGGCGGCGGCCAGGGCGATGCGCTCATCGTGCGTGTGCCCGAGGCGTGAGCCGACGCTCCACGGGCGACGTCGGCGACCTCGTCCGGCGCGCCCGTGAGGGCGACCCGCGGGCGGTCGCCCGCCTGATCTCGCTGGTCGAGGACGAGTCGCCGCTGCTCCGCGAGGTGATGGCCGCACTCGCGCCGTACGCCGGTCACGCCCAGATCGTCGGCATCACCGGCGCCCCGGGCGTCGGCAAGTCCACCTCGACCTCCGCCCTCGTCGGTCGCCTGCGCGCGGCCGGGAAACGGGTCGGGATCCTCGCGGTCGACCCGTCGTCGCCGTTCTCCGGCGGCGCTCTGCTCGGCGACCGCGTGCGGATGCAGGACCACGCGCTCGACCGCGACGTCTACATCCGCTCGATGGCCTCGCGCGGCCACCTCGGTGGCCTGGCCTGGACCACGCCGCAGGCGCTGCGGGTGCTCGACGCGGCCGGCTGCGACGTGATCCTGATCGAGACCGTGGGAGTCGGGCAGAGCGAGGTCGAGATCGCGGGTCTCGCCGACACCACCCTGGTCCTGCTCGCGCCCGGGATGGGGGACGGGATCCAGGCCGCGAAGGCCGGGATCCTCGAGATCGGCGATCTCTACGTCGTGAACAAGGCCGACCGCGAGGGCGCGGACACGCTGCGGCGCGACCTCCGGTCGATGCTGGCCCTCGCCGAACGCGGCGAGGGCGCCTGGAGACCGCCGATCATCAAGACGATCGCCTCGAAGGGCGAGGGGATCGACGAGGTGGTGACCGAGATCGACCGGCACCGGGCCTGGCTGGAGTCGTCGGGTGAGCTCGCGAACCGGCGGATCCGGCGGGCACGCGACGAGATCGAGGCCATCGCCGTGACCGCCCTGCGCGCACGCTGGGGCGACGTACACGGGCGTTCCGAGCTCGACGACCTCGCGGCCGCGGTGGCGGCGGGGGAGTCGGACCCCTACTCCGCCGCGCATACCCTGCTCGACGCTCTCTGACGACCCCGATGCGCAGCCGCCCCGGTCCTCGGGTCGACGCCCATCTCCCTGAGGTGGGCTCCCCGCGCTCGTACGCCGACGTCCCACTTCGTCGCGGTGGACTATTCCCTGCGAAGTCGATATCGGATCCACTCGGAGGTGTTTCCGAGTGTGGGTGGTGGCAGGAATTCGGGTCTTCGATCGGTGGGGTTGAGGCGTATTTCCCAGGGCGAATGGTGGATGACGCGGTGGTGGTGGCCGCACAGGAGTGCGAGATTATCGAGCTTAGTTTCACCACCTGATGTCCAGTGGGTGAGGTGGTGGGCGTGACACATCAGTGGCGGTCGGCTGCAGCCGGGGAAGGTGCAGTGCCGGTCGCGGATCACCAGGGCGGTCCAGATGGGTGCGGTGACCAGCCGGCGGGTTCGTCCGACGTCGAGGACCTCGCCGTGGCTGCCGAGGACGGCGGGGATGATCTCGGCGTCACAGGCGAGGCGGCGCAGGGTGTCGGGGGGTAGTTCGGTGCCGTCTGCGGTGGTGCCGACACCGGCCGCTGTCGAGGTCGTTCTTGAGGGTGTGGTGGTCGACGGTGATCAGCAGCCGGGCGGGGGTGCCGTGGGTCTCCGGCGGCAGGTCGGTGTCCAGCGCGTGTTGGGCGGTGGCGACCAGGGCGTCCCAGAGCCTGGCGCCGTGGTCGCGGGGGTCGAGGCGCTGCTCCCCGGACTCGGTGTCGGTGGCTGACTGGGTGGCGGGTTCGGGGCAGGTCAGCGGCAACAACGCCGCCATCAGCAGGGCGCCGTCCTCGACGGTCCCGTGGCCCCGGACCCGGACTCCGCCGGCCCGGTCCTCGCTGACGGACAGGTAGCGGGTCAGGTGCGCGGCACGCTCCTCACGCTCCAGGGCGGCTTCGAGTCTGCGGTCGACGGCGTCGGGGTCGACCACCTCGGCCAGATGCCGTCCGGCCCGGGCCAGCTCGGAGGCATCCAGGCTCCTGGCCTGACGCAGCAGGACCTTCTCCCCGCGCCGGCGGACCAGGTCACCGGACGGCAGGTCGCCGACGGACCGGACGATCACGTCGGCCTGGTCGGGTGACACGGTCCCGGCGAGGAGTCCGTCCCGGGTGCGGGTGAGCGGGCCGGTCAGCGCCCTGGCCCGCACCACCCGGCGCTTGCCCTCACCACGACGGAGCCCGCCGGCGTGGGTGAGCCAGTCCCCGGTCGAGCCGTAGTGCAGCCGCTGCTTGGCCACATCCCGGGCGTCGGCCTCGGCGATGGCGTCGGCCTCGACCGCGGCCAGTGCTGAGGTGAGCTGCTGGACCTGCCCGACCACCTCGACCAGCTCGTCATCCGACCTCGCCGACCACAACACCTCGGCCAGCCCACGCACCGCCGCCACCGCCTCGGCCAGCACCGCCGGCGGGTGACGTGCCCGGGGTCTCGGCGGTGATCGACATACGTATATCGAATCAGGGGCCACCGACATTCCAGGCGATATCCACAGGGTTTATCCCAGGATCCGAGATAATCCACAGAAAATACTTTGCCACCCATTCATTCAACGCAAGAGAGAAGAAGACCGCAACCACAAGGAGCACCCCCAACAACGCCGCACCCGACAGCGAACGTCCGGAGGTACCGCAACCCAAAGCAACCGCCACCACACCCCTCGTCTTTCAAAACCGCAACCACAAGACCACCGCAACGGGCCGAGCTTGTCCGCGTGGTTTCGAGACGGTCGCAGAGCGACCTCCTCAACCAGCGGCGGCACCGAGCGACCTCCTCAACCAGCGAGGGCGAGGATGTCCACGGTCCGCGTGGTTTCGAGACGGTCGCTAGCGCGACCTCCTCAACCAGCGGGGCAGCGCACGACCTCGTACCAGCGGCGCAGCGCGACCTCCTCAACCAGCGGGGCAGCCCGCGACCTCCTCAACCAGCGGGGGCGCCCGCGACCTCCTCAACCAGCAACTGCCCGGGCGACCTCCTCAGCCGGCGCCACCTCCGGGCTGCCGCCTGGTCGGGAATAGGCTCCACCCATGCCGCTGCCGTTCGACCCGATCGACGAGGCGGCCCGGCAGTGGGCGTTGCGGTGGGACGGCGTTCCCGCCATGCACGCCGTCACCTCGCTGATGCGGGTGCAGCAGCTGGTGCTCGGTCGGCTCGACGCGATCCTCAGACCTCACGGGCTCACGTTCGCGCGCTACGAGGCGTTGGTGCTGCTCTGCTTCTCCTCCCGGGGCTCGCTGCCGCTGGGGAAGATGGGCGAGCGGCTCCAAGTGCATCCGACCTCGATCACGTCGATCGTCCAGCGGCTCGAGGCCGACGGGCTGGTCGTCCGCCGGCCGCACCCCGACGACGGCCGCGCCGTCCTCGCCGAGGTCACCGATTCCGGGCGCGCACTCGTCGAGCGGGCGACGGCCGACCTGATCGGAGCCGACTTCGCGCTGGGCGCACTCTCCGACGGACAGCTCGCCGAGCTCTCCGCCCTGCTCTCTCCCGTACGCCGCGGAGCCGGCGACTTCTGAGGCGACCGGGCGAGAAAGCGCGCGCGCCTCGAGACGGGGTGACGGAGGATGAACGCGTGACCACCTCGGACGCCGTACGCCGCGTGGGCCTGGCCCTGCCCCGCGTCTACGAGCGTGAGGTGCGCGGACGGTGGAAGCTCAAGGTCAAGCAGATCGTCTTCGTGGCGTTCTCGCGTGACGAGACCCAGATGGGGTTCGGCTTCCCCAAGACCGAGCGCGACGGGCTGGTCGCCTCGGACCCGGAGACGTTCTTCCTGCCCGGCACCGCCGACCTGCGCTACCAGTGGGTGTGCGCCCACCTCGACCGGCTCGGCGACGACGAGATGCGCGAGCTGGTGACCGACGCCTGGCGGATGTGCACGCCCCAGATGCTCCACGAGCTGCCCGAGCTACCGGCGCCGACGATGCGGGTCTGGGACCTCGTCGAGCGACAGGACTGGCACGGCGTACGTCCTCTCGTGCATCCGTACGTCCACTTCGAGGACGGCGACCTGACGCTGCGAGGGCGCAGGCGGCTGCTCGACCATCTCGTCGGGCACCCGACACCACGGCCACCGACCGACGTCGAGATCCGGGACGGACAGGTGTACCGCTGGCGGCGATCGGCGGGTTAGCCGGATTTCAGTAGGAAGCCCTAGTATCTGGGTATGGACGACCAGGTCTCGACAAGCTCGACCAACGGCGGCCGCGTTCGACCGACGATGCGCGTTCCCGCTGGCAGGCCCGCTACGAGGCGTCGCGGGTGCGCGAGGCGGACTTCACGACGCTGTCCGGGATGGGCGTCGAGCCGGCGTACGGCACGGAGACCTCCGAGTGGCCGGGTGAGTTCCCGTTCACCCGCGGGCTCTACCCGACGGGCTACCGGGGTCGCACCTGGACGATCCGGCAGTTCGCCGGCTTCGGCAACGCCGAGCAGACCAACGAGCGCTACCACATGATCCTGGGCCGCGGCGGGGGCGGCCTCAGCGTCGCCTTCGACATGCCGACCCTGATGGGCCGCGACTCCGACGACACGATGAGCCTCGGCGAGGTCGGCCACTGCGGCGTCGCGATCGACTCCGCTGTCGACATGGAGCGCCTCTTCGGCGGGATCGACCTCGGGGCGGTCACCACCTCGATGACGATCAGCGGGCCGGCTGTTCCCGTGTTCTGCATGATGATCGTCGCCGCCGAACGGGCGGGGGTCGACACCGGGAAGCTCAACGGCACGCTCCAGACCGACATCTTCAAGGAGTACATCGCGCAGAAGGAGTGGCTCTTCGGGCCGGAGCCCCACCTGCGGCTGATCGGCGACCTGATGGAGTACTGCGCCGAGAAGATCCCGGCGTACAAGCCGCTCTCGGTCTCCGGCTACCACATCCGTGAGGCCGGCTCGACGGCCGCGCAGGAGCTCGCCTTCACCCTCGCCGACGGGTTCGGGTACGTCGAGCTGGGCCTGAGTCGCGGCCTCGACGTCGACGTCTTCGCCCCGGGCCTGTCGTTCTTCTTCGACGCCCACGTCGACTTCTTCGAGGAGATCGCGAAGTTCCGCGCCGCGCGCCGGATCTGGGCCCGCTGGCTGCGCGACGTCTACGGCGCGCAGAGCGAGAAGGCGCAGTGGCTGCGGTTCCACACCCAGACCGCCGGGGTCTCGCTGACGGCGCAACAGCCCTACAACAACGTCGTCCGCACCGGCATCGAGGCGCTCTCCGCGGTGCTCGGCGGCACGAACTCGCTGCACACCAACGCTCTCGACGAGACGCTGGCCCTGCCCAGCGAGCAGGCGGCCGAGATCGCGCTGCGCACCCAGCAGGTGATCATGGAGGAGACCGGCGTCGTCAACGTCGCCGACCCGCTCGGCGGCAGCTGGTACGTCGAGGCACTCACCGACCAGATCGAGGCCGAGGCGAACGCGATCTTCGACCGGATCCTGGCCATGGGCGGCTCCGACCTCACCGACGACGACACCGAGGGCCTGGCCGCGGCGTCGCGGCGCGGCGAGATCCCGATGACCAAGGGCCTCCTGCGCGGGATCGAGGACGGCTGGTTCATGTCCGAGATCGCCGAGGCGGCCTTCCAGTACCAGGTGGCGCTCGAGAAGGGCGACAAGAAGATCGTCGGGGTCAACGTGCACACCGACTCGATCACCCACGACCTCGAGATCCTCCGGGTCTCCCACGAGGTCGAGGTCGAGCAGGTCCGCGCGCTGGCGGAGCGACGTACGACGCGCGACGACGCCGCGGCCCGCGCCGCCGTCGAGCGCATGGTCGAGGTCGGACGCACCGACGGCAACATGATCGAGGCGATGCTGGAGGCCTGCCGGGCCGAGGCGACGCTCGGTGAGATCTGCGACGCGCTGCGTGCGGAGTGGGGCGAGTATCGGGAGCCTGCCCGGTTCTGATCTGATCGGGTCGTGGATCTCCAGAGCGCGCTGCGCTCACTCCCGCCCGATCCCCGGATCGTCGTGGCCGGCAACCATGCCCTCCCGTGGCACGTCGTCGGGCTCATCGACGAGGCGCTCGACAGCTATCGGCTCTGGATCCTGAACGCACCGTCCGGGATCCCCGATCGGCCGGGGGTCACGCTCGAGACCTCGTTCGTGGGGCCGGGCATGCGCAGGAGCCCGCGCCTGAGCTATCTGCCGTCGCGGCTGTCGATGGTCCCGACCCTGTTCGCGAACCGGCTGCGGCCCGACGCGGTGGTCCTCCACACGACCCCGCCGCGCGACGGGAAGGTGTCGCTCGGCGTCGAGGTCAACGTGCTGCCGTCCGCGGTCGAGGCCGCCCGCCGCAACGGCGGCGTCGTCATCGCGCAGACGAACGCCGAGATGCCGTGGACCTACGGCGACGCCCTGCTGGACCTCGACCACGTGGACGTGCTGGTCGACGCCGACGGCCCGATGCCGCACGCTCCGGTCGGCAGCGTCGACGAGGACGCGGCGACGATCGGGAGGCTGGTCGCCGAACGGGTCAGCGACGGGCGACCCTCCAGGCAGGCATCGGCGCGGTGCCCGACGCGACCCTGCACGGGCTCGTCGGCCGTCGCGGGCTGCGCGTCTGGACCGAGATGTTCTCCGACAGCGTGCTGGCCCTCGAGCGTGCCGGGGCGCTGGATCGCGAGGTCCCGATCACGGCGTCCTTCCTGTTCGGGTCGCCCGAGCTCCTGGCCTGGGTCGACGACAACGAGCGGGTGGAGATGAGACGGACGGAGGTCACCAACAACCCTGCCCTGATCGCCCGCAACCCGTCG
>CAVXHO010000012.1:0-22371 GCA_963761515.1 uncultured Actinomycetota bacterium
GTCGTGCCCGTACTTCTTCTGCAGCTCCTTGACCTTCGGCTGGAGCAGCTGCAGGTTGCGGCTGTTCTTGATCTGCTTGACGAACAGCGGGATCAGCGCGATCCGGATGACGAGGGTGAGGCCGACGATCGACAGCGCCCAGCGACCAGCCCTGGCTCGAGCCGAAGATGTCGTAGAACAGGTCGTGCCAGAGGACCAGGATGCCGGACACCAGGTAGTACAGCGGCGTCATGATCGCGTGGCCGATGTCCCGAGAAAGTCGATCACGGGGTTCCTGCATCTCCTTGGTGGCCCGGACGAGCGGGCGGCTCTCCAGGTGAAGCGGGTGGGGACCGGGTCGTAACCGCCCGCGGCCCACGGGTGACAGCGCGCGACGCGTCGCACGGCCAGCCAGCTCCCCCGCAGCGCGCCGTGCTGCGTGACCGCGTCGAGCGCGTACGCCGAGCACGACGGGTGGTAGCGGCAGACCTGGCCGTACAGCGGGCTGATCAGCAGCCGGTAGAGTTCCGGAGCCGATCAGGAGGTAGCGCACGTCATCTCACCGTCCCGCCTGGCACCGACGCTCGGCTGTCAGGCAACGGTCGAGCTGGCACCGAGCTCCCGGGTAGGACGCGGCCGCGGCGCGGGATTCGCCCGCACGACGTAGCATCGAACCCGGCCGGCAGCGACCCGAGCGCGCGCGCGCACCTGGTGGCGGAGCCGGCGCTTGACCCGGTGTGCGGACGACCGCTGGACCGACCGCCTTGCTCACGACGAAGCCCGATCCGAGCGGGGTCCGTCGCGGTCGTTCGGGCGAACGCCGTCGGACGCACCACGAGCAGGTCGCCGCCGGCGCGAGCGACCCGCTACGGAGCGCGCGCGCCGGAAGTCATCGGCTCGCCGGAGCCGATGCGGCAGCGGGGAGCACGAGTGGCTCCCGAGGCCGACGTACGCGGGTCGAGCGCGACGCCGGGCTCAGGCAGCGAGCCGGTCGCGGCCCTTGCGGCGGCGGGCGGCCAGGATCGCGCGACCGGCGCGGGTGCGCATGCGCAGGCGGAAGCCGTGCGTCTTGTGGCGCCGGCGGTTGTTCGGCTGGAATGTGCGCTTGCTCCGGAGGTACTCTCCGTGTGGTCGGGACGTTCCGCCGGCTGGCGGTCAGATGCACCGTTCCGCGACAGACAGCGCTCGGTCGGATCCGCTCGAGGGTTCGCACGGACACCGCGCCACCCACGCACCGGTGAGAGCGGCGCCCAGGGTCCAACCCGTGCGCGAGCGTGGACAGCGCCACCCGTCGCCACCGGCCGACCGGTAAACGGTACGCGTGGCGGCTCCAGGCGGGGGTCAAACCGCACCGTGACGATCGACGCAGACTCCAGCGCGAGTCCCACGACCCTGGTCTGACCCCCTGTGGCTGACCGCGATGCACGCCGGCATCCAGTCACGCCTGCGGCATAGGCGTCTCCGCTCGGCGCCCCTCGTCCAGGGAGTGATGTTCGACCACCTGTCGAGTATCCCCCGTTCGCCGGTCGGACCAGCGGCTCCACGGCCGCAGCACAAGCGGCCGGAGGTGCATCCATGGGCCGCTGACCTGCGGTGATCCGGTTTCCGCCGGTCAACCGTGAACGTCTCGGACTGGCCGTCTCCACCAGGAGGCGGTCACGTTCACAATGTGGACAAACCTGTGGACACGCAGCGCACGTGCGGTCGTCGTACCCGGGCGTCGTCGACCGACGTCCGAGGCAGAACGAGGAGAGCGGGACGAGACCCCGAGGACAACGATCTCGGACCTGGCGACCGCCTGGACCAGCGCGTGGTCGACGACCTGCCCCCCAACCAGCGGGCCTGGCTGTCCGGCGAGCGCAACCGGTCACGCTGCACGGCAACACCGCGATCGTCGCGGTCGCCGACGACTTCACCCGCACCCAGCTCGAGGACTCGGCTGCGGCCGACAGCTCGAGGACGCGCTGACCGCCGATCGATCGGTCAGCCGAGATCCGGCTCGCGGTCACCGTCGACGCCCAGCTGGGCGACGAGTGGCCGCGACCACCGGTCACCAGGCCACGCCGGAACGCCGACCACGTCCGACCTATCGACATGTCGACAGATGGACATCGATCACTTCGCTCCGACCGCGACCGCGCGGTCCGAGCCCTCCGGCGCGGCCAGCCGGCGAGAGCCCGGCTGAACCCGAAGTACACCTTCGAGACCTTCGTCATCGGCTCGTCGAACCGGTTCGCGCACGCGGCCGCGGTCGCGGTCGCCGAGGCGCCGGGCAAGGCCTACAACCCGCTGCTCATCTACGGCGACTCCGGGCTGGGCAAGACCCACCTGCTGCACGCGATCGGCCACTACGTCCGCAGCCTCTTCACCGGCGCGCGGGTCCGCTACGTGTCGCAGCGAGGAGTTCACCAACGACTTCATCAACGCGATCCGCGACGACCGGCAGCGACCGCGTTCCAGCGCCGCTACCGCGACGTCGACGTGCTGCTGATCGACGACATCCAGTTCCTGGAGGGCAAGATCCAGACCCAGGAGGAGTTCTTCCACACCTTCAACACGCTCCACAACGCGAACAAGCAGATCGTGATCACCTCCGACCGGCCGCCGAAGCGGCTGGAGGCGCTCGAGGACCGGCTGCGCAACCGGTTCGAGTGGGGCCTGATCACCGACGTCCAGCCGCCCGACCTCGAGACCCGGATCGCGATCCTGCGCAAGAAGGCGGCCAAGGAGCGGCTGACGGCGCCGCCGGACGTGCTGGAGTTCATCGCCAGCAAGATCCAGACCAACATCCGCGAGCTCGAGGGCGCCCTGATCCGGGTCACCGCGTTCGCCAGCCTCAACCGGCAGCAGGTCGACCTGACGCTGGCCGAGATCGTGCTCAAGGACCTGATCCCCGAGGGCGGCGAGCCCGAGATCACCGCGGCGCTGATCATGGCCCAGACCGCGGCGTACTTCGGGCTCGTCGATCGACGACCTCTGCGGCCCCAGCCGAGCCGGCGTCCTGGTGACCGCCCGGCAGATCGCCATGTACCTGTGCCGCGAGCTCACCGACCTGTCGCTGCCCAAGATCGGCCAGCAGTTCGGCGGCCGCGACCACACGACGGTGATGCACGCCGACCGCAAGATCCGCCAGCTGATGGCCGAGCGGCGCAGCGTCTACAACCAGGTCACCGAGCTGACCAACCGGATCAAGCAGCAGGCGCGGCAGAGCAGTGAGCCGGCGTCGACACACCTGCAGGATCGGCACGCCGTGTGGGCCGGATGTCGGCGCGCTCGTCCACAGTGGGACTGTGGATCACCGGCCCGTGCGGCACGACGTGCCGGACCGGACCTCACAGGCCCGTCCACGGGCCGCCAGACGGCGTCGTCCACACCCCCTGTGCACACCGAAAACCTGCCGCTGACCTGCCGATTCGCGGTTGTCCACAGTGTCCACCGCATCGCTATGACTACTACGGACCTACCAGATGGATCCGGATCACTCGAAGCCCCTGCGGCACGCCTCCGTCTGGGGATGACCGCCGCACCAACGGGCGGCCCTCCCGCGTGGGGGACCGGCGTGGCAGGATGCTCACTCCAGCGTCCTCCCGAGTGGCCGGCGCTAGCTCGGGACCGCCTTCCCGTCCGACGACAGGAAGCCGTGCACGTGAAGTTCCGCGTCGACCGCGACGTACTCGCCGATGCCGTCGCCTGGACGGCGCGCAGCCTGCCGATCCGTCCGAGCGTGCCGGTCCTGTCCGGCCTCCTGATCGAGGCCAGCCGACGACGGGCTCGTCCTGTCGGGTTCGACTACGAGACGTCGGCCCGGGCGACGCTCGCCGCCGACGTCGCCGACGAGGGCAACGTCCTGGTCAGCGGCCGGCTGCTGGCCGACATCTGCCGGAGCCTGCCGTCCAAGCCGGTCGACGATGACCCTCGACGGCGCCCGGTCGGCCTGACCTGCGGCGCGCGCGCTTCAGCCTCCAGACGATGCCGGTCGAGGACTACCCCGCGCTGCCCGACATGCCGGCGGCGACCGGCACCGTGTCCAGCGACGTGTTCGCCCACGCGGTCGCCCAGGCGGTCGACGGCCGCCGGTCGCGACGACATGCTGCCGGTGCTCACCGGCGTCCGCATCGAGATCGCGGGCTCGACGATCTCGATGCTCGCCACCGACCGGTTCCGGCTCGCCGACCGCGAGCTCGAGTGGCGCCCGCAGCCCCGACGAGTCGGTCGCCGCGCTGGTCCCGGCCCGCGTCCTCGCCGACACCGCCCGGTCGCTGACCGCGGGCAGCGAGGTCACGATCGCGCTGGCCTCGGGCGGCAGCGGCGAGGGCATGATCGGGTTCGAGCGGCTCCGGTCCGGCGGCACCCGACGTACGACGACCCGGCTGCTCGACGGCGAGTTCCCCAAGGTCCGCAGCCTGTTCCCCAACGAGCACCAGACCACGCGCGACGGTCGACACGGCCTCGCTCATCGAGTCGCTCAAGCGCGTCGTCGCTGGTCGCCGAGCGCAACACCCCGGTGCAGCTCGCGTTCGGCGACGGCACGCTCACCCTCGAGGCCGGTCCGGCGAGGAGGCCCAGGCCAGCGAGTCGCATCGAGGCGACCATCGACGGCGACGACATCACGATCGGCTTCAACCCGCCGTACCTGCTCGACGGTCTCCAGGTCATCGACGAGGCCGTGGTCGCAGCTGGCGTTCACGGTGAGCACCAAGCCGGCCGTCATCAGTGGTTCGATGGGACACGGTGGCTCAGGCAGTGACCGAAGCGGCCTCCGCGGCGCGCCGGCGACACCGGCTTCCGTTACCTCCTGATGCCGCAACGCCTGCGCTGCCTGACCCACCGCTCGACCCGAGGAGCATCGCCATGGAACTCGGACTCATCGGCCTCGGCAAGATGGGCGGCAACATGCGCGAGCGGTTGCGCAACGCCGGTCACACCGTCGTCGGCTACGACCGCAACCCCGACGTCTCCGACGTCGCCAGCCTCGCCGACATGGTCGAGCAGCTCCCCGCCCAAGGTCGTCTGGGTGATGGTGCCGGCCGGCGACCCGACCCGCGACACCGTCAAGCGAGCTGGCCGAGCTGCTCGGCGAGGGCGACCTCGTCGTCGACGGCGGCAACTCCAGTGGACCGACGACCATCACACGCCGAGCTGCTGGCCGCAGAAGGGCATCGGCTTCGTCGACTGCGGCGTCTCCGGCGGGGTCTGGGGCCTGAAGAACGGCTACGCGCTGATGTGCGGCGGCTCCGACGCCGACGTCGCGAAGATCCAGCCGACTTCGACGCGCTCAAGCCCGAGGGCGACTTCGGCTTCGTGCACGCCGGCCAGCAGCCGGGCGCCGGCCACTTCGCCAAGATGGTCCACAACGGCATCGAGTACGCGATCATGCAGGCCTACGCCGAGGGCTGGGAGCTGCTGGAGAAGGTCGACCTGGTCGACAACGTCACCGAGGTGTTCGACTCCTGGCGCCAGGGCACCGTGATCCGCTCCTGGCTGCTCGACCTGCTGGTCGCGGCGCTCCAGGACGACACCCACCTCGACAAGATCGCCGGCTACGCCGCCGACTCCGGCGAGGGCCGCTGGACCGTCGAGGCCGGCGATCGACAACGCCGTCGCCGATGCCGGCGATCGCCGCGTCGCTGTTCGCGCGGTTCGTCTCCCAGCAGGACGAGAGCCCGGCGATGAAGGCGATCGCCGCGATGCGCAACCAGTTCGGCGGCCACGCGGTGAAGACCGAGGCGCCTCCGGGCGGAGACGCCTCGCCGCGAGCTGAGCGGCCGGGTCAGGGACGGCGTCGAGGAGGGGGAGGCGTGTACGTCGCTCACCTGACGCTGGTCGACTTCCGGTCCTACGCCGCGGCCGAGGTCGCGCTCGAGCCCGGCGCGACGGCGTTCATCGGTCGCAACGGCCAGGGCAAGACCAACCTGGTCGAGGCGATCGACTACCTCGCCCGGCTCGGCTCCCACCGGGTCGCCTCCGACGCCCCGCTCGTGCGGGCCGGCGCCGAGCGCGCGCTGGTGCGGGCCTCGGTCGTGCGCGACGGCCGCCAGGCGATGCTCGAGATCGAGATCAACCCCGGCAAGGCGAACCGTGCCCGGGTCAACCGCGCCGACCTGCCGCGGGCCCGCGAGCTGGTCGGGCTGGTCCGCACCGTGATCTTCGCCCCCGACGACCTGGCCCTGGTCAAGGGCGACCCGGCCGGCCGGCGGGGCTTCCTCGACGACCTGCTGGTGATGCGCGCACCGCGGCTGGCCGGCGTACGCGCCGACTACGACCGGATCCTCAAGCAGCGCAACTCCCTGCTCAAGACCGCCGGCGCCGCGCGCCGCGGGTCCACGTCGCAGGAGTCGGCGCTGTCGACGCTCGGGGTGTGGGACGCCCACCTCGCGCGCACCGGCGCCGAGCTGCTGGCCGAGCGGCTCCGGCTGGTCGAGGAGCTGCGGCCCTACGTCGGCCACGCCTACGCGACGGTCGCGCGCGGTGCGAGCAGCGACGACGCCGGGCTCGACTACCAACCCAGCCTCGAGCTCGGCGAGCTGACCGAGCGCGCCGACCTCACCGAGCGGCTGCTGGCGGAGCTCGAGGTCCGGCGCAACGACGAGCTCGACCGCGGCGTCTCGCTGGTCGGGCCGCACCGCGACGAGCTCCTGCTGTCCCTGGGCAACGGCGAGCAGCGGCTGCCGGTGCGCGGCTACGCGTCGCCACGGCGAGTCCTGGTCGTTCGCGCTCGCGCTCCGGCTCGCGTCGTACGACCTGGTGCGGGCCGACGGTGACGACCCGATCCTGATCCTCGACGACGTCTTCGCCGAGCTCGACTCCGAGCGACGTGCCCAGCTGGCCGAGCTGGTCGCCGGCGCGGAGCAGGTGCTCGTCACCGCGGCGGTCGCCGCCGACGTGCCCGAGAAGCTGGCCGGCGTGCGCTACCAGGTGGCCGGAGGTGAGGTACGCCGTGACGACTGAGCCCGCGACGCCCACCCGGCCCGGTCGAGCCGCATGCGACGACGGGCTCGACCTGGCCCGCACCCTCGCCCGCGCCACCGCGCGTTCGACCCCCGGGCGCAAGAAGGCCGTCCGCCGCATCGACCGCCCGCCGCGCACCGGCCGGGTCTCGGGCGCCCACCCCGACGACCGTGACCCCCAGACCCTCGACACCGCGCTGACCCGGATGGTCGACGACCACGGCTGGCAGGTCGACCTCAAGGTCGCCTCGATGTTCGCGCGCTGGACCGACCTGGTCGGCGCCGAGATCGGCGCGCACAGCAGGGCCGAGTCGTTCGCCGACGGCAGGCTCGTGGTCCGCACCGACTCGACCCAGTGGGCGACCGAGCTGCGCCTGCTCGCGCCCACCGTCGTACGCCGGCTCAACGAGGATCTCGGGCACGGCACCGTCGTGGTGATCGAGGTGCTCGGCCCGCACGCACCGTCGTGGAAGCACGGTCCCCGCACCGTCCGCGACGGCCGCGGACCCCGCGACACCTACGGCTGACCGGGCCGGCGCCGGGCCGGAGTGCCGCCGGAGGCGCCTAGCCCGCGCGCTGCCGATCTGACGGCCGCGCGGACGTATGGGGACCTGTCCGCACCCCCGCCAGGGCCTCCGATCCGCCCTCTCGGCGCCGTCTGCGGGCCAGATTTCGGCGACCGGATCCCCCCAGCCGCGGGGTGGAGACGTGGAGAGCGGCCCGGAAACGGCTATCATGGACATCGAGGCCGCGCGCTCGTCCGCACGCGGCCCGATCCATGTCAGACCCCGGTCGCGGGCGGCCCCCCGGCCCCCTCGATCCCGACGAAGAGGTGCGCGTGAGCGACGAGACTCCCGAGCTGTCCGTCCCCGAGTCCGTCCCCGCAGCCAGCGTTGCCCGAGCCGCCCAACGGCGTCGAGTACGACGCGTCCGCGATCCAGGTCCTCGAGGGTCTCGAGGCGGTCCGCAAGCGGCCCGGCATGTACATCGGCTCGACCGGTGAGCGCGGTCTGCACCACCTGATCTGGGAGATCGTCAACAACGCCGTCGACGAGTCGCTCGCCGGCTACTGCGACCGCGTCGTGGTCACGCTGCTGGCCGACGGCGGCGTCCGCGTCGAGGACAACGGCCGCGGCATCCCGACCGACACCGCGCCCGGCCAGGAGCTGCCGGCCGTCACGACGGTGCTCACCGTGCTCCACGCCGGCGGCAAGTTCGGCGGCGGCGGCTACAAGGTCTCCGGCGGTCTGCACGGCGTCGGCGTCAGCGTGGTCAACGCGCTGTCGAGCCGGCTCGTCGTCGACGTGAAGAACCGCGGACACCTGTGGCGCCAGACCTTCAGCGTCGGCGTACCCGACGGCGAGCTCGAGGACGTCCGCGAGCTGGAGCCGGACGAGCGCACCGGCACCACCGTCACCTACTGGGCGTCGACCGACGTCTTCGAGACCACGACGTACTCCCTGGAGACCATCACCGCCCGGATGCGCGAGTACGCGTTCCTCAACAAGGGCCTCGAGATCGTGGTCCGCGACGAGCGGCCGGTGGCGGCCGAGGTGCTCGAGGCGGTCCAGGACGACACCGTCGCCCACGAGATCGACGGAGTCGGCCCCGACGCGATCCACGAGGCCGAGTGGCCGGCGGCATCGAGCAGACCTTCCGCTACGACCGCGGCCTCGTCGACTTCGTCGAGTACCTCAACAAGCGCAAGACCCTGGCCAACCCGACGGTGATCTCGTTCGAGGCCGAGCAGAGCGCCGGCGTCCAGGGCAGCACCCAGGACCTCAGCCTCGAGGTCGCCATGCAGTGGAACGTCTCGTTCACCGAGTCGGTGCACACCTTCGCCAACACCATCAACACCCCCGAGGGCGGCACCCACGAGGAGGGCTTCCGCTCGGCGCTGACCTCGCTGGTCAACCACTGGGGCGAGGAGTGGGGCCTGATCAAGAAGCGTGAGGACCGCGTCTCGGGCGACGACGTCCGCGAGGGTCTGACCGCGATCATCTCGATCAAGCTCACCGACGCGCAGTTCGAGGGCCAGACCAAGGCCAAGCTCGGCAACACCGAGGCCAAGGGCTTCGTCCAGCGCGTCGTCAACGACCAGCTCGGTGCCTGGCTCGAGCAGAACCCCGCCGAGGGGCGCGACATCGTGCGCAAGGCGCAGGCCGCGGCCAGCGCCCGGATCGCGGCGCGCAAGGCCCGCGACCTCGCCCGCGGTCGCAAGGGTCTGCTCGGTGGCGGCGGGCTGCCCGGCAAGCTGTCGGACTGCCAGTCGACCAACCCCGAGGAGTGCGAGGTCTTCATCGTCGAGGGCGACTCGGCCGGCGGCTCGGCCCGACAGGGCCGCGACCCGCGGGTCCAGGCGATCCTGCCGATCCGCGGCAAGATCCTCAACGTCGAGAAGGCCCGCATCGACAAGGTGCTGGCCAACACCGAGGTCCAGTCGATCATCTCCGCGCTCGGCACCGGCATCCACGAGGAGTTCAACCTCGAGAAGCTGCGCTACCACAAGATCGTGCTGATGGCCGACGCCGACGTCGACGGCCACCACATCAACACGCTGCTGCTGACGCTGCTGTTCCGCTTCATGAAGCCGCTGATCGAGCACGGCTACGTCTACATGGCGCAGCCGCCGCTCTACCGCCTGCGCTGGAACAAGCCGGCCGAGCACGAGTTCGTCTACTCCGACTCCGAGCGCGACGCCCTGATGCGCGACGGGCTCGAGTCGGGCAAGAAGCTGCCCAAGGAGAACCCCGTCCAGCGCTACAAGGGCCTCGGCGAGATGAACGCCGAGGAGCTGTGGGAGACCACGATGAACCCCGACCAGCGGCTGATGCTCCAGGTGACCCTCGAGGACGCCGCCCACGCCGACGAGATCTTCTCGATCCTGATGGGCGAGGACGTCGAGCAGCGCCGTTCCTTCATCCAGCGCAACGCCAAGGACGTCCGATTCCTCGATATCTAGAAGTCTTGCAAGATTCCTAGATTCGGCTAGATGTGACGAGAGAGAACCAGACACGTGACTGAGACCCCCACCGGCGGCGGCACCACCACTCCCCCCGAGGGCCCGGGCTCCGGCGGACGCATCGAGCCGATCGAGCTCCAGACCTCGATGCAGCGGTCCTACATCGACTACGCGATGGCGGTCATCGTCGGCCGGGCGCTGCCCGACGTCCGCGACGGGCTCAAGCCGGTGCACCGGCGCGTGCTCTACGCGATGTTCGACGGCGGCTACCGGCCCGACCGCGGCTTCTCGAAGTGCTCGCGCGTCGTCGGCGACGTGATGGGTCAGTACCACCCCCACGGCGACACCGCGATCTACGACACCCTGGTCCGCCTCGCGCAGCCCTGGGTGATGCGGGCTCCCGCTCGTCCACGGCCAGGGCAACTTCGGCTCGCCGGGCAACGACTCCGCGGCCGCGATGCGCTACACCGAGTGCCGGATGGCTCCGCTGGCGCTCGAGATGGTCCGCGACATCGACCAGGACACCGTCGACTTCCAGCCCAACTACGACGGTCGCTCGCAGGAGCCGATCGTCCTGCCGGCGCGCTACCCCAACCTGCTCGTCAACGGGTCGGCCGGCATCGCGGTCGGCATGGCCACCAACATCCCGCCCCACAACCTGCGCGAGGTCGCCGACGGCGCGCGCTGGGCGCTCGACCACCCCGACGCCACCCGCGAGGAGCTCCAGGACGCGCTGATCGAGCGGATCAAGGGCCCCGACTTCCCCAACGGCGCGCTGATCGTCGGACGCGAGGGCATCGAGCAGGCCTACCGCACCGGCCGCGGCTCGGTCACCCAGCGCGCGGTCATCGAGATCGACGAGGACGCCAAGGGCCGCACCTGCCTGTCGATCACCGAGCTGCCCTACATGGTCAACCCCGACAACCTCGCGCTGAAGATCGCCGAGCTGGCCGACTCCGGCAAGGTGCAGGGCATCTCCGACGTGCGCGACGACTCGTCGGGCCGCACCGGCCAGCGACTGGTCGTCGTCCTCCGTCGCGACGCCGTCGCGCGGGTCGTGCTCAACAACCTGCTCAAGCACACCGAGCTCCAGACCAACTTCAGCGCCAACATGCTGGCCCTGGTCGACGGCGTGCCGCGCACCCTGACCGTCGACCAGTTCATCTCCAACTGGGTGGCCCACCAGATCGAGGTCATCCAGCGCCGGACCCGCTTCCGCCTGGAGGAGGCCGAGCGGCTCGCCCACGTCCAGCGGGGCCTGGTCAAGGCGCTCGACGCGCTCGACGAGGTGATCGCGCTGATCCGTCGTTCTCCCGACGTCGACGACGCACGCACCGGCCTGATGGAGCTCCTCGAGATCGACGAGATCCAGGCGCAGGCCATCCTCGACCTGCAGCTGCGCCGGCTCGCGGCGCTGCAGCGGCAGGCGATCATCGACCGGCTGGCCGACCTCGAGGTCACCATCGCCGACCTCGAGGACATCTTGGCCAACGAGGCGCGGCAGCGGGAGATCGTCAAGGAGGAGCTGGCCGAGATCGTCGACAAGTACGGCGACGACCGCCGTACCCAGATCATGGCGGCCGACGGCGACCTCTCGATGGAGGACCTGATCCCCGACGAGGAGCTCGTCGTCTCGATCACCCGCGGCGGCTACGCCAAGCGCACCCGCTCCGACGCCTACCGGACCCAGAAGCGCGGCGGCAAGGGCGTGCGCGGAGCGACCCTGCGCGGCGACGACGTCGTACAGCACCTGATGGCGACCACCAACCACCACTGGCTGCTGTTCTTCACCACGGCCGGCCGGGTCTACCGGACCAAGGCCTACAACCTCCCCGAGGCGTCGCGCGACGCCAAGGGCGGCCACGTCGCCGGGCTGCTCAGCTTCCAGCCGGACGAGGACATCGCCCAGGTGCTGGCGATCCGTGACTACGACCAGCAGCCCTACCTCGTGCTGGCCACCCGCAACGGTCTGGTCAAGAAGACCCGGCTGGGCGACTACAACTCCCCGCGCCAGGCCGGCGTGATCGCGATCAACTTCCGCGAGGACGACGACGAGCTGATCGGCGCCGAGCTGGTCGGACCCGACGACGACATCCTGCTGGTCTCACGCAAGGGGCAGGCGATCCGCTTCCGCGCGGACGACGCTCAGCTGCGGCCGATGGGGCGCGCCACGTCGGGTGTGACGGGCATGAAGTTCCGCAACGGCGACGAGGTGCTGTCGATGTCGGTGATCCGGGCCGACCAGGTCGCCGCCGAGGCCGAGGCCGACGCCGAGGCGAGCGACGCAGGTGAGGGCACCCTCGACGTCCAGCCGCAGTACGTCTTCACGATGACCGACGGGGGCTTCGCCAAGCGCACCCGGATCACCGACTACCGCCAGCAGTCCCGGGGCGGATTGGGCATCAAGACCATGTCGCTGGCCAACGAGGATCGCGGCGGTCTGGTCGGCGCGTTCATCGTGGTCGAGGGCGACGAGATCCTCTCGATCACCCAGGCCGGTCAGGTGGTCCGCAGCCCGATCAACGCCGAGTTCCGGGCCACCGGGCGCGACACGATGGGCGTGAAGTTCGTGACGCCCAAGGGCGGCGACGCGGTCGCCGTGGTCACCAGATCGGTGGAGACACCCGAGGTCGTCGAGGCGGTCACCGAGTCGGACGAGGCGTCCACGGACGCAGGTGACGAATCGCCGGATGTGGGTACGGATGCAACAATCGACGACGGGACGGCGTCACCAGATGAGTCGTCCGAGTCTGACACCGGACCTGATGTCGATCCAGAGAGGGAGGGCTGATGACAGAGCGCTCTGCCGAGCAGGCACCTGTCCAGACGCGCCCGGACCACCAGGACACCGCGCGGATCCCCCTGGCCGAACGCCTCCAGCGCCGGATCAGCGCCTCCGACGACCGCCGCGCATCGGGCCCGGCGCAGAAGAGCTCCGGCCGCGTCCTGCCGCCGCCGCCCCCCGAGCTGACCGCCCAGCGGGAGCGCGAGGAGGCCGAGCGGCTCGCCGCGGAGCGTCAGGCCGCCGAGCGCGAGGCTGCGGAACGTGCGGCCGCCGAGCGTCAGCTCGCCGAGCGGCAGGCTGCTGCGACGCAGTCCGTCCAGACCCAGGCGCCGGTCGTCGCGGCCCCGGTCCGCGACCGCAAGGCTTCACGTCGTACGTCGGCGGCACCCGTACGCGGCCCGCGCCGCGCTCGGCTCCGGCTGAGCCGGATCGACCCGTGGTCGGTGATGAAGGTGTCCTTCTTGCTGGCGATCGCGTTCGGCGTCGTGACCGTGGTGTCGGTGTTCATGGTGTGGTCGGTGCTCGGCGCGGCCGGCGTGTGGAGCTCGATCAACAACACCGTCTCCGACACGCTCTCCAGCGGCAACAACACCTCGACGTTCAACATCGAGGACTACCTCGGGATGTCGCGGGTGCTCGGCTTCACCATGCTGGTCTCGGTGATCGACGTCGTCCTGATCACCGCGATCGCCACCCTCGGCGCCTTCCTCTACAACATGGCGGCATCGCTGCTCGGTGGCATCGAGGTCACCCTGGCGGAGGACCAGGGCTGACTCTTCCGGCCGTGTCGCCCAACAGGGCCGGACGCGGTTTTGGGTGGCTGTCGGACGCTGCGGTAACCTTCCCGCGCGGTCGCTGTGCGGCCGTCCCGGTCGTTCTCCCGCAGACGCGGCGACGGCCACCTCCGGGCCTATAGCTCAGACGGTTAGAGCGCTTCCCTGATAAGGAAGAGGTCACAGGTTCAAGTCCTGTTAGGCCCACTGGTTCACCCATGGACGGAGTCGCCGTGAAGAAGATCCTCCTCATCGCCCTCGCCGCCGTCGGCGTGCTCATCGCCAAGCGGAAGCTCGACGAGGGGCAGCGCGAGCAGGCGCTGTGGGCCGAGGCGACCGACCGCGTCGACCGTCCCTGAGCCGCACCTACACCGGCCCCGGCCGGCCGAGGGGCCTTGGCGCAATTGGTAGCGCACCTGCTTTGCAAGCAGGGGGTTAGGGGTTCGAGTCCCCTAGGCTCCACCCTTCCGTTCATCGGCCCGTCCCCGACCGCCAGAACCGCGCAATTGCGCCGGTACGTCACCTCAGGACGGCTTCGAGCTGTCACAACGGCGCAATTGCGCTGAATGGGCGGCCGAGGACGGGACGGGCTCACCCGCCGTACGGCACGGTGATGATCTCCAGGTTGTGCCCGTCGGCGTCCTCCCAGTACAGGCCGCGGCCGCCGTCGTTGGTGTTGATCTCGCCCTCGCGGCGGTGGAACGGGTCGGCCCAGAAGGTCAGGCCGCGGTCGACGATCCGCTGGTGGATCGCACCGAACTCCTCCTCGCCGACCAGGAACGCGTAGTGCTGTTGGTCCGGCTCCCCGTGGTCGTCGGCGAAGTCGAGCGACACGTCGTTGTCGAGCGTGAGCACCCGGAACGGTCCGTACGTCGTGGGCGCGGCGACCCCGAGGATCTCGGCGAGGTCGGCGGCGGCCCGGTCCTTGTCGGAGACGTGGACGATGGTGTGGTTCAGCTGGACGGTCATCGCGTCCTTCCTTCCTGGTTCGTGCGTTCCAGCCTCCCGGATCCGGGCGCCGGTGTGAACGGGCGGCCGGCCACGACGATCACGACCACGAGCCGGCGCCTGCCAGTGCAGGATCCCGACGTGGCTGACCCGGGACGTTGCTCCCTCCGATCCGCATCGACGCCCTGCGTAGCCTGAGCCCGTGCCGTCCGACCTCGCCGTCCGCCCTGCCGCGCGGGCGCTCGCCCCGCGCTACTGGGGCGTCCATCTGCTGATGGTGGCGGCCGTCGTGGCGGCCGTGCTCCTCGGCCGCTGGCAGTACGACGTGTGGCACGCGCACCGCGCGGACAGCGCCGCCTCGGTGACCCGGCTGTCGCCCCTGCCGCTCGACTCCGTGCTCGGCCCGGACGCGGCGTACCCCGCAGACGCGCTCGGGCGACCCGTCACCGTCGAGGGCACCTGGGACCCGGACGGAACGGTCTTCGTCTCGGGTCGGGAGCGCGACGGGGCCACGGGGTACTGGGCCGTCACGCCGGTCGTGACGCCCTCGGGCTCGGAGATCCCGGTGGTCCGGGGCTGGGTCAGCGACCCGTCCCGGGCGCCGACCCCGCCGCGCGGCCGGGCAGCGCTGGTCGGGCTGCTCCAGCCGCCGGAGGACTCCGGCGCACCGGACGACGACACCTCGGATGCCGTCCTGCCCGAGCTGAGCATCACCGACCTGCTGCAGCGGACCAGCCGCGACCTCTACGGCGGCTACGTGATCGCCACCGACCGCGCCGTCCCGGGTGGCGGCGCGACCGCTGCCGGGACCACCGGCCTCGTCCCAGCGAGCGCCGAGCACCTCCCGGGGGCCGACGCGTCGACCGGCCTGCGCAACGTGCTGTATGCGTTCCAGTGGTGGGTGTTCGGAGCCTTCGCGATCTTCATGTGGTGGCGCTGGTTGCAGGAGGACGTGCTCGGACGGGGTCGGCCCGGGGCCGCTACGGGCGGCGGGTAGGTTCGAGGCCGTGTCCGTGTCGAAAGGCCTCTTCGTCGCCTACCGGGTGCTCGCCATGGTGGTGGGCGTCCTGCTCGCCGTCTGTGCGCTCATCGTGTTCCCGGCCGCCCACTTCGCGACCGAGGGCTCGTCGCTGCAGCAGTTCGGGGAGACCTGGAGCATCCTGTGGGTCGCCCACGGATGGGTCTTCATCGCCTACGTCGTGGTCTCGTTCCTGCTCTGGCGCCAGACCCGCTGGTCGGTCCCCTTCGCGTTGCTCGTCGTGATCTCCGGCCTGATCCCGCTGGTCATCTTCTGGGTGGAGCACGTCGTGACCAGCCGGATCCGCGCGGAGCACCCCGAGCTCGCACCCCAACCGGGATAGTCCCCGCCGAGATGGCTGCGAATCGAGGCCTGCGGCAGCCATCTCGCCGGGGACTACCGACACAATGACCCCATGACGACGGCGTTCGTGCTCGGAGGCGGTGGGGTGCTCGGGGCGGCCGAGGTCGGGATGTTGCGCGCGCTGTTCGAGGTCGAGATCACGCCCGACCTGGTCCTCGGCACCAGCGTCGGGGCGCTGAACGGCGCGATGGTCTCCCGTGACCCGACGCCGGCGGTGATCGAGCGACTCACCGAGCTGTGGCAGGACGCGCAGACCATGCGCGCGGTCTCGGACCGCCCGTTGCGGACGGTACGGCGCGCGGTGTCGACCGGCACCCACATCTACTCGGCTGCGCCGCTGCAGGAGCGGTTGCTCGCGGAGTTCGGCGAGACCACCTTCGAGGAGCTCGCCGTCCGGTTCCAGGTCTGCGCCGCGAGCATCGAGCGGGCTGCCGAGCACTGGTTCACCAGCGGCCGGCTCGTCGACGCGATCATGGCCAGCGCCGCCGTACCCGGGCTGCTGCCGCCGGCCAAGGTCGGTGGCGAGCACTACCTCGACGGCGGCATCGTGAACTCGATCCCCCTCGGCCGGGCCGTGACCCTGGGTGCCGACCGGGTCTTCGTCCTCCAGGTCGGCCGGATCGACCGGCCGCTGAAGGTGCCGAGACGCCCCTGGGAGGTCGCCCGGGTCTCCTTCGAGATCGCCCGGCGCCACCGCTTCGCCCGGGAGCTCGCCGAGGTGCCGGAGGGCGTCGAGGTGCACGTGCTCCCGGCCCGAGGTACGTCGAGCCGCGACGACTCGCTGCTGGCCCATCGGGACTTCTCGCAGGTCGGGGTGCGCATCGAGGCCAGCTACGAAGCGTCGCGGGAGTACCTGGCCGGTGCCCTGTGACGTGGCTGCTCCGGCGCTTCGTGGTCGCGCCGGCGATGATCGGGCTCGCCTTCGTGCTGTGGGGAACGCTGCCCCTCTGGTTGATCGGGGCCGCCGCGCTGGCCCCCGTGCTGCCCGGTCGGTGGCGGGCCCTGCGGCTGCTGTGGATGTCGGTGGTCTACGTCAGCGTCGAGAGCATCCTGCTCGTCGTCCTCTTCGGGCTCTGGCTCGCCTCCGGCTTCGGCCGCCGGATCCGTACGCCGTACTTCGAGGGCATCCACTACGACCTCGTGCAGGGCCTGATGTGGGTGGTCTTCACCGAGGCCAGGCGCGTGCTGGCCCTGCGGATCGAGACCCGCGGGCCCGGCCCCGACGCCTACCCGGGCATACCCCTGATCGTGGCCTGCCGCCACGCCGGTCCGGGCGACTCGTTCACCCTGATCCACGCCCTGATGGACTGGTACCACCGCGAGCCGCGCGTCGTCCTGAAGGACACCATGGCCTGGGACCCCGTGATCGACGTCGTGCTGAGCCGGATACCGGCGCGCTTCATCAAGACCAACCCGGGCAAGGGGCAGGACTACGAGTCCCAGATCGCCGACCTCGCCCGCGGCCTCGACGAGAACGACGCGTTCGTGATCTTCCCCGAGGGCGGCAACTTCACCCCTGAGCGTCGCCGCCGCGGGATCGAGCGGCTGCGCGGTCGCGGACTCGAGCAGATGGCCGCTCGCGCGGCGCGGATGACCAACGTGCTCGCCCCCCGCCCTGGTGGCTTCCTGGCTGCGCTCGACGCGGCCCCGCAGGCCGACGTCGTACTGGTGGCGCACACCGGGCTGGACCACGTGCTCACCGTCCGCGACGTCTGGCGGGAGCTCCCGATGGACAAGGTGATCGTGATGCGGTGGTGGCAGGTGCCGCGCGAGGAGATCCCCGCCGAGCGGGAGGCGCAGATCGAGTGGCTCTTCGGCTGGTGGGAGACCATCGACGCCTGGATAGCGGAGAACCGGCCGAAGGATCTCTCCCGCGGCCGGTCCCGGCGTCGTGCTGTGGTGTCCTGACCGTTGGTCAGGCGGTGGGTCAGGGCTTGGAGGACGGCTTCTCGACCGACTCCTCGCCGGGTGCCACCTCGACCACGTCGACAGGCTCGTCGGGCGTCGTGACCGGGTGCGCCTCCTCGGCTGCGTCGGCCAGCGCCTCGCCGGGGCCGGCCCCACCCTCGTCGGCCGCCGTCGGCTCGTCGGACGAAGCCGAGGCCGCGTCGAAGATCGGGGTGTCGGACGCCGGCGCGGGCGGCGGCGGCGGGGTGTACGACGACTGCCAGTTGTCCTGGTCGCCGCCCGAGCGCAGCTTCTTGGCGATGAACACCATCAGCGCTCCGACCCCGGTGATGATCAGGAGCTTGCGGAGGCGGTGCTTCTTCTTCGGCTCGCCCTTGAGGTCGGCTGCCTTCTCGTTCGCGAAGTCCGCCACGTTGGTCGCCTGGGCGGCCGCGGCCGCCACGCCTGCCGCCAGCAGGGGCGTCGCCTTGTCCTTGGCCTCGGACAGCGCGGGTCCGGCCTTGTCCTTGGCGTCGGCCCAGACCGGTCCGGCCTTGTCCTTGGCGTCGGCCCAGACCGGTCCGGCCTTGTCCTTGGCGTCGGCCCACACGGGCCCGGCCTTGTCGAGGGCGTCGGCGATCGCGGGTCCCGCCTTCTCGCTCGCGGCCTCCACGATCGTGTCGACGTAGTCAGCAGCCTGCTCGAGGATCGTCTTGTTCCGGCGGATGCCCATGGCGGATCTCCCTCTGGTCTCGTCGTCCCATCCCATCATGTCGGCTCCGTACCCAACAGGGCGACCCCTACCGCGGACGCGGGCGGTGGGCGACGGGGGTTGCAGTGCGTGGGAGGATCTGCACGCACCAGAAACCCACATGCGAGAGGCAGACATGGCTGACCAGCAGGCCGTCCTGAAGACCAACCGGGGCGACATCACGATCAACCTGTTCCCGAACCACGCGCCCGAGACCGTGGCCAACTTCGTCGGCCTGGCCGAGGGCACCAAGGACTACCGCGACGACGCCGGCAGGTCGGGCGAGCGCTACTACGACGGCCTGACCTTCCACCGTGTGATCGGCGGTTTCATGATCCAGGGTGGCTGCCCGCTCGGCACCGGCACCGGAGGCCCCGGCTACACCTTCAAGGACGAGCCGCACCCGGAGCTGGTCTTCGACAAGCCCTATCTGCTCGCCATGGCCAACGCCGGCCCGGGTACCAACGGGTCGCAGTTCTTCATCACCGTCGGTGCGACCCCGTGGCTGAACTTCAAGCACACCATCTTCGGCGAGGTCGCCGACCAGGAGTCGCGCGACGTCGTCGACGCGATCGCCACCACACCCACCGGCGGCGGCGACCGCCCGGTCGAGCCGGTGGTCATCGAGCGCGTGGAGGTCCAGACCTCCTGAGCACCACGAACGGATCGGGGACGGCGCCGGCGGGAGACCCCGCCGGCGTTCCCACCTGCTATCGACACCCCGACCGCGAGACCTACATCGTCTGCCAGCGGTGCGGTCGTCCGATCTGCCCCGACTGCATGCGCGACGCCGCGGTGGGTTTCCACTGCCCGACGTGCGTCGCCGAGGGGCGCAAGGAGACCCGCGCTGCCCGCACGCCGTACGGCGGGCTGCGGCCGTCGCGCAACGGCGTGGTGTCGATGACCATCATCGGGATCAACGCCGTGATCTGGGTGCTCATCCTGGCGACCGGCGGCGCCGGGAGTCGGTTGGTCGACTGGCTCGCCCTGCGGCCCAAGGGGCTGTGCTCCCTCCCGCGAGGCGGGTTCGACGTCTCCCAGGCGGTCTGCACGGCGAACGGCGGCACCTGGCTGCCGGGCGTCAGCGACGGGGCCACGTGGCAGCTGGTCACCAGCATGTTCACCCAGGTCGAGGTCTTCCACATCGGCTTCAACATGGTGGCCCTGTGGGTGCTGGGACCACAGCTGGAGCTGATGCTCGGCCGGCTGCGCTACGCCGGGCTCTACCTGCTCTCCGGCCTGGTCGGGTCCGCGGTCGTCTACTGGCTCTCCGGGGAGTTCACGCCGACCCTGGGCGCCTCGGGCGCCATCTTCGGCCTGATGGGCGCGCTGCTGGTGCTGGCCTACAAGGTGCGCGCCGACATGAACCAGCTGCTGGTCTGGATCGGGATCAACGTCGCGTTCACGTTCTTCGGCCGCTCGACGATCTCCTGGCAGGGACACCTCGGCGGCTTCGTCGGCGGCGTCGTGCTGGCCGTGATCCTCGCCTACGCGCCCCGGCAGCGGCGTGCGGCATGGCAGGGCGCCGGCTTCGCCGTGGTCAGCGTGCTCGTGGTGGTCGCCGTCGTCACGCGGACCGCTGTCCTGGCATAGCGACACGGCCCGGTCACCGGGCCGTGACCGGGGTGATCTCGCCCCACCTCGCGGCACGGAGCGATCTCCACAGCTGTGGAATCACCTGTGGATAATCACACGGGTGTAGTTCTCCGCGTCACTCCCAGCGGGTCGCGAAGGCGAAGCCGACGGCCATGAACCCGATGCCCACCATCAGGTTGTACTGGCCGAGGTCGTTGAAGACCGGAACGTTCGGCAGCTGGTCGCCCGAGAGCACGTAGAACGTGCAGATCCAGATCAGGCCGATCAGGAAGCAGCTGAGCATCCCGACCACGACGCCCCGGCCTCGGCCCAGGGGGGTGTCGTGGTGTGCCGAGACCAGCAACCCCAGGAGGATCAGCCCGAAGCCGATCGCGTAGTTCCAGTCCTCGAGGTCGGCCATGAACTTCGGCGAGCCGGCCGCTGGGGCCGGGAGCACGGTCGGGTCGACCCGCACGACCGTGTAGTAGTAGACGATCCAGGCGATGCCCACGAGCATCAGGATGATCGCGACCACGAAGCGCACGCTGACCAGCGGCCCCCGATCGGGATCCACGAACGTCTGCTTGGCCTTGAGCTTGGCCACCGGCACTCCTCCACGCAACCGACGCCGGATGGCGTCCCTTCACACGACGCGGGTTACCTTAGTCGGCGTGAGCGACCGACCACAGCGCAGGCTCCCCGGCCTCCGTGCGCCCGAGCCTGATCCGGGGGCTCCCGACGGCGGTCGGCCGCGCCCGCGTCGGTCCCTGGTGTGGCGCGTCGCCACCCCACTCGTCGGCCTGCTCAGCGGCGCGCTCTTCGTGATCAGCGCCCACAGCAGCGAGGGCACCGACCTGCGCCCGGGCCGGTTCACGGACCTGGCGTCGATGGTCCGCTACGACGCCACCCAGGTCGACGCCTTGCGCTCCCACATGGTGGATCTCCGCGCGCAGGTATCCGTGCTGGGTGGCTCGATCGGCAACAAGCAGGTGCGTGCGTTCAACCGCCGGGCCGCCGCGATGAAGGGTCCGGCCGGCCTGCTGCCGCAGGTCGGGCCCGGCGTGACGGTGACCCTGTCCGACGCACCCCAGGAGACCAGCTCGAGCTCGCCGGACAACCCGAACCTGCTGCTCGTGCACCAGCAGGACATCCAGGCCGTCGTGAACGCGATGTGGAAGGGCGGGGCGCAGGCGATCACCATCCAGGGCCAGCGGGTGGTGAGCACGACCGGCATCCGCTGCATCGGCAACTCCGTCCAGCTCCAGGGCGTGCCCTACAGCCAGCCGTACGTGATCTCCGCCGTCGGCGACCAGACCGCCCTCACCGACGCCATCTCCCGCGACTCCTACCTGCAGGTCTACCGGGCGGACGCCGTCGACCCCGACATCGCGGTCGGCTGGGACGAGCAGCTGGAGGACCAGATCACCGCCCCGGCGTACGACGGCCTGCTCGGCCTGACCTACGCGAAGGTGCTCCCCTCGAGCTGACTCACCCGGGCGGCTTGGCCGAGGGCGGCGTCGACGGCGGGCCGGGCGGGGCGCTGGTGGTGGCGCTCGAGGTCGGCGTCGTCGGTGAGCTGGGCGACTCGGTGGGCCCGGAGGAGACCACGATCGTCACCTGGGTGCCCTGGTTCTGCGGCGACCCTGCTCCCGGGATCTGCTGGATGACCTCACCCTCGGGCTTGTCGGACGAGGACTGGACCGGGACCGGGACGAAGCCCCGGTCGCGCAGGAGGCTCTCGGCATCCTTCTGCTGCATGCCCACGACGTCGGGCACCTTCTGCGGACCCTTCGACACCGACACGGTGACCGGCGAGCCCTGCGGCACCTGGGTGTTGGCGGGCGGACTGGTGCTGACGACAGTGCCCTTCGGCTGGTCGGAGTCGACGGATTTGAACACGGCGTCGAGATGGGCGTCCTCGAGCGCGGTGGCCGCCTGCTGCTGGGACTGCCCGATCAGGGGTGGCACCCGGGTCGGATGGAGGCCGAGCGAGACCGTGAAGTCGACCGGAGTCCCGAGGCGACCGACTCGTCGGCTCCGGGGTCCTGGGTGATCACCCGGTTGGCCTTGACGCTGTTGTCGAAGGCACGGTCGATGCTGCCGACCTCGAGGCCGGCGTCGCCGAGCGTGGTGCGCGCGTTCTGCTCGGTCATCCCGGACAGGTCGGGCACCTGGACCGTGTCGTTCGGGCTGGCGAACATCTTCGGCAGCAGGTACGCCGCGAGGCCCAGGATCAGGAGCAGGAGCAGCGCCAGGAAGATCAGCAGCCCCGGCCGGGTGCCGCGTTCGTCCTCCTCGGGCTCCTCGATGGGCAGCGGCACCGGGCTGACGACGGTGGTCGGGTCCGTGACGGGGGTTGGCGGCTCGAGCGGCGGCGGTAGCA
>CAVXHO010000013.1:0-29531 GCA_963761515.1 uncultured Actinomycetota bacterium
TGGTGATCGCCGCGGTCAAGGTGGTCTTGCCGTGGTCGATGTGACCGATCGTGCCGATGTTGACGTGCGGCTTGGTCCGCTCGAACTTCGCCTTAGCCACTGTGGGCTCCTCCTGTTGTTGTCACTTGACTCGATGATTCTGCTGCAATGCCGACGATCCGGCCAATGCCCCCGTCATGTCCGGGGGACCTGGTTGACGACTACTCGCCGCGGACCTTCTTGACGATCTCGTCGGCGATGCCCGAAGGGACCTCGGCGTACGAGTCGAACTCCATCGAGTACGACGCCTGGCCGGAGGTCTTGGACCTCAGGTCACCGACGTACCCGAACATCTCCGACAGCGGCACGAGGGCGTTGATGACCATGTCACCGTGACGCTCCTCCTGCGACTGGATCTGGCCGCGACGGCTGTTGATGTCGCCGATGACCGTGCCCAGGAACGTGTCCGGGGTGATCACCTCGACGGCGAACATCGGCTCGAGCAGCACGGGCTTGGCCATCCGGGCGGCCTCCTTGAAGGCCTGGTTACCGGCGATCTTGAAGGCCAGCTCCGAGGAGTCGACGTCGTGGTACGCGCCGTCCTCGAGGGTGAACTTCACGTCGACCATCGGGTAGCCGGCGAGCACGCCGAACTCCATGGCGTCCTGGCCGCCCTGGTCGACCGACGGGATGTACTCGCGCGGGATCCGGCCACCGGACACGTTGTTGATGAACTCGTAGCCGGCACCCTGCCCGGTCTCGGGGTCGATGCTCGGCTCGAGGGTGATGACCACCTTCGCGAACTGACCCGATCCACCGGTCTGCTTCTTGTGGGTGTAGCTGTGGTTCGCGACGACCTTGCGGAGCGTCTCGCGGTAGGCCACCTGCGGCTTGCCGACGGTCGCCTCGACGCGGAACTCGCGCTTCATCCGGTCGACGAGGATCTCCAGGTGGAGCTCGCCCATGCCGGCGATGATCGTCTGGCCGGTCTCCTCGTCGGTCTTGACCGTGAAGGTCGGGTCCTCGTCGGAGAGGCGCTGGATCGCCGTACCGAGCTTCTCCTGGTCGCTCTTGGTCTTGGGCTCGATCGCGACCTCGATGACCGGGGCCGGGAACGACATCGACTCGAGGACGACGGGGTTCTGGAGGTCGCTCAGCGTGTGACCGGTCTTGGTGTCCTTCAGACCCATCACGGCCACGATCTGGCCGGCGCCGACCGACGCGATCTCCTCACGCTTGTTGGCGTGCATCTGGTAGACCTTGCCGATCCGCTCCTTCTTCCCCGTGACGGAGTTGAGCACGGTCGCGCCGGCCTCCAGCTTGCCGGAGTAGACGCGGACGTAGATCAGCTTGCCGAGGTGGGGGTCGGAGGCGATCTTGTAGGCCAGGCCGGAGAACGGCTGGTCGTCGGACGGCATCCGCTCGATCTTCTCGTCCTCGTTGTTGACCTTGTGGCCCACGATCGCGTCGATGTCGAGGGGGCTCGGGAGGTACTTCACGACCGCGTCGAGCAGGGGCTGCACGCCCTTGTTCTTGAACGCCGTTCCGCACAGCACCGGGTTGACCTTGTCGGCCAGGGTGGCGCGACGGATGCCGGCCTCGAGCTCCTCCACGGAGAGGTCGTCACCGTCGAGGTACTTGACCATGATGTCGTCGTCGGCCTCGGCGAGCGTCTCGAGGAACTTCTCGCGGTACTCCTCGACCTGGGCACTCATCGACTCCGGGATCTCCTCGACCTCGTAGTCGTCGCCCATCGTGGTCTCGCCGCGCCAGGTCAGGGCACGCATGCCGACCAGGTCGACGACCCCGAGGAAGTCGTGCTCGGCGCCGATCGGGAGCTGCAGGACCAGCGGGGTGGAGTTCAGCCGCTCGACCATCATGTCGACGCAGCGGAAGAAGTCCGCTCCGGTGCGGTCCAGCTTGTTGACGAAGCACATCCGCGGCACGGCGTACTTGTTCGCCTGGCGCCACACGGTCATGGTCTGCGGCTCGACACCGGCCACGCCGTCGAAGACGGCGACAGCGCCGTCGAGGACGCGCAGCGAGCGCTCGACCTCGGCGGTGAAGTCCACGTGACCGGGAGTGTCGATGATGTTGATCTGGTGGTCCTTCCACCAGCAGGTCGTCGCGGCGGACGTGATCGTGATGCCGCGCTCCTGCTCCTGCTCCATCCAGTCCATCGTGGCCGCGCCCTCGTGGACCTCACCGATCTTGTAGGTGATGCCGGTGTAGAAGAGGATGCGCTCGGTGGTGGTGGTCTTGCCGGCGTCAATGTGAGCCATGATGCCGATGTTGCGGACCTTCTTCAGGTCCGTGGTGATGTCGACAGCCACTGGGGGTTCGTTTCCTTAGGTAGGACTTGGTGACGTGGGGAGCGCGGTGACCACCGAGGTGGTCTCGCACTCCGCCACCACATCACCAGCGGTAATGGGCGAAGGCCTTGTTGGACTCGGCCATCTTGTGGGTGTCCTCGCGCTTCTTCACCGCGGCACCCAGGCCGTTGGACGCATCGAGGATCTCGTTCATCAGGCGCTCGGACATCGTCTTCTCACGACGGTCCGCGGCGTACCCGACCAACCAACGCAACGCCAGGGTCGTGCCCCGTGTTCCCTTGACCTCGATCGGGACCTGGTAGGTGGCGCCACCGACCCGGCGGGACTTGACCTCGATGGCCGGCTTCACGTTGTCCATGGCGCGCTTGAGCGTCACCACGGGGTCGGTGCCGGTCTTGTCGCGGCAGCCTTCGAGCGCGGTGTAGACGATGCGCTGGGCGACCTGCTTCTTGCCGTCCTTGAGCACCTTGGAGACCAGCTGGGTCACCAGCTGGGACCCGAACACGGGGTCGACGTCGAGCGGCCGCTTGGGAGCGGGACCCTTGCGCGGCATATCAGCTCTTCTCCTTCTTCGCGCCGTAACGGCTGCGAGCCTGCTTGCGGTTCTTCACGCCCTGGGTGTCGAGCGTGCCGCGGATGATCTTGTAGCGGACACCGGGGAGGTCCTTCACCCGGCCGCCGCGGACGAGCACGATGGAGTGCTCCTGGAGGTTGTGGCCGACGCCCGGGATGTACGCCGTCACCTCGACGCCGCTCGACAGGCGCACGCGGGCGACCTTGCGGAGGGCGGAGTTCGGCTTCTTCGGGGTCGTCGTGTAGACGCGGGTGCAGACGCCTCGGCGCTGCGGGCTGCCCTTGAGGGCGGGCGTCTTGGTCTTCGACGCCTTGTCGCGCCGGCCGTTGCGGACCAGCTGCTGAATGGTGGGCACTCGGTGGTTCCCTTTCGGTCTTTTCCTCAGGCCCGGCGCCTTGCCGGGCACGATGATGCTGCGCTGTTGCTCTGTGTGCCGTGGTAACTGCGCGCGGCCCCGGGCCTGAGGGCCGAAGGAGGGCGTGCGCCAAGGTCCGGACGAGCCGGACACGGTTCTCAAGGCTACCCGCGTTGCCCCTGCGGGCCAAAACGAGATACGGCGGCGCCGAGCCGGCCCGAGTTCACGCCGCGTGGACCGCGACGCCCTCCGGCTCGGCAGCCGCCGCGGCCTCGGCCGCGGCCCGCGACGGACGCGCGAAGAGCGCGAGCGCCAGCAGGACCCCGAAGATGGTGAGCAGCCCGCCCCCGATCAGGGTCCAGCGGGGGCCGAAGTGCTGCCCGACCCACCCGATGATCGGCGAGCCGAGGGGCGTGCCGCCCATCACGATGGTCATGTAGAGCGCCATCACCCGACCGCGGAGGGCGGGCGCCGACTCGAGCTGCACGGTCGAGTTGGCGGAGTTGAGCATGGTGATCGTGCAGACGCCGATGACCGGGCACATCAGCGCGAACGCGACGTACGTCGGCATCAGGCCCGCCACGATCTCGGCCACTCCGAAGCCGACGGCAGCACCGACGAGCAGACGGACCCGGATCCGGACCCGGCGCGCCGCGAGCAGGGCGCCGGCCAGGGAGCCGACCGCCATCGCCGAGCCGAGGATTCCGAACTCCCCCGCGCCCTTGCCGAAGACCTCCGTGGCCATCAGCGCCGAGGTGATCTGGAAGTTCATCCCGAAGGTGCCGGCGAAGAACACCATCACCAGGATCATCATCATCTTGGGCTGGCTGCGGACGTAGCGGACGCCTTCGAGCAGCATGCCGGGCGTCCGGGCGACGGGCTTCGGGGAGTTGAGCAGGGTCGTGTCCATGTGCTCGAGCTGCCAGATGACCGCGCCGTAGGAGAAGGCGTTGATCAGGATCACCCAGCCGGTGGCGGAGGCGCCGCCGCCGAGCGCACCGATCATCAGGCCGGCCAGGGCCGGGCCGATGATGCGAGCGGTGTTGAAGGTGGCGGAGTTGAGGCCGACGGCATTGGTGAGGTCGTCGGGGCCGACGAGCTCGGAGACGAACGACTGGCGGGCCGGGGCGTCGAACGCCGACCCGATGCCGAACAGGAAGGCGATCGCGTAGACCATCCAGACCTCCGCCGCGCCGGTGACGGCGAGGACGCCGAGCACCAGCGAGGCGATCGCCATCGTCAGCTGCGTGAGCTGGAGCAGGCGGCGCTTGGGGAAGCGGTCGGCGATCACACCGGCGTACGGCGAGAGGAGCAGGACGGGCAGGAACTGGAGACCGGTGGTGATCCCGAGCGCCGTACCGCTGCCGTCGGTCAGCCGCAGGACCAGCCAGTCCTGGGCGACGCGCTGCATCCAGGTACCGGTGTTCGACACCAGACTGCCGAGCGCGTAGCGCCGGTAGTTGGGGTTGTGGAGTGCGCGGAAGGTGGGACTCAAGAGCAGCTTTCAGTCGGAGTTGGCAAGTCGTTCGAGGATCGGCGCCGCGCGCCGGAGGGTGTCGCGCTCGTCGGTGGTGAGACCGCCGAGGCGTTGGGCCAGCCAGGCATCGCGACGGGCGCGGTCGGCCAGCAGGGTGGTGCGGCCCTGCTCGGACAGGACGACGACGACCTGGCGGCCGTCGGTCTCGTGGGCACGGCGTACGACGTAGCCGCCGTCCGCGAGGGCGTTCACGATGCGGGTCATGCTCGGGGGCTGCACCCGCTCGTGGGCGGCGAGCTCGCCGATGGTGAGGTCGCCGTTGCGGAACAGGCAGCCGAGCACGGCCATCGCGCCCATGCTCAGCACGTTGTCGGGATGACGCTCGCCCGCCAGCCGACGGCGCAGGCGCATGACGCTCAGCCGGAGCTCGCTGGCGAGCCCGGCATCGGTGCGTGAGGCCATCTCGACGGTGGGCATATCGTTAGCATAACTCATTACCCACGCTAACCATTCCTCGGCCGCTGACCTGGCGATTGCGCGACGTCAGAGGGCGTCGACCTGGCGCTTCGGCGACGTCAGAGCGGGTCGACCTGGCGTTTCGGCGACGTCCCAAGGCGTCGACCTGGCGATTCCGAGTCCTGTCGGCGCCGGGTCGACGTCGTACCGCGTCGCCGCAACGCCGGGTCGACGTCGTACGCCGTCGCCGCAACGCCGGGTGGACGTCGTACGCCGTCACCGCAATGCCGGGTGGACGTCGTAGGCCGTCGCCGAAACGCCGGGTCGACGTCGTACCCGTCGCCGAAACGCCGGGTCGACGCCGTACGCCGTCACCGAATCGCCGGGTCAGCGGCTTACAGTGGGCGCATGGAGCTGCGCGACGACCAGCCGATGAGCCACGCCTTCGGCAAACGCACCTACATCGTCGCCGACGTGGAGCCCCTCGACGTGGACGGCGTCCGCACCGTGCAGGTCGGCGTCGCGCTCTGGGTGATCGGCTTCGTCGCGATGCTGCCGTTCTACGGCCGGCTCCAGGACGCCGGGCACGCCTGGATGCTGTGGACCTGTGCCGCCGGGTGTGGCCTGGGCCTGCTCGGCCTGGAGTACTGCCGCCGTCGACGGAACGCCCGCACGCTGCGGGACGACCCGGAGGTCTAGAAGCGCTCGAGCTCGTCGTCGATGTCGTCGACGACCGGGTCGGGCAGCGGGATCGGCTCGTGCCGCTTGGCCAGGCGGACCTCGGAGTGGGCGCCGCAGCCGTGGCCGAACGCCACCACCCGGCCGTCGTCGTTGGCATCGCCGTTGGCGCAGACGCCGAAGGTCTCCGCGAGCGAGCCGTTCAGGCGCACCAGGAAACCGCAGGTCGAGCAGGGCTCGGGTGCCGACTGCGCGAGGAGCGTCTCGGGCCCCGAGTCGCCGTCGTACCACCGCTGCGCCGCCAGCTCGTGGCCCTCCGGGGAGAGCGTCCGGATCCGGCCGAGACCGAGGTCCTGGGCGATCTTGCGGACCTGGGTCTTCGCGTCGGTGTCGAGGGGGTCGTCGCCGAAGGAGTACGTCGGGACCAACCGCGGGTCGTCGTCGGCCACCGGCAGCAGATCGCCGGGCGAGAGGTCACCGGGCTTGATCCGCTCCCGGTAGGGAACCCACTCCGGGGCGGTGATCGCCTCGGGGCCGGGGATCAGCACGATCTCGTCGACGGTGACGACCTTCTGGCGCTTGGCGCGCGCCACGGTCACCGACCAGCGCCACCCGAGATAGCCGGCCTTGCGGCACTCGAAGAGGTGGGTCGCCACGCGCTCGGCCTCCGGCTGGGCGTCGAGATGGTCACCGACCTCGGACTCGTCGACCTCGGTGAGCAGCGCCTCGCGGGCCGCATCGACGGCCGTCACGACCGCGGCGTCGGCCTTGACCGTCCGCCCGCGCTCGGCCACCACGGTCTCCTCGGCACCAGTCATGCCGCCCATGATGACGGATGCGGCGGGCTCTGTCAGATCGCTCTCGGGGATCGCTGCCTGGGGAGCAGGCTCGCTACGCCGCTCCGGCATGCTAGAGACATGACAACGCCCGGGGAGTCGGACCGCCGTTCGCGGCGCGACTCCGTGAGCTCGGGCGCCAAGGTCACGGGTCGGGGGATCCGCTCGGTGGGCCGGGGCGCCGGCCGCTTCGGCGGCGCTGCCTACCGTACGGCGCGCCGCGCGGCCGGGGCCGAGGGCGCCGACAGCAGCGGCCTGGCCCGCCTGATCGAGCTCGGGGCGCTCAACGCGGCCGCCGACGCGGCCGTGGCGATCTCGCTGGCCGGAACGCTCTTCTTCCAGGTCCCGGCCGGCGAGGCGCGCGGCCAGGTGTCGTTGTTCCTCGGGTTGACGATGCTCCCGTTCGCGGTCGTGGCGCCGCTGATCGGTCCGATGCTCGACCGGTTCGGCAACGGCCGGCGCTGGTCGATCGGGTTCACGATGGCCGGCCGCGCCTTCCTCTGCTGGGTCCTGGCCGGCGCCGTGAGGCACGACTCGGCCTGGCTGTTCCCGGCGGCGCTCGGCGTGCTGGTCGCCTCGAAGGCCTACAACGTGCTGCGGGCGGCCGCGGTGCCTCGCGTCCTCCCCGAGGGCCTGACCCTGGTGTCCGCCAACGCACGTACCTCGATGGCGGGGGTGGTCGGTGTCGCGATCTCCGCCCCGATCGCGGCCGGGGCCGCCATGGTGGGACCCGGAGTGGTCGCTGCGCTACGCCTTCGTCGTCTTCGTCGCCGCCACCATCCTGGCGATCCGGCTCCCGGCGCGGGTCGACTCCAGCCAGGGCGAGGAGTCACTCGGCTTCCTGAGCGGTCAGCGCACCGACGAGGCACCGGCCGCCGGTCAGCGGGGCAAGGTCCGGATCCCGGCGTCGATGGCCTTCGCCCTGCGTGCCAACTGCGGACCGCGGTGGCTCTCGGGCTTCCTCACCCTGTTCATGGCGTTCCTGCTGCGCGAGCACCCGATCGGCGGCCACTCCCCCCAGCTCCTGCTCGCGCTCGTGATCGGTGCCGCCGGCATCGGCAACGTGGCGGGCATCGCCGCCGGCTCGTTCATCAAACGCCTCCACCCACGACTCACGGTGGTGCTGGCGCTTCTGGCCGATGCTGCGGCGATCACCCTCGCGGCGCTCTTCTACGGACTCGTGTCGCTGGTGATCCTCGGCTTCACGGCCGGCCTGGCCCAGTGCCTGGCCAAGCTGTCGCTCGACTCCACCATCCAGCGCGACGTGCCGGAACGGGTGCAGACCTCGGCCTTCGCCCGGAGCGACACCACGCTGCAGCTGGCGTGGGTGATCGGCGGCTTCGTCGGGATCGCGATGCCGCTCCAGCCCCGGCTCGGACTCATCGTCGCGGCCGTCGTCCTGCTGGCGTGGTCGGTCTTCGTGCTGGCGAACCCGTTCCGGCGTACGACGGCGAAGCAACCTGCCGCCACTGCGGCCTGACCCCCGACGGGGTTTCGAGCTGCGCTCAGAGCTCCAGCTCGTCGGCCAGGGCACGCAGCAGCTTGGCGGTCGGCTTCGCCTGCCGGGCATCGGGGTGGCGGCCGTGCTGGTAGGCCTCGCCGACGCCGTCCAGGAGCCGGATCAGGTCCTCGACGATCGGGGCCATCTCCTCCGGCGACTTACGACGGGCGTGCGACTGGTTGCGCACGACCGAGGCCGGGGCGTCGAGCACCCGCACCTGGAGCGCCTGGTCACCGCGTCGCCCCTGGGCGATGCCGAACTCCACCCGGGTCCCGGCCTTGAGGGTGCTCAGACCCGACGGAAGAGCGTCGTTGCGCACGTAGACGTCGGGCCCGTCGTCCTGCGACAGGAACCCGAAGCCCTTCTCGGCGTCGTACCACTTCACCTTGCCAGTCGGCACGTTCATCTCTCTTCTGGTGCGCGTTCGTCGGCGCCCGTTCGCCGGGCGCCGGGCAAGCCTAGGCGGGTGCCCCTCGGAGTATCCAACCGATTGGCGCCCGGAGGTCACGCCAGGCGGGCGGCGACCACCTGGTCGAGCACGTCGAGCGGCAGGGAACCGCTCTCGAGCACCGCGGAGTGGAACTTCTTGACGTCGAAACGGTCACCCTGACGCTGCTCGGCCTCGGCCCGCATCCGCTGGATCTCGAGCCGGCCGATCATGTACGACGTGGCCTGGCCGGGGTTGCAGATGTAGCGGTCGACCTCGGGCCGGCAGACCCCTTCGGTCAGGGGTGAGTTGGCGACCATGTAGTCGATCGCCTGCTGGCGGCTCCACCCGAGCGCGTGGAGGCCGGTGTCGACGACCAGCCGGCAGGCGCGCATCGAGTCGGCGCTGTACATCCCCATCCGGTCGACGGACGACGAGTAGAGACCCATCTCGTCGGAGAGCCGCTCGGTGTAGAGACCCCACCCCTCGGCGTACGCCGAGCTGTGGAGGTGCTTGCGGAACTCCGGCATCGAGTCGGGCAGCTCCGAGGCGATCGCGAGCTGCAGGTGGTGGCCCGGAACGCCCTCGTGGAAGGCCATCGCCTCGAGCTCGAACCGGCCCCACGACGACGGGTCGTCGGTGTTGACGAAGAACGTGCCGCCCCGGGAGCCGTCGGTGGCGGGTGGGAAGTAGAAGGCCTTCGGCCCCACCTCGGTGCCCTGGACCGCGCACGGTGCCTGCGGCACCACCTCGAACCAGTCGGCCATGGCGGCCTCGGCCCGGGCCAGCGCGATCCGCGACTGGTCCACGAGCTCCTCGCCGTGCTCGAAGTGGAGCTTGGGGTCGGTCCGCATCGCCTCGAAGATCTCCTGGAGATCGTCGGTGCCGACCACCTCAGGGCCGAGCGCGCGGTACTCGCCGGCGAGCTTGGCGACCTGGGCCAGGCCGATCTCGTGGATCTCCTGGGCGGACTTCTCGGTCGTGGTGAAGTAGCGCAGCGTCGCGTCGTACGCGTCAGATCCGCCGGGCAGCCACGACAGGCCGCACTCCTCCTCCGACCGGGCATGGGGCAGGGCCTCACGCAGGGCGTCGCGGTAGTCCTCGAGTCCCGGCCGGAGCGACCGCTCGACCGCCTCGCGGAGAGCGCCGCGCACCGCGTCGTCGACCCCCTCGGGGAGCTGTACGGCCGCGGCCACCGGGTCGTCGGCGAGCGGCACGGCAAGCGCCTTCTCGATCTGCTCGATGGTCTGGGACACCGCGAACGCGGGCGACACCCAGCCCGAGCCCGCTCCCTCGCGGGTGCGTTCGGCGAGCTGCCGGAGGTGGGTGCCGAGGGCGTCGAGCTTGGCCGGCATCGCGTCGGCCACAGCCTGATCGGGCACCGCCAACAGTCCCATCACCAGCGCCATGCTGACCTGGACCCCGTGCACCGGATCGGCGTTGCGGGACCCCAAGGGCGTGTCGAGCATGTCCGCGTGCGCGGTGGCCGAGCTGATGATCACCCCGCGCGTGAGCACCTCCTCCGGGTCGAGCGACCCCTCCTCGACCGCCTCGGCTCGGGTCGCGAAGTCGCGCAGGGTCGCGACGTAGCGTTGTTCCGCCTCGCGCGAGACCTCCTCGTAGCTCCCGACGTCGGAGTAGTCGCCGAGCAGGTGTCGCTCGGTCGGCTCCTCGTCGAGGATCGCCTGCCAGTAGTCGTCGGCCAGCTGTCGGAGTTCGTCGCTCAACGCACAGGTCCTTCGTGAGGGGGTGGGAGTCGGTCGCGACCAACCTAGCCCGGAGCGTGGACCGGCCGCTCGGCCTTATCCGCGGGGGCTGCGCGGCGGAGAAAACGCGGAACAAATCGGCGGCTCGCCGACCGGATCGGCGTACTTGTTCCGCGCTTTCTCTCTCCGGTCAGCCCCCGCTGGAGTCGTGGCCGACGCCGGTGAGACCGAGCTTCTCGGCCGTCTCCTCGCGCATCTGGACCTTGCGGATCTTGCCGGTGACCGTCATCGGGAACTCGTCGACGAGCATCACGTAGCGCGGGATCTTGTAGTGGGCGAGCCTGCCGGTAGCGAAGGCGCGGACGGCGTCGGCGTCGAGCGGGTCGGCGCCGTCGCGCAGCTTGATCCACGCGCACAGCTCCTCGCCGTACTTCTCGTCCGGGACGCCGATCACCTGCACGTCCTCGATGTCGGGGTGGGAGTAGAGGAACTCCTCGATCTCGCGCGGATACACGTTCTCACCGCCACGGATCACCATGTCCTTGATCCGGCCGACGATGTTGCAGTAGCCGTCCTCGCGCATCTCGGCGAGGTCTCCGGTGTGCATCCACCCGTCGGGGTCGATGGCCTCGGCCGTCTTCTCGGGCTGGTCCCAGTAGCCCAGCATCACCGAGTAACCGCGGGTGCAGAGCTCCCCGGGCTGACCGCGCTCGACGGTCTCGCCCGTGGCCGGGTCGACGACCTTGATCTCCACGTGCGGGTGGACCCGGCCGATGGACGCCGTACGACGCTCGAGGTCGTCGTCGACCCGGGTCTGGGTCGAGACCGGCGAGGTCTCGGTCATGCCGTAGGCGATGCACGCGGCTTCCATGTGCATGTCGTTGATGCAGCGCTTCATCACCTCGATCGGGCAGATCGACCCGGCCATGCAGCCCGTGCGGAGGCTCGACAGGTCGTGGTCGGCGAACGTCGGGTGGTGCTGCATCGCGATGAACATCGTCGGTACGCCGTACACCGCCGTGCACCGCTCCTCCGCGATCGCCCGCAAGGTGACCTCCGGGTCGAAGCCGGGGCCGGGGATCACCATCGTCGTGCCGTGGCTGGTGCAGCCCAGGTTGGCCATCACCATCCCGAAGCAGTGGTAGAAGGGCACCGGGATGCACAACCGGTCCTGCTCGGTGAACCCCATCAGCTCGGTGACCATGAACCCGTTGTTGAGGATGTTGCGGTGGCTCAGGGTCGCTCCCTTGGGGCGGCCGGTGGTCCCCGACGTGTACTGGATGTTGATCGGGTCGCCGGGCTCGAGCGTCCGCATCCGCACGTTGAGCACGTCCGCGTCGAGCGCCTCACCCTCGGCGACGAGCGTGTCCCAGTCGTCGGTGTCGAGATAGATGACGCGTTCGAGGCCGGCGTTCAGCGGGGCGGTCTCCTCGATCATGCCGCGGTAGTCGCTGGTCTTGAAGGCGGTGGCCGAGATCAGCATCCGCATCCCCGACTGGTTGACCGCGTAGGAGAACTCGTGGGTCCGGTACGCCGGGTTGACGTTGACCAGGATCGCGCCGACCTTCGCCACGGCGTACTGGGTGATCGTCCATCGCGCGCTGTTGGGCCCCCAGAGGCCGACCCGGTCACCCTTGTCGATGCCGGCGGCGAGCAGTCCACGTGCGACGACCTCGACGTCGCGGTCGAGCTCCCGCCAGGTCCAGCGCTTCCCCGTCGCGAACTCCACCATGGCCTCGCGGTCGGGGTACGCCGCGACGGTGCGGTCGAGGTTGGCTCCGACCGTCTCGTCGAGCAGGGCCGGCTCGGACTCACCCTTGGCGTACGACTCCATGATCGGAACCTACTCCCGGCGGCGGCTCTGAGGGAGGGGCGTCAGACCGCGGCGACCTGGATGGTGACCCCTTCACCGAGGTCGACGATCGCACCGGGCAGCAGCTGCACCCCGATGCCCGGCTGGAGGTCTTCTGCCGGCAGGCCGGGCTGGACGACGAGGGTGCCGTTGGTGGAGCCGAGGTCGGTCACCACCGCGGAGCCGTGGTCCGCGCCGGAGCCGGGGCGGATCTCCAGGTGGGTCGAGGAGATCTCCTGATGGGGACTGGGCACCGTGACCAGGCGCGTCTCGTCGTCGCCGTCGCCGGGCAACCGAGGCGCGCGTCCGACCACGACCGTCCGGTCGACGTCGACGACCTCTCCGTTGGAGAAGACCAGCCGGGCGACGGCCGTCGGTGGGACGGCGGGCTCCGCGGTGTGGGCGCCGGGCGGCGAAGCGGGCATCTCGGGCTCCGCGGGCGGGACGACCGGGGGCACCGGTGGGACGTACGCCGCAGGGCCGGAGGCGGGCGCGGCCGGCTCCATCAGCTGGGCCGGGATCTGGTCGGTGAGGGGATCGCCGACGTAGGGCTCGGGGTCGGGGTCGGACGGCGCCACGAGCGGGCCGGTGTCCGCCTCGGCCTCGGCTTCGGCCTCGCCCTCGGCCGCGGGCTGGACCACGGAGGAGACCCGGACCAGCCCGGACCCCAGGGTGTACGCGTCACCGTCACCGTCGGCATCGGTCACGCTGAGCCGCAGCCCGGTCACACCGGGCACGTGTCGCTCGACCCAGGTGGAGTCCGCGTCCCCGGAGATCGTGACCGGCCCGTCGGCCGTGGTCAGCCGAGCCTCACCGGCGCCGCGGATCACGAGCTTGACGTCGCCTCCGCTGTCACTGACCAGGACGAAGCCGCGCAGCTCGCGCAACCCACCACTGACGAGCGCGTCGAGCACCTCGTCGAATCCGGCACCCTCGTCGACCCGCTCCCACACGCCGGCGACCCGCGCCTTCGCGGTCGGGGGCAGCAGCACGACGACCTCGTCGCCGAGCACGGCGTACCACTCGCCGGGCACGACCGAGCGGCTCACGGTCACGGCAGGCCCCCCAGCTTCTCGTGCAGCAACTCCTGCGGATGCTGGGAGTCACGGGTGCGATCGCTGAGCAATCCCACCACATCGACGACGACGGCGGTGGCGTTGTCGATGCCGCCTGCAGCCAGCGCCGCGGCCACGATCTGCTCGGCCGCGTCGCGAGGGTCGGGGTTGTCGGCCAGCAGCTCGGCGATCTCGACGTCGTCGATCATGCCGTTGACCCCGTCGGAGCAGAGGAGGATGCGTTCGGCGTCCGCGAGCGGCAGGACGAAGAAGTCCGGATCGACGTCGTCGGGCCCACCGAGGGCTCGGGTGACGATGTGGCGCTCGGGATGGAACGCCGCCTCCTCCTCGGTGATCTGCCCGGCGTCGACCAGCTCCTGCACGAGGCTGTGGTCGACGCTGACCCGTACCAGGTCGCCTCCGCTGAACGCGTAGATGCGGGAGTCCCCGAGGTTGGCGAGCAGCCAACGCGGGCCGCCGTCCTCGACCAGCAGCGCGACGACGGCCGTCGTACCGCCCTGCCAGGGTCCCCCGTCACGGCCGCGGTGGGTCTCGCCGTACTGCTCGAGCCGCCGCTGGCACTCCCCCAGGGCCGCCGTCACGACCTCGGGGGCTCGGCGCGGGTCGTACCCGGCGTCGGCGAGACGGGCGAACTCCTCGACCACGATCTGGCTCGCGACGTCGCCGTCGTCGTGGCCGCCCATCCCGTCGGCGACCACGTACACCGGCGGGTCGGCGAGGTAGGAGTCCTCGTTGGCCTCGCGCACGAGCCCGACATCGGTGGCCGCCCCGTGCCGGAGCCGGACCGTGTGGTCACCGACCCCGACGACGTGGGTCTCGGCCGGGTCACTCTCCTCGACCGCGCGGTCGAGGTGGTCGCTCATCGGGCGCGACCCGATGCAGGGCTGGGGCAGACCGCTAGCGTGGGAACGATGGCCACCACGTCCGCCCCGGGGCTCGCGGATGCCCTCCCGAGGGGGCACCGTTCGCTCGCCGACCAGCTACGGAGCTGGCCCGACGAGCGGCTGGCCGGACTCCTCCGCGAACGACCCGACCTCTCCACCCCTGCCCCCGCCGACTGTGGGCAACTGGCGTCGCGGGCCGCCACGAGACCGTCCCTGAACCGTGCTCTCGACCTGCTCACGCGCCTCGAGCTCTCCGTCCTTGATGCCCTCGTGGCGTCGGGCAACACCACCGAGGCGGAACTCGTGCACATCCTCGACGCCGAACCGCCCGCTGTCGAGGCCGCCGCACGCCGGCTCACCGACCTCGCCCTGGTCTGGGAGAACGACACCGGGCTGCGCCCCCTGACCGGCGTACCGGAGGCGATGGGGTCACTCTCGGAGCTCCACCCGATGACGCCCGGACGCTCGCCGTCCGACGTCGGGCCGCTCCTCGCCGAGCTGTCCACCGCCGCGCGGGCGATGCTCGAGCACGTCGAGGAGGCTTCCGGCGAGGCCGACGCCGGCTCCGCGCGGCGTGCCATCAGCCCGGCCGAGGCAGCGAGCCCGGCCGAGGAGCTGCTGTCGCGAGGCCTGCTGGTGCCGGGGAGGCCGCGGCTGGTGCGGGTGCCGGGAGAGGTGCAGATCGCACTGCGCGGCGGTCACACCACCCGCGAGCGGATCGACGTACCACCGGAGGTGGCGACGTCCGAGCGCGACGCCGCACTCGTCGACCGGGCCGCGGCCGGCGCGGCCTTCGAGGCGGTACGCCGGGTGGAGCTGGTGGTCGACCACTGGGGCACGCACCCGCCGGTCGCCCTGCGCAGCGGCGCGCTGGCGGTGCGGGACCTCAAGGCCGCCGCCGACTTCGCCCAGCTCGACGAGCCGACGACCGCGCTGGTCATCGAGGTCGCCGCCGCGGCGGGGCTGCTCGCCACCTGGCCCGACCCCGACGGCAACCCGGCCTGGACTCCGACCGAGGCGTTCGACGCCTGGTGCGACGAGCCCCCGGGGATCCGGTGGACCCGGCTCGCCCGGGCCTGGCTCGACACCGAGCGGCTGCCGTTCCTGGTCGGCACCCGCGACGACGCCGGCAAGACCCGCAACGCGCTCGACCCGGAGCACACCAGCCGGGTCGCGCCCGAGACCCGCGCGATGACGCTCGCCCAGCTGGCCGCCCTCCCCTCCGGCCACGTGGTCGCGACCGGTACCGGTCCCGCGTCGGTGGTCGCCCGGCTCGCCTGGCTGCGGCCGCGGCGACCTCCGTCGCGTGCCGAGCAGGTGGTGGCGGCCCTCGGCGAGTCCGGTCACCTCGGCATCACCGGCCTCGGCGGGCTCACGTCGTACGGACGTGCACTCATCACCGGCGACGACCCCGCTCCGCTGCTCACGCCGTTGCTGCCCGACGAGGTCGACCACGTGCTGATCCAGGCCGACCTCACCGCGGTCGCGCCGGGGCCACTGGTGCGCGAGCGCGCCCGCGACCTCCACCTCGTGGCCGACGTCGAGTCCCGGGGCCAGGCGACGGTCTACCGCTTCACCGCCGCGTCCGTACGTCGTGCCTTCGACGCGGGCTGGGCCGCCCACGAGGTCCACGCCTTCCTCGCGGCTGTCTCGCGGACCCCGGTGCCGCAGCCGCTCACCTACCTCGTCGACGACGCCGCCCGGACCTACGGCACCGTCCGGGTCGGGCACGCCGAGGCCTTCCTCCGAGCGGACGACGAGGCCGCGCTCACCGAGCTCCTGCACCACCCGCGAGCAGGGTCACTCGGCCTGCGGCGGCTGGCACCGACGGTCCTGGTCAGCACGACCCCGCTCGACGTGCTGATCCCGCGGCTGCGCGAGCTCGGGGTCTCGCCACTGGTGGAGAGCATCGACGGGAGCGTGCACGTGAGCCGTCCCGACCGGCTACGCGCGCGGCCCAGTGATCGGCGGGGAGTCGCCCGCCACAGCGCCGACGCCCGCCTCGAGGCGCGACTCGCCCAGGTCGTCACCGCGATCCGGGCCGGCGACAAGGTCGCGGCGACCCGTGGCACGGCGGGCGCTGCTGAGGCGCTGACGCCGATCGGCTCGCTCGCCGCCCTGCGCGAGGCGGTCGAGTCCGGGCGCACGGTGCTGATCGCCTACGTCGACAACCACGGCAGCGCCACCGAGCGTCTGGTCGACCCGGTCCGCGTCGACGGCGGCTGGCTCACCGCACGCGACCACCGCGCCGACGACCTGCGCCAGTTCGCCGTGCACCGGATCCGGACGGTCCACCCGGTCGACGACGCCGGCTGACGGTCGTTCGACAAACCCGCTGGCGCCGCTCCGTAGACTGAAATCGTGGATTTCGTTCGCTACGCCGAGTCGTCGGCGGCCCTGCTCAACGCGGAGCTCCCCGACCTCGACGGGCTCGTGGGTTTCCTCACGAACCGCGCCTGGTTGCAGCCCCAGGTCAACGACCGCGACGTCGCCGTGCTCCGCCGGTTCCAACGTGAGCTCCGACCCGTCTTCGAGGCGTCAGCGCACGACAACCCGAAGGGCGTGGTGGACGGGCTCAACACGCTGCTCGAGAAGCACCCGATCACGCCCCGGATCGCCGACCACAACCCGGCGAACCTCCACATCCACGTCGCCAACCGGGCGGCCAGCGTCGCCGACCTGCTGATCGGCGAGTCACTGCTCGGCCTGGCCAACCTGGTCTGCGACCTCGGCCCCACGCGGCTGGGGGTGTGCGCGGCCACGCCGTGCACCAACGTCTACGTCGACACCTCGCCCAACCAGTCGCGCCGCTACTGCTCCGACCGCTGCTCCTCCCGCGCCAACGTCGCGGCCTACCGCGCCCGCCAGAAGGCCGCAGCGGGCTGAGGGTCACTCCGGCTGCTGTGCCCGCCAGGCCGCGGCCGCGACCAGTTCGACGACAAGGGTCTCGGTGAGCAGGCGTACGTCGTCCACGTCGTCGTGGGGGTACCGCACGGTGATCGCGGCGCCGGGCACCTCACCGCCGACGGCGACGAGGGTGCTGCCGCGTCGCCCGACCCAGTCGAGCAGCTCGGGCTCCCAGCGCGAGCCGGCGAGAAGGACCAGCCGGTAGTCCGTGGTCCTGGTGAGGTAGACGTCGACGTGGCTCCAGTCGGCGGTCTCGCAGCCGACCGCGGGAGCGCGCGGACCTTCGCGGAGCATCAGGGCCGACTGCAGCGCCGAGCTGATCCGGCGTGCCGGTGCGACCACGTGGGTGCCCTGGGGTCCGAGGGCGGCCGTCGAGACCTGGGCCAGCCAGCCGGCGCGCCCGGCGAGCAGGTGCGCGCTCGCCTCGGCCGTCTGCTCGAGCAGGGTCACCGTCCGGTCGGTCGACCGGAGTCCGGACGCCGGGCCGTCGGCGAGCCGGTCCTCCAGAACGAGCAACAGGGCCAGCGTGTGCTGGAACGACCGGCAGGCCACTCCTCCCCGTTCCTCGCCGGCCGCGAGGTCGACGGTGAGGTCGCACAACGCTGCCAGCTCCGAGTCGGGCCGGTTGCTGAGCGCCACGAACCGCTGCCCGTCCCCGGCCTCGCGCAGGCGGCGTACGGCGTCGAGGGTCTCGGTGGAGCCACCCGAGGCGGACACCGCGACCACCAGAGTCCCGGGACGGACGACCGGCAGCAGGTCGGAGGCCGCGAGCTCGGCCACCGCCGGCACCCCGCGAGACCTCAGCCGCGCCGCGGCGACCTGGTTCGCGTAGTGCGACGAGCCCATCCCCAGGAGAAGAACGGGCGCATCGATCTCGCCGAGCGCCGCCCAGGGGTCCGACGCCCGGAGCCGCTCCGCCAGCGCCGTCAGACGGCCCGGCTTCTCCTCCAGGTCGGCGAGGAACAGGTCGGGGTCCATCAGCTCTGGTCGAGTCGGCGGCGCAGCGAGGCTGCGGGGACGTACAGCCACTCGGGCAGGTGCTGGGCGGCGTAGACGAACTCGCGGCACAGCTGCTCCCAGCCGTACGCCGGCACCAGGGCCGGGTCGAACAGGTCCTGCCGGTCGGCCAGTGCGCGCCGGTAGCCACTCAGGAAGAGGCCCTGCGCATGACTGGTCCACGCCAGTGCGGTCCAGTCGAGAGCGGCCGCCTCGGGGCTGCCCTCGGGGATCGTCGCGCCGTGGCGCGCGACGTGACTGACGTTCTCCAGGCTGATCAGCATGCCCGCGACATCGCAGGCGGCGGGTGCGTCCTCGGCCCGGAGTGCAGGCGAGCGGGTCGGGTTCCCGTCGAAGTCGACCACGGCGTACCCCTCCGGGCCGCGCAGCACCTGGCCCACGTGGAGGTCGCCGTGGACCGGGAGCACCGTGGCTCCGGCGGCGTCGGCCAGGCCGGCGAGCACCGCCTCGATCCGCGGTCGGTGGTCCGAGAGCAGAGCGTGGGACGCAGGGTCGTGCGGCTCCGTCAGCCGCACCGCGAGGTCGAGGGCGGCGAGCGCCTCGCCGGCGTGCCGGCGCGCCAGCGGGGCGGTCAGCCGGGCCGGCGGGTCGTCCGCCAGGGCCAGGTGCATCCGCCCGACGACCTCGCCGAGGTCCCCGGCGAAGTCGTGGGACCGGCCCGGCTCGATCCGGAGCGCGCGCCTGGCCTCGGTGACCGCCCACGCCCAGCCGTCCTCGGTGCCGGGCAGGAAGGTCTGCGCGACGGCGACCGGGACCCAGTCGTCGCTGCCGGACTCGCGCCACTCGACCAGACCCCAGAGCGCGGGTGACTCGGCGAACCCCGCGGCTGCGAGCCGGCGGAGCCGGGCAGGTGCCGGGTGGGGTCCCGTCAGCGGCTCGGTCATCCACTTGACGACGACCTGGCCGCCCACCACCCACGACTCGTGCGTCTGGTCGACTCCCATCTCCCGTTCGTCCAGGGCCTCGAGGGTGTCGGGCATCGAGTCGGGTGCGGTGATCCGGAAGCCCTGGGTCGCCGCTTCGTCGTCGTACAGCCGGTGCACGAGGGCGGCGGCGGCGCCGTCCCCTGCGGCGGCGCGCCGCCACTCGCCCTCGTCGAGCACGAACGGCGCGGCGCGTGGTCCGTCGTCGGTCGGGACCACGCGGATCGCGTGGGTCGCGTCGAGGGTGAGCAGGTCAGCTGCCGGCACGGCGCTCCAGGCCGACCCGCTCGATGATGTCGGCGCCACGACGAAGCCCGTCGCGTGCCCGGATGTCGGCGCCGATGGCCGCCATCCGCTCGCGCAGCGCGGCATCGGCCAACAGCCGGTCGACGGCTCCGAGGAGGTCGTCGTCGGTGAACGCGTACGTCGGCAGCCGCACGCCGTACCCGAGCTCGTGCACGCGCTGGGCGTTGTCGTACTGGTCCCAGAAGAGCGGCAGCAGGATCATCGGCTTGCCGAAGTGCATCGCCTCGGTCGTGGTGTTGTTGCCGCCGTGGGTGATCACGAGGTCGACCTGCGGGATCACCTTGGTCTGCGGGACGGTCGCCGCGCCGGTCATGGTGGGGGCCAGGGCGAGCTCGTCGGCGCGCGGGCCCATGCTCACGATCACGCGGTGGCGCGACGTGCCGAGTACGTCGATCAGCCGCTGCATCAGCCCGACGTCGGCGCCGCCGAGCGAGCCCAGGGACAGGTAGACCAGCGCGCTGCCCTCGGGCCGGTCGGCGACCTCGGGCGGCACCCTGTAGTCCTCGTCGGTCTCACGGACGCTGGAGTCGATGCGGTGCCAGGTGTCGTCGAGCGGTCGTGCGTCGGTGTAGTCGAGCTCGCGGGGGAAGACGTAGATGTTGGCGTCCGCCGAGGCGTGCATGAACTCGCGCGGCGGTAGGGGCGGCGCGCCCTGCTCCTGGCACCAGGCATCCCAGGCCGCCCAGGTGTCGGCATGCACCCGGTCGAACTCCGCCAGGAAGTCGGCCCACTGCGAGTGGTCGTCCATCGGGTAGCCGGAGAAGACGGGCGGGACGTCGTCTCCTCGCACCTCGAGCGGATTGCAGGACACGATCCGGACGAACGCCGCGTCGCTCGTCATCAGAGCGGGGAACGAGACCACGTTGTCCTCGACGATCACGTCGGGTCGGTGCTCGGCGATGATCGCGCGCAGGCGTGGCTCGGCGTACCGCGCGCCCTCGGCCAGGGCGGCGTACGTCGGCTCGACGAAGGCCGCGAGCTGGTCGCGGGTCGGCTTGGCGAACTCCGGGGCGGTCTCGTTGACGAAGTCGATCCAGAACTGCCCGGCCGCTCCCTCCTCGGCGTCGGGGTCCGGCTCGGCGAGGTCGACCAGCGCCTCCACGAAGCCGAAGGGCTCCAGCCGCCCCGCCCACGAGGCCTCGGCCGCGAACACCACGCGGTGGCCCCGGTCGAGCAGCACCTTCCCGAGCCCGATGCACTGGTTGGTCGGTCCGTAGGCCGACTCCGGCATGAACATCACGGTCAGCGGTTCGCTCACGCGGGCAGGCTATCGGCGGCGAGACAGGCCCGGCAGGTCCGGCTCGCTCGGACGACTCCGCCAGTCCTGCCAGAGCCCCCATGCGAGGTAACACAGCCCCGCCACGGCGACAACGGCGACGAGGCGCCCATCGACACCGATCATGACGGCGGCGCCGACGCCCAGCGGCACGATGCAGGCGACGAAAGCGGGACGTCACGGGTTCCGGCGCCGGACCGGTGATCGACCACCAGCCCCCGTGGAACGACGCTTCTTGCGTGCGTACCGCCAGCAGCCCGCGGCGAGGCCCAGCATGGCCAAGGACAGGCACGCGCGCCGGCCGGGCCTTCCGCGATCCCCACACGAGCAGGGACTGTGGGGGCTCGTCCGTAGACTCGTCCGGTGCCTCACCAGAGACCGGCCGCCGCGTGAACGACGGGCCCCTGATCGTCCAGAGCGACAAGACGCTGCTGCTGGAGGTCGACCACCCCGCGGCCAGCGACTGCCGGAAGGCGATCGCCCCGTTCGCCGAGCTCGAGCGGTCGCCCGAGCACATCCACACCTACCGGCTCACCCCGCTGGGCCTGTGGAACGCGCGTGCCGCCGGCCACGACGCCGAGCAGGTCGTCGACACGCTGCTGGAGTACAGCCGCTACTCCGTGCCGCACGCCTTGCTGGTCGATGTCGCCGAGACCATGGCGCGCTACGGCCGGCTCCGCCTGGAGAAGCACCCCGTCCACGGGTTGGTGCTGGTCTCGACCGACCGGCCGGTGCTCGAGGAGGTCCTCCGGGCCAAGAAGATCGCCGGCATGATCGGCAGCCGGATCGACGCCGACACCGTCGCCGTCCATCCCTCGGAGCGCGGCAACCTCAAGCAGGCCCTGCTCAAGATCGGCTGGCCGGCCGAGGACTTCGCCGGGTACGTCGACGGGGAGGCTCACGCCATCGAGCTCGACGAGTCGGGCTGGTCGATGCGGCCGTACCAGAAGGAGGCGGTCGAGTCGTTCTGGCACGGTGGCTCCGGCGTCGTCGTCCTCCCCTGCGGCGCGGGCAAGACCATGGTCGGTGCGGCCGCGATGGCCGAGGCCAAGGCGACCACGCTGATCCTGGTCACCAACACCGTGAGCGCCCGGCAGTGGAAGGACGAGCTGATGCGGCGTACGTCGCTGACCGCCGAGGAGATCGGTGAGTACAGCGGCTCGGTCAAGGAGATCCGGCCGGTCACGATCGCGACGTACCAGGTGATGACCACGCGCCGGAAGGGCGTCTACAGCCACCTCGAGCTGCTCGATGCCCGCGACTGGGGCCTGATCGTCTACGACGAGGTGCACCTGTTGCCGGCACCCATCTTCCGGATGACCGCCGACCTGCAGGCCCGCCGACGGCTCGGCCTGACCGCCACCCTGGTGCGGGAGGACGGTCGCGAGGGCGACGTGTTCTCCCTGATCGGCCCGAAGCGGTACGACGCCCCGTGGAAGGACATCGAGTCCCAGGGCTGGATCGCGCCGGCCGACTGCGTCGAGGTGCGCGTGACGCTGCCGTCGGCCGAGCGGATGGTGTACGCCGTCGCCGAGCCCGAGGAGCGCTACCGGCTGGCGTCGTGCACCCACCACAAGGTCGACGTCGTACGCCGGTTGGTCGAGCAGCACCCGGGCCAGCCGACGCTGGTGATCGGGCAGTACCTCGACCAGCTCGACGAGCTCGCGGCCGCCCTCGACGCGCCGCTGATCACCGGCGCGACTGCGGTCAAGGAGCGCCAGCGGCTCTTCGAGGCGTTCCGGTCCGGAGAGGTCGGGCTCCTGGTGGTCAGCAAGGTCGCGAACTTCTCGATCGACCTGCCGACCGCCGAGGTGGCGATCCAGGTGTCCGGCTCGTTCGGCTCGCGTCAGGAGGAGGCCCAGCGCCTCGGCCGCCTGCTGCGTCCCAAGACCGAGGGCAAGACCGCGCACTTCTACACGATCGTCAGCCGCGACACCGTCGACGCCGACTTCGCCGCCAACCGGCAGCGCTTCCTGGCCGAGCAGGGCTACGCCTACTCGATCCGCGACGCCGAGGACTGAGTCTCCGCCGTGGGACCCTGGGCCCATGGACGCCCAGGAGGTCGCCGACGCGTTCGGGCTGGGCCGTGCGGAGTCGCTGAGCGAGCCGGTGGCGCGAGGGGAGCTCGGGCAGGTACGTCGGCTGGTCACCGATCGCGGGGCCTGGGCGGTCAAGGAGTCGCTCGAGGACCTCGCCGATGACGAGGTGGCGGCGGTGGAGCGCTCGAGCGCCTTCCACCTCGCCTGCTGGGAGGCTGGCATCCCCACCCCGGAGCCCCAGAGAGCGAGTGGACGGTTCGTCGCGGACGTCGGCGGCGAGCTCCTGCAGGCCTACACGTGGGTCGAGATCGCCGACCGCGACCCGTGGATCGACCCGGAGCCGGTCGGCGCCCTGCTCGCCGCCCTGCACGCCGTACGCCTTCCGCCAGAGGGCGAGGTGCACGAGTGGTTCCAGGCACCGATCGGGGAGCGCGAGTGGCGGGCCGTGCTCAAGGCCTCCCGGGGTGCCGGCGCGCCGCACGCCGACCGGCTGGCCGAGCTCGTCCCCCGCCTCGTCGAGGTCGAGACCATCCTCACGCCCATGGACGCGGTGCAGACCTGCCACCTCGACCTGTGGTCCGACAACCTGCGCAGGACCCCCGATGGCAGCCTCTGCGTGATCGACTTCGACAACGCCGGACCCGCCGACCCCAGCCGCGAGCTGGCGATGACGGTCTTCGAGTTCGGCCGCGGCGACGCCGTCCGTCAGCGCCGGCTGTGCGCCGCCTACCGAGATGCAGGCGGCCCCGGGCGCATCACCGGCCGCGCGGACTTCGCGTTGACGGTCGCCCAGCTCCACCACATCGGCCACCGCCATCTCCGGATCTGGCTGGCCGCGCGCGACCCTGAGGGGAGGGCCCGGTCGCTGGCCGGGATCGAGGAGTTCCTCGACGAAGCGCTGTTGCTGGCCGACGTCGACCGGGCGTTGCAGGCGGTCACCTAGGCTCGACCCGTGGGGACCATCCGTGACCGGCTGAACGACGCGATCTTCGCCCGGGTCGCCGGCCCGCAGGGCACGATGCACCGCGACCGCATCCACGGGACGCCGGGGCCCCGGTGGTTCCCGCCCGGCAGCCCGATCACCCGGGTCCACGGCGACGCGTCGATGTACGTCGGTGGGCTGCGCGCCGTCCTGCTCCAGACCCTCCAGCCGCAGGCGATGACCGCGGTGGCGGAGCACTCCGGCTACCGCGGCGACATCTGGGGCCGGCTCGCGCGCACCAGCCGCTTCCTGGCCGTGACCACGTTCGGCACCGCCGACGACGCCCAGCAGGCGGTCGACGTGGTGCGGGCGATCCACGAGCGCGTGGTCGGCACCATGCCCGACGGGACGCCGTACACGGCCACCGACCCGCACCTCCTCGAGTGGGTGCACATCGCGGAGATCCACAGCTTCCTGCTGTCCCACCAGCGGTACGGCGCGCGGCCGCTCGACCAGGCCGGCCGGGACGAGTACGTCGCCCAGACCGCGTTCGTGGCCAGCAAGCTCGGTGCGGTGGACCCACCGACCACCGAGGCGGAGCTCGAGGCGGCGCTGGCTCGGTTCCGGCCCGAGCTCACGGTCACCGACCACGCCCGCGAGGCCGTGTCGTACCTGATCTGGCACCCTGACCTGCCGCTCCCCGCGCGGATCCCCTACGGCGTCCTGGTGGCCGCGTCCATCGGCCTGATGCCGCAGTGGTCTCGCAGGCCGCTCGGTCTGCCGATGGTGCCGCTGGTCCACGACCGGCTCGCCGCCCCACTCGGCGGCGTGGCCACCCGCACCATCCGCTGGGCGATGACCAGCGACCCGTCCGTCGTAGCCAGGCTGCGGGCCCAGCGCGAGATGTCGGTGCCGGGGCTCGGCGCCGCCGGCACATGACAGCCGACGGGCTCGCCGAGCGCTGGCCGCTGCCCGACCACCACGGGGAGCGGGATGCGCTCGTGGCGGCGTACGGCGATCCCGTGCGGGGCTACCACGACCTCCTCCACCTCACCGAGGTGCTGGACCGGATCGACGAGCTCACCGGCGCCGGCCTCGCCGGCGACGGTCCCGCGGTGCGGCTGGCCGCATGGTTCCACGACGGGGTGTACGACGGGCAGCGCGGCGACGAGGACCGCAGCGCCCTCTGGGCCGAGGAGGTGCTGGCGGACACCGAGCACGCCGATGAGGTGGCGCGGCTGGTGCGCCTCACCGAGCACCACGACCCCGCCGAGGACGACCTCCCCGGGCAGGTGCTCTGCGACGCCGACCTGGCGATCCTGGCCGCGCCACCGGAGCGGTACGACGCCTACCTCACCGGGGTGCGCCGCGACTACGCCTACGTCTCCGACACCGACTTCGCGCTCGGCCGGACAGCCGTGCTGCGCGACCTCGCGGGCCGCGGACGGCTCTTCCACACGTCGTACGCCCGCGAGCACTGGGAGCCCACCGCCCGCGCCAACCTGGCCCGGGAGCTCGAGGGGCTGGGGTAGGGCTCGGCTTTCACCGCTTCATCCGCAGCTCAGGTGTAGAGGCAGAACGGGTGCCCGGCGGGGTCGAGCATCACGCGCACGTCGTCCTGGGGCTGGAACTCCGCCTCCGTGGCGCCGAGCTCGACGGCGTGGGCGACGGCGGCCTCGAGATCGCTCACCTCGACCTCGAGGTGCAGCTGCATGCCCGGCTTGCCCGGCTCGGCCGGCCAGACCGGCGGCTCGTACACCTCGGCCTTCTGCACGGCGAGGGAGGCAACGCCCTCGCCCATGTCGAGCGAGCCACCTGACTCGGACTCGTTCCAGATCGGCTTGTCGAGGATCTCCGACCAGAACGCCAGCAGGGCGTGGGGATCCGGCGCTTCGAGCGTGATGCCCCACCAGTCCTTGCGTTCCCAGCGGTCGGTGCTCGAACCCTGGTTGACGCGTCCTCGCATCAGTCCTCCACTCGCGGTGATCTCTTGCGCCGTCGCAGCCCGGCCTCACGCAGACGCACGATCAGCTCGCGCGAGGTGACCGGTTCGGCGCCGGCGGCGACCACGTCGTCGTACCGCTCGGACGGTACGTCGTAGTGGTCACGGTCGAAGCCTCGCTCCGGGATGCCGATCCCGCGGGCGAAGACGTGGAGCTCGTCGTACGACGTGTCGCTGGCCAGGTGGGACCAGAGGCGGCCGTGGCCGGGCGCGTTCGGCGGGTCGATCAGGATCATCGGGCTAGCTCGTCCAGCTCTCGTCGACCATCGTGCGCCACGAGCGGACGTACGAGGCGTCGACGTAGGCCTTCGCCGAGCCACCGGGGCGGACCTGTCCACCGAGGTGGAGCTGGCGGATCCCGGCCTTCAGCAGCCAGGGCACCTGCTCCGCCGAGAGCCCGCCGCCCGGCATCACGAGCGGCGCGAGCTCAGGGGTCACCGAGGCGAGCAGGTCGTCGTACCCGACGTCCATCCCCTGCGGGGAGCCTGCGGACCGGACCGCCACCAGCCGCGGCAGGCCGCGCAGCCGCCGCCACGAGCGGCGCGGGTCGAGCGAGGAGTCGATCGCGCGGGTGAAGGTCCACGGGACGTTCGGGATCTTGGACAGCAGCATCGTGCAGGTCTCGGTGTCGATCTCGAGGTCGGAGTCGAGGAAGCCGAACGCGACGCCCGTCGCGCCGCACGCGAGATAGTCCTCGGCCAGCCCGATCAGCCTTGCGAACTCGCCGCCCGTCGTCGACCACGAGTCGTTGAGCCGGAGCAGCACGTACATCGGCAGGTCGCTCTCGCGCCCGATCGCACTGACCTGGTTCGGCTCCGGGGAGAGACGACAGGTCGGCCCCGGGACTGCCACGTGGAGCCGGTCGGCACCTCCGTCGGCCGCACCCTCCACGTCGCGCGGGTCGGAGACGGCGACCTCCAGCAGCACACCCGGCATGCGGTCAGCCTAGGGGCCGGACGCTGCGGGTCGTGTGTCTGAGACCGCGCCCCGGCGCGGTCTCAGACACACGACCCCCCTTCGGCCGCGCCCTACGATGACCGCATGCAGGTGCCCGCGCCCATCGAGTACGCCCGGGCCACCAGTGTCGAGGACGCGGTCGGGCTCCTCGAGCGGCTCGGTGAGGAGGCGCGGGTGATCGCCGGCGGTCACAGCCTGCTGCCGATGATGAAGCTCCGGCTCGCCACCCCCGAGTACCTCGTCGACATCAACGACCTCCACGACTCCCTCAGCTACATCGAGGCCGACGGCGACGTCGTACGGATCGGCGCGATGACCCGGCACCGGGAGCTCCTCGAGTCCGAGCTGCTGTGGGACCTGTTCCCGATCTTCCGCGACGCCGAGCAGGTCATCGCCGACCCGCCGGTCCGCAACCGCGGCACTCTCGGCGGCGCTCTCTGCCAGGCCGATCCGTCCGAGGACCTGTCCTCGGTGTGTACGACGCTCGACGCGGTCTGCGTCATCCAGGGGTCGTCCGGCAGGCGCGAGGTGACGATGGCGGAGTTCCACCGCGGCCCCTACGAGACCGCCGTCGGCCACGCCGAGCTGCTGACCGAGGTGCGGATCCCGGTACGTCGGTCCGGCAGCAGCGCCTACCTCAAGGTAGAGCGACGCGCCGGCGACTGGGCCGTGGTCGCGGCCGGCGCCGCGATCTGGCTCGAGGACGGGCTGATCGCGGACGCCCGGGTCGGGCTGGCCGCCGTCGGGCCGAACACCACCGGGATCCCCGAGGTGTCCGCGGCCCTCCGCGGACGCCGCCCCGAGGACGGGGCGTTCGCCGAGGCCGGCCGCCTCGCCGCCGCGAGCTGCCGTCCGGTGACCGACGCCCGTGGGTCGGAGGCGTACAAGCGCCACCTGGCCGACGAGCTGACCCGTCGTACCCTGCGGACGGCTGCCGACCGGGCGCTCGCCGGGACCAGCGCCGGGACCAGCGCCGGGACCAGCACAGCGACCGGGACGGCGTAGGGCATGGAGGTGTCGGTGACCGTCAACGGCGAGCTGGTCACGCGGGACGTCGAGGCCCGGATGCTGCTGGTCCACTTCCTGCGCGACGAGCTCGGACTGACCGGGACGCACTGGGGCTGCGACACCACGAACTGCGGTGCCTGCGTCGTGCTGTACGACGACGAGCCGGTGAAGTCGTGCACCGTGCTGGCACCGATGGCGGAAGGACACGACGTCCAGACCGTCGAGCACCTCGAGGTGGACGGCATGCTCGACCCGGTACAGCGCGGGTTCATGGAGTGCCACGGGCTGCAGTGCGGGTTCTGCACGCCGGGCATGTTGCTGACCGCGCGGGCGCTGCTCGACCGCGACCCCGACCCGAGCGAACAGACGATCCGCGAGGCCATCTCGGGCCAGATCTGCCGCTGCACGGGCTATGCCACCATCGTCCGGTCGGTGCGCTGGGCTGCCGAGCACGCCGACGACGTCCCGGAGGAGGCGCCGTGATCGAGCTCGGCGTGGAGCGGGACGAGGTGGAGACGACCCCCTTCGGACACGGCCGGATGCTGCGCAAGGAGGACCGGCGCCTGGTGCGCGGCCGTGGCCGTTTCACCGACGACCTGCAGCTGCCCGGGATGCTCCATCTGGCGATCCTGCGCTCCCCCGTCGCCCATGCCCGGATCCTGTCGGTCGACACCCTGGCCGCCGAGGCGCATCCCAAGGTGCGCGCGGTGGTCACCGGCGCCATGCTCGAGGCGCGCGGACTGGCCTGGATGCCGACCCTCCCGGGCGACCGGCAGCCGGTGCTGGCCACCGACAAGGTCCGTTTCCAGGGCCAGGAGGTCGCCTTCGTCGTCGCCGAGGACCGGTACGCCGCGCGCGACGCGCTCGAGCTGATCGACGTCGAGTACGAGATGCTCCCGCCGGTGGTCGACTCCCGGCGGGCGCTCGACCCCGACAGCGCGCTGATCCGCGACGACGTCCCGGGCAAGACCGACAACCTCTGCTTCGAGTGGGAGACCGGCGACGCGGCGGCCACGGAGGCGGTCTTCGCCCGGGCCGAGGTCACGCTCGCGCAGGAGATCGTCTTCCCCCGCGTCCATCCGGCTCCGCTGGAGACGTGTGCCGCGGTGGCCGACTACGACCGCGTGGAGGACCGGCTCACCCTGTGGTCCACGACCCAGGCGCCGCACGCCCACCGAACCCTGCTGGCGCGCTTCATGGACATCGAGGAGCACCACATCCGGGTGATCGCGCCCGACGTCGGCGGCGGCTTCGGCAACAAGGTCCCGATCTACCCCGGCTACGTGTGCGCGATCGTCGGGTCGATGGTCACCGGCAAGCCGGTCAAGTGGACCGAGGACCGGACCGAGAACCTCGTCGCCAGCGGCTTCGCCCGCGACTACGTGATGCAGGGCGAGATCGCCGCCGACCGGGACGGGCGGATCCTTGCGGTGCGATCCCACGTCCTCGCCGACCACGGCGCCTTCAACGGCGCCGCCACCCCGACGAAGTTCCCCGGGAGGCTTCTTCGGCGTGTTCACGGGCAGCTACGACCTCGAGGCAGCCTTCTGCTCGATGACCGCGGTGCACACCAACAAGGCGCCCGGCGGCGTCGCCTACGCGTGCTCGTTCCGGATCGCCGAGGCCGTCTACCTCGTGGAGCGGATGGTCGACATCCTGGCCGACGAGCTCGACATGGACCCGGTCGCGCTGCGGCTCGCGAACTTCATCCAGCCCGACCAGTTCCCCTACGTCAGCCGCACCGGCTGGGTCTACGACTCCGGCAACTACCCGGTCGCGATGGCCGAGGCGCTCCGGATCTCCGGGTACGACGAGCTCCGGGCCGAGCAGGCCGAGCGCCGCTCACGCGGCGAGCTGATGGGGATCGGGGTCGCGTTCTTCACCGAGGCGGTGGGCGCCGGCCCGCGCAAGGACATGGACCTGGCCGGGCTCGCCATGTCCGACGGCTGCGACCTGACGATCAACCCCACCGGCACCGCCGTGGTCCGCATCTCCGTCCAGACCCAGGGCCAGGGCCACGAGACGACGTCGCGCAGATCG
>CAVXHO010000014.1:0-315768 GCA_963761515.1 uncultured Actinomycetota bacterium
GAACGCGACGCCCACTCGCGGAGGCGGTTGATCCGGGCGTGGAGCTGCTCGGAGTTCGCGATCGCGGCGGCGGGTCCGCCGAGCTCCTTGCGGAGGGCGGAGTGGGTGACGCCGTGGGCCTGGCCCGTGCGGTGGTGCCAGGCGGCGACGAGGCCGTTGAGCTCGCGGCGCAGGATGGCCAGCTGCTCGTGGGTGGAGACCTCGCGCTCGGCGGGCGCGTCGGCGGCCGGCGTACGACGCGAACGCTGGCGGTGGTGAAGCAGCTCGCGTACCTGGTCGGGCTCCAGCAGGCCGGGGATGCCGAGGAAGTCCATCTCCTCCTCCGACCCCACGTGCACCTCGCCCGCGTGCCCGAACTCCCCGCCGTCGTAGACCACACGGTCGAAGCGGGCCTGCGAACCGAGCGCCTGCCAGGTGCCCTCGAGCTCGTCGGACGCGCCGACATCGGCGTTGACGCGGTCGAGGAGGTCCTGCTCGGCGGCGAAGATGTCGCTCTCGTCGGTGATCCGGCGCCCGAGCACGTGGTCGCGCTCGACCTCCATCTCGGCGGCGAGGCCGAGCAGATGGGGCACCGACGGCAGGAACACCGACGCGGTCTCGCCGCGCGCCCGAGCGCGCACGAAGCGACCCACCGCCTGGGCGAAGAAGAGCGGGGTGGAGATCGCCGTCGCGTAGACCCCCACAGCGAGCCGGGGTACGTCGACCCCCTCGCTGACCATCCGCACCGCCACCATCCAACGGTCGTCGGAGTCGGTGAAGGCAGAGATCTTCTTCGACGCCGCCTTCTCGTCGGAGAGGACCACCGTCGGCGACTGACCGCTGATCTTCTTCAGCAGCGCTGCATACGCGCGGGCGGAGTCCTGGTCGGTGGCGATCACGAGACCGCCCGCGTCGGGGACGTGCCGGCGTACCTCGGTCAGCCGGCGGTCGGCGGCCGCCAGCACCGACGGCATCCACTCCCCCGCCGGGGCGAGCGCAGTGCGCAGCGCCTGCGCGCCGAGGTCCTTGGTCATCGGCTCGCCGAGCCGCGCGGCCACCTCGTCGCCCGCGCGTGTGCGCCAGGCGAGGTCGCCGGAGTAGGCCATGAAGAGCACCGGGCGTACGACGTGGTCGGCGAGCGCGTGCCCGTAGCCGTAGGTGAAGTCGGCGACCGAGCGCGGGATCCCGTCGGCGCCGGGCGCGTAGGTGACGAACGGGATCGGGTTGATGTCGGAGCGGAACGGCGTACCGGTCAGCGCCAGCCTCCGGGTCGCCGGCTCGAACGACTCGCGCACCGCCTCGCCCCACGACAGCGCGTCACCCGCGTGGTGCACCTCGTCGAGGATCACCAGCGTCTTGAAGCGCTCGGTGCGGATCCGCATCGCCAGCGGGTTCACCGCGACGCCGGCGTAGGTCACCGCGACGCCCACGAAGTCGGCCGACGTTCGCCCGGACCCGGCGGAGTACGTCGGATCGAGCGGTACGCCGGCCCTCGCCGCGGCCTCGGCCCACTGCAGCTTTGAGGTGCTCGGTCGGCGCCACCACGATGATCCGGTCCACGATCCGGCGGCCGAGGAGCTCGGCGGCCGCCGACAGCGCGAAGGTCGTCTTGCCGGCGCCGGGGGTCGCGACCGCGAGGTAGTCGCGGGGCTGGCGCTTGACGTAGTCGGTGAGCGCTGCGGTCTGCCAGGCACGAAGCAGCGGCGCCGTACCCCACGCCGCGCGCTCCGGCCAGGCCGGAGTGAGTGCGGGAGTGGGAGGGACGGCGGGACCTGGAGGTGGCCGTCCGGTCACTCGGCCCCGTCCCCGCTGCCGTCCCCGTCGCCGCCGGGCTTCATCGACTCCCAGATCTCCTTGCAGTCAGGACAGACCGGGAACTTCTCGGGGGCACGGCTCGGCACCCACACCTTGCCGCACAAGGCGACGACGGGCGTGCCCATCACCATGGCCTCGGTCAGCTTGTGCTTGTCGACGAAATGGCTGAAGCGCTCGTGGTCGCCCTCGTCGGTCGGGACGGTGCGCTGGTCGACGCGTTCGTCGACAGCGGTCTCGGTCACGAATCCGATCTGAGGCACCACTCCAGCCTACGTCAGCGGGGCGTCAGTTGAGCTCAGGGTCGATCGGCCTGTTGACGTGCCAGGCGAGCTCGCCCGGCTGGCGGCGCATCACGTCGCGCCACAGCTCGGTGGGGTCGGCCCGGAAGGCGTCAGGCGGCAGCGCGGGTACGACGTACCAGTCGCCGCCGGCGATCTCGCCCTCGAGCTGGCCGGCGCCCCAGCCGGCGTACCCCGCGAAGATCCGGACGCCGTCGACCGCCGCGTCGAGGTCGTTCACCTCGCCGTCGAGGTCGACGATCGCGAGGCGGTCGGTCACCGGCCGGAGGCCCAGGGGCACCTCGTCGGGGTCGCGCACCAGCGCCACGGCCAGCGCGCCCTCGGGCGAGACCGGCCCCCCGCGGAACAGCACCTCGGGCTCGGCCACGATGTCGCCCCAGTCGGCGAGCACCGAGACCACCGGCACCGGCGACGGCCGGTTGAGGACCACGCCCATCGCGCCGTCCTCGTCGGCGTCGAGGAGCAGCACCACCGTGTCGGCGAAGTTGGGGTCGAGGAGCTCGGGCGAGGCAAGCAGCAGCATCCCCGCGTGGATCTCCGACATGTGACCAGCATGCCCGCCGGAGGTCGCCGCCGGAAGACGAACGACGGCCCCGGTCCGGGAGGAGGGTGCCGGGACCGGGGCCGTCGGTGCGCGGCGGCTCCTCCGGGTGGCCCTCAGGCCGCGACGTGCGCCCTGATCCGGCCGAGCAGCCCACGCGGTGCCTGAGGTGTCGGGCCGGGCCGATGGGTGTGCCGTGCCCGCTGTTCGAGCTCGAGACCGGTGGCGACGGTGTCCTCGGTCCGGGCGCCGGCGCGGCCGGCCATCGCGGCCATCAGGACCCGCTCCTTGGCGGCCGAGGTCGCCAGCGCGGAGGCCATCTCCTCGTCGAGCGGCTCGGCTCGGTAGTGATCGAGCACCAGCCGGGTGCCCGGCAGGTCGTCGGTGGTCGCGTGCCACGCGTCGATCGCGGCCTGCTCGAGGTCGGTGGGGTGGTCGAGCATGGCGCGCTCGAGGTGGCCGGACAGTCGGGTGTGCCAGCGCAGCTGGAGCGCGCCGAGGAGGGTGAGCTCGTCGCCCGAAGGTCTCGCGGACGCCGGTCACGTCCATCGGCAGCACGCCGTCGCGGCGCGCGTCGGCGGTCCGGGTGACGGTGCGGAGGACCTCTCCGCGGTGGTGGAAGGTGGTCCAGGTCATGGCCATCTCCTCTCGTGGGTGCCCCTGCGAGGAACGCCCTCGCAGGAGTTCACATACCGTTGGTACGTACTCAGAGTATGTGGAGGCCGCGTTGTTCGCAAGGACGGTCGAGCAGACAACGACGGTCAGGCCTCGCGGCACTGTCAGGCCTCGCGACTCTCAGGCCGCGCGACTCTCAGGCCTCGCGAGTGTCAGGCCGCCTTGCGAGCAAGCTCGCTGCGGCGCTCAGCCCGGACGCTGGGTCCCGGCTCCGCCGTGACCTAGCGTCCGACTTCGACGATCACGCTCGTCGACTTCACCACCGCGGTGGCGAGGACGCCGGGCTCGAGGCCCAGGTCGTCGGCGGCCTCACGGCTCATCAGCGACACCACCCGGTAGTCGCCGCAGGCCAGCTCGACCTGGGCCATCACACCGTCGCGCTTGACGGCGGTGACCACGCCGGTGAACCGGTTGCGGGCACTCGAGGTCTTGTCGCTCCCGGCGAGCGAGCTCAGGAAGCCGCCAGCTCACCGGCGGGGAGCACCCGCTGGTTGCCGCGGCGCTCGAAGGTGACCCGGCCCTCGGTCTCCCAGCGGCGCAGGGTGTCGACGCTGACCCCGACCGCCTGGGCCACCTCACCGATCCGCAGGTACTCGACCACGCGTTCAGCATAGGGGCGCGCTCAGTCGTCGGCGCGGAAGGTCACGCCACCGAGGACCCGGGCCGCACCCGCTCCTCCACGGCTGGCGGCTCGCCGCCGATGCCGTCGCGGGCGACCCAGCACCACACCGTGCCGGCCTCGAGGCCGAGCTCCACCCGCGCCCCGTCCTCCTGGCGCACGACGCGGATCACGGTCGCCTCCAGGTCGCCCTCCGGGTCGACCGGCACGTGGGGCGGCCGGGTCAGCGTCACCGTGTCCCCGCCGCAGCGCGCCGTCGTACCCGAGGAAGCGGGCGACCTCCGCGGTCGGCGGCGCGGCCAGCAGCCGGGCCGGGGCCCGTCGGCGGCGACGGCCCGTCGATCAGCACGACGACCCGGTCGGCCAGCGCCCACGCGTCGGCGCGGTCGTGCAGGACCAGGACGCGCCCCCGCGGCCGTGCGCAGCGCCGAGGAGGTGTCCTCCGCGAGCGCCGCTGGGTCTCGGGGTCGAGCCCGGCGAACGGCTCGTCGAGCAGCAGCAGGTCGGGCCGCAGGGCGAGCCCGCGGGCCAGGTGCACCCGTCGCGCTCGCCGCCGGAAGCGAGCCCGGCGTACCGCTTGGCGAGGTGGTCGGCCCGCAGCTCTCGCAGCGCCTCCATCGCCGGCCGCGGCGCTCGCCGCGCGGCACGCCCCACCAGGCCAGCGCCAGCTCGACGTTGGCGCGGACCGACCGCCGGGCCAGCCCCGGCGTCTGCAGCACCGTGGCCACCCGGCCGTCGCGGCGGATCGCGCCGCGGGCCGGGAGCACCCCGCCGATCGCCTCGAGCAGGGTGCTCTTGCCGGCGCCGTTGGGACCGAGCAGGGCGACGACCTCGCCGCGGCCACGGTCAGGGCGACGTCCCGTGACGACGTCGCGCCGGCCGCGGCGCACGGTGACGCCGTCGAGCTCGAGCAGCGCGCTCACGACGCGGCCCCATCCGCCGGGTCGCGCCGGCCGTACTGCAGCCAGGTCAGGCCGCGGTGACGACCAGGATCAGGCCGAGCAGGAGGATGCCGATCGCCATGCCTTCGGCGAAGTGCCCGGCGTCGACCTGCTCGAGCGCGGCGCTGGCCAGGGTCTGGTCGTAGCCCCTGGATGTTGCCGCCGACCAGGACGACCGCGCCGACCTCGGACAGCGCGGAGCCGACCGCGGCGATGGTGGCGGCCAGGATGCCGATCCGGGCCTCGCGCAGCGCGAGCCCCGCCAGCTGCCGCGCGGCGCCGAACGCACGCGCCTGGTCGAGCAGGCCGGCGAGGCATCCCGGCGACCGAGGACACGGTCAGGGCGACGATCGATCGGCAGCGCCAGGCAGGTCTGGGCGATGTAGACGCCGCGCAGGCGTGAACAGCAGGTGGAACCGGCCGAGCGGCGCCTCGGGGAACATCAGCAGCGCGAGGACCAGACCGACCACGACCGGCGGCAGCCCGAGCCCGGCGTTGGCGAGGACCACGAGCCCGCCGCGGCCGCGGAACCGGCCGAGGCCGAGCGATCAGCCCGATCGGCAGGCCGACGACGAGCGCGACCACCGTCGAGACGGCGGCCACCTGGAGGGTGACCCCGACCAGGTGCATCAGGTACGGGTCGCGGTGCGAGGATCAGGTCCCAGGCCTCGCGGAGCCCGTCGAGGAAGAAGCTCACGGCGTCGTGCGGCTCGGCGTCGGTACGACGTAGACCAGCCGGCCGTCGTCGAGCCGGTAGACCTTGCCGACCTCGGCGCCGTCGCCGACCACCTTCTGCCGTCCGGCGGGCACCTGCTCGACCTGGTCGCCCCGGGACGGTGATCGGTGTCGGTGGCCTTCAGGCCCGTGCCGTCGGTGAACGTCGCTCGAGCAGGTTGAGCGACGACAGCGCGGCGAGCAGGAAGCGCGACCGACAGCACGATGCCGAGGTCGAAGAGGTTGACCAGCCCGTCGAGCGGGTCGCCGGCGCGGTCCTCGTGCCGGCGGGCGCGCGGGTTGACCTTGATCACGTGACCTCCTCGCCGGTGCCTGCCGATCGGCGGCTCGGCTGGCCGGTCGTCGGCGGTGAGGACCGCGGCGACGTACTCGAGGTCGGAGAAGTCCTGGCCGTAGATCCGGTCGCGGAACAGCGACAGCGCGAACGCGACGCGCCGACCAGCAGGCCGAGCACGGTGATGCTGAAGGCCAGCCGCAGGTTGTCGGTCAGCGTCGCGACGTCGCCGTTGGCCAGCCCCTCGAGCGCCGGCGAGAGCGGGATCAGGGTGCCCATCAGCCCGAGCGCCGGGCCGATGCGGACCAGCAGCCGGGTCCGGCCGAGCCGCCGCTGGCGAGCCGAAGTCGAAGTCGGCGAGCTGCTTGGCGATCCGCGGCTCGGCGCCCGGCCGGCCGGCCTCGGCGCAAGGCGGCCAGGACGGTCGACATCGCGCCGCTCCAGGCCACCCCGTCGAGCGCGCTCGCGGCGGCGGCGCGGTCGCCGCGGTCGATCGCGGCCCGGGCCTCGGCCGCGGCCTCGGCCAGCACCGGCAGGCGCCGCCGGAGCCGCTGCCGGATCTCGACCAGGAACGCCCCGCTCTCGAAGATCACCCAGGCCAGGGACAGCAGCGCCACGATGACCACGGGCAGCTCGAGCACTCGGAGATGTCGAAGATCGCCTGGTAGAGGTGGTCGCTCATGGGGCACCCATCCTGGCGAGTCGCCGTCGCAGCGGCAGCGACTCGCCCGCCATCCCGAGACCGACGAGCAGCGGGACGACGAGGATCCCGGCCCACTTCCACTGCCAGGCCCAGCGCGGTTCGGTGGGTGCTCGCGGAGCGGCAGCCGCCGTCACGCTGGGGCGCTGCTCCGGTACGCACGAACGCCGCCGAGGCCGCCAGCAACTGACCCGACACCGGCCGCCCTGCCTTCGATCCGCCCTGCTGGTGGCCGGAGCGGGTGCCGGGGTCGACGTTCTTCGTGGACGTGTGCCCGGTGCCGGGGTCACTGCTGGGACCGGAGCCGGAGGTGACGTCGCCGGGGTCGGTCGTGGGCGACTGCGGCTGGGGGCTGCTGTGCACGTGCCCGCCCTGGTGGTGTCCCTGGCCCTTGATGGGTCCGGTCGGCGGGTTCTGGCCGCCCTGGTTGCCGTTACCGGGATCATTCGTGCCGCCCCCTGGATCCGGTTTCGTGCACGACGAGGTGTTGCCCTTCTTCGGGCACACGATCACCCGGACACTGTTCGACTGGCCGCTGGAGGTATCGGGCGACGCCACCTGTAGGTAGACGTCGTAGGTCCCCGGTTGGGTCCAGCGGTGCCGCCACGGTGTCGGCCCGGTGCCGATCTGCTCGGCGGGCGTGATGAGCCAGGTGTACCGAAGACCCGCGGGCAGCGCACCGTCAGTGGCGGGGAACGTGACGCGGAAGGTGTCCGGGGTCCCGGCGCGCACCTGGGCTCGGTCGGCGGTGACCGTCGGGTGCAGGAGCGTGCCGGAGGTGTGCAGGAGGAGCACCAACGCCTGAGGCGCGTTGGCGACAACGAAGTCCTTGGCGTTCACGTCGCCGGGGTCGCCGGCGATGAGGGGACGGAAGAAGTCCATCGAGGGGAAGCTCGCGGTCGTGCCCCAGACCGAAGGACTGAGCACCCCGCCGAACCCGTTCTCCGAGGGTGGCCTCAGCTGCTTCTGGCTGAGGCCGTGCGACGCCCCGTTGGGACCGATGATCTCGGCGTAGTGCACCTGGGGCACGGTGAGGCCGACGTTCCCGATCACTGCGGTCAACGGCAGGGCCTGTGGCGCGGTCACAGAGATGTGGGGGTCGTCTCCCACGAAGTTGCGCGTGAGGAACGGAGGGTCATGCACGACCTGCGGGTCGTTGTTGATCTCGTCCGCGGTGAACTCCTGGCGCGCCTGCACGTCGCCGTTCTGGTCCAACACCTTCACCACCAGGCACGATCCGGCACCCGAGCAGGAGTCGTCGGCCGCCTGGGCGGGACCCGGGAGGACGAGCCCGAGGGCGCCGAGAGCCGCGACGGCGGCCCAGCGGGCCAGCCGACGCGGTGTCGCACCGGACGCGGCACGCAGGGAGCCGCGTCCGGCCGCAGCAGTCACCGCAGGGTCACCTGCTGGATCTTCGACGAGCCGGCCGTGATCACTCCGGCGTTGGAGTAGCGCATCTGGACCTTCCAGGTCCCGTGGCCGAGCTTCCAGGTCTCCGAGTAGCGCGACGCGCCGACCGCGACACTCCGGGAGCTGATCGCGTGGAGCTTCCGGCCCGGATGTCCGGCGAACAGCGTGACCTTGCCGGCCTTCACCGTGTCGCTCGGCGCGAGCGCCCCCGAGATCGTGACCTTCGGCGACGCGGCCTGCACCTTGGTCATCGTCACCGCACCGGTGACCTTCATCCTGCCCAGCTGGAGCTCGGTGCGGCTGGAGCAGGTCGCCGAAGACCGGGTGGAGCGTGGGGATCTCGACCTTGGTGATGCGCGGTGTGCGGATCGAGTAGGTGGCGGTGCGCCGTGGCGTGAACGACAGGGTGAACCTGCCGCCGGCCCCGGTGACGGTCCTGGCCGCGCGGAACGTCGTACCGCCCCGAGTGCCGATCAGTCGGACCACGACCCGCTTCAGCGACGGCGTGCCGGGCACGACGTTGGCCACGCTTCCCTTGAGGGTCACCTTCCTCCCACCGGCCACCCTTGCGGGAAGCGCACTGCTCGTGACACTGGGCGCGGCATCGGGCAGGAACGCCGGGTCGCCTCCCTCACTGAGGTAGGACGCGACGTCGGCCTGACCCTCGGGCGAGGTGAGCCAGTCGAGGAACGTCTTGGCACCGGCCACGTTGAGCTGGACCGCCGGGTTGCCGGCGAACTTGTCCGGGTTCACGACGTAGGCGTGGAACGAGTTGACCAGCAGCGTGTTCTGGCCGGGGTGGGCCGGCACGTTGTTGTCACGCGTCACGATTTGCAGCTGGGAGATCGCGTGGGTGTTCTGCAGGAACTGGAAGGTCCCGCGGTCGGTGAAGACGTAGCAGTTGTTGTTGGCCCCGTTGTCGGCCGTCGTGTAGTTGCAGACGTCGGCGTTCTCGACGTTGGGCGCCTGGGTAGCGCCGGTGATGTGGTACCAGTCCGGAGGGGACTGCGGGGTCGGGCAGTCGCCGGTGACCGTGCTCGGCGCGGTGCCGCCGCCGTTCGCGGTGGACACGTTGCACGTCTGGACGCCCGAGGTGAGGGCCCAGATCGCGTGTTCCTGAACGGGGGTCCCGGCTGTGTTGCCGCGGGAGACGAAGTTGGCGTTGCCCGCCGCGCCGGCGGCCGCGATCGCCTCGAACGCGCCGACGATGTCGTGCTGGTCGGCGGTCAGCACGTGAGCCGGGTCGCTGGCGGGACCGGCGAGGACGTAGTCGCCCCAGAAGATCGCCCGACCGAACGGCTCGGCCGAGAAGCCCGCGCCGACGAACTGGTTCTCCAGCGAGGCCGCGTGCACGATCAGCGCACTCGCCGTGCCGGACTCCGCCTGCGTGATCGCGGCACCGGTCCCGAGGCTCACGTAGTTCAGCGTGAGACCGGGGTGGTCGGCGTTGAAGAGCGGGGTGAGGAACTGGATCAGGCCCGAGTCGGAGACGTCGCTGGTGCCGACGATGGTGACGGTCGTGGCGTCGTCGGCGTGGGCCGACGACGACAGCGCGCCGGGGAGCGTGGCGGCCACGACCACCAGGGCGGTGCCGGCCACGGCGCGGCGGATGAGGTTTCTCGACATGGAGGAAGTTCTAACACAGCACCTAGGTATTACCTAGGGACTCCTCAGGGTTCGCTGAGGCGGTCCTTCGGCCCGCGTCTCGACCGATCCCGACCCCTAGACTGCGGCGGGTGACCAAGAGCGCTCGGGGACGCCTCGTCGGCAAGGTCCCCCACGTGCCGGGGACGAGCCGTCGCGCGGAGTACTCCGCCTCGACGCGCCGTGCGCTGGTCGACGTCGCGGAGCGCCTCTTCACCGAGCACGGGTACGCCGCGACCTCGCTCGACGCGATCGTGGCCGGGGCCGACGTCACCAAGGGTGCGCTCTACCACCACTACTCCGGCAAGCAGGCGCTCTTCGAGGCGGTCTTCGAGCGGGTCGAGTCCGCCGGCGCGCAGTCGATCCAGGACGCGTTGACCGGCGACCAGGACCCGTGGGACAAGGCGCTCTCGGGGCTCCGCGCCTTCCTCGAGGTGGTGCGGCAGCCGTCGTACAGCCGGATCGTGATCCAGGACGGCCCGTCGGTGCTGGGCTACGAGCGCTTCCGGGAGCAGGAGGAGCGCTCGACGTTCGCCTACGTCCTCGACATCGTGCGGGCGGTGCTCAACTACGGCGCGTGGTCGCTGGACGACGAGATGGAGCACACCTTCGCCCGGATCTTCTTCGGCGCGATGTCGTCGTCGGGTGCCAGCGTCTCGCGGGCCGACGACCCCGACGCGGCGGCCGAGCGGGTGGAGCTGGCGATCGGGTTCATCCTGGCCGGCCTCCGCTCGCTGGCCGACCAGGGCGCGGAGATGCCGACCGTACCGGCGGCGCCTACTTCTTGAACGTGACGTTGCCGCTGTCGACCGGGACCAGCTCGATCCACGTGTGACCGGCGGGCACCTTGAGGGTGTCGCCCTTCTTGGTGGTCAGCTTGATCTGCGAGTCGGGCGCCTTGCCCTTCGCCCAGTTCGCAGCGACCATCCGGCCGTTGTGGAAGAGCAGCGCGTTGCCCTTGCCGACGAGGAGCGTCTTGGGCACGGGGTTGCCGGCCGGGTCGAGGTAGCCGGCGTTGCCTTCCTTGACGCGCAGCACCAGCACGTTGGTCGCCGGGAACTGGTCGCCGCCGGGAGCGTTGCTGTTGAGGTTGTGGTAGCTCCCGTTGGTGAACTGCCACTCGGTGGTGTGGCCACCGGAGAACTGCGCACCGATCTTGGTCACCTTGATGCCCTTGGGCAGGTCCTTGTCGGAGCCCCAGGTCAGGTAGTCCGGCGGGGTCGCGGCCTTCGCCTTGGCGGTCGCCGCGACCTCGTTGAGGTGCACGAGGAGGTTGTAGGGGGTGGGGCGCTGGTTGGAGCGGTAGAAGCCCTTCGAGCCCTCGCTGTAGAACGGGATGTCGGCGGCCTTGATCAGCGCGATCGTGCGGTTGGCAGCGCCGCTGGTCACCATCGAGGCGTGGACCGGCGAGACCACCGGGATGTCGCTGGCGCGCATCGACCGGACCGGCCCGACGTTGGTCGGGATGTCGGAGTAGTAGAAGGCGGCGAGGCGGGTCAGACCGCCCTCGACCAGCTCCTCGACGACCATGTCGGCCTTGCTCAGGCCGACCTGCGGCTGGCTGGAGACGGTGTTGTCCATCTTCACCACGAGCACGGGATGGTCGAGCGCGGACGTCTTGTTGGACGGGACCTGCAGGCCGGTCAGGGGCCAGAACTGGGTGATCGTCTGGCCGCTCTCGACCTGCTGCGGGTCAGCAGCGGGAGTCGAGCTCGACGAGCCGCCACAGGCGCTCAGCAGCAGGCTGGTCGCGGTGAGGGCGGACAGGGTCAGGGCAACGCGTCGCACAGAGAACTCCATCGGGGGTGGGACCACGGGTCCGCACCAGTGTGAAGGACGATGCCAACCAGTTCGGGTTGGCCACGCCGAGGACGTGACCAGGGTCACCACTATCCGCCGGCGTCGGCGTAGGTCACCGAGGTCAGCGTGGTGTACGTCGTGGGGTCGAGGAAGGCGACGTAGACCGACCCGCTGGACCCCTGCGACTGGGGGACGACCACCATCAGGGCCGCCCGGTCCTGGAACGTCGCACCCTGGACCGAGTCGGTGAACGCGGTGCGGAGCACGATCGGGTCCGCTCCGCTCGACGCTGCCACGTCGGTGGTGGCGTGGGAGAGCACCTGCTGCACGGTCGCGCCGTCGACCGGCGACAGGCCGGAGAACGACACGCCCTTGGTCTGCAGGGCCGCGGTGAACCCCGGCGGCAGCTCGGAGTAGACGTCGACCCCCGACCCCTGGTCCTTGCCGTGGGTGAGCACGTAGGCCAGCACCCCTGCCCAGACCAGCACGAGCACCCCGGCCACCACGGCGTGGATCGGCTTCATGCCCGGCGTCCGGCCGAGCTGGCGCACCTGCGGCTCAGACAAGCGTGGCGCCCCCGTCGACGTACAGCGTCTGGCCGGTGATGTACGACGCCTCGTCGCTGCACAGGAACGCCGCGGCGGCCGCGATGTCCTCGGGGTAGCCGACCCGGCGGACCGGGTTGCGGTCGGCGGCGGCCTTGCGGAACTCCTCGACCGGCATGCCGACGCGCGCGGCCGTGGCGTCGGTCATGTCGGTGGCGATGAAGCCCGGGGCGATCGCGTTGGCGTTGACGCCGAACGGGCCGAGCTCGATGCCGAGCGTGCGGACGAAGCCCTGGATCCCCATCTTGGCGGCGGAGTAGTTGGCCTGCCCCCGGTTGCCGAGCGCGGAGACGCTGGAGAGGCAGACGACCTTGCCGTACTTCTGCTCCACGAAGTGCTTCTGGGCCGCCCGGGTCATCAGGAAGGCGCCGCGGAGGTGGACGCCGATCACGACGTCCCAGTCGTCGTCCGTCATCTTGAACAGCAGGTTGTCGCGGGTGACGCCTGCGTTGTTGACCAGGATGTGGAGGCCGCCGAGCTCCGCGGCGACCCGGTCGACAGCGCTCTGCACCGACGCGGCGTCGCCGACGTCGCAGGCGAGGCCGACCGAGCTCGCACCCTCGGTGAGCGGCAGGACGCCGGCTGCCTCCGAGGCCTGCCCTGCGTCGAGGTCGAGGACCGCCACGGAGGCGCCCTCCTCGGCGAAGCGGTTGGCGACGCCGAACCCGATCCCTCGTGCGGCTCCGGTGACGACGGCGACGCGCCCGTCGAAGCGACCCATGTGTGACTCCTCGTCGGCTGGTGACGGTGACGGCCTGGACGCGGGGGTCCGGCCATCGGCCACTGTAGAGCGCTGCCGGTCGCGACCGTGAGCCGGGCATCGGGCCTCGGCCGCCCTCAGCCGCCCTCAACCAAAGGTCGTTCGCCGCTCTCCGAAGGCGAGGATCGTGGAGTAGGACTCGTTCAGCGGGAGCTCGGCGACCACCACGTTGTCGTGGGTCGCCGGGTCGAAGTGCGTGATCGCGTCCCGGGCGGCGCCTCCGTCGCAGGAGACCCCGGTCTGGAGCACGAGGCGGTGGCCGCGCCGGCCGATCAGGTACACGTTGCCCTTGCTGCCGGGGACCCGCACGCGGGTGGCGGTGCCGTCGCCGTGCTGGCGGGCGAGGAACACGACGCCGCAGGGGCCGGACGCCTCGAGGTACGTCGTACCGCCGAGTCGGCGGGCGTCGAGGTCGCCGAGGTCGCTGCTGCCGCGGCCGTGGTCGGCCGAGACCGGCCGCGGCGCGCTGCCGTCCAGCGGGACGGCGTACAGCCGGGTGACGCCGTTCGCCCGCGAGCACGCGGCCAGGACCGTCTCCGCGTCCCACCAGCGAGCGGGGGTGCAGGGACGCGGGGTGGGGAGGGTGCGGACCAGGTGCCCGTGCCCGTCGATGAGGCGGAGCTCGTGCAGCTCCCACGACTGGGGCGCGACCACGACCTGCCGGGCGTCGGGCGTCGGCAGGACCATCCCGTCGGTGTGGCGGGCGATCCCGAGCGAGGTGCCGTCGGGGTCTACCCGGACGACCCGCTGGCCACGGTTCCCGGCGTACCTCGCGGCGTACACCGCCCCACCGGGGCCCATCGAGATGCTGGCGACGCCGGGACCGAGAGGCAGTACGCGACGGGTGCCGGCGCGCAGGTCGAGGCGCACGGCGCGGGCGTGCTTCGTGCCCTGGTCGACCAGAAGCAGTGCGGTGCCCCCGTTGGCGCTCCAGCCGGCCAAACTGCGGTAGCCGGTGCCGTCCTTCGCCACCGAGGTCCTCGCCAGCTGGTAGCGCCCGCCCCGCGGGTCGACCAGGTCGAGCAGCTGTCGCTCGGCGTTGATGCCGAAGTCCCCCCGCCTGCCCTGGGCGATCAAGGTCAGGTACCAGCCTTCGCCGACCTGGCGCCAGGGCACCTGGTCGCCCATGGCCACGCGGTTCGGGCCGAGCAGCGGGGGCCTGCCCCGTTCCGTCTCCGCCCGGTGCACGGCCGAACCGAGGGCCCCGGAGGTGGGGGCGAGGAGCGCGAGCGCGGCGAGTGCGGCGACGGCGAGACGCGAGCGGGTCATGCGAGTGCGATGCACGCGACCGCCCGGAAGTTGCCTTCCGGGCGGTCGTGGTGGGCGCGGCGCGCTGGTCAGACGGCGCTGGGCGAGACCGCCGCCTCCGCCTGCGCCCGAAGGGCGTCGAGGTCGGTGGCGTCGGCGAGCACGGCCTGTACGACGGGGTTCTCCGACCTCGTCAGCGCAACCAGCAGGCGGGCGCCGGACATGCCCGACACCTCCTGCCGCGAGCGCCGGTCGTCGTCGAACCGGTCACGCAGGACCGAGCGGCGTACGTCGCGCAGCAGGCCGCGGAGCTCGCGCGAGAAGCGCGGGCCGTCTGCGCGGCGGCTGCGGGGGCCACGCCGGCCGCGGCCCTCGTGGTCGTGGTGGTGATGGTGGTGGTGCCGGCCCCGGCCGCGCCGCGGACCGCGCTCGGGCCGCGAGGCCCAGCCGTCGGAGAGGTCCTGGCCGAGGTTGGTGCGGACCGCGTCACGGACGCGGTCGAGGTCGATGCCGATGGCGCGCAGGGCCTCGCGGTCCTCGTCGTACGACGTGGGTGCGGCGTCGGCGTCGCCGTCGATGTCGGGGGTCTCGGGCTCGTCGACGAGGTCGACGTGCTGGGCGGCCACGATCTCGCGTGCGGCGTCGAGCCGCAGGCCGTGGTCGGTGAGGGCGGCGTATGCCGTCCCCCGGGCGTTGGCGAGCAGGCCGAGCAGGAGGTGGTCGGGACCGACCTCGGTGTGGCCCAGCTCGCGGGCGATGTCTGCCGCCTGTGCGACGGCGATCCTGGCTTCGGTGTCGAATCGGGACTGCATGGGTGTCTCCTCTGAAGAGTCGGTGGCTCCCGCCGTCAGGGGCGGGAGTCGCGGGAGTGCTTCTGGTGAACCGCCTGGCGGCTGACCTGCAGCACGTCGGCGATCGCCTGCCAGCTCCAGCCCTGCTCGCGTGCGTTGCGGACCTGCACCGCCTCGAGGCGGTCGGCCAGCGCGCGGAGGGCCCGGACGGCGGCGAGTCCCTGGTCGGGATCGTTGCTCGCTGCGGACTCGGAGAGCTCGGTGGCGTCGTTCACTGTGTCAAGTAAACCTGACGTTGCTCCGTTTGTCAACTTTTCCTGACATCGGGCTTGGCCAGCACGGTGCGGAGCCGGCCGGCGAAGTCGGCCGCCTCGCCCTCGGCGTACCTGGTGCGCGGCCAGAAGAAGCCGCGCAGTCCGTCGCCCTTGGTGCGAGGTACGACGTGCAGGTGCAGGTGGGCGACCGACTGGCTGACCACGTTGTTCATCGCCACGAAGCTCCCCTGCGCGCCGAGCCCGTCGACGACGGCCCGCGCGAGCCGCTGGGCGGCCTCGAGGAACCCGTCGCGGAGTCCGGCCGGCAGGTCGAGCAGGGTCACGACGTGCTCGCGCGGCACCAGCAGGGTGTGGCCCTTGAAGACCGGTCGGGCATCGAGGAACGCCACGAAGTCCGGCTCGTCGAGCACGATCTCCGCCGACGTCTCCCCCGCCACGATCGAGCAGAACACGCACGGCGTACTCATGCGATCACGGTAGGCGCCCGGCCGGCCCCGCCGACCCCTTGGCACCATGCGAGTCGTGGACCTCGCCTCAGACCTGGCCCCGACCGGGACCCTGCGCGCCTCGATCAACCTCGGCAACCCGGTGCTCGCCCAGGGCACACCGACCGCGCCGAGGGGCGTGACGGTCGACATCGCCCGCGCCCTCGGCGCACGCCTCGACCTGCCCGTCGAGCTCACCTGCTTCCAGGCCGCCCGCGAGTCCTTCGCGTCGATGACCCACGGTCACGCCGACATCTGCTTCCTGGCCATCGACCCGGCGCGCGAGGAGACGGTCGCCTTCACCGCGCCGTACGCCGTGATCGAGGGCGTCTTCGCCGTCCCGCACGACTCATCCCTGCTCTCGGCCGGTGACGTCGACCGTCCCGGGGTTCGCGTGGGCGTGAAGGAGGGGTCCGCCTACGACCTGTTCCTGACCCGCACCCTCGAGCACGCGACCGTGGTGCGCGGACCCGAGGGGACCACCGTGTTCACCGACGGGGGGCTCGAGGTGGCGGCCGGCATCCGGCAGCCGATGCTCGACTTCCTGGCCGCTCGCCCGGACCTGCGGCTGCTCGAGCCGAGGTTCATGGAGATCCGACAGGCCGTGGGGACGACTCGGGCGCGCAGCGAGGAGACGGTCGCGTTCCTGCGCGCGTTCGTCGAGGACCTGAAGAGCAGCGGGTTCGTCGCCGACGCGCTGCACCGCTCGGGGCGGCGCGACGCGACGGTCGCACCTCCGGCGCCCTGACCCAGGACGGCTGTCGACGTAGGATCGCGCCATGGGTCGGGAGCTCACGGGCGTGACGGCGCGGGTGTGGTTCGCACTCGCCGGTACGGCGTGCGCACTGCTCGTGATGCTGGCGCCGTCGCTGCTGGCGACCTCGGCGGCCGAGTCCACCCCGCTCACGCTGGCCCTCGTGACGATGGCTCTCGCGGCCCTCGTTCGGCTCGACCTGCGCTCGGTGGCGCTCGCGACCACCGGCAATCGGTCGGCGACTCCCCCGTCCCGCGATGCTGCGCCGCTCGTGCTGACCGGTCGGGTCACCGACCCCGTCCACCACCCGCTCCGTCCTCGTGCTCCGGGAATGGCCTGACGCTCGCCTCGTGCGAGCCACGTCGCCCAGCCATCCCTTTCTCACCGAGGAGCACGTCCATGTCTGTTCTCACTCCGCTGTCCCATGCCCTCGCCGCCGTGGTCGCGGCGGCCCATACCGGTCTCACCTCGCTCGGCGCCGATCCGGCGTCCGGCACCACGTGGGTGCTGTGCATCGCGGCCGTGGTGGCCGTCGTACGTCTCGCGCTGCTGCCTCTGGCCTGCCACGGCGTTCGCCTCGCCCATGCCTCGGCGCGGGCGCGGCCGCAGCTACAGGAGCTCACCGAGCGCTACCGCTCACGCAAGGACCACGCCGGCCTGCGCGCCTTCGCCGACGAACGACGCCGGATCGCGGCCGAGCACGGCATGTCGCGGTGGGGTGGGCTGCCGCTCCTGGTGCAGGTTCCGATCTGGCTGGCGCTCTACCACCTGATGGCCACCGTCGCGGCCGGGGCGTCGGTCGGCGCGCTGAGCTCCGGGCTCGTGGCGTCCCTGGGCGCGGCGACCCTGCTGGGGGTCCCGCTGGCGGAGCGGGGCTATCTCGGCGGTGGCTGGACCCATCTGGCCGTGGTCGCGGGGCTCGCGGCGACGGCGGCCACGCTGTCCTTCGTCACCCAGAGGTACCTGGTCGCACCGAACACCGTCGTCGACGGCGTTCCCGACGCGATCGCCAGGGTCCAGCAGATGGTGCCGATGATCTCGGCCGCAGGACTGCTCGTGGCCGGAGGCGTCGTCCCGGTGGCGCTGCTCGTCTACTGGGTGTGCAACGCGGTCTGGACGCTCGGCCAGTCGGCGGTGGTGTGGCGGTGGTTCCCCACGCCGGGATCGCCGGCCGCCGCCCGCGCACGCTCGTGACCGTCGTGGAAGGGTGTCGGCATGGCCGAGACGACGGTGGTCGCGAACCTGATCGGGCTGGAGCTCGAGGAGGACGAGTCGGAGATCTACGACCGCCCGATCGGGCTCCGCCTCCTGCACACCGATGACCGGACCGGAGCGGTGCACTACCTGATCCGCTACCCGGAGGGCCTGCAGGCGCTGCGCCACACGCACACCGCTGCCCACACCATCGTGGTGATCCAGGGTGCGCTCTCGGTGGACGGTCGGGTGGTGCCCTCCGGGAGCTACGTGCACTTCCCGGCAGGTGTCCCGATGCATCACGCTCCGGCGCCGGGGACCGACTGTCTGTTCGTGATCGCGTTCGACGGACCCCTCGACGTCACGCCCGTCGACGACGTCTAGAACCTGGGGGTGGCCTGTCGCCGCCGCCGTCGACGAATCCCGGTCGTGGCGGCCTCGCTCGCGCTCGCGTCGTCGCTGGGCGCCGGCTCGAAGTCGGGGCCGAAGAAGGTCTTGATCGTCGGCCCGAAGAGAAAGGCGATCACGCCGCCGACGACCAGCACCGCGGCTGGAACGACGATCCACAGCATGGTGACTCCTTCGGCGACGGTCGTTGGTCGGACGCTACTCCTCGTCGGCCGACGACACAGCCAGAACGCCGCACGGCTAGCGTGCCGGTGTCGGCACCCGCCGTACGGGAAGGAAGGCGTGATGGCCAACAGCAACAACAGCGTCGTCGCCGGTAGCGGCGCGATCTACGGTCTCGGCATCCTCGGCGCGTTGTTCTGGTTCTGGCAACAGGCAGACGGGTTCTGGGAGCACGCGTACGCGATCTTCGAGGGTTTCTTCTGGCCGGCGTACATGGTGTACCAGGCCTTCCAGGCCCTCGGCACCTGACGCATCCCTTCACGTCTCCCGGGAGGGACGCGCGGCCAAGGTGAGCAGATGGTCGCGCTCGGCGCGGTTCGTGGCTCGCTCGGCCGCCTGACGGAAGAGTGCGCGCGCTGCGGCGTGGTCGCCGGCCATGTCGGCCAGATGACCGCGTACGACGGGGAGCCGCGGGTGGTCCGGCAGGCGCACGGCCACCTCGTCGACGAGGGCCAGTCCGGCCTCGGGCCCGTCGACCATGGCCAGCGCCACGGCGCGATTGAGGGTGACGACCGGGTTGTCGGCCAAGGCGTCCAGGAGCCCGTACAGGGCGAGGATCTGGGGCCAGTCGGTCTCCTCGGCCGAGGCTGCCCGGTCGTGGACGGCCGCGATCGCGGCCTGGATCTGGTACTCCCCCACGCGCCCCCGGCCGATGCTGCCGTCGAGGAGCGCTCGACCCTCCTCGATCCGCGCCGCGTCCCACCGGCTGCGGTCCTGCTCGGGCAGCGGGACGAGCCGACCGCGGTCGTCGGTCCGGGCGGGACGCCGCGCATCGAGGAGCAGCATCAGCGCGAGCAGGGAGGCCGCCTCGGTCTCCTCGGGCAGCAGTCGGTGGACCATCCGAGCCAGCCGGATCGCCTCGGCCGACAGGTCGGGTCGTTGGGCGTCGGCACCGCCGGTGGCGGCGTACCCCTCGTTGAAGATCAGGTAGAGGACGTGGAGGACCGCCGGGAGACGCGCCTCACGCTCCTCCGGGTCCGGCAGGGCGAACCCGGCGCCGGACTCGCGGATCCGCTGCTTGGCGCGCGAGATGCGCTGCGCCATGGTCGCCTCCGGGACCAGGAACGCGCGGGCGATCTCGGCCGTGGAGAGGCCACCGACGGCTCGCAGGGTCAGCGCGACCGCCGAGGCAGGGGTCAGCGCCGGGTGGCAGGCCATGAAGAGCACCGCGAGGGAGTCGTCCCGCTCCAGCACGTCGTACGCCGGCGGCTCGGCGCGCGCGGCCCGCACCTCTCGGTCGCGCCGGGATGCGTCCCTGCGGTACTGGTCGATCAGCCGCCTCGACGCCGTGGTCACCAGCCAGCCGAGCGGGTGCTCGGGGACCCCGTCGCGCCAGTGGGTGTGGGCGACCACGAGCGCCTCCTGGACGGCGTCCTCGGCGCCGTCGAAGTCGCCGTACCGTCGGACGAGGACGGCGAGGACCTGCGGCGCGAGCTCGCGCAGCAGGTCCTCGACCTGGTCCATCGTCAGCTCCGGGTGGCCTGCTGGAGGTAGGCCTCCATCTCGGTCGGGTCCTCCGGACCCTCGTCCATCACCCGCCGGAGGTGGACCGGCTGCTGGGTGGGGACACCGTGGCGGCCGGGGACGGCCGAGACGCGCGCAGCGATCTCGACCGCCCGCTCCTCGCTGTCCACCTCGACGATCTGGTAGCCGGCCAGCCACTCCTTGAACTCCTGGTACGGCCCGTCGGTGACGACCGGCGCGGCCTTGCCGTCGGAGCGGACGATCCGGGCCAGGTCGGGGCCGGTGAGGATCGTGGAGTCGACCAGCTCACCGCTGGCCACGAGCTCGTGGTGGAGCAAGCGGTAGTAGTCCAGGTGGGCGGCGACCTCCTCGCGCGTCCACTCCTCCATCGGCGTCTCGTCCGCACCCGGGGTGAAGGTGACTCCGATCAGGTACTTCGCCATGTCCGTGCCTTCCTGCTGGTGGCGCCGCTCTGGCGCTGTTCACGAGGAGAACGGAGCGGAGGAGCGGTTCTCGACATCGAACCACGAGAAGAAGAACCCGAGACCGGGACCGTTGGGGCGGAGCTCAGTCGACGACGGCCTTGATCACCTTCTTGAGGGCACCGGGCTGACTGGGACGGCGGGGTGCGCTCTTGCGCTTGTCGATCATCTCGGCACCGATCTCCTGGAGCTGCTTGCGGCCCAGGCCCGCGCGCACCTTGGGAAACCACTCGTCCTCCTCCTCGGTCATGTGGTGTTCGACGTTCTCGATGAGCACGGTGGTCTTGGCGTCGAAGCGCTCGTCGCTGGGCTTCATCGCGGACAGCTCCATGACCAGGACGTCGGCGACGTGGTGCTCTTCGTACGACTCCAGGACGTCGTCCTCGACGTCGGGGAGCAGCTCACGTACCTGGGGGTACATGACCTCGTTCTCGATGTAGGTGTGGATCGTGAGCAGCTCGATGATCCGGTCGACCAGCTGTCCCTTGCGGGCCTCGGCCCGGTCGCCGGCGTCCTCGAAGGCCCGGAAGGACTTGCGGATCTCTCGGTGCTCGTTCTTGAGCAGCACGATGGCATCGGTGGACATGGGTGTCTCCTCGGGGTGGCGGTGGGACCGCGCCGTACCCAGGCCGACACGGCGCATGCGGTCAGGAGGAGATGCCGGCCCACACACCTGCGGAGGACCGGTGTCAACGGCCGGTCTGGCCGTCGATCTGCTCGCGGATGATGTCGGCGTGGCCGGCATGGCGAGACGTCTCCTCGATGACCGCGAGCAGCACCCACCGGAGATTGCGCTGTTTCCCGTGCCGGGTCACCGGTGCTTCCGCGTCCCCGACTGCCGTGATGATCTCGTTGCTGGCGGCACAAGCAGCGCGGTACTGCGCCCGTAGGGTCCGGACCGGACCGACGGGCCGACCTGCATCGACCTGTCACCCCTCGTGGCCGAGCCGCCGGCGACGACCTCTTCGAACCACATCGACTCAACGAACGTGAGGTGCTGCACCAGCCCGGCCAGGTTGGTGCCCGAGTCGACCGTGCTGCGTCGAGCGTCCTGATCGCTCAGGCCGGCCAGCTTCTTCAGGACGCCTGCGCGCATCCCGTCCAGCACCTCTCGAAGCTGGTCGAGCTCGGCGGTCATGGGTGGGAGCGTAACCGTGTCGTCCGGTGTCACGGACCTGTCGAAACCGCCTGACCGATGCCTCATCTGGACGGTGTGGAGCTCACTGCCCTGCGCTAGACCGGCATTCGGGAAATACGCGTTTTGGCAACAAGCCAGAAATTCAGCGAGCACACTGGCGAACATTGAACTCACCACCATGGGGGAAACATGCTGAGCATCAAGGAAACGCTGGACGAGATCGACGCGCGGAATGCCGAGGACGAGAACGGCGAGAACGGCGAGAGCGGCGCGGTCGACGAGGTCGACGTGGTCGACGAGGTCGTGACCGAGCCGACTGAGCCGACCACGGTCGAGGAGAGTCCGACGAACCCCGCCGCGCGGATGCTCGAGCTGGCTGCCGAGACCGCCGACCAGCTCGTCGCCGACGCCCAGTCGGAGGCCGAGTCGCTGGTCACCACCGCACAGGCCACGGCCGACGAGATCCTGGAGAACAGTCGCACGGAGGCCGACCGGGTTGCGGCCGAGCTGGTCCGCGACAAGAAGGACCAGGCCGCCGAGCTGGACCGGGAGCGCACCACGGCCCTGGCCGGGCTCGCCGACGAGAAGGCCGCCCTGGAGGCGAGCATCGCCAAGCTCCGTCAGGTGCAGAGCGACCACCGCAGCACCATGCGACAGCACCTCACCGAGCAGCTCTCGTTGCTCGACGCGGCCCTGCCCGAGCCGCCGGCTGCCGTCGCCGGCTGACTCGTAACGGAGGACCCCAGCGCTCGACGGCTAGGGTCTCGAGCATGGCGACCGGCTCCTCCATCGGTTTCGCGGCCTCGGTGGGCGGCCTCGCCGGGGCATCGCTGGCCGCGCACCGCGGCGCCAGGTCGGCAGCCGCCGCGGCGCTGGTCGGCGCGGTCGGCCTCGGTACGTCGGAGGCGGTTGCCCGAGCGCTCCAGAAGGAGGGCGAGATCCCGGCGCTGTGGCAGCGCATCGCGGTGAGCACCGCGCTCGCGGCGCCACTGGGTTGGGTTGCCCAGAAGGTGACGAGGGCGGGTCCACGTGCGGTGGGCACGGCCACGGGCGCCGTGGTCGGGGCGATGGGGTTGCGCCCGCAGAAGGTGGCGATGGGCCCGGTCGTGGGTATCGCCGTCGGACAGGCACTCTCCGGTGGGCCGGCACCGGCGGCCGTGGTGGCCAGCGGCACCGTCCTGGCCTACCGCAGCCTGTCCGCACTGCTCTTCCGCGACCCACAGATCAGCCTGCTTGCTGAGCGGGTCAGGGCCGCCGACCTTCCCTTCGTGGTGCCTCGGCCGGCCCGGTCGAGATACGTCGGCACGGGCTACGTCCAGGACCTCGCCCAGGAGCTCGGAGCCCACTACACCGCCGACGTCCAGGACACCGGGATCGTGGCTTCCCTCGACGCGCTCCACGGATCGGACCTCGACCCCGGGCAGGTCGACCCGCTCGTCCGGGAGTTCTACGAGCACACCACCCGGTTCGCTCTGGACATCGTCCCGCAGTGGCGGCTGTGGGTACGGCCCGGCTATCTCGTGTACCGCACGGCGGTCGCGCGTCCACTGGGTCAGGCGAGCATCCCGATGAACCAGCGCGAGGCCCAGCGCGGGATCCGCAGCCGCATCGACACGATCAGCGGGATCGACGGCACGGTGTCGGTGCGCGGTTGGATCCGGTCGTTCGCCGACGACGACGAGCCGATCATGGTCGGCATCTACACCACCTACACCCATGGGGACTCCGGTTACGTCAGCGTCGGGTTCCCGGTGCCGGAAGGCAGCTTCACCGCCACGCTGCTCCCCCGATCGCGGCCCGACCGGGGCCTGACCCTGACCAGCCGCGTCCACGACGGGCAGGCCGGGCACTACCTCACCTACGTCGACCCGGCCGCAGACGAGCTCACAGCCCTGGCCGTGCACGGCTTCGAGGAGCAGCTCGATGTCTTCGTCGAAGACGGCGAGCTGCGCGCGGAGCACGCCTTCTGGCTCTTCGGCTTCCCGTTCCTGACCCTGCACTACCGCATCGAACGCAAGCCCACCGGCTGACCCGGGCCCGTGCCACTCTCGGGTCATGACCATCATGCGCACCCCTGACCTGAACGCCGTCCACCACCCGGTGGTGGCGCGAGAACTGAGCAAGCAGGCCCAGGACTTGCAGCTGCGGATAGCCGACCTGATCACGAGGTTTGCCGGGTCGATGCTGTTCGTCTACCTCCATGTGGTGGTGTTCGCCGTCTGGATGCTGCTGCTCGAGCAGAAGCCGTGGCCGACGCTGACGTTGATCGTGTCGCTCGAGGCGATCTTCTTGTCGACGTTCGTGATGATCGGCCAGAACCGCCAGGCCGCGTTCCAGCAGCAGAAGGCCGACCACGACTTCGTCGCCCAGGAGGAGGAGCTGCACCTCAACACACAGCTCACGCGGCAGGTCGAGCGCCTCACGCGGGAGATCCATGGAGCGGTGGTCGGCACCGGGTCGGAGTCAGGGTCGGGTTCCGGGCCGTCGTGAGCGCCGTCCTCAGGACTGGCTGACGCAACGCTGGATGATCGCGGCGCGGTTCAGATGCGCCCCGGCCGCCTGCGACGACCGTGGGTCCCAGAAACGCCGAGCCGGCCCGGTTGCGCCCGGGTGGCCACGTCTGCCTGACTGGTCACGAATTGCTGCTCGGGGTCCGTGTGGCGCGACCGCGCGGACTCCTCTGGTCATCCCGAGCCCACCCGGCGTGTCTGCCGCCGAGGGAGACGGAAGGGAGCGGAAGCGGATGGCACGCATCGTGTCGGCGGCGGCACCGCACACGGCTCCCGGCGACATCTTCGTCAGCTACGAGCAGGGCCGCCGGAACAGAAGGACCTCCGACGGCATCCTCCTCGCGACCATGGCGGTGCTGACCGGAGCCGCGGCGGCGATCTCGAACCAAGCCCCGGCGAAGGACGCGGACGTCGGCGAGGCCATCGTCACGGTCCTGGGTTGGGCGCCCGCCCTGTGGCGCACGGTCGTGGTCGCCACGATCCTGCTCTGCGTCGTCCTCCTGGTCGCGCTTGTCGTCCGACGTCGCTGGGCGCTCGGTCGGGACGCGCTGCTGGCGCTGGGAGTGCTCGCCCTGGTGGGTAGCACCGCGGGGCGCCTGGTCGGACCGGACTGGTTCGCCCTCGATGACAGGCTCTGGTCCAGGTGGGGCTTCCCGGAGTTCAGGCTTGCCGCTGTGGTGGTGGTGGCCACGGTCGTGGGCCCCGAGCTGGTCACTCCGCTGCGCCGACTTCTGGTCTGGCTGCTGGTGCTTTCCGGCCTCGGGCTCCTCGCTCTCGGGGCGGCCCTTCCGTCGGATGTGCTGGCGGCGTTCGGCCTCGGACTGGCCTCGGCGCTGCTGATCCGCCTCGCGTTCGGCTCGGCGGCCGGCATACCCCCGACCCAGGAGGTTCGTGCCTCCCTGCGGGAGCTGGGGGTCGAGCTCCGTGCGCTACGACCTGCGGCCGCCCAGGAGCTGGGGTCTGCGCAGTACGTCGGCCGCGACGCGGACGACAGACCGGTACATGTGCGGGTCCTGGGCCGGGACGCCCAGGACACCCAGAAGATCGCCCGGCGGTGGCGCCTGCTTGCCTATCGTGACCCTCCTCGTAGCGCACCGGTCGGACGGTTGGAGCAGGTCGAGCATGAGGCCCTGGCGACGGTCATCGCCGCCCAGGCCGGGGTCCGGGTTCCCGAGGTCGTGCTGGCCGCCCTCGGCTCCGATGGCCAAGCCGGCATCGTCACCCGACGCGTCGAGGTCGAGGCGCTCGAGGCGATGCCGGCCGACGCGGTGTCGGACGACCTCCTGGTGACGCTGTGGCACGAGGTGGCCAGGATGCATCGGGCCGGCATCTCGCACGGTCGGCTGAACGCGAACCACGTCATCGTCGACGACGGACACCCGGTCATCGTGGGTTTCGCAGCCGCGACCCTGGGCGCGCCCTCAGTCGGCGATCGACATCGACGTCGCCGAGCTTCTGGTGGCCTGCACCGTGTCGGTCGGTCCGTCGCGCGCGCTCCACGCGGCCGTGGAGGGGGTCGGGGTCGATGCGGTCAAGGGGGCGCTCCCCTACCTCCAGCGTGCCGCGCTGACCCCCCACCTTCGTGACCTGGCTCGCTCTCACGAGGTCGCCCTCGGTCGCCTGCGGACCGAGGCGGCACGCGAGACTGACAGCGAACCGGTGGAGCTCGCGCAGCTACGACGCATCCGGGCCCGTGACTTTGTGGTCACCGCTGCGGTCGCCTTCTCCGCCTACCTCCTCATCGCCCAGCTCGCCGGGATCGGCTTCGCCACGATCGCGGCCGACCTCCGACGGGCGGAGCCCGCCTGGCTGGCGATCGGGTTCGTGCTGGCCCAGGTGACCTACGTGCCCGAGGCCGTCTCGCTGCGCGGCGCCGTATCGACGCCGCTTCCCCTCCAGCCCTGCGTGTTGCTGAAGTACGCGATCAAGTTCATCAACCTGACCGTGCCCGGCTCGGCCGGCAGCATCGCCGCCACCGTGCGGTTCGTCCAGCGCATGGGCGGCTCCGCGGGCGAGGCTGTCGCCTCCGGCGCAGTGGACGACGTGTCGGAGAAGCTCGTCCAGGTAGGCCTGGTGCTGCTGATGTTGCCCCTGGTCGACCTCAACCTCGACACGAGCAACGTCACGATCCGCGCGCCCGACACCCGGCTGGTGGCGGCCCTGGTCCTCACCGTCGTGATCAGCATCGTGCTGATCTGGCGTGTTCCCGCGGTACGCGCGAAGGTCGTGCCGTCACTGCGCGACGGCATCAGCGCGCTCTCCGTGCTCCGCAGCAGAGGCAAGCGGGTAGAGCTGTTCGGCGGCAACCTCGTCGGCGAGCTGACCTTCGCCCTCACCCTCGGGGCGACGTGTCACGCCTTCGGCGTCGGACTCTCCGTGCCCGAGCTGGTGCTCATCAACGTCGGCGCTTCCGTGCTCGCCGGCCTGATCCCCGCACCCGGTGGGGTCGGCGCGGCTGAGGCCACCCTCACCGCCGCCCTGGTCGCGTTCGGCGTCGACGAGTCCACAGCCTTCACCATCGCGATCACTCACCGCCTCTACACGAGCTACCTGTCACCGCTGTGGGGCTACCCCGCCCTGCAGTGGCTACGCCGACACGGCTACCTGTAGCCGATGAAGCACGCGCCCGTCAGAGCTCACTCAGCGCGGTCTCGGCCGCGTTGAAGCCGCACATCCCGTGCACGCCACCGCCCGGTGGGGTCGAGGACGAGCACAGATAGACGCCCCTGACCCCGATCTTGTACGGGTTCAGCGTCGTCCTCGGACGGAGCGCGATCTGCTTCGCCGTGTTCGCACCGGCGCTGATGTCACCGCCGACGTAGTTCGCGTTGTACGTCGCCATCTCCGGCGCGCTGCGGGTGGCGGTCGCCAGGATCCGTTCCCGGAACCCGGGTGCGAACCGCTCGATCTGCCGTACGACGTGCTCGGTGGCATCCCCGGTGAAGCCGTGCGGCACGTGGGCGTAGGACCAGAGCGGGTTGGCCGATCCGGCCGAGCGGGACGGGTCGGCGAGGTACTGCTGCCCGACCAGGACGAACGGCCGGTCCGGCATCTCGCCGCGCACGGTCGCTGCCTCGCTCGCCGCGATCTCCGCCGACGACCCACCCAGGTGCAGGGTGCCGGCGCGCCGGGCGTCCTCGTTGGTCCAGGGCACGTCACCCTCGATCGCGAAGTCGACCTTGAACACCGCCGGGCCGAACCTGTAACGGTCGAAGGCACGTCGTACCCGGCCCGGCAGCCGATCGCCGACGATCCGCACCACCGCGTCCGGCGCGGTGTCGAGCATGACGACGTCCGGCGTTCGGCCGTCGAGGTCGCGCAGCTGGTCGAGGCTGGTCACGGTGACCCCGGTCTTGACGGTTCCGCCGAGCTCGGTGAGCAGCCCGATCATCGCGTTCGAGATCGACTCGGTGCCGCCCTTCGCCACAGGCCAGCCGGCGCGGTGACCGGCCGCGGTCAGCATCAGTCCGACCGAGCCGCTGAGCGGGGTGTCCAGGCGGCTGAACGCATGCGCGGCGACGCCCATGTACAGCGCCCTTCGCCGGCTCGTCGTCCCAGCGCCGCGCCGTCCAGGTCGCCGGAAGCAACGCATGCAGCCCGAACCCGGTGAGCGCCAGCGGGTGCTTCGGCAGGTGCACGATCGGCCGGAAGATGTCGTCGAGCAGGTTGTCGAAGCGCCTGGTCAGCGGCTCGAAGAGTCGGCTCCACGACCGGGCGTCGTCGCCGAGCGAGGCCAGCGTCACCTGCAGGTCGCGGGACAGCACTCCGGCGCGACCGTCGTCGAGCGGGTGCACCAGGTCGAGCTCCGGCCACAGCCATTCCAGCCCGAACCGGTCCAGCCCGAGCGTGGACAGGAACGGCGAGACGACACCGGTCGGGTGGAAGGCGGCGCAGTCGTCGTGGAGCAGCCCGGGGAGGGTCAGCTCGGACGTCCGGGTCCCGCCACCGGGCCGGTCGTAGGCCTCCAGCACGGTGACCTCGATCCCCTCCTGGGCGAGGCGGATCGCAGCTGCCAGACCGTTGGGCCCGCTACCGATCACGACTGCGGTGCTCATGTCCTCACCTTTCCACGGAGGTCGAGCCGGGCACGTAGCCGGGCAACGTCCAGGCGACATTCAGCGGGATCGGGCCTTCGGGCAGCCACGGCTGCTGGCTGACCGCGTCCGACACCTCCCAGGTGCCGCGCTCGACCACGCCGAGCGCCGCGTCGATGACCCGGTAGGACTGGGTCTTCTTGTGGATCGGCTGAGACTCCACGTACATCACCCGCAGCTCGCCGGGCTCGAACCCGAGCCGTCGCTGGACCGCGGCGATCAGCCGCTCGTCGTGCAGGTGGCCGTCGCCGAAGTTCCAGCCGACCAGGGTGTTGCAGACGAACTCGCCCTCACGGATCGTGTACCGATCCACGTCGTCGAGATGCCGGAAGAGCAGCGAGTACAGGCCGCGGCCCTGGCTGTGCATCGACCGCCAGGCGCACACCATCTGCATGGTCAGCTCCGCGGCGTCGGCCTCGAAGCCGAACTCCTGCAGCTGGTCGACCTGGTTCTTCGCAGCCTTGGGCAGCTCGTTGAGCCGGGCTTCCGCACCGGGGGCGAACGCCCAGGTGGCCGAGGCCCAGTTGCCGGCGTACTGACGCATCGACGGCAGGAAGGAGACCAGGTCGGGGCGCAGGTTGCCGAGCACCGGGAAGAACGCCAGCGCGGCCACGATCACCGGCAGCAGCCACGGCCTCGGAGAAGTCGAAGACGCTGTAGCCGTCACCGGCCGGGTAGCCGATGAACAGGAAGATCGTGATGAAGGCGAACAGCACGTTCCACTCCAGCGGCACCGCGAGCGGGAACGTCGAGGCGATGAACAGGTGGAAGAACACCATGAACAGCGCGGCCAGCAGGGCGACCGTGGTGTTGGTCGCGAACAGCAGCACCAGCGGCACCAGGATCTCGACCGTCGTACCGCCGACGTGCGCCATGAACCAGGCGAAGCTCGACGGCTTCAGGTCGCCGCCGTCGACGTCGCGGTAGTGCAGCCGACGGACCCGCTTGCCCGGGACGAACGGCGCGTTGGAGACCATCGGCGGCACCACGTTGACGAAGTGCTCGCCGAACTTGGAGACGCCGGCGCCGACCCAGACCGCGACGATCAGCAGCTTGAACGCGATGATCATGTCGGTGAAGTCCAGGGTTGCTGCGAAGACCAGCGCCGGCAGGTACTGCTCACCGCGGGCGGCCAGGAAGATCACCTTGTCGCGCAGGCCGAGGACGACCAGCAGCACGATCACCGGCACCAGCGCACCGACCCGGACCAGGCCGCCGGTGCTGTCCGGCATCGCCGCGGTCAGGCCCTCGTCGGCCACACCGGGCAGCACCAGCGCGACGACCAGGCTGACCAGCAGGGCGACGTAGAGCAGCACGTCGCCGACGGTCCGGGTGTCGCCCTTGGTGAACGGCACCTTGTCTGCCCCACGGTGGCAGCCGGATCGTGCCCGGTCGCAGCCAGTAGTGAACGCCGCCGGTCATCGGCTTGAAGTGGCCGGCCAGCGGACCCCAGCTGCCCCCGACGCCGAGGACCTCCAGCAGGACGGTCCACAGCACGAGCTTCTCGTAGACGATCGGCTCGTCCCACCACGAAGACACCGTGGAAGACCGAGCCCACGTCGGAGGTGAGAGAGACGACCAGCAGGCCGCCGAAGGCGTAGCCGATCGCGACCTTGAGGATGTAGATCAGGTGGAAGACGCGCGGCGACCCGAAGCCGTGGTCGGCCCAGAAGGTGGCCAGGTAGCGCATCCGGTCGAGGAAGGGCCGCTGGAGGAACTCGCGGGTTCGACCGGCGGCGCGTCGGGTGTCATGAATCCCATGGGGTCACGCTCCTGCGGTTGGTGCGGGGTGCTGGATGGCGCGGAGCGCCGGCTTGTCGGTCTTGCCGACGGGGTTCTTCGGCAGCTCCGTCGAGAACGTGGACAGCGACGGGAACCTTGATCTTGGTGAGGTTGTCGCGGCAGACCTGGACGAGCTGCTCGACGTCGAGCTCGACCCCCGGGTACGGCGCGACGAAGGCGACCGGCACCTCGCCGTACATGTCGTCCGGGGCGCCGACGACGGCCGCATCGAGCACACCGGGATGGGCGTGCAGGACGGTCTCGATCTCCTTGGGGTAGATGTTCTCGCCGCCGCGGATGATCATGTCCTTGATCCGGTCGACGATGCGCAGGTAGCCGTCCTCGTCGAGGATCCCGACGTCACCGGTGTGCAGCCAGCCGTCGCCGAGGGCCTCGGCGGTCGCCTCCGGGCGGTTGAGGTAGCCCTGCATCACGTTGGCGCCGCGTACGACGACCTCACCGCGCTCGCCCGTCGGCAACAGCGGTGCCGTCGGGAGCCATGATCGCGACGGTCTGGCCCGGCAGTGCGACGCCGACGGTGCCGAGCTTGCGCGTGCCGAACGGCGGGTTGGCAGTGCTGGCGCACGTCGCCTCGGTCAGGCCGTAGCCCTCGGCCAGCGGGAAGCCGAAGCGCTCCTCGGTCGCCTCCAGCAGCTCCTTGCTAGCAGGCGCGGCGCCGCAGATCGCGAAGCGGACGGAGGAGGTGTCCACGACCACGTCGTCGGGTTGGGAAACCAGGTGGGCATAGATCGTCGGCACCGCGGAGAAGTACGTCGGCCGCAGCTCCTCGATCGCGGACAGGAACGCCGCCGGGCGGAACCGGGCCATGATCGACAGCTGGCCGCCGACGGAGATCGGCGTCAGGAAGCTGACGCAGATCGCGTTGACATGGAACAGCGGCAGCACCAGCAGGCTGTGATCGGCGCCGGTGACGCCGAGATGCTCGACGAGCATCGAGGCCATGGCCGCCGTGTTGGTGTGGTTGAGCATCACACCCTTCGGACGGCCGGTCGAGCCGCTGGTGTAGATCAGCAGCGCGGTGTCGTCGGGAGTCGTGAGCGGCTTCGGCAAGGAGCCCGGGCGTCGAGCGCCCCGGCGGAGCTCGTCCACCGCGATCGTCGGCCGGCCACCGCTCGGAGCATCCGGACCGACGTTGACCACGACCACGCTGCCGGCGTCGTCGATCTGGTAGTCGGCCTCGTTGGCGGTGAAGACGGGGTTGATCGGCGTCGCGGCGGCACCCAGTCGCCAGGCGGCGACCATGGCGACGAGGAGCTCGACGCGGTTCGGCAGCATGATCGCGACGACCGAGCCGTGGCCGACACCGTGCTCGGCGAGCTGCTCGGCGGCCGCTTCGACCCAATCGCCGAACTCGGCATAGGTGACCGCGACGTTCTCGTCGCGGACGCACGGACGGTCGTCGTACGCCGCTGGGCGATCCCAGGGCAGGTAGCTGGTACTGGTCACTGGTCCCTCCTGTGCTTCGAGAAGATCGCTCGAAGGTAGGAGCGAGCAGCGCCCCGGGTTCCTGTGCTCGGAGCACGAAGAGTTCGGCCCTCTTCGTGCCCTGCGCAGGGACGTTCCGCTGGCCGGTTCGGGCTGGCACTATGAACCATGACCACGAGGACCGTGGACGAGACGGATCGCCTCGCCCGGGAGCGGGTCGCCGAGATCGGCGTCGCGATGGGCGCGCAGATGTCGGAGCTGGTCGGCCTCCTGCACGGCGTGCTGGCCGGGATCAACGAGGAGACCAGCGGCGACCAGCAGGTTCTCGACCTGCTGCTACGCCAGCATCGAGAGCAACCTCGAGACGTTGGCGCACATCACCCGCTACGGCCTCCCTGTCGACGAGGTGTCCTCGACGCTGGAGGCCGAGGAGTACGCCCGCCGGCTGGCTCAACGGGGTATCTCCTCGACGGTGCTGGTGCGCGCGTACCGACTCGGTCAGCAGCTGGTGCTGGACTGGGTCTTCCGCGAGCTCGCCCGCGGCGAGCCCGACGCGGAGGTGGCGCTTCACGGCCTCGCGTCTGTTCACCGACCTGACCTTCAAGTACGTCGACTCGATCTCCGAGCAGGTCGTGGTCGCCTACGAGACCGAGCGCGAGCGCTGGCTGGCGCACCGCAGTACCGTCCGGGCGGCGATCCTCACCGAGCTGCTCGCCGGGGAGAACGTCGATGCCGGCACCGCCGAGCAGGCGTTGGGGTACCGGCTCCGACAGCACCACCTCGGCGCGGTGCTCTGGGGCGCCGACGTGCGAGTGCTCGAGAAGACGCTGGGCGACGCTCGCCAGCGCGGTCGGGGCGAGCGGACAGCTGCTGTTCTTCCCCCGAGACCGGTCCACCGGGTGGGGCTGGCTGCCGTTGGGGCGGGAGGCCTCCGCGATCGATCTCGACGCGGCGGCGGCCGAGCTCGGTGCGCATGAGTCGCTGCGGATCGCCCTCGGCTCCCCCGGTGCCGGCCTCACCGGGTTCCGGGTGACCCACCTCGAGGCGGTGCGGGCTCAGCAGGTCGCGCTCGCGGCCCAGGCGACCGCCCGGGCGATCACGTCCTACGCCGAGCCGGAGGTCCGCACCGCGGCGATGCTCGCCTCCGACCTGGAGGCGAGCCGGAGGCTGGTGTCCAAGGCACTGGGTGGCCTGGCCGCGGACACCGAGGGCGCCGAGCGGCTGCGCGAGACCCTGCTGACCTTCCTGAGCGAGAAGGGCAGCTACACGGCCACGGCCGAGCGGGTGCACCTGCACAAGAACAGCGTGAAGTACCGCGTCGACAAGGCCGTCGAGGAGCGCGGTCGTCCGCTCGACGACGAACGCCTGGAGCTCGAGCTCGCCCTGGTGGCCTGCCGCTGGCTCGGCGCCAGCGTGCTGCGCGCTCCCGGCTGATCACGACGCGCGAGGACGGCAGGACCGCCGAGGGTCGACCCTGCGGTCTTGGTTCCAGCGACCAATGGTGGCGATCGCTTTCGTGGCGGTGAGCCGTGCCGTCGACGACCAGACCTTGCGACCTTGGAGCTCCGATCAGGTTCGCCCCCAGGCGGCCCACAGAACTCAAGGAGCCGGTCATGACCACCACCCTGCAGATGCTCATCCCGATGCTCGTCGCGATCCTGGCGGTCGCCGTCCCGATGGTCGGGATCCGGGTCGTCGAACGCAAGCAGAGCTGACCGAGGTGCAGTCATTCGACCGAAGAGCGCCCGGGCCTGAGCGAGAAGGATCGTCGTCAAGGACGCACGACCCGATCTGAGTGGGAGTTGCTCGATGTCTGACAAGCCGCATCCCATCGTCTTCATCCACGGACCGTGGATCCATGCCAGCTCGTGGCAACCGTGGGAGGACTACTTCCGCGCCCGCGGCTACACGACGTACGCACCGGGCTGGCCCGGAGACCAGAACGACGTTCAGCAGACGCGCGCCCACCCCGAAGCGGTCGCCGACGTCGGCGTCGACGACGTGGTCACGCACTACGCCGCGATCATCGCCGGCCTGGCGGCACCGCCGATCCTGGTCGGGCACTCCTTCGGCGGAATGGTGGCCGAGAAGCTGCTCGGCCGGGACCGCGCGGTCGCCGCGATCGCGATCGACGCTCCACGGGTCAAGGGTGTCTTGCGCGCCCCGCTGTGGGCGATCCGAGCCGCTCTCCCGGTACTCAAGAACCGGGCGAACCGCTATCGGGCGATCTCCATGACCCGCGAGCAGTTCCGCTTCAGCTTCGCCCACGCGGTCAGCGCTGCCGAGTCCGACCAGCTCTACGAGCGTTGGACCATCCCCGCGCCCGGCAGGCCGCTGCTCGAGGCAGGTCTCGCCCCGTTCACGCTCGACTCACCCGATGCCGAGGTGGCGGACAATCCCGACCGCGGCCCGCTCCTGCTGGTGATGGCGGGCCGGGACCGCCCCGTCCCGGAAGCGATCACGAAGGCGACGTACGGCCTGTACGGCGATCCGACCGCGGTGACCGACGTCATGGAGTTCGAAGACCGGGGCCACTCGCTGACAGTCGATGCCGGCTGGCCAGAGCTGGCCGACGCCTGCCTCGTCTGGCTCGAGAAACAGGGGCTCTGACCTGGCTTCGACCCGATCCGCAAGCCCACGCCTGAGCACCACACGTAAGAGACACCACACATGAGAGAGAGGAACTGGAAATGGCACTGTCAGATCAGCTCAACAAGCTGGCCACTCGCACCAAGGAGTTGGAGGAGCGTGCGGCTGCGGCCAACCAGAAGGCCAAGGCTGACCTCGAGCGCGACGTGACTGCTGCGCGCGACGAGTCGAAGGCCAACGCCGAGAAGCTCCGCGACTCCGTGGACGCGGACGCCGCAGAGATCTCGGCCTGGTGGACCGACCTGGGTCGTTCGTGGGACGAGCACCTCGCGAAGATGCGCGACCACATCGACCAGAAGAAGGACGAGCACGACGTCAAGGCCGCTCAGCGCGATGCGGACGACGCATACGCGTACGCGTCGTACGTCATCGACTACACCTTCGCGGCGATCGACGAGGCGGAGTACGCCGTCCTCGACGCGACCCTCGCCCAGATGGACGCCGACGAGCTCGCTGCCGAGAAGCAGCCGAGCTGACCGGAGGAGGAACACATGCTAGTCACCAGCCCTATCGACGAGCTGCGCGCCTGGACGAGAGCCCAGACGGAGGCCGTGAGCAAAGGGTGGTGGGTGCTGCTGCTGACCGGGGTGGTCAGCATCGTCGCGGGCGCCATCATCGTCTTCATCAACTGGACCGTGGACGACCTGGTCGTCTTCGTCGGGACGCTGCTGATCGTCCGAGGCGCGTTCACGATGTTCAGCATCCCGATCGACGGCTCGCTGCGTACCTGGTCCATCGCGCTCGGTCTCGTCGAGATCTTCGTCGGTATCGGCGTCTTCGCGTGGCCCGGCCCGGCTCTGCTCGTGGTGGCGCTGTCCATCGGGTGGTTGCTGCTGTTCCGGGGAAGCATGGCCATCATCGGGGCCATCAGCAGCCGCAAGGTGCTGCCGCTGTGGGGCCTCGTCCTGGTGGCCGGCATCCTCGAGGTGGTCGTCGCGATCTACCTGCTGGGCAAGCCCGGCCTGACGCTGGTCGCCACGGTGCTGGCGATCGGGTTCGCGACCGTGCTCTACGGAGTCCTGGAGGTCGTGGCCGCGTTCGAGGTGAAGAACCTGCCCCAGCGGTTCGACCAGCTCACCGGCGAGTCCGGCCGTGGCGAGGCCAGCAGGTCACTCGACTCCGTCGGCTCAGCACGGGCTTGACGATGTCCGGGAACAATGGGCGTCGCGCAGGGTCACCTGCGCGACGCCCGCTGAACGTCAACATCCATCACCCGGCCGTCACCGCGGAGCTCCAGCGACGTGCGGACGATGTCCAGGTCCGCATCGCCGACAGGATCACCGCGTTCGCAGGCTCGATGCGGTTCGTCTACCTGCACGCGCTGGTGTTCGCGGTGTGGATGGTCGTGTTCGAGCAGAGCCCGTGGCCGACCCTGACGCTGGTCGTCAGTCTCGAGGCGATCTTCTTGTCGACCTTCGTCATGATCGGCCAGAACCGCCAGGCCGCCTTCCAGCAGGCCAAGGCCGACAGCGACTACACCACCGTCGACCAGCTGCTCGAGGAGAACACCCGCCTCACCCGGCTCACCCACCAGCTCACCAGCGAGGTCCACGAGGCCCTGACCCAACCCCACAGCGCCAACCACGACAACTGACGCGGATGACGTGGCCTACGACAGCGCTTAGTCGTCGACCCCGTCGACCGGCGAAGGATCGGCGAGAGCCGATGTGAACGTCGTACGACTCGCGACAGCCGTCGGCACATCCACGTCGGGCACTCGGGGCTCGACGGGGTCAGTGACCACGTCGCCTACACGTCGGAGGAACGGACATGCATCCAGGAGGGCGCGGTAGTCGAACGTGATGGGGCGGGCATCGAACATCAGCTCATCGCCCAACCGTGCTGCCGTCACGGGCAACGAGGGGTTGAACCGCTGGGCGGTGCGGAGCTTGTTCACGGTGGCGAAGTAGTCGAAGAACTTGAACATCCCTCCGTACGCCGTGCGGTGCAGCACCCATGCGCTGGGGAGGCCGTAGGCGTCGGCGACGATCAGGCCGTGCAGAGATCCGGTGACGATCCGCCGGCACGAGAGCATGGCCTCGATCACGCCCTCCACGTCGGTCGTCTCCAGGTGGATCAGTCGCACCCCGGGCCCGATCTCGGCCTCGTGCCACCGGCGTTCTGACCAGCGGGTGACGATCCCGTACTCGTAACGCTTCGACACGTGCGGCGCGAAGTACGCCGGCGCGAGCAGCGCGGGGTCGCCGTACACCTCCGGGCACTCGATGCCGGCGGTCACCAGCCGCGCCCGCGACAGCGGTCCGCGCACCGCGGCGTACCGTGCATCGGGCGCGAACCGCGACGCGTCCTCGGTCCCGAACGAGCCCGCCCCCCACACCGTCGAGCACGAGTTCGCCCGGTTCAGGACCGACCCGACCGCCAGGTAGTGCGGCCGAGAGTGGTCGAAGAAGGTCACCTCCCGGCCGGTCATCTTGGAGATCAGCCACGGGGAGAGCAGGTCTCCGAAGTTGTCGGCCTTGATCCACCAGCGCACCGGAACACGGCCGTCGTTCACGAACAGCGGGCCGACCTCGTACTCCTCGACGATCCGTCGCAGTCGCTCAGGGCGCTGCCGCCGCGCGGCGACCCGGCGGCCGACCACCGCCTTGGCCATCCGCCGAGCGCGCCTCGTCGGAGAGCCCCATCGTCCCTTCACCCCGCACTCCTTCTGCACTGGGTGCCCCGACTCCCGTGCCGAGCCGGTCGGATATGGGGCAGCACAGTATCCGATCAGCAACCCAGGTCGTCCCACCCACGCTGCGGACGGCGCCGCGGCTGAATGCCCGATCCGTACCGATGCCGAGCGGATTACTTCGAGCGTATGGTCGGGGGGCCGGTCAAGCACAACCTCCGTCAACATGAAACCGGGCGTCGTCGCCGAGTAGGCGGGAGCATGCAGGTGGGCGTCACTGGTACCGACCCGAGCGCCGAGGAGCCTCCCCTACCGTCGTTGTTGGGCCGCCAGCATGAGCTTGCACAGCTATACGGCCTGATCGACAGGATCGGGGAACGCGGCGGCGCGCTCGTCGTGCGAGGCGACGCCGGCATCGGCAAGTCCGCCCTGCTGGAGGCTGCCGCGGACCATGCACGCACACGGCATGTGGCAGTGGTCACCGCGGTGGGGATCCAGTCCGAGGTGAGTTTTGCGTTTGCCGGCCTGCATCAGCTGCTTCTCCCGTTCCTCGATGCACGGGATCGTCTGCCCGCCCCACAGCGCCGCGCACTCGAAACGGCGTTCGGTCTCGTCGACGGCGACCCCCCGGACCCGTTCCTCGTCGGGCTGGCTGCGCTCGGACTGCTGACAGGCGCGGAGTCGAAGAGTCCAGTCCTCTTGCTCGTCGAGGACGCGCAGTGGCTCGATCGACCCTCATCCGAGGTGCTCGGCTTCGTCGCCCGCCGGCTCGAGGTCGAACCGGTGATCGTGCTGGTGGCGGTGCGCGATGGTCTTGCAAGCGTGATCGACGAGTCTGCGATGCCGGAGCTCCAGGTCGGCGGACTCGACGACGCATCCTCGAGAGAGCTGCTCGAGCTGACCTCACCTGAGCTGCCGTCCGATCTGGAGGCGCGGATCCTCAAGGAGGCGGCCGGCAACCCGCTCGCGCTGATGGAGCTTCCGTCTGCTGCCGGCGATCTGGTCGCGGGGGCGACGGCCGAGCTTCTGCCCTTGTCGGAACGCCTCGAGCAGGCGTTCGCGGCGAGGCTCACGGGGCTGCCTCCCGACACCCGCCGATCGCTGCTGCTCAGCTCCCTGGAGGACGGCGAGATCCCAGCAAGCGCGGACGACCCGGTGCTGGAGCCCGCGGTGGCCGCCGGGCTCGGGACCATCGAGCACGGGAGGTTCCGGTTCCGACATCCGCTCATCCGCTCCGCTGTGGCGCACGCGGCGACGCCGGACGAGCGCCGGCGAGCCCATGCGGCGCTCGCCGAGGCGCTCGAGGGACAGCCCGACCGTGCGATCTGGCACCGGGCCGCCGCCGCGGTCGGCCCGGACGAGGCCATGGCTGCCGCCTTGGATGCGGCCGCCGACCGGGCACAGATCCGCGGCGGTGCCGACGCGGCCTTGGCGGCGTTCGAGCGGGCGGCCGATCTCTCCACGGATTCTGCGTCGCGTGCCCGACGCCTGTTCCGGGCCGGCGACCTTGCCTTCGACCTCGGCCGCTCGGAGCACGGCACAGAGCTCTTCCGGGAAGCCCAGCAGCTCGGCCTCCCTCCTCACGAACGCGCGCTGGCCTCGTTCCAGGTGGAGGTGATCGAGTCGACCTGGTCCGGCGCGGCCACGATCCTCGGCTTCGCCGGGATCGCACAGGAGCTCGCCGCTTCGGGCCACGACGATCAGGCACTGGGGGCGCTCGCCATGATCGCGCTTCGTGCGTACTGGGAGAACCTGGACGAGGAGACGCGGCGCAACGTCGCACGGGTCGTCGAGCGGCTCGAAGTCGCGCCGGACCGTCCGACGCGATTGAGCACGCTCGCCCTGTTCGACCCCGTGGGGCAGGGATCGGCGATCCTGCAACGCGTCAGACGGACGGCTCCGCTCGAGGTGCCCGACCCGGATGGGCAGTTCTCGATCGGAAAGGCCGCGTCCGCGGTCTGGGCGGTCGACCTGTCGCTCCCCTTCCTACAGACCGCCTCGGCCGGATTTCGCGCGGAGGGGCGACTGGGGCTGCTCGGGGACACGCTCGTCCACCAGGCATGGGCCGAGGTTCAGGCAGGCGCCGTGCGTGTTGGGGTCACGTCCGCGGCCGAGGCTGTGGCGTTGGCCCAGGAGACGCGCTACCACCGCAATGTTGCCGTCGCACAGCTCACACAGGCCATCGCAGCCGCCGAGATGGGCTCGGACGAGGCAGCCGAGCAGCTGATCAGCGATGCGGAGGCGGCGCTCGTGCCCCTGGGGGCGAAACCGCTCCTCGGCGTGGTGGCCATGGCCCGAGGTCGGCAGGCACTGTCGCACGAGCGCTTCGCGGAGGCCTACGCACATCTCCTTCGGATCTTCGATCCGACCGACGTGGCTCACGGGCAGTTCGTGGGCGGATGGGTGCTCGCCGATCTAGCCGACTCGGCCGTGCATGGCGGTGGAGACCTGGCGCTCGTGGGCGGATTCTTCCGCGAGTGGGAAGCGATCGCGGCCGCGACGGAGGCGTCACACCTCGACGTTCAGCTGAGATACGCGCGTGCTCTCCTCGCTGAGGAAGGGAACGCCGAAGCGCTTTTCGAGGCGGCGATGGCCGCGGGTGCGGATGGCTGGCCCTTCTACGCGGCGCGTGCACAGCTCGGATACGGAAGGTGGCTGCGGCGACAGCAGCGGACGACGGAGTCGCGGGCGCCACTACGCGAGGCTGCCCGGTCGTTCGACGCCTTGGGCCTGATCCGGTACGCGGAGCGGGCGCGGCGCGAGCTGCGGGCCTCCGGCGAGGCACTCCATCACCGAAAGCCTGAGGCGTGGGAGCAGCTGACACCGCAGGAGATGCAGATTGCACAACTGGCCGCCGAGGGCCTCTCGAACCGCGACATCGGCGAGCGTCTGTACCTCTCACATCGCACCGTCGGGTCACATCTGTACCGGCTCTTCCCGAAGCTCGGCGTCACCTCGCGCGCGCAGCTCCGCAACGCACTCGAGCAGCCCGCAGTCTAGAAGTCATGCGAGGTGACCCGCTGCCCCGCTTGTGCGCCGGGACCGTCTCAGCGCCTCGGTTTCGGTGCCAGAGACCATTCCGCCCGCCAGCCGGCCGACCGAGAGTGGAGCACACCCGAAAACCTCCACAGCTCAGGAACGCACCGATGAACCTCGCCACCGTTCTGACCGACACCGCGACTCACCTGCCCGACCACATCGCGCTGCGGTTGGGCGACTCCACGCTCACCTACCGCGAGCTCGACGACGCCAGCGCTCGCGTCGCGGCGCTCCTCGCGGCGCACTCGGTGGGCGTCGGCGACCGAGTGGGCGTCATGCTCCCCAACGTCCCCGAGTTCGCCGCCGTCTACTACGGCGTCCTGCGCAGAGGTGCCGTCGTGGTGCCGCTGAACCCGCTGTTGAAAGCCCGGGAGATCGCCTACCACCTCACCGACAGTGAGGCCCGACTGATCTTCGCCTGGCATGCCGCGGCCGCCGAAGCCACGCAGGGTGCCGCTGCTCCGGGCGCAGAGGTCGTCGAGGTCGACCCGTCCACGTTCGTCGACACGCTCTCCCGACACAGCCCGTCACCGGAGGTTGCCGACCGGACGCCGGACGACACCGCCGTCATCCTCTACACCTCTGGCACCACCGGACGGCCCAAGGGTGCCGAGCTCACGCACGGCAACCTGCTCCGCAACGCCGAGGTCGTGCAGTCAGACCTGGTCCACCTCGGGCCCGACGACGTCGTCTTCGGTGGGCTTCCGCTGTTCCACTCGTTCGGTCAGACCTGCACGCTGAACGTCACCATGGCGGCCGGGGCGACGCTGGCGCTCCTCCCCCGCTTCGACGCCGGCACCGCCGTCACCATGCTGGTGACCACCGGGGCGACCGTCTTCGCCGGTGTGCCCACCATGTACAGCGCCTTCCTGGCCCTGCCCGCTCCGCCGCCGCTGCCTGCCCTGCGGGCGTGCATCTCGGGTGGAGCCGCACTCCCGGTCGAGGTGCTGCACCGGTTCGAGGAGAAGTTCGGCTCCCAGATCCTGGAGGGCTACGGACTGTCCGAGACCTCGCCCGTGGCGTCGTTCAACCGGCTCGACCGGGAACGCAAGCCGGGCTCGATCGGTACGCCGGTCACGGGCGTCGAGATGCGGGTCGTCGACAAGGCCGGCCAGCCGGTCGGGACCGGCGAGGTGGGTGAGATCGCGATCCGCGGCCACAACGTGATGAAGGGCTACTGGCGCAAGCCCGACGAGACCGAGGAGGTGCTCGGCCCGGACGGCTGGTTCCGCACCGGCGACATCGGCAGGGTCGACGACGACGGCTACTACTTCATCGTCGACCGCAAGAAGGACCTCGTGATCCGCGGCGGCTTCAACATCTACCCGCGCGAGATCGAGGAGGTCCTCTACGAGCACCCGGCCGTCGCCGAGGCGGCCGTCGTCGGGATCCCGCACCCCGAGCTCGGCGAGGAGGTGGCGGCCGTCATCACGCTCAAGCCGGAGACCGACGCCACCGAGGACGAGCTCCGCTCCTTCGTGAAGCGCCAGGTCGCGCCGTACAAGTACCCGCGTGTGGTCCGCATCGTCGACGCGCTGCCCAAGGGACCTACCGGCAAGATCCTCAAGACCGAGATCAGGTCCAACCTGGCCTCCCCCCAGACCGGTGAAGCCCGATGAGCGCCACGAACGCCGAGCTCGCCGATCAGGCGGCGCCGCTCGACGCGCTCCTCATCGATGCCGCTCTCGGGCCGGTACGCCGCTTCACCCCCGACCTGTCGACCGCGCGATGGGCCACCTCGCTGGCCCGCAGGCCGTTGACCTGTGCGCGGCGGGTTCGCGACCTCGCCTCGGAGGCCATCGGGGCAGCCATCGGTACGTCGACCCTCGCCCCGGACAAGCGTGACCGCCGGTTCACCGACCCGGCGTGGTCCGAGAACCCCTTCCTGCGTCGGATCGTGCAGCTCTACCTGGCCGGCGGCCGGACCGTCGACCAGCTCGTCGTCGACGCCGAGCTCGACTGGCGCGACGAGCAACGCGTGCGCTTCCTGGTCGAGAACCTGACCGCCGCGATGTCGCCCAGCAACGTCCCGTTGCTCAACCCGACCTCCGCCAAGGTGGCGATCGACACCGCCGGGATGAGCCTGGTGCAGGGGCGGCACGCAGCTGGTCAAGGACCTGGCCTCGGCTCCGCGGATCCCCGAGATGGTCGACACAGTCCGGCTACGAGGTGGGGGGCAACATCGCGGCCACGCCGGGCGCCGTCGTGCTGCGGACCGAGGTCTTCGAGCTGCTGCAGTACGCCCCGCAGACCGAGGAGGTCTACGAGGTCCCGGTGCTCGTCGTACCGCCGACGATCAACAAGTTCTACGCGATCGACCTGGCGCCGGAGCGCAGCCTCGTCGAGTTCAGCGTCCGGCAGGGCCGGCAGATGTTCGTCATGTCGTGGCGCAACCCGGACGGGCGGCACGCGGCGTGGAACCTCGACACCTACGCGACGGCGATCCTGGAGGCCCTGGACGCCGTCGAGCGGATCACCGGCAGCGAGCAGACCGTCCTGGGCGGTATCTGCTCCGGCGGCATCCTGGCCAGCATCACCGCCGCCTACCTCGCCCAGACCGGCCGGCTGGACCGGTTGGCGGCGATCTGCCTCGCCGTGACCGTCCTCGACCAGGACCGCGCCGGGATGGCCGGTGCCTTGGCCAGCCCGAAGGTCGCGGCGGCGGCGAAGGCGATGTCCAGGCGCGAAGGGCTACCTGGACGGACGCGCGCTGGCCGAGGTGTTCGCGTGGCTCCGGCCCGGAGACCTGGTCTGGAACTACTGGGTCAACAACTACCTGCTCGGCAAGCCACCTCCGGCGTTCGACATCCTGTTCTGGAACTCCGACACCACGCGGATGACGGCCGGCCTGCACGCCGACTTCGTGGACATGGCGATGGCGAACCAGCTCGCCGACCCCGGCTCCCTGTCGGTGCTCGGGGAGCCGATCGACCTGTCGCGGATCGACGTGGACTCCTACATCGCGGCCGGGATCGCCGACCACATCACGCCCTGGCAGAGCTGCTACCGGACCACGCAGCTCTTCGGCGGAGACAGCCGGTTCGTGCTGTCCACCAGCGGCCACATCGCGGCCCTCGTCAACCCTCCGGGCAACCCGAAGGCGTCGTTCTACACCAACAAGAACGACGCGGCCGACGCCGGACGAGTGGCTCCGCGGCGCCGAGTCGAACCAGGGCACCTGGTGGACCGACGTGGCCGCCTGGCTCAACGAACGCTGCGGTGTCCTCAGGCCCGCGCCGACAGAGCTCGGGCGGGCCCGGACTACCGAGCCTGGCCGAGGCACCCGGCACCTACGTCTTCGACAACTGAGAGGCAGGCGCACATGTTCGACACCATCGGCCGGGCCCGCGGCACCGACTTCTTCCGGATCGCCGACCAGCTCACCCCGGAGGAGCGCGAGTACTGGAACCGCACGCGGCACTTCGTGGACGATGAGGTGCTGCCGGTCATCAACGACTACTGGGAGCGCGCGGAGTTCCCCCGCGACCTGGTCGAGAAGCTGGGAAGCGTCGGGATCGTGGGCGACGGGATCGAGGGCTACGGCTGCCCGCCGATGAGCCCGATCGCCAACGGACTGATCCACCTCGAGCTCAACCGCGGCGACGGCAGCCTCGGCACCTTCCTCGGCGTCCAGGCCGGCCTGGCCATGCAGTCGATCGCCCTGCTCGGCTCGGAGGAGCAGAAGCAACGGTGGCTGCCCTCCATGGCACAGCTCACGACCATCGGCGCCTTCGCCCTGACCGAGCCGACCCACGGCTCCGACTCGGTCGGGCTGGAGACCTCCGCACGGCGCGAGGGCGACACGTGGGTGATCAACGGCGAGAAGAAGTGGATCGGCAACGGCACCATCGCCGACGTCGTCGTGGTCTGGGCCCGCGACGAGGCCGATGGCCGGGTGAAGGGCTTCCTGGTGGAGAGGGGCACGCCCGGGTACGACGCCCGACGCATCGACGGCAAGGGCTCGTTGCGGGCCGTGTGGCAGGCCCACATCACCCTGACCGACGTACGCGTGCCGGAGGCCAGCCGGCTGCCGCACGCGCAGAGCTTCAAGGACACGGGCCGGGTGCTCGCGGGTACCCGCAACGCGGTGGCATGGGCCGCGCTCGGGCACGCGACAGCGGCGTACGAGATAGCGATCGACTACTGCACGGAACGCACGCAGTTCGGCAAGCCGTTGGTGAGCTTCCAGATCGTGCAGGACAAGCTGGTCAAGATGCTCGCCGAGGTGTGCTCGATGCAGCTGTACTGCCTGCGGCTGGGTCGCCTGATGGAGGAGGGGCAGCTGACCGACACGATCGCGGCGATCGCCAAGATGAACAACACGCGCAAGGCCCGCGAGGTCGTCGCGGAGGCACGGGACCTGCTCGGCGGCAACGGCATCCTGCTCGACTTCCACGTGATCCGGCACATGGCCGACATGGAGGCCCTCCACACCTACGAGGGGACAGAGACGATCCAGACGCTCATCGTCGGACGCGACATCACAGGTGTCGGGGCGTTCGTCTGATGAGTACCCGCTTGCGCCGGGTCACGGTCCTCGGACACGAGGTGCGGGCCTCGGTCCGCCCCGGCACCGAGGCCGGACCCCCGTTGGTGATCTGCAACGGTCTCGGGGCCAGCCTGGACCTGCTGGAGCCGTTCGTCGACGCCGTCGACCCCCGCATCGAGGTCGTGACCTTCGACGTCCCCGGAGCCGGCGGCTCGCCCACACCCCGGCTGCCCTACAACTTCCCGATGCTCGCATGGTTTCTGGTCAGGCTGCTCGACCAGCTCGGACACCACCGGTTCGACATCCTCGGCATCTCCTGGGGTGGCGGTCTCGCGCAGCAGGTGGCGTTCCAGCACCCTCGGCGGTGCCGGCGACTGGTGCTCGTGAGCACGGCCACCGGATCCCTGATGGTCCCGGCCAACCCGCTCGTGCTGCTCAAGATGCTCACCCCGCGGCGGTACCGCGACCCCGACTACGCCAGGTCGATCGCGGCCCACCTGTACGGCGGTCGACTCCGCGCGGAACCCGACCTGGCCCGGACGTTGTTGCACGAGCACTCTCGCGTCGGATCGCGATGCGGGTATCTGCTCCAGCTCATGGCCGGAGCCGGTTGGACCAGCCTGCCGCTGCTGCCGTTCGTCCGGCAGCCCACCTTGATCCTGGCCGGCACCGACGACCCGATCATCCCGCTCGTCAACGCCAGGATCATGGGACGCCTCCTCCCCGATGCCACGCTGCACACCTACGACGACGGACACCTGGGCCTGGTCACCCAGGCGCACGAGCTCGCACCGGTGGTCACCGACTTCCTGCGCCGCTGACTGCAGAACGTCAGACGTCGGGAGGCGAACCGAACCCAGCTATAAGACGCCGCCGTCGGCGAGGTCTGTCGGCCTCAGGCGATACACCTGGAGGCGGAGGTCGTAGTACTTGTTCGTCTCGCCGACCCACTCCATGCCCAACCGCCGCGCGACCTTCTCGGCACGTTCGTTGGCGGGTCGCATCACGGCGAACAACTCGTGCGCGGAGCTCTCGAAGGCCCAGTTCGCCACGGCTCGCGCAGCCTCCGTCGCGTAGCCGTTGCCCCAGTAGCTCGGACTGAACTGCCAGGCCAGCTCGAGATCCTCCTGGAACGGCGGCATCCGCCGCAGCGTGATCGATCCCACCAACACCCCGTCCTGCACACGTCGTGCTGCCCAATGGCCGACCGGGGGTTCCGCCTCCGCGTCCTCCTCCGCCCACCGTTCCAGGGCGGCCGACATCGCAGCCGCGTCGTGGATGGGCTCCATGGCAGGGGCGAGCCAGTGCGTGACCTCTTCGCTGCCGAAGATCTCCAGAGCGGCCGACACGTCCGCGGGAGTCCACGGCCCCATCACCAGTCGCTCCGTGCTGACCGCAATCTCGTCGGACGCCATGGTCGGTCCTTTGGTCGTGTGGGTTGTTCTCCGCACAACAACGGTGGTGACGCATTGCTTCCGGCATGGCACGTGGTGCGCCTTCGCCGGCTGCTCCCGGACGACGCCGCGGATCAGGGTCTACGCCGCCCTTCTGGTGCGCAGGATCTCGCGGACCTCTCGCACGATCAGGATGGGCAGGTAGCTGTGCACCTTCGCCGGGCTGAGCTCGTCGTGGACGCCCTGGACGAGGGAGTGGATCACCGCGCTGTCGACCCCCGGTTCGAGCCGAAGGAGCTCGGCTTCGGAGGCCGCTATCTCGCTGCGGTCCATGTCTTCGACTCGGGTTTCCTCGATCGCCATGCCGCGAGCGTGACACCCCCAGGTGAACGCCAGAAGTCGGGACGATCGGGTCCAAGCCCCGCGGTCGGGCCGTCGCCGGGCGGCCGGCCGCCATGCCGTACACACGTCGTTCACCTTGGTAGGCCATCCTCTTGTGGTGGGCCGAGCGGACGCGAGCATGCCTTGACGTTGCTTCGAGTCGATCGCGCCGCGCCTCCGCGGACCCTGGTCGACATCCTGCAGAGCACGACCGAGGCCCATCCCGACGCCGCGGCCCTCGACAACGGCGCCGAGGTGCTCACCTACACCGAGCTCATGGAGCAGGCCGGTGAGCTGGCCTCGCTGCTGGGCGACGTCGGAGTCGGCAAGGGCGGCCGCGTGGGCGTGCGCATCCGCTCCGGCACCACCGAGCTGTACGTCGCCATCGCTGCCGTCCTGATCGCGGGCGCGGCGTATGTCCCGGTGGACGCCGACGACCCGGATGAGCGCGCCGCGACGGTGTTCGCCGAGGCCCACGTGGACGCGGTGATCCGCGACGGACTCGCCATCGAACGGCTTCCGGGCCTGGGGCGTGGCGCGCCGGCCGAGCCCGAGGTCACGGACGACGCGTGGATCATCTTCACCTCGGGCTCCACCGGGAAACCGAAGGGCGTCGCCGTCACGCACCGGTCCGCCGCCGCGTTCGTCGACGCCGAGGCAAGGCTCTACGTCCAGGACGAGCCGCTCGGACCGGGCGACCGGGTGATGGCGGGACTGTCCGTCGCCTTCGACGCCTCGTGCGAGGAGATCTGGCTGGCCTGGGCGTACGGCGCGTGCCTGGTGCCGGCGCCGCGGTCCCTGGTCCGGAGCGGGATGGATCTCGGTCCGTGGCTGATGGCGAACGACGTCAACGTGGTCTCCACCGTCCCCACGTTGGTGTCCTTGTGGCCGATGGAGGCCCTGGACAAGGTCCGGTTGCTCATCCTCGGCGGGGAGGCGTGCCCGCCCGAGATCGGCGAGCGGCTCGCCACCGGCAACCGAGAGGTGTGGAACACCTACGGGCCGACCGAGGCGACGGTGGTCTCGTGCGCCGCTCGGCTGACCGGCGAAGGGCCGGTGCGGATCGGCCTCCCGCTCGACGGCTGGGACCTCGCCGTCGTCGACGCCTCAGGCGCACCTGTCGGGGAGGCCGGAACCGGTGAGCTGATCATCGGCGGGGTCGGCCTCGCGCGCTACCTCGACGCCGACCTGGATCGGCAGAAGTTCGCGCCGATGCCCACGCTGGGGTGGGACCGCGCGTACCGCAGCGGCGACCTGGTCCGCAACGACGAGGAGGGGCTGGTCTTCCTGGGTAGGGCCGATGACCAGATCAAGCTCGGTGGCCGCCGCATCGAGCTCGGGGAGATCGACAGTGCGCTGCTCGCCCTCCCCGGCGTCACCGGTGCGGCTGCCGCCGTACGCACCACCCGGTCGGGAAACCGCGTCCTGGTCGGCTACGTCGCGACCGATCCGACCTTCGACGCCCGGGCTTCTGTGGCGCACCTCCGAGCCACCATGCCGGCCCCCCTCGTTCCCCGGCTGGTGGTCGTGGACACGCTGGAGACCCGGACCTCGGGCAAGGTGGACCGCGACGCCCTGCCGTGGCCCGCCTCGAGCGTGGGCAGCGGGGGCACCGGCGCGGCCCACACGCTGAAGGGCACGGCGGCCTGGGTGCACGAGATCTGGACCGACCTCCTCGGAGCAGAGGTCGACGACCCGAGCGCCGACTTCTTCGACCTCGGCGGCAGCAGCCTCACCGCCGCGCAGCTGGTCTCCCGGCTGAGGTCGCGCTTCCCCGAGGTCACCGTGGCAGATGTCTACGAGACCCCGACGCTGGGGGCACTGGCCGATGCGCTCGACGGCATGGACACTCCCGCCGCGGTCTCGACCCGCACCGTCTCGCCGGTCCCGGTCAAGACCCAGATCGGCCAGGCCGTCTTCACCCTCCCCCTGCGAACCCTCACCGGCCTGCGGTGGCTGGTGTGGACCGCGGCGGCGGCGAACGTGGCCCGCGCAGCGTGGGGCCTGGACTGGCTGCCGGCGTCCTCCTGGTGGCTGATCGGTGTGGGCTGGCTCCTGCTGATCAGTCCGCCGGGTCGGCTCGCGATCGCCGCCACGGGCGCCCGACTGGTGCTGCGAAGCGTGGGGCCGGGGGTCTACCCGCGGGGTGGGAAGACGCACCTGCGCATCTGGCTCGCCGAGCGGCTCGCCGACGAGGCCGGCGTCCTCAACCTCGCCGCTGCTCCGGCGTTGAAGCTCTACGCGCGGGCGCTGGGTGCCACGGTCGGACGGCACGTCGACCTGCACTCGGCCCCGCCGGTGACGGGCCTGCTCAGCCTGGGCGCGGGGTGCTCGGTCGAGTCGGAGGTGGACCTCGCCGGCTACTGGCTCGACGGCGACATCCTTCAGGTGGGCAGCATCGCGATCGGCAAGAACGCGCGCATCGGCACCCGGAGCACCCTGTGCCCGGGGGCGGTCATCGGTGCGTCGGCCGAGGTGGGGGCCGGCTCGGCCGTCTTCGGAGAGGTACCGGCCGGTGAGTTCTGGTCGGGTGGCCCCGCAGCGCGTGTTGCCGAGGCGCGCGGCCCCTGGTCGGACGCCGTTCCGAAGAACCGGGAGTCGTGGGTCCTGGCCTACGCCGCCTCCGCCCTGACCATCTCCCTGCTGCCACTCGTCGCCGTTCTCTGCGGCCTGCTGGCGGTGTCGCACTGGCTCCGCGGCACCACCTCCGTCACCGACGCGTTCTGGACCGCAGCGGCCACGCTCCCCCTCGCCACCGTGGTCGGACTGCTCGTGCTCGCACTGCTCGTCGTGGCCGGCGTACGGCTCCTGGCGATCGGGCTCGAACCCGGCCACCACCCGGTGCACGGTCGCCTTGCGTGGCAGGCGTGGTCCACGCTCCGGCTCCTCGACGAGTCCCGTGGCTGGCTCTATCCGTTGTACGCGAGCACGGTGACACCGTTCTGGCTGCGCGCCCTCGGCGCCGAGATAGGCGAGGAGGTCGAGGCGTCGACGGTGCTGCTGATCCCGAAGCTCACCACCGTCAACGACGGTGCGTTCCTTGCCGACGACACGTTGCTCGGCGGCTATGAGCTCGGCGGCGGCTGGCTCCGGATCGACGAGGTGAAGATCGGCAAGCACGCGTTCCTCGGCAACTCCGGGATGGCAGCCCCCGGTCGCAAGGTCCCCAAGCGGAGCCTCGTGGCCGTGTTGTCGGCCGCGCCACGGCGTACCAAGGCCAAGGCAGGAATGTCGTGGATCGGCAGCCCACCCACGAAGCTCCGTCGCTCCGCCGGTGAGGTCGACCAGACCCGCACCTATCAGCCCGCCACACGCCTCAAGGTGGCTCGAGCACTCGTCGAGGTGTGCCGACTGGTGCCGGTGATGCTCAACCTCCTGCTCGTCCTGGCCGCCGTGACGGCTCTGCTGGAGCTGTGGCTCCACGCAGGATGGTGGGTCTCTGCCGTGGTCAGCGGACTCGTCCTGATCGTGGGCGGTGCCCTCGCCGCCGGGATGGCGTCGGCGGCCAAGTGGGCGTTGGTGGGGCGGATCAGGGTCACCGAGCATCCGCTGTGGAGCAGCTTCGTGTGGCGCAACGAGCTGGCCGACGCCTTCGTCGAGATGATCGCCGCGCCGTGGTTCGCGCGGCCCGCCACCGGGACCTGGGCCCTCAACGTCTGGTTCCGGTCCCTCGGCGCCCGGGTGGGACGTGGGGTGTGGTGCGAGACGTACTGGTTGCCCGAGGCCGACCTGGTCGAGCTTCAGGACGGCGTGACCGTCAATCGGGGGTGCGTTGTGCAGACGCACCTGTTCCATGATCGGATGATGGGCATGGACGTCGTGAGCCTGCGGGCAGGTTCGACCCTCGGGCCCAACAGCGTGATCCTGCCCGCGGCCGTGCTCGGCAAGCACGCCACCGTCGGCCCGGTGTCCTTGGTCATGCGGGGCGAGTCGGTGCCCAGCAAGACCCGCTGGATCGGGAACCCGATCGGTCCGTGGCTCGACGCCGATGACGTCACCGGTGACGTCGCCGCGGTCGGCGCGCCGCGTTGAGCCAGCGCGCGGCCGACCGGGCCGACGAGTATGTGCCCGGGCACGGCGACCTCCGTTTCGACGTCCTGTCGTACGCCCTGACCCTGCGGTACGGCGTGGAGGACAACCGCCTGGCCGGCCGGGCCACCCTGCGCTGCCGCGTGGCGAAGGACACCGACCGCCTGGTGCTCGACCTGCACCGGTTGTCGGTGACGAAGGTGACGGTCGACGGCGCCCGTCCCGCGAGGTTCACCCATCGCAGCGGCCGGCTCGAGATCCGCCTGCAGCGACCGGCCACGGTCGGCGACGAGCTCACCGTGGCGATCACGTACGGCGGCCATCCCGTCCCCGTGGGCGGGCGGCTCGGCGACGCCGGCTGGGAGGAGCTCGCGGACGGCGTGATCGTGGCCGCGCAACCGCACGGCGCCCCGTCCTGGTTCCCCTGCAACGACCGGCCGTCCGACAAGGCGTCGTACGTCGTCGAGCTCACCGCGCCCACGTCGTACTACGTGCTGTGCAACGGCACGCTCGTCGAGCGACATCGCGGCGCGAGCACGATGACCTGGCGGTACGAGCAGCCCGAGCCGATGGCGACGTACCTCGCGACCGTGCAGATCGGCCGCTACACGGTGCGACGACTGGCCGACGAGCCGGTACCCATCGACATCGTGCTCCCCGAGGCGAACCCGCACCGCTCCGACGGACCTTTCGCCCGCCAGGGCGAGATGATGACCGCCTTCGTCCGGCTGTTCGGCGACTACCCGTTCGAGGCCCCCTACCGGTCGGTGGTGACCGAGGACGACCTGGAGATCCCGCTCGAGGCACAGGGCCTGTCGATCTTCGGGAGCAACTTCCTCGAGGACGACTGGTCCACCGAGCGGCTGGTGGCCCACGAGCTTTCCCACCAGTGGTTCGGCAACAGCCTGACGATCCGGAACTGGCGTGACATCTGGATGCACGAGGGGTTCGCCTGCTACAGCGAGTGGCTCTGGTCCGAGGAGTCCGGACGCGAGTCGGCCGATGTCAAGGCTCGTGAGCACTGGAAGCGGCTCGACGACCTGCCCCAGGACCTGCTGCTCGGCGATCCCGGGCCCGACGACATGTTCGACGACCGCGTCTACAAGCGGGGCGCCCTGCTCCTGCACAGCCTGCGGCTGACGTTGGGCGACGACACGTTCTTCGACTTCCTGCGCGAGTGGGTGGCTAGCCACCGCCACGGCTCCGTCGGGCGGGACGAGTTCACCGCACTGGTGGTCGAGGTCGGCGGGGGCGAGTGCGCGGACCTCCTGGACGCGTGGCTCGACGAGCCGGCCCTGCCGGAGCTTCCAGCGCGCAGGTGACGGCGACGGCACCGAGGACGACACTGGCGGGGTGACGATGAGCGACCTGGCCTGGCACTTCGTCGTGCGCGACGTCGAGGCGGCGAGCGCCTGGTACGGCGAGGTCCTCGGGGCGATCGAGACGAGCCGGGTCACCCTGCCCGACGCCACCGTGATGACCGCCGACCTCCGCATCGGAGACGCGGTGATCGCGATCGGCCGCGAGCTTCCGCAGTGGGGCGTCCTCTCCCCCGAGTCGCTGGGCGGGACCTATGGTGCCCTCCACGTCCGCGTGGACGACGTCGACGCGGTGTGGGACTCGGCGATGGCCGGTGGTGCCACGGCGTTCGAGCCGGTGCACGACGCCGTCTGGGGTGTGCGCACCGGTCAGTTCGTCGACCCCTTCGGCCACCGCTGGGCGCTCGACCAACCTCTGAGAGACGTCACCCCCGAGGAGGTGCAACGGCCTGCCGCCGACGCTTTCGCCGACGCCCTGGCCGCTCCCGCCGAGACCCCCGCCGAGACCCCCGCCTCGGAGCCCGGCGTGCGTGAGCTCCGGCTCGTCGTGACCGCCGAGGACTACGACGCCGCGCTCGCGTTCTACCGCGACGCGCTCGGGATGGCGGTCTCCGCGGAGTACCTGTCCGACGACCAGGGCCGGGTCGTGATCCTCCAGGGCGGCGTCGCCACGCTCGAGCTCGGCGATCCCGCTCACGGCGAGTACGTCGACGCCGTCGAGGTCGGCCGACGCGTCGCCGGCCACGTCCGGCTGGCTCTCCGGGTCGACGACGCAGCCGCCGCCACCCGTGCGGCCGGCGCTGCCGGCGCCGGGGTGATCGCCCCACCGACGGTGACGCCGTGGGGCTCGAGCAACGCCCGGCTCGAGGCCCCGGGCGGCCTGCAGATCACGCTCTACCAGGACGGCGAGTCCTGAGGCGCAGCGCCCGGAGCGTCCGCTGGTCTGATCACCGCCACGGCGCCGACGTACCCCTCGGTCACGGGGAGGTCCGCGAGCCAGCAACGCTCGGGCGCGGGTAGGCGCGCGTCCCAGGCCACCAGCCGCGGACCGTCGTCTATCCGCACACCCCGGGGATCGATGGCGAGCCCCCACCCGGTGGCCTTCAACACCGCTTCCTTGCGGACCCAGCTCACCGTCGGATCGCGGCTGTCCTCGCGAGGATGGGCAGCGACCTCCTCGAACCCGGGAAAGCGAGCGCCACCGGCCGGTTCGACGTCGACGCCGACCGGACCGGCCGTGCTGACCGCAGCGACGACCAACCCGGGTGCCCTGCTCAGGCTGAGGTGCACGGCATCTCCGTCGACATAGGGCTGGCCGTGTCCGCTTCCACCGCAGCGGGCGCAGCGACGGCCGATCGGAAGCCGGGAACCGACGTGCCGGGCCACGAGCTCATCGAGGAGCTCGCCGGCCGCCTGCGGCTCGGTCGACGAGAGCCAACCGACCCGCAGGCGCGGCCGGCCCGGGTCAGCCAAGCCGGAGCCGGTCGCGGGCCGAGACGGAGCGCTGCCAGGCGCTCCCGAAGTCCGCCTCACGCTCGGAGCAGAGCAGCTCGAGCCGTGCGTGGAGCACGCCGTAGGTGAAGGTGTTCTCACCGGCCGCCGTGGCGGCGTCGGCGAGCTCGAGGAGCGCGGTCTCGGCCTCCGCGTCGTCATGGTGATCGCCGAGCACCGTCTGGATCCTCTCGTGGGCCCTGACCATCCGTTCGGCGTCCTTGCCGTAGACCGGGACCAGCGCCTCGGCGGCATACCGCACCCGCTTGGCCGCCTTGCGTACGTCGTGCAGGTCCGCAGCGTCGACGACCTCCGTGTCATCGTCGGCGCCGGCCGCCCGGACGCGGGCGCGCAACCGCTTCCAGTCGTGGTCGAGCCGCTTCGGCAGCACGCGGTGAGTCTGCTCGAGAGCGGCGTCGGTCCACGGCGGTGCCTGCGCGAACGCTTCGAGGCGATCGATCAGGTCGAAGTAGCGGCGCGAGGTCATCGCCGACAGGAGCTCGGTCCGGGACGACCTGAACCGCTGACGAAAGTCCCGGTCGATCCGTGCCCGCACCGGGCCCCGGACCAGACCCTCGGGCTGCACCTCGACCAGACTCCGCAGCAGCTGGTGCAGCACCTCGCAGTCGCGAGGCCCGCCAAGGACGGCCGCGAGCCAGCCGAGCTCGTCGTGGAGCGGCTCGGACTGCTCGCGGTCGAGGAACGGCCGGTAGCTGGCCAGGGCGTGTCGTAGCCGACGTACGGCGACCCGCATGTCGTGCACGGAGTCGGGCGCGTCGTGGCGGACCCAGGTGTCGAGCTGTCGTAGGACCGCCACCTGGGTCAGCAGCCGGAGCTGGATCACCTCCGCTGCCGGCCCCTTCCTGCTCGGCTTCGGCACCGCCACCGGCTTCGCCGGCGGCAGCCGGTCACCCACCGCCCGGAAGAGCTTCGAGGGGCTGTCGGACCGTCGTACCCCGAGCGTCGCCATCAGCTCCAACGCGTTGCCGAGCAGCGACGGGCTGTCGGACAGCAGCTCCACCTCTGCCTCGCGCCAGGTGATCGGGGTCAGACCGTGGGCATGGCCGGTGGCCGGCTCGGTCGACACGCGGTCATCGGCGAGCTCTGCCAGCACCTCGCCCCGCTTGTCGTGGAGGCGGTGGACCCGGCGGTCCGTCCGGATCGTGACGACGTGCGCCAGGACCTGGTCTCGGACGAGGCCGGCCACCACTCTCCGCAGTGCGATGGGAGGGGTCCGGACCGCGCGACCCAGAGGGACGGCGATCTCCAGCCGCGCTCCGTCCATCGGAAGCTTCAGGTGCCAGCCGGCATCCTCGCCGCCGGTACGCCGACGCAGCACGACGCCCGCCTCCGCGAGGGCGAGGTCGGGGGTGTCGAAGTACGTCGCCACGAGCTGCTGCTCCACCGTCGACACCGACTCCACGCCCTTCAGGGAGGAGAGGTCGGGCAGCACGCTGGACTCGTCGAGGTCGTACTTGTCCTCGACCTCGCGGTGTTCGGCGGTCATGGACCATTTCTACTCGCCCAGGGTGAACAGCGCCGGGATGTCCCCGGCCAGCATCGTCATCCAGGGAGCTGCTGGTCGGCTGCGGCCGGCTGGAACCGGCTCGAGCACCGCCGGTCGGGCCTACTCCCGACCCGCGTCCGCGTCGGCGACGAGCTCTCGTGCGGCTGACTCGTCCTCGGGCGCCACGAGCACTCGGACGCCCTGGGTGAGCTGCCATTGCGGCTCGAGGCCACCGGCATCGTCGGCTGACGCCGTGGCCGCGATCCCGTGGGACTCGAGCATGCCCACGATGAGCTGAGCCTCGATCAGCGAGGGCGGACGAGCGACGATCGTGTTGAGGTTCGTCATGTCATGGCGTCGGGCCGCCGCCGCACCGGGCGGTCCCAGCCTCCTAGAAGCCGATCAAGCGACATGCGCTGACCATAGACGCTGCCGCTCGATTCGGCTCCTCTGTGCACCCGACGGCTCCACTCCGGGTCAGGCTGCGACCGTCGCGGCTGTGTCGATGGCCAGCGCATCACGGACCACGTCCAGGACGTCGCCGACCACGTGCACGGTCAGCGCCTCGAGGACCTCGGTCGGTACGTCGTCCAGGTCCGGCTCGTTGCGGAGCGGGACGAACACCTCGGTCAGCCCGTTGCGCTGGGCGGCGAGCAGCTTCTGCTTCAGCCCGCCGATGGGCAGCACCCGGCCGTTGAGGGTGACCTCGCCCGTCATCCCCACCTCGGAGCGCACCGGGCGACCGGTGGCGAGCGAGGCCAGCGCGGTCACCATCGTGATGCCCGCCGACGGGCCGTCCTTGGGTGTCGCTCCCGCGGGCACGTGCACGTGGATCGCCTGGTCGAAGAACGCCGGGTCGATCCCGAGCTCGGTCGCGTGGCTGCGCACGAAGGTGAGCGCGATCTGTGCCGACTCCTTCATCACGTCGCCCGAGCTGGCCGGTCAGGGTGAGGCCGGCCCGTCCCTCGTGCGCGGACGCCTCGATGAAGAGCACGTCACCGCCGAGCCCGGTCACGGCGAGTCCGGTGGCGACGCCGGGCACCGAGGTGCGTTCGTGGGCCTCCGGGGTGAACCGCGGCCGCCCGACGAGGTCCTTCAGGTCGGCGAGGTCGATGTCGACCCGCTCCGATCCGGTCGCCAGGCGAGTGGCCGCCTTGCGAAGCGCCTTCGCGAGGAACCGCTCCATCTGCCGTACCCCGGCCTCGCGGGTGTAGTTGGCCGCGATCTCGTGGAGCGCCGCGTCGGAGATCGTGACCTCGTCGGCGGTCAGTGCGGCGCGCTCGAGCTGCCGGGGCAGCAGGAAGTCGCGTGCGATGGCGACCTTGTCGTCCTCGGTGTAGCCGTCGAGGGTGACGAGCTCCATCCGGTCCAGCAGCGCGGACGGGATCTGCTCGACCACGTTGGCGGTGGCGATGAAGAGCACGTCGGACAGGTCCAGGTCCAGCTCGAGGTAGTGGTCGCGGAACGTGTGGTTCTGCGCCGGGTCGAGCACCTCGAGCAGCGCCGCCGCCGGGTCGCCCCGGTAGTCGGCGCCGACCTTGTCGACCTCGTCGAGCAGGACGACCGGGTTCATCGAACCGGCCTCCTTGATCGCCCGCACGATCCGGCCCGGGAGCGCACCGACGTACGTCCTGCGGTGACCGCGGATCTCCGCCTCGTCCCGGATGCCACCCAGGGCGACGCGGACGAACTTCCGGCCGAGGGCACGCGCGACCGACTCGCCCAGCGAGGTCTTGCCGACTCCCGGCGGACCCGCGAGCAGGATCACCGCGCCCGAGCCGCGGCCGCCCACCACCTGGAGTCCGCGCTCGGCGCGCCGGCTCCGGACCGCGAGGTACTCGACGATCCGCTCCTTGACCTCGTCGAGCCCGTGGTGGTCCTCGTCGAGCACGGCGCGGGCGGCGACCACGTCGGTGGAGTCCTCGGTCGTGACGCTCCAGGGCAGCTCGAGCACGGTGTCGAGCCAGGTCCGGATCCATGCCGTCTCGGGGCTCTGGTCGCTGGAGCGCTCGAGCTTGTCGACCTCACGCAACAACGCCTCGCGTACGGCGTCGGGGACCTCGGCGGCCTCGACCCGGCTGCGGTAGTCGTCGGCGCCGTCGGGCTCGCCCTCACCGAGCTCCTTGCGGATGGCGGCGAGCTGCTGACGCAGCAGGAACTCCCGCTGGCTCTTCTCCATGCCCTCGCGGACGTCCTCACCGATCTTGTCGGTGAGCTCGGCCTCGGCGAGGTGCTCCCGCGTCCACCCGATCAAGGCCTCGAGCCGCGACTCCACGTCCGGGTTCTCGAGCAGCTCCCGCTTGCGGTCCACCGACAGGTACGGCGCGTAGCCGGCGGCGTCGGCGATCGCGGCCGGGTCGGTCATCTGGTGGACCGAGTCGATGACCTGCCAGGCGTCGCGCCGCTGAAGCACGGCGACGACCAGCCGCTTGTACTCCTCGGCGAGCTCACGGGCACGATCGGTGACGTGGTCGTCGATCGCTTCGACCTCGACCCACAAGGCCGCACCGGGCCCGGACACACCGGTGCCGATCCGGCCGCGACGCTCGGCCTTGAGAACGGCGGCGGGGGTGCCTCCGCTGAAGCGGCCGACCCGCTCGACGGACGCGATCACGCCGTACGACGCGTAGCGATCCTCGAGCCGCGGGGCCACGAGCAGCCTGCCGTCGCTGCTCGCGCGGGCGGCGTCGATGGCGGCCCGGGAGGACTCATCGAGCTCGATCGACACCACCATGCCGGGCAGTACGACGAGGTCGGACACGAACAGGACGGGAAGACTCTTGTGGGACACGGTGTCCTCGCTTTCGAAAACCTGAGTGATGCCGACTCAACTCTTGAAGGCGTGGGCGTGTTCCGCAGGAGGCCCGTGTTCGTCCAGGGCGAACACGGGGGTGGGTGACCCAGGGGAGGTCGCGAACCGCTTCGGCATCCAGCCGTGACCGTCGAGGCGTCGAGGTCGAGAGTGGGGCTGCATTGAACGTCCGTCTTCGCAGGTCAGGCCGCATGCGCGCATCTGGCCGCTGGATCCGACCGGTTGTGACAACCTGACCGCATGATCCGTGCGGTGACCGCCAACCTGGGCTGTGCCTCGGCATCCCCTGCGTCGTCACAACGGGCGTTGGCGGCCAGCAGATGGAGCAGCCGGACTCGTCCGGACGTGGACCTGGCCTTCCTTCAAGAGGTCCCGGAGACGTTGATCGAGGAATGGGAGGCCGACGGGTTCGTCCCAGCGACCCCGCAAGGGCGTAAGTACCGACCGCGCTCGGCGCTTCTGTGGCGCAGCGAGGTCGCCTCCGCCGAGGAGTTCACGTTGCCGACGGCCGGCTACCACGGCTCCTACGTCTCCTCCGCACTTCTACATCTGCCCGGCTTCTCGGATCCGGTCGTCTGCCTGAGCTTCCATGCCAGCCCGAGCCCGGTCGAGCAGCTGTACCAGGAGGTGTGGCAGACCTGTGCCATGGACCTGCCACCGGAGCGCCACGGTGGCGGGCGTCACTCGGGCGAGCTGTTCGACGCCGACATGGTCGTGGCGACCCTCAAGCTGCTGGCACGAACCAACGTGGTGCTGGCCGCCGGCGACCTGAACGAGTGCCAGGAGTGGGACAAGGTCCATGACGAGAACTGGTGGGAGCCACTGGAGCGGACTGTGACGTCCGAGCCAGGCGACCTGGAGTTCCCCGTTCGCCGCCACTGGCAGGGTGAGCGACGGTCGCTGTTCAAGCCCGGTGCTCGCGGTTACCAGCTCGACCACGTCCTGGCCAGTCCTGCCATGGGTGCCCGGATCCGACCCGATGCCCATGTCGACGGGAGTTGGACGGAAGAGGGTGTGGTGGCAGGTGACCTGTCGGACCACGCGCCCATCTTCTTCTCACTGAACGACGAGTAGAACGCGACGATCTCATCAAACAGGCAGTGCTCCCACTCTCCCCGCGTGGCTTCGCACGACCGGCATCGTGACACGGAGCGCTGTCCCCCCGCCCGCGGGACTGGAGATCTCGATGGTGCCCTCGAGGGCCTCAACACGGTCCGCAAGACCGATGAGCCCCGACCCCTGGGTGGCGTCCGCTCCCCCGATCCCGTCATCGCGGATCGCGATCCGGACGACCCCTCCGTCAGCCGCAACGTCAACGGTCACCACCGACGCCTTCGAGTGCTTGGCGGCGTTCGTCAGCGCCTCCGAGACCAGATAGTAAGCGGCGACCTCGACGCGTTCCGGCATCCGGTCTCCGATGCGGACGTCCAGCTCGACCGGGATCGCCGACCGACGGGCGAGGGACCGCAGCGCTGGACCGAGGCCACCATCGGTGAGCACAGCCGGATGGATACCGCGTGAGATCTCGCGGATCTCGTCAAGGATCTCGACCAGGCCTGCGCCGATCCGAGACAGTTGCGCCCGCAAGTCCTTGAACTCGGGCGGCGTGATCGCCGCAGCGCCCTGCAGATCGAAGCCGAGCGAGACAAGCCGTTGCTGGGCGCCGTCATGCAGGTCCCTCTCGATGCGTCTGCGGGTCGCGTCGGCTGCGGCCACGATCCGCGCCCGCGAGGCCTCGACGTCCCCGAGCCGCAACCGGTGCGAGATGTCCTGGAACGCCACCACGGCGCCCCGGCCGCTCTCGAGATCGGCAGGCGCGGACGAATAGGAAACCAAGACGCGACTGCGGTCCTTGCGAACGAACCAGTCCTGTTCGACGCGAACTGTCTCGCCTGTGAGGCGGGGCCGCAGGAGCGGGCACTCCTCCGCTGGAAATGGCGACCCGTCAGGGCGCAGATAGTGGATCGTCTCGTGGCTGGGCTTCCCGATCAGGTCCTCCTGACTCGCATAGCCCAGAATGCTGACCGCGGTCGGGTTCAGAAATGCGATGCGGCCCTTCGCGTCAACGACGTACAGCGCGTCCGCAACAGCGGCGAGTGCCCGTAAGAAGGTCTCGTCCTCGGGTGGCTCGGGCCCCACGATCACTCCCCGCGTTCCGCCCTGGCCGCATGCTCGGCCATCAGGGTTCCCGGCCAGCTGGAGGGAGGCGCCTTCATGGTCCCTCCTCGCTCGAGCGCCTGGGCGATGACGAGGTCTGGCAGGACGCGGTCGATATCAAGCCGGGGGTAGCCGGCCAGCTGGGCGTTCAGCGAGGCGGTGGGGGCGATAGGCAGGTCGGCCAGGCCGAGATCGACGAGCACCGCGGAGCGTGTCAGCTGTGCCAGCGGCCCGAAGCGCTCCGCGATCCCGGCCGACGTATGCAGGGCGATCGCCTCCCACACCGGCTTGCAGCGCTCGGGTGCCCAACCGTGACGCTCGAGGAACCGAACGGCAGCATCGGCCCCTTCGACCTCGAACCGCTGTTGGCCGTTGTTCTCCTCGATTGTTCCTGAGTCATGGAACAGCACCGCTACGGCGAGTGCCTCCTGGTCGGGCACGGGCTGATACGTCGCCGCAAGGTGGCGGGCCAGGTGGAGCACCCGCATCGTGTGGCTGAAGACCGATGGATGCAAGCCTTCCCGCATTGCTCCTTCTGCGGTGCTGATCAGCTCAGAGTCGGCATCGCCCCTTGGACTGGTCGGCAGGTCGACGCCGTACGCCGGGAAAGTGACCACCAGATGCTCCTACTCGATGCGTCGGTCGCTGGACTCGACAGCCTCGGGCAACCGAGAGAACCCAACGGTCTGGGTCCCTTGCCCACCGGCCGCGTCGCCAGCCGATTGGTGAGGTGTGTGTCACCACCATCACGTCGCCGAACCCTGGTCGCATCCGCCACTGGCTAGCCACCGCGAGGTGATGCGAGGCCGGCGCAGCGTGACTACGTTGGGAGCATGCCTTCCAGGGCCGACACCTGATGGGACCGCATGGGATCGACCTCAAGGGTCGAGGTGCCGAGACTGATCGCCTCGACCAACTGGTTGACGATGTCCGCTCTGGGGCTAGTCGTGCGCTTGTCATCCACGGCGAGGCGGGCGTCGGCAAGACGGCATTGCTGGAGTACGTCGCCGAACGGGCCGTCGACTGTGGGCTCGCCCGAGCAGCGGGTGTCCAGTCCGAGATGGAGCTCCCCTTCGCCGCGGTGCAGCAGCTGTGCGCACCGATGCTCGAGCACCTCGACCGGCTGCCGGATCCCCAGCGCGAGGCTCTCGCCACAGTGTTCGGCGTGGCCGGCGGACCGGCACCGGAGCGCTTCCTCGTCGGACTGGCCACGTTGGGCCTGCTGTCGGAGGTAGCGGAGGAACGACCGTTGGTGTGCCTCATCGACGACCACCAATGGCTGGACCAGGCGTCACGGCAGGTCCTGGCCTTCGTCGCGCGACGGCTGGGGGCGGAATCACTCGGCCTGATCTTCGCGGCACGAGCGCTCGACGACGATCTCCAGACGCTCCCGCAGCTGCTCGTCAGTGGGCTGGAGGAATCCGCTGCGCGAGCCCTGCTGGACTCCGTACGCACAGGGTCGTTGGACGAGCGAGTGCGGGACCAGATCGTCACCGAGACGCGAGGCAACCCGTTGGCCCTGCTGGAACTGCCCAGGGGCCGTACCGCGGACGAGCTGGCCGGCGGGTTCGCGATCCCTCGCGGGACCGCGGTCGCGAGCACCGTGGAGGCAGACTTCCAGCGTCGTACTCAAGCCCTGCCAGGCCAAACGCGTCGGCTGCTGCTGCTCGCGGCAGCGGACCCCACCGGTGACTCCGCCCTCGTGTGGCGAGCGGCCCGGCGCCTCGGGATCGCACCGACCGCGGCCGCTGCCGCCACAGACCAGGGCCTCGCTGAGTTCGACAGGCGCATCCTGTTCCGGCATCCACTGGCCAGGTCGGTCAGCTACTGGTCAGCATCCGTCGCGGAACGCCAGAGGGTGCATCGGGCCCTGGCTGACGAGACGGACCGAACCCTCGATCCCGACCGGCGCAGCTGGCACCTTGCGCATGCCAGCCCCGGACCGGACGAGGACGTCGCCGATGAGCTCGAACGCTCTGCCGGCCGCGCCCAGGCACGGGGCGGACTTGCTGCGGCTGGTGCCTTCCTCCAGCGCTCCGTGGCCCTCACCCTGGATCCCGGGAAGCGTGCTCAGCGAGCGTTGGCGGCCGCGGTCACCCAGCTCCAGGCAGGAGCGTTCGAGGCCGCCGTGGAACTCCTCGACATGGCGGACGCGGGACCGTTGGGCGAGCTCGACAAGGCACGGATCAGCTTGCTGCGCGCGCAGCTCGCCTTCGTCCTGAACCGTGGCGGGGAGGCGCCTCTGCTCCTGCTGCAGGCTGCCGCGCAGTTCGAGCCCATCGAGCCGCGGCTGGCGCGACAGACCTACCTGGACGCCTTCGGTGCCGCCACGTTCGCCGGACGTGGCGCGGCTCCCGGGGGCACCGTGCTGGACGTGGCCCGTGCTGCCGCCGCCGCCCCGCAGCCGTCTGACCGGGCCGAGTCGACCGACTGGCTGCTCGCCGGCCTGGCAGCGAACTTCAACGAGGGCTATGCAGCGGGAGTGCCTCATCTCCGGGAGGCGCTGGTCACCTTCGGGAATGACTTCTCGCCGGCCGAGGAGCTTCGCTGGATGTGGCCGGCGACCTCGGCCGCACTGCACCTGTGGGACGACGAGCAGTGGCTGCTGCTGTCGAGCCGCTATCTGAGCCTCGCGCGCGCAGCGGGTGCGTTGAGCGAGATGCCCCTCGCCCTCAGTACCCGCGCCATGGTGCTGTTGTTCACCGGTGAGCTGGGTGCCGCCGCGTCACTGGTCGAGGAGCAGGGAACAGTCACCGAGGCCACCGGCAGCCAGCTGGCGCCGTACAGCGGGATGTTCCTGGCAGCCATGCGGGGAGAAGTGCCGGTGGCTGAGAACTTGATCGAGATCACCAACCGAGAGGCCCTCGCCAAGGGCGAGGGGATCAGCATCGCCGTCGCCGAGTGGACCCGAGCGGTGCTCCAGAACGGCCAGGGGAACTACCGCGAGGCCACGACCGCTGCCCGACAAGCGTTGCACCACCAGGAGTATCCAGAGCTGCGCTACCCCGGCATCGCCAACTGGGCTGCTGCCGAGCTGATCGAGGCGGCCTCGCGCAGCGGTTCTGTCGACGAGGCGAGAGAGGCAGCGGAGTGGCTCACCGAGATGACCTCTGCCAGTGGCACGCACTGGGCCCTCGGTGTCCAAGCGCGTTCGCATGCCCTCCTCGCTCGTGGGGACGCCGCCGATACGTCGTACCGTGAGGCCATCTCCTCACTCGAGAAGACCAAGGTCGGATCCGAGCTGGCACGCACTCACCTGCTGTACGGCGAGTGGTTGCGGCGCGAACGCCGTCGTACCGATGCACGTGACCACCTGCGCACCGCCCATCAGATGCTCGAGGCGATGGGGATGGAGTCCTTCGCAGCGCGGGCCAGGCATGAGCTCCTCGCGACCGGCGAGACCGCCCGTCGGCGCTCCGTGCCGGACACTCAGGAGCTGACCGCCCAGGAGATGCTCATCGCGCAGCTCGCTCGAGACGGACTCTCCAACCCGGAGATCGGCAGTCGGCTGTTCATCAGCGCCCGTACGGTGCAGTACCACCTGCGCAAGGTCTTCGTGAAGCTCGACATCAGCTCGCGCAACCAGCTCGATCGCGTCCTCCTGACGTCCTGATCCGCTGGTCCCTGACACCCGGGACCTCGTGCCTTCGGTCCTCGTCGGTTGCCGCCGCACGTGACCGGCCAGTGGCGGATGCGAAGCAGACGGTCCGCGCGACAGCATCCATCCAGATGTACGACGACCCACGACCAGCTCGGAAGCCGTTGAAGTGACGGACCACCACCCCAGATGGGATCGGACCATGCTCGACCATGCAGACGAAGCGCATCGCACACACCCCTACGCTGACACCCCTGTAGACGTCGGCGACACGCGAAGACTCGTGGCACGGGTCGCGTTGCTCCTTCTCGCTGTCGCGGGCCTCTACCAAGGGGTCTGGGCGCAGGTCGGCCCTCGGTCCTTCTTCGAGCAGTTCCCCGGCGGGATGAGCTGGGTCGCGGTCGAGGGGCCTTACAACGAGCACCTGGTCCGGGACATCGGTGGACTGGTCAACGGGCTGTCCGTGGTGGCCATCGTTGCTGCCTGGTCGCTGTCGAGGCCACTGCTGGCGGCCAACGCCCTCGGCTGGCTGGTCTACGCGGTGCCGCACTTGGCTTTCCACGTGATCCACCCGCTCGACGATGCCGGCATGCAGGCGCTCAACGTGCTCATCCTCAGCGGTGAGGTGGTGTTGCCCATGCTCGGACTGCTCGGTGCCTCCTGGGGACACGAGCTCCCCGTGACGGCACGCAGTCAACGCGCTCACCCCAACACTGCAGACGTCCACTCACAGATCCAGTGAAAGATGGGGAGTGCCCGATGGACACGATGAAAGCGGTGCGGGCGCACTACCGCGGCGGCCCTGAGCAGCTGGTGTTCGAGGTGGCGCCACGCCCGGAACCGGCCCGAGGTGAGGCGTTGGTGGCCGTACATGCTGCCTCGATCACCCCCGACGAGCTCACCTGGCCGGCGACCTGGACGGACCGCGCCGAGCCAGGTGGCCGGGACCGGACACCGATCGTCCCCTCGCACGAGATGTCAGGGGTGGTGGCGCAGCTCGGTGCCGAGGTGACCGAGGTCGAGGTCGGAGACGAGGTCTACTGCCTGATCCCCTTCGTCCGCGACGGCGCTGCCGCGGAGTTCGTCCGCGTCCCAGCAGACGTCCTGGCCGGCAAGCCGATCACGATCGACCACGACACGGCGGCATCCATTCCCCTGGCTGCGCTCACGGCCTGGCAAGCCCTCGTCGACCACGCCGGGGTGAGGGCCGACCACCACGTGCTCATCCACGGAGCAGCAGGGGGCGTCGGTTCCTTCGCCGTGCAGATCGCTGCGGACATGGGGGCACGGGTCACGGCCACCGCTCGCGAAAGTGACCGAGCCTTCGTGCGAGGCCTCGGCGCCGCGGACGTCGTGGACTACGAGCACGATCGGTTCGAGGACCACCTCCGGGACGTGGACGTGGTCCTCGATCCCGTTGGCGGGCCGACTCAGACCCGTTCGTGGAGCGTGCTGCGTCCCGGCGGTGTCCTCGTGAGCGTCGCGGCCCCTCCTGACCCGGACGAGGCCACGAAGCACCGAGCACGCGGGATGTACTTCGTCGTCGAGCCGGACCGAGGTCAGCTCGAGACGATCAAGGATCTCGTCGACAGCGGCCGCATCACCCCCATCGTGGACCGCGTGGTGCCTCTGGCCGACACGCGGGCGGCCTACGAAGGCCTGCGGATCGGGCACCGCCAGGGCAAGGTCGTCCTCCACGTCGCCGGATGAACAGGCCCACGTCATACCGGCACCAGCGCTCAGGAAGGAGGAGGCATGGCATCCCCCACGACCCCTGGACACCGAGTGGTGGTCATCGGGGGTGGCTTCGGCGGCCTGTTCGCCACGCAGGCCTTACGCCGGGCGGCCGTCGAGGTCGTCCTGATCGACCGGACCGGTCACCACCTGTTCCAGCCTCTGCTGTACCAGGTGGCGACCGGGATCCTCTCCGAGGGACAGATCACTCGGCCGCTGCGCGACGTGTTGGCCAAGCAGTCCAACGCCAACGTGGTGATCGGTGAGGTGAACGATGTCGACCTCGCCGACCGGACGGTCACCTCGAGCGCGTTCGGCAGCACCACGCGGACGTCGTACGACAGCCTGATCGTGGCGGCGGGCTCCGGGTACTCCTACTTCGGTCACGACGAGTTCGCCGCTCAGGCGCCAGGACTGAAGTCCGTCGACGACGCGCTCGAGATCCGGGCCAGGATCTTCGCTGCCTTCGAGCGTGCAGAGGTCGCGAAGGACGAGCAGGAACGACGTCGGCATCTGACGTTCGCAGTGATCGGCGGTGGCCCGACGGGGATCGAGATGGCCGGGCAGATCCGCGATCTCGCGCGCCGGAGCCTCAAGGGGAACTTCACGTCCATCGACCCCTCTGCGGCGAGGGTCGTGCTGTTGGAGGCAGCCCCGCTCCTGCTGCCCACGTACGGTGGCAGGCTCTCGCTACGCACCGTGACCGCGCTCGAGGGCGTAGGGGTCGACGTCCGCTTGAACGCACGTGTGACCGGAGTCGATCCGGAGGCCGTGGTCTTCGAGCACTCCGGCCGGGAGCATCGACTCGAGGCGACGACCAAAGTCTGGGCGGCCGGCGTCGCCGCTGGGTCCCTCGCCGCCACGCTGGCCGATCAGGCGGCAGTCGAACGCAACCGAGCAGGGCAGCTCGTCCTGGAGCCCGACTGCACTCTGCCCGGTCATCCGGAGGTCTTCGTCGTCGGCGACCTGATGAGTACTCCCGGCATTCCCGGCGTCGCGCAGCTCGCGATCCAGAGTGGGCGGTACGCGGCGCGAACGATCAGAGCACGGCTCGAGGGACGCGCCGACCCACCTCCGTTCGCCTATCGCGACAAGGGCGCCATCGCTACGATCGCCCGTTTCCGAGCGGTTGCCACCGTCAAGGGGCACGGGTTCTCAGGGCTGCCGGCGTGGTTGCTGTGGTTGGGCGTGCACCTCTGGACTGTCATGGGCTTCGGTCGCCGGCTGTCGGTTGCCCTTCGCTGGAGCTTCGCGTTCATCGCGAACCGTCGTCCCGAGCGTGTCGCCACCCAGTTCCAGGCTCGGTGGCCCGCGGCTGCGCGCGAACCGGCGAGTCGCCCAGAGCTCGTGCCCGTCGACCATCGGTCGGCTCGATCGGGGTCCTGAGTGAGCCTCGACGAAGGCGGCCACCATCGCACTCGAGGAGGGCCTCGACGTCCACCGCGCCTGACCACGGCCACCTCGGATCGGCGAGCGCGCGCCCTCGCGGAGATAGGACGCGCGTCCCTGACGCACCCTCGTAGCCGCAGATCCGGACGCGTTGGTGGGAGCGACCGATCAGCAGCGCTGGGTGGTGGGCGTCTCTTCTGCGAGGCCGACCTGCGCCGCGCGATCGAGCCCGCCGATGGTGCTTCTGGCTCGCCCCGATGCGCACTCCCAGATCAGCACTCCGGCGAGGATCGAGGCCGGGGCCAGCAGGTACGCGCCGGCGGGGATGAGAAGGAGGCTCGTCGCGCCGGTCGCCGCGACGGCGTGGCGGCGACCACTGCCGGGCGGCAGGAGCCGGGCGCCGGCACCGACGGCAAGGAGGAGGACTGGGACCTGGGACGCCGCGGTCACGCCCACGAGCAGGGTCTCGGGGTGGTCGCGGCCGGACGTCACCAGCAGGCTGCCGAGAGCGATGACGCTCGGCACGGTCAACGGCCCGCCGACGACGGCTCGGGCCCGCGGGATGGTCGCTCCCAGCGCGGCCAGCGATGCGACGTAGGCGTTCATGTTTCCCAGCGTGAGGACCAGCGCGAGACCGACGCCGACCAGGACGGCGGCCGGGCCGAGGGTCTCCGCGAGGAGGTCGGCCATGGGCGCGTTGCCCAGGTCGTCGACTCCGAGCACCCCGATCATCGCGATGGAGAGCCCCAGGAACGCCGCGCCGACGATGAGGACGGCGCGGCGGACGACGCGGGACAACGAGGCGGGCGGCAAGGCATGGGCGAGGTTCGCCGAGGCCTCCCAGCCGGTCAGCACCCAGACGAGCAGGAACGACGCGGGCACGAGCGCCGCCCACCCGTGCGGCGCCACCGGTGTGAAGTTGTCGCCGTCGAGGTGGGGGACGGCGACCACCACCGCCACGAGCACCACCAGCAGGAGCACCCCGGTGAGAGCCACCTGTGCCGTCGCGGAAGCGCGCAGTCCCGCACGGTTGAGCGCCCAGGTCGCCACGATGAACGACGCCGCGACCACCAGGCCGGTGTGCGCTCCGCCGACGACGCTCTGCAGGTAGCCACCGCCGAACAGGCCGAGCGCCGCGACACCGGGCGGCACCCCGAGGTAGAACAGCGCGGCGACCATGCGACCCGACCTCGCCCCGAAGGCCCGAGCCACGTGCCCGGCCAGGCCGCCCTCGCCCGGGAACCGACGACCCAGCGCGGCGAACGTGAAAGCCAGCGGAGCCGACAGCGCCAGGAGTGCCACCAGGGCCAGCAGGAAGGCCGGACCGGCCCTCTGTGCGGCCAGCGCCGGAAGCGTGAGGATGCCTGGACCGAGCACGGCAGCGACGTACAACGCCGTGCCCCGCACCGGCCCCAGGGTGGGCCGAGTCGGCGGGCTCGAGGCGGTGGTCACTCGATGATCGTGTCCTCGCTCGCCCCGCGGCGTGGCGCAGGAGCGGACAGCTATCGCCTGGATCGGGACAGGTCTGTTCAGGTGCCCCCGAAGGTGCGGCGATAGTCGCTCGGCGAGGTGCCCACGAGCCGGGTGAAGTGTGCTCGCATCGTCGACGGTGACGTGAAGCCGGCCATCGCCACCACTTGCGCGACCGGGAACGAAGTCGTCTCGAGGAGCTCCTGGCAGCGGCGCACGCGCTGCTCGAGGATCCACTCCGCCGGACTGGTTCCCAGCGAGTCGTGGAAACGACGCGAGAGCGTACGGACGCTCACGTGCGCCGCCGCCGCGAGCTGGGCCGGACCGATCTCCTCGTGGAGGTGCTCGAGCGCCCAGTCGAGTGCCGGTGCCAGACCGCGGTCGTCGGTGGGCGGCGACGACCAGGCGACGAACTGCGACTGGCCGCCGGTGCGGTGCGGTGCGGTCACCATCCGTCGAGCCACGTCGTTCGCAACCGCGGCCCCGCGGTCCCGCCGGACCAGCTCGAGGCACAGGTCGAGGCCGGACGCGGTCCCGGCCGAGGTGAGCACCCGGTCGTCACCGGCCCACAACACGTCTCGGTCGACCCGAGCCAGCGGGTTCCGGTCGGCCAACTGCTGGGCGTACATCCAGTGGGTGGTGGCGTCCCGGCCGTCCAGGAGCCCCGCGTCGCCGAGCGCGAACGCCCCCGTGCACAACCCGACGACGCGAGCCCCTCGTCCGTGGGCCGCATTCAGCGCCTCCACCAGGCCAGACGGAACCGGCGCGTCCCAGCTCGCCAGGGCAGGCACGATGACGGTGTCGGCGGCGGCGAGGTCGCTCCACCGGTGGTCCACCCGCAGCATGCCCAGGCCGAGATCGATCGACGGCTCGTCCGAGCAGAGGCGTACGTCGTACGGCGGCTCGACCAGGCCCGGACGCGGCGTACCGAACACCTCGCACGGCACCGCGACCTCGAACAACGGCATGCCGGGCAGCACGGCGACCCCGATCGAGGCACCCAACGACCGCTCGCGCACAACCTGAATCCTGCCCTGCGTGCCCACATCGGACGAACGGCGACCCAGGACTACGGCCGAGGGTCAGCCCACCAGGGAGGTTCTGGGTCGTACGACGCAGAACTCGTTGCCTTCGGGGTCGGCGAGGACGTCCCATGAGTCCTGGTCCGTTTGGCCCACATCGACCCGCCGGGCACCGAGGCCGATCAGTCTTCCGATCTCCGAGTCGCGATCGTCGGCTGTCGTGGTCAGGTCCAGGTGCACGCGGTTCTTGACGGTCTTGCGAGTTGCTCCGGCCGGCATGAAGCACAGGCCAACTGGTGCGTTGACATCAGGTCCCACGATCACCTCGCGTTCGCGAGTGGAGAGGACCGTCCAGCCCAGGGCTTCGGCCCAGAATCGCGCTAGAGAGGGCAGGTCGTGGGCATCGATCACGATGTGGTGCACGCGAAGGGGCATGCCCCTCAGTATCGCCAGGCAGGACCACGACCGGCACCGAGCGGGCGACCACTCGGCGTGAGTCCCGGAGCACGGGCTGTACGAGACACGACTGTGGTCAGGTGACCGCGGAGCCCTGCGCACGTTGAGCGGGGAGGAGTGCGACCTTGCCGCCGGGGTGCCGGCCGCGAAGGAGCTCCGCCGCGTCCAACGCTCGCTCGAGCGGGTAGGTGTGGGCCACGGGGACCACGAGGCTCCCCTCGGCGGCCAGCCGCAGAAGGTCTGCGCGGACCGCGTCGCGGTAGGCCGCGCTGTCGGGCAGGTCGCCACCGATCACCCTGATCCCCACGTCGGCGCCACGCCGCTTCGCGGCGATCGTGACCACGCGGGCGCGGTCGGGCACCAACGCCAGCGACACGTCGACAGCCTCGTCGGTGCCGACGCAGTCGAGCGCCGCGGCGATGCCCTCGGGTGCGGCCGCACGGACCCGTCGCTCCAGCCCGGCGCCGTAGGCCACGGGTTCCCCGCCGAACCGGCGTACCTCGTCGAAGCGGTGCTGGCTGCAGGTACCGACCACGCGCAGCCCGAGCAGCCCCGCCTGTTGCAGCACGCTGACCCCCACGGCGCCCGAGGCGCCGTGCACCAGGATCGTCTCGCCGGGCTCCGCCGCGGTCACGTGCAACATCTCCGAGGCGGTCGTGGCTGCCAGCAGGAGGTTGGCGGCCTGCGCGAAGGTGAGAGCGCCGGGCTTGGCGAACACGTCGTGCGCCGCGACGTTCAGGTCGCTGCACCAGCCGCCGAGCACCCGGAAGGCGACCACCTCCTCGCCGACGGCGCCGCCACCCGAGGCGATCTCGGTGTCGGGACCGATCGCCGTGAGCACACCGGCCACCTCGTACCCGACGCCTCGAGGGAACGGCCCTCGCTTGCCCTCGGCGACGTGTGAGGCGTCGGCCGGGTTCACCCCCGCCGCGCGCACCTCGACGGTGACCTCACCGGACGCCGGCGGCGGCACGTCGTACGAGACGAGGTCGAAGACCTCCAGGCCCCCCGGCCGTACGGCGACCCAGCGCTGCGCCATGCCCACGCCAACCACACCCGCAGGCCCGGCATTCCCCACACATTCCCGCCTCGGGTGGTGGGACGATGCCGTCGTGAGTGACTTCCTGGGCGCTTGGCGGGCATGGCACGCCGCCCGGGAAGCGAGGCTGCGGGATCCGCGCGGATGGCTGGGGATCACCGCGATCCACTGGCTGACGGCCGCGCCGCAGCGCTTCGTCGATGTCCCGGGAGAGTGGTCCTGCCACGCGCGGGGGGCGGCCGTCCGCCTCGTTCGAGGGGAGACGCTGACCGCCGGCGGGAACGCCCTCGCCGAGGGAGTCCATGAGCTCGGGCCGGTGGACGAGACGGGCCTGACGGTGACCTTCGGTGATGGCGTCGCAGAGGTGGCCGACCGTGGCGGCGCGACCATCGTGCGCCCCCGGCACCGGGACTCTCCGAACCTTCGGGCCTACCGTGGCACACCCTGCTATCCACCCGATCCGCGCTGGGTCGTCCGGGCTCGGTTCGAGTCCTCCCCTGCGCCCGACGAAACTCCCGACGAAACCCCCGATGAGGAGGCCGTGGGCGAGGTCGTCTTCCGTTACGGCGGAACCGATCATCGACTGATCGCGTGGGGCGAGGAGGACGGGTCCCTGTGGATCCTGTTCCGCGACGCCACATCGGGCGTCACGACGTACCCGGCCGGCCGTCAGCTGCTCACCCCACCTCCGATGCCCGACGGCAGCGTGCACCTCGACTTCAACCGGACGACCAACTTGCCGTGCGCGTACACCGACTTCGCCACCTGCCCGGTGCCGCCGGACGCCAACACCCTGCCGTTCGAGGTTGAGGCAGGCGAGCAGCTTCCGGCGATGGTCTCCGCCTGAGGTGCTGTGCAGAGGGCCTCAGGCGGCCGGAGGATCGGCCGACACCGACAGGCGGGTCGTCAGGCCATCTCGGGGACGTGCAGGTGCGCGTAGGCCAGCTCGTACTCGTGTACGTCGACGATCTCGCCGCCCGCCTCCCTCGCGGTCCGGCTGCGCATGTCGTCGGCCGACGGTCGGCTGGCTTCCATGGCCGCGCGGGTCTCCCAGGCCATCGTGGCGCAACCCAGGCCGGCGGACCGGTTCACCAGCAGGCTGGCGCTGCAGAATCCGGGGGTCTGCTCGAGCTCGGGAAGGATCCCGACGCGAAGCGTCTCCGTCATCGCGTCGAGGTCACCCTGTAGCCAGCTGACCCGGCAGCACTCGCCGTGCTGGCTGCGGTGCATGACGGCGATCTCCCACTCGTCCACCTGCATGGAGCCGCCGAGGATGTCACGCCCGCGATCACGGATCGGGCGAAGCTGCTCATCGCTGGCGCCCATGGCCGCCTCGCTCTCCCAGGAACTGGTGGCGATGCAATGCCCGGTGTCGCGGTCGACCAGCAGGGAGAGGCCGCGACAGCCCTTGATCTGGTCGAGGGTCGGCCCGGCCTCGTTCTTGATGAAGGTGATGCCCGCGTCGATGTTGGCGGGCATCCCGTTGAAGGTGGTGGAGCGTGCGTACACGGGGCCCACTCCTCTCTGGGACGAGGCAGTGCCCGGTCCGGCACCGCCGGTTGATCCCTGCCTACTCCCCTCCACGCGAGGACGCCATAGCCGACGTCGGGAATCCTCATCCCCCGTCGGAACGGCGCACCGGCGCGGCGCGCCGATCTGCCCGCTGTCGTGCCCGCCGGTCCCCTTCGATGGGTTCGGCGTCGGGTGTGCTGGCGGGTCGTGAGAGGGTCTCTGCCGTGAGCAGCGAGTCGCCGTTCGACAGCCTGGATGTCCGCTGGATTCATGGGTCGCCGTCGCGCCGGCGCCGTACGGATCCGCCGTGGCAGGTTCATCGGTACCGCGATGACACCGTCATCATGCGGCAGAGCAAGGACGTCACCTTTGAGGCGCCTTTCACCTTCCTTCTGTTGGGGGACGACCGGGCGTTGCTGCTCGACACCGGTGCGGTCGACGACGATCTGCTCAGGCGCACGGTCGACCAACTCATCGCCGACTGGCTGACGAGCCACCCCCGCCCCGGTTACCAGCTGGTCGTCGCCCACACCCATGGGCACGGTGACCACGTTGCTGGGGACGCGTACTTCGTGGACCGTCCGAACACGGTGGTGGTGGGCAGGTCGGTGCAGGAGGTGCAGGCATTCTTCGGGTTCACGGGGTGGCCCGATCAGGTCGTCGACTACGACCTCGGTCAGCGCGCTCTCCAGCTGATCGGGATTCCTGGCCACCACGGCGCCTCGATCGCCATCCACGATGAGCGGACCGGTCTGCTGTTCACCGGGGACTCTGTCTACCCCGGGCGGATCTATGTCGCCGACTTCCCGGCCTTCGTCGACAGCATGAACCGGCTGGTCGAGTTCGTGGAGGCGCGCAAGGTCACGCACGTGCTCGGCTGTCACATCGAGATGACGAGAGAACCGGGACGTGACTACTACTTCGGTTGTCGCTACCAGCCGGAGGAGCCGCCGTTACAGATGACGGTGGGTCAGCTGCGGACCCTCCGCGATGCCGCGGTGTCAGTCGCCGACCGCGCGGGCGCACACCGCTTCGACGACTTCGTGCTCTACAACGGAATGGGGCTACGCACGCAGATACCCCTCGCCGCACGCGGGCTGGCCTGCCGCGCGTTGGACGCCGTCCGGCATCACTAGCGCGAGCTCGGGTCCCGGCCAGCCAAGGCGCTGCACAGCCGATGGCTCGAGTGCGCCGCACCGGACCCGATTCCCCCGCGTGTCCGACCGTGCGGTGCAGTCCGGGTCTCGAATTGATCACGGTTCGGCCCGCCCCGGGGTCGCTGTGAACGATCTGCACCAGCGGACGCGTAGTCACTCATGATGACCCACTCGGAAATGGGGAGACACCATGAACAGAACACGCTTAGTACAGACCTCGGCGCTCGGCGCCGCGCTGCTAGCGATGGCCGCCTGTGGTGGCAACTCCAGTTCGTCCTCCGCCTCCGCGGGCTCCACGTCGCCCTCCGCCTCCTCGGGCTCGGCGGCACAGATCAACGTGCTGTCCACGAGCCAGGGGTCGGTGCTGACCGACGACAGCGGCCATGTGCTCTACATGTTCAACCCGGACAACCGGGGCGCCAGTGTCTGCTACGACGAGTGCGCGGCCGTCTGGCCTCCCACCCTGACCACGGGGACACCCACAGCCGGGACCGGCGCGGACGCTTCGCTGCTGGGTACCACCAAACGCACGGACGGGACGACCCAGGTCACCTACAACAAGTACCCCCTCTACTCCTTCACCTTCGACGGGGCGCCCGGGGACACCAACGGCCAAGCCGTCAAGAGCATCTGGTGGGTCCTCAACCCAGCCGGTGTGCCCCAGCAGGACCCTGCCCAGGTCGCCGCAGCCTCGACGTCCCTCGGCAAGGTCCTCACCGACGTGAAGGGCGAGACGCTCTACATGAACACCAAGGACAGCAACCGCAAGAGCACGTGCGACGCCGAGTGCCTGAAGCTATGGGTCCCCATGCACACGTTCGGCGCCCCCACCGCCGGGACCGGCGCGCAAGCAAGTCTGCTCGGCACCTTGAACTTCGGCCCGGGCGTCACCCAGGTCACCTACAACAAGCACCCTCTCTACTTCTTCCAAGGAGACCAAGCGCCCGGTGACGCGAAGGGACAGGGACTCGAGAGCTTGTGGTACGCCGTCGATGGCGCCGGCGCGCCGGTCAAGACGGCGCAGTAGCCGCTCGCAGGGCAGGCTGAGCCGTTTCCGACCCATCTCGGACGCAGGTGATCCCACGTCGCCGCGGGGCGGTTCGGACCCGGATGTCGCATTTGCGCGCTCTCGATCGTCGTACGGGTGACAGGAGAACGACCCCTCACCCGAAGCGACGAAGAAGTGATGACCACAACGCTGTTCCGTTCCACGAGCGCCGCCGACCGCGCGTTCGGTGGAACGCATCGAGATGACCTGCTCGACCAGCTCTCCCCACGCGAACTGGAGGTGCTCACGCTGATGGCCGAGGGCCGGTCGAACCGCGCCATCGGCGAGCAGCTCACGGTTGAGCTCAAGACGGTCGAGACCCATGTCGGCCGCGTCTTCACCAAGCTCGGGCTCAACGACAACCGACACGAGAACCGTCGCGTCCTGGCAGTCCTTGCGTTCTTCGGCCGCAGGAAGGCCTCGGCGGCGGTATGACCTGGCTGCTGTCGCGGCGGTGTGACGCAGCCTTCCAACGGTGGGGTCGGTCGGGACCGCTCACAAGTCGATCGCGAGCGGATGGTGCGGCTCGTACAGCCCCACCTCGCCACCGCCCGGCAACCGAAAACTGGTCAACCTCCCCCACCGCTCCTCGGAGACGGCGCGAGTGAAGTCGACGCCCTTGGTCCGCAGCTCGCTCATCGTGGCTTCCAGGTCGTCGCACATGAAGTAGAGCTCATGCCCGGTGGGACCTTCGGACGGGTGTACAGCCAGCTCCGCAGGCGGCGCCTTGAAGATCAGCCAGCCACCGCCGGCGTCGACATGCGGTTGTCCCAGGACCTCGGCGAAGAACGCGCGGTCCGCTTCCGCGTCGCGGCTGTACACGATGACGTGGCTGCCCAGGATCATCCGCTGACCCTACGCGGCGGTACGACGCACCTCGAGGTACCCAGGTGGGGCCGTAAGGACCTCACGGGCATAGCGCTGCGCTGCCCGTGCTTGGCCGGCGGATCCCGAGCTTGCGAGCCGATGCTCAACCAGCGAGCTCGTCGGGAAGAGGCGCTCGGTGAATGACGACCAGCGAGGTCACGGCACGTGTCAGGCAGACGTAGAGGCGCCGTAGGCCGGTGACCCGGTCCGGTTCGGCGGCGACGATCGCAGAGGGCTCGGCGAGCAGGACGTGGTCGAACTCCAGGCCCTTCGCCAGGGTGGCCGGCACCAGGTCGAGGTGTTGCTCGAACTCGTTCTCGGCACTCTCCGGCGCGCCGAGGAGTGCGAACCCCAGGCCGGCCGTGGTGAGGACGGCTCCCAACTCGGGCGCGAGAGCGTCGGGCGCGATCAGGCCGATGGACCCCTCCCGCTCCACGACGGCCAGGACCTGGGCGAGGACGGCGTCGATGAGTGGGCCGGTGGCGGCGAGGACCGTGAGGTCGCCCCGGGCGCGGCGTACGGACGTCGGCGGAGCCAGTCCCGGCGCGATCACGGGCAGCAGGCGGGCGGCGTACTCGATGACGTTTCCGGGCACGCGGAAGCCGCGGGTGAGTTCCTCGACGTGTGCGTCCGGCTTGCCGAGGTGGCCGAGCGCCTCGGCCCAGGTGCGGGTGGCCCAGGGCGTGGTGGCCTGGGCCAGATCACCGAGGACGGTGAGGGAGCCGGTCGAGGACCGGCGCGCCAAGGCCCGCAGCATCATCGGTGACAGGTCCTGGGCCTCGTCCGCCACGATGTGTGCGAGCGATGGCGTGCGCTCCACCAGGTCCGCCGCCTCATCCAGCAGCACCGCGTCTGCGAGCGACCAGCGGGCGGCGCCCGCCGAACGCGGCGGCCTCGGCCAGAGCAGAGCGCCCTGCTCAGCGGAGTCGAGGACCCCGTCGGCAGCATCCGCCAGAAGGGCCGGTTCGGACAGCAGACGCCACAGAAGTCGGCCTGGGTCGACCGCTGGCCAGATCGCGTTGACGCAGTCCTTGACCGGTTTGCTGCGGGCGACGGCGTCCTGGACCCGGTCGTCCGGGGCCTCGCCGGCGAGCTCCATCTTGACCAGGATCCGGTGCGCCAGGGACTGGGGCAGCATCGCCCGCGCGGCGCCGTACCGCACGCCTCGGTGCCGGAGGGCGGCGATCACCTCGTCGATCTCGTACGTCGCGACCCGCCACCGGTGCGCACCGCGAGGGACGACCAACCCCTCGGTCGGCGTGGAGACGTGTGACCACAGCGCCCGCTCCAGCACCCCCGCCATCCGCGCGTCGCCCTTGAGGGTGGCGACGGCGGCGGTGTCCTCGCCGCGGATGCCGTTGCGGGGCTGCAGCCGGGCGAGGGTTTCGGCGACGAGCTCCACGATCGTCGTCTGCTTCGCGTCGATCTCGCCGAGCGCCGGAAGCACGTCGCGGATGTAGCGAAGAAAGCTGGCGTTCGGCCCGACCACCAGGACCCCTCGGCGGCTCAGCTGCTGGCGGTAGGCGTAGAGCAGGTACGCGGCGCGGTGCAGGCCGACCGCGGTCTTCCCAGTGCCGGGAGCGCCCTGCACACAGATGGTCCGCGACAGTTCGGAGCGGACGATCACGTCCTGCTCCGGCTGGATCGTCGCCACGATGTCGCGCATCGGGCCGACCCGCGGCCGCTCGATCTCGGTCTCGAGGATCGCGGAGTGCTCCTCGGCCTCCCCGGCGGTCAGGTGCTCGTCCTCGTACGCCGTGAGGCGGCCCTGCTGGAAGCCGTATCGCCGGCGCAAGGTCACGCCCATCGGCTCGGTGCGGGTCGCGCGGTAGAAAGGCCGACTGATCGGCGCCCGCCAGTCGATCACCATCGGTTCACCGGCCGGATCGGAGACGTGCCGCCGTCCGATGTGGAACACCTCGCCGATCTCGTAGTCGACCCGCCCGAAGAACAACGCGATCGACGGGTCGTCCGCGAGCTGTTTCATCCGAAGCGCGAAGGCCGATTCGAGGTACTCCCGGCTCACCCAGTCGCCCGCCGCCGCGGAGTCCAGCGAAGCGGTGCGTTCCCGCATCCGGGCGAGTTGAGCGCGCGACGCTGCGAGGTGCGCCTGCTCCGCTGCCAACTCGATGTCGGCCTTGGCGGCGGGCTCGGGCATGCGGCGCCTTCGCGGTCGGGGGCTTCGGGCTCAGCCATGACACGCCTCCGGGAACCACCGGCGCAAGTGGGTTTGAAACCACCGGGGGCCGACCTTCGCAGAACCACCATCGCCGGAATGACTGTCACTGCTCGGGTGAACCATGCATGGGCACCGAACGTAAACCAAATATCTGGGTCCGCGCGCCCCCGCGGACCGCCGCAGCGCCACGAGAGGAAGCGTCATGCGCAATTTCCGTTCGGTACTGGCTCACGTCACCGCCATCACTGCTGCCCTGGTGTTCACCGCGACTGCGGCTCCCGCCATGGCGAGTGGGCACACCATCCTCCGCTCGGGTTTTGAGGGGGTCGTTCCCTTGACCGACCCGGTGAATCCCAGCCCGGTGATCGCCGGTGTCAGCCCGGCAGGGGCGCCCTGGGTCCTGGACGCGAACAGCCGGACTCGTGTGCGTGAGGACGGCCGGATCACCGTCGTCGTCAGGCACCTGGTCATTCCCGGCCGGGTGCCCGGCAACCCTGTCGCCTCGATGGCCGCCAGCCTCGTCTGCGACGACATGGTCGTCGATTCCACGCGGGCCTTTGCCGTGAGCCCCGAGGGCAACGGTCGCATCCGGGATCGCATCACCGCGACCGACCATTGCAACGACCCCGCGGTCCTGGTCCGAAACGCCACGAACCCTGCGGGTCTCGGCGCCTACTTCGCCGTCGCGATGCACCACTGATGCGGCCCGGCATGAGCGGGACGGTCGCATAAGGTCGGCGCCCGGCTACCGCTCCCGGACTGCGTAGGTCAGGTGGGTCACCCGCTGCGTCGGCTCCGCGCGGACCTGCTCCAGGGTCACGCGGCCCGCGTCCACGCCGTCGAACAGGCGGATTCCGGTGCCGAACAGCACGGGTGACAGCGCGATCGAGAACTCGTCGATCAGGCCGGCGTTCACGTACTCCAGGATCGTCGCGCCGCCGCCTGCGATGCGGACGTCCCGGTCGCCGGCCGCCTCGCGGGCCTGGTCGAGCGCGGTCTGGATGCCGTCGTTGACGAAGTGGAAGGTGGTCCCACCCGTCCGCCCCCAGGGGTCACGCTTCTCGTGCGTCACGACGAAGACCGGCGTATGGAACGGCGCCTCCTCCGGCCACGCCTGCTCGCCGGCGTCGAACATCCGCTTTCCCATCACGCTCGCGCCGGTGCGTTCGAACGTCTCGCGCAGGATGTCGTTGTCGGGCCCCTCCTCGCCACCCTCGCCGAGCTTCAGGTTCTCCCGGAAGAACCGCTGCGGGAAGACCCACTGCTGCAGTTCCATCCACTGCTGCCCCATCAGGTCCTCGAGAGACTCGGGCGCGATGAACCCGTCCAGCGACATCGACACGCTGAAGAACACCTTCCCGGCCATCAGCCCTCCGCTCCCTTCCGAGCAGTCTCGGTGACGTAGGCAGCCAGGTTGCTCAGGGTCTGCTCGCCGCCCTCGATTGCGTGGTACTTCTCGACCGCCTCGTCACGCAGCTGCCTGGTGGGGAACACCGTGCGCATCTCGATCCGGGTCGCCGCGCCGTCGGGCGCGAACGTCAGGACCGACTCGAAAGAGTTCGGGTCGCCGCGGGACTCACCGTGCAGCAGCGCGAGCCGCTCCGGCGGGGCGATCTCGGTCCAGGAGATCCACTCCTGGTAGTCCGTCCCGTCCGGTCCGTGCATCACGAAGGCCCACTCCCCGCCGACGCGGAACTCGAACGCCCGCGTGGTGGTGGTGAACCCGTCTGGGCCCCACCACTGCGACAGGTGCCGGACCTCGGTGAACGCCTCGAACACCAGCTCCCGTGGGGCATTGATGACCCGGGAGATCACGATCTCGCGGTCGGCCTTCACTGACTGCGCCGGCACGTCGCGTCCTGTGGTTGCCATCGGTCAGTCCTCCTGCCTTGCCTGCTTGAGGTCCTGCACGTACGCGTCCATCCGGTCGAACCTCTCGTTCCACAAGCGCTCGAACCCGCCCGTCCACTCGTGGACCGGTCGCAGCCCGCGGACGTCAAGGTCGTACAGGCGCTGCTTGCCCGCCTTGCGGTCCCGCACCAGCCCGACCTCCCGGAGCACCCGCAGGTGCTTGGACGCCCCCGGCTGGGTCATCCCCAGCTCCTGGGCCAGCTCGGTCACCGGCCGCTCACCCGCCCGGAGCAGCACCAGGATCTCCCGGCGCTGCGGCTCGGCGATCGCGTTGAAGACGTCCGACGTCGTCGCTGCGCGTGCCATGAGCGCCATCATATGCCGATATCGGCATGCGTCAAGGCCGGAGCAATCGACGGTGGGCTGGTCACGCGGCGAGCGGCCCGGTACGTCGTACCTTGCAGGGCTGAACATTCCTTCGACGTTCGTCAGGTGGCGGTTGTGTCAGGTGCTGTCTCCAACAGCTCCATGGCGGTGAGGTCGAAGTGCGTCAAGTCACCCTCGCTGCGGGCGATGGCGACGGCACCCTCCATCGATGCGATCGTGAGGGCGGCGAGCGCGGGGGCACGCGAAGCCGTGCATCCGCCGTCGACCAGGAGCGAAGTCATCTGTTCGCGCCAGGTTCGGAAGATGAGGCCGGCGTGGTCGACGACCTGCTCGTCGTCGCCGGCGACCGCGACCGCGAGCACCGCACACCCGAGTCGAAGGTCGGCTCCGGTGAGCAGGGAGCGCCACATCTCGATGAACCGCGCCACAACCGCGCGTGCTGGTTGGCCCCTCACATCCTCGATCGTGGCCAACGCTCGGTCGCTGGCCAGGTCCAGCGCGGCGGTGTACATCTCCCTCTTCCCGCCGGGGAAGTGGTGGTAGGTCGAACCGCGCGACGCACCGGTCGCCTCGAGGACGTCCCCGAACGAGGCACCCGGCGGACCGTGTTCGGCCAGCAGACGCACCGCACCGGACACCATCCGCGCCCGCACCTCGCCCTTGGCCATGCTGCCTCCCACGCACTATGCAGACCTGCATAGTTCTGTCTACTATGCAGACCACCATAGAGTGTTGAGGAGTCACCGATGCCCATGATCGACGTGTACGCCCAGCCCGGGACCTTCGCCGAACCGGCCGCGCTCGCGAGCCGCCTCGCCGCCACCTTGATGGAGGTCGAGCAGGTGCCTGACATCGACCTGTTCCGGAAGAACACCGCTGCGTTCATCCACGAGACGACCCTCGCGAACGTCGACGGCGACACGAACCACGTCCGGGTGCAGGTGCTCACCAACGCCGGAGCGTTGGACCGCAGCAAGCAGCTCGAGGCGGTCAGCAGGCTGACCGCGGTCGTGGCCGAAGCGGCGGCCGACCCCAGCGTCGCCGACCGCACGTGGGTCCTCCTCACCGAGACCTACGACGGTGGCTGGGGTATCGCGGGCCACGCCCAGACCAACGACGAGCTGGTGGCGCTGGCGCGCGCAGAGCTCACCGGACGTTAGGACAGCCGAGCCCGGACGCGGGCAGCGTTGCCAGAGTCGGCGACGTACAGCCGGCCCTGCGGGTCCACCGAGATGCCTCCTATCCGTGTTCGAGATGTTCGACGGCGGCCATCTCGGCTAGGCGTGTCAGCGCTTGCTCGGACGGACTGCCGGGTTCCACAAGAGCACGCCGAGTGCAGGGGCGCTTCCTCCTCGTTGCTTCGTCTACTCGCCGGTGAAGCGATACTCCGTCTGCCACGGACTGCCGGTTTGTACGACGTCCCAGTAGCGCTCCGCAATTCGCTCCGGGTCGAAGGCAGTACCGGCAACGATCTGCCCGGCGATCGTGAGGGTCGCTACGCGTATGCCGTCGGGCTCCAGGTCGGCGGCAAGCATGGTCGCGGCCGACCGGAGGGCGGCCTTGCCCAGGGAGATCGTGGCGAGGGCTGGGATCGGGTGATCTGCGAACCCACCCCCGGTGACGATCATGGTGCCGAATCCTGCGGCCCTCATGGCTGGGGCGGCCACCTGTGCGATGACGATGGCACCGATCACGTCGACTGCGTACGCGGTCTGCAGGTGGATAGGACTCGCCGTCATCAGCTGATCCGGCGCACCCATGACCGCGTTGTAGATGATGACCCCGGGGGCACCTTCTCCGCCGTAGAGCCCCGCCATGCGGGCACGCAGGCCCTCGGCGTCGCCTGCGTCCGCCTCGACCGTGCCGATCTCTGCGCCAGTGTCGGACAGGCTGTCCGCGAGGTCACCGAGACGGTCGGCACTGCGGGCGACCAACGTGACCCGGTAGCCACCGACGGCGAAACGGCGGGCGATGGCCATGCCCAGGCCCGGACCGGCGCCGACCAGGACCAGGTGATGGCGGTCGACGGTGCCGACGTCACCGCTGTCGTCTGTCTCGCTGCTAGGTGTGTCTGTCATGCCGACTCCTCACTCGATCAACCACTGGCTCCCAGGTTTAGGGTCGACGCCGCGCAACACGAGGGGGATGTGCGCGGAGGGCGTGATCTCATCTCACTGCCCTCCTGATCCGGCCGGCTGGTGGGTGCCCGCCGGGGCCGGCCAGCCTTCCCAGGCAGCGAGGCTGCGGGCGGCGTCGAAGGTCGAGGAAAGGAACTCCAGCAGATACGCGTCCGGGTCCGGCGCCGTGCGGACCGACTCGTAGGGCAGCACGAACTCGCCGAGGTCGACGTCGTAGTGGGCAGCATCGGGCGCAACCCGGTGCTCGCGGAAACCGGCCGGCTCGGGGTAGGCGTAGGAGTAGAACAGCCCCTCGGTCGCGCCATTCGGCCAATATCCACAACTCGACACCTCGTCGCTGTAGGCCTCCAACATGACCCAGTCGGGGCAGTGCGGGACGCCTCCAGGGTGGGGTGGAGCGATCCGGCCGGAGAACCTGGTCACGGCCAGGTCGAACCCGCCCCAGAAGAAGTGGACGGGGCTGGCCTTCCCGCGGTAGCCGGCACGGAACCGGCTCAGGACCCGGTGAGCGGAGACGAGCGAGTGCCAGAACCGGCGGACCGCCTCCTCGTCGTAGGCAGCATGGACATGGTCGTCGGGGAACGGGATCGCATCGGGGATCTCGGCCGGCATCGGGTTGATCCGTACGGCGATCCCGGCCTCGTCGAGGTGGGACATGAACTCGCTGTAGAAGCTGGCCACATCACGTGGATGAAGGGACATGGTGCGGGCGTCCCCGTCGGTCGTCTGGATCGACAGCTGGTGTGCGGTGAAGTCGAACTCGATCTCGACTCCCCTGCCCTGGTAGGGCATCAACGAGGTGGTCAGACCGCGGGAGTTCACGTAGAGGGGCACGTTCCACCAGTGGTTCGCCCGAGGCTCCAGGGCCAGGCGGACCTTGCCGACGATCTGGGTCCACAGGTGCAGGGTGTCGCGGGTCGTCTGCCACTGCTGGACCGGCAGCGCTGGCCACGGCGTACTCATGGCTGTGGCGGGATCTCGCGGTCAGGCACCCCATCGACGCCGGCTCCGTCCACGTGGGGTGTCACAGGATTCCTCTCGTTTGCCCGCCGTGCCCGACTGTACGACGGTCTGACCAGGACCCATCCTGCTGGCCGTGGAGCTCCTTCGGGATGTGCTCCCCTCACTACGCCGTGAGGCTTGGTCGCGCGTGACTTCTCACGCGGCCTACAGGCATGCGGCTTGGAGGGCGCGCTGTCGAACTGCTCGCTGGACTGTGCGTTGTCCGCTCCCGCATCTGGCCGATGTGGGTCGGCGATAGCCGCGGATCGCATGTCTGCCGGGGACGTGGCTACTCGTCGTCCTCGCCGTGCTGCGCGGCCTTCCTGCGTTCGAGCCGCCAGTGGATCTCGTGGGTATCGGGGTGCCGCCATTCGCGCAACCGGTACTCGAAGCCGGGCAACAGCACGATCGGGATCGGGTCAGGGGACGCGGGAGCGACTACGCCCACCACGATTTTTGCGTCGGTTGGGATGAAGGGGGACTGCGCGGGCACCGGCGCCGTGTGGATCTCAACGGGATCTCGATACGGCCTCGCCATGTCGCAGAGGGTATCGCCAGCGACATAGAGAGTCCATACTTCAATTATAGAAACCCCATAGAGGACTGATAGCGTCCCGCCGCGGGATGGCAGGGCACATCTCGAATTCCCTCGGGCGCCTGGCACCACCCAGGCCCCGCGGTCCATTCGGTGCCCCGCACGCAAGCGTCCCTCGTCGGTACGTCACATGATCGCTCCTCAACAAGCAGGAGCGCACGAGAGAGAGAAAGCCACCACATGAAGCTCAGCAGCACTGGAGCCCGCATGCTCACCGTCGCCGGTGTCGGCGTCGGAGCCGTCGCCCTCATCGGCGGGACCGCGACTGCGGCCAGCCTGATCACTGCCAAGCAGATGGCGACCGGATCGGTGAACAGCCGCGTGCTCAAGGACCAGTCGGTCCGCCAGCACGACCTTTCGGCGCACGCCAAGGCCGTGCTCAAGAAGGACAACGACTCCTTCGCGGGTGCCGTCTACCGGGTAGAGAACTACACGAACGGCGGTGGCGGTGACGCCACGGTCGCGTGCGCGAGCGACGAGGCCACCAGCCAGAAGTACACCGCCGTTGCCGGCGGCGTGGAGGCGGGTCACACCGGCACCAACGGCTTCTCCGTCGCCGCATCGTTCCCTGGTCGCATGGACTGGAGCACCGGCACGCCCAAGTCGGGTCGCCTGGACGGCTGGATCGTTCTGGGCAACGGCCAGTACACGGACAACCTCAAGGTCTGGGCGCTCTGCGTGCCGACCACCAGCATCTCGGTCGACCAGGTCGATCTCGCCAACTGAACGGACGGGGGCGGTGCCCATGCGGCACCGCCCCTGGTTGGTTGGTGGGGTAATCGCGCATTCTCAAACGCGCAGGTCACGCCGTGCGATCGAACCTCTGCCTCCGACCGCCTGCACACGAGTGCCCGGAATCTTGCACACTCTTGCGCTCAGAAGTCTGGTGCCAGCGGCCGTGTGCAGCTGGTCCTCCCCTCTCGTTGAGGCGACGCCACCACGTGCGACGCGACACTGCGCGAGTGGGGCGCAGGATCTTCACATGGACACGTGCCCAGATGCGCCGCGCACTTCGCCCACAACGGCGCAAGAGGATAATTGGGGAGCCGCAGCTCATCCCGAGGGCAGACGCACGGATCGCTCAATCTTGGTGACGATCTGTCTGACGTGGTCTGTATGCGGAGCCAGTCGTAGGTGCTGACAACGTCCCAACTGAGGGTTCAAGCCTCGGGGCCGGACCAGACTGCGGCTCGACTCAGGGCACAAGACATGCGCGCGTACTCTCGGTTCATGCCGGCAGTGGCGCAGCCGTTGGCGCCGTACGTGACGTCCCTGACTGTCTATGACAGCGACCGGGGCGAGGCTGGCGTGCATCTCGGTCTGCCGTCGACATCGCTGACGCTTGTGATAGCCCAGGGCGAGGCGTTGGATGTGGGTTGGGGCGGGCGGCCGGACACTCGACGGCGCTTCTGGGCCCACCTATCGGGTCTGTACCCCGGTCCGGCCGAGATCCATCACGGCGGGAGGATGAGTGGCGTCCAGCTCGGCCTGACCATCGCCGGTGCCCGCGCCCTGTTCGGCGTGCCCGCGTCGCAGCTGGCCGGCCACCTGCTGGAGGTCGGTGACGTCGATGCCGGTCTTCGTGACCTGCCCGAGCGTTTGGCCGAGGCACCGGTTGGTGGGTGGGCGCGGCTGGTCGAGGCCTCACTCATCGCAGCCCTCGCTCGACACGAGGCTGCGGGACCCCGGGCTGAGGTGGGGCGCTCGCTCTCTCTGCTGACCCGGGGTGTGAGTGTGCAAGGGGTGGCCGACGATGTGGGCTACAGCCGCCGTCACGTACGCGATCTGGTCCGGGCCGAGTGTGGGCTCGCGCCCAAGGAGCTCAGTCGGGTGGCGCGCTTCCAACGTGCGCACGCTCTGGTGCGAGCGGGCCGGCCACTAGCCCGGGCAGCCAGCGAAGCCGGGTACGCCGATCAGTCGCACTTGACTCGCGAGTGGACGGCGTTGGCCGGTTGCTCGCCAGCTGCCTGGATCAGGCGAGAACTCCCATTCGTCCAAGACCTCTAGGCGACCGCACGGGCAAGGTGAGCCCTATGAACACACCAACAGCAGACATCAGGTTCTGGCAAAGCATGACTTTCCGCGACGCGGACGCGATGATCGCGTGGTTGTCGGCCGTGGGCTTCACTGAGCACGCAACCTATAGGGACGAGGCTGACTCCTCGATCGTGCACCACGCCGAGTGGGTATGGGCCGGAGGGGGCGGTGTGATGTTCGGTTCAGCGCGCCCTGACGGCGTGCTGCAGAACGCCGGCCGATCGGCGGCGTACCTGGTCACCGCGGACCCAGACGCGTTCATGGCGACCGCAGTAGCCGCAGGCTCGACGGTCGTACGCGACGTAGTCGACAACGACTACGGCGGTCGCGGGGGCTCCGTCGAGGACCCAGAAGGCAACCACTGGTCGTTCGGGAGCTACCAGCCATCCTGAACTGACGTGTCCACACCACACAGGCCCGACAAGACAACGCCACCGCCATCCGGGAGCTGCACGTGCGTCAATCCACCGCCCATCGGCGCATCCCTCGCCCTGTCGATGCCGCGCTGTACGCCTCCCGAGCAGCGGCCAAGGGGTTGTCAGGTTAGCTCTGGCCCACATCGTGCCGCGCGGCTCACGAGTTGCCGGCAGATCCGAGGCAGAGCAACACGAACGCCGCGGTGGCGGACGCGGTGCGGAGCGCATGCCAGATGAGCCACGGCGTCTCGAACGCGTCTCGGTTGCCGGTGTCAGCGAGGGCATCGTTCAGCGGAACGTTGGCCGCTACGGTCACCAGTAGGGCAACCAGTGCAGCGGCGAGGGCGCCGAAGGCGAGTGGTGTTCGGTGCCACCACGCGACTGCGGCGGTCATGATCGGTGCACCCAGGAAGATCGCCAGGAACACGGGGTTCACGATCACGACGCTGATGCGGTTCATGACGCGCACGAACACGTCGTCTGGTTGGTTGTGGAGCGCAGGCATGACGGCGATCGCGAAGGCGAGGTAGGTGCCGGCGAGCAGGCCGTTGAAGACCCGCCCGCCGGCCAGGACCACGTCATCCACGTGCGTCCCCTGCCACGGAGAGCGCCGTCGCGAGGAAGTCGCCGAAGTTGCGCGGTTCGCGGCCGAGCACGGACTGCACGCCGTCGTCGGTGCGGGCGTTGCGGCCGTCGAGCACTTCTTCGAAAAGGTGGGCCAGGCCCGAGGCATCCTCCTCGGGCAGGCCCGCCGCGACCAGTTCGGTCACGTAGGCGTCCACGGGAAGTTCTCGGTAGGCGACGTCGCGACCGGTGGCGGTCGAGATCTCTCGGGCGACCTGGGCGAACGTCGTCAGCGTCGGGCCGGTCAGCTCGTAGACGCATCCGATGTGCGAGGTGTCGAGCAGTGCAGAGACCGCGACGTCTGCGATGTCGGCTGCATCGATGAACGGCTCACCCACGGAGTGCTCGACCATCGTCAGCGACCCGTGCGCGATCTCGTCAGCGAAGAACGACTCGGTGAAGTTCTGCATGAAGAACGCCGAGCGGAGGACCGTCCAGTCGGCGCCGGACTCCGTGAGCGCGAGTTCGGATCTGCGCGCGCCCTCCTCGCCCCGTCCGGAGAGCAGGACGAGGCGTCGGCAACCGTGCGCGACGGCGGTGCGTGCGAACGCGGCGATGATCTCCTCCGCGCCGGGCAGCGCGAGGTCGGGCTGGAATGTCACATAGGCAGCCGAGCAGCCCTCGAGGACGTCGTCCCACGTGGTCTGGTCATTCCAGTCGAAAGGCGGAGCGCTGTGTCGGGTGGCCACCCGGATCGGGTGGCCACGATCGGTCAGGGCTTGGGCTACGCGACTGCCGGTCTTGCCGGTGCCGCCGGTAATGAGGATGTTCATACCGACAGCATGTCGGCCTTCGGTGGACGTAGAGAATGCTTGTGAGACTCATCGACATATGCGATCGTCTCACTGTGACCGCAATGGACGCGCTTCTTGACGGCCCGCACGCCCAACGGGCGTTCCTGCTCAAGGCCGTGTTCGCGGACACATGGTCAATCACCGTCGAGGACCACGCCCCGTTGACGGTGGTCGTCATGGCCCAAGGCGAAGCGACCTTCACGGACGCGACCGGACCACACCCCGTCGCCGCGGGCGATGTGATCCTGGCACGCGGCCCGGCCGCCTACACGGTCGCCGACTCGGCCGACAGTCCACCCGACATCAGGATCCTGCCGGACCAGGTGTGTATCGACCCGACCGGCGCGATCTTGACAGAATCGATGTCCCTGGGCGTCCGCACCTGGGGCAACACCCGGTCCGCCGATGCAACGGTGATGCTGATCGGCACCTACGAGCGGGAGACAGCGGTCGGCGCGCTGCTGCTCGCGCAACTACCCGACAGTCGCGTGCTCCACGGGTTCGATCCTGCGCTGGTCGAGATGCTCGGCCGCGAGTTGGTAGGGGAGGCGGCAGGTCAGTCGGCCGTCCTTGACCGACTCCTGGACCTGGTCGTCGTCCACGCCGTCCGCTCGGTTCTCGATTCCTCGCCTGCCCCGAGTGACCCAATGATCGCCAACGCACTGCGTGCCATGGAGGAGCACCCTGAGCATCCGTGGACGGTGAGTTCGCTCGGGACGCAGGTCGGGCTCTCTCGGGCAGCTCTGGCCCGACGATTCAACCAGCATGTCGGGGAGTCGCCGCTGTCGTATCTGACCAGGTGGCGACTCGCCCTGGCCGCCGACCTCCTCGCCGGCACCGACCTGACCCTCGCCACGATCGCGGCACGCGTCGGCTACGCAAACCCGTTCGCACTCAGCGCGGCCTTCAAACGCATCCACGGCGTCCCACCGTCGCGCTACCGCGCAACCCACACCGCGTAGCAATCGTGTCCCGGGACCGAACGTCTGACCTGCAACGGTCGTGTGGGTAGCCGTCGCCTGGCCCGACCGAGCGGTATGACATCAGCAAGCCCGTGTCGGACGTTGTCGTGGACATCCGCGGATAGACCCCGGTGCCGTCCCCCGCGAACCCGACGCGAGGCCTCTGCGATCGTGTCGGGGCCGAGCGCGACGGCCGTGTGCTCGACCAGGGACGGCTCACAGTGTCGTTGCGCCGTCAGTCGGCGACACCTGGGTCGTCCACTCATGTCCTGGTGCGGCCTAGAACGCATCCCCTCGAGGGTGCCCTCTCAGCACTCGGTCAGCGCGCGGGGTCGACCATGGTCATGCCTGCGACTGTCGCCCGATCGAAGTGGGGCAGCAGCGCGGCCGCATCGTCGAGTCCGATGGTGCGTTCGATCAACCGTTGCGGCTGAAGGAGGCCCTGCTCGATGAGCGTGAGCATGGCCGGGTAGTCGACCGCGGCCATCCCGTGACTTCCCAGCAGATCGAGCTCCCAGCCGATCACCCGAGCCATCGGTAGCCGGGGGTGACCCTCGACCGGCGGCAACAGCCCGACCTGGACATGGCGACCCCGACGGCGAAGGCTGAGGATCGCATCAGCACAGGCTTGCTCGCCGCCTACCGCATCGACGGTGACGTGACTGCCGCCGCGCGTGAGGTCGGCGACAGCCCCCGGGATGTCGCTGCCGTCGGCAGGCAATGTGTGCTCCGCGCCGAGCTCGGAGGCGACGGCGAGCGCCTCGAGATTGCGGTCCACCGCAACCACCCGGGCACCCAACGCGCGGGCGATCATGACCGCACTCAGTCCCACGCCGCCGGCACCGACCACGGTCACCCACTCTCCCTCGGTGACCCGTGCACGGCCGACCAGGGCGCGGTACGCGGTGGCGAACCGGCATCCGAGACTTGCCGCGGTAGCGAAGTCGACCTGCTCCGAGAGACCCACCAGATTCGTGTCTGCAGCGTGCAGGGCGACGTACTCGGCGAACGATCCCCAATGGGTGAAGCCTGGCTGCTGTTGGGCCGGACAGACCTGAGCGTCCCCGGCGCGACACCACTCGCACCGACCGCAGCCGCACACGAACGGGACCGTCACCCGATCCCCGACCCGCCATCGGCCGACCTGCTCACCGACCTCGGCCACCACCCCGGCAAGTTCATGACCCGGCACGTGCGGGAAGACGATCTCCTCATGGCCGGCCCACGCGTGCCAATCGCTGCGGCACACTCCCGTGGCCATCACCCGGACCACAACCCCACCGACCGGGGCCACGGGCTCGGCCACCTCCCGAACCTCCGGCTGGGCTCGAACGGCATCCAAGACCACGGCGCGCACCGGCACAGCCTGTCACTCAGGAGCCTTCGAGTCAGCGGGTGGTGGCTGGGACTGCACGATATTCCGCGAACCCCGGCGCTGGCCGAGGCGCGTCATTCGGCCGGCTGACGGGCATGCCGAAAGGTGACTCTCATGCGTGCGATCCGGCTCGGAGGAGATCTCCTCCGAGTGATGGAAGCCGCCGGGCGGCGTGGGGCGCGGGGCCAGGCTCGCTCCATGGCGCGAAGCGACCGAAACGGCCGTCGAGTCATCTTCCGCAACATCACCGGCGTCGCCGACCTGGTCACGTCAACGCTGGTCCACAACGGCTTCGTTGACTTCGAGCGGACTTGAGGTCCTAGAGTTCGACGGGATGAGCAGGGCCATGACCGAACAACAGGGGGAGCCCGGGCTCTTCTCGCGGCGGTACGCCGCCCTGACTGGTGGTCTGTTCGCCCTTTGCGCGTTCGTGGCGTTCGAGGCGACGGCGGTGGTGACGATCATGCCGGGGGTCGCCGCTGAGCTGCACGGGCTCCGTCTGTACCCGCTGGTGTTCGCCGCGCCCCTGGCCAGCGGCGTCGTCGGGATGGTCGTGGCCGGTGGGTGGAGCGACCGGAGTGGCCCGGTCGGCCCGCTGGCAGCATCACTCGTCCTCTTCTCCGCCGGGCTGGTCGGCTGCGGGCTCGCCCCTTCCATGCAGGTCCTGATCGCGGCTCGCGTCGTCCAGGGTCTGGGTGGCGGGGGCGTGACCGTGTGCCTGTACGTCCTGGTGGGCCTGATGTACCCGCCGTTCTTAAGACCGGCGGTCTTCTGGAGCTTCTCAGCGGCGTGGATCCTCCCCACCTTGTTCGGGCCGGCCCTCGCCGCCTACGTCGCGCAGACCGTGGGCTGGCGTTGGGTGTTCCTCGGTGTCGTGGGGCTGGTGGTGGTCGCGGCTGTCGCCATCACTCCGCCCCTGCGCGGGTTGCACGCCCCCACGGCAGGAGCGCGGTTCCCCAGGTCGCGGCTCGCCTGCGCGGTCGTCGGCGCGGTCGCGGTGCTCGCCCTCCAGCTGCTCGGGTCGCGACCCGACGGCCTGGCGGCGCTCACCATCGTCGCAGCGGCCGTCCTGCTCCTCGCGACACGGCCCCTGGTGCCTTCCGGCACCTTGCGTGCAGCGCACGGGCTGCCGGCGGTGATCGCCACTCGCGCGATGCTGAGCGGGTCGTTCTTCTGCGGTGAGACGTTCGTGGTCTTCGTGCTCCAGCAACGGTGGGGGCTGAGCGCCGGCATCGCAGGGCTCGCCCTCACCGGCGTCGGCCTGTCCTGGTCGGCCGCGAGCTGGGCGCAGTCCCGGCTCTCCCGCACGACGAGCGACCGGGCTGCGATGCGTCTGGGGAGCGCCACCGTGCTGGCCGGCATCCTCGGTCTGGCGCTCCTGGTGTGGGTGCACGCGCCCGCGCTCGTCGCCGCGGCCGCGTACGTGGTGGCCGGCGCGGGCATGGGCTTCGCCTACCCCAGGACCAGCGTGGCGATGCTGGCCGAGTCGGGAGACTCCGAGCGTGGGTTCAACTCCGCAGCCCTCACCATCGCCGACGCCCTCGGCGGCGCGACGACGATCGCCGCCGCGGGAGCCGTGTTCGCGACCGTGCAGCGCACCGCGGGCGACCCCTTCGTGGCGGCTCTGGCTGTCGGATGCTGTGCAGGGCTGCTCGCGGTCGTCACCTCAGCCCGCACACATGCGGGGTGAACCACCTGCGAACACAACGACGGACTCAGCACCCGCGTCATCCCGCCGGCAGCGAGCTACGGCGAACCCGTACTGAGAGGTCCCGATCTTGTTTGGTGTTTGCCGACGTCGGCCGGGTACACGCACGACGATCGGGCCCGGCGCAGCCGTGAAGTCCATGGAGGTCAGTCGAGGGTTCTCGGGAGTCCCAGTCGCGAGGCTGTTGTGGTGTCGAAGTGGGTGATCTCCTCGATCTTGCCGCCGCGGGTGCGGATCATCACCAGGCCGACGAGGTGGAGGCCCCCGGCGACGCGGTCGCGGACGTACTCCCCCCACGTCGGTTGACGGTTCGCGCCGACCGGCACCATCCGCTCGATGGTGTGGCGGTGCGGGGCCACCGACGCGAAGAAGCCACCGGCCGCCACGGGGCCGTGGTACTCGAATGGCAGCGGCGGCATCCGTACCCAGATGTCGTCGGTCATGAGCGCGACCAGATCCTCGGCCGCGCCGGTGATGAAGGCTGCTACGAACCGTTCGAGTAGCTCCGGATCGGGGTGGTCGGCGGGAGGTGTGGTCGAGTCTGCGAGCGCGGCCCGCGCGCGCTTGAGCGAGCCGTTCAACGAGTCCACGGTCACGTCGAGGAGTTCGGACGCCTCGGCCGCGGGGTAGCCGAGGACGTCGCGCATCAGCAGCGCCGCTCGCTGGGCGGGAGGCAGGAGCTGCAGCGCCCTGACGAAGGCGAGCGAGATCGCCTCCCGTGACTCGTAACGGCTCTCCGGTCCTGGGAGCGTGTCGGGGATCCCCGCCAGCAGCTCGTCCGGATAGGGCTGCAGCCAGCGCACCGTGTCCTCCCCTGTCGGTGGCGCAGAAGGTGCGGGCCCGTCCGCGGGTCGGCGCCGCTGGGCTGCTCGCAGCTGGTTGAGGCACTGGTTGGTGGCGATCCGGTACAGCCACGTCCGCACCGACGACCGACCCTCGAATCCCGCCAGCGCCAGCCATGCCTTGAGGAGGGTCTCCTGTACGGCGTCCTCCGCGTCCTGGAGCGACCCGAGCATCCGGTAGCAGTGCGCCTGCAGCTCGGCGCGGTGCGGTTCCACGAGAGCACGAAACGCCTCCCGGTCGCCGTCTCGCGCCAGCCTCACCAGGTCCTCGCCCATCCATGTCCCTTCAACGCTCATGCACGTACAGACACCGCGAACGTGCCGGACTGGTCGCGACCAGTTTCCGCCCTGGCCCGTGTCCAACGAGCAGACCGATTCCGAAGGCCGATTCAGAGGGCCGATTCCGAAGGAGACATCCATGACCATCCACCACACCCTCGAAGGGCGCACAGTCCTCGTCACCGGAGCCAACCGCGGGCTCGGGCGAGCCCTGCTGGAGGAGGCGCTCGACCGCGGCGCCGCGCTCGTCTACGCCGGCACCAGGAGCCCCTTCCCTCACTCCGACGACCGGGTCGTCCGGCTCGCCCTGGACCTCAGCGACCGCGACAGCATCGAGGCCGCCGCCGAGGCGGTGCCCACGCTGGACCTGCTGGTCAACAACGCCGGCGTCGGCAGCCTGGGCGAGGACCTGACCGATGTCCGACTCCTCCTCGAGCACCTCCAGGTCAACCTGCTCGGACCGATGAGGCTGACGAACCTCCTGGTCCGGGCCCTGGCCAAGTCGCGCGGCCGGGTCGTCAACGTCGGGTCGATCGCAGCGATCGCGAACCTGCCGGTGATGCCGTCGTACTCCATCTCGAAGGCAGCGGCCCTGTCGCTGACCCAGTCGCAACGCAGCCTGCTGGCACGCCACGGAATCCGGGTCCACCTGGTGCTCGCAGGACCGATCGACACCGACATGTCCCGCGAGCTCGCCATCCCCAAGGCCGCTCCGGAGTCGGTGGCTTCAGCGATCTTCGACGGCGTGCTGCGCGGTGTGGAGGAGATCTTCCCAGACCCCATGTCCGCCCCGCTGGCAGCGGAGTGGGACGTGGGACTGATCAAGACGCTCGAGCGGGCGAACGCCGCGCTGCTGCCGGCACCGGACTACACCGCCACGTTCGTCGTCTCGAAGCCGCCGGCCCACGTATTCGCAGCGATCAACGACCCGCGGGGCTGGTGGGACGGCGAGATCACTGGTACGACCGACCAGATCGACGCCGAGTTCACCTACCGCTACGGCGAGCACCACGTCAGCGTCCAGCGAGTCGCCGAGCTTGCCCCCGGCGAGCGGGTCGTCTGGGAGGTCGTGTCGAGCCATCTCGGGTTCGTCGACGAACACGAGCCCTGGACCGGGACGCAGGTCACGTTCGACCTCGAGCCCGCCGGCGACGGCACGAAGGTGACCCTCGTCCACCACGGCCTCGTTCCGACGCTCGAGTGCTACGACGCATGCTCCCTCGGATGGGAGCACGCGGCAGGGCGCAGCCTGCGAGAGTTCATCGAGACCGGCCACGGCGTCCCCTTCTGAACTCCTGCCCTGGGCGGGCCGCGTCGGCCAAGCGCGGCCCGCGCCTCCACGCGTGCCAGGTCCGTGGTCGCGAAGACCGATCTTGCCGGTCTCTCCATGTCAGCCACACCCGTGCACGGAACACTCATCTTCCGCGCGTCGGGAGTTGATGGAGCGCGTCACTTCGCCGGCTGTCGCGCGATGCACCTGCGTCACTCCGCCGCGTTCAGGCGCTCGCTCAGGGCTGCGGCTTCTCGCGCTGTGGGGGCGCCTGAACCGGGAGCGTCTGGGTGTCGTCGTCGGGTGAGACTTCGATGGGCGAGGTGGTCGGGGGGATGGATGGTGAGCGGGACGGTGTCGGCGGGGCTGCCGGGCCGGCGGGCCTCCCGAGGTACGGCGCCCGTGGTCGTGCGGGACGCCCGAGCTGGAGCTGGCGCCGTACTCGTTGTTCCAGGTCCATCTCACGAAGGAGGCGCCGGACCGTTGAGAGCGCCACGGCGTTGAGCTCGCGCAGCTCAGGATTGAGCTCGACCGTGAGCAGGTCCTCGAGCCGAGCCCGCGCCTCCTTGAGTCCTTCGAGAGCGGTTTGGAGCTCGAGGGCGTCCTCGGTGCTCAGCTTCGCCGCCGGACCGGCGTCGTTGCGGACGAGCTGGCCGAAAGCGTCGATACCGGCGGCCACCTCATGGAACGTTTGGGCCAGTCCGAGGAGCAAGTCCGTCACGACCCCGTCGGGAGTGAGACCTTGCTCGGAGGTGGCGTCCACTAGCGCGCGGAACATCGACCGAATCGCGACCGCGCAGTGCTCCAGTGCCTCGAGTCCCTGGCGCAGGCCCGGCCCGAGATCGGGGGTCCGAACGGCGCGTACGTTGAGCCGGCGGCCTTCCTCGGCGTGAGCCAGGGCGGAGCCCGCTCGGGCTACTTCGACCTGGGTGATCCGACGAGCTTCGTCCAGCCACTGCCGAGATGAGGGTGCGATCTCGCCACCCTTCTCGACCAGCTCCGAGAGTTCCGCAGCGGCGTGACTAACCAGCTCGCTGATGGAATCGGCCAGCCCATCGATGGCCTGGGCCGCCGAGGCGGTGGCGACCTTGGGAGGAAAGAGGAGGTTGGTCGCCACCCCGACCCCGGCGCCCACCAGCGTCTCCACGATCCGCTGCCAGGCCACCGACCCCGTCCCGAGCGTTCCCACTCCGAGCACGAGCATCGCACTGATCGGCACCTCGATCAGGTTGTCGCGCAGCCGCAACGCCTGCCCGACCGCCATCGAGACGAAGATGAGCACGCCCAGGCTCCACCACTCCAGCGGCACCACGGAGGCGAAGACAACCGCCAGGGTGACCCCGGTGACCACTGCCACCACCCGGTCCACGCCGCTGGCCAGCAGAGAGACCGGCGTGACCTGCACGACCAGCATCGCAGTCAACGCCGCGAGCAGTGGCTGGGTGCCCGGGAACAGCAACTTCCCCACGACGTAGCCTGCAACCGCGGCGACCGTGATCCGCATCGACCAAGACAGGCCGACCCGCCATCCACCTCGAAACAGGGCCAGCTGGCGGCTGAGCTTGCGTAGCCAGAGTTCGCGCACAGAAGAGGTGCCGCCGGGATTGGGCGGCGTGTATGCATCGCACTCACATGCCGAGAGCGTGCTCCCCAGCACGCCCCGCCGTGACCAGTTAGCCTCGAGGTAACACGAAGGCAGGGGATGCGCCATGCCACTCGGGCGGGTCATTGCAGGGACGGTGGCCGACCTTCGCGACCGCGTGGAGGTCTCGTGGCACCACGGTACGTGGCACGTGACGGCGAGCTCGTTCGAATCCGCGCTCAGCTACGTCGAGACGCGCTTCGACGGTGCCGCTGTCCTGGCGCGCCGCGATCACGGTCGCCGATGGCCGAGGGTGACTCTCGAGGTATCCACCGATCCGGCGCTGGCGACGAAGGCTCCGCCGCTGATCGAGCTGGCTCACCCGCCGGAGCCAGGCACAACGCTCCAGTCTGTTCCGGAGCCGCCAGTCGAACCCGCAGGGCCCGAGCTGGTGACAGCATCGGACCTGCCGACCGATCTAGAGGCGATCTTCGCCGATCAGAACGACCTGCGGCGACGGCACTCGCAACCGACTTGACCGGTGCCTGGCGAGGTCGTAACTGGCTGGACCGCAAAACTGCCCGATCCGCCGCCTCCCGCAGCGTCGCATCGCGGCTAGACCCGTCGGACGAGTCGTAGGCGCGACCAGCACTGACCAAGACGTGCGGTACTCCGCCGCGATCGACTCCCAGCCGGGCGCGACCGTCATCCAGGTCGCGATCACGTGGGGTCAGTGTGAGTAGGCCACGTTCGGTGTGGTGAATTTCGCGAAGTGTTCGCAGTCAATTCGCGAACACCCCTTGGTGGAGCTGGCGGGAATCGAACCCGCGTCCTCGAGCGTCGAACCAGGTCTTCTCCGGGTGCAGTCAGTGCTGTCGTTTTCTCAGTCCCGGCGCTCGCACTGACACGTCGCCGACAGACTCAGTCAGGATGAAGTCCCGGCCGCCCCTCCTGACAGAGAGCGACCAGCAAGCCTTCTAGATGAGGCCTGGGTCCGGGACGAAGGCAGGTGCCCGGTCAGACCCTTCGGTCACTGCTCAGGCAGCGAGAGCGAAGTTACTGCGCGTGTTGTTGGCAGTTATAGGTTCCCGACGAACGTTTACGAGATGACGTCGGCTTCTCGACCCGCTTCCCCTGGAACTGACGTCCCAAGTCGAAACCGATCAGCCCCTCTTGAGTTGTTGTCCACCGGCTACAGCGCGTGCGGCCGGCGGACATTCCCAGTCTAGGGGGCCGGGCCGACACCCGCGAACCCGTATGCGAGTTCACGAGCTCACCGAAGAGGCGGACGGCGTTCTCCCAGCAGACAGCCCGGAGCCACTCGTCGCCGAGGTCGAGGCGGGCCAGGGCCGCCAGCTGGGTGGCGTAGGGGTAGGGGATGTTCGGGAAGTCGGTGCCGAGCAGCACCTTCGGCTGGAGGTCGCGCAGACGCGGGACCAGCGCCGGCGGGAAGGCCGCGCCCAGGTCGTCGAAGAAGTCGGTGAACACCATCGTGGTGTCGACGCACACCCGCTCGTAGGTCTCGGCGAGCTCCAGGAACTCGGCGTACTCCGGCGCCCCGAGGTGGGCGATCACGAGCGCCAGGCGTGGGTAGGAGCGGAGCAGGTCGCCGACCGGCCCCGGCCCGGTGTACGGCGTACCGACCGGCCCGGAGCCCGCATGGATCACGACCGGCGTGCCGGTGTCCTCGAGCAGACCCCAGACGTCGGCCAGCAGCGGGTCGCGGACGTCGAACCCACCCACCTGCACGTGCACCTTGAAGATCTCGGCGCCGTCGGCGAGGCGCGCCGAGACGTACGCCGCCGCACCGGGCTCCGGGTAGAAGGTCGCGCTGTGCAGGCACTCGGGCACCCGGGCGGCGAACCCGGCCGCCCAGTCGTTGAGGAACTCCGCCATCTCCGGCCGGTGGGCGTAGGGCAGCGCCGAGAAGCGTCGTACGCCGAAGCCGCGCAGCGTCTCGACCAACGCGTCGTCGTCGCCGCGGTAGGCCAGCGGCCACGGCCGGCCGATCAGCGGGCCGGCGGTGTCGAACTGCTCGCGCACCTTGGCCATCACCCGCGGCGGCAGGAAGTGGGTGTGCACGTCGAAGAGCCCCGGCAGCCCGAGCTCGGCCGCGAACGCGACCGGGTCGACGCTCACAGCGGCCTGACCAGGATGAGGGTCGGGCCGTTCCAGTCGATGCGCTGAAGCTCGTTCATCGCCACGAACCCGAGCGCGAGGTAGAACTCGCGGGTCCGGGCATACCCCTCGTCCTCGTGGGACGGCCCGACGGTGTGCACCTCGAGCAGCCGCACCCCGGCCTGCTGCAGGTCGGACACGACCGTCTCGACGAGCCGCCGCCCGATGCCCTGGCGGTGCCGGTCACGGCGTACGGCGAGCAGGTGCAGCTCGCGGGACCCAGGGAAGTGCTCGGCCAGCAGTGCGACGCCGACCACCTCGTCGCCGTCGACCGCGAGGTACGACGGCAGCCGCCCCGCGTCGGCGACGTACTGCGCGTTCGCCTCGGGGATCCCGAACCACTCCGGCACGCTCGCCAGGAGCCCTGCCACGGCCGACGGGTCGGCCCGCCGGACGACCTCGACCGGCATCAGTCGGGCAGGCCCTTGAGCCGACGGCCGATGGCCTGCTGCTTCTCGCGCTCGGCCTGGCGGTCGGCCAGCGCGTGCCGCTTGTCGTAGGACTTCTTGCCCTTCGCCAGCCCGATCTCGACCTTCGCGCGGCCGTCCTTGAAGTAGAGCGCGAGCGGCACGAGCGTGTAGCCCTTGTCGCCGATCTTGCGCTCGATCTTGGCGATCTCGGACTTGTTGAGGAGGAGCTTGCGGCGGCGGCGCGCGGCGTGGTTGGTCCACGTGCCCTGGGTGTACTCCGGGATGTGGACGCCGTGCAGCCAGACCTCGTGACCGTCGACCTCGGCGAAGCCGTCCACCAGGGTGGCCCGACCCTGCCGCAGGGACTTCACCTCGGTCCCCATGAGCACGAGACCGGCCTCCCACGTGTCCTCCACGTGGTAGTCGTGTCGCGCCTTGCGGTTCTGCGCGATCATCTTGCGGCCCTGCTCCTTCGGCATCCGACCATTGTTTCAGGGCGGTGCGAAGGCGCGTTAATCAATTGGTCTCGACAGGCGCGACCCAGGAACCACCGTGGCTCAGCCGATCCACGGCGCGGGGTTCACGGCCACGCCGTTGACCATCACCGTCATGTGGGTGTGGCAGCCGGTCGACCAGCCCGTCGTACCGATGAGTCCGACCACCTGGCCGCGGGCGACGGCCTGGCCGACGTGGGTGCGGTAGGCCGACAGGTGGTTGTAGATCACGGTGACGTTCTTGCCGTTGATCAGGCCGAGGTTGAGGAACAGCCGGTGGCCCCAGACCGAGGAGTAGTACTCCGAGACGATGTGGCCGTTGCCGGCCGCCCAGATCGGCGTACCGCAGGCGGCGCCGAAGTCGTCGCCGTCGTGCAGCCCGTAGTAGTGCCTGACCGGGTTGATCCGATAGCCGTACGGCGAGGTGATCGGCCCGTTCACCGGGCGCATCAGGAGGCCGCCGGTGGGGCCGGTGTAGCCACCGCCACGGTGCTGCTCGCGGGCGATCTCGGCCATCAGCTGTCGGTGGACGCGGTCTGCGCGGGCCTTCGAGGCGGCCAGGATGCGCTGGTCGTGGGCGCGGGCGCGGCGGGCCATCGCCCAGGCCTGCTGCTTGTGGCGCACGCTCGTCGCGACGCGGTCGCGGGCTGAGGCGGCCTGCTCCTTGTACTGCTGCTCCTGCAGCAGCTTCGCGTCGGCCTGCGCCCGCTTGCGGGCGACCTGGTCGCGGGCCCTGGCGAGCTGGTCGGTCTGCACCTTGAGCAGCACCGTGGTCGCCTCGAGCCCGTCGAGGGCCTGGTCCTGGGAGGAGAGCACGAAGCTGTTGTTGGCGTTGCGGGCGGTGAGGTCGGCCGGGGACACCGACTGGAGCAGCGACATCATCCCGACCAGCTGGGGGTCGCCCTGCTCGTAGAACGAGGTGACGGTGTGGACCAGCGTGGTCCGCTGGTCGGCCGCGGCCTGCTGGCCGCGAGCCAGGTTGGCCTCGGCGGTGGCGAGGCGGACCCGCGCCCGCTGGAGCTGGGCCTGGATCTGGTGGAGCCGGTCGCGCGCGGCGTGGACGTGGGCCCGGGCGACCTGCAGGTCGTGGCGGGCCGACCGCAGCTCGCCGCGCGACCGGCTCAGCGCGGCGGCGGCCCGGGTGGTCTGCTTGCTCGCCTCGTCGAGGTCGGCCTGCGCATGCTTGACGGAGTGCTGGGCCTGGCTCTGCTGGTGACGCAGATGCTTGACGTCGGCCTGGGCCAGCGGGGTGGAGGCGACGCCCAGGACGAGCGCTCCGGCCGTGCAGGCCACGGCCAGGCGTCGACGGGCGGTGACGGGGAAGAGTCGCACCGGTGAGCCTTCGGGTGTTCGGGGAAGGTGAACACCGCGACGCTAACCGACCGACCTCACACTTTGAGGTATTTGCGGGTCAGTACGAGTGTCGGGATCAGCGTGAGCAGCGGACCGAGGATCGCGATCACGAGGAGGGACAGCCAGTAGTCGTGCATCCCGACCCACGGGATGAAGCTCAGATCGGTGCTCAGGTGGCCCTGCACCTGGAACTTCATGAAGGCCCCGACCGCGCACGCGGCGAGCGCCACGCCGATGACGGCGGTCACCACCGCCTCGAGCAGGAACGGGAGCGCGATGTAGAGGGTGGAGGCGCCGACGAGCCGCATGATGCCTATCTCACGCCGTCGCGCGAAGGCCGCCAGCCGGATCGTGTTGGCGACCAGCAGCAGGGCCGCGACGACCAGCACGAGGGCGGTCCAGAACGAGCCCCACTTGAGCCACGAGATCGTGTTGAAGATCGGTTTCAGGATCTTGTGGACGTCCTGCACCCGCGAGACGCCGTCGAGGCCGACCACCGAGCTCTCCACGTCGCGGAACTGGTTCGGGTTCTTCAGCGTGATCCAGATCGACTGCGGCATGTCGGCCGCGGAGATCGGCGAGTTCGGGCCGTCGTACTTGCCCGGGAACTGCTCCTGGAGCTTGTCGAACGCGTCCTGCTGCGACTCCTGGTGGGAGCTCGAGACCTGGGTGTTGGTGTCGACGACCTTCTGGATCGCCTGCTTCTGCGTCGGCGGTCACCTCCCCGGTGCAGGCCGGGTTGGTGTCCTGGCGGCTGCACAGGTAGACGGTGATCTGGAGCTGGCTGCCCCAGCGGTCGGCGACGCGGTGGGCCTCCTGGTTGAGGAGGACCCCGACGCCCACCAGGGACAGCGAGACGAACAGGGTGAGGATCACCGCGAGGTGCATCGAGAGGTTGCGGCGCAGGCCGCTGCCCAGCTCGGTGAAGACGTAACGCAACTGCATGTAAGAGGCTCTCTCCGGAGTCGGTCGTTCAGTGCTGGAAGCCGTAGACGCCCTGCGCCTGGTCGCGCACGACGCTCCCGTCCGCCAGCTCGACGACGCGCTTGCGCATCTGGTCGACGACACCGGCGTCGTGGGTGGCCATGACGACGGTGGTGCCGGTGCGGTTGATCCGGTCGAGCAGCTTCATGATGCCGACCGACGTCGCGGGGTCGAGGTTTCCGGTGGGCTCGTCGGCGATCAGGATCATCGGCCGGTTGACGAACGCGCGGGCGATCGCGACCCGCTGCTGCTCGCCACCTGACAGCTCGTCGGGCATCCGGTCGCCCTTGCCGTCGAGACCGACCAGCTCGAGGGTCTCGGGGACGGTGGCGCGGATGTCGCTGCGCGACTTGCCGATCACCTGCAGCGCGAAGGCGACGTTCTCCGACACCGTCTTGTTGGGGAGCAGCCGGAAGTCCTGGAACACGGTGCCGATCTGGCGGCGCAGCCGCGGGACCTTCCAGGCGGCGAGGCGGTTGATCTCCTTGCCGGCGACGTAGACCCGGCCCGAGGTGCAGCGCGCCTCGCGCAGCACGAGGCGCAGCGCGGTCGACTTGCCGGAGCCCGAGGTGCCCACCAGGAAGACGAACTCGCCCTTCTCGATGTCGATCGAGACGTTGTCGAGCGCCGGGTGGCTCCCGCCGGGGTAGGTCTTGGTGACCTTTTCGAAGCGAATCACTGAAGGGAGGTTAGCCGAGGACACCAACGGTTCCGGCATTCGCGCGGCGCGCCCGACCCCCAGGACCGGAGATTTGCGTGCAACCGGACACGCGCCCCGGGCGTGTCTGTTGCAATGGGCCGACATCGGGTCGGTCCGGTCCTGACGAGGGAGCCATGGGCAACGGGGAGCACGAGTTCACGGCGTTCTACGACGCGACGTGGGCACGCACGGTCGCCTGCGCGTACGCCGTGACCGGCGACGTGGGCGCCGCCGAGGAGGCGGCCCAGGAGGCGTACAGCAGGGCCTGGCCGCGCTGGTCGAAGCTCGCGACGTACGACGACCCCGGCGCCTGGGTGCGCCAGGTCGCCACCCGACAGGCGATCAGCCGCTGGCGGCGCGGCCGCACGGCGCACCGCTTCCTGTCCCGCTCCCGACCACCGGACGACGCGCCCGCACCCGACGAGAACACCGTCGCCCTGGTGACCGCACTCCGCGCCCTCCCGGAGGCCCAGCGCCGAGCGCTCGTCCTCCACCACCTGGCCGGCTTCACCGTGGCCGAGATCGCCGCCCAGGAACGCTGCCCGGAGGGCACCGTCAAGGCGCGCCTCTCCCGCGGCCGCGCCGCGCTCGTCCCGCTCCTGGACGGCAGTCCGAACGGAGAACCCACCCATGCCTGAGCACGAGACCTTCGACCTCGACGCGGCCTTCGCCCGCCTCGAGCAGGACGTCACCACCCTCTCCACCGCCCCCGGAGCCGGCGCCGCGGTTGCCCGCGCCCGTCGACGCCGTCGTACCCGAGCCGGCGGCATCGCCGTCGTGGCCGTCCTCGCGGTCGGTGGCGTGGCCGTCGGCCAGGGCCTGTCTGGTCACGACGACTCGGTCGCGCCGGCTGATCACCTTCCCGCGCCTGCACCCCTCGACGGTCCGCACCTGAGCGCGGCGACGGCCGCGTGGACCCCGGCATGGACGTCGCCCTCGGAGCAGGCTCGGCTCAAGCTGGCTCAGTCCTTCGGCGGCGCGTGCACTCCGAACACCCAGGGAGGTCGCGGCGGCATCGTCGTCCTGGGCAACTCCCACGACGACGTGGCCCTCGCGGTGATGAGCGACTACGGCACGGACCCAGCCGCGGAGCAGCAGGCCTGGGCCCGAGTCGAGCGTCAGGTCGCCGACTGTCCGGGCGCCGACCTGGTCGGCTGTTCAGCGATCCCACGGGTGCCGAAGGGCACATCTACCGGATCGCTGCCACGCAGTCCGAGGTGGCTCCCGAGTACGAGTGGATCGTGAGCACGGGCCAGGCGATCGGGGCCCTAAGGTCTTCGGTCAGAGCGACGAGCTGCCGGCCGCCAACGACCGAGCACCCGTGGCCGACGCGCTGCTGGCCGCCGTGCAGGACCCCTCGTCGTACGAGGAGCAGCGGGACGCCGCCGCCCCCGAACGGCGTCCACCGGATCGATCCGACCAAGACGCTCGGCCAGGTGTGGGCCGAGGACCTCACGCCGGCGCTGTCGCCGGCTGGAGCACCCCGTGGGATCCCCGTTTGCCCAGCGGCGGCTCCCCGCCACCGGAGCCGGCCTGCTCGGCTGGGTTCGTCGGGCACGCGGCCGGCCCCTCCCAGACGGTCAACGTCGGGAGCAACGGTCGCGAGTGGGTCCAGTGGTTCGACAGCGAGAGTGCCGCGACCTATGCCCTCCAGCAGGTCCAGCACAACCTGGAGTCGTGCGCCACGCCGTACGCCCTCCACACCGTGGACCTGCCCGACGGACGACCGATCCTGGTCGGCGTCGGTCCTCAGATCTTCTGGGCCACGCGGGTCGCCTCTCACCTCCTCGTCCTGGCCGTCCCGGCCGGCGACACTCCCCCGCCCGACGACGTGTCACTCAACGTCGGAGCCGTGCTCGAGCACGTCCTCGAGCAACCCGCGACCACGACCATGTCGCCGGACAAGCACACCAGGGTGGCGGCCTGGATGCAGCGGGAGATCGCCGCGGCCCCGACGTTCGGCCCGTAGCGAGGGTCAGCGCGGGGTGTTCTCGGCGCCCATCCGCCAGCGGATGCCGGCCTCGAGGAAGCCGTCGATGTCGCCGTCGAAGACCGCCTGCGGGTTGCCGACCTCGTAGTCGGTCCGCAGGTCCTTGACCATCTGGTAGGGGTTCAGCACGTAGCTGCGCATCTGGTCGCCCCAGCTGGCGTTGGCGTCACCGCGCAGGGCGTCGATCTCCGCTCGTTCCTCGGCCTTCTTCACCGCGAGCAGCTTCGCCTTGAGGATCACCATCGCGCTGGCCTTGTTCTGCAGCTGCGACTTCTCGTTCTGGCAGCTGACCACGATCCCGGTCGGGATGTGGGTGAGCCGGACCGCGGAGTCGGTGGTGTTGACGCTCTGGCCACCGGGGCCGCTGGAGCGGTAGACGTCGACCCGGATCTCCTCCTCGGGGATCTCGATCTCGTCGGTCCGCTCGAGCACCGGCACCACCTCGACCGCGGCGAACGACGTCTGCCGACGGCCCTGGTTGTCGAAGGGGCTGATCCGCACGAGGCGGTGGGTGCCGCCCTCGACGCTGAGCGTCCCGTAGGCGTACGGCGCGTGGATGGCGAAGGTGGCGGACTTGATGCCGGCTTCCTCGGCGTACGAGGTGTCGTAGACCTCGACGGGGTACTTGTTGCGCTCGGCCCAGCGCGTGTACATCCGCATCAGCATCTCGGCGAAGTCGGCCGCGTCGACGCCACCGGCTCCCGACCTGATCGTCAGCAGGGCCTCGCGCACGTCGTACTCACCGGAGAGCAGGGTGCGGACCTCGAGGTTCTCCACGGCCTTGTGGATCTTGCCGAGCTCGCCCTCGGCCTCGGCCAGCGTGCCGGCGTCGTTCTCCTCCTGCGCGAGCTGGATCATGATCTCGACGTCGTCGATGCGCTGGTCGAGCTCGACGAAGCGGTCGAGCTGGCCCTGGATGGCGGAGAGCCGGCCGGTGACCCGGGTCGCGTTCTCCTGGTCGTCCCACAGGTCGGGAGCGGCCACCCGCTCGCCGAGGTCGGCGATCTCGGCGCGCATGCCGTCGAGGTCGAGCACCTGGCCGATCGTCTTCATGGTCGCCCGGAGCTGCTTGATCTCCACGTCGAAGTCGATGCTGGCCACGAGAGCCAACGTTACGGCACCGGGCCACGCCGGACGGAACCACCGGTACCGGTCTGGCGCCGTCAGGGCGCGGTGAGGTCGAGGTGGAAGGCGTCGGCCAGCGAGGGCGCTCCGGCCGCCCCGCGCAGGGGCGCGAAGCCCAGCACCTCCGCATAGAGACGGCTCAAGGAGAGATGGGTGAGCGGGGTGTCGACGACCTGATGGGCCGGCATGTCCTTCGTGGCCACGACGGTGAGCACCCGGTTGTCGCCGGAGTGGTCGTCCTCGTCGGCGGTGATCACCACGACCAGACGCCCCTGCCGGAAGTCCGGCCCGGCCAGCACCGGGGCGACCTCCGTCTTCAGCCAGGCATCGGCGGTCGACAGCGGGCAGTCGTGGGCGATGTGGCACATGTTGGCGATGACCATGCCGGCGCCTGGCAACGTGCCGGCGCGGGCGTCCGGGGCGAGCCGGTCGAGGGGTACGTCGTACCGATCGCAGTCGGCGCGCTCGTCGAGGAAGTAGGCCCACGGGTTGTGCTTGACGACGTACGCCCCGGCCGGTGTGGTCACGCAGGCGCCGGGCATGTCCTCGGCGTACAGGCCGGCCGTGCTGCCGGTCTCGAGTGCGCGCCCGAACACCGACGGACCGCTGAGCGGGTGGCTGCTCGGGTCCCCGTCGTCCTGGACGCCGTACGTCGAGCCGCCGGCGATGGCGAGGTAGTTGGGCAGCGACGGGTGCGTCATCGCGTGGTACGTCGTCGCGTAGCCGTAGTGGTCGGCGAGCGCGGCCGTCCACGGCATCTGGTCCCGCATCTCGTCGAGGGTGTGGTTCTCGACCAGGAAGACGAGCACCTTGGTCGGCCGCGTCCCCGTCGCAGCCGCCGTGGAGGACGACGACCCGGAGCCGCAGGCGGCGAGCAACGCCGCGGCCGCGACGACGCCGACCGCATGTGCCCACCTGATCACCGACCGGTCCCCTTCCGCACGAGCCAGCGTACGGCGACCGGGGCCGGCCGCGGCGAGCATGAGCTCACCGCGACCGGACCTCCCCCAGGACTGCTACCGGGTGCAGAACACCTCGGGCGTGCCGACGGCACCGAAGCCGTCGAGATCGGGCACCAGGCTCGCGGTGTTGAAGCTGACCTTGAGCGGCGGTGTCGAGAACGTGACGTCGTTGGGCGTCGAGCCACCCACGGAGAACGCCTGGTTGAACCACGGAGTGCCGTCGGCGCTGGCCGTCACCGACGCCTGGCTGTTCGCCACGGAGTTGTCGGAGAGGCCGAAGGTCCCCCGGAACTTCGTGCAGAGCCGGTCGAGGTTGAACTCCACCGACTGTGTGGTCGGGCCCTTCGGGTGGAACGTCGTCGCCTCCAGCGAGGCCGGGTAGTCGACGCCGTTCATCGACACCGACGCCGTCGGGTCCAGGAAGCTCTGGTTCACCGGTGGGAACGTGGTGAGCTGCGTCCACTGGTAGACCCCGACCGTCACGACCGGGCTGATCCCGCGGTGCCGGTGCTTCGTGCCGGGCATGAGCACGCGGTAGGAGCGGGTCGTGTTGGTCGACGGCACGTCGTAGGTCGTGAAGGTGCCGTCGGCGTGTACCCGTGCCTGCCGTTGGTTCTTCCACAGCTGGCCGGCGGCACCGCGCTCCTGCAGCATCACCAGCAGTCCGACGGATCCCTTCGAGACGTGGCCCGACATCCGGACCTTCTGCCCGAGGGTCAGTGAGCTCTTCTCGGCCTGCAGCGTCACCTTCCAGGCAGGCTTCCCTGCGGCATGCGCGGCGCCGGACCCCCATGTCAGCCCGGCGAGTGCCACCGCGGAGGCCGCGAGCACGGCCGCCGTCCTACGCACGGCGCTCATCGGGTGCAGAGGATCTGCGGGGTGCCGATGGCGCCGAGGCCGTTGACGCCGGCGACCACGGAGACCGCGGTGAACTTCAGCTTCAGGGGCGAGTCGAGGTCGATCCGCTGGGCTGACTTCTCCCCCACCGCGAAGGTGTGGGTGTAGACCTGCGTGCCGTCGGAGAGTGCGCTGACGGTGGCTTGGCCTCCCGTCTCGGACCTGTCGTCGATGCCGAAGGTGCCCTTGAGGGCGATGCACAGGCGGTTGACGTTGAACTCGATGGAGGATTCGTCTAGTCCAGCCCGCGGTGAGCGACTTCGGATAGCTGACGCCGTTCAGGTTGACCGAGTGGATCGGCTCCAAGCCGAACTGGTTGACCGACGCGTGGTCGTAGAGGTCGCTCCAGCCGTAGACCGCGACCTTGGCCTTCGCGCTCGTCCCCTTCGCGTGCGCACCCGTGGCCGGCATGACCACGCGGTACTGCCGCGAGGTGTTGGCGGTCGGCTTGTCCGAGAGGTGGTAGCGGCCTCGGGCGTTGATCCGGTCGGTGTCCTGGTCCTTCCAGCCCTTGGCGGCGTGCTCCTGCAGCACCACCTTCAGCCCGGCCGCCTGGCGGCCTGGGGTGACCTTGCCGCTGAACGAGACGGTCTGGCCCAGGGTGACCTGGGTGGCGCCCGCCTTGATCGTGACGAGCCACGGGACACCCGCCTGGGCCGGGGCCGCGACGGCCGCCAGGCCGGCGGTACCCAGAGCCAGGGCGGTGGCGATGACGAGCTTGCGCATGTTTTCTCCTCGGAGTCCGGAACCCCTTCCCCGCGGGTCCTCGTCTGCTCCGATGGCCGCGCCGCTGCTTTGGTTCGGTGAGATCGTCAACAAGTTTGGGGATCTCTCCGACCACCACCGACTGCGGCCGAAATTCTTTACCCGCCACCCGGTCCGTGCGGACCTACGATGTGGTCCTCCCCTTGTCAGTGATCGCGCAGTACCTCGAGAAGGAATGTCGGATGGCGGGGAAGCATGTGAAGGTCGTCCGGCTGAACGGCGACGACACCTACGAGCGGATCTGGGACCTCGTGAAGGTCGGTGCGGTCGTCAGCGTGGTCTTCGTCCGCGACGGCCACCAGCGGATGCTCGCGACCACCACCATCGTCGACGACCACGGCGTGACCGTGGACCAGACCGCCGTCGAGATGTGACGTCGCTCGCCGACGTCCGGTTGGTTGGCGCGAGCTCAGTTCCGCCGGGGGTCCATCGGACCTCGAGTGGCTCGGCTGTCGCTGTGGCACAGCAGCACGACCGTGGCCGCGATCAGCACCAGGTTCTTGGCCACGAACTCGCCTGACTCGGTGAGCAGGAACGGATCGTCATCCCGGAACATCAGCTGCGGGAGCATGACGAAGGTCAGGAACGTGCCGGCCAGGTGCGCCACCATCAGCGGTAGCACCAGTCGCAGCGCGAAGCCCGTGACGAGCGCGATCCCGAACACGACCTCGGTCGTCCCCAGCACCATGACCGTGGCGCGAGGATCCGCCCACGGCAGGGTCCCCGACACGATCGCCGCCACCGGTGAGACCCCCACGACCTTCAGGGCTCCGAACCAGATGAACACGACGCCCAGCAGGATGCGGAGGGCCGGCAGGGTGGCGGGTCGCACGGTGTCCGCGACCGAGTACTCGATGGTCTCGACGTAACGTCGCGCGCGTCCGATCCGCGGTCTCACCGAGCTGCGTGAAGATGTAGAGATGCTCATGGGGCTTCCTTCCCAAGATGGTGCGGTGCGCCCCACACGGGGGCCTCCGACTGAAGCCCTTCGCGATCGTGAGAGTGACAGGCAGTACTTGAAGAAACCTTGATCGGCGCCTCGACCACGAGGGCCCGCCGGCGCACCGACTCGGAGGGAGACTCGATGAACATCAGCGGGATCCGTGCCCTGGTCTTCGACGTCCTCGGGACCGTCGTCGACGAGAACGACACGGTGCAGCGCGAGGCACAGAAGATGGTGGCGGCCACCGCCCTGCACCCTGACGAGCTCACGGCGTTCCTCGACGACTGGGAGCGGGAGCAGGCCGCCCGCATGGACGCGATCCGCACCGACGGCGCGACCTGGACCGACAGCGACATGATCCGCGGCACCACGCTTCGAGACCTGGTCCGGTCCCGTGGGTGGGACGTCCCGGATGCGGCCCTGGAACGCCTGGCCACCGTGGGTCATCGACTCGATCCGTGGCCGGACTCCCCCGCCGCTCTGGAGCGGCTGTCGCGGCGGCACCCCGTCGTGGCTCTCACCAACGGCAGCGTCTCGCAGATGGTCGACACCTTCGTGCACGCCGGGTTGCGCTGGACCCTGGTGCTGAGCGCCGACCTGGTGCGGACGTTCAAGCCCGCCGCCGCGATGTACCAACTTCCGGTCACGCACCTGAGGATCCCCACTGCGCAGATGCTCTTCGTCGCGGCACATCCATGGGACCTGGATGCGGCCGCGGAGCAGGGCTACCGGACCGCGCTGATCCGGCGACCCGGCACGGACACCGAGAAGGACGACCGGTTCGACCTCAGCGTGGCGACCATCGGCGACCTCGCGGACCTGATGTCGGGAGACTGACCCTCAGGTCTGTACGTGTTCAGCGGCGCTCAGTCGTCGACGCCCACCTCGGCGCTGCTGGTGGCACCGACGTTCGCGCTGGCGGGCGAGCCCGGGACGTGGAGGGGCAGTCGGACCGGAGCGCGTACGACGACCAGGACCCGCTGTGAGGTCGGGTCTACCGAGACCTCCGTGGTGAGACCAGGGAAGCGGGTGAACGCGCCGACCCGGTGGAGGTAGTCGGCGACGGCGGCGCGGGCGAGGTCGGCGTCGAGGTGCAGGTCGGCGCTCAGCCCACCGGCGTACGCCTCGTGGCCGGAGGCGCCCGCATCGGCGGCGGTGAGGGCTGCGCCGTCGGCGATCGTGTCGAGGCCCTGACGCTGGAGGTACGCCGCCGACGCGTCGGTCACCACCGCCGTCATCATCGCCAGCACCAGCGCGAGGCCGACGATGATCAACGTGCCGGTACCGCGCTCACCCCGCATCGGCGACCTCGTGGAACTGCCCGATCGGCACGGTCTGCGTCGCGTCGAGGGCGAAGCTCGGCCGGTTGCCACCGAGGGCGCTCGGCATCAACGGCAGGACCACGCGCGAGTGCACGGAGACCGTGATGACCGAGGTGCCCTGGTGGCAGTCGCCGGGGTACGGCGTGCAGCTGACGTCGACCTCGGGCGTCACCCCGTGCACGCCCTGGTCGTCGAGCGCGACGCGGGCCGCTTCGCGGGCGCGGACCACGCCGGTCGCGTCATCCGGCGCCAGGGCGTAGGCGCGCGCTGCGGCTCGGGCCGCCGCCGAGACCCCGAACGCGCCGCGCTGGACCTCGAAGACCGACATCACGATCCACAGCATCGGCAGGACCAGCAGGATCCCGAGCCAGGACAGCTCGACCAGCGCGCTTCCCCGCTCGTTCGCGCGCATCAGTCCTGCTCCTCGATGGCGTGGCCGGAGACGTCGAGCGCGACTGCCGGCCCGCCGATCCCCAGCGCGGGGACGACCACGTGGACAGTCACCTCGATCGCCGGTGCCCCGTCGATCGTCACCTCGCGAGCCGACACCCCCTGTGCGTAGCGCCCGGCCAGAGCCCCGCTGATCTGGGCCCGCGTGCGTGCCGCGCCCTCGTCGGGCCCACGGTCGAGGGTGGCGGCGTACCGGGCACCCTCGGACGCGGCGGCCGTCAGCGTGTTGCGGACGAACAGCACCAGACCCACCTGCAGGATCCCGAGGAAGACCGGCACGAGCACGACCAGGACCAGCACGAAGTCGACGACGGCGGCTCCGCGCTGCCGATCGGGTCCGCGCAACGGACGGCCGGCCACTGGTCAGCCGTGCACGCTGTCGAGCGCGGCGGTGAGCATCGAGTTGAGCTGAGGGCCGGCCAGTTTCCAGAGCGCGCCGACCAGGCCGGCCGTCATCACCGTGACCAGGACCCAGCCGGGCACGTCCCCGCGTTCGTCGCGGCGCCGCGGAGCGGTCAGGGCCAGGAACAGCCGGGTGACGAGGACGGTGGGTGCGTTCATCGTGATCTTCTCTCTCTCCGGGGTCAGGGGGTCGTGAGATGGAGCCCGATCACGCCGGGCCAGAACGCGATCAGGACGGTCACGGGCAGGACCAGGAAGACCACCGGAACCATCATGAAAATCTCCTTCCGGGCGGCCACCTCGATCAGCTCCCGGCGGCCCGCCTCTCGCACGTCCGCGGCCTGGGCGTGCAGGACGTCGGCGAGCGGCGTACCCCGCTCGACGGCGACCGCGACGCCCTGGGCGAACCGCGCCACGGAGGCCAGGCCGGTGGTGCGCGCGAGGTCGTCGAACGCGCGGCTCACCGGCTCGCCGGTGCGCACCGCTGCCAGGACGGTGCCGAGGTCGCGCGACAGCTCGCCGCCGCTGCGACGTACGACGCGGTCGAGGGCGGCCACCGGGCTCTCGCCGGCTGCGACGGCGAGGGCCAGCATCTCGGCGATCACGGGGAACTCCGCGAGCACCCGTCGCTCCCGATGAGTCACCTGCGACGTGAGGTAGGTGTCGCGGGCGAGCACCCCGCCGGCGAAGCCGACCGCGCAGAGCAGCAGCGAGGAGAGGGTGCCGCCGCCTCCGCTCAACGCGTCGAGCAGGCAGTACGCCGCGACCACGGCGAACCCGCCCAGCCCCCAGAGCACCTGCTCGACCCGGAAGTCGTGCACGGTCGTGTCGAGGGCGGCGCGCTGCAGGCGTCGTCGTACGGACGCCGACCCACCCAGCACGCGTTCGACCCCGGCGGCCATCGATCGCAGGAGCGGCCCGAACACTCCCGGTCGCGGCGGCGACCGGCGACGGTGCCGGGTCGAGCCCGGGCACCGGTCCCAGTCGGGGGACGTCGCGCAGGTAGGGGATGACACGGAGCTCGAGGGTCGGGCGGTGGATCACTCGGACCCGCACCACGACCAGCAGCAGCCCGAGCCCGGCGACGGCGCCGAGGACCATGCCCGCCACGGCCGGGCTCACGACAGGATCCTGCGCTCGGTGGGCAGACGGCCGATGCGCATCATCAGCCGGTAGGCCACCAGGCACGCGGCGGCCGCGAAGAGCAGTACGACGGTGCCGGCCGGGGACGCGTAACGGCGGATCACGGTGGTCTGGAAGCTCATCATCAGCAGCACCAGCCACGGCGCGGCGACTGCGAGTCGTGCGCCGTTCACGGTCCAGGCCTGCCGCGCCTCCATCTCGGAGCGGGTGCGGGCCTCGTCGCGCAGGTAGCCGGACAGGTTGCGCAACAGCCGGCCGAGCTCCCCGCCGCCGACCTCACGGGCGATCCGCAGCCCCTCGATGACACGGTCGCCCACCGGGTCGGCGAGCCGGTCCTTGAGGCGGTCGAGGCACTCCCCGAACCGGCCGGTCACCTGGTAGTCGAGGGCGAACGCGTCGAACGACGGCCGCAGCGGCTCCGGGCCCCTGACGGCAAGCGCGGCCAGGGCGTCGGGCAGGGACATCCCGGCCCGCACGGCCGAGGCGAGGTTGTCGACGGCCTCGGGCCAGACCTCCGCGAACTCACGCTGCCGGCGCCGCCGCCGCGCCGAGACCAGCGTCACCGGGAGGAACCCCGCCATCACGCCGAACAACACCGCCACCGGCGGGGTCCGGGTCACGGCCTGCATCAGCAGGGTCGCGGCGACACCGCAGACCAGGCACAGCGAGATGAACGCAGACACGGAAACCTGCCCCAGGCCGGCGCCGGCCAGGAGCTCCGCGGCACGGCGTCGGGTACGGCGTACCCGTGGGACGCGCGGCACCGCGAACGCCGACCAGATCAGGAGCAGCCCCACACCGACCCCGAGGCCGACCAGGACGCCCATCACTGCGCACCGTTGAGGATCGCGTGCACGTCGATGCCGACGCGCTCGTAGTGCGTGGGCCGAGGTGGCATGCCGGCCGCGCGTCGGAGCTCACCGCCGGCCCGCTCGAAGATCGGCTCGATCTCGATCACGTCGTTCTCGACACGGCCCGGGACGCCGACGACCTCGTTGACCCGGCGCACTCCCCGCGGGTCGATCCCGAGATGGACGACGAGATCGACGCTGGCCGCCACGGTCGGCACGACGAAGCGCCCCGAGACGTTCTCCCCCGCGAGCAACGGCAGCGTGCACATCTTGACCAACGCTTCACGTGCGGAGTTGGCGTGGAGGGTGCACATGCCCGGGACGCCGGCGTTGAGCGCGAGGAGCAGATCGAGACACTCCTCGGCCCTGACCTCGCCGACGATGATCCGGCTCGGTCGCATCCGCAGGCTCTCCTTGACCAGGTCGCGGAGCCGGATCTCGCCGGTGCCCTCCAGCCCGCTCTGGCGCGTCTGCATCGCCACCCAGTCCGGGTGCGGGAACCGCAGTTCGAAGACCTCCTCGGCACTGACCACGCGCTCGCCACCCGGGATGGCCGCTGCCAGGCAGTTCAACAGGGTTGTCTTCCCTGCCTGGGTAGCGCCCGCGATCAGAATGTTGAGCCCGGCGCGCACCGACGCCTCGAGGAACGCCGCGGCTCTGGGTGTGAGCGTGCCGAGCTCGACCAGCTCGTGGAGGCGGCCGGCGGTGAGGATGAACTTGCGGATATTGACCGCCGACCAACCCCTGCTGATGCCTTCGAGGACAACATGAAGCCGATGGCCCTCCGGCAGCATCGCGTCGACGAACGGCCGCGAGATGTCGATCCGCCGCCCGCTGCTCTTGAGCATCCGCTCGACCAGCTCCTGCACCTGGGCGCCGGTGAGGATCAGGTTGGTCAGCTCGTGGCGCCCGCGCCGAGCCACGAAGACCCGGCTCGGGTCGTTGATCCAGACCTCTTCGACGGTGGGGTCGTCGAGCAGAGGCTGCAGCGGACCGAAGCCCGAGACCCGGGCGACCAGCTCGCCGACCATCGAGTCGACGTCGGCCACCGGTGCCACGGCGCCGGTCAGGCTGCGGTCGTCATGGGCGCGGACCACGGTCTCGGCCAGGCGGCGTACGACGGCTGCGTCACGCTGCGGGTCCACGCCCTCACGGCGTACGGCCTCGCGGACCCGCTGGTCGAGCGACTCGACCAGGTCTGCATGCGCGTCCGCGGCAACGACCGACAGGGCGATCCCTCCCCGAGTAAGAGATCCGTTCCAGCAACGTACGACGCTCCCCACGGTCGCGTGAAGAGGCACCCGCCAATCTGTGGATGACCTGCGACGGATGGTGCGTGAGCACACTCCTGTGGTGGAGCAGCCTGCGCCGCTACGCTCGCCGCGGCCTCCAGACCACGGCCAAACCCACGACCCAGATGGTGGCCACGAGCAAGAGCTCCGGCATGCCCACGGCGAACCCGCCGCCCAGGGCTCCGATCAGCAGCAGAAGGAGCCACGGGACGCCGATCACCAGGATCGACCAGAACACCCTGTTCTCCGCCGGCTTGGTCGCGGCCTGCTTGGTCTCGGTCATCAGAGCCCCCACGAGGTCAGGGCCCACGCAGTGATCTTCTCGGCACCACGGACGTGGGCCAGTGGGGTGGGCGTGCACGTCTTCATCGGGTGGCTCCCCTCGGTTGTGGGGCACCCTACGCCCGCCTGGCGCCCTTCGTCAGCGGAAGCGGAGCGTCCCCGGGAACCACGCGTTGGTCCACAGCGGCTGGATGCGTACGCGCTGGCCCGGGTAGGGCGCGTGCAGCACCATCCGGTGTCCGTGGAAGAAGCCGGCGTACAGACCGACGTGGTAGACGCCGCCACCGCCGGTGAAGAAGATCAGGTCGCCTCGTCGCATCTGGCCGCGCGAGATGTGCCGCGCGAAGTGCGACTGCGCGGCCGCGGTGCGCGGCATCGCGCCGAAGCCGGCGTGGTGGAAGGCGAACGACGTCAGACCCGAGCAGTCGAACGCCCGCGGGCCGGCGGCGCCGTAGACGTAGGGCTTGCCGCGCTGGGCCGACGCGACCCCCATTGCGTGCGCGACCCGGCCGGCGGCCGCGCCGAGGACCGTGTGGTGACGGTGGTGACGGACCACGTGGTGGTGCCGCACGACGTGGTGGTGGCGGACCCCATGGTGGTGGCGCACCTCGTGGTGGTGGCGCACGACGTGGTGGTGATGACGGTGGTGGCCGCGCGCGGGTGCGGCCTGCGCCGACGGCGCAGCGGCCAGCACGGCGAGCACGAGGCCGGCCATCAGGCCGACGACGGCGATCAGGCGTGGGGCCGTGTGGAACGTCGAGCGCTGGTCAGGACGGAGGTCGGACAGGGTGTGGGACATAAGGATTCCTTCCCACGCCTGTGAGGTGAGCTGTCGGGTTCGGGCGTAGAAGGTTGCCCGGCCGCTGTCGGGCGGCTTCACCCCGAGGGATCCGTGGATCCCGAAGGTGGGTCCCCCACTCCTGCCCCGCTCGACGACCCGGATCGGGTACGTCGTTCGGTGGACGGCCGCCCGGGGAGGCAGGACTCGGCGTACCCGGGGACCGGTTGTGCTGGGTGCAATTTCTGCTGTGCGACGGTAACCAGGCCGATCGGCGAAACACGACTCCTCGAGGCCCTCAACACTGAGAATCCCCTGAATCCACGCGGGAAACGCTGCCCGTTTGGGATCGAGGTCACACGCAGTCAGAACCCAATTGGCAGCGCTGACAGTCCGGATGTACCATTCGGTACACGAGAGGGGACACGCCATGGAGTACGAGAAGACCATCACCATCGAGGCGGACCCGGCGCGGGTCTGGAAGGTGCTGAGCGACATCGAACGCTGGCCCGAGCGGATCACGACGTACCAGGAGGTACGCCGTCTCGACGACGGCGACCTGCGGGTCGGCAGCCGCGCTCACGTCAAGCAGAAGGGCCTGGCCGCCGGCGAGTGGGAGGTCAGCGAGCTCGTCGAGGACACGACGTTCACCTGGGCCAGCCACCAGCCCGGCGTCCGGATCGTCGGCCGCCACACGGTCTCCACCGACGTCGACGGGCGGACCCGTCTGACGCTCGTGCTGGAGCAGTCCGGCTGGCTGAGCGGGGTCGTCTCGATGGCGCTGGGTCGCAAGGTGCGGGAGTACGTCGATCTCGAGGCCGAGTCGTTGAAGGCCGCGGCCGAGGCCGCGTGACGCAGGCACCGACCGGGCGCGACGCGCTGCTCGAACGCGCGATCGGGCACTTCGCCGCCCACGGCATCGGCGACACCAGCCTGCGGGCCCTGGCCGAGGCGATCGGCACCAGCCACCGGATGCTGATCTACCACTTCGGCTCGCGCGAGGGGCTGCTCGCCGCCGTGGTCGACACGGTCGAGGAGGGAGCGCGGCAGACGTTGGCGCGGATGGTCGAGGAGGCACGCACCGACCCCGACCCGCTCGACGCCGGGCTGCGCTTCTGGCGACTCGTCACCGACGATGCCTTGATCTACGGACCGCTGTTCTTCGAGCTGTCGAGCCACGCGATGCTCGGCCTCCCCCACGCCGCCGACCTCCGCGGCCGGCTCGTCACCACCTGGCTGGACGCGCTGGCCTCGATGTGGCGCGCACGCGGGGTCCCAGCCCGGCGCGCACGCACCCAGGCGCGGCTCGACCTCGCCGTCGCACGTGGGTTGCTGCACGACCTCCTGCTCACCGGCGACCGGCGCGGGGTCGACGCGGCGATGCGGCAGTACGCACGCGGAACGGTCGCGACGATGCTCGGGTGAGCGGGCGGGGCGTCGTACCAGCGCAATTGCGCCGAAATGACAGCCGCCAGGGCCGTTCGGACGTCAAAGCGGCGCAATTGCGCCAGTTGGGCGCCGGGTGGACCGAGCGACGCTCAGGTGGACTCGAGGCGGAAGCCGATGCCGCGCACGGTGACGACCCGTTCGACGGAGGCTGACTTCTCCAGCTTCTGTCGCAGCCGGCCGATGGTGACGTCGAGGGTCTTGGTCGAGCCGTACCAGCCTTCGCTCCACACGTCGGCCATCAGCTGCGCGCGCGAGACCACCTTGTCGCGGTGGGCGGCGAGCACGGTGAGCACGCCGAACTCCTTGCCGGTCAGCGGCAGCTCGTCCTCGCCGACGTAGACCCGGTGGGCCTCGACGTCGACGGTCAGGCGGCGTTCCGACGGGGTCGGGCCGCCGGACCGGACGGTGGTACGACGAAGCAGTGCGCGGAGACGGGCCAGGAGCTCCGCGAGCCCGAACGGCTTCGCGAGGTAGTCGTCGGCGCCGGAGTCGAGGCCGACCACCCGGTCGAGCTCACGGGACCGTGCGGTGAGCATCAGGATCGCTCCCTGGTAGCCGGCATCGCGCAAGGCACGGCACACGTCGAGGCCGTCCATGTCGGGCAGGCCCAGGTCGAGGACCACGATGTCGGGGTTCCCGGCCGCTGCTTGCTCGATGGCGCTCCGGCCGGTCGCCGCCCGGTCGACGGCGTACCCCTCGCGCTCCAGGGTGTGCACCAACGGAGACGCGATCTCCTCCTCGTCCTCGACGACGAGGACACGGTGCGGGGCCATGGTGCGGAGCATAAGCGGACTCCCGCCGAGATCGAGGGGTTCGTTCGGGCACTTCCACGTGACCGATCAGGAGCACGGTCACGACCGAACGACGGTCCGTCGGCGGGTCCGGCCCCGGACAACAGAAAGCGTGGTCCCGCCCGCAGCGGGGACTACGGGCGGTCCACGGGCTTAACCGACCCCACCCCCCGGTAGGTCGGCCGCCTCCGGCACCACGCGGGTTTGGAGCTCGCTGTGCACCGGGCAGCGCCCACGCTACGTAAGGCAGGGCAACGATTGACCCACGCTGGATGCACGGGATGGTAAACAGCCGCTAACCCCTACGGATTCAGGCGGTGAACAGGTCGCCGTGCTCCTCCACCCGGGCGAGCACCTCGTCGTACCGGAACTGCTCGAGGGCGAGCGGGTCCTCGGCGCCCTCCTCGACCTCGTCCCAGGTGACCGGGGTGGCGACGGTGGGGCGCTCGAGGCCGCGCAGGGAGTACGGCGAGAGCGTGGTCTTGGAGCCGGCGTTCTGCGACCAGTCGAGGAAGATCTTCCCCGACCGCTTGGACTTGGTCATCGTGGCGGTGACGAGCTTGGGCTGTTCGCCCTGGAGCTCTTCAGCGAGCTCCTTGGCCATCGCGGTGACGGCGTCGGAGTCCTTGCGCCTCGGCAGGGTCGCGTACAGATGCATGCCCTTGCTGCCGCTGGTGACGGCGCGGGCGTCGAGCTTGCGCTCCGCGAGCTTGTCGCGCACGAGCAGCGCGACCTGGCAGCACTCGTGCAGCCCGGCCGGGTCGCCCGGGTCGAGGTCGATCACGAGCCGGTCGGCGCCGCGGGGCTTGCCCTGCTTGGTGACCGTCCACTGGTGGACGTGGAGCTCGAGGGCGGCCAGGTTGGCGGCCCAGGTGAGGGTCGCGAGGTCGTCGATGATCGGGTAGACGAGCCGGTCGCCGTGCCGGCTCTCGCCACGAGACCCGGTCGTGGGCACGTCGGCGGTGCGCACCCAGCGCGGCGTACCGGCGGGGGCGTTCTTCTCGAAGAAACGGTCGCGCTCGACGCCGTGCGGCCAGCGGACGCGGGTGACCGGGCGGTCCCGGAGCAGCGGGAGCAGCACGGGTGAGATCTGGGCGTAGTAGTTGAGCACCTCGCCCTTGGTGGTGCCGGTGCGCGGGTAGAGCACCTTGTCGAGGTTGGACAGGCTGAGGGTGCGGCCGTCGACCTCGACGCGCACCTCCTGCTCCTTCGGGCTCATCGGTGCGTCACCGGCCCACCGAGAGCACCGGCGCCTGGGCGGGGTCGAGTCGCCACATCAGCTGCCGCAGGAACGGCCGTGGGGCGCTGACACAGCCGGCCGTGGCGCCGCTGCCGTTGACGTGCAGGAAGATGCCCGCGCCGCGATGGCGGACCTGCTCGCGGTTGTAGCTCGTGACGATCGAGTACTCGTACTGCACCGGGAAGTCACGCAGCCGCTCCGAGCTGTTCTCGGCACTGGCCGGGAGCCACCAGCGGAAGCCGCCCTGGGCCTTGTTGCGATAGCGGTTGTAGAAGCGTGAACCGTTGTCCTCCACCCAGTAGTCGCCGCGGTGGATGCGGCGGTAGGGCAGGTCCCAGCCCGCGCCGCGCGGGTGCCGGCCGAACGCCGAGATCAGCTCCACGGTGCCGAGCGGGGTGGTGCCGCTGCCCTGGACGCGGTGCTGCGGCCGCGCCAGGCCGCCGTACCCGATCCGGCCGTCGCGTACGTCGTACACGCGGCGCCAGTGGCCCTGGCGCAGCTGCCAGAGGCCGACGCGGGCGTGGTAGCCGCGCGTGTGGTTGACGGTGACCACCTGGCGGGTGTCGGCGTGGAGGGTGACGCGGACGCCGCCCAGGGTCACGTGCGTGACGTCCGCGCGGGCGGCGCCCGGGGTGAGCACGGTGAGAGCGGCAGCGGTCGCGACCGCGGCGACGAGAGTCTTCACGAGAGGTCCTCCGGGGTCTGGTCGCTGCGGACGCCGACGTACGACGGCTGGCGGAGCCGGCCCTGGGCGGACGGGCCGAGCGACTCGACGTCCACGACCAGGACCGGTTCGACCCACGTCGTACCCAGGGAGTCGGGTCTCGGCACCTCGTCGGCGAACGGGCTGGTGGCACGGGCCAGGCCGGACAGCACGTCGCGGAGCATCAGCGCCTTCTTCCCCGCGAGGCCGCTGCCCACCCGGCCGCGGTAGAGGAGGCCGGCCGCGGTCGGCTCGCCCACGAGCACCGCGCCCAGCCGGTCCTGCGAGTCGGTCTCGCGGCGCCAGCCTCCGACGACGTAGGAGTCACGCCGGCGGTGGGCGAACTTCAGCCAGTCCTTGCTCCGCAGGCCCGGTCGGTAGCGGCTCGTGAGGCGCTTGCTGACGATCCCCTCCAGGCCCTGCTGGAAGGTGGCGTCGAAGAGCATCTGCCCGTCGTCGTACGTCGGCGGGGTCTGCCAGCGGTCGTCGTGCAGGTCGAGATCGGTCAGGACCTGACGGCGGGTGCGGAGCGGCTCCTCGAGGAGGTCACGCTCGTCGAGGCGGAGCAGGTCGAAGACGACAAGCGTCACCGGCAGTCGCTCGGCGAGAGCGCGGGCCCGATCGGCACGCGAGACGTGCATCCGCTCGGCCAGTGCGGCGAAGCTGGGTGCGCCCTCGGCGAAGGCGACCACCTCGCCGTCGAGCAGCGCGTCGCCCACCGGGATCCGAGCGAGCTCGGGGAAGGACACGGTCGCGTCGTTCTCGTTACGGCTCCACAACCGCGCCTGCCCGCCGCGCACCTCGACGAGGACACGCATCCCGTCCCACTTCACCTCGTGCTGCCACTCGTCGCCCTCCGGCACGAAGCTGCCGCGGGTCGCGAGCATCGGACGCATGCGGCCATCCTGCCCGAGCAGCAGCGCGGGAGGAACGAGCGGGCTGCGTGGGCTCGGGCAGGTCGAGCGTGTCGGTGGCGGCTGGCAGGGTGGCGGCATGAGCGAGCACGCAGCGACGATCCGCCGTTTCTGGCAGGCCACCGAGGCCCGCGACTGGGACGGCCTGGCCGAGGTCCTGGCGCCCGAGATGGTCTACGAGATGGAGCAGACCCGTGAGCGGATCCGGGGGCGAACGGCGTTCCTGCGCTTCTTCGGGGAGTACCCCGGCGACTGGCACCTCACGGTCCGCCGCATCATCGCGGACGAGCAGGGCGGCGCCAGCGTCCTCGACTTCACCGTCGGTGACGAGCGGATGGTCGGCATCTCGTTCTTCACCTACGGCGACGACGGACTGATCGACCGCATCGAGGACGTCTGGCCCGAGCCCTACGAGGCTCCGGCGGACCGCGCCCACCTGACCGAGCGGTTCTAGCGAGTGCCTCGACGGCACGTGGCATTCTTCCGCAACCTCAACCTGGGGCAGCCGGGAAGCCCCACCCGCGACCAGCTGCTGGCCGCCTTCGAGGACGCCCGGGCCACCGACGTGACGTCGTTCCAGGCCAACGGCACGGTCGTCTTCCGCGCCTCGGCGCCGGTGCACACGTTGGACCTGGTGCGGTCCTACCTGTTCATGCAGACCGAGTGGCACGACGTCGCCCCGGTGCGCCCGGCCCGATGGGTGCTCGACCTCGTCGCCGCGTCGACCGACGTAGGTGACCGGGCCGAGGTCTCGATGTACGACCTGCGGGCCGACTTCCCCGAGCCGCGGCCGTGGCGCCCGCCGCGTGGGCGCGTGACCGTGGTCCGGGCGGACCGTCGGCACGCGGTGTCCGTCAACGACCTTCCGCGCACGTCGTACGCGACTCCCGCGCTCGAGTCCCTGCTCGGTCGGCCGGTGACCTCCCGCGGACTCTCGACGATGCAGCGGCTGGCCGAGCGGCTCCGATGAGCCGCGTGCGTTCGGGGCGTCGCTGGTCGATACTGGACCGCGTCGTCGACTACACGGAGGTATGGGATGCGTGCGATCTGGAAGGGTGCGGTGTCGTTCGGGCTCGTCAGCGTGCCCGTCAAGCTGTACTCCGCCACGGAGTCGCACGACGTGTCGTTCCGTCAGGTGCACGCCAAGGACGGCGGGCGCATCAAGTACCAACGCGTGTGCTCGATCGATGGCGAGGAGGTCGAGTACGCCGACATCGCCAAGGGCTACGAGACCGAGGACGGCGAGATGGTCATCCTCACCGACGACGACATGGCGTCCCTGCCGAGCGAGTCGTCGCGGGAGATCGCGGTCGAGAAGTTCGTCCCGTCCGACCAGATCGACCCGATGCTCTTCGAGAAGTCCTACTACCTCGAGCCGGAGAAGACCGGCGCCAAGCCCTACGCGCTGCTGCGCCAGGCCCTGCTCGACGCCGACCGGATGGCCGTGGTGACCGTCGCGCTCCGGCAGCGCACCTCGGTCGGCGTGCTACGCGTCAAGGACGACGTGATCGTGATGCAGACGATGATGTGGCCCGACGAGATCCGCAATCCCGACTTCAACGTCGACGCGGGCGAGGTGAAGCCGGCCGAGGTGAAGATGGCCAACATGCTCGTCGAGACGCTGGCGGGTGACTTCGAGCCCAGCGAGTTCGAGGACGACTACGCCGAGGCGGTCGAGGCGATGGTCAAGAACAAGATCGAGGGCGGCGAGGTCAAGCGGACGCCGACCTCCACCAAGTCCTCCGGTGAGGTCGTCGACCTGCTGGCCGCGCTGCAGCGGTCGGTCGATGCGGCGAAGACCGCGCGCGGCGAGTCCGACGACGACGACACCTCGACGAAGAAGAAGCCGGCCAAGAAGGCCGCGGCGAAGAAGACTGCCAAGAAGACCGTGAAGAAGGCGGCCAAGAAGGCCAGCTGACGCCCGCTCAGCGCACGAGGCGCGACGAGACCAGGTGCCCGAACGCCACCAGCCGGTTGTCGGTGTGGAACAGCTCCGAGCAGGTGGTCAGGGTGAGCAGGTGCTGGTCCGGCGAACGGTCGGGCGGCTGCACACCGCCGTCCGGGTTCGTCGGGAGCGGCGCGGTCACCCACGAGGCCGTGAACGGCACCACGAGGTCGTCGCCGCCGGTGTCCAGGACGTAGGTGTAGACCCGGCGTCTGGTCTCCACGATGATCCGGTCGCCGACCACGAGGTCCGGCATGTCGCGCAGCGGCTCGCCATGGGTCACCCGGTGTCCGGCGATGGCGAAGTTGCCCTCGCCACCGGGTGGAGCGGTGCCGGAGTAGTGACCGAACCCGGCAGCCAGGACGGCGTCCGACGTTCCCTCGAGCACGGGTACGGCGTAGCCGCTTCCGAAACGCGGGATGTGGACGATGGCCAACGCGCGGACCGGCTCGTCGTCCCCTACGGACACCCGGGTCACAGGCTTCCCGTTCGCCCAGTCCTGGTGCAGGGTGGCGATGACGCGGGCCTGGGTGCGGTGGGAGATCCAGTTCGTCCCCCAGAACTCCCAGCCGAGCCAGCCCAGGATCGCCACGCCCGCGGCGATGAGGCCGAACCCGACCCAGAGGGTCACGCGCGACCGGGATCGTCGCGCCGTCGGCACGGCCGTCCCGGTGGGGCTCTCGTCGACCGTCATCGACACCTCCTCGGGGCGGTGTTGGGTCCGATCACGCCGTCCTGGACCGCACCCGCCGTACGCCGAGGACCGCCGCACCGGACGTGATCAGCAGGATTGCGAGGGCGAGCAGGCCCAGGCTCCCGCGTGGGGCGCCGGTGTTGGCCAGGCTCGGTCCGAGGTCGGTCGGACCGAGCGCTCCCGGGCCGAGCGTGACCGTGGCGGTGCTGGTGTCCCGGGTGTCACAGGTGGACGCGGGCCGGCCCGATGCCGGGGCACCGCACAGCGGCTGGCCGGTGGGGTCCGTCGGGGTCCCAGTGACGGTGACGGTGTTGGTGGTGTCGTGGTCGACCGTGGTCGTGCAGGTGAAGACCCACGTCTCGTCCAGCGCGTCCTCGAAGATGCTGGTGGGCGTGTCGAGCAGGTTGTCGCCGTCCTTGTCGCCGGAGACGTAGGTGACGGGCGAGCAGGTGTCGTCGGTGATCCCTTCCTTGACCCCCGCCAGTGGCACGTCGCCGGTGTTGCGCACGTGGTAGGTGTAGGTGACCTTGCCGGGTCCGTCGAGGTGGGTCGGGCTCGCCGACTTCTTCACCTCGATGCCCGGGTGGAACGGGGTGACCTGCGCGGTGGCGAAGTCGGACACCGGGATCTTCGCGTTGACGGTGCTGCCACCCAGGGCACCGACCACCGCCAGATCGACGGTGGGCTTGGTGATCGTGGCCTTGCAGGTGTACCGCCAGGTCTCTGCAGGCACTCGGTCCAGGAAGTTGTCCTGGTTGCCACCCTCCTTGGCGACGAGCTTCGGCGTGCGGCAGACCGGGTTGGAGGGCTTGCTGATGTCGCGCAGGGTGGTCTTGTCCAGGACGTCGTCGGCCGCGATGGGGCTGGTGCCCACGTTGGTGGCGAGGAAGGTGTAGGTCACCTTGGACTACCGGCCGGCACGAGGCTCTTGCTGACGGACTTCTCCAGGTGGATCGCCGGCTGGAGCACGGTCACGCGTGCCGTGTCGACGTCGCGGTAGGTGTTGTTGAGCGGGTCGGAAGCCGTGACCGTGACCCGGTTCGTGTCGACCGTGTCGGGGGCGGTGGCAGGGCACCGCCCTGGAACAGGTGTAGGTCCAGCGCTCCGGGGTTCCCGAGTCGGTGCCGTCGAGCAGGTCGTTGTCGTTGTCGTCGCCACCGGTGAAGGTGAGCGGGCGCGCACTTGTCGTCGACCGGGACGACGTTGGACAGTGCCGCGTCGCCGGTGTTCCGGACCACGAACGTGTAGGTCACGTCGCGGCCGGCGCTTGCACCGAGGTCGGGGACGCTGTCTTGGTGATCGACATCCCCGGCTTGATGACGTGGACGGTGGCGTTGTCGTGTCGGTGACGGGGAGGTCGGGGAACCGCGTCCCGTCGACGTCGGGTTGCCGGTCGCGGTCACCGTGTTGACCACGTCGCCCGAGGCGTTCGCGTCCGCCAGGGAGAGAGTGGTCTCGCAGGTGTAGTGCCACACCTCGTCGGGATCGAGGAGTCCGTTGCCGTTGTCGTCGCCCAACGGGGTGGCGGGGACCAGCGGCGAGCAGGTGTCGTCGGTCGGGGGATCGGGAGTCAGGGCCAGGGACACCGTCCCGGTGTTGGACACGTCGTAGGTGTACTGCGCCTGCCGCGGCGTCGGGACGTCCGGGCCCGGCGATCGCCGGAGCGTCGGGGTCCAGCACCGTGGGTCGAAGTGCGGTCTTGACGACGTCGATGCCCGGAGTGAGGACCCGGACGACCGCGATCGCGACGTCGTTAACCGGGTCGATCGGCGGCGGCTGGGACCATCGGCGCCAGACGGCTGTCCGGTGATGAGCCCGTCGTTCGGGACCAGGTGGGCGGCGTTGTCCGACACCTGGTTGGTGCAGGTGAAGGTCCACGCCTCGCCGGGGTCGAGGAGCTGGTTGCCGTTGGCATCGCCACCGGTGAAGGTGGTCGGCTGGTCGCAGCTGCGGTCGACGACCCAGCCCGGGTCGGTCGCGCTCGGCCCGGTCCCGGCAGGTGGCGCGCCCGGGCGGTTCAGCGGCTCGTCGCCGGGGTTGGTCGCCGTGAACGTGTAGGTCACCGCTGCCGAACCACCGGGTGGCAGGGACCACGACCGGGTCGGACTGGCCGCCTTGGTCAGTCGGATGTCCGGGTTGACGATGAGGACCGTCTGCGCTGTCCGATGCGGTCACCGGTGGGTTGCGAGCGGGAAAGGGGTGCTCCGGATACCGGGTTGACCGGGTCGGCGCTCACGGTCGCGGTGTCGACCACGTCGTCCACCGGGTTGTCGGTGCACGTGTACTGCCAGGTCTCTCCGACGTCGAGTACCTGGTCGCCGTTGCCGGCCGCGCCGCGCACGATCGGGGTGCAGGCCGGGAGGGGACGGGGGCCGGTCGCGTCTTCGAGCGTGACGTTCTGCAGCGGGGTGTTCCCGTGTTGGTGACGTCGTAGGTGTAGTTGGCGTCGTTTCCGGGCGCGATCGTCGCGGTGTCCCCGCCGTTGACCTGCTTGACGATCGAGATCGCCGGCGTGAAGACGGTCACGTCGTCAGCCGCGATCGTCGGTGACGGGATCTCCTGCCGGAGGCGTCCCGGTAGCCGTCGCGGTGTCGACGATGAGTCTGACCGGCAGGGTCGTCGACGCGCCGGTGCTGATCTGGTGGTCGCAGGTGAACTTCCAGGCTTCGCCGGGGTGGGGGGTGGGGGGCGGGATCGAGCAGATTGTCGCCGTTGGTGTCACCGGCGTTGACACCGGTCAGCAGGACCGGCTACACCGTGCCGCAGTCGCCGTCGGTCACGTGACGGCGGCCAAGGGCGTGTTGCCGGGGTTGGTGACGGTGAAGCTCAGAGGTCACCGACGCCGGGGAGTCGCCGGGATCGGGTTGTCGGCCAGGTCACCGCGCACCTCGGTGGGCGAGTTCACCTTCTCCAGATGGATCGCGGGTCGTAGTTGAAGGAGTTCTAGACCTTGCAGGTGACGATCTCCTGCCCGATCGGGTCGATGTCGAAGGACGGGTTCTGGGGATCTACGAAGTCGCCGACCTCGGTGCGCACGTCGCCGTCCTCGTTCTGCAGGGCGCAGCTGAAGTCATTGTTCGGCCCCGGTCTCCCGGCCGTGTAGTCGGGTTTGAGCGTCTCGGCCACGGTCGCCGCCGAGTCCGCCTCAGGCGGGATCGGGTTCCCACTGGAACTGGGCGAAGCCGTTGCCGTCCGTGGAGACCGTCTTGGAGACCGCGTGGGTCGGATCGGGCAGGATCCAGTTAAACCGGTTGCCGGTCGGAACCCGCGGGGTCACCGTCATGTCCCAGTTCGATGCCGGCGCATACTGCGTGCTGCCCGGAGTCTGGGCGAGCTTCTGGATGGTCAGCGACGGCGAGCAGAGCTCGAGGACCAGCCCGCGCATCAGGCGGCCAACTTGTCGAAGTCGGTCACCAGTGCGACATCTATGTCGTTGAGACTGTCGACGTTGTCGAGCTCGGAGTCCGTCACCGTCTGGGGACCGGCGATCTGCTTCAGCCGGTTCTGACTGCTGCCGTTGTTGAGAGCGGTGCCGACCCCGACCGCCAGCATCCGCGTGCCTTGGGTCTTGACCTTGTTGGCCTCCTCGACTGCCCGATCGAGGGCCTGCCCCCCCGAGTCGGTGTTGAACACGACGTCGGGTGGCGGCCCCGGGCTCCCCTTGTCGCCCGGCTTGTCGAGGTCGTACGCCGTCGGGTCACCGTCGGTGATGTAGACCACCAGGGCAGGGGTGGGGGCAGGGGTGGTCTCCGCCGCCTGGCGCAGCGACTGCGTCCCAGTTGGTGTACTGGTCGTTGTTCGGACTGTTGTCAGGCCTGTTGGAGTTGTTGGGGAAGAAGTCGACGCCCGGGGGCCGCGGAGGCTTGGGGTTGTAGTAGCCCTCGATCGCGCGGCGGAGCGCACCTCCGGCACCGAGCGAGGCGTCGTCGACCAGCGTGCTCGGCGCGAGCTGCTCCGCCACCGTGGCGAACTGGGTCACCCGCACGCTGGAGTTCGTGTTGGACAGCGCGTCGAGGAACGCCTCGGCGGCGTCGCGGACCTTGTTCTCGGCGTTCGAGGTATGGATGGAACCCGATGCGTCGAGGACGAGCGTGATCGGGAGTCCGCACTTCTCATCGATCTGCGGGTTGGCCACCGGAGTCACCGCCCCTTGGGCCGCAGTCGACCCGACCCCGACCACGACGGCGAGGGCCGCGATCAGCAGGAGCACGAGACTCGCTGCGATGTGGCGGATGCCCACCGCATGAATATGTCAGGGATGGGACGACCTGGGAAGACGTCAGGTGGGCCGGCTTCTCCGCCGGGCACCACGTCGGATCGATCGCTAGGTTGGCGCGATGCCTCGACTGATCCATCTCAACGGGCCGCCGGCGGTGGGGAAGTCGACCCTCGCCCGACGCTGGGCCGACGACCATCTGGGCACGCTGCTGTGCGACATCGATGCGCTGCGAACGATGATCGGCGGCTGGGAGACGTACGCCGAGAGCCCCGGCCTGAGCCGGATCGACGGCCTGGCCCTGATCACCGCCCACCTGCGCACCGGTCACGACGTGGTGGTTCCCCAGCACGTCGGCAGGCCCGACCAGCTCGAGCGATTCCGGGGAGCGGCCGAGGACGCCGGGGCGTCGTACGTGTGCGTGCTGCTCGTGGCGACAGCCGAGGAGGTCGCGCGGCGGTTCGGAGCACGCGACGCCGCCGCTGCGCCGGATGACCGCTGGGCGGCGTACGTCCGCGCGTTCTGGGGTGGTGGCGGGTCCGACGAGCTCGGGTCGACGATCGAAAGCCTCGACCAGATGGCGGACGACCGGTGGCTCCGTCTCGCGTCGACCACGCCCGACGAGACGTACTCCGCGCTGGTGGCCGCCCTGGACGGCTGAAACGTTCTCGGGAGGCGTGTCGAAACCCGACGACACCGTTCGACGTACGGACGAGCCGACCGGATGGACGGCGCCCCGACGAGAGGATCTGCGATGCGCTACCTGTGCTTCATCAAGATGGACGAGGCCCTGGACAACCCGCCCGTTGCCCTGATGGAGGCGATGGGCGAGCACGTCGGGGCGGGCTTCGCGAGCGGCGTGCTGCTCGACGCCGGCGGCTTGTACGGCGCCAAGGAGGCGGTCGAGTTCCGTGTCAGCGGAGGCAGCCTGACCGTCACCGACGGCCCCTACGCCGAGGCCAAGGAGGTCATCGGCGGGTGGGCGATGATCAAGGTCGACTCCGACGAGGAGGCCCGGGCCGAGGGCCGGACGATGGCCGATCTCCACCTCGAGCACTGGCCGGCCTGGGAGGGTGCGATCGAGATCCGCCGGATCGCGGAGCCCGACGAGGCTCCCACCGGCTCCTGACCCGGCAGGCGGTCCCGCCTAGTCTCCTCGTGTGAGCGAGGGCGAGACCACCGAGTCCACTCAGGACACGATCCAGCGGGTGTGGCGCGACGAGTCGGCCCGGCTCGTCGGCGCCCTCACCCGGATGACCCGAGACCTCGCGCTCGCCGAGGACCTCGCCCAGGACGCCCTGGTGGCCGCGCTCCAGCAGTGGCCCACGGAAGGCGTCCCCGACAACCCGGCGGCCTGGCTGATGCAGACCGCCAAGCGTCGCGCGATCGACCAGTTCCGGCGCGCCGACACCCTGCGCCGTCGTACGACGGAGCTCGGCCACGCCCTGCAGGAGCGGGAGGAGGTGGACATGCCCGACCTCGACGCGTTCGTCGACCACATCGACGACGACGTGCTGCGGCTGGTCTTCCTCACCTGCCACCCCGCGCTGTCGCCGGAGAGCCGAGCCGCCCTCACCCTGCGGCTGGTCGGCGGGCTCACCGTCCCCGAGATCGCGCGCGCCTTCCTGACCAAGGACGCCACGATCGGCCAGCGCATCTCACGGGCCAAGAAGACGTTGGCCGGCGAGTCCTTCGACCTGCCGGTCGGGCCCGAGCGCGAGGAGCGGCTCGACGACGTGATGGGCGTGCTGTACCTGATCTTCAACGAGGGGTACGCCGCCACCGCCGGGGACGACTGGATGCGGCCCGACCTCTGCGCGGAGGGGATCCGGCTGACCCGGATGCTCGCGGGTCTGGCGCCCCTCGAGCCCGACGTCCACGGCCTCCTGGCCCTCATGGAGCTCCAGGCCTCTCGCCTGCACGCCCGCTCCGATGCGGACGGCCGGCCGGTGCTGCTCGACGACCAGGACCGCGCGACCTGGGACCAGCTGCTGATCCGGCGCGGCCTGGCCAGCCTCGACCGCGCGATGCTGCTCGGCCGCCCGGTCGGTTCCTACGTCCTCCAGGCGCAGATCGCCGCCTGCCACGCCCGGGCCGCCTCCCCCGAGGAGACCGACTGGGCCGCCATCGCCGGGTGGTACGACGTGCTCGCGAGGCTGGGCGACAACCCGGTGGTCGAGGTCAACCGGGCGGTCGCCCGCGGCCGCGCGGACGGACCCGATGCCGGTCTGGCCGTGCTGGACGCCGTGGCCGGCCATCCCGCCCTGGCCGGGTCCCACCTCGAGCCGAGTGTCCGGGGCGACCTGCTCGAGCGCGCCGGACGGTTCGACGAGGCGGCGGCGGCCTTCGCGCAGGCAGCCGACCGGACCGGGAACGGCGGCGAACGGACCCTTCTGCTCGGCCGCGCCGAGCGCGCGCGGTCGAGACGCTGAGCCGGCTCGCCCGGGTCGACCAGACCTTCCCCTCCGTGTCGAAAACTGTCACGGTCGTACGACGAAGAGGTGACCACACCCTCACCCAGGAGCTGCGATGACCGCCACCACCTCCACGGAGGACTCCGTGAGCACCACCCGCTTCGTCACGTCCGCCGACGGCACCCGGATCGCCTACGAGGTCAGCGGCACCGGCCCCGCGCTCGTCCTGGTCGACGGCGCCCTCTGCCAGCGCAGCATGGGCCCGGCTCGGCCGCTGGCCCAGCGGCTGTCACCGTCGTTCACCGTCCACGCCTACGACCGTCGCGATCGCGGCGCGAGCGGACCCGGCGAGACGGCGTACGACGTGGAGCGCGAGATCGAGGACCTCGCCGCGGTCATCGCTGCGGCGGGCGGCCACGCCCACGTCTTCGCCTCCTCGTCCGGCGCCGTGCTCGCCCTCGAGGCGGCCCGCCGGGGCCTCCCGATCGACCGGCTCGCCCTCTACGAGGCGCCGTTCATCGTCGACGACACCCACGCACCGAACGACCCCGACCTGCCGGAGCGGTTGCGCTCGCTGGTCGAGCAGGGCAAGCGGGGCGACGCCGTCAAGGTCTTCCTCCGCACCGTCGGCGCTCCCGCACCGATGGTGGCGATGATGCGGCTCACCCCGGTCTGGAAGAAGCTCACCGCCGTGGCCCACACGCTGCCCTACGACCTGGCGATGGTGATCGACCACGAGCAGGGCCGGCCGCTACCGGAGGGGATCTACGACGACGTCTCCCAGCCGACCCTCGTGATCGCCGGCGGCAAGAGCCCGGCGTACCTGCGCAACGCCCAGGCGGCGATCGCGGCTGCCGTGCCCGACGCCCGGCTCGAGGTCCTGCCCGGCCAGACCCACATGATCAAGGCCAAGGTGACCGCACCCGTCGTCGCCGCACACCTGCTCGCCACCGGCACCCACTGAAGGAGAAGTCCATGACCACCACCGGCGAACCCTGTTGGATCCACCTCTTCACCGACGACGTCGACACCGCGGTCTCGTTCTACGGCGGCCTCTTCGGCTGGTCGGCGGGCGAGCCCAGCGAGGAGTTCGGCGGCTACCGGATGTTCCTCCGTGGGGACGAGCCCGTCGCCGGGTTGATGCCGAACGACACGTCGAACCCGAGCGTGTGGGAGATCTTCCTGCAGACGCCCGACATCGCTGCGACGGTCCAGCGAGCCCGCGCGCGCGGAGCCTCGGTCGTGACCGACGTGATGGCGGTGGCCGATCTCGGCTCGATGACGACGTTCATCGATCCGGCCGGCGCGCTGGTCGGTGCCTGGCAGCCGGAGAGCTTTGCCGGCTTCCAGTCCCGCGCGGCCGTCGGTGCGCCCGGCTGGTTCGAGACCCTGACGACCTCCTACGGCGACGCCGTGGCCTTCTACGAGGACGCCTTCGGGTGGGAGACCCATGTCGTCAGCGACACCCCCGAGTTCCGCTACACGACGCTGGGCGTCGACCAGGACGCCCGCGCCGGGATCATGGACGGCTCGGCCTTCCTCGGCGACGAGTCGTCGCGGTGGAACGTCTACTTCCAGGTCGAGGACACCGACGAGACCGTCGCCGAGGCCGTGGCCGCGGGCGGGCAGGTCACCTCCCAGGCCGAGGACACGCCGTACGGGCGGGTCGCTGAGCTCGAGGACCCCGCCGGGGTCGCCTTCCGGATCATGGGCCCGAACCAGGAGGCCGGCTGACGCCTGTGGAGGCACGGCCGTGGCAAGCGGCCGTGCCTCCGTACCCCCACAGGGGTCTGGTGGTGCTTCGCGTCAGGGCTTGAGACGACCGAGCGGGCCCCGGGTGTCGGCGAACTGCGCGGTGTTGAGCACCTGGACGCCCGCGTTGTGATCGCCGTTGAACGGCGTCACGTTCGTCGGGCAGCCGGCCTTGCCGGCGTCCGTCGGCGAGTTGAACCACAGGCCCAGGTGGAAGGTGTGGATCGGACCGAACGGCGGGTTGGAGGTGGCGTCCGGGAACGGCCCGTCGTGCACCGAGGGCGCGGGCGCCGTACCGGGTGCCACGGCGAAGGTCTCCTGGTTGAAGCGTCCCACGAAGGTCCCGCTCGCCTCGCCCTTGCGGTTCGTCTCCAGGTCACCTTGGTACCACCCGACGCCGAAGGGCGCGTTGGGCACCTGGATGACGAAGAGGTCGAAGTCGGTCCGCTTGGGCAGACCGGCGGCGTGGACCTTCATCACCTCGACCGGCCCGTCGTTCTGCACGACGACCCGCGCGTGGGCGTGGGGCAGGCAGCCCGCCGCCACGATGCCCGGCGAGGGGCGCATGTGGAAGATGTTCTTCGGGCCAGCCGCGTCCGCATGGGTGGCCCCCACCACCGCTGCGCCAGTCGCTAGAGCGGCCGCACTGCAGGCGGCCAATGTTCGTCGGTTGATCCTCATGGTTGTTCTCCTGGTGTGAGTGACACCAGACCCCCGTGGCCTGGATTGCGCTCACAGGCTCGCGGACGGCGCCCGCCCGTCCATGGAGAGCACGAGGAGATGGGAGGGGGAACGCGTGGAGACGCCGCGGCCGGGTCAGGGCGCGACGAGGGGCCACGGACGGGCCGCCTCGAGCTGCGCCGCCAGGCTCAGGAGCGTCTCCTCCCCGTCGGTCCGGCCGACGAGCTGGACGCCGATCGGCAGCCCGTCGGAGCCGGTCCCCGACGGCACGCTGCAAGCGGGGTTGCCGGCGAGGTTCCAGAGCGCGAGATACGCGATCGCGGGCATCGCCTTGAGCGAGGCCCGCACCGAGCCGGTGCCGTCGAGGACGCCGACGCGTGGCGGCCGGTGGGCCGTCGTGGGCGTGAGAAGGACGTCGACCTGGTCGAAGACCCGGTTGGCCCTCGCCGAGATCTTCTCGGTCTGCCGCAGCGCGAGCTCGATCACCTTCGGCGTCACCCAGGAGCCGAGCCGGTAGGTCTCGCGCGTGCGCCGCTCCAGCCGGTCGTAGTGCTCGACCGCGTCGGCCTCGGTGCGGATGCCGGCGAAGAACTGTGGCACGAACGCGGTGGTCGGGTCGGGGTAGCGGGGGTCGACCTCGCGGACGTCGTGACCGAGGTCGGTGAGCAGCGCCACCGTGTCCCGGACAGCGGCCACGTTCTCGGCGTGCGGCCTGACACCTCGGGTCACCGGCTTGACGGTCCAGCCGATCCGAAGCCGACCCGGCTCGCGGCGGGCGGCCTCCACGAAGGAGCCGACCTCGCCGGCCCGCCACCTGTCCGTGGGCAGGTTGCCCCGGATCACGTCGTAGACGATCGCCGAGTCGAGCACCGTGCGGGTCAGCGGGCCGACCGTGCCGAGCGACCACCAGAGGTGCTCCAACGGCGAGGTGGTGACGCGGCCCCGCTGCGGCTTGAGGCCGAAGAGTCCGCAGAAGGCCGCCGGGATCCGGATCGAGCCACCCCCGTCGCCGCCCATCCCGATCGGGACCATGCCCGAGGCGACCGCGGCGGCGGTGCCGCCGCTGGAGCCGCCCGGCGTGAACGCGGTGCGCCAGGGGTTGCGCGTGTAGCCGTAGGCGACGGACTCGGTGTAGGGCCAGGCCCCGAACTCCGGCATGTGGGTCTTGCCGACGATCACGGCGCCGGCCTCGCGGAGCCGTCGTACGACCTCACCGTCGGCGGCCGCCGGCGTGCTGTTGCCGTGGCCGCCGAACGTGGTCACGCAGCCGGCGACGTCGAGCTCCTCCTTGATCGCCACGGGTACGCCGTACAGCGGACCGCGGGTCTCGCCCTGGCCGAGCTCGAGGAGGCGCGCCTGCTCGCGCGCCTCGTTGTCCAGCACGACCGAGAAGGCGTTGAGCCCCGCATTGCCGGACTGGATCCGGTTCAGCGCCTCCTCGACGGCCGCCACCGGGGACGTCTCCCCCGCGGCGATGCGCTGGACGATCGCGGCTGCGTCGGGCGGGCTGTCCGTCATGGCCGCAGATTAGGCGTCTCGCCGATTCCGCTGCACCCACGGCCTGGTTGGGGGATGATTCGACACGGACCGGTCCGGGCGCGGCCCCTTGTTCGTGTCACCGTTCAGCTGCCGGCGAGGGCAGCGGAGAGGCGCCTGATGACCATGCGCTACGTCGCGGCCGTGGCCGTGCTCGCCTCGATGGCGATCCACCTGATCCTGTGGTTCCAGTTCATGCACGAGGACCCGGTGCTCGGCCCGGCCTTCATGGTGAACGTGGTCGCCGGTGTCGTGATCGCGGTCCTCCTCGTCCGCTGGCACCACTGGCTGCCGGGCGTCCTGGCGGCCTGCTTCGGCATGGCGACGCTGGGCGCCTTCACGCTCGCCGCCACAGTCGGCCTGTTCGGCACCCACGAGCACTGGACCGGCTTCTACGTGTGGGGCGCGGCGATCGCCGAGATCACAGCGGTCCTGGCCGGCTTCGCCGTCTTCCTGGAGGACCCGGAGACGGAGCCCACGGCGCAGCGAGGTGGGCGTCGGAAGGCCGACACGCCTCAGTCCGCGACGTCCGGTCCTGCGTCGTAGCGGTCGGAGAGCGCGTACCTCAGCAGGACCACGTCGCCGATCTGCTCGGTCGAGGCCAGTCGCGCGCGATGGCCGGGGTGCCACGGGAAGTGGGCCTCCCCGACGAACCGCCGCGCCCCCGGCTCCCCGACGAAGAACGGCGCGACCACCAGCTGGAGCTCGTCGACCAGGTCGTCGGCCAGGAACTGGGTGTGCACCGCGCCACCCCCCTCGACCATCAGCCGGCGTACTCCTCGGGCGTGCAGGTCCTCGACGAGGTCACGCATCCGCACGGGCTCGCCACCGTCGACCACCTTGGTGAGGTGGCCGACCCGCTGCTGCAGCACGTCGACCACCGGGCTGCTGCCGTAGACCAGCTTGTCGGTGCCGTCATCGGCGAAGAAGCGAAATGACGGGTCGAGACGGCCGCGCTCGGTGACGGTGACCTTGGTGGGATGCTCCGGCAAGCCCTGCTCGAGGCGTTGGCGGCGCCGCTCGGGGTTGCGCACCAGCAGCCTGGGGTTGTCGTTGCGGACCGTGGTGGCGCCGACCAGGATCGCGTCGACGCCCGCGCGGACGCGGTCCACCCGGTCGAAGTCGAGCTCGTTGGAGAGCAGCAGCCGGCTCTCTGACGCGCCGTCGATGTAGCCGTCGATGGACATGCTGCAGCTCAGCAGCGTGTAGGGGCGCTCAGCCACCACGCCCTCCCTCCAGCTCGCGGGCTTCGTCGGGCTCCTGCACGTCCACCTTGGCACGATCTCCGCCTTGGCGGCCCGCGATCGAGAAGACCGCGAGCCGGCCAGGTCCGAGCGGGGCGAGGCACTGACGGGCGGCGGGACGCAGGGTCGGCGGGCTCATCGGCGGGCACTCCCGGCACCGGCGCGGACCCCGCCGTCGACCCGGGTCAGGACGTCGGAGAGGTCGGCTGCGGTCTGGTCCCAGCCTGGGAGGGCCGGTCGTCGCGAGGCCGCCGCGCGCCGCAGCCGGTCGCGCAGGTAGCGCTCGTCGATCCAGCGCGCAAGACCGTCGGCCAGGGCGGCCGGGTCGTCCGGCGCCACGAGCAGCCCGGGCAGGGCCCCGCCCGGTGCCCGGCCGAGCGCCTCGGGCACTCCGCCGACCCGGGTCGCGACGACCGGGAGCCCGCGCGCCAACGCCTCGGTCACCACCATCCCGAAGCTCTCGCTCCGCGACGGCAGCACGACCACGTCGGCCCGCTCGTAGGCCGCCCTCAGGGCGGAGCCGACCAGCGGGCCGGCGAAGGTGACCCGCCGCTCCCACCGCTCGGCGTAGACCTGCGCCTGCAGGGCGGTCACGTGTGCGGGGTCGACGTCGAGCGAGCCCGCGCACAGCAGGCTCCAGGGCCGGTGCCCCAGCCGGTACAGCGCCTCGAGCAGCAGGTCATGGCCCTTGCCGGGGTGGACGGCGGCGACGCAGAGGAGCGAGGTCCCGGTCCCGGAACCGGCGGCGAGGGGCGCCCGGTCGGTGCCCGGCCGTACGGCGTACACCCGCCGGAGGCCGTACCAGGCGCGGACCTGCGAGCGCGCCCACTCACTGGTGGTGACCACGGCGGCGGCCGAGGCGAGGACGGTCTCCTCGGCGGGGCCCGGACCGAGCGGCATGTGGAGCAGCACCACGACCGACAGTCGGGTCGAGGCGGCCGGCAGCACCGAGGCGGCTCCGGACGCCACCAGGCCGTCGACCAGCAGGACCGAGCCGTCGGGCAGCCCGTCGAGCAGCAGGGAGAGCCGGGCCAGGTCGGCCAGGTCGGGCCGCGGCCAGTCGCCGCCGACCTCGTGCTCCACGACGGACCAGCCCAGGGCCCGCAGGCCGTCGAGGGCGCGGCGGTCATAGACGTTCCCGCCGCTCGGCCGACCGGGATCGTCGACCCCCGTGGGCAGCACCGCATGGATCGCGGTGCGTCGCGGATGGCTCATGGCGTGCGCTCGTAGCTCGCCCAGGCGGCGGGCGTCTCGTGGAGGGTGACCCGGATCCGCGCCAGGTCGCCGACCGCCACGCCGAGCCCGCCGTCGTGGACGCGGGCGGCGAGGCGGTCGGCGATCGCGCGCGCCAGCACCTCCGTGGTCGTGTTGAGACCCGCCAGCGACTCGACCTCGTCGAGGTTGCGGTAGGTCAGGTCGGCCAGGATCGAGTGCAGCACCTCGGTGGCCCGGCCGATGTCGAGGACGATGCCGTCGGCGTCGAGGTCCTCCCGCGCGAACGCCGCGTCGACGACGTACGTCGCACCGTGCAGCGCCTGGGCCGGGCCGAAGACCTCTCCACGCAGGCTGTGCGCGACCATCATGTGGTCGCGGACGGTCACCTCGAACATCAACCCTCCCCGTCGTCGGCGCCGTCGTAGGTGACCGTGTGACACAGCGCCGGGATCGAGCCGGAGGCGAGCTTGACCATGACCTCGGGCAGCTCTGCGAACGGCGACTCACCGGTCAGCAGCGCGTCGTAGGCGGGGTCGGTCAGCAGGGACAGGGCGAGCCGCAGGCGGTCGGCGTGGGTACGGCGGCCACGACGCGCTGCGGCGATCTCGCCCACCTGGCTGGCCCGGATGCCCAACCGGGCCGAGTGGAAGCTGCCGCCGAGCGACAGCTCGACCGGGCTGTCGCCGTACCAGCTGAGGTCGGTGACCGTGCCGTCCGGGCCGAGCAGGTCGAGCGACAGCTGCAGCCCGGTGCCGCTGCCGCTGGTGTGGATCACGAGGTCGAGGTCGTCGGGGGCGTCGTCGGGGGCCGCGTAACCGACGCCCAGGGCGGCGGCCACCTCGGCGCGGTCCTCGGTGTCGACCAGGGTCGCCTCCACGCCGGGGATGCGGGCCAGCAGCCGGGCGACGCAGCAGCCCACCATGCCGGCCCCGACGACCGCGACCCGGTCGCCGACCAGCGGGCGGGCGTCCCAGAGCGCGTTGACCGCAGTCTCCAACGTGCCGGCCAGCACCGCGCGCCGTGGCGGGACACCGCCGGGCACCGGCGTCACGGCCTCGGCCGGCACGACGTACGCCGTCTGGTGCGGGTAGAGGCAGAAGACGGTGCGGCCGAGCAGGTCGGGGGAGCCTGCCTCGACCACACCGACGTTGAGGTAGCCGTACTTGACCGGGCCGGGCAGCTCGCCCTCCTGGAACGGCGCGCGCATCACGTCGTACTGGCTCTCGGGCACCCCACCCCGGAAGACCAGGGCCTCGGTGCCTCGGCTCACGCCGGAGACGAGCGTGCGCACCCGCACCTCGTCGGCGCCCGGGTCCGGCAGATCCACGTGGCGGATCTCGCCGGACCCGGGCTCACTCAGCCAGTACGCGCGGGCCGTTCGTGACACGTCGGCTCCCTCCACGTCCGGCTGGTTGTGAACCGGCGCCGGCCCGTCGTCTGACTGGTAAACGAACATACGGAGGTACGGCGCGCGCGGTTCACGATGGTCCCCTGACCGTACTGCCGGGCGTCGCCGCCATGGTGGCACTGCTCGCGCGAGCGGTCAGCCTCGGCGTGGCCGCCCTCGCCACCGGAGCACTGCCGATGAAGGAGTTCCGCATCGGCTGACTCGCGGCGTACGGATCGCACCTCCAGCGCACCCTGACGCGGATCCGAACCGAAGCCACGGCTTGCACGTGTCTCCAGACGTGGGCCCGCAACGGGCCCGGATCGGAGAAAGCGCATGATCGTCCGGCTGATCACCGCGGCTGCCGTCCTCATCTCGGCATACGTGCACCTCAAGGAGTGGTTCGACGGTTTCCGACACGTGGACGTGATCGGACCCCTGTTCATCGTCAACGCGATCGCCGGCGTGGTGATCGCGATCCTGCTGTTCACCTGGCACAGCTGGGTGCCCCCCTTCCTCGCGTTCGGGTTCGGGGCCGCCACCCTGGGCGGCTTCATCATCGCCGCGACCTGGGGTCTGTTCGGTGACCACGAGAAGTGGCAGGGCGCCTACGTCTGGACCGCCGCGGTGACCGAGGCCATCGCGATCATCGGCGGTCTCTACCTGCTGGCGCAGGAGCGCCGTACGACGCCGGTGCGCGAGCACGCCACCGTGTCCTCCTGAGGTACTTCCTGGCCGTCCCCCGCGACGAAGGCCGACCCGCTCAGGGTCGGCCTTCGTGCTGTCGGGAGGCGAGGGCTCAGAGGGGGACGGGGGCCCAGGCGACGGGTGTGCCGTCGATCCGGGTCACCTCGACGGACTGGATGTGCCGCTGGCGTGTGTGAGTGGCGGCCGGGAACTCCATGGTGGCGCCAGGGAGCCCGTTCCAGGTGGCGAGTCGCTGGGTCCGGCCGTCGGTCGTGTGGATGACCAGGGCGTAGGCACCGGCCTCCCATCCGCCCGACGGGTGGGGGTAGGTGCAGATCAGGTCGATGCGCGTGCCCCAACCCACCGAGGTGACCGCCACCGTGGCGGTCATCGGGTCGGTGCCGACCGCCTTCATCGTCAGGTTGTGGGTCGTCGGCGAACTGGTGGCGGAGGTGGTGGGCAGGGCCTCCGGGGTGCCTGACCCCGCATGGTCGAGCACCACGACGCCGCCGATGGTCACCACCACCGCGGCGGCGGCCGCCAGGCCCGCCGTGAGCCAGGTACGCCGGCGCTGACCGCGGTGCATCGCGTCGACCAGACGCGGGAGCAGCGTGTCGGGCACCGGCTCGGGATCACCCTCGTCGAACACCTCGGGCTCCAAGCGCCCCAGCAGACCCGGCAGCCCGGCGAAGTCACGCACGGCCCGCGAGCACGCGTCGCAGCCGGCCAGGTGGCCCTCGAACTCGCGCCGGTCGGACGCCGAGAGCGAGCCCAGGACGTAGGCGCCGTCCCAGGTCGTGTAGGGACAGGTCATGAGACCACCCCCATCTCTTCGAGGGCGAGTCGCAGGGCGCGCAGGGCGTAGTGGGTGCGGGACTTCACCGTGCCCTCCGGGATCGCCAGACGGCGCGCCGCCTCGGCGACCGAGCGACCGTTGAAGTAGCACTCCTGGAGCACGGCGCGGTGCTCGGTGGACAGGTGGGTGACCGCGTCTGCGACCACCCAGGTCATCAGGAGCTCATCGCTCCGGTCGTCGGTGTGCGCCGGCTCGGGGACGTCCTCCACGGGGAACTCGGAGCGAGCGCGCTTGGTGCGCGACTCGTCGATCACGATGTTGCGCGCGACCGTGAACAGCCAGGCCCGGACGGACCCCTGGCCCTCGTCGAGCAGGGCCGCGTTGCGCCAGGCGCGGAGCAGCGTCTCCTGGCAGACGTCCTCGGCGCGGGCCCGATCGTGGTTGGTCAAGCGCAGGCAGTGGCCCCAGAGCGCGCCACCGTGCTCGTCATGCAGACGCTGCATCACGACATCCGGGCTGTCGGCCATCACACCTCCCACACACAGGTATACGTCGACGCTGGTCGTTCGGTTCGGTCCCAGGGTGCCGGATGGGGCCGTTGGGATCTCCGGTTCGCCGACGATTCCCGCGCTTCCCGGCCGTTGCAACGCCCGAGAAGTGACAGAAGTGGCGCATCGGGGTGACGGATGGGACCAATCCGCTGCTCGGGGAACCGACCGAGCCACCGCTGAACCCGGGAGCACCGCGCAACGTTCTACGGTACACAGACGAGGGGGAGGGGAACCGATGAGGCAGGACCGGCGGACGCCCTTCGTGTCGGCACTGGAACGCGCGCGGCGAGCCGCCTATCCAGCCGGCGAGTACGTCGACCAGGAGAGCTTCATGAGGGCCGGTGAGATCCGGCAGCTCGCGCGGCATGCCGGAATCGGCCCTGCCAGCACCGTCCTGGACCTGTGTTGCGGGATCGCGGGCCCGGGCCGGTTGATCACCGCCGAGCTCGGCTGTGACTACCTGGGGGTCGACTACTCGACCGACGCGTTGGAGATCGCTCGGGAGCTCGCTCGTGAGCACCCGTGTCGTTTCGAGCAGGCTCGCATCCCTCCGCTGCCTACCGGTGGCTACGAGGTCGTGATGCTGCTGGAGACGATGCTGGCCTTCGCGGACAAGCGGGTGCTGCTCAGGGAGATCGCTCGTGCCCTCGAGCCGGGCGGCCGCTTCGCCTTCACCCTCGAGGAGGGCGCACCGCTGACCCCGCTGGAGCGGGAACGTATGCCCGAGGCAGACACCGTGTGGCTCGTCGAACTGCGAGACCTGAAGGCTCAGCTTCACGACGTGGGACTGCGTGTGACGTGGCAGCAGGAGTGCACGGAAGCTCATCACCAGATGGCGACAGCGCTGCTGCGCTCGTTCTGTGCCGACTCGGCTCACATCGCCGGCCAGATCGGGGCGCAGGCCTTGGCCGAGCTCATTGCCGCCCATCAGTTGTGGAGCGAGTGGCTGGGCAGCGGACGAGTACGCAAGTTCGCGATGGTGGCGCAGCAACGATGAGCTACGAATACGCTCGCTACCTCGCCGCGAAGACGAGCGTGGATGACCGCGCGCTGAACCGGACGGTGATGGAGGAGTTGGACGACCTCCTGCCGTCCGGCCCGGTCCGTGTGCTCGAGATCGGCGCGGGTCTGGGGACGATGGTGGCCCGCCTGCTCCGTCGGGGGGTCATCGCTGCGGGCGACTACACCCTGCTCGACGTCGACCTTCAACTGCTGCACGCCTCGCGGCAGTGGCTCTCGGACTGGGCAGATGATCAGGGTCTTCGAGCGGAGCCCTTGCCGGACGGGCTACGCCTGGGGGATCTGCGAGTGCGCCTCGTGCACGCCGAACTGGGTCACTACCTCCAGGCCGAGCACCACGAACCGGCCGATGTGTTGATCGCCAACGCCTTCCTGGATCTGGTGGACGTGCCCACGGTCCTGCCCGGGCTGCTGCGGTTGTTGCGGCCGGGCGGTATCTACTGGTTCACGATCAACTACGACGGCGAGACCGTCTTCGAACCCGGTCACCGCCACGACGGCGAGATCATGCGGGCCTATCACCGCGACATGGACGAGCGAGATCCGCTCGGCCATCCAGCCGGGGAGAGTCGGACCGGACGGCATCTGTTCCACCACCTACGCTGTGCCGGCGCACCGGCGGTCTGCTCCGGTCCGTCCGACTGGCTCGTGCACGCCGGCGTGGACGGAACGTATCCGCACGACGAGGCCTACTTCCTGACCTGCATCCTCCAGACGATCGGTGACGCTCTCAAGGACCGAGTGGACCCGGGGGTGCTGGCCGACTGGCTGGCCGATCGCCATGCCCAGGTCGCCGCGGGTGACCTGCTCTACATCGCCCACCAGCTCGACTTCGTGGGCCGCTCGAGCGGCTAGCTCCTTCGCGGCAGCTACCTGACCGTCACGTCGGCCATCTCACTGGACATGCTGTAGGTGAGCAGGGTGTCGGGCCGGTCAGCCCTGCGGCACCCGCTCCAACGTGCGCTCCTGGGCAGCGACGTGACGACTCGACCTGCGGTGGAAGGCGTCGGCGACCAGGACGAGCAGCCCCGGGGTCGTGGCCATCGCGCTCAGCACGCCGAACTCGATGCTGACGGTGAGTCCCGTGGCCGCGCCGAGGCCGGCGTAGCCGAACACCCAGGCGGTGACGCCCTCACGAGGACCCCACCCGGCGACGTTCAGCGGGATCGCGGAGCCCACCAGGACGACCAGGGCAACCGTGACCTGACTGCTCCAGGACGCGTCGACGCCCACCGCGTGCACCGCGATCAGGAAGATCGCGACGTGCCCGGCGGTGGACCCGAGTGAGGCGATCGTGATGCGGCTCGCCGCCGGCAGCCGGACGAGGGTGCGCAGGTCGCTTCCGACCCAGACGTTCGCCGTACGCCGGTACCGCATCAACAACCAGCCCGCGACCACGACCACCGTCAGGAGGAGCAGGGCAGCCGGGGTCAGGCCGGTCATCGGCGTTCCCAGGAGTGCCAGCGCCAGCACGGTCAGGCCGATCTGCACGACCTGGCCCGAGATCCGGTCCCAGGTCGTCGCCCGCAGGCCGACCCCGACGTCCCCCGCGCGCTTCCCGTGGTGCACGCCGCGGTGCGCGTCGCCGAGCACTCCCCCGGGCAGGATCGTGTTGAGGAACTGGGAGCGGTAGTAGCCCGTGACCGACTGACGGACCGTGAGCGGCGCGCCGAGCCCACGGGAGACCACTCGCCACCGCCACGCGGAGGCCAGCGTGGAGCCAGCGTTGATGACGAGGGCGGCGAGCACCGATGACCAGGTCGTGACCTGCCACGCGTCCGCGAACGGACCGGTGCCGAACAGCCACAGCAGGACCGCCAGCACGAGCAGGCCGCCGAAGAGGCGCAGCCGCGGCCAGACCCGGCGTACGCCGTCTGGGACCGTGAAGCTCACCGCCGTACCCGCCGCGGCGAGCACCAGCCCCCGACGTGGTCGGGACCCGCCGGCGTGTGCAGCAGCACGACGACGCGGAGCCGCCCCGCTTCGCGCGAGAGCACCGCGGCCGCCGTTCGTGACACGTCGGCTCCCTCCACGTCCGGCGGTCGGTCCTGAACCGACACCGACCAGACCTCGTATGTTCTGGCCTAGCCGGAAATACGGAGGCGGGATGAGCTTGGTTCAGAGCAGGGTTCAGATCGGTCCGCTGACCGTACTGCCCGGAGCGCTGCTCCTGCTCGCCGTGATCGACGCTTCCATCGGCCTCGGGACCGCCGCCTGGGTGGCAGGCGGGCTCGTTGCTGTGGCGACCTGGATCCTGGTGGCGGCTGGAATGCGCCGCGAGGGGCTGACCGCGCTCGGTCGGGCCAACCGGGTGACCCTGGTCCGGGCGGTCCTTGCGGCCGGCGTCAGCGCGCTCGTGGTCGAGTCGTGGACCGGCTCCGTCCCGCGCACCCTCGTGATCTCGCTCGCCTCGATCGCGCTGACGCTCGACCTGGTCGACGGCCGGGTGGCCCGCAGCCGAGGCGGTGTGGTGACCCGGCTCGGGGCGCTGTTCGACCAGGAGACCGACGCCTGGCTGATCCTGGTCCTCTGCGTGTACGTCGTCCCGCTCGTGGGTCCGTGGGTGCTGTTGATCGGTCTCGCCCGCTACCTGTTCCTGATCGCGGGTCTCGCCCGCCCTTGGCTGACCCTGCCCCCTCCCCCGCGCCCGTGGGCCAAGGTCGTCACCGCGGTGCAGGACGTCGTCCTGGTCGTGATCGCGGCAGACGTGCTTCCGCGCCCGGCCGCCCAGGCGATCGGGTTCGTGGCCCTGGCCCTGCTGACGGAGTCCTTCGCCCACACGGTCGTGGCACTGCACCGTCGACGCCACGAGGCGGTCGCGAGGCCGGGATGGCTCCGGCCGGTGCTCGACGCAGTGGCTCTGATGGTGATCTGGGTGGCACTGGTGGTCCCCCAGCGCCCCGACCAGCTGACGGCTGCGGTACTGCTGGGCATTCCGGTGGAGCTGATGGTCTTCTTGGCCGTGGCGCTCGTGCTACCGCTGGCCTGGGGGAGGTTCGTCGCGGTGGCGGGCGGACTGGTGCTGGCCGTGCTCGTCGTCGTGAGCGTGCTCAACCTCGGCTTCGAAGAGGGCCTCGACCGGCCGTTCAACCCGGTGGCCGACCCCAGCTACCTCAACGGCGGACTCGACCTGTTGCACGCCACCTTGGGCCGGGCCGGAGCGATCCTCGCGATCGTGGGTCTGCTGCTCGCGCTCGCCCTGGGCACCGCAGCCTGCCTGTGGTCCGCGCTGCGCATGCAGCGTTCGGTCAGGTCGGCACCGCGGGTGTGGACACCGGTGATCGTCGCGCTCACGCTGGTGTGGGCGGTCGCCGGCATGGGCGGCGCCCGTGTCGGCGGGATCCCGATCGCGAGCGCTCCGGCCGCTTCCCTGATCACCGGCCAGGTCGACCAGATCCGGGACGAGATCTCCGACCGCGCCGTCTTCGAACGGGCCCTCACCCACGACCCGTATGCCAAGACACCCGGACGAGATCTGCTGAGGGGACTACGTGGCAAGGACGTGCTCGTCGTGTTCGTCGAGAGCTACGGGCGTGTCGCGCTCGAGGACTCCTGGTTCGCGCCGTCGGTCGACCGGACCGTCTCCAGCGCCACCGGCCGCCTCGCCCGCCTCGGCTTCCGCGCGCGCAGTGGCTGGCTGACGTCGTCCACCTTCGGCGGATTCAGCTGGTATGCCCACTCCACGTTCCAGTCCGGCCTCTGGATCGACTCCGACCAGCGGTACCAACAGGCCATCACCAGCGACCGGCTCACCCTCCCCTGGGCCTTCAAGAAGGCCGGCTGGCGGACGGTGGCGGACGATCCCTCCAACACGCAGCCATGGCCCGAGGGCCAGCAGTTCTACCACTTCGACAAGGTCTACGGCTTCGCCGACCAGGGGTACGCCGGGCCCCGCATGGGCTGGGCACGGGTCCCCGACCAGTTCGCCCTGGCAGGTTTCATGCAGAAGGAGCTCACTCCGAACCATCGGCCTCTGATGGCCGAGATCGACCTCGACTCGAGCCACGCGCCCTGGATCCCGCTGCCCCGGACCGTGCCGTGGGACGCGCTCGGCGACGGCGACATCTACAACAGCATGCACGACCCGAACTTCTCCCCGCTGTCGACGTTCGCCAACTCCCACGCTCAGCAGGGCCACTACGCTCGCTCGATCCGCTACTCGCTGCGGTCGCTGGTCGGCTTCGTGCAGCACGCCCACGACAAGAACCTGGTCATGCTCGTGCTCGGCGACCACCAGCCGCACTCGGGCGTCAGCGGCACCGGCGTCTCGCACGACGTTCCGATCTCACTGATCGCGCACGACCCGAGTGTCCTGAGCCGGATCCAGAAGTGGGGCTGGACCTCCGGGATGCATCCGAGCGCAGCCCTGCCGGCGATCCAGATGGATCACTTCCGCGACCGCTTCCTCTCCGCGTTCGGGTCTCGACCGACACCCTGAGGGATCCCGCTCACGCCAGCGACTGGATCCAGGCCTCGTGGAGGTCGGAGAACCGGCCGTCGCCACCCTCGATCAGATCGGCCGGGGTGCCGTCCTCGACGATCCGGCCGTGCTCGAGCACGAGCACCCGGTCGGCGATCTCCACGGTGGAGAGCCGGTGCGCGATGATCACCGCCGTGCGACCGGACAGGATCGTGCGCAGCGCGCGCTGGACCAACCGCTCGGACGGGATGTCGAGCGAGGACGTCGCCTCGTCGAGGATCAGCACCGCCGGGTCGGCCAGGAACGCGCGGGAGAAGGCGACCAGCTGGCGCTGACCCGCACTCAGCAGGCCACCCCGGTTGGAGACCTCCGTGTCGTAGCCCTGCGGCAGTGCGGAGATGAACCCGTGGGCTCCGAGGGCCCGGGTCGCCGCCTCGACGTCGTCCTGGGTGGCGTCGGGGCGGCCGAAGCGGATGTTGTCGGAGATGGTGCCCGAGAACAGGTAGTTCTCCTGGGTGACCATCACGGCCGCGTGGTGGAGGTCGATCGAGGTGAGCGAGCGCAGGTCGATGCCGTCGAGCGTCACTGCACCGTCGACGGGGTCGTAGAAGCGGGTGGCGAGCTTGGCGATCGTGGTCTTGCCGGCGCCGGTGGTACCGACCAGGGCGACCGTCTGGCCGGCCGGGACGACGAGGTCGAGGCCGGGCAGCACCGCAACGCCATCGACGTACTCGAACCTGACGTCGTCGAAGCGGAGGTCGCCGCGGGCCTCGGGCAACGCGACCGGAGCGGTCGGCTCGGGCACGCCGGGCTCCTCCTCGAGGACCCCGGAGATCTTCTCGAGCGCGGCGTTGGCCGACTGGAAGGTGTTGTAGAACTGCGAGATGTCCATCATCGGCTCGAAGAACTGGCGCAGGTACAGCAGGAACGCGGCCAGCACGCCGACCGTGACCTGGCCGTCGAAGGCGAGGTAGCTGCCGTAGATCAGGACGACGGCGATGGTGACGTTGCCGATCAGGCGGATCTCGGGCATGAACCAGGCGACCAGCCGGAACGCGACCAGGTTGGCTGCGCGGTACTGGTCGTTGACGTCGTCGAAGATCTCCTGGTTGCGGGCCTCGCGACGGAAGGCCTGGACGGCGCGGATGCCGTTCATCGACTCCACGAAGTGGACGATCACCAGCGCGACCTTCTCGCGGGTCACCCGGTAGCTCTTCGCCGACTCCTTGCGGAACCAGTTGGTGGCCCAGGCCAGGAACGGACCGCACAGCAGCGCGACCAGGCCGAGCTTCACGTCGAGGTAGAGCAGCAGGACCGCGGTGCCGACCAGGGTGAGCGCCGCGGTGATCAGGCCGTCGAAGCCGGTCTCGAGCATCTCGTAGATGGCGTCGACGTCGGAGGTCTGGCGCGAGATCACGCGTCCCGAGGTGTAGGAGTCGTGGAACGCCGGGCTCAGGCGCTGGAACTGACGGTAGATCCGCTGCCGGATCTCGAAGAGGATGTCCTGGCCGATCTGCCCCGAGCGGACCAGGAAGATGTTGCGCGCGACCGCCTGGATCAGCGTGGCGGCCAGCACGCACCCCACGATCACGAACAGGGGTCGGAGGTTGTTGTCCTGCTGGATCGGCGGGATGCCCCTGTCGATGCCCAGGGCCACGAGCAGGGGGATCGACAGACGTGCGGCGTTCTCGACCACGACGGCGACGCCGAGGAGCTTGACCTCGCTGCGGTAGGGGGTCAGCAGGTCCTTCAGCAGTCGACGGGACCGGTCGGCGAGGCGCGCGGTGGTCTCGGCGCTCAGGTCGTCGCGGCCGTCCGCGGCGACGCCGCGCCACTCCTGGCCCTCGGGCACCTGCTCGGCCGGCTGGGGTTGTGTCGTCGTCGTCATGCCGACTGCTCCTCGAGCTCCTCGGCGTCGGCGGCGAGCAGCTCGCGGTACGCCGGCACGGTCGCGAGCAGGTGGCGGTGGTCGCCGACGTGGGTGATCGTGCCGTCCTGGAGCAGCGCGACCCGGTCGGCGAGGAGCACGGTGGAGGCGCGGTGGGCGACGACGAGGCCGGTGGTGGACGCCAGGACCCGCTGCAGCGCCTCCTCCACGAGCTTCTCGGTGTGGATGTCGAGGGCGGAGAGCGTGTCGTCGAGCACCAGCACCTTCGGCTGGGCGAGGACCGCACGAGCGAGGGCGAGGCGCTGGCGCTGACCGCCGGAGAGCGACATCCCCTGCTCGCCGATCCGGGTGTCGAGACCCCACGGCAGGTCGTGGACGAAACCGGCCTGGGCGATCTCGAGCGCCTCGGCGATCTCGTCATCGGTGGCGTCGGAGCGACCGAGCGTGAGGTTCTCGCGGGCGCTCATCGAGAACAGCGTGGGCTCCTCGAACGCCGTCGCCACCAGCGAACGGAGCTCGACGAGGTTGTAGTCGCGCACGTCGACGCCGTCGATGGTCACCCGGCCGCCGGTGACGTCGTACAGCCGCGGGACCAGCGCGGTGAGCGAGGTCTTGCCGGAGCCGGTCGACCCGACCAGGGCCAGCGTCTCGCCGGGCGCCAGGTCGAGGTTGACGTCACGCAGGACCGGTGTGTCGGACCCGGGGTAGGTGAAGTCGACGTGCTCGAAGCGCAGGTGGCCCTGCGCGTGCGGAGCGGTGGCGGTGCCGGAGACGATGTCGGGATAGGTGTCGTAGATCTCGAGCACCCGCGCGGCGGCGGTCATCGCCTCCTGGGCCATCGCCAGGATCACGCCGAGCGAGGCGACCGGCCACACCAGGGACAGCATCAGCGTGATGAAGGCGACGAGCTCGCCCGGTGTCAGGGCGCCGCGGCCCACGCCGATCGCGCCGAGAAGCAGCACCACCACCACGGCCAGGTTGGGGATCATCTCGAGGAAGGTCCAGAAGCGCGCGGACAGCCGGACCTTCGTGATGCTGGTGTCGAGCAGGCGCCGTGCGGCGACGTCGTACTGCCCGGAGACGTGCGGGGACCGCCCGAAGGACTTGATCACGCGGATCCCGACCGCGCCCTCCTCGGCCAGCGTGGCGAGGTCGCCCTGCTGGTCCTGGACGTTGCGCGAGACGACGACGTAGCCCTTCTCGAAGCGCATCGAGAGCCACACGATGGGGGCCGACGTCGCGGCGACGACCAGGCCGAGCGGCCAGTACAGGTGGAGCAGCACGAGGGTGGTGACCACGACCTGGGTGATGTTGACGACCAGGAAGAGCATCCCGAAGCCGAAGAACCGCCGGATCGCCGAGAGGTCCGTGGTCGCACGGGAGAGCAGCTGACCCGACTGCCACTCGCTGTGGAAGCTCATCGGGAGCTCCTGCAACCGCTCGTAGAGGTCGTGACGCATCTCCGTCTCGACTTCCAGGACGGCCTTGTTCTGGACCCAGCGCCGCCACCAGATCAGGAACGCCTCGAGGATGCCGAGCCCGAGCACGAGGAGGCCGAGCGGGAGGATGCCGCTGGCGTCGTGGTCCTCGATCGGGCCGTCGATGAGCGCCTTGATGACCAGCGGGATCGAGATGGCGACCGCGATGCCCGACATCGAGGTGAAGAGCATGATGACCAGGGCCGGGATGTGCGACCTCAGGTACCCGCGTAGGCGCCATAGCGAGTGCACGCTGGCGGGCGGGTGGCTGTGGGCATCGGGTGGCATTGTTGGTCGACTCTAACGCTGGGAACCGACAGACCACGAATCCTTTTGTACGACGCGTACACCCTGATTGGGTCTTACACGACCCGTGCCGCTGCGCGTCGCGCCCGGCTCAGTTGGCGAGCAGCCCGCGCACCACGCGAAGACCCACCGACATCCGCGCCAGGTCGGCGTTGTCGTCCTCGCAGATCTCCTCGAGGGTCGCGGCCGCCCGCTGGACGACGACGGAATCGCCGTCCTCCCACTCCGCGATCCGGGCCGGCACGGTCTCCTCGGCCGAGGTGTCGCGCAGCACCTGCGCGGTGAGCTGGGTGTGTACGGCGTACACGTCGTCGCGCAGCGCGGCCCGGGCCATCGTCTGCCAGCGGTCCTCGCGCGGCAGCGCCAGGATCCGGTTGACCAGGTCGGGCAGGCCGAGCCGCTCGCCGAGCGCGAAGTGCAGGCGCGCGACCTGCGCCGGGGCCAGCGACATCCGGTCGGCGATCTCGATGACGCCGAGCAGCATGTACGCCGGGTGGAGGACCGCGACGCGGCTGGCGAGGTCCTCGGGGACCTGCTGGTCGACCAGCGTCTTCTTGCGGCCCTCGTAGGCGCGGAGCTCGCGTCCGGTCAGCAGCGCGGGCAGCTCGCCCATCAGCTGGACGACGGGCTCGGTGAAGTAGTCGACCGTGCCTTGGCTGTCGAGCGGCGGCCGCCGGTTGTTGACCAGCCAGCGCGACGCCCGCTCGACCAGCGTGCGCATCTCGATCCGCATCAGCGTCTGGGTGCTGGCCTCGAGGGTGTTGTCGAAGGTCTTGATCTCCTCGCGCATCGGCAGCGAGCCGAAGATCTCGCGGGCCACGAAGTTGGCGCGGGTCAGCTCCTCCGGCGTTGCGCCGGTCTCGCCCGCCAGCCGCGGCCAGAAGGTCATGCCGGCGCCGTTCACCAGGTCGTTGACGACCTGGGTCACGATGATCTCGCGGCGCAGCGGGTGGTTCGCGATCGCGGCCTCGAAGCCCTCGCGCAGCTGCGTCGGGAAGTACGCCATCAGGTCGACGTGGCAGTACGGGTCGTCGGGCAGGTCGGAGTCGAGCAGCTTGTCGGCGAGCACGATCTTGGTCCAGGCCAGCAGCACCGAGAGCTCGGGCGTGGTGAGGCCCTCGCCGCGCTCGGGCCGACGGCGTACGCCGCGCGAGGTCGGCAGGCCCTCGATCTCGCGGTTCGAGCACGCCGGCCCGCTCGAGGGTCGCATCCAGTCCTCGTGCACGTGCAGCAGCGACGGCGCGTTGGCGGCGGCGTTGGCGAGCGCGAGGTTCTGCTCGTAGTTGTCGCGCAGCACCAGCGCGGCGACCTCGTCGGTCATCTCGGCGAGCAGGTGGTTGCGCTGCTTCTCGGTCAGGTCGCCGTCGTGGACGACGCGGTCGAGCAGGATCTTGATGTTGACCTCGTGGTCGGAGGTGTCGACGCCGGCGGAGTTGTCGATGAAGTCGGTGTTGATCGCGCCACCGCGCCCGTCGGCGTCGCGGCCGGCGCCGTCGACGGCGTACTCGATCCGGCCGAGCTGGGTCAGGCCGAGGTTGCCGCCCTCGCCCACGCAGCGCGCGCGCAGCTCGCGGCCGTCGATGCGGATCGCGTCGTTGGCCTTGTCGCCGACGTCGGCGTGGGTCTCGCTCGCTCGCCTTCACGTAGGTGCCGATGCCGCCGTTCCAGAGCAGGTCGACCGGCGCCTGCAGGATCGCCTTCATCAGCTCGGCCGGCGTCATCGCCGTGACGTCGGCGCCGAGGCCGAGCGCCTTGCGGACCTGCGCGGTGAGCGGGATCGACTTCAGCGAGCGCGGGTAGACGCCGCCACCCTCGGAGATCAGCGAGGTGTCGTAGTCCTGCCAGCTCGACCGCGGCAGCTCGAACAGCCGCTTGCGCTCGGCGTACGACGTCGCGGCGTCGGGGCTCGGGTCGAGGAAGATGTCGCGGTGGTCGAAGGCGGCGACCAGCCGGGTGTGCTCGGAGCAGAGCAGCCCGTTGCCGAACACGTCGCCGGACATGTCGCCGATGCCGACGCAGGTGAAGTCCTCGGTCTGGCAGTCGATGCCGCGCTCGCGGAAGTGGCGCTGCACCGAGACCCAGGCGCCGCGCGCGGTGATGCCCATCGCCTTGTGGTCGTAGCCGACCGAGCCGCCGGAGGCGAACGCGTCGCCGAGCCAGAAGCCGTAGTCCTTGGCGACGCCGTTGGCGATGTCGGAGAACGTCGCGGTGCCCTTGTCGGCCGCGACCACGAGGTAGGAGTCGTCGCCGTCGTGGCGTACGACGCCCTCGCGGCGGCACGGTCTCGCCGTCGACGAGGTTGTCGGTGATGTCGAGCAGACCGCAGATGAAGGTCTTGTAGCAGGCGACCCCCTCGGCCAGCCACGCGTCGCGGTCGGCCGGGTCGGGCAGCTGCTTGCAGAAGAAGCCGCCCTTGGCGCCGACCGGCACGATCACGGTGTTCTTCACCATCTGCGCCTTGACCAGGCCGAGCACCTCGGTGCGGAAGTCGTCGCGGCGGTCGGACCAGCGCAGGCCGCCGCGCGCGACGGCGCCGAAGCGCAGGTGCACGCCCTCGACCCGCGGTGAGTAGACGAAGATCTCGAAGCGCGGCCGCGGCTGCGGCAGGTCGGGGATCTCCGACGGCTCGAGCTTGAACGACATGTAGGCGTGGTGCTCGCCGTCCGTCGCCGAGCTGGAAGTAGTTGGTGCGCAGCGTCGCCCGGATGTGGGTGAGGTAGGAGCGCAGGATCCGGTCGTGGTCGAGGCTGGCGACGTCGTCGAGCGCCCGCTCGATCCGGGTGACGATCTCCTCGACCCGCGCGGTCCGGGCCTCCGCGTCGGCGGCGACGCCGTTGCGCCCGGGTCGAACCGCGCCTCGAACAGCTGCACCAGCAGGCGGGTGATGTCGATGTTGCCGCGCAGCGCCTCCTCGATGTAGTCGAGGGCGAACGGGCTGTTGCCCTGCTTCATGTACTTCGCGTACGCGCGCAGCACGGTCGCCTGGCGCCAGGTCAGCCCGGCCGCCGAGCACCAGGGCGTTGAAGCCGTCGATCTCGTTGTAGCCGTCCCACACCGCGCGGATGGCGTCCTGGAACAGCCTCGCGCATGTGGTCGGGCAGGCCGGGCGGCGTAGCGCAGCCCGAACTCGTAGATGTACGACGGGCGGTCGAGGTCGTCGAGCTGGTAGGGCCGCTCGTCGACGACCTCGACGCCCATCGACGACAGCATCGGCAGCACCTCCGAGAGCGAGAGCGGCGCGCCGATCCGGAAGACCTTCAGCCGCGCCTCGCCGCGGCCGGCGTCGAGCGCGGAGAACAGCGACAGGTCGATGCCCGCCTCGCCGAGAGCCTCGAGCCGGCCGAGGTCGAGCGCGCCGGTGCGCGGCCGAGAAGTCCTCCTTGTAGGCCTCGGGGAAGGTCGACGGAAGGTGCGGGCGAGGCGCGACCCGACCTCCTCGCCGTACTCGGTGATGATGGCGGCGGTGAAGTCGTCGCGCCACGAGCGGGAGGCCTCGGTGAGCCGGCGCTCGAGGTCGGCGACGTCGACGTCGGGGATGTCCACGCCCTTGGGCGGGTGGACCACGAAGTGCACGCGCGCGGTCGTCGACTCGCTCATCCGCACCGTGAACTCGACGGACTCGCCGCCGAAGCTGGTCCTGGAGGATCTCGGAGAACCGCTCGCGGACGCTGGTGTTGTAGCGGTCGCGGGGCAGGTAGACGAGGACGCAGACGTAGCGGCCGTAGGTGTCGCGGCGGACGAAGATGCGCAGCTGCCGACGCCCGCGGGTCTCCATGACGCGCGTGGCCATCGGCGCCAGCTCGTCGACCGGCGTGTGGAACAGCTCGTCGCGCGGGTAGGTCTCGAGGGTGTCCATCAGGGCCTTGCCGGCGTGGCTGTGCGGGATCGAGGCCGACCTGGTGGAGGACGTCCTTCGCGCGCTCGCGCAGCAGCGGGATCCGCCAGACCGACTCGGTGTAGGCCGCGCTCGAGAAGCAGGCCGAGGAAGCGGCGCTCGCCGACGACCTCGCCGGCGTCGTCGAACGTCTTCACGCCGACGTAGTCGAGGTACGCCGGGCGGTGCACGGTGGAGCGGGAGTTGGCCTTGGCCAGCACCAGCAGGGTCTTCTCGCGGGCCTTCTCGGCGACCTGTCCGGCAGCTTGCCGGACGCCGACGACATGTCCTGGTCGTCGCGCAGGATGCCGAGCCCGGTGCCGGGCACGCCGCGCAGGTAGTCGCCGTCCCGTCGCGCTCGAGGTGGTACTCGCGGTAGCCGAGGAAGGTGAAGTGGTCGTCGGCCAGCCACTCGAGGAAGGCGCGGCCGCGCTCGAGCTCCTCGCCCGAGATCGAGCGGGCGGGTCGGCCCGCAGCTCCTCGACGATCCCCCGCGCCTGCTGGCGCATCTTGTCCCAGTCCTCGACCGACTCGCGGACGTCGCGCAGCACCCGCTGGACGTCGAGCGGCGATCTCGTCGACGTCCTCGTCGTGGCCGATCCGGCTGATCTCGACGTGCATCCACGACTCGCGCTCGGCGCCCTCGGGCGGCTCCGCGGACTCGTTGTCGGGGCTGGCGATCGTCTCCAGCCGCCCGGTGATGTCGCGGACCACGTCGAACTGCGGGTGGATGACCAGGTGGACGTCGCGCTGCTGGCGGGCGAGCTCCATCGACGACCGAGTCGACGAGGAAGGGCATGTCGTCGGTGACGACCTCGACCACCGAGTGGCCGCCGGCCGACCAGCCGTGCTCGGCCAGGGTCGGCGTGAAGACGTGGACGCGGGCGGTGCCCTGCGGGCGCGTGTCGGCGGTGCGGTAGTGCGAGACCAGCGCGCCGTACAGCGTCCTCCGCGGAGCGGTCGCCGACGTCGTCGGTGGACACGTGGCGGTAGTAGGCCTGGAGGAGCGGTCCGACGTCGGTGCGGGGCGGTCCGCCGGTGCCGGAGCTGCGCTCGGCGAGGGCGATGGCCTGGGTGAGCAGGTGGGTCTTCTCGACGTCGGTCGTCATTGACACAACCCGACACTAGGACTCCCGACACGCGCGGACAAACCGCGCGTCGGAGCGTCGTACGGCGGTCGGTCGGCGGCGTCCCGTCGGAGGGCATGATGTGCCCATGAAGCGCGTGAGCCAGACCCTGAGCTATCCCCGGACGACGGTGGACGAGGTGTTCGCGATGTTCGCCGACCCGGCGTTCCGGAAGGCCGTGTCGGACTACCAGCACGTGGTCGACTTCGCCTGCGAGATCACCCCGCGGGACGCCGGGATGGCCGTCCGGGTCGAGCAGGCGCACGGCACCGACCGGATCCCGTGCTTCGCCCAGCAAGCTCGTCGGCGACGAGATCCACTTCGTGCAGGAGGAGACGTGGTCCTCGCCGGCGTCGGCCGACATCCACGTGACGATCCCGGGCAAGCCCGGCGAGATGACCGGGACCGAGGCCCTCACCCAGACCGGCCCCGACGTCGTCCAGACCATCGAGCTGTCCATCAAGGTGTCGATCCCGTTCGTCGGCGGCAAGGTCGAGGACCTGATCGCCGACTTCATCGGCAAGGCCTTCGACGCCGAGAACAAGGTCGGCGTGAAGTGGCTCGCCGGCGAGTGGCGGGTCTGAGCGAGGACGTCTCGGGCCGGCGGAGCCGGGACGAGACGGCCGGAGCGAACGCCGTCAGCGAGCTTGCTCGCCAGGCGAGATCCCTAACCCATGTGCGGGTAGCGGTAGTCCTTCGGCGGGACGAACGTCTCCTTGATCGACCGCGGGCTGGTCCAGCGCAGCAGGTTCTGCGCGGCGCCGGCCTTGTCGTTGGTGCCGGAGGCCCGCGCGCCACCGAACGGCTGCTGCCCGACGACGGCACCGGTGGGCTTGTCGTTGACGTAGAAGTTGCCGGCCGCGAAGCGGAGCAGGTGCTGCGCCTCGGCGATCGCCCGCCGGTCCTGGGCGATGATCGAGCCGGTCAGCGCGTACGGCGCGAACGACTCCATCTGCTGCAGCGACCCGGTCGTAGCGGCTGTCGTCGTAGACGTGGACGGCGAGGATCGGGCCGAAGTACTCGGTGGAGAACATCTGGTCCTTCGGGTCGGTCGACTGCACGATGGTCGGCCGGACGAAGTAGCCGACCGAGTCGTCGACCTGGCCGCCGGCGAGGATCGAGCAGGTGGCTGTTGCGCTTGGCGCGGGCGATCGCGGCCTTGTGCTTGGCGAACGCCCGGTCGTCGATCACGGCGCCCATGAAGTTCGACAGGTCGGTGACGTCGCCCATCGTCAGGCCCTCGACCTCGGCCACGAACTGGTCACGCATCTTCGCCCAGACCGACCGCGCGACGTACGCCCGGGAGGCCGCGGTGCACTTCTGGCCCTGGAACTCGAAGGCGCCGCGGATCAACGCCGTCCGCAGCACGTCGGGGTCGGCGCTCGGGTGTGCGACGACGAAGTCCTTGCCGCCGGTCTCGCCGACGATCCGCGGGTAGGAGCGGTACGACGTGATGTTCTCGCCGATCGTGCGCCACAGGTGCTGGAAGGTCGGGGTCGAGCCGGTGAAGTGGATGCCGGCCAGGTCGGGGTGCTGGAGCACGACCTTGGAGACGTCGAGGCCGTCACCGGGAAGCATGTTGATGACGCCCGGCGGCAGCCCGGCCTCCTCGAGCAGCTCCATGGTGAGGCTCGCCGCGACCTGCTGGGTCGGGCTCGGCTTCCAGATCACGGTGTTGCCCATCAGGGCCGGCGCGGTCGGCAGGTTGCCGGCGATGGCGGTGAAGTTGAACGGCGTGATCGCGTAGACGAAGCCCTCGAGCGGCCGGTAGTCGGTGCGGTTCCAGATGCCCGGGCTGTTGGCGATCGGCTGCTCGGCGAGGATCTGCCGGGCGAAGTGGACGTTGAACCGCCAGAAGTCGATCAGCTCGCAGGCCGCGTCGATCTCGGCCTGGAACGCCGTCTTCGACTGGCCGAGCATGGTGGCCGCGTTCAGCCGTTGGCGCCACGGGCCGGCGAGCAGGTCGGCCGCCTTGAGGATGATCGCCGCCCGGTCGTCGAAGGACAGCGCATGCCACCCCGGGGCTGCGTCCCGGCGGCCTTGACCGCGGCCTCCGCGTCGCGGGTCGTGGAGTTCTTCATCACGCCGAGCACGTGCTGGTGGTCGTGCGGCTGGACGACCTTGATCTCGGCCCCGCCGCCGTTGCGCCGGCGACCGCCGATGTGGGCACGCAGGCTGACCTGGCGCCGTTCCTGCCGGACCACCTCGGCGAGCAGGGCGTCCCGCTCGGGGCTCCCCGGCGCGTACGTCAGGTTGGGCTCGTTGACCGGGTGCGGCGGATGGGTGACGGCGTCCATGCCCGCGATGCTGTCAGACAAGCCGACCGCGCTCAATTCTCGCGGCGGCCGACCTGGTGGTGGCTCTCCGGGGGCGCGCCCAAGTGGCGCAATTGCGCCGGTATGACAGTGGATCGGCCGTTTCCGATGTCGAACTGGCGCAATTGCGCGGTTTCAGCGGGCCACGGAGCGCCGGGACGAGCGAGGGGCGACTCAACGGAGGAGGTCGGCGATCTCCTGGGTGGCGTACCAGCCGAGGTCGTCGTCGGGGTGGGCACCGGCGTCGGGTACGTCGTCCGGGTCGGCGTGCACGGCCACCACGTCGGCGAGGGTCACGGTCACGGGCAGGCCGGCACGCGCGACCTCGGCCACGACCACGACCCGCCGTCGTTCGCCCGGCTCGAGCCCGGCGGCCAGCTCCGCGGCCGACTCCGCAGCGGTCATCAGCGCGTCGTACTCGTCGTCCTCGGAGTCGCCCCCCGCCACGACCACGTCGTCGCCCACGCCCATGGTCCCGTCGCTGTGAAGCGCCGCCAGGGCCGCGATCGTCGCCGGCAGGTAGAGCCTCACGTCGTGCCACCAGGCTTGCGCGCGGGCTTCCGGGTGCGGCCACGCGGCGCCTTCGGCCGGGCGTCTCCGGCGGTGTCGAGCAGCTCGTCGAGGGCCTCGTTGAGACAGACCCCGAAGACCTCGGCGTCCGGGACCAGGTCGCGGTCGGCGGTGACCCCGTAGAAGACCGAACCGTCGTACGACGTCACGCCGATCGCCAGCGCGTGACCGGGCAGCAGCGGTGGGACGGGATAGGTCTGCTCCATCACCGCGCCGGCGGCGTAGAGCGGCGACTGCGGGCCGGGCACGTTGGTCACCGAGAGCTGGAAGCCGCGCCGCATCTCGGCCGCCGCGACCCGGGAGCCGATCGCGTGGAAGGTCGACGGGGCGAAGCCGGAGATGCCGGCGATGCCGGCTGGCGGCGACCGCCCGGCCGGTGTCCTTGTGCGCCTTGAACGAGTAGGACACCTGGTGCAGCCGGACCACCGGGCTCGGCTCGCCCACCGGCAGGTCGACGAAGTGCGGCGCGATCTGGGTGCCCAGCGAGGTGGCCTCGAGCTCGGCGTCGTGCACCGAGACCGGCACCACGGCCCGCACCTGCCGCAGCCCGCCCAGCGACTCGGCACGCGTCATCAGCCAGCTCCGCAGCCCACCGGTGACGGTCGCCAGGATGACGTCGTTGACGGTGCCGCCGTGGGCGTCGCGCACGCTGCGGTGCTCGGCCAGCGAGCGGCGTACGGTCACGAAGCGGCGCTGCTGCGACAGGGTGCCGCCGAGCGGGGTGTCCTGCTCGGAACGGCGGTTCGCGAGCGCGTTGACCACGGTCGCCCACGCGACGTGTCGTGGCGTCGGCTGCCCGCCAGAGGGAGTCGGTGGCGCCGCGCACGGTGTCGAGCGCGGTGTACGGCGTCGCCACGGTGTCGCGGACCGCGTCCAGCAGGAGGCCGGACGACGACTCCGGCCGTCCCGGTCGCCAGTCGTCGGCGCCGAGCTCGCGCCGCTCGGGGGTCCGGTCGAGCAGCACCTGCGCGAGGTCGACGATCTGGGCGCCGTCGACCAGGGCCTGGTGGGCCTTGGAGAGTACGGCGACCCGGCCGTTCTCCAGACCCTCGACCAGGTAGACCTCCCACAGCGGACGGTTCCGGTCCAGCGGCCGGGCGATGATCCGTGCGACCAGCTCACGGAGCTGGTCCATCGTGCCCGGACGCGGCAGTGCCGAGCGGCGCACGTGGTAGCCGAGGTCGAAGTGGGGGTCGTCCACCCACACCGGGTTCGCCAGGTGCCCGGGGACGCGGCGTACGCGCTGGCGGTACCGCGGCACGAAGGCGATCCGGTCGGCGATCAGCTGCACCAGCGTGTCGTGGTCGAAGCCCGACGTCCCCGGGTCGAAGATCTCCACGGTGGCGTTGTGCATCGGTGTGGTCGGCGTCTCGCACGTCAGGAACGACAGATCGCGCGCCCTCAGCCGCTCGTTCATCTGCCCCCCTGTGCCTCGAGACTTGTCCGCCATGGGATTCTGGCAGAGCGTCCGAGACAGGCCGCCCCGGTCCGCTGCGAGAAAGGACACACCACATGCGTCGACTGGTCGCGGCGATCGCGTGCGCACTGCTCGCCGCCGTACTCCTGGCGGGATGCGGTGGCGACAGCTCGTCCGGGGCATCGTCCGGCGGGCAGGCCCCCAAGGTCATCGACATCACGTTCACCGGTGACAACGTGACGCCCAACGGTCAGCGGTACGACGTCGCGGTCGGGCAGCCGATCGAGTTCGACGTGACCGCGGACAAGCCCGGCGAGATCCACGTCCACTCCTCGCCGGAGCAGGAGTTCGAGTACGACAAGGGCTCCAGCACCATCCACGTCAAGCCGATCGAGGCGCCGGGCATCATCACCGTCGAGTCGCACACGCTCAACAAGGTGATTCTCCAGCTCCAGGTCACGTGATCGCGCTCCTGCCGGCTCTGCTCCCGCAGCACGGCCTGGGCGGCGCGCAGGACCTGCCGATCTCGCGCGAGCTCGCCATCCTCGGCGCCGCGGCCGCGGTCGCCGTCTCGTTCGTCGTACTCGTCCTCGCCTGGCGCAACCCGCGGTACGACGCGGCGACGAGCGGGCGCCCGGCCCCCGCCTGGTTGGCGCGCACCGTCGACTCCGCCGTCTATCGCGGCCTCCTCCGCCTGGTCGGCCTGCTCGGCCTGCTCTACCTCGTCGTCGTCGCGGTCCGCGGCAAGGACCTGCTGATCAACCCGATCTTCGGCATCTTCTACGTCTGGATCTGGGTCGGGGTGGTCGTGGCCTCCCTGCTCTTCGGCCGGGTCTGGAAGGCGATCAGCCCGTTCCGCCTGATCAACGGTGGCCTGGCCCGGATCTCGGGCGGCGACCCGGACGACGGCATCCTCACCTATCCCGAGCGGCTGGGGATGTGGCCGGCGTCCGTCGGCCTGTTCGCGTTCGTGTGGATGGAGCTGGTCTACCCCCACAACGTCGACCTCGGCCCGGTCCGGCTGTGGTGCGCGATCTATCTGGCGATCATGGTCGTCGGCGGTGCGCTGTTCGGGAACACGTTCTACGCGCGGGCCGATCCGTTCGAGGTCTACTCGAGCCTGGTGGCCCAGCTCTCCGTCTGGGGCCGCCGCGACGGGGTGCTCGTGATCCGCAGCCCGTTGGCCAACCTCGACACCACACCGGCCACCCCGGGCATGGTCGCCGTCGTGTCGGTGCTGTTCGGCAGTACGGCGTTCGACGCCTTCCGCGAGTCCACGCGGTGGCTGACGTTCATCCAGGACACCGGCTACTCGACGTACCTGCAGAACAACCTCGGCCTGCTCGGCTTCTGCGTCGGCGTCGGCGTGGTGCTCTCGCTGGGTTGCATGGCGACCGGTGTCGGCTCCGACCTCCGGCGACGCGACCTGCCGTCGCAGTTCGCCTTCTCGGTGATCCCGATCATCGTCGGCTACATCGTGGCCCACTACCTGAGCTACTTCGTCGAGATCGGCACCCAGACCCTGATCCAGGCCAGCGACCCCCTCAGCAACGGCAGCAACCTCTTCGGCACCGGCACCCTGTCGGTGCCGTACTGGCTCTCCTACCACCCGACCTTCCTCGCCGACAGCAAGGTGGTCGCGGTCGTGGCCGGGCACGTCGTCGGGGTCATCGCCGCCCACGAACGCGCGATCAAGATCCTGCCGAAGAAGCACCAGGTGACCGGCCAGATCCCGCTGCTGGTCGCGATGATCGTCTTCACCGTCGGCGGGCTCTACCTGCTGTTCTCGTCCTGAGCCGACCGCATCATCAGCGGCGGAAGAGCCCGGAACGTCGCTCGCGGTGGGGTGACGGGGAGGGCACCAACGCCTCGGCCACGGCCGCGACGGCCCGACCCAGCTCGGTGTCGCCGAGATCGGCCACGCTGGTGCCGGTCACCAGTGCGCGGTCGGCCGTCGCGCTGTCGTCGGGCAGGAAGTGGACGCCGGCGAGCCGGCTGAAGCCTTCCACCATGCCGGTGATGTCGCGCTCCGACCAGCTCAGGGTCGGCCGCATCCGGTTGACCACGACGCGCACCGGTGCGCCGCCGCGGAGCTCGCGGAGCTCGACCAGGCCGCGGGCGAGCCGGGCCAGCCCGACCGGGTCGGCGGCCCCGACGACCACCACCTCGTCGGCGACGTCGAGCGCGCTGAGGGTGAGCTGGTTGCGCCCCGGCCGGGTGACCAGGTCGCTGCCGGGGTCTTCCTCGAGGCTGAAGCCGGTGTCGACGACGACGTGGCCATGGGTCCGGGCGACCTCGAGGAGGTGCTCGAGCACGCCGGCGCGCACCTCGACCCACCGGTCGGGGCGCGGCAGACCGGTCACGACGGTGAGGTGGTCGCCCACAACGCGCTGCACCGACGCGAACCCGGTCGCCAATGCCCCCTCGCCCGTCAGGCGCGCGGCACTGAGCAGGCCGGAGACCTCGTCGAGCACGCCGAGCTGCTGAGCGACCGAGGCGGCGTAGGGGTCGGCGTCGACCAACGTCGTGCGGAGCCCTCGCCCGGCGAGCGACGCGGCGATCGAGGTGGCGACGAGCGTGCGACCCGGCGCGCCCGCCGGACCCCATACGACGACCACGCGGCCGCAGCCCGCCGGGACCGGAGCGTCGGCGTCGACCAGTGCGTCGGCGGTCGCGACCGGCTCGTCGTCGGACTCCAGGAGGTCGAGCACGCGCGGCAGCTCGCTGTCGGCGGCCAGGCCGTCGACCCCGACCCTCGCCGCCCGCGCCCTGGCCGCATCAGGGCTCCCGCCACCGGCGACGGCGACGACACGCACCTGGTGGCGGTGGAGCAGGTCGACCGCGGCCTGGTCGAGCCCCGGTGCGTCGAGGGCGACCAGGGCGGCGTCCGCCTGGCCGGCGCTGCCGACGGCCAGCAGGTCCTCGACGTCGACGCAGCGCTTGAGCACGACCAGCCCGGCGCGCCCGGCGACCAGCTCCAGCACCGGCGACTCCCACGCGGCGCCCGCGGCGACGACGAGGACGACGACCACGCTCAGCCCCGGCCGACCACGGTGAGCGACGGGTCATCGGTCGAGGCGAGCAGGCGGAAGAACCGGTGGGTGTCGGTGTCGTGCACCCCGAGCACCAGCATCCGCCCTCCTTGCGGGCCGAACGCCTCGTCGGCCGGCGGTGCGTCGAGCACCGTCACGCCGGCCAGCACCGGCCGCCCGCTGCAGACCCGGGTGTCGGAGCAGCCGCTGCGGGTGGAGGGCCGCAGATAGACGTCCACCACGTCGCCCGCCCCGACCGAGCCGGGCACCTGGTCCGATGCGACCGAGATCGGCACCTCGCGCAGGGACTCGTCGTCTGCCGAGCCCACAGCGGCGCGCGGCAGCAGCTCGCCGGCCGCGACGCCGTGGATCAGCCGGACGCCCGACGGCAGCTGCTCGTCGGCCCCCAGGTAGAGGGCCGCGTCGTCCGCGTCGGCGAAGCCCACCCGGCGTACGGTCAGGTCGTCGCCGGTCAACGCGTGTCCAGGCCCCATCGTGTCGGTCGCCGCCCATACCGCGACCGTGTCGTCGGACGTGCCGAGCACGAGCGCCCCTACCAGCACCGACGCCGCGACCACCGCGACGCCGATCCAGAGCCGTGGGTCGCGCCACCCGGGTGCCGCGGCGCGGCGTGCGGTGGGCGTGTCAGTCATCCCGAGATTCCTGCTCACCGAGCCATCATCACCCCAGAACGGGCCTCCGCGGCAGCCTCCTCCACAGACCAGATCGGCACGTCGCTTGGCACCCGGTCACTCGTGCAACGATGGCCCCATGCCTCCCACGCCGCGGTTCCTGACGCTGGCCGACGTGGCCGAGGTGCTCAGCACCTCGAGCGCGCAGGTCTACGCGTTGGTGCGCCGCGGCGACCTACCCGCGATCCGGATCGGTGGCCGCGGCCAGTGGCGCGTGGAGTCGACGCAGCTCGAGGCCTACATCGCCCGGATGTACGACGACACCAAGGCCTACGTCGACGCCCATCCGTTCAGCGACTCCGAGCCGCAGGCGGACTAGCCGACGCCGCCGACCGGGTTCGCCTTGGACGAGCCGTTGATCGCGGGCTGGCCGCCGGTCTGCACCGGTACGCCGTCCACCGGTGAGCCGTACTCCGGGCTGTAGGTCTGGCTGTGCCGGAAGGTGTCGATGAACTGCTGCAGCCGCGGGTCAGTGGGGCTGCTCACCTGGAGCTGGTAGCCCCACGAGCTGACCACGATCGGGCTGGGCAGGCTGTTGTCCACCCAGGGCGACAGGTCCACGAACCGGTTGGACCGGCCGCCGTCCGAGGGCTCCGAGATCATCGACTGCTTGTTGAAGAGGTCGACCAGCTTGGACACGTCCGAGGCCTTCAGGTCGGGCCGATAGGTGATCCAGACGGCGCCGTGCTCGAGGTTGTGCACCGCCCGCTCGCTGGGCACCGGCTTGGTGTAGACCCCGGCGTTCATCCAGATGGGGTTGTGCGGACCGCCGACCGGCGGGCTGACCGCGTACGTCACGGGTCCGGTGACGTGGTCGTGGCCGATGGTGCCACTGGTCGCGTCGCCCGGGGCGGGGTAGCCGGCGGTGTTCCACGCGAGAACACCCTGGATGTCGGTCGGGTTCGACACCTTCTCCGGCGGGGGCTGGACGGTCGTCTGGCCCGTGACCGCCGCCGGCACGATCTGGTTGGCGGTGTCGGACAGCTTGGTGTGGTTCAGGTTCTGGTACACGGCCAGGCCGATGCCGACGACCACCAGCGCGACGACCACACCGGCGACGATGAGCCGCCGACGTTCGCGTCGCTGGTGGGCGCGCTGGATCTCGGCCGCTCGCTGGCGCCGCGCGGACTCTGTCTCACGACGAGATGTCTTGCTCACCTCGCCACTGTAAGAGGGCGATCCACACCCGTCAGCCGACCTGCGATCCCAGCGTGATCCGCAGCTGCATCACGGTGCCGCCTCGCTCCACGGTGAAGGACACCGTGTCGCCCGGCTGGTGGGAACGGATCGCCACGATCAGCGCGATCCCGTCGGGGACCTTCTCGCCGGCGACCTCGGTGACGAGGTCGCCCTTCCGCATCCCGCCCTTGCCCGCGGGGCTGCCGGAGGTGACCCCGAGGATCTTGGCCCCCGTGTCGGCCGTGTCGGCGGTGTCGACGCTGGCGCCGATCACCGGGTAGTGCGCCCGCCCGGTGCGCAGGATCTGGTCGGCGGTGATCTTGACCTGGTCGATCGGGATCGCGAAGCCGACGCCGATGTTGCCCGCCTCGCCCGACCCGGTGGTGCCGGTGGTCGCGATCGCGGAGTTGACCCCGACCACGCGGCCGGTCAGGTCGACCAGCGGGCCGCCGGAGTTGCCCGGGTTGATGGCGGCGTCGGTCTGCACGGCGTTGATGTACGACGAGGCGTCCGACGCGGTGTCGCCACTGGTGGTGACGGGACGGTTCAGCGCGCTCACGATCCCGGCCGTCACCGTCGAGCTGAGTCCCAGCGGCGAGCCGAACGCCACCACCTGGTCGCCCACGCGGAGGACCCCTGCGGTGCCGAGGCTCGCGGGGGGCAGCTTCGGGCCGCCCTTCACGTAGAGCACGGCGAGGTCGTACGTCGGGCTCCGGCCGACCACGGTGGCGGGGTACCGGTCGCCGTTCTGGTCCATGATCTCGATCGGCCCGTCGTGGCTGACCGCATCGGCGACCACGTGGTTGTTGGTGATGTAGTGCCCCGACCGGTCGAGGACGAAGCCCGAGCCGGTCGCGCCGTCCTTCTTGCCCTGGTACTGGGCGAGCACCTGGATCGTGCTCGGCAGGATCTGCTGCGCCACCGACGCGACCGAGTGGTTGCTGACCGGGAGCGGTGCCTGGGAGACGGTGCCGGACGCGCCCAGGCCGCCACTGACCTGGCCCTCGCGGGAGCTGGTGTGCCAGTTCTCGTACGCCGCGCCGCCGACCACGCCGCCGACGACCCCGACCATCAGCGCCAGGACCGAGACGACGGGCCACAGCCAGCCCGGTACGCGACCCCGCGAGGTCGACTGCGGTTCCGCGGAGAAGCGGTGGGTCGGGCCCGGCGGCGGATAGGGCCGACCGCTGGACACGGTGTCGTAGGAGGTGACGGCAGGTGCGGGGCCCGGAGGCGTCCACTGGTGGGGCGGTTGCTGCTCACGCGGCGGCAGCCAGGTCGCGCCGTCGGGAGCGGTCAGCGGCGCGGTGTCGTCGGTGCTGCCGGGATACTCGTCGCTCACGCCGTCCTGACTCTCCACGGGGGTGCCGCCCGATCCGGCTCGTCTCGATCGACGTCCGCGCCGTGGCGGCCCTACTGCGCGAGTGTACGACGCAGGTCCCGCATGAACGGCGGGGTGTCCTGGCGGTCGGAACCCGGCGCAGAGCGCGCGGTCAGGTGCTCACGATCGACGATCGTGGTGATGGCGTTGGTCAGCGCGGAGCCGAACGACTCTCCGCTCGGTCGGACGATGGCGCCCGGCGCGTTGGCGGGCGAAGCCCCGAGGGCCAGCACGCCCATCACGGCCGCACCCACTGCCCCGCTGCTGATGCCGGTCATGCCGAGGTGCCGCCGGGACCGACCCACCCCCGTGTCGACGAGCGGGTCGTCGTGCGGGTCGGCCCAGGCGGCTGCGATCCCCTGGAAGAGGAGCGAGCCCTTGAGGTGCGACGGCGCCGCGGAGCCGGCGTACTGCATGGTGGCGAGGCGGGTCTTGACCCAGCCCTCGCGCTCGACGGCGTCGCGGCACTGGTGGCAGGAGTGGACGTGCTCCCAGGCCCGCTCCTCCTCGGCAGCGGACATCTGCCCGTCGAGGAGCGCGCTGACCCGGGGGCCCAGGTGGCCGATGGAGGGGCCGATCATGAGCTCGACCCCTGGGGTAGCGGCGCGGGCCCACCGAAGCGGGTGCGGCCGTCGACGGGAGCGCGGTGGGCGAGCGCCGTACGGAGCATGGCGCGACCACGGTGGATGCGGGAGCGGACGGTGCCGAGCTTGGCGTCGAGGATCGCGGCGATCTCCTCGTAGGACAGGCCCTCGACGTCGCACAGGACGACGGCCGCGCGGAACTCCGGCGGCAGGGTCGAGAGGGCGCGCTCGATGTCGTCGTCGAAGGTCTGGTCGGCGTACGCAGTGTCGGGCGTCGGGAGCTCGCTGCGCAGCCGGTCCGCGCGCTCGTCGGAGAGGGCGTCGAAGCGGATCCGCTGCTTGCGGCGTGCCTGGTCGAGGAAGAGGTTGGTGGTGATCCGGTGGATCCAGCCCTCGAACGTCCCGGGCGTGTAGGTCGAGAGGCTGCGGAAGACGCGGACGAACACCTCCTGCGTGAGGTCCTCGGCGTCGTGCCGGTTGCCGGTCAGGCGCATCGCGAGCCGGTAGACGCGGTCGGAGTGCCGGTCGACGATCTCCTCCCAGGTCGGTACGCCGACCTCGGGCACGCCCGCGTCGTCGTGCGGCTGCTGCGACGCGGTGTCCACGAACTCCTCCTGGTGGCGCCTGCGCGCCGGTGACCCGAACAGTGCGATCTCCTTGCTCCGAACTCTCGTCTCCGAGGCTGAGAGAAACCTGTGAGAAGGGCCTCTCGCAGCATGTGAACGTCGTGGGTGCAACGAACGGGAGGGTGCCGGATGTTCCCGAGCGCGGCCCCCGTGTGACGGCGTTCCGGAGGTCTCGCTGCGCGATAGGGTCGCCGTGTCCGATCGATCCCGAGCGCCGCCCGCGCTGCCCACCGACCCGGAAGGCCGCGACCGCCATGCCCGTTGCTCCGCCCAAGTCCGTCAGCTGGTCCTACGCCGAGCACTTCGTGGCCGAGGACGACGTGCTCGCAGCGGCCCGCGCGCGGGCAGACGAGGTCGGCGTGGTGGCGATCGGCTCCGGCGGTGGTGCGGCCCTGCGGTTCCTGGCCTCCGTGATCGAGGCCCGAGCGGTGGTCGAGGTCGGCACCGGCACCGGCGTCTCCGGGCTCTGGCTCCTGCGCGGGATGCGGTCCGACGGGATCCTCACCACCGTCGACATCGAGGCCGAGCACCAGCGACTGGCCCGCGAGACCTTCAACGAGGGCGGGATCACCGCTCAGCGCGCCCGCACGATCGCCGGGGCAGCGCTGGACGTCCTGCCCCGGCTCACCGACGGCCACTACGACCTGGTGTTCTGCGACGGCGACAAGGCGGAGTACGGCGCCTACCTCAAGGAGGCGCTCCGCCTCCTGCGGCCGGGCGGCCTGGTCGCCTTCGACAACGCGCTGTGGCACGACCGCGTGGCCGACCCCTCCCAGCGCGACGAGGAGACCCTGGTCATCCGCGACCTCGGCCGCGAGATCGCCGCCCACGACTCGCTGGTGCCGGTGCTGCTGCCGGTGGGTGACGGCCTGCTCGTCGCCAAGAAGGAATGGGCCCCGGAGGACTGAGCGAGGACGGCCCGAACGGACGGAGTCCGAGCGGGCCACCGCAACGAGCGCCGCAGCGAGCTTGCTCGCCAGGCTTCGCCCTCTCAGCCTCGGCGTGCGGGCCGGAAGCCCGCGCCGCCCTCGGCGATCGCCACGACGGCGCACGCCTCGATCAGGACCGGCGGGCTGCCGATGATCTGCGAGCCGGGCGCCTCGGCCGCTCCGGCCGTGAACGTCTCCTGGAACGCTGCCCTGGCAGGCTCGTCGACGAAGACGTAGCACCCCTCGAACCACTCGCCCGGCACGGTCCGCCAGGTCTTGTAGGCCAGGTCCGGCAGCGCGCTGAACCGGTCGTACGAGGTGTCCGCGACGTAGTCCGCCAGCGCCCGGTCGACGCCCTCGGGAGCGTCGGCCAGCGACCACCGGACGGTGAGCCCGCGCAGCCCGCTCACCGCACGAAGCCGGCCAGGGCCTCGGGGCCGGTGAGCCAGGTCAGCAGCACCCGGGCACCGAAGCCCGAGGGCCCGGCGGTCCACTCGTAGGAGTCCGAGGGCGAGTCGCCGACCGAGGCCAGGTCGAGGTGAGCCCACGGCACGTCGCCGGCGAAGTGCTGGAGGAACAGCGCTGCCGTGATCGCGCCCGGGCCTCCGGGGTTGTTCTTGGCGTCGGCGATCGTGGACGACAGGGTGTCCTCGTAGTCGCTCTCGAGGGGCATCCGCCACAGCGGCTCGCCCGAGTCCTGACCGGCGTCGTAGAGCCGGGCGGCCAGCGCCTCGTCGTTGGTGAAGAACGCCCCGACCCGCTGGCCCAGAGCGACCTTGATCGCGCCGGTGAGCGTCGCGACGTCGACCAGGACCTCGGGGTTCAGCTTCTCGACGGCGTAGGCCATCGCGTCGGCGAGCACCAGCCGGCCCTCTGCGTCGGTGTTGAGGACCTCGGTGGTGCGGCCGCCGTACTGCGTGATCACGTCGCCGGGGCGCAGGGCGTTGCCACCGACGGCGTTCTCGGCTGCGGGCACCAGCCCGGTGACCCTGAACGGGCACCCCACACGGCCGAGGGCGGCCATCACTGCCATCACCACGGCACCACCGGTCATGTCGCGCTTCATCGTCGACATCGCCTCGCCCGGCTTGATCGAGAGACCGCCGGTGTCGAAGGTGATGCCCTTGCCGACGAGCACCACGCGCGGCGCCTTGCGGGCGCCACGTGGGGGCGCGTAGTCGAGGCGGATCAGCCGCGGCGGCGTCGCCGAGGCCCGGCCGACGGCCAGCACGCCGCCGAAGCCCTCGTCGGCCAGCTTCCGCTCGTCCCAGACCTTGCAGGTCAGGCCGTACTCGTCGGCCAGGGCCTCGGCCTGCTCGGCGAGCCACTGGGGCGACTTGAGGTTGGACGGGACCGTGGCCAGCATCCGGGCGCGCCAGCCGGCGCCACCCAGCTCGAGACCGCGTTCGAGGTGGGCCGAGACGTCGTCGTCGACAGCCGCGAGCACGATCCGGCGTACCGGCTGGTGCTCGGGCCCCTGCGACCGCCAGTGGAAGCCGAAGGAGCCCAGCATGGCGCCCACCACGAAGGCCGTCAGCGCCTCGCTGTCACCGGCCGCCGCGACCGTGGTCGCGAGGGTGTCGTGGTCGACGCTGTGCCGCGCCAGTGCGGCGCCGGCCCTTCGGAAGTCACGCGGGCTCTCGTCGCCCAGCCCGACGAGCAGGACGAGGCGTAGGGAGTCGTTGCCGGCGAGCCCACCCACGGGGAGGGCGACGACCTCGCCGCCCGTGCCCCGCGCCTGGCGGGACTCCAGGACGGCCAGCAGGTCGATCCCCAACGCGTCGGCCGCGGCCTCGGCCCCGGGTCCCAGAACGGGAGCGCCGTCGTCGGTGGTGAACGGGTAGGCGACGGCCTCGACACCCGTCAGCTCGTGCGGTAGCAGCCCACTCAGCGCGAATGCCGGTGGAGAGACCTGGGGTGGAAGAGACGTGGCGGTCGCAGGCACCTCAGCCCACGACGTCCTTCAAGGCGTCTCCCAGTGCGCCCGCCTCCTCAGCGTTGAGCTCGACGACAAGCCGGCCACCACCCTCCAAGGGCACGCGCATCACGATGCCGCGTCCCTCCTTGGTGACCTCGAGCGGACCGTCGCCCGTCCGGGGCTTCATTGCCGCCATCCGCGCACCTCATTCTTCTTGTTGGACCCAGGACGCGCGGGGACAGCGACCCCACACGACGATGTGGGCACCATTATCCCCTATCGCGGCGAGGGGCGGAGCCGTACCCCGGCGCGGAACTGGCACAGTGACCGCATGCGCGCACGCTCGGCCCTGTTCGACGTGTACGGCGACCACCTCCGCTCGCGCGGCCACCAGGCCCCCGTGTCGGCGCTGATCCGGCTCCTCCAGCCGGTCGGGATCGCGGCTCCGGCGGTGCGGACGGCGATCTCGCGGATGTCGGCGCAGGGCTGGCTGGAGCCCACCCGCGTCGACGCCGCCCCGGGCTACCGCGCCACCCGGCGCGCGATCGAGCGACTCAGCGAGGCGGCCTCGCGGATCTACCGCTCGGAGCCGGAGCCCTGGGACGGCCGCTGGCGGCTGGTCTTCGTCGACCTCCCGCGCGAGCGCGGGGCGCGGGGGCGGCTCCGGGAGGAGCTCCACTACCTGGGGTACGCCGAGCACGCGCCTGGCGTGTGGCTGTGCCCCTTCGAGCGGCCCGAGGTCGACGAGGTGGTCGCCCGGGCCGGCGGCCGCGCGCGCCACGCGGTCGCGGTCGAGCTGGCCCCCGACCCGGTGGCGGCGTGGGACCTGGCGCGCCTCTCCACGTCGTACGCCGCGTGGCCCGACCTGGCGGACACGCTGGTCCGTGGCGAGACGGACAGCCCGGGCGACGAGGACCAAGCGGCCTTCGCGGCCCGCTTCCGGCTGGTCCACGAGTGGCGCAAGTTCCTCTTCGACGACCCGGGGCTCCCCGCGGCGCTGCTCCCCCGCGACTGGCCGGGCCAGGCCGCGGCGGACCTGTTCACGAGCGAGGCGGCGCGGCTCAAACCGGCCTCCGACCGGTTCGTCGCCCGCTGCCTGGGCGTGTGACGGCGAGGGTGAATAACCTGCTGGCATGACCGCTGACGTCTCCCCTGTCCTGGTCGAGGTCGCCGACGGCGTCGCGACCGTCACCCTCAACCGCCCCGACGCGATGAACAGCCTCGACGTCGCGACGAAGGAGGCGCTGCTCGCCGCCGTACGCCAAGTGGCCGACGACCCCGCCGTCCGGTGCGTGGTGCTGACCGGCTCCGGCCGCGCGTTCTGCGTCGGCCAGGACCTCAAGGAGCACATCCAGATCCTGCACAGCTCGTCGAGCGACTCGCTGTTCCGCACCGTCGACGAGCACTACAACCCGATCGTGACGACGTTGGTCGGGATGGAGAAGCCGGTCATCGCCGCGGTCAACGGCGTCGCCGCGGGGGCCGGCGCGAGCCTCGCGTTCGCCTGCGACCTGCGGATCCTGGCCGACACGGCCGGCTTCAACCTGGCCTTCGCCAACGTCGCGCTCTCGTGCGACACCGGCTCGAGCTTCACCCTCCAGCGGCTGGTCGGGAAGGCGAAGGCGATCGAGCTCCTCTACTTCCCGCGCACCGTCAAGGCCGACGAGGCGCTGTCCCTGGGCCTGGCCACGCAGGTGGTCCCCGCCGCCGAGCTGGGCGCGGTCGTCGGCGACCTCGCCGCCCGCCTGGCCGCCGGGCCGACCGTCGCGCTCGGCGCGATGCGGCAGTCAGTCGAGTACGCCGCGGGCCACGACTTCGCCGAGGCCGTCGCGTTCGAGTCCACCCAGATGACGAAGACCGGCGCCACGGCCGACCACGCGGCCGCCGTCGCCGCCTTCGTCGCCAAGGAGAAGCCGGTCTTCGAGGGGCGCTGAGGGTCTCAGCGCCCGCCTGTGCCGTGGCTCAGAGGGCTGCGGTTTGGGACCAAACGGCGACCCTGCGGCCCGAAAACGTGCGGTTTGGGACCAAACCGCACCATCAGCGACCGGAGGAAGTCGGGCTGCCTTGGACGCCGCCGCGCCAGGCGCCGAAGAGGTGCAGGATCCGGTCGGGCGCGGTCCGCAGCTTCGATGCGGGGGGCGACGCGCCGTACTCCACGGTGAGGGCGAAGCCCGGGAACTTGTGGTTGAACCACATGGTCATGGTCCCGTGGCAGCTGCTGCCGCAGTTCAGCTTCGTCATCGGCAGGTCGAGCGCGTGGGCGACCCGGCGTGAGAACTTCGGGCGCTCGGTGATGTCGACGCCGTGGAGCGGCTGGTGGAACGACAGCACGAACGCCGGCTTCACCTTCGACAGGAACCTCATCATCGCGCGCGTCTCCGGCTCCGACTTGGGCCGGGGCCCGGAGTCGTAGTTGCCGGTGAGGCGGACCCACTTGAAGGGATAGTTCCGGTTCGGGTCGACGCCGTGGGCGTTCTTGCGCGTGTGGCGGGCCAGGCCGTCGGGGTTGTAGACCGGCACGATCCACAGGTCCACGTCGTGCACCGGGGCGCCGTCACGCAGGTCGGTCAGGATGCGTCGCGGCGCCGGCTCGTTGCCGTGCATGAGCGAGATCAGCACGACCTTCGGCTTCCCCGGCTCTCCGAGGTGCCACGCCACGATCGGGCGGCCCTTCACCGAGTGTCCGATCACCCGGTGCCCGATGACGGCGGGTTGGGCGTCTGTGGTCGCCCGGGCCGGCAGGACGAGCAGCGCCGGCAACAGGGCGAGAGCGAGGCCCGCCGCGGCCAGGCCGCGGCGGCGTCGGGGCGCGCGAGAGGACGGACGCATCAGTTGTGGGTCGCGAAGTACCAGGTGAACACGAGCACGCCCACCAGCATCCCCACATGAGCGAGCACCGACAACCCCGGGCCCTCCGACCAGCGGTCGTCGGCGGTGCCCGACGCGTGCTTGCCGCGGCTCGGCATCCACCGCATCAGGATCAGCAGGCCGACCAGGGCGGTGAGCCAGTAGAAGAACAGCGCGACGATCCCGGCCACGGAGCTGTCGTTGCCGGTCGCCAGGAAGTACACCCAGAGCACCAGCCCGACCACACCGCAGGCGGTGTGCGTGTTCACAGCCCGCATCCCCACCTGGTGCTGGCCCGCGGCCCGGGCCTGCGAGAGCCGGACCCGGGTCAGGACGACGACGACGGCGGAGAGGAAGGTGAGGACGTAGACGATGTACTCAGGCTTCACAGCCGCTCAGTGTGCCGAGGCGGACGGGTCGGTGTCATCCCCGGTCTCGGGACCGGGTAGCGGCACGACGTCGTCGGCCAGGCGGCGGTCGGCCTCCTCCCGTTCCTCCGCGAGCCGCTCGAGCAGGGCGTCGACCTCGGCCATCCGGTAGCCGCGCACCGCGAGCGGGAACCGGATCCTGCGCAGGTCGTCGGCGGACACGGGTCCGTCGGAGGGCACCAGGGAGTCGGGTGCGTCGTCGTACGACGGCCCCATCGGCTGACCGCGTCCGGAGGCGACCACGGCGACCCCGCCGAGCGCGAGCACGACCAGGATCGCGAAGAACCAGATCACGGGCGGGTGTCCTTCTCGTGCGACCGCACCATCATCGCGACCGCCTCGTCGACGTCGTCGGTGAGATGGAGCATGTCGATGTCGGACTGGCTGATCGTGCCGTGCGTCAGCGCCGTGTCACGCAGCCACGCGATCATGCCCTGCCAGTACTCGACCCCGAGCAGCACCAGCGGGAAGCTCGTCACCTTGTGCGTCTGCACCAGGGTGAGCGCCTCGAACAGCTCGTCGAGGGTGCCGAGGCCGCCCGGCAGCACGACGAAGCCCTGGGAGTACTTCACGAACATCGTCTTGCGGGCGAAGAAGTAGCGGAAGTTGATGCCGATGTCGACCCACTGGTTGAGACCGGACTCGAAGGGCAGCTCGATGCCGAGGCCGACGCTCGTGCCGCCCGCCTCGCTGGCCCCCTTGTTGACCGCCTCCATCGCCCCGGGGCCGCCGCCGGTGATCACCGCGAAGCCCGCCGCGGTCAGCTTGCGACCGACCTCTTCTCCCCTTGCGTACGTCGGGTCGTCGGGCTTGGTGCGGGCCGAGCCGAAGCAGGCGATCGCCGGCCCGAGCTCGGCCAGCGCGCCGAAGCCCTCGACGAACTCCGCCTGGATCCGCAGCACCCGCCAGGGGTCGGTGTGCACCCAGTCGCTCGCCCCGCGCGAGTCGAGCAACCGCTGGTCGGTGGTGGTGCCGTCGACCATGCTCCGGCGCATCACCACCGGGCCCTTGAACTTCTCGTGGGGGTCGGTCATCGCGCGTCGCCCCCGAGCCACGTACGCAGCGCGCGCTCGCAGTGGCGGATCTGCTCGAGCGGCACGAACTCCTCCTGCTTGTGGGCCAGCATCGGGTCACCGGGGCCGAAGTTGACCGCGGGTACGCCGAGCGCGGCGAAGCGCGCGACGTCGGTCCAGCCGAACTTCGGGTTGACCGTGCCGCCGACGGCCTCGATGAACTCCTTCGCGGCGGGCCGGTCGAGCCCGGGCAGGGCGCCGGGAGCGCTGTCGGAGACCGACACGTCGTACCCCGAGAAGAAGTCGCGCAGGAAAGCCTCGGCCTCGGCCTCGCTGCGGTCGGGGGCGAAGCGGTGGTTGACCGAGACGGTGCAGAGGTCGGGCAGCACGTTGCCGGCGACGCCACCGCTGATCGCGACGGCGTTGAGACCCTCGTGGTAGGTCAGCCCGTCGATGACGGGCATGCGCGCGTCGTACGCCGAGAGCCGCTCCAGGATCGGGGTGGCCCGGTGGATCGCGTTCACGCCCTTCCAGGAGCGGGCGCTGTGGGCGCGCTCGCCGTGCACGGTCACCTCGACCCGGATGGTGCCCTGGCACCCGGCCTCGACCACCGCGTCCGACGGCTCCATCAGGATCGCGAAGTCCGCCCGCATCAGGTCGGGGTCGCTCACGGTGAGCCGGTTCAGCCCGTTGAACTCACTCTCGATCTCCTCGGCCTCGTAGAGGATGAAGGTGACGTCGCGCACCGGCTCGGGCACCGTGGCGGCGAGCTTGAGGATGACGGCGTCGCCGGCCTTCATGTCGCAGCTGCCGAGGCCGTGGAGGTTCGTGCCGTCGTTGCGGCTGGGGAGGTTGTCGTTCAACGGCACCGTGTCGAGGTGGCCGGCCAGGACGACCCGCTCGGCGCGGCCGAGGTCGGTGCGAGCGAGGACGGTGTTCCCGCGTCGGGTCAGGGTCAGGTGCGGCAGGGTCGCCAGCGCCGCCTCCACCGCGTCGGCGATCGGGCGCTCGTTGCGGCTCACCGACTCGATGTCCACGAGCTGCTCGGTGAGCGTGACGACGTCGGCGCTCAGGTCCAGGTCCACGGAGCCCATCCAACCAGCCCCTCAGGCCCGCTCGAGCTCGATCACGGGCGACTCGACGGCGCCCTCGCTCACGTCGAACGAGGTCGCGAGCGTCTCGCGCTCGATCAGGCCGGCGTGGGTGCGCGCGGCGTCCGCGACGGCCGGGGCGGCCACCAGGGTGAGCGCGATCCGGTCGGAGACGTCGAGCCCCGCGTCGCGGCGGGCCTGCTGCACGGCGCGCACCAGGTCGCGGGCGACGCCCTCGGCCTCGAGCGCGGGGGTGACGGCGGTGTCCAGCACCACGAACCCACCACCGGGGAGCATCCCGGTCGCGGAGTCGGCGCCGCCCGCGGCGACGGTCTCGAGGGTGAACTCGCCGTCCTGCAGCACGAGGCCCCCGGCGGTCACCGCGCCGCTCTCGGAGACCGACCAGTCGCCGGACTTCGAGCCCTTGATCGCGGTCTGCACGTCCTTGCCGAGCCTCGGGCCGGCGGCTCGGGCGTTGACCGTGAGCCGCTGCGACACGCCGTACGACGCGGCGTCGGGGTGGTCGGTCCCCAGCAGCCGGACGTCCTTGACGTTCAGCTCGTCGGCGACGATCTCCTCGAAGCCCTTCAGGCGCTCGGCCCCGTCGACCACGACGGTCAGCGTCGACAGCGGCAGCCGGTTGCGCAGCGCCGCGCCCTTGCGCAGGGCAGAGCCGGCGGAGCACACCTCGCGCACCTGGTCCATCGCGGTGACCAGCTCGTCGTCGGCCGGCAGGTCGTCCGCGGACGGCCAGTCGGTGAGGTGCACCGAACGCTCGCCGGTCAGACCTCGCCAGACCTCCTCGGTCGTCAGCGGGAGCAGCGGTGCGGCCACCCGGCAGACGGTCTCGAGGACGGTGTAGAGGGTGTCGAAGGCGTCGGCGGTCTCGACCGGCACGGCCGAGGACGACTCGGCCGCCCAGAACCGCTCCCGGGACCGGCGGATGTACCAGTTCGAGAGCACCTCGAGGAAGGTCCGGGTCGTGTCGCAGGCGTTCGCGACCTCGTAGTCGTCCATCTGCCGGGTCGCGGTCTCGACGTACTGCCGGGTCTTGGCCAGCAGGTAGCGGTCCATCGGGTGCGTGGACGCCGTCGAGTGCTTCGCGTCGTACCCCTGCTCGCGCGCGGCGTTGGCGTAGAGCGCGAAGAAGTACCAGCAGTTCCAGAGCGGGATCAGCACCTGGCGGACGCCCTCGCGGATCGACCGCTCGGTGACGATCAGGTTGCCGCCGCGCAGGATCGGCGACGACATCAGGAACCAGCGCATCGCGTCGGCGCCGTCGCGGTCGAAGACCTCGCGGACGTCCGGGTAGTTGCGCAGCGACTTGGACATCTTCTGGCCGTCGCTTCCCAGCACGATGCCGTGGGAGAGGCAGGTCTCGAAGGCGGGCCGCTCGAAGATCGCCGACGCCAGCACGTGCATCGTGTAGAACCAGCCGCGGGTCTGGCCGATGTACTCGACGATGAAGTCGCCGGGGAAGTGGTGCTCGAACCAGTCGGCGTTCTCGAACGGGTAGTGCACCTGGGCGAAGCTCATCGAGCCGGACTCGAACCAGCAGTCCATGACGTCGGTGACGCGGCGCATCGTCGACCTACCGGTGGGGTCGTCCGGGTTGGGCCGGGTCAGGTCGTCGATGAACGGCCGGTGCAGGTCGTCCGGGCGTACGCCGAAGTCGCGCTCGAGCTCGTCGAGCGAGCCGTAGACGTCGATCCGCGGGTACGCCGGGTCGTCGCTCTTCCAGACCGGGATCGGGCTGCCCCAGAAGCGGTTGCGCGAGATCGACCAGTCGCGGGTGTTCTCCAGCCACTTGCCGAACTGGCCGTCCTTGATGTGCTCGGGCACCCAGCGGATCTGCTGGTTGAGGTCGAGCATGCGATCGCGGATCTTGGTGGTGCTGACGAACCACGACGACACCGCCATGTAGATCAGCGGCTCACGGCAGCGCCAGCAGTGGGGGTAGGAGTGCTCGTACGACTCGCGACGCAGCAGGACGGTGCCCGGCGTGACGGAACCGGTCTCCGCGGGTTCGGTGGTCGAGCCTGTCGAGACCCGCGTCATGTTCTTGAGGTGCTCGATGATCGCGAGGTTGGCGTCGAAGACGTGCATGCCGGCGTAGTCGTCGACCGGCGGAGTGAAGCGCCCGTCCTTGGCGACCGGCACGACGGGCTCGATCCCTTCGCGGTCGGTGACCACCTTGTCCGCCTCACCGAAGGCGCCGGCGGTGTGCACCAGCCCGGTGCCCTCGGTGGCGCTGACGAGGTCCGCGGCCTCGACGAGGCGGTACGCGCGAGCGTGACCGGGGTAGTAGGACATCGGGGGTACGTAGGTGCTGTCGAGCAGCTCCGAACCCGTGAACCGGGCGACGATCTCCGACGGGTCCCCCTCTGGAGCGAGCTCCCTGTCGTAGGCCCGGAGACGCTCGGCAGCGATCAGGTAGCGCTCGGGTGACCCGCTGTACGACGACTCGACGACGACGTACTCGAGGTCGGGGTGGACCATGATCGCCAGGTTGGCGCACAGGGTCCACGGCGTCGTCGTCCAGATCAACGCCAAGGCGCCCTCGGCCGGCCCGCTCGTGAGCCGCATGCCGACGGTGACCGCGGGGTCCTGACGCATCTGGTAGACGTCCTCGTCCATCCGCAGCTCGTGGTTGGACAGCGGGGTCTCGTCGTTCCAGCAGTAGGGCAGGACGCGGAAGCCCTCGTAGGCGAGCCCCTTCTCCCGCAGCTGCTGGAAGGCCCACATGACCGACTCCATGTAGTCGAGGTCGAGGGTCTTGTAGTCGTGGTCGAAGTCGACCCACCGCGCCTGCCGGGTGACGTACTCCCGCCACTCGTCGGTGTACTCGAAGACCGACTTCCGGCACTCGGCGTTGAACGCCTCGATCCCCATCTCGAGGATCTCGTCGGTGGTCTTGATGCCGAGCTGTCGCATCGCCTCGAGCTCGGCGGGCAGGCCGTGGGTGTCCCAGCCGAAGCGGCGCTCGACCCGGCGGCCGCGCATCGTCTGGTAGCGCGGGATCAGGTCTTTGACGTAGCCGGTGAGCAGGTGGCCGTAGTGGGGCAGGCCGTTCGCGAACGGCGGACCGTCGTAGAAGACGAACTCGTTGTCGCCGTCCTCGCCCGCGTCGCGCTGCTCGACACTGGCCAGGAAGGTGTCGTCGGCCTCCCAGTAGGCGAGCACCCCCTCCTCGATCTGGGGGAAGCGCGGAGTGGCCGGGACGCCGCCCTGGGCGCGATCGGCTGCGGGATCGGTGGAGACCTTCGGATACGTCATCGGTAGCCCTCGTCGGTTGAGCCTGCTCGAAACCACGAGGACGACGGTTGCCGCGGTACCACCTCGCTTGCCACCCACCAGGCCTGAGAAGCTCGACCAGCGGCGGGTGACCGCTCATGGACGGCTGTGACGGGCCCACCCGTCCGGGTCTAGTGAGCCGCACCGGGGTGCGGCCGTTCTTCCGGAGGCTCGCCGCTGATGACGGCTCAGACGCCTGTGGCTCCAGGGTACGGCGCGGCTCCACCCCGCGGCCACCGGGTTCGCCTGGACGCGGTATGGAGTTGCAGGCCCGGCCCGCCAGTCGGTTGGGTGGGCGCATGGACGAGCAGGCACCCCGCATGTACCCCGACATGTGGGTCGACCCCGAGGACGACCCACGCGAGTCGATCGAGACGTCCGCGGGTGAGAAGGCGGTGCTGGCCGAGTATCTCGACCGCTACCGGATGACCCTGGAGATGAAGTGCGAGGGTCTCGACGCCGAGCAGATGGCCCAGCGTTCGGTGCCGCCGTCGACGATGTCGCTGCTCGGTCTGGTCCGTCACCTGGCCAAGGTGGAGCACCACTGGTTCCGCCGCTGGCTCGAGGGACACGGCGACCTCGCGCGCCTGTACCGCAGCGAGGAGGACCGCGACCTCGACTTCAACGGCGCCGTGGCCGACGACGCGGTCGTGGCCGAGGCCTGGGAGTCCTGGCACCGCGAGGTCGCACATGCCCGTGAGGTGTACGCCGGCATCGACGACCTCGGTGCCACGGTCGGGCTCGGCGACGACAGCGGCGAGGTCCGCGACATCGTGGTCCACATGATCGAGGAGTACGCGCGGCACCTCGGGCACGCCGACTTCCTCCGTGAGCGCATCGACGGCCGCACCGGTCAGTAGCCCGGGGCTCCGTAGACTCCCCGCGTGAGCGAGCAGAAGGCACACGGCCTGGGTCTGGCGACCGTGGTGACAAGCGGGGCCAGCGAGGGCACCGTCCTCGAGACCTGGTTCCCCGCGCCGGCGCTCGGTGAGGCGGCGGCCGACGCCGCCGTGCCCGCAGACCTCGCGGACCTTGCCGGCGACCACCCGGCGCGACGCGTCCGGACCGAGGTGGTGCGCGTCGCGATCGACCTCGGCGAGCCGCCGCAGGACGTGCCCGATGCCTATCTGCGCCTGCACCTGCTCTCCCACCGACTGGTACGCCCGCACGGGCTGAACCTCGACGGGGTCTTCGGCGTCCTGACCAACGTGGCCTGGACCAGTGCCGGCCCGTGCCCCATCGACGACTTCGAGGCCACGCGACTGCGGTTGCGAGCACGGGGTCCGGTGCAGGTCTTCGGCGTCGACAAGTTCCCGCGGATGACCGACTACGTCGTGCCGCCCGGCGTACGCATCGCCGACGCCGACCGGGTGCGCCTCGGTGCCCACCTGGCCGAGGGCACGACGGTCATGCACGAGGGCTTCGTCAACTACAACGCCGGAACCCTCGGCACCTCCATGGTCGAGGGCCGGATCACCGCCGGCGTCGTCGTCGGCGACGGCTCCGACGTGGGCGGCGGCGCGTCGATCATGGGCACCCTGTCCGGCGGCGGCACGCAGGTCGTCTCGATCGGCGAGCGCTGCCTGCTGGGCGCGAACGCCGGCATCGGCATCGCCCTGGGCGACGACTGCGTCGTCGAGGCCGGCTGCTACGTCACCGCCGGTACGAAGGTGACGCTTCCCGACGGCCGCGTGGTCAAGGCCCTGGACCTGTCCGGTGGCAGCCATCTGCTGTTCCGCCGCAACTCGGTGACCGGCACCGTGGAGGTCGTGCCGTGGCGGGCAGGGGGCGTCGCACTCAACGAAGCCCTCCACGCCAACTGATGGGCATCGTGCGGCGGACTGCCGCGGTCGTGGTGCCGCTCGCCCTGGTCGTGGGCGGGGTCTGGTACGGCATCTCGCGGCACGGCGGGTCCTCGCAGGACGACTCCGTCGGGTTGTGCACCACCAAGGTCAACGGGCTGAGCGTGGTGCTCACCGCGACCCAGGCGCGGAACGCCAGCCTGATCTCGGCGATCGCCGTACACCGCGGGATGCCGGCTCACGCGGCCACCATCGCGCTGGCCGCCGCCCTGCAGGAGTCGAAGCTCTACAACCTGCGCGGCGGCGACCGGGACTCGCTGGGTCTCTTCCAGCAGCGGCCCTCACAGGGCTGGGGCACCCCGCAGGAGATCCTCGACCCGGTGCACGCCACCAACGCCTTCTACGACGCGCTGGCCCGGGTGCCCGGCTACACCGCCCTGCCCGTGACCGTGGCGGCCCAGCGGGTCCAGCGCTCCGGCTACCCGTCGGCGTACGCCGTCTACGAGCAGGACGCGCGCGCTCTCGCCTCTGCGTTGACCGGCTTCTCCCCCGCCGCGTTCGCCTGCCATCTCGACGCCTCCACCGGTACGCCGGCTCCCGCAGCCCGGCGGGCGGCCGCGCTACGGCGCACGCTCGCCCCCGCCTTCGGCACGGTGGAGGTGCGCGTGGCCGAGGGGTCGCGTCTGCAGATCGTGGCTCCCTCCGGTCCGCAGGGTTGGGCGATGGCGTCGTACCTCGTCAGCCATGCGCCGGGCCTCGGGCTCAGTCAGGTGGGCTTCGACGGACGGGACTGGTCGGTGGACAGCGCGCGGGGCTGGCGACGGGGCGGATCGGCGTCCGGTTCGTCCGTCATGGTCGGCTGACTAGCCCGTTTCGACCACGTGCCCGAACCGTGTCGAACATTTGACTCGCCAATCAGCCTCGTTGACGCACCTGGGCCTTACCCTTGCGTCATCAGTGCAGAGCCCGGGGGGGCCCTGAGGGGGGTTTGATCATGCACAACACGACGTTGTTCACCATCGGCACGGCCTTGCGCCGTGCCGAGACCAGCAGCTTGCCGGTGGAGGTCCTGGTCGGGGGCCACTGGCTGAGCGGCACCGTCGCCGGGCTCGATGGCCACGGCCTCGTGCTCAGCACGCACTCCGAGCACTCGGTCGTGCGTCTGGAGTCGATCATCGCGGTGCGCATCCCGGAGAACATGCCGGACGCACCCACGGCCGAGACGTTCGACGACCGCCACGAGCTGACGGTCGCAGTCGTCGACGAGGACGCCTGGGCGATGCCGGGTCCCATCAACGCGTGATCGACACCGCCTGACCCGTGGCTCAGACGGGTCAGCCGGAGTCCGTCCGCGTCGCGTACGTCGACGCCGCGTCGTAGACCGCACGCACGTAGGCGTCGGCGTGGTTGTAGGCGCGGACGGCCGCCGTCCACCCGGCCCCGGTCTCGAGGTCGCCGCCGGCGGCGCAGAGGTAGCGCGCCGCAGCCAGCGCCGCGTCGTCGAGGTCCTGCGGGTCGGCCACCCCGTCCCCGTCGGCGTCGACGGCCCAGCGCTCCCACGTGGACGGCAGGAACTGGAGTGGCCCGGCGGCCCTCTCCCACCCGCCGGCCTCGGTCTCGATCGCCGCGACATCGCCACGCCCGTCGAGCTCCGGACCGAACACCGGCCGGTCGGGCCGGCCGTCGTTCCCCAGCACCCTCCCGCCGATCGTGCCGTGCTGTGACTCGACCCAGCCGATCCCGGCCAAGGTCGTCCAGCCCAGGTGACACCCGGGGTCGTCACGGTTCTCGCTGAGCGTCGCCGCGGCGTACGCCCTGACCGCGGGCTCGGGGATGCCGGCGGTCGAGGTGACCCGCGAGACCCACGCCGCACTGACGGTCGGCGCCGAGGACGTGGCGGTGTGCGATGCGACGGGGACGAGGCGCTCCGCCGGGGGTGCCACCAGGACCCGCGACACCTGCAGCGGCTGGGCGCCGGAGCCGCCCAGCGCGGCCAGCGCCCCGACGAGCCCCACCAGCACGATGCCGGCGGCGACGACCAGGTCCACCCGGCCCCGGCGGCTCAGCCGAACCGTCCTTGGACGTAGTCGCGGGTGCGCTGGTCCTGGGGGTTGTCGAACATCGCGCTGGTCTCGCCGTGCTCGACGATGACGCCGGGAGTGCCCTGGGATGCCAGGAAGAACGCGCACTGGTCGGAGACGCGCGCCGCCTGCTGCATGTTGTGGGTGACGATCACGATCGTCACCTCCCGGGCGAGGTCGAGCATGGTCTCCTCGATCACCCGGGTCGACGTCGGGTCGAGGGCCGAGCAGGGCTCGTCCATCAGAAGCACACGGGGCTTGATGGCCAGCGAGCGGGCGATGCACAAGCGCTGCTGCTGGCCGCCGGAGAGACCACCGCCCGGCTCGTCGAGGCGGCTCTTGACCTCGTTCCAGAGCCCACCCTTGACCAGACAGGACTCGACGAGGTCGTCCTTCTCGCTGCGCGAGGCCCGGGTGCCGGTGAGGCGGAGCCCCGCCAGGACGTTCTCGCGGATGGACATCGCGGGGAAGGGATTGGGCTTCTGGAAGACCATCCCGATCGCCCTGCGGGCATCGATGAGGCGCTTGTCGGCGTCGTAGATGTCCTCGCCGTCGAGCAGGACCTCACCGGCGAGCTGGGCGCTCGGCACCAGCTCGTGCATCCGGTTCAGGATGCGCAGGAACGTCGACTTGCCGCAGCCGGAGGGTCCGATCAGGGCGGTGATGTCACCCGGCTCCATGACCAGCGAGACCCGGTCGAGCACCTTGTGCGCGCCGAACCACGCCGTGATCTCGCGCCCCTCGAGACGGGCGAGGTGCGGGTCGCGACCGCGTTCCCGGGGCCCGGGATCGGTGACGGCGAGGAGCTGGGTGGTGTCCATAGGTGGTCCTTCTGATCTGCGAGGTGGTGGTGCGGGTGACCGCCTGGGAGCGGCCACCCGCACCGAGAGGATCGCCAGCTACTTCTGGGTGATCGTGAAGGCCTTCACGGCGGCAGCCCCGAGGCTGTCTCCCGCCCACGCGGCCTTCAGGCTGTGCTTGCCCTTGGTGAGCTTCGGCAGCTTGATCGTCACCTTGCCCCGAACGAGCTTGGCCTTGGCGAGCGTCTTCTTGCCCTGCATCACCTTGACGGTGCCGGTGGCCTTCTTCGAGAGGCCCTTCAGCACCACGGTGACCTTGCCGGTGGCGCGGTCGCCCTTGGCGACCTTGGCCGGGAAGGACTCACTGACGCTCGCGGAGGTCTTGACGGTTCCGCTGGCGTCATCCTGGGAGGCGAGCCACGCCGACCCGAGGTCGGGGGTGAACTGCGCGCTGTAGGTGTGCGCACCGGGGCTGGCCTTGGGCGACAGGGTCGCCTGACCCGAGATCAGCGGGATGCCGGACTTGATCAGGGTCGCGCCCTCGAAGAACGAGACCGTGCCGCTGGGAGCCGTGGAACCCGTCACCCGGGCGACGAGGTCGGCGTGATCGGCCCTCGTGCTCTTGACCACCAGCTTGGTGGTCGTGGGCACGCTGTTGGTGGTGAGGTTGGAGGTCGGGTTCTGGGTGGCGGCGCCACACACCCCACCATGAGCCGGCGTCGCCAGCTGGAGGAACCCAGCCGCCTCGATCAGCTTCGTGGCAGCCGGAGAGCAGATGAACCCGGCGGATCCGAAGATCCCGGTGATCGTGGCGTCGGCGACATCGGCGCCGCGGACCACGTTGTAGAGGGCACGCTGGGCGTTGAACCCACCCTCGAGGTGCACCGAGGTCGGGAAGAGCGTGTTCGCCTTGCCCACCGAGAACGGCGCGACTGCGTTCGGGTCGGACGCCAGCACCGTGTCGGTGTTCTCGTGCATGTTGGTGTCGACACCGGGGCCGTAGACGACCGGGGTGCCGCCGTTGAGGTTCGTCAGCTGCGCCTCGAAGAACGTGCGGGTGCCCGAACCGGCCTGCGGCACGAAGGGCTTGATCACCCCGGCCTTGCCGCCCACCTGGTTCCAGTTGGTGACGTCACCCTTGAAGATGCTGACGATCTGGGCTCCGGTCAGCGCGGCCGGCGCGTGCGACTTCACCGTCCCGGAGACCGCCATCGACAGCGTGTCCAGTGCGAACGGGAAGGACTGGAGGCCGCCCGCGACCTCGGTGGCGTTCTCCGCCGACGAGGAGCGCGCGAAGGTGATGTCGGGGTTGTTGGAGGCGCCGAACAGGAGTGCCTTGCCGGCACCCGAGCCGACCGGGCGGTTGATGGCGGTCGCGCCGGAGCGCGGGGTGATCTGGGCGGTGCCCTCGGTGTCGAACGACACCAGACGAGCATCCGCTGCGGTCTTGCCGCCGTTGTAGCCGGCGGTTCCGGGGATGCCGTCGGCCAGGTTGTCCATGACGTTCTCGGAGGTGTCCGAGCCAACCCCCACGATGTCGTTCGCGTCCGGGGTGAACGACGGATCCGCGTGGGCCGGAGCCATCGCGACCAGGGACGCCGTCGACACGGCCACCGCTGTGGTGGCAAGGCCGGCGACAATGCTGCGTACTCGCATGTCCTTCTCTTTCTGTTGGTTGACTTGCGGGGAACTCAGGGGTCGGGGCTCACATCAGGTTGGGCAACAACCGCATCACCACATCCGTCGTGAACCAGGCGAGAGCGATCGCGGGAGCTGAAGCGATCACCCAGACTCGGATGCCGGACCAGCGCTGTCGCGCGGCCAGGATGCCGAGGGTCAGGGCGAGCAGCAGTGCCAGGCAGACCACGAGGAGCGGAAGCGCCCCGGGTTCGTTGGCCAGCACCGTCTCGGAGGTGGGCACCGCGGTGGGAAGACCGGCGGGAGCCTGGAAGCCCTTGGTGGCCTCGGCGTCGACGTACACCGCCTGGCCGGGGGCGATGTCGCCGAACCGGCCGGAACCCTCCGCGCTGACCAGCGTCAGTCGGGCGAGGCCGGACGCCGGCGGCTGCGGCAGGGGGTCCCCGGCTCGGCGGACCCCGATCACGTGGAACATCCGCTGGCCCTGCGCCATGATCACCGAGATCTGGTCGCCGCGCTGGAGGCTCGCGATGTTCTGGAACGGCGCGCCGTACGTCGCGGCGCGGCCGAAGACGACCGAGGTCCCTACCTGTCCGGGCAGCACCGTGTCGCGCAGGTGCCCGGGACCGGCCAGCAGGTCGCCCGACGCCGTGCCCTCCACGACGACCTGCTGGACCCCCAGGCGCGGGATCGTGAGCAGGGCGACCGGGTCGCCGGCCGGCGTCACTGGTCCGACCGGTGCGGTCGCGGCGGCGAGCTCGGTGCGGAACTGGTCGTAGAGGAGCCGTTGGTCGCGGCTCTCGGAGATGCCTCCGAACCACAGCATCTGCGCCGCCACCCACAGGCACACCAGCGCGACCATCGTCGCGGCCGTGGCGATCGCGACGCCCGTGTCGTGGGCGGCGTCGGGCTTCGGCGTACGACGCACGGTCACCGCGGTCAGGCGGCGCGCCGCCGGCTGCACCTCCGACGGACGGGGAGCGGTCACGGTCATGCCGCCCCCCGGGGCGGCCGCACGAAGAACCGCACCCCGACGGTCACGCCCACGGCCAGCAGCCCGATCAGCACCAGGGCCGGGATCAGCCCCTGGGAGATGCGAGAGGAGACGCCGGTGGTCGGCGGCATCGAGGCGGCGACCTCCGCCGTCGTGCCCGGGTCGGTGCTCACCGCCGGCTCGGTCCCCGGGGCGCTCCCGTTCGGAGCGTTGCTCGGCAGGTCGCCACCCGGCTGCACGGGCGGCGGCACCGACGCGTTGCCCGGCTGGTTGCCACCGGTGGACGGAGGCGTCGGCGATCCCGTCGACTTCTGGGCAGCCACCGCACCAGCCACCTGCTGGGCGGAGACGTAGAGCTTCTGGGTGACTCCCCCGTTGCGGATCGGCAGGTAGCCGTCCGGCAGCTGACCGTTGCCGGAGCCTGCGTGCTGGCCCTCGGTCGTCGAGACCCGGATGAACTGCGCCACCTTGGCCGCGTCGGCGTGGTCGAGGTGCTCGGTCTTCGCAGCGGTGTAGACCACCATCGAGCCCGGGTAGGCGTGCGAGGAGGATCGGAGCGCCTTCATGTCCATGGTGAAGGGCTGCATCGGCTTGGTCTGGTGGGCGAGACGGACAGCAGCAGACAGGGAGGCGCTGCTCGGGGCGACGTACGTGCCCGGCTTGGTCTCGAGCGCCGCGCTGCGGAGCCCGTAGCGGTCGACGTCGCCGAGGCTGACGACCCCGAGCATGAAGCGGGAGCCGTAGGACTGCCGCGAGACGCGCCCGAGCACCCAGTTGTGGGTGGACTGGTCGAAGTCGCACCGGGTCTGCACCTCGGGCCAGCCGTCGAGCAGGGCCTGGGCGATGGTGGACATCGTGCTGACCGGTGCCGCGATCTGGTTGAGGTAGACCGCCCGGTGGGTCTTGCGGCACAGGTCCGCGGTCTTGGGGATGTAGGTGTCGAGCAGCGGCCACTCCGCCTGGGGCATCTTCAAGCCCCGGTACGACGGGTTCACCTTCATCCCCCACGGGTCGGGCTTGCCGTTCATCCAGGCCATCGCCGTCCTGTCGTGGGCGATGTAGTCGGTCAGCTGGTGCACGACGTCGGACGGGATCGACAGGGACAGCAGCGTCGCGGCGGCCTCGGCGTCGTTGGTGCTCAGGCCGGGGTTGAGCTTGCGGAACTCCGGATCGGTCAGGATCGACAGCGGGTTGTGGGTGATGCCCGGGTGGCCCTCCGCGATGTTGGACCCCAGGTAGGACTCGGTGAGCAGCTTGGCCAGGAGCCGGGCATTGAGCCGTAGGTGCGTGTACTCACCCTTGTTGCCGGGGCGGTCGATGACGTACCCGATCGCGAATCCGGTGACCGCGGTCGGCGCGAACCCGACGGCGTCGCTGCTGGTGGGTGGGTGCGCCGACGACACCTCGGCTGCTGCTCCGCCACCTGACTCCATCAGGTTCCAGCCGGCTTCGTCGGACATCGCGTTCATCTGGAACTTGAACCGCTGCTTGTTCAGGCAGTACGCCGGCGCCCACTGCAGCGCTGCCTCCGACAGCAGCTCGGAGCCGTAGAAGCCGGTCGGCGCGCGCGGGTCCAGCAGGTCGCAGGCGTTCGGGGGCAACCCGAACGAGATCGGGATCGAGAACCGGTTGCGCCAGTTCGAGGCGGACCACCACAGGACCGGGGACACCGCCTGGTCCACCCCCAGGCCGGCGAAGTTGCTGCTGCCGGCCGGGAACTGACCGCCCTTGCGGCAGGCCTGGTCGGACACCGAGGGGGGCGACGACGGCTGGTCGCAGCTGAGGCCGTTGATCGGGACGACGACGATCGAGCAGGGCACCTGGTGGGAGCAGCCGAGGGAGTCGTTCTCGACCTCCGTGCGCACCTCGAACTGCACCGACCCGCGGCCGTCCTGGTCGGTGAAGGCTGCGATCTCGTTGGGCGGGAAGGCCGAGCCGACGGCCGCCTCGGGCGGCATCTGGGTGGCGTCGCACGCGGCGTAGGCCTTGCCCTTGGTGTTCACGAACGGCGTGAGGTGGGTGTAGAAGCCGGGCTCGTCGGCGGTCGCGCAGGTCTTGGAGCTCGGGAACGGCGTCATCCCGGAGAGCCGCTGCTTGTCGGCGGGCGCGGCGTACAGGTCGTGGACCCACGCCGCCTCGCCCTCGGAGCGCGTCGCCTGGGAGCGCTCGGCGACCGACCCGGTCCAGCAGGTGTCGGGCGAGAGCTGCTGGGACTTCGGCAGCTTCGGGTCGTCGAGCCCGCGGCACTCCATCACGACCACCGGGTACTCCTGCTGCAGTCCGTTCTCGCCGTACGGGTTGGCGGCACGTCCGGCGCTGGGCTGCGCACCCTTCCAGCTGACGCGTACCCGCTCCCGGGTCCGCAGGTTGTGCGTCCGGTCGACGTGGACCGTCACCTTGCGCGACGGGAAGTCGAACGTCGAGCCGTCAGCGTTCGTGAAGGTGCGCGTCAGCACCTTCGTGCCCGTCCACGACGAGCCGTGGCCCGCGCCCGACGGGGTCGCTTGGGCGCTCGATCCCACCAGCGCGGCACCGACCAGGCCACAGGCCAGGGCGGCGAGGACTGCCGCGGTGGTACGTCGGCGGTGTCTGGTCATCGCTCACCCCGCTGGCGACGCGACCGCGCGACGACGTAGATGCCGGGGACCAGCACCAGGGCGAGCAGCTCGAGCGCTGCGAGCCAGCCGAAGGCCCGGTCCTGGGTGGGGCGGTCCGAGACGAGCGTCGTCGCGTTGGCGTAGACCGCCGTCGAGCCACCGTCGGCCTGGGCGACGACGGCCCCCGTGGCCGGGTCGACACCTTGCGCAGATCCCGCTGGAGGAGCGTTGGCAGAACCCTGCGGCGACGAACCGCCCGGGCCACCGGACGAGGAGCCGGTCGTGGGCCCGGTGCTGGAGGCGGTGCCGGACGGCTGGCCGCCGTCGGTGGACGGCTCGTTGGTGCCGGTGTCGGTGCCGCACGGGCCCGCGCCCTGCTTGTCACAGGCAGCGGGCTGGGGAGCGATCTGGGCCAGGTGGTTCTCCGACAGGTGGCCGGCGACGAACGTCGGGTTGTGACAGGTCGTGACGTTCCGGTTGGTCAGGTTGACCTTGGGGTCGGCCTGCTTGAGCTTCGCCACCTGTTCGAAGCCGGCCTGCACCAGGTTGAGTGGCAGGGGCGAGTACCCGTACGGCCCGGCCTTGGTCTGCCCCGAGCACAACGAGTAGTAGAGGAAGTCGGCCAGTGTCTGCCGTTTGGCCGTGGTCATCCGGGGGTCGTCCGCGTCGGTCGGGATGATCATGTAGGAGTACGACGAGATCGGGTACGCGCGCGGGTCGGCGTTCGTGTAGACCCCGTCGAGGATCTGGGTGAGGTACAGGTTCGACGACTTGTCGTGGTTGATCTTGGCCTTGGTCAGCGCGACCGCGGTGTTGAACTGGGTCGGCTCGACGTAGTAGCCGGCCTTGTTGAGCACCTTCACCACCGGGTAGTTCTTGTTGACCGGGTAGGAGTACTCGACGTAGCCGATGTCGCCGTTGCCGGCGAAGCTCGAGACGGTGTTCATGACCTGGTCGGAGCCGGCCTGGCCGACCATCCGGGAGCCCGGCTTGATCGGGTAGTAGGACGTCAGCCCGGAGTGGCCGTAGTAGGGCCGCCAGATCGACGGGTACTGCTTGTCCATCCAGGTGGTGAGCTGAGCCGTCGTACCGGAGCCGTCGGAGCGGACCACCGGCGTGATCGCCAGGTCGGGGAACTTGCGGCCGTTGTTGTCCTTGGTGATCGCAGGGTCGTCCCAGTTGGTGATCTTGTTGGTGAAGATCTTGGAGAGCGTCTCCCCGGACAGGCGCAGGTTGCGGACCATGGTGCCGCCCACCTTCAGCTGGTAGGTGAAAGCCGTCCCGCCCGCCACGATCGGCAGGTAGGCGTACCCGCGGCCGTTGCTGGTGTCGGCGTTCCCCTGCTCGTCGGTGCCCTGGTAGGGGATCTCCGAGATGGCGAAGTCCGTGCTGTCGTTCGCGAAGTCGCGACGTCCCTTCGACGAGCCGCCGCCGGTGTAGACCACCTGCATGCCGTTGGCGTTCACGTCGGAGATCCACTGCTCGACGATGAGCTGCGACCACGTGGAGCCGGTTCCCTCGATCTGGGCGTAGACCGTCGCGTGCGCCACTTCGGGCGAGCCCAGCACGACGCTGGTGCTGAGCAGGAGCAGCAGGAACGCGCGCAGGCGGGTCATCGGACGTCCTCGGTCGGTCGGGAGCGGACGGGCAGGCGGCCGGGCCCGCGGACGGTGGACTCGGGGCCCGGCCGGGATCGGGGTCGCTTCGTGCGCTTCGGGCGGGCGATCAGGCGCGCCGCGACGAAGAGCAGGAGCACGAAGACGAGCAGCACCGTGGCCGTGGCGAAGGCCCGCGCGATGAGGGCGGGCTCGCCGCTGCGGACAGCGGTGAAGATGTAGAGCGGGAGGGAGTTCATGACACCGTTGGCGGGGTTGGTGACCATGAAGGTCGAGGCGCCGCTGGTCAGCAGCACGGGGCTGGTCTCGCCCACGCCACGGGCGACACCCAGGATCACCGCGGTCGCCAGGCCGGGTCGGGCGGTCGGCAGGATCACCTGCCAGACGACGCGCCAGCGGCTGGAGCCGAGCGCGAAGCCCGCCTCACGGAGGCCACCGGGGACCAGACGCAGCACGACGTCGGCCGCTCGGGCGATGATCGGCAGCATCATCACGCCGATCGCCATCGAGGCGGCCAGCCCCGACGGGGGCAGGTTGAAGGCGACGATGAAGACCGAGTAGATGAACAGGCCCGCGACGATCGACGGCAGCGCCGTCATCGCCTCGACCACGGTGCGGACCACCGTCGCGAAGCGCCCGCCGACCTCGCTCATGAAGATGGCGGTCCCGATCCCGAGCGGGATGGTGACCACCAGTGCGAGCGTGATCTCGATCATCGAGCCGACGATCGCGTGGAGGATGCCGCCCTTGTCGTAGGAGTCCCGGGGGCCGACGCCGGCCATGTCCTCGGTGAAGAAGTTGAGGTGGAGGAGCACGTGCCAGCCGCGCGCGAGCACGAAGACGAGCGTGGAGACGAGCGCTGCGCCGACCACCACCGCGCCGACCGTGATGACGATGGCCGCGATCCGGTCCTTGGCGTCGTTGAGCGTCCCCGAGAGGAGCGTGACGACCAGGGTCAGCCCGATCGCGGACAGGAACCAGACGATGAGGAACCACGGCACCCCGGGCAGGGGGAGGATCCGCTCGCACAGCACCCAGGCCAGGGCCAAGGCGCCGAGGAGCGCGCCGTACCGGTCGAACCGGTCGCTGGCGCTGGTCCGGCCGATCGTCGTACGCGGGCTCTGCGGCGGCGCGTCGTCGTCGTACGCCGGGAGGACGGTCGCCTGGCCGGCGTCGGTGACGGTGCTCATCAGGTCTCCGTCCCGACGCCCGAGCGGCTGCGGTTGACGATGACGGCGGCGATCGTGTTCACGACGAGCGTGATCAGGAACAGGACGAACCCGGCCGCCAGCAGGGCGGAGAGCTGGATGTCGGTGGCGTCGCCGAAGCGGCCGGCGATCAGGGCGCTGATCGTGTTGGTGCCGACCTCGAGGACGCGGGGCTTGATCACGAACTCCGGCGAGACGATCAGGAGCACCGCGATGGTCTCGCCGAGGGCGCGGCCCAGGCCGAGCATGCTGCCGCCGATGATGCCGCCCCGCCCGAACGGGAGCACGACGCTGGTGATCACCCCCCAGCGGGTCGCTCCGAGGGCGAGGGCCGCCTCACGCTCCCCCGGTGGGGCCTGGGAGAAGACCTGGCGCATCACCGCACACGCCATCGGGAGCACCATCCCCGCCACTGCGATGCCGGCGCAGAAGGCGCTCGCCACGTAGCGGGACGCGTCCCAGACGGGGGCGTTCGCGTCCGCGTCGACGGCGAAGAACGGGAGCCAGCCGAAGTGCTTGCTGGAGCCAGTGCGCGAGCGCTGCGGCGTGCGGCATCACCAGGAAGAAGCCCCACAGACCCCAGATGATCGAGGGCACCGCGGCCATCAGGTCGACCATCGAGACCAGGAAGGGGCGCGCCCGCAGCGGGGAGTACTCGGTGATGAAGAGGGCGGTGACCAGCGCGAGCGGGAAGGCGAAGAACATCGCGACGCAGGCGACCTCGATGGTGCCGACCAGGACTGCGGCGATGCCGACGACGTCGCTCTCGGGCGACCACTGCTGCGTTGTGAGGAAGGACCAGCCGTAGTGCCGGAGGGTGGGGAACGCCTGCCAGGCGAGGAACAGGCCGACGCCACCGGTGATGACCAGCACGGAGGCCCCGACCATCCGGAACGAGTACACGAACACGGCGTCGGCGCCTGTGGCCTTGCGCGAGATCTTCCGCGGTAGCACCTGCTCGTCATGAGGTGCAGGGGCAGGGATCGTAGTCAACGTTGTGGTGGCTCTCGTTGTCGTACAGCCCCACCGTGGGCCGTGACGGAGTCAGCCTTGGGAGGCCACCCGAACGGGAGTGCCTGGTCAGGTGAACGGCATGCGAACAGCCGCGCGCCGTTTCGCGAATCCCCAGTCCCTACTGGGGATTCTGGTTCACGCGGGCCAGGGGATGGTCGATTGTCGCGCCTGCTTGACACGCTCAGGACGCCTGGCGTTCATGTTTCCGTGCGACCTTCCACCCCGTGGGCGGCTGGGTGGTGGCGTCGGACCGGGTGTCGCGGATCGTGCTGCCCGCCGCCTACCGCGCCGGGAGCCAGGTGTCCCCGGGAGCACACCGCGTGCCGGAGAAGTGGGGCCACGCGGTCGACCAGGGCGCCGAGCGGACGCTGTGCGGCCAGCCCGTGCGCGGACTCTTCCGCTTCGACACGATGCTCTTCGAGCACCTGGGGCATCACCTGCGCTGCCCCGTCTGTGACGACGTCGCCGACCACCCGCATACGGGCGCCCTGTCAGGTCACCGGCGCCAACCGGCCGGCCGCCGCGGCAACGCGCTCGTCGGTGGCGGTCAGGGCGACCCGGACATGACGTCCCCCGGAGGGGCCGTAGAAGGTGCCGGGAGCGACGAGGAGGCCCAGGGCGGCGAGATCGGCGACGGTCTCCCAGCAGTCCTGGCCCCGGGTGGCCCAGAGGTAGAGGGAGGCCTCGGAGTGGTCGATCCGGAAGCCGGCGGACTCGAGCGCTGACCGCAGCGTCGTACGTCGTGCCGCGTAGCGCGCGTGCTGCTCCTGGGCGTGGGTGTCATCGGCCAGGGCAGCCGCCATGGCCACCTGCTGGGGACCGGGCTGCATCAGGCCGAGGTTCTTGCGGACCGCCAGCAGCTCGGCGACCAGGTCCCGGTCGCCCACGACGAAGCCGCAGCGGTAGCCGGCCAGGTTGGAGCGCTTCGAGAGTGAGTGGACCGCGAGGATCCCGTGGTGGCCGTCACCGCAGATGTCGGGATGAAGGACCGAGACCGGCTCGGCCTCCCACGCACACTCGAGATAGCACTCGTCGCTGACCAGGATCGTGCCGCGCTCGCGGCACCACTCGACGACCTTGCGCAGGTGCGCCGGCGGCAGCACGCGACCCGTCGGGTTCGACGGGGAGTTGAGCCAGAGCAGAGCGGGGCGCTCGGGACCGAGGCTGGTCAACGACTCCACGCCCTGGGCCTCCGCCCCGGCGAGGGCGGCACCCACGGCGTACGTCGGGTAGGCCAGCTCGGGGTGGACCACCAGGTCGCCCGGCCCGAGGCCCAGCTGTGTGGGCAGGGCAGCGACCAGCTCCTTGGTCCCGATCACCGGCAGCACGCCGTCGACGCCGAGCCCGGTCACCCCGTGCCGGCGGGCCAGCCAGTCGACTGCCGCCTGCCGGGTCTCGAGCCGCCCGATGGTCGTGGGGTAGCCCGGCGAGTCGGACGCCGACTCCAGGGCGCGGCGTACGACGTCAGGCGTCGGGTCGACGGGGGTGCCCACCGACAGGTCGACGATGCCGTCGGGATGGGCGCGCGCCTGCTCGGCGTACGACGTGAGCTGGTCCCAGGGAAAGTCGGGGAGCCGATGTGAGACGAGCCCGACGTGGTCTCGACGAGCTCGACCGACGTCGGGAGAGGTCACTCGTCGTGCTCTTGCGGCGGGAGCGCCGCGACCAGCTCATGGTCGTGGTCGATCTCGCCGAGCTTGGCCGCGCCGCCGGGCGAGCCGAGCTGGTCGAAGAAGTGGACGTTGGCGTCGTAGTAGCCCTTCCACTCCTCCGGGGTGTCGTCCTCGTAGAAGATGGCCTCGACCGGACACACGGGCTCGCACGCACCACAGTCGACGCATTCGTCCGGGTGGATGTACAGCATCCGCTTGCCTTCGTAGATGCAGTCGACCGGACACTCGTCGACGCAGGCGCGGTCCTTGAGATCGACGCACGGCTGGGCGATGACGTAGGTCACCTGGTCCTCCTGACGGACACGTATGAACGGTTGACCCGCAGCCTAGTATCCCTCCGTGCCAGACCCCGGAACCGCCCACGGCCTGGGCCCCCATGTCGTCGGCCAGCGGGTCGTCGTACGCCGGGTGGTGCGGGGCGAGTCAGGTCCCTCCGGTGGTCCCGCGATGACCGACGTGCTGGGGGTCTGCACCTCGTGGCGCGACGGCGTCTGCACGGTCCAACCGGAGTCGGGCCACGCCGTGGCGATCCCGGTCGCCGACATCGTGACCGGCAAGCCGGTGCCGCCGCGCGCGTCGGTGCGCCAGCGGGTCCCGGCCCGCGACGCGGAGCGCCACTCGCTGCCGATGTGGCCGCTCGTCGAGCGGGTCCCCCTCGGGGAGTGGGAGCTCCGGACCGACCCGGCGCCGGTCGGCCGGCTGCTGAAGCGCGCCAACTCGTGCCTCGCCTTCGGTGATCCCGGGCTGCCGCTGCCGCTGGCGGCCGAGGCGGTCCGCGACTTCTACGCGGCGCGGGGCCGCGATGCATTGACCCAGGTGGAGCAGGGGTCCGAGGAGGAGTCGGGGTTCGCCGGGCTGGGCTGGACGGCCGTCCCGGGCGGCGATGCGCACTTCCTGCTGACCTCGGTGGCGCACGCGTCGCGGCTGGCGGGTGCGGACCTCGACGTAGGCGTCTCCGAGGACGGCCCCCGGGTCCTGGTGGTACGCCGGGTGGCCGGGCAGGAGGTCGGGTCGGCCAGGGCGGCGCTAGACGGCGACTGGCTCGGGGTCCACGGGCTTGAGGTCGAGCCCGAACACCGCGGCCAGGGACACGCGACGGCGATGATGGCAGCGCTGCTCGAGTGGGGCGCCGAGCAGGGCGCGTCCACCGTGTGGCTGCACGTCGAGACCGACAACGAGCCGGCGCTGGCCCTGTACGGCGGGCTCGGGTTCCGGATCCATCACTCGAACCGCTACCTGCGGGCTCCGTCGTGACGGTCTCGGTGTCGGTCCTCGAGGCCGAGGTGCACGCGCTCACGCTGTGGGTCGACCCTTCCTGCCAGGCGCTGGGTGAGTGGGTGCTGCGGACGGTGGCACAGGCGCCGGGGCTGCGGCTGCCCCGGACCAACTCGTGCCTGGCGATCGGCGATCCGGGGCTGCCTCTGCGCGCGGCTGTCGAGTCGGTGGCGTCGTTCTACCGCTCTCTCGGGCGGACACCGATGGTGCGGGTCGAGGCCGGGTCGGAGATCGAGCGGGCGTTCCGCGCGGCCGGTTGGTCCGGCGTACTCACGGAGTCGGCGTCGTTCCACCTCTCCCGTCTCGACGGGGCGCTGGCCCGCTGCGGTTCAGCCGGTGCCGTGGTGACCAGTGTCGACGGCACCCGCGCCCTGTCCGTCCTGACCGTGGAGGGCGCCGAGGTCGGGCGCGTGCGGGGCGAGCTCAACGGCGGGTGGCTCGGGGTCCACGGCCTGCAGGTCGAGAAGGAGCATCGACGCCGCGGCCATGGTCGCGCGCTGATGGCGGGACTGCTCGAGGCCGGCGCCTCGGTCGGAGCGGGCACCGTGTGGCTCGAGGTGGCCGACGACAACGACGCGGCGCTGGCGCTCTACGCCGGCCTCGGCTTCCAGCACCACCACGCGTGTCGCTACCTGATGCCGCCCACCTCGGCCTGAGGTCCGGCGTCCGCCGAAGGTCAGACGAGGACCTCGCTCCGCGACTCCGCCTGAGCGCGGTCGCGGGCGGTCAGCAGCTCGTCGAGGCGCCGATGCACCTGGTCGTACTCCTCGTCGCTGTCGGCCGCGTCGATGCGGCCGGCGATGGCGCGGATGGTGGCCTCGATGGCGGCCACCTCGCCGGGGATGCGGCGCGTGATCAACAGCTCCAAGACCTGGTGCCGGGTCATCGACATCCCCTCCTTCCTGGACGTCTACCCACCTTCGACCCATCTCAATCCTCGTGCTGATTGCGGACGCGCCTCGTCCGGATGCGTGGGTACGGTGCCGGCATGGCCATCGCACGCTTCCCGAGCCTCGTCCTCGACTGCCCCGACCCCATCGCCCTCGCCGCCTTCTACGGCACGATGCTGGACTGGAAGGTGGAGAGCTCCCCCGACTGGGCCGACGTCCGCGCCGACTACGGGCACTGCCTCTCCTTCCAGCGCGTGGACTCCTACAGCCCGCCCGCGTGGCCGGGCCAGGACGTGCCCCAGCAGATGCACCTCGACGTCATCGTCGACGACCTCGACGCCGGCGAGCAGGCGGTCATCGCCCTGGGTGCGACCAAGCACGACCACCAGCCGGGCGCGCGGTTCCGGGTCTTCCTCGATCCCGCGGGCCACCCCTTCTGCCTCTGCCTCGACTGACCTCGCCCGGTCGAGTCAGGGTCGGGTCGGCCGAGAGGTCGGCGCGGGCACGACGGTGTAGGTGCGCCCGGTCGGTGAGCTCCACCGGTAGGAGCCGTCGGGCAGGCGTCGGTAGCGCCAGGTCGTGTGGGTCTTGGCACGGTGATGTCGTCGGCACAGCGGTGCCAGATTCTCCGGATGGGTCTGACCGGGTGGCCCGCCGTCGTCGGGCGGGACGTACTCCAGGATGTGGTCGAGGTCGCAGGCCCGTGAGGCTCTGCGGCAACCGGGGAAGACACAGAGCCGGTCGCGGAGCCGCACGAGGTCGGCCATCCAGCCCGGCGGGTCGTGGGCGTCGACCGCGTCGGCGCGTCGCAGGTCGAGGACCGGTCGCACGATGAGCCTCGTGCCGGCCAGCCACGTCTCGAGCAGGTCCGAGGAGACGGTGCCGAGCCCGTCGATGGTGATCGGAGCCGGGAAGGTGTCCAGGTCGACCAATGCGGACTGGTCGAGGTGGAGCCACAACGTGGCCGCCGGTTTCACCGCCGATCCGGCGGGCGATCGGCCGGGGTCGGTGCCGGTGGTGAGGAGGTCCAGGGCACGCTGCGGGTCGGCCAACACCCCGACCGCCTTGGCCCGGCGGACGTCGAGGTCGTCAGCGTCACCGAGAGCCTTCAACGCCGCGGCCGTGTCGGCCACTGCCCGGTCGAAGGCCACCGCATCGGGGGTGTCCAGGGTCATCACCACCTCGGTGGTGGCGGGCGTGTGACCGCGGTGCAGGTCGACCCGGCGGGCGGCGAGGGCGTTCTCCTCCTCGGCGACCACCAGATCGGGCTCGTGGTAGAGCCGGGCCTCGCGGACCAAAGCCTCGACCTTGACCCGGTTCAGGTGCGCCGGGTCCGCGGAGACGAGTCGGTCGGCCCAGTGTGCAGCGTCGTAGGACAGGACCCTGGTGTGCTGGGCGACCTCGCGGGCCAGGTGCACCGGCACTCGCAGGTCGAGCACCAGCCCCCACAGCCGAGGCAGCCGGTGTTTCAGCTCCAACGCGTCGCCCATCAGGAGCTGGGCACCAGCGGCGGTCCAGCCCAGTGCGGCGCCCAGCTCCAGCGGCGCGAACTCCGCGACCAACAGGGCACCCTCACCGGCCAACGGCAGGAACCGCTCACCGAACAGGTCACTCGGGTCACCCCAGCCGGCCGGATCCACCCCGGACGCGCCAACGGCGCCGGGGCCTGCGGGGTTGGCCTCGGCCCACTCCGCCGCAGCCGCCAGCAGCTCTGCGTCGGCCTTCCGCTTCGCCGTCAACGCCTCGACCGCACGGCCCAGCGCCGGCGCACCCGTGGTGCGACGGAGGTCGGGAGCGGTGGCGGTCATGGGACTACTCAACCACCGACCACCGACACTCGACGAGGTAGAATCCCCTGTATCCACAAGGGATCTGGAACTTTCGGTGGTTGAGGAACGAGCCCCTGGGTGAGCGTCCACTGCCTCGCGCCACGACAACGCGCAGCCCTCGTGTTGCGCTCCTACCTCGAACTCCACGAACAAGACACACTGGAGTGTTCTGGGCGGCCGCTACGGGACGACGACGAGGCGCGGGCCGGTCATCGGGAGTCGCCAGATTCGTTCGATCCCGGCCAGCGGGACCGGGGAAGCGTCGACGAAGAGCGTGCCTCGGTGGACCTCGGCGGCCAGGGCGGAGAGCTCGGCCACGATGTCGCGGGTGGAGACCGAGCCCTGCCCGCTGCCGACGATCTGGAGCCGAGTAGCCCGTAGCGCAGCGGACGGGATCGGGGACTCGGGCCCGGCCACCGATCCGATCTGGACCCACGTGAGCGGTTGACTGTCACGCGACCGCGCTGGGACGACCGCCCGCATCACTTGGGCGGTCGGCTCGCCCCAGAGATAGTCGAGGACCACGTCGACGTCTCGTCCCGCCTCCGCGAGCTGGGCGGCGACGGCCTCGCCCTCGCCGTCCAGTGACACGGTGGCCTCGGCGTGGTGGGCAGCCAGGTCGGCCAGCCGACCTGCGTCGCGGCCGACCGCGACAACGTGGGAGGCGCCCAGGTGGTGAGCGATCTGGACCGCGAGGCGTCCGGCGTTCCCGGTCGCACCCAGCACCATCACCCGCTGACCCGGGTGCAGCTCGATCCGGCGTCGTAGCGCGACCCAGGAGGACATGGCGGGGTTCATCGCTGCGGCCAGCGTGACCGCGTCGACGTCGGCGGGCAGCTCGATGCTGCGGCGCAGGTCGATCACGGTCCGCTCGGCCAGGGAGCCCAGTGATGTGTCAGGGAGCACGAAGTACCGGAGTACCCCGTCGGCCGTGCGTCCGACCCCGTCGATTCCCGGCACCAGCGGCAGCTGGTGGGTGCTCGTGTAGTGCGCCCCCGAAGCCTGCGACCTCACCCGCGGTGAGAGGGCTGCCGCGACCACCTCCACCACGACCTCGTGCTCGCCCTGCGGTTCGGGCTCGGGGAACTCCTGGTAGTGCGGCGGCGCGGCGAACGACGCGACCACGGCAGCCTTCATGGGGACCTCCCGGAACAGTTTGTACTACCTGTCACTGACACAGCTGCGGGTGCTCGCGATCCTGCGCGATCGGCGCATCGGTGACGGCGGGGGACCTTCGGTGGTTGAGGAGCGAGCGCCCCTGGGCGAGCGTCTCGAAACCACCCGGATGCGCGCTCGCTGCAGTCGGAGTCGGTTGTGGGCACGCGGCGGTGGTTTCGAGACGCTCGCTGGCGCTCGCTCCTCAACCACCGGGGTCGCCGCGCTCGGCGCGTCGGTCACGGCGGGGGACCTTCGGTGGTTGAGGAGCGAGCCCCTGGGCGAGCGTCTCGAAACCACCCGGATGCGCGCTCACTGCAGTCGGAGTCGGTGGTGGGCACCTGGCGGTGGTTTCGAGACGCTCGCTGGCGCTCGCTCCTCAACCACCGGGGTCGCCGCGCCCGGCGCATCGATCACGGCGGGGGACCTTCGGTGGTTGAGGAGCGAGCCTCTGGGCGAGCGTCTCGAAACCACCCGGATGCGCGCTCGCTGCAGTCAGGAGTCGGTGGTGGGCACGTGGCGGTGGTTTCGAGACGCTCGCTGGCGCTCGCTCCTCAACCACCGGACACACCGCGCTCGCTCCTCAACCACCGGGGTCGCCGCGCTCGCTCCTCAACCACCGGAGTCACCGCGCTCCCTCCCCAACCACCGGAGTCACCGCGCTCGCCACCGCTCGACTGGTCCGTGCGGTTATCGAGTTGGCGGTACGGCGGCTCGTCCGTAGGATTTCTGGTGGCGACCGCGGGGTGTGACGAACCTCCTCCGATCCGGGAGAGCAGCGGAGCCCGTGCGTACGACGTGAGTGCGGCCCCGACCGGAAGGCACGGGGACTGAGGCCGGGGCTGACCCGGCGAAGGTGTGGTGGCACCGCGACTTTGCCCCCGCCCACACCTCCAGGGCCTCGTCACACCTGGAGGACTGATGGTCTCGACAAGCTCGACCAACGAACCGATCGCACGCACCCTCACATCCGAGCTCCCCGCGGCGACCCCGGGCGAGCAGGTCCGGCTCGACGGCTGGGTCCACCGCCGGCGCGAGCTGGCGAAGATCACGTTCCTGGTCGTCCGCGACCGCAGCGGCCTGGCGCAGGTCGTCCTGCCCGCCGGTACGCCGGTCCCGCCGGAGGAGACGCCGGTCACCGTGACCGGTACGGCGACCCCGAACGAGCAGGCACCCGGCGGGGTCGAGGTGACCGACGCGACGGTGACCGCTCTCGGCGAACCGGCCGACACCCCGGCCGTCGAGCTCTGGCGTCCCACCCTCAGCACAGGTCTGCCCACCCTGCTCGACCACGCCGCGACCACCTGGCGTCACCCGGCGCAGAGGGCGAAGTGGGAGCTGGCCGCTGCCAGCCTCCGCGGGTTCCGCGAGACCCTCGACGCCGACGGCTTCACCGAGGTCCACTCCCCCAAGCTGGTCGAGTCCGCGACCGAGAGCGGCGCCAACGTCTTCACCGTCGACTACTTCGGCCGGCCGGCGTACCTCGCCCAGAGCCCGCAGTTCTACAAGCAGCAGCTGGTCGGCGTCTTCGAGCGGGTCTATGAGGTCGGGCCGGTCTTCCGCGCCGAGCCCCACGACACCGTGCGCCACCTCGCGGAGTACGTGTCGCTCGACGTCGAGCTCGCCTTCATCGAGGACCACCGTGAGGTGATCGCCTGTCTGCGCGACGTGGTCGCCGGCATGGTCGACGGCGTCCGGGAGTACGCCGCGCCCGCCGTCGAGCGCCTCGCGCTCGAGCTGCCGGAGGTTCCCGCCGAGTTCCCGATCCTCCACTTCCGGGAGGCGCTCGAGATCGCCGGTGCGCCGGCCGACGAGCCCGACCTCAGCCCCGCCCACGAGCGTGCGCTGGGTGAGTGGGGACAGGCCGAGCACGGCTCGGACTTCGTCGTCGTCGAGGGCTACCCGACCGCCAACCGCGCCTTCTACACCCACCACGACCCCGAGGACCCGCACTGGTCACGCGGCTTCGACCTGATCTTCCGCGGCATCGAGCTGGTCAGTGGCGCCCAGCGGCTGCACCGGTACGCCGACTACGTGGCCACCCTCGAGGAGCGGGGCTACCCGTACGAGCCCTACGCGTCGTACGTCGAGGCGTTCCGGCGGGGCATCCCGCCGCACGGTGGCTTCGCGATCGGGCTGGAGCGCTGGGTCGGCCGGCTGGTCGAGGCACCCAACATCCGCGAGGTCACCCTCTTCCCGCGCGACCTGCACCGGTTGGCGCCGTAGGCCCGGCCGACGCAGGATGGGGCGATGGCCTCCTACGACGTGAACGCCGATGCCGTCGCCCACTGCCGTGCGCTGATCGAGAAGAAGCAGTACGTCCTCGACAGCGACTGGGGCAGCGTCCAGCCCAACGCGGACGCGCAGAACGCCTTCCTCGAGCGCCACTCGTGGGAGGACTACGCCGCGTGGCACCTCGGGCTCACCGAGGGCGCCACCGACGAGACGAAGGCGCGCTACGCCTTCGTCTACGGCGACCTGCGGCGCGTGCACCGGACGGCTCTCATCGCCTGCGTCTACCGCGCCTCGGAGTGGCGCCACAAGGAGGTCGAGCTCGCCGCGCACGACCTGCTGCAGCTGCTCGACAAGACGTCGGGCTGACGCCGGCTCCGCTCAGTGCCGGTGGTGCTGCCGACAGACGACGGCGGCCACCGGCGAGTAGTGCACGACGTACGACGTGCTGTGGTCGGCGTCGCCCGAGCCGGAGTGCGCGAAGGTGCGTGTGACGGTGACGTCGAAGCCGGAGTGGCCGGCCCGCTCCTGGCACCCCTTGCCGCGGTGCACGACGCGACCGGACGGGACCACGTTGTCCGGGGTGCTGTGGCTCGAGGTGACCGTCCAGCGCGGCCTCGACCAGAGGCTGACAGTGAGAGACCCGCCGTGCGACGCGGTCGGCGGCAGGGTCGCCACCGAGACCAGCACGCCGTACGACGTGGTGTCGGTGAAGGCGAGGTCCTGCCCGTCGTCCAGGGTCGCGTCGCGCCCCATCGGGTAGGCGCCGGTGTAGGCCGGCAGATTCGCGTGGGAGCCGAGCTGCAAACCGCCGAGCCAGGCGGCGTTGAAGGTCGCGGTCGCGAGCTGGGTCGCCGCTTGGCCAGCCGGGACGTCGCGGCCGAGCCGGGAACGGAGCGACAGGCTGTCGCCGGGCTTGACCACCGCGCCGTCGAGTCGGGCGGCGGCCGACACCAGGTCGTCCACGTGCGACCCGCGCGGCAGGTGCACGGTGGCCGACGAGATCTGGTGGGTGATGCCGAGCCCGCGGGCATCCGCGTCGGTGAACGCAGCAGGCTCGTGGCCCGCGCGCACCCGGGCCGTCCGGCTGGGTGCGCTGATCGCGTCGACCAGCGCCGTCGCCAGGTCATCCGGCGCGTACACGACTCCGGCACGCGACCTCACCACGTGCGGGTGGCCGTTGACCAACGCCACCGTCGCGTCCTGCGGGGCGTCCGCGGGTCGCCGACCCAGCCGATCGGTCACCACCGTCGCCAGCGCCTGGGCCCGGACGGTTGGCTGGAGCCGCTGCCCCACCCGCTGGGCTCCGAGCAGCATCCCGTACGACGAGGGCTGCAGCCGCACCGTGTCCTGCCCCAGCCGCAGGGTCACAGCAGACGCCATGGCCGGGTTGGCGAAGCCCGCGACGAAACGCTGCACGGCCGCGGTGTCGATGGCAGGCGCCGTCGCCACCAGCGGTAGCTGCACCCGCGGGTCGTCGCTGAGGTAGGCGTCGAGGAAGGCGCCGGCGGCACCCCTCAGGTCGACTTCCAGGCCGTCCTGCGGCGGGGTGACGATGAAGCCGTCACGGTGGAAGGTCACCACGCCGTCGGTCGGAGTGCTGCCATCGGAGCGGTCGAGGCGGTTGATCAGCGTGGCCAGGCGCGACTGGTCGAGCTGCTTGACGGGGTCGAGCTTGGCGCCGCCGGTGTAGTAGGCCCACAGCCGCTCCGGCGACCAGCTCCGTGCGGCTCCGGCCGCGTGCACGGAGGCGGTGTAGTCGACGTCGAGACCGACCTGCTGGGGACGCACGCGCATCGTGCGTCCGTTGAGGACGACCGTGAACGGCGTACTCGCACGGCCGTCGAGCCCGTCGCGGAGCACGGCCGCCGCCGCGACCGGGTGATGGCCGCCGATGTCGACGCCGCCGACGCTGGTGCCGACCGGGACCTTGTCGCTGGCCGCGAGGTACGCCGCGGCGTAGCAGCCGCCGACGAGCAGGGCGAGCCCGACGATGAGCAGCACGACGACCCGACCGCCCTCGCTCTCGGGGTCCGGTCGGTGGTCTCGCCGGGTCGAGGACGCCACGGCGAAATGCTAGGACCCATCCGGTTGGCGCGTGGGCTGCACGCGCCGATCGGCTCAGCGCTTCACAGACCGGCGAACAGATCCGACTCGAGCCCGTCGGGGCCGACGTCGGCCGGGTGACCCTTGGCGATCCGGAAGAACTCCGTGCCCCACGCCCGGTTCCCCACGTTGTTGGACAGGGCGAAGAACGGCCCGTCGACGGTGACCTGGGTGCGGTGGGCGCGCAGCGCGTCGAGCTTCTTCTCGACGTAGCCGTTGCCGTCGACGGCGGCCGCGATGTCCGCGTCGGGCGTGGTCATCGGGAGCGGACCGTCCGGGTCCATGCCCTCGAACGATGTGGTGTCACCCGCCGCCCGGAGGGCGCGGAGGCTCTCGCGCATCCGGGACTCCGACATCGCGCTCCAGTAGATCTTGGCGATCTCCCACGGCTCGCCGAGGTCGCGCCCGTACGACGGGACGGCGGCCAGCTGCGCGGCGTACATCGCGACGCGGTGGGCCTGGATGTGGTCGGGGTGGCCGTACATCCCGAACTGGTCGTAGGTGACCAGCACCTGGGGCCGCACCTCGCGGATCACCTCCACCAGGAGGTTCGCGGCCGCCGTGAGGTCGGCGTGCCAGAAGGCGTTCTCCGGCACGTGGCGGCCCGGGATCGCGTACCCGTCCTCGTGCCACTCCATCCCGGAGTCGCGGAACCGGCCGAAGCCGCCGAGGAAGCGGTGGTCGGTGACTCCCAGGATCCGCATCGCCTCGTCGAGCTCGCCCCGTCGGTGCTCGGCGAGCTTGTCGTCCCTGTCGGCGGCGAGGTGCTCGAGCTCGGGGACGAGGATCTCGCCCATCTCGCCCCCGGTGCAGGTGACCAGCGTGACGCCACGTCCCTCGGCGACGTACTTCGCCATGGTCGCGCCGGTGCCGATCGTCTCGTCGTCGGGGTGGGCGTGGACCAGCAGCAGCCGCTGGGCGGGAGAGTCGCTCATGCCTCCGACCCTAGGAGACGCCGCCCAAGAGCCTCCGCAGGGTCGGCAAGCGCGCCTGGAGGTCGGTGACCGCCCGCTGCGTGCGGCGCGGTTCGCCCATGGCCGCCTGGGCCGACCCCGCAGGGTCGCCGGCGGCGATCCAGGCCGCGATGCCCGCCATGCCGACCTCCTTGAGCGGGATCACGGCGTGGAGGATCTCGGAGGCCGAGGGACCGCCGTACGCCTCGGCGACGAGTCGCAGTCGCGAGACGACGAGGTCGTCGGGGACGCGACGGTAGAGAGGGACCGCGGTCCAGGCGAGGTGCGCGAGCTCGAAGAGACGGGTCGACGGGCCGGCCAGGTCCCAGTCGAAGACGCCGGTGAGCCGGTCCTCGACGAAGCAGACGTTGTACGGCGCGAGATCGTTGTGGGCGATCAGGTCAGCGCCGGGAACGTCGAAGAACCGCCAGGGACCAGGATGGTGGAAGCCCTCGAGTGCGTCGTGGAGCTCGCGGGCCCACGCGGCCATCTCCTCGAGCTGGGCGTCGGAGGGCAGCTCGCGATCGACGTCGATGATCCGACCGGGCAGGTAGTCGAGGATCTCGCGCCCGCGCGCGTCGTACCCGTGGACGCGCGGGACCGCCCGGAGCCCCTGCTCCCCGAGGTGCTCCAGCAGGGCGTGCACCGCCGGGGTCCAGGGACCGGTCGGGCGACGGACCGAGTCGCCGACGCGCACCGCGCCGCCGACGTTGCCGCCCTCCAGCACCTCGCCGTCGAGGAGCTGGTCACGCAGCGCGGCGACGAAGGGTCGGTCCGGCTCGAGCCAGTCGACCTCGTCGAGGCGCTCCGGGGTGAGCCAGCGCAGCTCGTCGTGGTCGTCACCGGGGCGGGGCTCGGCGTCGAGGAGCCGGCACACCGCGACCCGGAGCAGGTGGGTCAACCCGATCGGCTCGGCACCATCGAGCCAGCCGTCGACCGCGATCGCGCAGCCGAGCTCCTCGCGGACCTCGCGCACCAGCGCGTCACCCGGCGACTCCCCCGTCTCGACCTTGCCGCCCGGGAGCTCCCACCGGCCGGCGACGGCGGCAGGCGTCGTACGCCGGGCTGCGAGGAGGCAGCCGTGGCGCACGATCGCGGCGCCGACGACGAGCGCCGGGCCGTCGCTCACGGAGCGAGCGTGGTGGCCGCGGCGGGCGCGCGCGGGGCCTTCGCCGTGGCACCCGGTACCGGCAGAGTGCTGGTGTCGAGCAGGGGTACGCCGATCTGCCGCACGTAGAGCGCCAGCCAGGCCGACGCCAGGCTCTGTGCGGCGTACTCCTCGCGCCCGGGATAGGTGTCCTGCTTGGCGGCGACGACGGGGTCGACCGAGTAGGTGCGGCCGTCGTCGGTGCCGCTCGACGCGACCAGGGCGCGTTGTCCGCGCTCGTGCTGGGTCAACGCGTCCGCTGCCGGCCAACCGGTCGCGCCGAGGTACTTCCCGTACACCAGTGCGTGAGCGTCGAGACTGACGAAGTGGGCCCGGCGGACCAGACCCCAGTCGTCACCCTGCGGGTAGTAGACGATGTTGGTGCCGGGCACGTAGCTCGTCCCGCCGGGGGCGGCGAACGTGGCGCCGGGCGGGCCGGCCGGGCTCGGGGCTCCGGCCTGGAAGCTGTGGGTGCTCAGCGCGGAGTAGACGAGCCCGCCGTCGTGGAAGATCGCCGCCGGAACCCGCTGCCGGGCCAGTCGGTCGAAGTCGGCGGCTTGCCAGAGCAGCTGGACGTTCGCGGCGTAGTCGGGATGGATCCGCTGGTGGTTCTCGACCGTTCCGTCGGGGTAGGCGTTGTAGCCCTGAAGCCGGCTCGCCAGCGGGACCCCGTTGACCGTGGTCGACGACGTGAGGTCGGACTGCACGGAGTACGCCGCCACCGCGAGCTCGGCGGCCTTCGCCCGCCACAGCGTCGCGTGCGGTGCGGTCGGCATCATCGCCGCCGCCAGCGACAGGAGGCCGGCGTTCCAGGCACACTCCTCGGCCTTCGTGTCACCCGGCGTGACGACCGTGCCGTCGGGAAGGGCCCAGTACGGAACGGCGAGCCGGGCCTGCCGGTCAGCCTCGGCGACCACCATCGCGACCACGTCGGAGCGGGTGTCGGGGGTGAGCCGGTCCCACATCAACCACGCGGCCGCACCGGTGAGCATCGCCCAGTGCGCCGTCTCCCAGCCCAGGCCCCAGCCGCCGGGGGTGAGGGCAGCGTGCTGGCAGGCGATCGACCGCACCAGCTGCTTGACGTACCCCGTGGCGCGACCGGTGGTCCGGCCCACCACCGCCGGGTCGAACGCGCCGGTCCGGAGGCCGATGGCGACCGTGAGTGCCGACATCGCGGGCAACCGGATGGCGAGCTCGTCGTTCTTGGGGCCGAGGAGGCCGAGGAAGGAGTGGAGGCGGGTGGACCGCCAGAGGTCGTGGTACCGGGTGCCGAGGAGATAGCGCTCCGACTGCTCCAGCGAGGCGCGCACCTGACGCGTGGTGCGGTCGCGCACGGAGGTGACACCGCGGTCGAGCAGCGGGCTCGGCACCACCCAGCTCGCGTCGCCGCGGGGGGCCGTGGGGAACCGGGTCGGGCAGGTCGCGCCCTCGGAGGACACCGGGACCTGCCAGGTGAGCGGGGCGTCGCCTGCCGCACGGTCGAGCGTCGAGGTGATGGCCGCCCGCGGCCGGACCGTCGTGTTGCTCAGGTACCAGGTGCTGCCGCGCACCACCCCGATGCCGTCGGATCCGGTGCCGTCCCAGTCCCCGACGACGGGTACGTCACCGGGACTGCCGAACGACGCGGTTCGCGCGGCGGCCAGGGCGTCGGCGGACGGGGCCATCAGCCACTGCCGGCCGTCCACCATGCCGAGCCCGGTGATCCCGCTGCCGTCCCAGTCGCCGGTCACGGGCACACCACCGGGGTCGCCGAAGGTGAGGTCGCGCCAGACCACGGGATCGGAGCCGTCGCTGACGGGTCCCAGGGTCAGCAGCCACTCGTTGCCGCGGACGACCCCGAGGTCGGTGACGCCGTCGCCGTTCCAGTCGCCGGTGACCGGTCGGTCGCCTGCCTGGCCGAAGGTCACCGTCGGACCGTTCCCGGTGGGGCGGACCACCTGGTTCGACAGCTGCCAGGTGCCGCCGTCGAAGGTCGCCGGTGTCTCGGCGCCGTCACCGTTCCAGTCGCCCATCAGGCGCGTGCTCCCCGCCGTGAGCGGGGGGAGCCGGTAGGTGACCAGGTCGCCGTCGGGCACGCGGGCCTCGAGGCGCCGGGCGCCGGCGTACGCCGGGATGTCGACGGTGAGGGGGGTGGCACCCGTTGCGGTGCCGACCGCGTCCGATCTGCCGGCCGCGGCGGCGGGCAGGGACACGACGGGCAGGACAGCCGCCGCGAGGACGCAGGCGAGCCCGTATCTCGTCGTGCGTGGCCCCCGACCGGCCATCTCCCGCGACCCCCTGCTGCTCCTGGCCCTGGCGAACGGACCGCCGGAAGCGTAACGCCAAAGTATCGGGGGACTTCGGTGAACAGGCCGAATCGGGACGCGACTGCTCACGGTCGCCCCTGCGAGCGGAGTGAGCCCGTCCTGCGGCACGATGAGGGCGTGACGAACCGGCAGCCGCGATGGGTGTACGACGAGGGCGAGGAGCCCGACCCGCGATTCACCCTGGCCAACGAGCGGACCTTCCTGGCCTGGGTCCGGACGTCGCTGGCGATGCTGGCCGGCGGCGTCGCACTGCATGCGCTCACCACGCCCGGCCCCGACCACTTGCGGACGATCCTCGCCGTCGGTCTGATCGTGCTCGGAGCCGTGGTCGGGGCAGGGTCGTTCGTGCGCTGGGCACGGGTGGAGCGCGCGATGCGACGGCACGAGCCGCTGCCGCCGTTCGGGCTGGGCATCGTGATGACGGTGGCGCTCGTCCTGGTCGCCGTGATGCTGGTCATCATCCTGCTCTGACGGGTCAGGCCTCGATCCAGAAGACCTTGTAGGACAGGGCCGGGTGCCGGTGCGGCCGCGTGCTGCGGCCGACGATCCGATGGCCCCACGACTCGGCACCGGCCGCGAGGTCGTCGCGGTCTGTCTCCTCGTTGTGCTTGCCGACGATCAGCCGCCCGCCGGGCTCGAGGAAGGTCAGCAGGTGGTCGACGTACGCCGGACGGCTGCGGTCCGGGACGTACTCCAGCCCGGTGCGGACGTAGGTGAAGAGGCGAGGCGGCCGCCATCCAGCAGCATTGGCGGTCCAGATCCGCTCGGCCCACTGCGGGCAGCGGTCGCGGGCCAGGTGTGCCAGGCGGGCCGAGATGTCGACGCCGAAGGGCTCGATCCGGTGGCCGTCCTCGTCGCCCCACCGGGCGACGGACTCCATCAGCAGGCCGTTGGCGCAGCCGATGTCGAGGAAGGTGCCGGCTCGGTCGACGGCGTCCATGACCAGGCGCCGGGAGAAGTCCCACGCCGCGGCGTCCCCGCTGTGGCCGGACTGCATCTGCGGTGTGGTGGCGCCGAGGTACGCCGGCTCGACGATCGCGAGGATCGCGGCGTGCCAGCCCTCCTCGTCGATCTCGCCGCTCTCGAGGGCGGCGTCGATCGCGGACAGCTCACGCCAGCCCGCTTCCTTGGCGCGCTCGAGCTCGGGGTCGGACGAGGGGCTCACGCCCCTCATCCTGCCGTGCGTCGGGTCGGTCAGGCCGCGCGGTGGAGGTGCGTGAGGCGGCGGATCATGGCGCGGAGGCCGGAGTCGGCGTGGGGGCGGCGCAGCGGCAGCATGTCGGTGCGTCCCTCGTGGATCGCGATCATCAAGATCGCCTCCTCGTCGTACTCCGCGGCGAGGCGGTCGGCGCGGTCGAGGTCGTTGTCCCCGACGGCGATGTTGACGGACTCGACGTAGTGGTCGTGCAGAGCGTTGAGGTCGTCGGTCAGGCGGGACATCGTGGTTCCCTTCGGTGGTTGTTTCTCTCTCGGGTACCAGTGTTCTCCACTTTCTTGGAACGATCCAATCCCGGGCACTGTGATGTCGCTCTCCCGACCTCGGACGGCCCCTGGGTGCCAGGGTCGACATCAGCCCGAGCGCGGCCCCGCCCAGGTCCACAGCGGTAAGGGCAGCCCGTCGGGGACGTCGTCGGGCGAGTCGGGATGGGCGTCCATCAGGCCGATCCCCCAGCGGAACCAGGCGACCAGCGTCGTCCGGAGCTCCGGGTCGCCGGCCAGCCCGGCGTCGTCCAGCGCAGCGACGAAGCACTGCACGGCGCGCTCGTCCATCTCGTGGTGCACGCCGTTGCCGGAGTGGAGACGCACGACGTGGCTCTGGTCGCCCATCGTCGCGGTGTACGACGCGGGCCCACCGAGCTGCTCGCCCCAGTACGCCGCCAGCCGCTCGGTGTGGTCGGCCCGGTACCCGTGCTCGAAGGCGTGGGAGACGACCGGGTCCGCCAGAACCCGCTCGTGCCACGCATGCGCGAGGGCGAGGATTCCCTCGGCGCCGCCGGCTGCGTCGTACAACGACTCGCGCATCGGCTCACTGTGGCACACGCGCGATCGACGCGGCACGCGCGACGTCACCCGCTCCGCCCTCACCTACCGACGGCTGAGGACTTCATCGGCTGTTCACCCTTCCCTCGTTCTCGCGTGGCCCGGCGACGCTTGGCTGACGTCGACGGCGCTGTCCCCGCAGCGCGACCGTCACCCGCCCACCACCGAGGAGATCTCGTGAGCCACGGACCCCACGACGGCCACAGCCACAGCCACGACCACGACCACACCCACGAGCACGCGTCGGGTGACTCCGACCCGGTCTTCGACCTCGCGGTGCCCGACTCCGAGCTCGAGCCCGGGCAGCTGCGCCGCCGCGGCTTCCTCCGCGGAGCCGGGCTCCTGGGTGCCGGCATCGCCACCGCGTCTGTGCTGCCGGCGGCGCCCGCGCTCGCCGACCAGGCCGTCTCCGGACACCGCAGTCGCCGGTCCCCGCGGTCGGGCTTCACCTGGCTCGCCGGCGATCACCACATCCACACCCAGTCCAGCAACGACGCCATGTACCGCGTGGCCGACCAGGTGCAGCACGGTTCGGCCTACGGCCTGGACTGGATGGTGATCACCGACCACGGAAGCGTCGCGCACGCCAAGATCGGCGTGGACAAGGTCAACCCCGACATCGTCGCGGCCCGCGAGCTCTTCGAGGACGAGACCCTGGTGTTCCAGGGCCTGGAGTGGAACATCCCGTCCGCCGAGCACGGCACGGTGTTCGTCCACCCCGGCCGCAACGAGGTCGCGGTGCTGAAGGAGTTCGAGAACGCCTTCGACGGCGTCGTGAACAACACCACCGCCAGCAACGCCGCGAACGAGGACGCCGCCCTGCGCGGCCTGGACTTCCTCGCCGCCAGCGTCACCAAGGGCCGGGTCCGCGACGCGATGTTCTTCGCCAACCACCCCGCCCGCAAGGGCCTGGACTCGCCGCACGAGATCCGCGCCTGGCGTGAGCGTCAGCCCCACATCGCGCTGGGGATGGAGGGCGCCCCGGGTCACCAGGCGACCGGCATCCCCAAGCCCTTCGGTCCCGGCTCCGGCCGTGGCGCCTACGACAACTCGCCCACCGCGGACAGCTTCGCGGCGTACCCGCCGGAGAGCTACGTGACGTGGGGCGGTTACGACTGGATGACGGCCACGGTGGGAGGTCTCTGGGACAGCCTGCTGGCGGAGGGTCGGCCCTGGTGGGTCACCGCCAACTCCGACTCGCACACCGTCTACCTCGACGACTCCGTGCGTCCCGCCGGCCAGGACACGATCGACTTCTTCAACGCCAACGGCCGGTACGGCGACCCCGTCCACGGTCACGCCGGCGGGAGCACGACCAACGGCGACTTCTGGCCCGGCTACTACAGCCGCACCCACGTCGGGGCGACGGACTTCTCCTACGCCGCCGTGATGGACGGGCTCCGCGCCGGCCGGGTGTGGATCGACCACGGCCGGCTGGTCGGGTCGGTGGACGCCCGGGTCCGCAGGTCCGGATCGCGGGACCCCGGCTTCGCCCTGGGCAGCGTGGTCCGTGCTCGGCGGGGCCAGCGGCTGGAGCTGTCGATCGAGATCGAGACCACGACGTCGCCGAACTGGGCGCAGTTCGTCCCGGCGCTCGCCAAGGTGGACGTCATCCGGGGTGCCGTGACCGGAGCGTCGGCCGACCGCGACTCCTTCCACACCCCGGACACCAGGGTCGTCCAGACCTACGACGTCACCGGTCGTAGCGGGACGATCAGGCTCAGCTTCGACCTCGGCAAGATCAGCGAGCCGTTCTACGTGCGGCTGCGGGGCAGCGACGGCAAGCGGACGCAGACCGGCATCAACGGCGCCGCGGTCGACGCTCACGGACCCGCCGTGGACGTCCTCGGGCAGGCCGACCCGTGGGATGACCTGTGGTTCTACACGAACCCGATCTGGGTGCTGCCCGGATGACCTCGGCGGTCCGCGTCGTGGGTGGTTGGCCGTCCACCCGCGACGCCGAGCACGGCTACCGCGAGGCGGACGGCGTTCCCGCCGTGGGCCCGGCGTACGTCGGGACCACCTTCGGCCCGGTGCACCGCGTCGTGGTGCAGCTCGCCGACCACCTCGCGGATCTGCCCGACCGGACCAGGCTCTTCGTGTTCCCCGGGCACGAGGGGCTGGTCGGGACCGTCACGGTGCGCGAGGTCCTGCGTACGACGGCGATCGACGAGGTGCGCGGACTGGCCGGCACGTTCCCCGCCCTCGACGACCGCCTGGACACGCAGGAGTTCGTGCGACCGGTCGTGGAGGAGGGTCGGCTGGTGCTCGTCGTACGTCCGGGGCACGAGGCCGGGCTGGTGCCGTTCGAGCAGCCGAACCCGACACCCTGCTGCGCCGACCACACCTGATCACGCCGGTGCGCCGTACGGTCGGAATGCGCCCACCCGGCCGTACGGGGCGCTAGCGTTTCCTCCATGTCCGAGCAGGAAGGTCACCCGTCGTCCGGTGTCTCCGCGGCACTGCCGGGTGAGGCACTCGGTGACCGGCCGGGCCCGACATCGGTCCTGATGAAGGTGCTGAGCGCCGCCCTCTCCGGTGGACTGCTGGTCCTTCTGTTCCTCGTCATCGTTCCCGCTCTGGGGAGCCTTGACGGGGTGTGGGAGGCGATCACCTCGATGTCGCCGCTCACCTTCACGGTGCTGCTGGTGGCGGCGCTCGTCATCCGGCTGCTGCTGGCCGCGGCGTACCCGCCCGTCATCCCCGGGCTCTCGTTCGTCCGCTCGCTGATCGCGCGCGAGTCGTCGTCGGCCGTGAGCAACGTCGTTCCGGGCCCGTCGGGCACCGCGACCCAGTACGTCGTCCTGCGCAGCTGGGGCGTCAGCACCGAGCGGTTCGCGGGCGCCACGGTCAGTGTCAGCGTGCTCACGGATGCGTTGGTGTTCGCAGCGCCCGGACTGTTCTTCGTCCTCTGGGTGGCCCTCGGTCGACCCGCCGAAGCGGGCAGCGACTACGTGTGGCTGGTCGGCGGGATCGCGGTCGTGGTCGCGGTCATCACCCTGTTCCTGGTCGCCGCGGTGGCTCGCAGCGAACGACTCGCGGCCTGGCTCGGCCGCTTGGGCCAGCGCTGCGTCAACCCGTTGCGACGCGCGCTCGGCAAGGAGTCGGTCACGACCTGGCCGGATCGCGCCCGCGAGCTGCGAACCTCCACGCTGAGCCTGGTCCGCGGCAACGCCAGCGTCCTCGCCGGCTGCATCGGCGGCGCGTACCTGCTCAACGGGTTCCTGCTCGTGGGCTGCCTGTGGGCGTGCGGCATCGAGGCCGAGGTGATGCCGGTGTCCCTGGGGCTCCTCCTGTACTCCATCGGTCGGTTGCTCACCATCGTCCCGATCACTCCCGGCGCCGTCGGCGTCGCCGAGGTCGTCTACACGGCGGTCTACGTGGCCGTGCTCGGCGAGCCCTCCCAGAACACCGTGGTCGCCGGGGTGCTCGTGTACCGAGCCCTGACCTGGGGCCTGCCGCTGGTGACGGGAGCCATCTCCTACGTCGCCTGGCGCGTCATGCGGCATCGGGAGATCCACGAGATGGCCGAGGCCGGACCGAGCTGACGACGCACCTCACAGGAGCGTCTGGACGTCACTGCTCAGGCTGACCAGAGCCACCCCGAACACGGCCGCGAGCAGAGCCCGGGCCGCCCATTGGGTCGTGGGCGAGCGGACGACTGCGGCAACGGCGGTGGACCTGAGCCGCAGCCACAGCGCCCACGCCACCGCGAGGACCACCACCGCCGGTAGCAGGGCAAACCCGACGATCCACAGCGCGGCGGTCAGCCCGACGACCAGTCGAAGATCCCCGGTCGCCCACCACGAGTCGGGGCGCAGGAACCAATGAGCGAGCGAGACGAGCATCGCCACGCACAGGACCGGGATCGCGACGAAGAGCGCGATCGGGAGCAGCGGAGGGTCGAGGACGGTGAAGTCGACGCCGTCGGGACTCACCAGCAGCGCCCCGACCACGACACCAGCGCCCACCGCCATCGAGGCCACCTGGAACCACAACGGTCCGATCAGCAGACCTCGCAGCGCGAGGTACACCAGCGACGCGAAGAGCCCCAAGAAGTACGTCGCGCCGATCAGGTTGATCGTCCCGCTGACCGTGAACTGGCCCATCACGAACCCGTCGTCGGTGAGACGGCCGTGGTCCTCGGGGTTCTGGGCGGCCAGGAGTCCCATCGCAAGCCGACCGCCGATGCCACCCACGACGATTCCGCTGATCACGCCGGCTGCGGTAGCTGCCGCCAGCGTCCGCACGGCTCGCGCGCCTTCGGTGCGCCACTCCACATGGGGCGTCCGTGAACTGGTCGGCTCGACGGGTTGGGACGACATGGCAGACCCCCGGTCCTGCGCACGACGATACGCCTCGGAGTCGTCGGGACTCACCCGTCTCCGGAGCAGCGGAAGCACCGGAGGTAGGTGGGCGGAGCCAGCTCCAAGCGTCGCTGCGCGGGTCTCAGGCTGCGCGTTGCTGAGCGGCCGCCAGCGACCGGCCGTGCTCGGTCGCGAGGGCCGCGGCGTCGGCGCGCATGGCCTCGGCGAGGTCCGCGAACTCGTCCAGCGCCGGGTTCACGCCGACCAGGGCGAACTCCTCCTCGACGGCGAGCAGGTCGAGGCCCCAGACGTCCTCGAGGATGCGGCGCATCCAGGGAGTCGCGTGGTCCCAGCCCTCCCGGGGTGTGCCGGCACCATAGGCGCCGCCACGAACGGTTGCGAGAACCGCAGGCTTGCCGGCGACAGCCGTGGCCGCGCCGGCGGCCATGCGCGGATCTGTGACCACGAGGTCGACGTAGGTCTTGAAGTGCTGGGAGACGCCGAAGTTGTAGAGGGGGACGGCGAAGAGCAGCGCGTCCGCGGCGATGAGCTCGTCGACCAGGCCGGCCGCCAGCGCCGCCGCGTCGGTCTGGGCCCGCGAGCGTTGGTCGGCGGGAACCCACGCGCCGGAGACGGCGTCGGCCCAGGCGGTGGCCGGGATGGGGTCCGTGCCCAGGTGGCGTCGGAGGACCTCGTCACCGGGATGGGCCTGCGTCCATTCGCGCTCCACCAGATCGCCCAGGGCGCGACTGTGGGAGCCGTCCACGCGGATGCTGGCATCGAGCCGGAACAGAGTCATGTCGGAGTCTCCTTCGTAGGTGATTCAAGGTTGAATCAATGTAGCATGAATAATTCAACCTTGAAATATTCAGGCATGGGTACGATCGCGCCACACGTGAGCAGGAGGTGAGGAATGGCCGACCAGGAGGCCCGCTGGCTCTCGCCGGAGGAGCAGCAGGCGTGGATCGGCGTGACGGCCGTCATGTGGCTGCTCCCCGGCCCCCTCGACGCGCAGCTGCAGCGCGACAGCGGCCTCAACCTGTTCGACTACTTCGTGCTGAGCTCGTTGTCGATGGCCGACGGGAGGCAGCGACGGATGAGCGACCTCGCCACCCAGTCGAACGCCAGCCCGTCCCGCGTCTCCAACGTCGTGAGCAGGCTGGAGGCGCAGGGCTGGGTGACCCGACACACCCACGAGCACGACCGGCGTAGCACCGTCGCCACTCTCACCGCGGCCGGCTGGGACAAGGTGGTCGCCGCCGCGCCGGGCCACGTCGCCGCCGTACGACGTCTGCTGATCGACCGGCTGACCGCCGCCCAGCTGGAGGCTCTGCGCGAGGTCGGTGCGTTGGTCGCGCGCGAGGTCCTGGGCGACCGCTGCGCCGACGACCTGATGCCCGACTCCTGATCCCGGCGGACGGCTCAGCGTCGTCCCGAGGCCGCGCACACCATGCAGACCCGTGCCGTCGGTCTGGCTTCGAGCCGTTCGTCACCGATGCCGGTCCCGCACAGCTCGCAGGTCCCGTAGGTCCCGGCGTCCAGCCGCCTCAGGGCGGCGTCGATCTCCCGGACCTGGTGCTCGGCTTGCCCGATGAGCGCCCGGATCTGTGACCGCTCGAAGGCGATCGTGGCCCCCTCGGGGTCGTGCTCGTCATCGGCGTTGGAGTCGCGGGAGGCTGCCACGACCCCGTCGAAGTCCTGGATCAGCCTCGCCCAGCGCTCGTGCGCCTGTCGATCCTCGGCTGCGAGCCGATCACGCACCCTCACGTCGACCATCTTGGCCGACCGCCCAACCACGCGGGGGCGGTGCGAGGATGCCCGGGTGCGTCGTGCCGTGGCTCCCCTGCTCGCGGTCACGGTGGCGCTGGTGCTGGCGGACTCGGCGGTGGTGACGCTCGCCCTGCCCGACATCCTGAGGAACCTGCACACCTCGGTCACGCAGGTCGCCTGGGTGCTCATCTCGTTCAACCTCGTGCTGGGGCTCGTCGCCGTGCCCATGGCACTGCTCTACACGCGAACGCGGCCGCGGATCTTCTGTGCCGTCGGAATCGCGGTGTTCGCGGGCTCGTCCGCGTGGTGTGCGTCGGCGGCGTCGATCGAGGTGCTGCTCGCGGCCCGCTGCCTGCAGGCGCTGGGGGGCGCGGCGGCCCTGATCGGCTGCCTCGAGCTCCTGGTCGCGGAGTACGGCGCGCGTCGCGGCGTCGCTGCCTGGGTGACGGCCGGCGTGGTCGGAACGGCGAGCGGGCCGGTGGCGGGCGGACTCCTGACGCAGGCGTTCTCGTGGCAGGCGATCTTCGTGGTGCAGGTGCCGATGGCGGTCCTGGCAGTCCCCGCCGCGCTCGCCGTGCGCGCCGTACCCGTGGTCGCACCGGACCGACATCGTCCGGCGCTGCGCCCCAACCTCACCCTTGCTCTCCTGTCGGCCGCACTCACGGCGGCGCTGTTCCTGCTCGTCCTGCTGCTGGTCGAGGGCTGGCAGCGCTCGCCGGCGGCGGCGGCCCTGGCCGTGTCCGTCGTACCCGTGGCGGCGCTGGCGGCACGGCCACTCGCACGGCTCCTGGCACCACCCGACGAGGTCGAGGTGGCGGTGGGCTGCTTCCTCATCGCCGGCGGACTGGTCGGACTCGCGATCCTGCCGTCGGCCGACCCCGTGTGGACGATCGCTCCGCAGGCACTCGTGGGCCTCGGGCTGGGGCTGACCATCGACCGGCTCACCGCTCAGGCGATGCAGATGCGCCTGCCGCGGGTCGAGCACGCGGGATGGACCATCAGCGCTCGCCACCTCGGTGTGGTCGTGGGCCTCGCGCTCCTGACGCCCGTCTTCACCGCGGACCTGCGCGATGCCCAGACGCCGGCCCAGGAGGCGATCACGTCGTTGGTGTTGGACGCTCCCCTGGCGCCCGAGGACAAGATCGCGGTGGCTCGAGCCCTCGGCCACCAGCTGTCGGAGCAGCAAGGTCGGGTCCCCGACCTTCGCCCGGCCTTCGAGACGCTGGCGCTCGACCCCGGCGAGCGTCCCGCCGCGGCGACACTCGAGCGCGATCTCCAGACACAGCTGGAACGCGCCGCGACGCGAGCGTTCCGCGACTCGTTCCTCGTCGGCGCCGGCCTCGCGCTCCTGGCTCTCGTCACGGTCATCGCGCCCGGCAAGAGGTCTTCTTCGTGACCGGCCGCCGCCCTCACCCCGGCAGCCTGCCGGCGGTCGCGCTGGTCCTGGTGGCTGGTGTGCTCGGCCTTCAGCTCGCTCACGGAGGAGGGACGCTCGGCCCCCTCCGCCCTGCCGACCCGTGCGCCACGCGAACGGTGACCTCGACCGCGTCTGGCATCGACGGGCTCACCGAGCGACTGGTGCTGCTCGGCATCGACGGGGCCGCCTGCCGCCTGGACGTCAGCCGCGAAGAGCTCACCCTGGAGCTTGCGCAACCAGGCACCCCCACCGACGCCGAGATCGACGCCCTGCGCGCTGGACTGCTGTCGGCCGTCCAGCGGATGCAGGACGACGGGTCCCTGCCTCCAGCCTCGCAGCTCGTCGACGAAGCGCTCGACTCCACGGACCTCAACGGGTTCCTCAAGGCCGCGATCCGCGCCCTTCCGGACTCCGTGGTCGACTCCGCCCTGAAGACCGACGACGTCCTCACCCGCACGATCAACGACCTCGACCTGCGCACCCTCCTGGCCAACGTCGACAACCCGTCCGACCTCGACCAACAGATCGACACAGCGGTCACCCAGGCCGTCAAGGACTCGCTCGCCGCTCGCCTCCGAGACCTGCTCTGAGAGTCCGCGGGTCAGACCAGCTCGTCGATGAGGCCGGCGACGGCGGCCAGGTAGGCGGCGACGTCCTCGTCGGTCGCGGCGACCGAGCAGGTCGGTCCGGCGCCGACGATGGCGTCCCAGACGCCACGGTTCGCGAGGTAGACACGCAGAAGCCTGCGTAGTGGGACGTCGAAGTCCGCCATCGCCTCGGTCGCCGTGCGCGGCATCGCCGGGCTGAACGACAACCCGCTGCGCGGCCAGAACCGGTGGGTCGTCCACGCCAACCCCGAGCCGGCCACGACCTGGGACAGTCCGTCGGCCAGCCGGGTGCCGAGCCGCTGACTGTGCGCATACGCGTCGTCGGTCAACACCTCACTCATGGTCGCCCGTGCCGCGGCCATCGAGACCGGGTTGCCGAAGAGTGTGCCGCCGACTGCGACCTGCGGCTTGTCGTCGTCGCGACCACCGGGCCGCTCCAGCACGTCCGCCACCTCTTCGGTCATCCCGTAGGCACCCAGCGGGATGCCCGCGGCGATCGACTTGCCGACCGTCACGAAGTCGGACGCGAGCCCCCACAGCCGGGTGAGGCCTCCAGGGCCGACGACCTGGGTGTGCGTCTCGTCGTAGGCCAGCAACGTGCCGGTACGTCGGGTCACCTCACGCAGGCTCGCGTGGAAGCCGTCGTCCGGCATCAAGAGGCCCACGTTGTTGGTGAGCGCCGGCTCGGTGATCACCACGGCGACCTCGCGGCCCACGAGCGCGCGCTCCAGCGCCTCGAGGTCGTTGAACGGTACGACGACGGTTCGCGTGGTGACGTCGTGCGGCAGGCCGTCCTCCTCCGGCACCAGGCGGCCGTCCGCGAGCTCGACCAGGACGTCGTCGAAGTGTCCGTGGTACTTGCCGTCGAAGAACAGCACCTTCTCGCGGCCGGTCGACGAGCGGGCGATCCGGATGACCTCGGTGTTGGCGCTCGTCGCCGCCAGCGTGAACTGCCACAGCGGAAGGCCGTAGCGCCGCGCGAGCTCGCCCGCGACCCAGATCGAGTCCTCGGTCGGCAGCAGGTACTGCGATCCGAGGCTCACCTGCCGGCTGACCGCCTCGACCACGGCCGCCGGGCCGTAGCCGGTGAACATGGACATGTCGGCGATGTTGAAGTCGGCGTACACGTGGCCGTCGACGTCACGCAGCCGTGAACCGGAGGCCGACTCGATGAACAGCGGCGGGTGGTCGTACGACGTGCGCAGCCAGCTCATCGGCACGCCGTTCGGCATCACCTCCCGCGCGGAGGCCCACAGCGCCTGGCCGCGCGGGCGCATCCGCACGAAGGCGGCGTCCTCGCGCTCCTTGAGCGCAGCCACCCGCGCCGGGTCCACCCCCGATCCGCCCATGCACGGCAGCGTAGAGCACCAGGTTTGGGGCTCCCCGCTACCGCGATCGGCGCGCAGACTCAGACGTTGAAGCGGAACTCGACCACGTCGCCGTCGTGCATGACGTAGTCCTTGCCCTCCATGCGGACCCGACCGGCCTCCTTGGCCTTCAGCATCGAGCCGGCGGTGAGGAGGTCGTCGTACGACACGATCTCGGCCTTGATGAAGCCGCGCTGGAAGTCGGTGTGGATGACGCCGGCGGCCTCGGGGGCGGTGGCCCCCTTCCTGATCGTCCAGGCCCGCGTCTCCTTGGGGCCGGCGGTCAGGTAGGTCTGCAGGCCGAGGGTGTCGAAGCCGACGCGCGCCAGCTGGTCGAGGCCGGACTCCTCGATGCCCATCTCGTGGAGCATCTCGTGAGCCTCGGCGTCGTCGTCGAGCTCGACCAGCTCGGACTCGAACTTCGCGTCGAGGAAGATCGCCTCGGAAGGTGCGACGAGGTCCTGCATCTTCTTCTTCAGGTCGTCGTCGGCGAGCTCGTCGGCGTCGCAGTTGAAGACGTAGATGAACGGCTTGGCGGTGAGCAGCGACAGCTCGCGGATCAGGGTGCGGTCGATCGTCGTGTTGATGACCGGGGTCCCGGCCTCGAGCGCGGCGAGTGCCTCGCGGGCGGCGTCGAGGTTGGCGGCGGCCGCCTTGTTGCCGCGCGCCTCCTTCTCCAGCCGAGGGATGGCCTTCTCGACGGTCTGCAGGTCGGCCAGGATCAGCTCGGTCTGGATCGTGCCGAGGTCGGACTCCGGGTTCACCTCGCCGTCGACGTGGGTGACGTCCTCGTCGCGGAAGACGCGGGTGACCTGGCAGATCGCCGCGGACTCGCGGATGTGGGAGAGGAACTTGTTGCCCAGCCCCTCGCCCTCGGAGGCGCCGCGGACGATGCCGGCGATGTCCACGAACTCCACGGTCGCCGGCAGGATCTTGGCCGAGGCGAAGAGCTCGGCCAGGGGCTGGAGCCGCTCGTCGGGGACACCGACGACGCCGACGTTGGGCTCGATCGTCGCGAACGGATAGTTCGCCGCGAGTACGTCGTTCTTGGTCAGCGCGTTGAACAGCGTGGACTTGCCCGCGTTGGGGAGACCGACGATGCCGATGGTGAGAGCCACGTTCGGCGAGTCTACGGAGAGGGAGGCGGGCCTCCGAATCCCTGGGCGTCCGCCTCAGCCGGCGCCGGCCAGCAGCTCCGCTCGGCGGGTCCAGGCGAAACGCAGCACGGTGATCGAGAAGACCCACGTCACCGCGACGATCACGGCCTCGAAGGCTCCGCCACCGCCCTTGCCGAAGATCCCGTGCTCGAGGTCGTAGAGCAGGTCCATGGAGCCGAGATAGAGACCGGCGGCGCCGGTGGCGATGAGCCAGAGCAGGGCGCTCGGCCGCCGGCGTACCAACGTCACGAGCGCCAGCACGCACGCCACCCCCAGCCAGAGGTCGGCGAGGGGGAAGGCGTTCTCGAAGTCGTAGTAGGCCTGCGTGTGCTCACTGGCCAGCCAGTCGCGCTGGGTGAACCAGATCGACCAGTACGCCACGTCGAGGGCGATCGCGACCACCAGCATCACCATCACGGTGCGTCTCATGCGGAGATCAAAGCAGGCACACATAGCGACGCCCGGCTCGTTGGGGGGAGCCGGGCGTCGCGGTGTGGGGGGTGGGGAGGGGGTCAGTCGTCGCTGCCGTGGCCGCCGTGGTGGCCGCCGTCGTCGTCGCCACCGTGGTGGCCGCCGTTGTCGTCGCCGGGCTCGTTGGCGCCGCCGTTGTCGTCACCGGGCTCGGCGTGGTTGCCGTGGTCGTCGCCGGGCTCGGCGTGGTTGCCGTGGTCGTCGCCGGGCTCGGCGTGGTTGCCGTGGTCGTCGCCGGGCTCGGCGTGGTTGCCGTGGTCGTCACCGGGCTCCGCGTGGTTGCCGTTGTCGTCGCCGGGCTCCAGCTCGCCCTGGCCGCCGTTGTCGTCGCCGGGCTCCAGCTCGCCCTGGCCGCCGTTGTCGTCACCGGGCTCGGCGTGGTTGCCGTGGTCGTCGCCGGGCTCCGCGTGGTTCCCGTTGTCGTCGCCGGGCTCGTTGGCCGCACCACGGTGGTGACCGGCCGGGTCGTCCGCGCCGTGGTGACGGTGGTGACCGGCCGGGTCGTCCGCGCCGTGGTGGCGGTGGTGACCGGCCGGGTCGTCCGCGCCGTGACGATGGGTGGTCTGGGTATGCGCGGCCGGCGTGTCCGAGGAGGCGGCGTTGGCCGCCCAGGCGCCGAGGCCGGAGGTGGCAACGAGGGCTCCCGCGGCGGCGAGGTAGGTGATGCGCTTCATGGTCTTCTCCTTGGGAGATGGCTTGGGGGGACGCTTTTCGGTACGTCACTACCGTGTCGCAGCCCCGGTCGGAGAAACCATCGGACGGTGGTGCTACGACCATCGGCACCACGGGGGCACCGCGTGGCGCGGCCCTAGGGTGGGCGGATGCGGATCGCCACCTGGAACGTCAACTCCCTCCGCTCGCGCATCGAGCGGGTCGAGGCGCTCCTCCAGCGCCACGACATCGACGTACTGGCGCTCCAGGAGACCAAGGCGCGCGAGGACCAGCTGCCCCTGATGGGCCTCCAGGCAGCGGGCTACGACGTCGCTGCCGCGGGCACCAACCAGTGGAACGGCGTCGCGATCGTCAGCCGGGTCGGGCTGGACGACGTGACCGTGGGCTTCGAGGGCATGCCGGGGTACGGCGAGCCCGCTGGCGGCCGAGTCGCGGGCCATCGGCGCGACCTGCGGCGGCGTACGGATCTGGTCGCTCTACGTCCCGAACGGCCGCAAGCCCGACGACCCGCACTACGTCTACAAGCTCGACTGGCTGGCCCGGCTCCGCGAGGCGGCCGGTGCCTGGATGGGCTCCGAGACGGCCCTGGTCGGCGACTGGAACATCTGCCCGACCGACGACGACGTGTTCGACCCCGCACAGTTCAAGAACTCCACGCACGTCACGCCGCAGGAGCGCGCTGCGTTCCAGGCCTTCCTCGATGACGGCTACGCCGAGGTGACCCGCGCCTTCGCGCCCGGCTACACCTACTGGGACTACTACCGCCAGCGCTTCGAGCGAGACCGCGGGCTGAAGATCGACTTCGTGCTGGCGACACCCTCGTTGGCGCCGCGCGTCACGGGAGCGTTCATCGACCGCGAGGAGCGGGCGGGGCAGGGCGCCTCCGACCACGCGCCGGTCGTGGTCGACCTCAGCGAGTGAGAGCCCGGGCGGGTCAGCAGCCGGGCCCGAAGCGCAGGTGGTCCGACCACGTGCGGCTGCTCCCGCCGTCGGAGTCGCGGTAGGCGACGGTGAGACCGCCGAGCCGGGCTGACTGCCCGTCGGCGGGAGCGACCACGTGCACGAAGATGGTGTACCAGTGCTCGGGCAGCAAGGCGGCGCCGGACGCCGGCTGACGGTCGGCCCAGCGGGCGTGGCGGCGACCCGAGGAGCGGCCGAGGCGCGGGCCAGCCGCGCACGAGGCCTGCCTCGGGCAGCCCGCTCGTGGGAGCGATCCAGGTGCCGTCCGCCACGACTCTCGATGCGTCCGCCAGTGACACCGACGTGAGCCGCACCGGCTGGGACGGCCCTGATCCGAACCGGGTACGTAGATGAAGTCGGCCGGGTGCGGCTGCCGCCGGACCACGGCGCACTCGCCGCCCGCTTCCTGGTCCGTCGGTCTGGTCGAAGCGGAGAACCGCCTCCGAGGTCGCGGATCCCGAGGTCCCGCTTCCCGGCGTCGCGCTGGCGCTGGCGCTCGCGTCCGCCTGCGGCGAGGACGAGCTCTGGTCTCCGCTCGAGCATCCGGCCAGCAGCAGCCCCGCCGTCAGCACTCCGATCGGGCCACGCACCCCGAGAGTCATGCCAGGACCCTAGACGGAGACCCGCGGCGCCCTCAGCACTTCCCGGACTGGTAGACGACGTGGTCGACCCAGGTGGAGGAGTGGGCACCGGCGTCGTCGTGGTAGGTCACGACGACGCCGTCGGTGTGGTACGGAAGCTGGTCGGGGTAGACGCGCAGGTGGAGGAACGCGTTGTAGGGCGTGCCCGCCGCCAGCGTGGCCCCCGCGGCGACGACTCGCTTCGACCACTGGACCGAGCTGCTCTGGGTCAGGATCGGTGGCGCGGGCCACCCCTCCAGCATGCCGGTGCCGGCCGTCGCCGCGGCGGGCGCCACCCAGGACCCCGCGACCTGGACTCCGTCGGCGTAGGTGACCGAGAGGTCGTCGAGCGTGACGGGTGAGGCGGACTGCATGACGACCGGGTAGTAGATGTAGTCGACCGGGCTGGTCCCCGTGACCTGGATGCAGGTGTGGGAGTGCCGGCCGTCGGACTTCGGGGTGAAGCCGAGCACCGCGGCGGTGCCGGAGGTCGACCCGGACGTGGGGGCCGTGGTCGGCGCCGACGTGGCCGGGCTGGTCGGCGCGCTCGACGGCGCCTCGCGACGGCGAGCCCGTCTCCGACGGACGGGGGCTGCGCGTGTGGGCCGCGGTCGTCTCCGGCGAGCTGGAGCCGAAGCACCCCGAGAGGAGCAGACACGCCCCGACCGCCACCACTCCCGCGCCCCACCTGTGCCTCATGGGGCACACGGTAACCAGTGTTGTCGGTGGTCCCTGGGACCGTGGCCGTATGAACCTGATGTCGGAGCTGATGATGCTGCTCGTGGGGCTCGCGGTGGGGGCGCTGGTGGGCGTGCTCTGGGCGCGCTCGCGACCGTCGTACGTCGGCGGGCTGGGGCAGGGCATGGTCGACCAGGCCGAGGTCATGCAGGGCCTCGACCGACTCAGCGACCAGCTGCAGGGCTTCGAGCACGCGCGGGCGACCTGGCAGGGCGAGCTCCACCAGCAGGTGCTCGACATGCGCCACACCGCCGACGGACTGCGACGCGAGACGCAGAGCCTCTCCACCGCGCTGCGGCGCCCGCAGGTCCGGGGCCGCTGGGGTGAGCTCCATCTGCGGCGCGCCGTCGAGCTCGCCGGGCTCGTCGACCGCTGCGACTTCGAGGAGCAGGTCCATCTCGCCGACGGCAGCCAACGCCCCGACCTCGTGGTCCGGCTGGCCGGAGGGCGCAGCGTGGTGGTCGACGCGAAGGTGCCGCTCGACGCCTTCCTCGACGCCACGTCGAGCGACGACCCCGACCAGCGCGAGGCCCACCTGGCCCGCCACGCCCGCCAGCTGCGCGGACACATCGAGCTGCTGGGCTCCAAGCGCTACTGGCGGTCGCTGCCCGAGACGCCGGAGTTCGTCGTACTCTTCCTGCCGGCCGAGTCGTTCCTGGCGGCCGGCCTCGACGCCGACGGGTCCCTCATCGAGTACGCCGCCGAGCGCGGCGTCGTGCTGGCCAGCCCCACGACCTTGATCGCCCTGCTCCGCACGGTCGCCCACGGCTGGCGCCACGAGTCGCTGGCCGCCCAGGCGCGCGAGATCCACCGCGTCGGGCGCGAGCTCCACGAGCGCCTGCGCACCATGGGCGCCCATCTCGGGAAGCTCGGCCGCTCCCTCGACACGGCCGTCGGCGCCTACAACCAGACCGTCGGGTCGTGGGAGTCGCGGGTCCTGGTCGCCGCCCGGCGGTTCGAGGAGCTCGACGCCACCGACGACGTCCTCGAGTCACCCCAGCAGGTCGAGACGGCCGTGCGGGCCGTGGGTTCGGTGCATCCGCTGCCTCGGCGCGCCGCGGGCGACGAGGAGGTGGCCGAGCATACGGTGGGCCCGTGAGCGAAGCGAGAGCGCGCGTCGGTCTGCCACTGTGCGCGCACCGCCACACGCCGCGTGCGCCGCGGGCTCATCCGAACCGCGACGTGCGAGCACGGGTCCGCCTCCATCGCTGCGCGGTCCGCGCGGCGACGCGCGACCGCCGGGCGGACGGTGACGACGAGTGATCGCCGCCCGCGCCCGCGTCGGTCACCCCCCCGTGTCGCAGGCCCGTCCCGAGACCCGGCCCCGGTGGGAGGGCAACACCTGCGGCAGTGAGGTGACGGCGCTCGCGAGTGCGCTCGTGCTCACCGTGGCGGCCGCCGAGGTCGTGATGGTCGGGCACCTGAAGCTGTTCTTCGACCTCTGTTTCGTGGTGGTGTGCCTCGGTGCGGCGCTGATGGTGCGCCCGCGCGACTTCTTCACGGTCGGGGTGCTCCCGCCCCTGCTGATGTTCGGCACGATGGTGATCGTGGCGATCAACGGCCCCAAGGTGATCGCCAGCGCTCACGACGGCGTCGTACAGGCGGTCATCACCGGGCTCGCCCACCACAGCCTCGCTCTCTTCGCCGGGTACGCCGTGTGCCTGCTCACCCTGCTCGTGCGTCAGCGCGGCCCCGTCACCGACCGGGCGCACTGACCCGGCTCACTCCTCGAAACGGCTGACGTCGCCGGCGCCCAGCCGGACGATCTCGGGGTAGCCCTCCGACCAGTCCACGACCGTGGTCGGCTCGGCCAGCGTCTCGCCGGCCTCCACCACCACGTCGACCGCCTGGTCGAGCTCCTCCTTGATCTCCCAGCCCAGCGCCCTGGGCTCGGTCTCACCGGGCAGGATCAGCGAGCTCGTCACCAACGGCTCGCCGAGCTCGGTGAGCAGCGCGTGGCAGACCGCATGGTCGGGGATCCGCACCCCGATCGTGCGCTTCTTCGGGTGCAGGAGCCGACGGGGGACCTCGCCGGTGGCGGGGAGGATGAACGTGTAGGGCCCGGGGGTGGCGGCCCGGATCGCCCGGAAGACGCTGTTGGAGATCTGGGCGAACTGCCCGAGCTGGGCGAAGTCGGAGCACATCAGCGTGAAGTGGTGCTTGTCGTCGAGGTCTCGGATGGCCAGGATCCGCTCGCGCCCCTCGCGGTTCCCCATCCGGGTGCCGAGCGCGTAGCCGGAGTCGGTGGGGTAGGCGATGAGCGCGTCGTCGTCGCGCACGGCGTCCGCGACCTGCTTGATCAGCCGAGGCTGTGGGTTGTCCGGATGGACGTCGACGTAGCGGGCCACGCGCCGAGTCTAGGGAGGTTCGCAGTGTCCTCACAGGCCCGTCGCAGCGGAGCCGCAGGTACGCGCCGTACTTGTGGGTGCATGACTCCGCATCCATGCCCGCCAGTTCTTCCATTCGCCACACACGCGACCCCTGCGGATGTCACCGTGAACGACATGACTGCCGTCGGCCTCGCAGCGTCGTGCGCATGATCTCGCGCACGGTCGTCCGCTTCCTCGCCGTGGGCGTCTGCAACACCCTCATCGACCTCGCGTTGTTCTGGGTGCTCCACGCACCGCTCGGGATCGTGCTGGCCAACTTCGTGTCGACCTCGGCCGGGATGACGTTCAGCTTCCTGGTCAACGGCCGCCACACCTTCGGCGCCGCCCGGGTGACGGTGCGCCAGGCGATCCTGTTCGTCGCGTCGAACGGCGTGACGATGTGGGTGCTCCAGCCGCTGCTGATCCACGCCGTGCACGACGTCGTGTCGGTACCCCTGATGGCCGCCAAGGTGATCGCGCTCGGCGGGAGCGTCGTCGCGAACTTCCTCCTCTACCGCTACGTCGTATGGCCTGACCGCGCAGCCGGCCCGAGGGACGAGCCGGCGTCAGCGCGGGAGCGTCGAGCCGCGCACGCCGAGCCTGCGAGGTCGTGACCGCGGATGAGCGAGCCGCAGCGGCTGAGCTCGCGAAGCCCTGACGGCGAGTCGAAACCCGGTGACGGAGCCCCGCGCCCCAGGCACCGTGCGACTGTGGTTTCGAGACGGTCGCAGAGCGACCTCCTCAACCACCGGAGGTCACCTCAGGCACCGTCACGGTGGTTTCGAGACGGTCGCGGAGCGACCTCCTCAACCACCGGAGGTCACCTCAGGCACCGTCACAGTGGTTTCGAGACGGTCGCAGAGCGACCTCCTCAACCACCGGAGGTCACCTCAGGCACCGTCACGGGGTTTCGAGACGGTCGCAGAGCGACCTCCTCAACCACCGGAGATCACCTCAGGCACCGTCACAGTCGGTTTCGAGACGGTCGCAGAGCGACCTCCTCAAGCGCCGGAGGCCGCAGCCCGCAGGTCTCGCCGTAGCTCGGGGGGCAGCGCGAAGATGAGCGACTCCTCGGCGCTGTGCACCGCCTCGGCGTCGGGGTAGCCCCGCTCGGTCAGGTAGGAGAGGACGCCGTCCACCAGGGCCTCCGGCACGCTCGCGCCGGACGTCACGCTCACGTGGTCGACGCCCTCGAGCCAGGCCTCGTCGATCTCGCTGGCGTCGTCGACGCGGTGGGCGGCCTTGGCGCCCGCCTCGAGCGCGACCTCGGCGAGCCGGACGGAGTTCGAGGAGTTCGCCGACCCGACCACGATGACCAGGTCGGCGTCGTGGGCGATCTCCTTGACCGCGAGCTGGCGGTTCTGGGTGGCGTAGCAGATGTCGTCGCTGGGCGGGTCGAGCAGCTCGGGGAAGCGCTTGCGGATCGCATCGACGGTCTCGAGGGTCTCGTCGACCGACAAGGTGGTCTGAGAGAGCCAGGCGACCTTGGCCGGGTCGCGGACCACGATCGAGTCGACGTCGGCCGGCCCCTGCACGAGCTGGATGTGCTCGGGCGCCTCGCCCGAGGTGCCCTCGACCTCCTCGTGACCCGCGTGCCCGATCAGCAGGATGTCGTAGTCGTCGCCGGCGAACCGCTTGGCCTCGTGGTGCACCTTGGTCACCAGCGGGCAGGTCGCGTCGATCGTCTTGAGCCCGCGCTCCTTGGCCTCCGCATGGACGGTGGGCGAGACGCCGTGGGCGGAGAAGACGACGGTGGCGCCCTCGGGCACCTCGTCGAGCTCCTCGACGAAGACGGCACCGCGCGACTCGAGGTCGGAGACGACGTGCTTGTTGTGGACGATCTGCTTGCGGACGTAGACCGGCGCGCCGTAGAGGTCGAGCGCCTTCTCCACCGTGATCACGGCGCGGTCGACGCCGGCGCAGTAGCCACGGGGGGCGGCGAGCCGCACGCCCTGTTCCGAGGGCACCGGCATGCCGAGGTCCACACTCATGCCGCGAGTCTAGGTGGACGCCGGGTCCGCCCCGCAGTCGGCGTGAGGGCCTACGCTCGCGGCCATGGCCCTGGAGACCTCGCTCGCGGCGCCCGCGCCCGTGCGACAGATCGCCCTGGCCATCTCGGGCTGGGTCGGCCGGCTCGGCCCGGTGTGGGTCGAGGGACAGATGGCGCAGATCAGCCGCCGCCCCGGCCTCGGCACGGTGTTCATGACGATGCGCGACTCGGCCGGCGACATCTCGATCCCCGTGACCTGCGCCCGCACCCTCTTCGACAGCCTCAACCCGCCGTTGGTCGAGGGGGCCAGCGTGGTGATCCACGCCAAGCCCGACTACTACGCCAACCGCGGCACGCTCTCCCTGGTCGCTCGCGAGATCCGGATGGTCGGGCTCGGCGAGCTGCTCGCCCGGCTCGAGCGTCGCCGCCAGCTGCTCGCGGCCGAGGGGCTGTTCGACCCCGAGCTGAAGAAGCCGCTCCCCTTCCTCCCCCGCTGCGTCGGGCTGATCACCGCGCAGGGCTCCGCCGCGGAGCGCGACATCGTGGAGAACGCCCGCCGGAGGTGGCCCGGCGTCACCTTCGAGACGGCGTACGCCGCGATGCAGGGCTCGCGCGCAGCCAACGACGTGATCGACGCCCTCGCCCGGCTCGACCACCATCGCGACGTCGACGTGATCGTCGTGGCCCGCGGGGGCGGCTCGGTCGAGGACCTGCTGCCGTTCAGCGACGAGGCCCTGGTCCGCGCGGTGGCCGGCACGCGCACGCCGGTGGTGTCCGCCATCGGGCACGAGCCCGACGCGCCGCTGCTCGACCTGGTGGCCGACGTACGTGCCTCGACGCCGACCGACGCGGCCAAGCTGCTGGTCCCCGACATGGCCGAGGAGCTGCGCGGCGTCGACTGGGCCACCGAGCGGATCCGGGCGCTCGTCCGTCAGCTGGTCGACCGCGAGTCGCGTGCGCTGGCCGACCTGCGGTCGCGTCCGGTCCTGGCCGATCCCCGCACCCTGGTCGACGTCCGGGCCGTCGAGATCGCCGACCTGCGCGACCGGTCCCGGCGCGTCCTCGCCCACGCGCTCGAGCGCGCAGGCGACGACATCGCCCACCAGCGCGCCCGCGCCCGGGCGCTGTCACCGTTGGCCACGCTCCAGCGCGGGTACGCCGTCGTCCAGGCCGCCGACGGCTCGGTCGTCTCGTCGACCGCGCACACCGAGGCCGGCGCCGACCTGAGCATCCGGCTGACCGACGGTCGCGTCCTGGCGACGACGTCCGCGGTCGAGCCCGCACCCACCCACGAGGAGGACCATGCCTGAGGAGAAGCTGGGCTACGAGGCGGCGCGCGCCGAGCTGATCGACGTGGTCCGCGCGCTCGAGGCCGGTGGCACGACCCTCGAGGAGAGCCTCGCCCTGTGGGAGCGCGGCGAGAAGCTCGCCACCGTGTGCCAGGAGTGGCTCGACGGCGCGCGGAAGCGGCTCGACGCAGCGCTCGAGGAGGACTAGCCGACAGCCTCCAGTGCCACGACGACCGTCGAAGTCCCAGCCCAGCTGCGTTCGATCGACTCGACCTGACCGAGCGAAAAAGATCGGCTCCGTCCGGATCCATTGGTTCCGTGCGAGCGTAGAATCGGGTGCGCCTTTGGGGGGTGAGTCATGGCTCTGTCTCGTCGTGATCTGGTGAAGATGTCGGTGCTCTCGGGGGCTGCGGTAGCGCTGCCGCTGGAGCGTTCGGTGAGCGGCTCATCCGCCGTGACGAACCGCATCGCGTCGAGTCGGCTCCCGGCTCCGTTCACCACGCCGTTCGCGGTGCCGCCGCTGATATCACCCGTACGCTCCGACGAGGCCACGGGCACCGACTTCTACCGCATCACCATGAAGCCGACCTTGGTCGAGATCGTCCCCGGCCTACCCACCCAGATGTGGGGCTACAACGGTCTCGTCCCAGGCCCGACGTTCCGGATCCAGCGTGGACGCAAGACGGTGGTCCGCCAGATCAACAGCCTGCCGCCCGTTCATCCGGTACTCAAGTACGTCCCCTACACGTCCGTGCACCTGCACGGCTCGGTCTCGCTGCCGCAGTACGACGGCTACGCCAGCGACATCACCAACCCCGGGGAGTACAAGGACTACCACTACCCGAACACCCAGCACGCCAGGACGCTGTGGTACCACGACCACGGGGTCCACCACACGGCGGAGAACGTCTCGATGGGACTGGCGGGCCAGTACCACCTCATCGACCCCCTCGAGCAGAGCCTCCCCATCCCGCACGGCGAGTTCGACGTACCCCTCACCGTCGGCGACACCATGCTCAACAACGACGGGTCGCTGCTCTTCGAGCCCAACGACGAGTCGGGATTCTTCGGTGACGTGATCCTGGTCAACGGCAGACCGTGGCCCGCCATGAAGGTGAAGAAGCGCAAGTACCGCTTCCGGATCCTCAACGCGTCGGTGAGTCGCTCCTTCCGGTGGTCGCTGAGTACGGGCGACACCATGACGGTCATCGGTACCGACGGGGGACTCGTGCCGACACCCATCCCGGTCACCACGTTCAGACAGGGAGTTGCCGAGCGTTACGAGGTGGTCATCGACTTCGCGAAGTACCCGGTCGGCACGCGCATCACCCTGCGCAACGGGAACATCGACAACGACATCAACTTCAGCAACACCGACAAGGTGATGGCGTTCGACGTCGTCGGCGACGCCTTCGACCCGAGCGGCAACTCCATCCCGGACGTGCTCGACGCCACCCAGCCGGCGATGCTGGTCAAGGAGAGCGACTCGGTCAGGAACCGGACGATGCAGTTCGTCCGCGACGACGGGCAGTGGACCATCAACGGCGGGACCTGGGACGACGTCATCGCCAGCCACTTCACAAAGGTGCTGGCGAGTCCACGGACGAACGACGTCGAGGTCTGGACCCTGGTCAACAAGTCCGGGGGGTGGCACCACCCCGCCCACATCCACTTCATCGACTTCCGGATCCTCAGCCGGAACGGGCGCGCTCCCCAGCCGCAGGAGCGCGGGGCCAAGGACGTGGTCTTCCTCGGGGAGGGCGAGTCCGTCCGACTGCTGATCAAGTTCGACGACGGTCGCGGGAAGTACATGGAGCACTGCCACAACCTGGTCCACGAGGACCACGACATGATGGGGCAGTTCGAGATCGTCGACCCGAACCGCGCGAGCGACGACCCCTTCTCCGCACCGGCGCAGACCCTTCCCGAGGGACCCCTGTAGGCCGCACGATGCGGACGCCTTCGCCTGAGCGGTTGGAACGGCACACCGGGCCAACACCTGCCGTTGACTACGCAACAGCCGGCGTCATTCTCACCGGCGTAGCCGGGTTGATCCACCTCTGGGTGGCGCCCGAACACTTCCACGAGGCCCGGGTGATCGGGGCCTTCTTCGTGCTCGCGGGGTTCGGGCAGCTTGCCCTCGGCGTCGCGCTTGTGAGAGGACTCGGAACCAGGGGGCTCCTCGTTGCTGTGGCGGGCAACGCCGGGCTCGTCTGTCTCTACGTCGTCAGCCGCACCGCTGCGCTCCCGTTCCTGCCCACGCACGACGAAGGACACGTCGAGCATCTACCCGTGGCGGGGGCCACGGGCAACGGCGTACCGGTGTTCCCACGATCCGGCATCGAGACGGTCGGCGTCCTGGACATGACCTGCCTGCTGGCGGAGCTGGCGCTGATCGTGATGCTCGTGGCCCTCTTGCCGACCCGCCCGCGCAGGGTCACCGTGAACGCTCTGATGGGCCTCGGAATCCTGGCCGTCGGCGCCAGGGCCGTCGGCGTGCTGGGATGACCGCGGCGCCGGGCGTGGACGCGGAGCGTCGCACTCCCCCGGTGAGGCTGCGCCCGATCGTGATCACGCTCGGGGTCGTCGTTCTCGTGATGGTGAGCCTGCGCTTCGTCGCGGAGCCGATGCGCGTCTCATCCGACTCCATGAGCCCCGCCTTCAGCACGGGCGACGAGGTGCTGGTGCAGAAGCTCGGCGCGCACGCCCGTGAACCGTCGGTGGGTGACGTCGTGGTCGTTCGCAGTCCCGCAAGCGGTGACCTCGTGATCAAGCGTGTGGCCGCGCTCGGCGGCCAGACGGTGGCGATCGCGGACGGGGTGCTCGAGGTCGACGGGACGGCGGTGCCGGAGTCCTACGTCGACCATGCCGAGGTCGACGGGACCTTCTTCGGGCCGGTGCGCGTCCCCGCCGGCACGGTGTTCGTCCTCGGCGACCAGCGTCTCGGCTCGGTGGACTCGCGCTCCTTCGGGCCGGTCCCGGTGGGATCCATCGTGGGCAGGGTCCTGTTCCGGGTGTGGCCGCCGTGAGCTCCGCACGGGTGTGGGCGTATACCTACCCCGCGAGCGGGTCGTCGGTCAGCGAGCTCGCGAGGGTCTCGAGCTCCGACTGCGTGGCCGACCCGAAGACCATGAGCGTCTGGTGGTGCCACGGCGCGACCAGGGCGGTGTCGCCACCGGAGTCGGTCCAGGTGTCCCAGTGCCGGACGATCCCGCTGTCCAGGGTGACCGGCGCACCCGCGGTCGGGTTCGGGTCGACGTACGTCGTGAGCAGCTCGGCCGCCGACGCCGGCGACTGCTCGAACCCGGCGTACTCGTTCGAGGCGGTCAGCATCGAGATCCCGAGCGTGGGCGGCTTCCCCGGGGTGAAGTCGACGTTCGTGGCGTACCAGCCGCTCGGCAGGCTCGCCGGGTAGACCAGGTCGGCGCCGCCCTGCTGGGCGAACCGCACCTCGGCCCGGTAGTCCACGTGATCGGGCTTCACCTCGGGGTCGCTGCGGATGAGAGCACGGAAGGCCACGAAGCCGAGGATCACGAGCACGTCACGAGCAGGGCGCCGACCATGCCGGACGTCGACCGCTGGTAGCGGCCGGGCTGCTCGCTCACCGACGTCCTCCCCTGACTCCGACCCTGGCCCGCGACCGAGTCATCCTCACACCTGGACCTAGGCTGCGCGCGTGCCACCCCCCTCGGACGTCGTCGTCGTGCTCGCGCTCGGCGGCATGCTCGCCGTGGCGTTCGTGCACCCGTCGGGAAGGGTCGAGGCACTCGTCGGGCTGGCCTGCGCCTGCATCACGCTGGCGACCGGGCTGCTGACCGCGGCCGAGGTGCGCGCCTCCCTGTCGAGCCTGGCGCCGGTGGTGGCCTTCCTGGTGACGATCCTCGTGGTCTCCGACGTCTGCGCGCCGAGCCGGTCTCTTCGCCGCCGCCGCGCAGCGCGTGGGGCGCTGGAGCGGCGGGAAGCCGGCCCTGCTGTTCACCGGGGTCTTCGTGCTCGCGGCCGTCGTCACCGCGGTGCTGAGCCTCGACGCGACCGTCGTCCTGCTGACGCCGGTCGTGCTCGCCGCCGGCCTCGCCCGCTCGGTGCCCACCGAGCCCGGCACCTACGCCTGCCTGCGGATGGCCAACTCGGCCTCGCTCCTGCTGCCGGTCTCCAACCTCACCAACCTGCTGGCGTTGCCCGCACCTCGACCTGACCTTCACCGGCTTCGCGATCCGGATGGCGCCGGTCCTGGCGCGTGGTGCTCGTCGTGGAGTACGTCGGTCTGCGCCTGCTGTTCCGGCGCGAGCTGGCCGGCGACCCGCGGCCCGACCCGACGCGACCTGCAACCGCTCCCGGCCGTTCCCCTGGTCGTCGTCGGGCTGATGCTGGTCGGCTTCGCGGCGGTCTCACCGTTCGGCGGCCAGCCCTGGTGGGTCTCGGCGGTGGCCGCCGTCGTGCTCGGCGTCTGGGGCTACCGGACAGGGCCTGCTCGGGATCCACGACCTGGTCCGCTCGGCCCATCCCGGCTTCGCGATCTGGGTGCTCGCGCTCGGCGTCGTCGTGGCCGGGCTGTCGCGTCGGCTTCCTCGGTGACGCGGTCGAGGACGTGCTCCCCGACTCGCTGTCGCTCGGCGGGATCGTGCTGATCGCCGTGATCGCCACGGTGCTGGCCAACCTGCTGACCAACCTCTCCGCCACCCTGCTGCTCGTCCCGCTGGTCGCGCCGCTCGGCACGACCGCCGTGCTGGCCGCACTGCTCGGGCTCAACATCGGCAGCGGCCTGACCTGGACCGGGTCGCTGGCCAACCTGCTGTGGCGCCGCACGCTGACCCGGCACGACGCGGCGCCCGGCAGCGCGGCGTTCCACCGGGTCTCGCTGGACGCTGACGCCCCCCGCACTGCTGGCGGCGGCCGTCACCCTGTGGCTGACCAGCTGAACTGCAACCCAGGATCACCCGGGTGAGGCGAGGCGCATCGCCCTCCGGGTGGGCAATACTCGCCCCGTGGCGTCGCACCGGATCGCGGAGGGTCTCGAGCCCCGCGTGAGCGCCATCGTGTCCGTCCAGTCCACCCACACCGTCGTGGAGCGCCCGTGAAGATCTTCGAGAAGAACCGCCTCGTCCTGCTGCTCGCCCTGCTCGCCCTGATCCCGCTCTCCGCGTGCGGCGGCAGCGACGACAGCACGGGCCCGGGCGGCCAGCGCAACGCACCGAACTCGATCACGGTCCTGGCCGACTCGTCGCTGAAGGCCGCGTTCACCCAGATCGGGCAAGCAGTTCGAGAGCCAGAACCCCGGCAGCGACGGTGACGTTCAGCTACGGCTCGTCGGCCAGCCTCTCGCAACAGGCGCTCGCCGGCGACCCGGGCGACCTGCTCACGACCGCCGACCAGGCCGACATGAACAGCACCCAGAAGGTGCAGCTCAACTCGCCGCAGCTCTTCGCCAGCAAGGGCTCGGCGACCGTACCCGATCGTGACTCTGACCCAGTCCAAGAACACCGCGCTCGGTCAGCAGTTCATCACCCTGGTCACCAGCCAGGCCGGCAAGCAGATCCTCCGGTCCAGACCGGCTTCGGGCCGCCGTGACCGGGGTCGGGCCCCGCCCCGACCGATAGCATCGACCCATGACCGAGAGCCTGGAAGCCGCGCCCGACTCGCCGGACCGCAACCTCGCCCTCGAGCTGGTCCGGGTGACCGAGGCAGCCGCCCTGGCCGCCGCCCGCTGGGTGGGCCGCGGCGACAAGGACGGCGCCGACGGCGTGGCCGTCGACGCGATGCGGACCATGATCTCGACGGTCCAGATGCGCGGCGTGGTCGTGATCGGCGAGGGCGAGAAGGACAACGCCCCGATGCTCTACAACGGCGAGGAGGTCGGCGACGGCACCGGCCCCGAGTGCGACGTCGCGGTCGACCCGATCGACGGTACGACGCTGGCCGCCAAGGGCATGAACAACGCCGTGTCGGTGCTGGCGGTCGCGCCACGCGGCTCGATGTACGACCCGTCGGCGGTGTTCTACATGGAGAAGCTGGTCACCGGCCCCGAGGCAGCCCACGTGGTCGACATCCGCAACCCGGTCGCCGAGAACATCCACGCCGTCGCCAAGGCCAAGGACTCCCACCCCGAGGACGTCACGGTCGTCATGCTCGACCGGCCGCGGCACGAGAAGCTCGCCGACGAGGTGCGGGCCACCGGCGCGCGGATCAAGTTCATCGTCGACGGCGACGTGGCCGGCGCCATCATGGCCGCCCGCCCCGACACCGGCATCGACCTGCTGCTCGGCATCGGCGGCACGCCCGAGGGGATCATCGCGGCCTGCGCGATGAAGTGCGTCGGCGGGGTGATCCAGGGCCGGCTGTGGCCCAAGGACGACGAGGAGCGGCAGCGCGCGCTCGACGCCGGCCACGACCTCGACCCCGACCACGTGCTGTCCACCGACGACCTGGTGACCGGCGACGACTGCTTCTTCGTCGCCAGCGGGATCACCGACGGCGAGCTGATGAAGGGCGTCCACTTCCGCGCCCACGGCGCGACCTCGCAGTCGCTGGTGATGCGCTCGCGCAGCGGCACCGTCCGACTGATCAGCAGCGAGCACCAGTTCGAGAAGCTAGACGCCTTCTCCATGCTCTGAGCGTCGCTGCGGGCCTGCTCCGACCCACGCGCTGCCAGGGCCCGGCGCACGGCGCTGACCACGGTCGGGTCCACCGCCATCCCGAGGTGCGAGGAGCGCACCTCCACCGGGTGGGCGAGCGGGTCGATGCACGCTCGCCAGTCGACGATGCCGTCGCGTCGCGAGTAGACCGCGGTGAAGGCCACGTCCGGCGGCAGCGGCGCGGCGGCTCTCGTCGAAGCTGGCTCGGGCACAGTCGCCGGCGACGCACTCGAGCGCCATCAGGCCGGGTACGCCGGCGCGGCTCAGCCGCACGAGCGCGTCGAGGCTCCGGGTCAGCGAGGCGTGGTGGGCTCCCGGCGCCAGCATCGGGCTGCCCAGGGTGACGATGCCGGAGACCAGGTCGGGACGGCGTACGGCGAGACCGCGGGCGAGCATCCCGCCGAGGCTGTGGCCGACGATCCGGACGCGGCGGCCCCGTCGGGCGACGACCGCCGCGATCCGCGACTCGAGCTGGCGTCGGCGGCCTGGACCGTGCAGCCGACGTTGGCACGGATGTGGGAGCGGTAGGTGCGGTGGCCCTGCTCGCGCAGGGCGCGGGCCATCAGGGCCAGGCTCGCGTCGCCGGCCAGGAACCCCGGCACCAGCACCACCGGGTCGAGGTCGCGGACGGCGCCGTGACCGGCGTACGGCCGGTGGTGGGCGACCCTGGCGCCGAGCCGCGACCAGGCCAGCCGGCCGGCCTCGGTGACGACGCTGGCCTCGCGCAGCACCGCCGACGCGCGTGGTGCGGCGTACCCCTCCGGGAGGAGGAAGTCGGCGACGCTGAAGCTGGCCACGAGGGTCGACGGTACGACGTCCTCCCCCGTCTGTCGTGGCATTCACCACCGCATCAAGGCGACTTTTCCGCTCACCGGCTCGGATACGGTGGGTATGTGAGTGTCGGTTCCCCCAGCCCCGAGGTCCCCGAGATCGCCATGTCGCCCGAGCTGTTCGCACCGGTCTCGTCGGGGATGGAGCTGTGCTACCAGACCTTCGGCGACCCCGACGACGAGCCGCTCCTGCTGGTGATGGGGCTCGCCACCCAGATGATCTTCTGGGACCCGGATTTCTGCTCGATGCTCGCCCGCCGCGGCTACTTCGTGATCCGGTTCGACAACCGCGACGTCGGGCGCTCCTCGCGGTCGCAGGGCCGGGTGACCCGCCGGATGCTCGTCGAGGCGTTCGCCGGCCGTCGTACCCGCGCGCCGTACTCGATGCACGACCTGGCCGACGACGCCTTCGGCCTGCTCGACCACCTCGGGATCGCGTCGGCCCACATCGTCGGCGTCTCGATGGGCGGGATGATCGCGCAGACGATGGCGATCGAGCAGCCGGCCCGGGTGCGCTCCCTGACGAGCATCATGTCGACCACCGGCAAGCGCTCCGTCGGCTGGCAGCACCCGCGACTGATGCCGGCCATGCTGCGCCCGATCAAGTCCGGCCGCGAGGCGTACGCCGAGAGCAGCGTGCGGATGTGGCGGATGATCGGCTCGCCGGGCTTCCCCCGTCACGAGCAGCGCACCCGCGAGCTGGCGGGCGAGGCGTTCGACCGCGGGCTCTCGGCCAGCGGCGCGCTCCGCCAGATGATGGCGATCCTGACCCAGCCCAACCGATCGTCGGCCCTGCACGGCCTCCGCGTGCCGACCCTGGTCGTGCACGGGCTCTCCGACCGGATGGTGCACGTCTCGGGAGGGCGCGCGACCGCCGCCGCGATCCCCGGCGCCGAGCTCCTGCTCGTCGACGGGATGGGCCACGACCTGCCGCCCGAGCTCTACGAGACGCTCGTCGACGCGATCACCCGCACCGCAGCGCGAGCCTGAGCCACGACAGCCGGCCGCCGACGGCGACCGGCTGTCGGGCGCGTCAGTCGGAGATGCGCTCCCCGGTCTCGGTGTCGAAGACGTGGACCTGGCGCGGGTCGGTCGTCACGTGGATCCGGTCGCCCTGCTTGACCGTGCCGCGTGCGGTGACGCGGACGATGACCTGGGCCGGCGTCCCCTCGACGTCGCAGGTGCCGTAGACGAACCCGTCGGCGCCGAGCTCCTCGACCACCGTCACGTCGATCGGCAGACCGCCGTCCTCGGCGGTCACCAGGCGCCACGCCTCGGGCCGCACGCCGACGGTGATCTTCCCGCTCATCTTGCGCTCCGACGTCGGGTCGACCGGCACGTCGTACCGGCCGATCCGGGCCTTGCCGTCGACCGCCTGGGCCTCGATCAGGTTCATCTGGGGCGAGCCGATGAAGCCCGCGACGAACAGGTTGACCGGCTTGTCGTAGAGCTTCAGCGGGATGTCGACCTGCTGGAGCTCACCGAGCTTCATCACGGCCACGCGGTGACCCATGGTCATCGCCTCGACCTGGTCGTGGGTCACGTAGACGGTGGTGACTCCGAGGTCCGCCTGGAGCTTGGCGATGTCGGTGCGGGTCTGGACCCGCATCTTCGCGTCGAGGTTGGACAGCGGCTCGTCCATGCAGAAGACCTGCGGGTTGCGCACGATCGCGCGACCCATCGCCACCCGCTGACGCTGGCCACCGGAGAGCGCCTTGGGCTTGCGCTCGAGGAACTCCTCCAGCCCGAGGATCCGGGCCGCCTCCTGGACGCGCCGGTCACGCTCCGCGGTCGACACCTTGGCCATCTTGAGCGCGAAGGCCATGTTGTCCGCCACGGTCATGTGGGGGTAGAGCGCGTAGTTCTGGAAGACCATCGCGATGTCGCGGTCCTTGGGAGGGACGTGCGTGACGTCGCGGTCGCCGATCAGGACCCTGCCGGAGTCGACCTCCTCGAGGCCGGCGAGCATCCGCAGCGACGTGGACTTGCCGCAGCCGGAGGGGCCGACGAGGACCATGAACTCCCCGTCGTTGATCTCGAGGTCGAGGCCGGGGACAGCCGGGCTGTCGGTGCCGGGATACCAGCGTTGGGCCTTCTCGAACGTGACTGTTGCCATGACGAAGCTCCTTCACCGGCAGGTACGTGCCGGACGATCCGTAGTGAAGTGACGGCGCTCACACTAGTGCCCCGACCCGCCGGGCAGGCCCAGGGTCGCCCTTCGGAAGCTTTCCCGGGAGTCCATTCGAGTCCCATCCGTCCCGCAGGGCACAGGCGGGGTGGAGAGTCAAGGCCTTGCCACCGCCGCAGAATGGGACTAGACGTGAGGCAGTTCACTTTCGTGGAGGGAGCGCTCATGTCTGTCCTCAAGCGATCTCGGGAGGCGGCCTCCGCCGTACCCCGGCGTCGCATCGCGGGCTCGCTGGCTGCCGTGAGTCTGGCAGCAGGAGTCCTCACTGCGTGTGGTGGTTCGGGCGGCGGCGTACCGACCCTGACCTGGTACATCAACCCCGACAGTGGCGGGCAGGCAGCGGTGGCCGCAGCGTGCACGTCTGCCAGCAACGGCGCCTACAAGATCGTCACGCAGACGCTGCCGCAGGACGCGAACCAGCAACGGGTGCAGCTCGCCCGCAGGCTGGCGGCGCACGACAGCGGCATCGACCTGATGAGCATCGACCCGCCGTACACCGCCGAGATGGCGAACGCCGGGTTCCTGGCACCGATCTCCGACAGACGAGCAGAAGGTCCTGACGGACCAGTCGTTCAAGGGCGCGACCGCGGCGGCCACCTGGCAGGGCAAGGTCGTCGCCTACCCGTTCTGGTCCAACACGCAGGTGCTGTGGTACCGCAAGGGGTTCGTGGCGAAGAACGGCCCCGACATGAGCCAGCCGGTCACGTGGAACCAGATCATCACGACCGCCGCCGACAACGGCGGGACCGTCGCGGTCCAGGCCAACAAGTACGAGGGCTACGTGGTGTGGATCAACGCGCTGATCTCGGGCGCGGGTGGCTCGATCGTCGTGGACGCCGACAAGGGAGCGGACGCCACGGTCGACGTGAACAGCAAGGCCGGCGAAGACGCAGCGGGCGTGATCAGCGACCTGGCCCACTCCAAGGCGGCGCCTCCCGACCTGACCGTCTCCCAGGAGGGCCAGGCGGGCAGCACGTTCGGGTCGTCCACCGGCGCGTTCATGGTCAACTGGACCTACATCTGGCACAACTACGACACGACCGCCCCCGACGTCGCCAAGGACATCGGCTACGCCATGTACCCGGAGACGGTCGAGGGCAAGTCCTCCCGCCCGCCGTACGGCGGCATCGGGATCGGGGTCAGCGCCTACTCCAGCCACATCCCCGAGGCCTCGGCGGCAGCGGCCTGCATCGTCAAGCCCGAGAACCAGGGCGTCAACGCCGTCCTCACCGGCAACATGCCGGCCAGCGAGGCCGGCTACCAGGACCCGAAGCTGAAGGAGCTCTACCCGCCGGCCCTGCTCGCGCTCTTCCAGAAGAGCCTCGACGCGGCCGCCCCGCGCACGGTCACGCCGTACTGGAGTGACATCTCCGGGGCGCTCCAGAGCACCTGGCACCCGCCGACAGCCGTCAACTCCTCGACCCCGGCCACGTCGTCGACGTTCATCGAGAACGTCCTCCAAGGAAAGAGCCTGCTGTGACGACCACCGCCATCCCGGAAGGGAAGCTCTCCGCCCCTCACAAGAAGCACGTCGACAGCGACCGTGCCGTCGCCGAGAACCGCCTGGGGCAACGCCTGGTCGCCCCTGCGGTGATCATGATGCTGCTGGTCACGGCGTACCCGATGTGCCGGGCGCTGTACCTCTCGCTGTTCCGCTACCGGCTGACAGCACCCGACGACAAGTCGTTCGTCGGGCTCGGCAACTACGGCACGATCCTGACCGACTCGCTGTTCTGGAGAGACACCTGGAACACCGTGGTCATCATGGTGCTCACCGTGGCGGTCGAGCTGGTCATCGGCTTCGCCTTCGCGATGGTGATGCACCGGATCATCTTCGCCCGCGGGCTGATGCGCACGTCGATCCTGATCCCCTACGGCATCATCACGGTGGTCTCGGCGTTCGCCTGGCAGTTCACCTTCTCCATCAACAACGGTTGGGTGAACGCGTGGTTCTCCTGGCTGCCGGGCATCAGCGCCTCGACGAACTGGTACGGCGACCACTGGCACGCGATGTTCGCGATCATGGTCAGCGAGATCTGGAAGACCACGCCGTTCATGTCGCTGCTGCTGCTGGCCGGTCTGTCGCAGATCTCCGAGGACATGATCGAGGCCGCGAAGGTCGACGGCGCCACGGCCGCGCAGCGGCTGTTCAAGGTGATCCTGCCGAACATGAAGGCCGCGATCATGGTCGCCGTGCTGTTCCGGGCCCTCGACGCGTTCCGGATCTTCGACAACATCTTCATCATGACCAGAGGGGCTCAGAACACCGAGTCCTCGTCGTTCCTCACCTATCGACAATCCATCGAGCAGTTCCAGCTCGGGCTGGGCTCGGCGCTCTCGGTGCTGCTCTTCCTGACTGTCCTGCTGCTGGCCTACCTGATCGTGAAGATCTTCCGGGTCGACCTGGCCTCGGCGAGAGGAGAGAGACTGATGAGGAAGTCCAGCATCGGCACCTGGATCGGCTTCGTGCTGATCATGATCTGGTGCCTGCTGCCGGTGGCGTGGATCGTCTCGTTGTCGTTCAAGTCCCTGGCCGAGACCACCGTGGGCAGCCCGCAGTTCCTTCCCAAGGACCCGACGACCGAGAACTACAAGGTCCTGCTGGGCATGACGCCCGACAAGAGCTCGTCGCAGGACTTCCTGGCGTCGCTGCGCAACTCGTTCGGCATCTGCCTCATCGCGACCGTGCTCGCGGTCGCGATCGCCACGCTGGCGGCGTACGCCATCGCTCGCCTCGACTTCCCGGGCAAGCGGCTGGTGCTCTCGATGGCGCTCGGCGATCGCGATGTTCCCGGTCGTCTCGATCGTCGGGCCGCTGTTCGACATGTGGCGCACGCTCGGCCTGTACAACACCTGGCCCGGCCTGATCATCCCCTACATGACGTTCACGCTGCCGATGGCGATCTGGACGCTGTCGGCGTTCTTCCGGCAGATCCCGTGGGAGATGGAGCAGGCCGCCCAGGTCGACGGCGCCACCCGCTGGCAGGCGTTCCGCAAGGTGATCGTGCCGCTGGCTGCGCCGGGCGTGTTCACCGCGGCGATCCTGACGTTCTTCTTCGCCTGGAACGACTTCGTGCTCGCTCTCTCGCTGACGTCGACGACCGCCTCGCGCACCGTGCCGGCCGCAGCTGGCCTTCTTCGTGGGGCCGGACCCGTTCAACCCGCCGTACGCCCAGCTGGCGACGGCATCCGTCATCGTCACCATCCCCGTCGTCATCATCGTCCTGCTGTTCCAGCGCAAGATCGTCGCCGGCCTCACCTCCGGCGCAGTGAAGGGTTGATCACATGGCCGCCATCGAGATGAAGAACATCGTCAAGCAGTACGGCGACGGCTTCCTCGCCGTGAACGACATCAGCATCGACGTCGCCGACGGGGAGTTCGTGATCCTCGTCGGGCCGTCCGGCTGCGGGAAGTCGACGCTGCTGCGCATGATCGTCGGTCTCGAGGACATCACCTCGGGCGACCTGATGATCGGCGGCAAGCGCGTCAACGACCTGGCCCCACGCGACCGCAACCTGGCGATGGTGTTCCAGAACTACGCGCTCTACCCGCACCTGACCGTCTACGAGAACATCGCCTTCCCGCTCCGGCTGGCCGGCGCCTCCAACGACGAGGTCGACCGGAAGGTGCGCGACGCCGTCGAAGACCCTGGAGCTGGACGAGCACCTCGAGCGCAAGCCCGGCGAACCTCTCCGGCGGCCAGCGCCAGCGGGTCGCCATGGGGCGGGCCATCGTCCGGGAGGCGGACGCGTTCCTCTTCGACGAGCCGCTGTCCAACCTCGACGCCAAGCTTCGCGGCCAGATGCGCACCGAGATCTCCCGCCTGCAGAAGCGGCTCGGGATCACCACCGTCTACGTCACCCACGACCAGACCGAGGCGATGACCCTCGGCGACCGGGTCGCCGTGCTGCAAGCGCGGGATCCTGCAGCAGCTCGCGACGCCGCGCGAGCTCTACACCAACCCGGGCAACCTGTTCGTCGCCGGGTTCATCGGCAGCCCGCCGATGAACTTCCTGCCGGCGACCGTCGAGGGCAACCAGGTCAAGCTGCCGTTCGGCGACCGTCACGATCCCCGAGGCGAAGGCCGCACGCGCCCAGGGCAAGGGCCTGCTCATCGCCGGCATCCGGCCCGAGCACTTCGAGGACGCCTCGGTCATCGAGCTCGAACCGGGCCCAGGGCTCGACGTTCAAGGCCAAGGTCGACGTCGTCGAGTGGCTCGGCAACGAGGCCTACGCCTACATCCCGTTCGAGGCGCCGCAGGAGGTGCAGGAGCAGCTCGACCCAGCTCGAGCGCGACCTCGACGGCGAGTCGATGCGGACCCAGCTGGTGATCGGCCTGGACGGCGCGAGCCGGATCACCGAGGGCGACGAGGCGGAGATCTTCGTCGACTCCTCGCAGATGCACCTCTTCGACCCGGCGACCGGCGAGAACCTCACCCTCGACAGCGGGAAGGCCGGCACCGTGCCGAGCGACACGTCCACGGAGGCCGTGGCCGAGGAGCAGGACGCGGTGGCCACGCCGGCCGAGCAGGAAGGCGCCAGCTAGTCGGACTTGCGGAACAGCCCGCGCCGCTCCCCCGGCGCGGGCTTGCGGCTCACGCTCACGCCTCCCATGAACGCGAAGCCCCGGATCCGGACGACGGGGCTGTTCTCGTCGAGCTCGGGCGGGACGCTGTCGGACGGGCCGTCGTAGCCGCCCATGATCCCGACGCCCTCCACGATCACGTGGGTGTGGGGGTTCACCTTGATGTCGGCGCCGCCCATGATCGCGTTGATGGTGATGGTCACCTCGCGGGCCGCGAACTGCGCCCGGCGCAGGTCGAGGTCGGCACCGCCCATGAAGGCCACCACGGTCATGTGTTGCGGGACCACCCAGACGCCCTTGCGGGAGAGACCACTGAGGATCGCGAGGTGCCGCTCCTCGGCCGGTCCGGGCACCACCGGTGACGGCGCCGCCGCAGGCCGAAGGGGGACCTTGGTGGTCGGCGTGGTGGGCAGGTCGAGGGTGATCGGGACCAGGTCGGCATAGGTGCGAGCGGCGTACGTCGCGTCCAGTCGTTGGTCGAGCTCGTCGAGGTCGATCCGACCCTCGCCCGCGGCCTCGCGGAGGACCTCGGCAACCTGATGACGGTCCTGGTCGGAGATCCGCAGCTGTGACGGGTCCGGCGTGTCCATGGGGTCAGGGTAGTCGGCTCGCGAGCCAGCGTGCTGCCCACATCGCTGCTCACTCAGCCTTGGTGGCGACGACGACGTCGCGCACGATCGCCTGGTCCACACGGTGCTGGAAGCCGCGGTAGGCCGTGGTGTCGACCGGCTCGAGGCCGGCGTCCGCGAGGACGGCCAGGGTGTCCGCGCGCGGGCTGGTGCGGGTGTTGACCGCGATCCCGACGGCTCCGCCCGGGCGCAGCACCGTGACCCAGCCCGGCAGGGCGGCAGCGAGCAGGTCGAGCGGGCTCCGGTGCAGCCCACCGCCCGAGCGGCTGCCGTGCTGCACGCCGTACGGCGCATCGGTGACGACTGCGTCGACGCTCGCGGCGCGGAAGATCGAGGACGTCTCGAGGGTGTCGGCCTGCGCGACGCTGACGCTGAACCTGTCCCCAGCCGTCCAGGCCTCCTTGTCGACGGCGAGCTCGGCGTCGAAGCGCCGACCCAGGGTGCGACCGTCCCGGCGCAGCCGGCTCGTGGACGCCGTGTGCTTGAGCCGCTTGTCCTTCAGCCAGCGCGGCAGGAACGCGGCGTAGGCCTCGACGTCCCGCTCGTCGACGTCGACCCCGGCGGCGTGCCAGCCGTACATCAGCGTCTGGTTGAGCGTCGTCCCCCGGCCGCAGAGCGGGTCGAGGACCCGGAGGCGCTCCGTCAGCATCCGGTCCGCACTCCGCGACGCCAGGACCGTGACGTTGAGGAGCAGCTTGGTGAACACCTCGTTGGTCTTGCCCTGGTACTTCAGGATCGTGAGGAGGTCGTCGTCGAGGCAGTCGAGCCGATGGAGCTCCACCGGCCGCATGGCGTCACCCGTCCGCTCGAAGAGGGCGAACGCGGTGGAGACGTTGGCGACGTGGGCGAGGGCACGCCGGTCGAGGTCGCCCTCGAAGGTCACGTACTCGACGCCCGCGATCACCTCGGGGCGCGCCCCGCCCAGGTCGTCGGACAGCACGGTCTCGGCCAGGACGCCGAGCTCGGCGACGGTCAGCGCGGCGGCACTCCGCGCGTAGACGCGGTTGGCCGAGGGCGACACGAGCAGTGCGTACGAGCTCACGATGGTCGAGACTAGGGCCGGTCTGCGAGGATCCGGGCCCAAGGACGTCACCGTGACACATCCGAAGGAGCGCCAGATGCCCGAGGTCGACCGCCGTAGACTCCTGCAGCTTGCGGGCGGGAGCGCCGCGCTCTCGGTCCTCACGCCCTCGATCGCACGCGCCGCGTCGATCCCGGCGTTCAGGGCCACCGGCTCCATCAACGACGTCGAGCACGTCGTCGTCCTGATGCAGGAGAACCGCTCGTTCGACCACTACTTCGGCACCATGCGCGGCGTACGCGGGTACGGCGACCCGCACCCGGCCGTGCTGCGCAACGGGAAGCCGGTCTGGCGCCAGCCCGCCGGCGCGAAGCTCAAGGACGAGGTGCTGCCGTTCCGGCCCGACCTCGAGAACCTCGGCCTGCAGTTCCTCCAGGACGTCGACCACGAGTGGGACAGCCAGCACGAGGCGTTCGCCGGCGGCAACCACGACCGGTGGGTGCCGGCGAAGGGGACCACCGCCACCATGGCCCACCTCGGGCGAGGCGACATCCCGTTCCACTACGCCCTGGCCGACGCCTTCACGGTGTGCGACGCCTACCACTGCAGCGTGATCGGCCCGACCGACCCCAACCGCGCCTACCTGTGGAGCGGCTGGGCAGGAAATGACAGCAAGAACGGGGGGCCGGTGATCCACACCAGCTTCTCCCAGGTCTTCAACTGGCGGACGTACCCCGAGCGACTGCAGCACGCGAAGGTCACGTGGAAGATCTACCAGGACGCGGGCGCCGGCCTCGACGCCGCACACCTCTGGGGCTTCAGCATCGCCGCGCCCTACACCGGCAACTTCGGCGACAACGCGCTGCTCCGGTTCGCGAACTACCAGAGCTCCACGGCCGCGCAGGAGTTGCACAAGAGGGCGTTCAACGCCACCGACGTGAAGGCGAACCCCCCGGGCCAGGAGCTGGCGTTCTTCGACCAGCTCGCCCTCGACGTGCAGCAGGGCTCACTGCCGCAGGTCTCCTGGATCGTGGCGCCCGAGGCCTTCAGCGAGCACCCGAACTGGCCGGCCAACTACGGCGCCTGGTACATCTCGAAGGTGCTCGACGCGCTCACGAGCAACCCCGAGGTCTGGGCCAAGACGGCGTTGTTCCTGACCTACGACGAGAACGACGGCTTCTTCGACCACCAGGTCCCGCCGTACCCGAACGTCGGCGGCCTCAACGGCGCCTCGACCGTCCCGCTCACCAACGAGCTCTACAGCGGGCGGGACGGCACCCACGGCCCCTACGGCCTCGGCACCCGGGTCCCGATGACCGTGATCTCCCCGTGGAGCACCGGCGGCTGGGTGTGCTCGGAGGTCTTCGACCACACCTCGATCATCCGGTTCATGGAGCAGCGGTTCGGCGTACGGGAGCCCAACATCACTCCCTGGCGCCGGGCCGTGTGCGGCGACCTCACGTCCGCCTTCGACTTCTCGATGACGCCCGGAGCGGCGCCCGACGCTGCCGAGCACGGACGCCTACGTCCCGCCCGACAACCAGCGTCACCCTGCCCCCCCGACGAGCCCGCCGGTGAAGCAGCGCGTGCCGAAGCAGGAGGCCGGCGTCCGGCCCTCGCGCGCGCTCGGGTACCGGCTCCACGTCGACCTCGACGTGTCCGACGACCGGCTGGACTTCACGATCGCCAACCGCGGCCCGCTCGGAGCACAGCTCCAGGCCCGGTCGAACAGCGTGGCGGGCGCGCCGTTCAGCTACACCGTGGGGCATGGCCGGACCCTGCGGCCGTCCATGCGGGCGAGCGGACACTACGACGTCAGCTTCCACGGGCCGAACGGGTTCTTCCGCCGGTTCGCCGGCACCACGAAGGGCCCGCTGCTGGAGGTCCGCGCGCGACGTCAGGACGGACAGCTCCTGCTGACCCTGCACAACCGCTCCGACCACGGCCTCCGCGTGCATGTCGCCGATGCCCACGGGCGCGACCGCACCGTGCGCGTGCCGAAGCGCTCGCGCAAGCAGGTGAGCATCAGCGTGACGGCCACCCACGGCTGGTACGACGTGCTGGTCACCGTCGTGGACCATCCGCACGTCAAGCGAGCCCTGGCCGGACGGTTCGAGAACGGGCGGGACGGCACCAGCGATCCGCAGCTCGGCCGGTGACCACGCGCGTCTCCGCCCGGACTAACCTGCCCGTGTGAGCGACCCCGCACAGCCCGAGTTCCGCTACTCCGACCTGCTGCCGATCGGCGCCGACGACACGCCGTACCGCCTGGTCACCACGGAAGGGGTGTCGACCTTCGAGGCCGACGGCCGGACCTTCCTCAAGGTCGAGCCCTCGGCCCTGCGGCTCCTGACGGCCGAGGCGATGCACGACATCGCCCACTACCTGCGGCCGGCGCACCTCGCGCAGCTGCGGAGGATCATCGACGACCCGGAGTCGAGCGCCAACGACCGCTTCGTCGCCCTCGACCTGCTCAAGAACGTCAACATCTCTGCCGGCGGCGTCCTGCCGATGTGCCAGGACACCGGCACCGCGATCGTGATGGGCAAGAAGTCCGAGGGCGTGCTCACCGGCGCCGAGGACGGCGAGGCGATCAGCCAGGGCGTCTACGACGCCTACACCAAGCTGAACCTGCGCTACTCCCAGCTCGCCCCGCTGACGATGTGGGACGAGAAGAACACCGGCACCAACCTCCCCGCCCAGATCGAGCTCTACTCGACGCCGGACCACGACGGTGTCCCGGAGTACAAGTTCCTCTTCATGGCCAAGGGCGGTGGCTCGGCCAACAAGTCCTTCCTCTACCAGGAGACGAAGGCGGTGCTGAACCCGACGCGGATGCTGAGCTTCCTCGACGAGAAGATCCGCTCGCTCGGCACGGCCGCGTGCCCGCCGTACCACCTGGCGGTGGTGGTCGGGGGTACCAGTGCCGAGTTCGCCCTCAAGACCGCGAAGTACGCCTCGGCCCACTACCTCGACCACCTGCCGACGTCAGGGACGATGTCGGCGCACGGGTTCCGCGACCTCGAGCTCGAGGAGGAGGTCTTCAAGCTCACTCAAGGCTTCGGGATCGGCGCGCAGTTCGGCGGCAAGTACTTCTGCCACGACGTGCGGGTGGTCCGGCTCCCCCGCCACGGCGCCTCGTGTCCCGTCGCGATCGCGGTGTCGTGCTCGGCCGATCGCCAAGCCCTCGGCAAGATCACGCCGGAGGGCGTCTTTCTCGAGCAGCTCGAGACCGACCCGGCGTCGTACCTCCCCGACACGACCGACGAGCACCTGGACGACGACGTGGTGCGCGTCGACCTGAACCGCCCGATGGCCGACGTCCTGGCCGAGCTGTCGAAGTACCCCGTGAAGACGCGGCTGTCGCTGACCGGGCCGCTGGTCGTGGCGCGCGACATCGCGCACGCCAAGATCAAGGAACGGCTCGACGCGGGCGAGGAGATGCCGCCGTACCTCCGCGACCACGCGGTCTACTACGCCGGCCCGGCGAAGACCCCCGAGGGCTACGCCTCCGGATCGTTCGGCCCGACCACGGCCGGCCGGATGGACTCCTACGTCGAGCAGTTCCAGGCCGCGGGCGGCTCGCTCGTGATGCTCGCGAAGGGCAACCGCAGCAGGCAGGTCACCGACGCGTGTGCGGCCCACGGCGGCTTCTACCTCGGCTCGATCGGCGGTCCGGCCGCCCGACTCGCTCAGGACTGCATCACGTCGGTCGAGGTGCTCGAGTACCCCGAGCTCGGCATGGAGGCCGTCTGGAAGATCGAGGTCCAGGACTTCCCGGCGTTCATCGTGGTGGACGACAAGGGCAACGACTTCTTCACCGACCCCTCGGGAGCCGTCACCGTCCCGCTGTCGGGGATCCGCGTCCGCTCGGCGCAGTAGGACCCCGGCGGACGTCATACGAAGCGAGCCGTCTATGGCTCTGACCGTATGACGTCGCGGGGTCAGGCGGCGCGCGACCAGCCGCGAGCAATCAGTGCGGCCTCGATCTGGTCGAGAAACTCTTCGGGCACCAACCGGAGCCCGAGCAGGGGCAGTCGCAGCACGGTGTCGCCCGACAACGACAGAGCGTTCTGTCGCAGGGCCTCCGACACCACGGACTCGGCCCAGGTGTGCTGGATCCCGTCGATCTCCACGACGAGCTGCCAGCGGTCCCAGTACAGGTCGAGGTAGTACCGACGCCGCCCGTCCCGGCGCAGCACCTGACGATCCGGAGCCGGCAGCCCGCGGCGGCGCAGCAGGCGGGCGACGTCCAGCTCACCCATGGACCTTGCCCCACCGAGAAGATCGAGGACCACCGCGTGGAGCAGGCGGCGCCGCTTGTCTCTGCGGACGCGCAGCAGCTCGATCCCGATGTCCTCGGCCGTAGCCAAACGCTGCTGCACCGTCATCGTCAGCAGCAGACCGGCCTGACGGTCCGACACCGCCCACAAGGCGCCGCGCACGGCAGCGACGGCCGGGCGCGTGCGTGGAATCCCCGTAGGGACGACATCGGTCCGATCCCACCGTCGCGTCTGTCGGATGTCGAAGCGTGGGGTGCGCCGCACCCGGGCACCCCGCGGCACCGATACCCGGACCCGGTCCTCCGTGAAGCGCACGAGTCCGCCGGCCAGGAGCGCCGTGGCACCGTCGAGTTGAGCCCGCGGACCGCCCTGGAAGACCGCGGCCCACCTGAGCCCGACGTCATCTGGCTCCGCCCGATGCAGGCACACCGACTGGTCGCCGATCGTCGCCCACCGTCGCGCCCTGACCTGCCCGCGGACGTGCCAACGCGAGAGTCCGCAGCCGTAGACCTGTCGACGAGACACCACCCCTCCCTGTTCGTCTGCGATCTCACGTAGTCGGGCCAGCCGAGGGTCGTCGGGGTTCAGTACGAGTCGAGGCATGACGACGAGATTCACCCGTCGGACCGCACCGTCGCTCGAGCAGACGGCGTACCTGTGGAAGACCGGCCGGACGTCATACGGAGGGAGCCATAGAAGGCTCCGACCGTATGACGTCCCGGAGCCCGCCGTCCCGTCAGGTGGTGGGGACCAGCACGAGGGAGTCGCGGCGGCGTCGGTCCAGCGGTGAGGTACGGCGGTCCAGGCGGCCGTCGAGCAGGGCCAGGGCACGTTCGGCCTGACCGTCGCTCACCAGGCAGAACAACAGCGTCTCCTCGACGATCTCGCGCTGCGCGGCGGAGCCACCGACGCGCGGGAGTCCGGGCAGGACGTCGGTGAGCAGTCGTGAAGCCGCAGCCCAGTCCTGCTCTCCGGCGGCGAGCAGGGCGTCGCAGACGGTCGCCACCGTGGTGCGCACCGTCAGGTCACCGGAGGCCTCGCAGTAGGCGCGCAGGCTGGCGAGCCTGGCGAGGTCACCGGAGGCAGCGACGGCGAGCGCTGCGTGCAGCGCCACGAAGGGCGTCTCCGGGCGGTCGACCAGGTCGGCGCCGGCCGCTGCGAGCACCGACTCGACCGGCGGCGGGGCGGCCTCTCCGCCGAAGGCCGCAGAGCCGGCGGCGGCGTCCCAACCCGACGTGGTGACGGTCCACCGCCAGAGCAGCGACGCGGAGTCGATCAGCGCACGGACGCCGGTCACGGCGGGTGGCGCGAGCTGGGTGTAGTAGCGCTGGCGCACCGCCTCGGTGTCACCGAGAGCGAGCTCGTGGAGCGCGGCGTGCCACGAGAAGTGCGCCCGGTGGCTGGCGGCGCGGCCGCTCTCCTCGACCCAGTGGTCGAGCCAGGCCCGCCCGGTGTCGTGCTTGCCCGTCTCGTAGAGCACGTGGGTCTGCGCGTGTACGGCGTGCCCGGAGGTCGGCTCGCAGGACAGCGCGCTCTCGGCCAGCAGTCCGGCGTCGTCGAAGCGGGACTGGTCCTGCCGGGTGAAGGCGAGCAGGGAGATGTACCACCAGTGGTCGCCGTACGCGGGTGCCAGGCCCTCGACCAGCTCCCACGCCTCCTGCTGGAGGTCGGTGACCCCGGAGAACGCGATGGTCGGCACCGCGGCGGAGACGGCGAGGACGTCGCGTGGGTGCTGCGCGATGTGGTTCATCAGAGCCGTGGCGCCGGAGCGGCGTACGTCCTCGACCCGGCGGCCGACGACGTCGACCAGGCTGCGCTCGCGCTCGTCGGCGCGGGTACGGGCCGCCTCGCGAGCCGCCTCGAGGCAGCCGGAGACGTCGACGCCGGCGCCCGCCTCGTGCCCGAGCATGGCGAGCGCCGCATGGGCGAGGGCGAAGCCGGGGTCGAGGGCGGCGGCCTCCTGCAGCCGCTCCTCCGCTCCCGACTGCAGGCGCATCAGGCGCTCCAGGCCCGCGTTGTACGCCGCCGCGGCCTCGGCCGTGGTCGACAGCGGCAGCCCAAGCGGGTCGCGCGGCCGGGCGATCGGGTGGTGCCCGCCGACCAGCCGGCCGTCGGCCAGCCGTCGCGGCAGCGGCGCCACCTCGTCGAGGACCGACGCTGCCACCTGAGCGGCCTGCGTGCGGATCTCGGGGATGGCGGTCGACTCCCACAGCTCGCCACGGCGTACCGAACCCAACGTCCAGATCGGAGCCTCGGTCGAGCCCGCGGAGTCGACGAGCCGACCGGCGACGGTGCGCAGTCCCATCCCGGCCGTGCTCGGCTGCCCGAGGGCCACACCGCCGCGAGGAGTCAGGAGGTCGTCGAAGAGCGGGTCGACTCCGGGCGCGAGCGTCGTGCTGGTCCCGGTGCAGTTGACGACCCAGCCGACCTCGCGCACGGTCCCGTCAGTGAGCGTGACCCGCAGACCGCCGCCGGTGAGCGGCTCTGCCTCGGCCACCTCGGCAGCCCCGCGGGTCAGCACGGCCGCCCGCTCGAGAGCGGCGACCACGTCGGCCGACTCCGGAGGCATCCGGTGCCGGAGCCGTCCCCACGCGCTGGCGTCGACGCGGAGGAACTCCTCGCGGTCGCGCTCGTCGAGCCGCTGCCACAGCGCTTGTACGACGGTCCGCAGCCCGTCCATCGCCGGGCGCCAGTCGCCGGTCGCGCGCTCGACGCGTGCGAGGTGCTCGGCGGTGCGGAGCCGGTAGTCCTCGAGGGTGTGTCCCCAGTCGTCGATCTCGGGGATGGCGGCCAGCTGGAGCTCGCCGGCGTGCCGGCTCGGCAGCTCGCCGTGACGGGACACGGCGTGGACCCGGCGGTCGGTCCGGCGGTCGGGGCCGGTGAGCGACAGGACGACGTCGACCATGGTCAGGCCGGTGCCGACGAGCAGGACGTCCGCCGGTCCGGCCGCGTCACGTCGTACGACGTCGAGGGCACCAGGAGCCCATGGATCGGGGACGAAGAACGCCGAGTCGCGCAAGGCCGCGGGAGCCCAGCCCGCGCCGGGCGGCCGCTCCCCCGTGGCCAGCACCAGGGCATCCGCGCGGTGCACCTGGCCGTCATCCGCGGCGACCAGCACGCCGGCCCCGTCGCGACGCACACCGGCGGCGCGCACGCGCAGGTGGCGCAGCCCGACCGGCACGTCTCCGTGGTAGGCGCAGCCCAGGGTCTCGTCGAGGTAGCGGGCCCACTCCGCACGGGGCGCGAAGACCGCGGGCTCGGGCAGCAGCTCCGGGTGCTGGCGCGCTCGCCAGGCCACGAAATGCCCCGGCTCCTCGGGCAAGGCGCTCATCGCGCCGGCCGGCACGTTGAGCAGGTGGCGCTCGTCGACCGTGCCGAACGCCGTGCCACGCGCGCGGTACGCCGCGGGGTCGAGCAGGACGACCTCGAGCGGCGTACCCCGCCGCCCGGCGGTCCGAGCGAGGTGCATCGCGGTCAGGGTGCCGGCCGCGCCGGCGCCGACCACGACCACCCTCGGTGTCGACGGTGTCTCGCTCATGGTTCCCTCCTCGTGCTCCCCCGGTGGTTCTTTGTCGACCTGTTTACTCCACTTTGAGCCCGCGGACCAACTCCTCGCACCGCTCGGCGGGTCGCCTACGGTGACCTGATGGAGTACGTCGAGGTCGCTCGCAGCGAGTCCGAGCACGGCGAGCTGGTGCTGCGCGAGCGACACCCGGACTCCGCTGGCCCGACCGTACTGGAACTCCGGGCCAACGGGATCTTCGTGATGGACACCGCCGAGCACGCCTCCGAGCAGGCCCTGGCGGACGCCGCGCTGGGTCTGGTCGAGCAGCCCCGCCGGGTGCTGATCGGGGGTCTCGGGCTCGGCTTCACCCTGGACCGGGTGCTCGGCGACCGCCGGGTCGAGCACTGCGACGTCGTGGAGATCGAGCCGGCGCTCGTCGAGTGGATGCGTGACGGCACCATCCCCCACGGCCGCCGGCTGCTCGCCGACGACCGGGCCCGGGTCGTGGTCGCGGACATCGCGACCGCTGTCGCCGAGGCCGGCCCCGCGTCGTACGACGTGATGCTGCTCGACGTCGACAACGGCCCGGGGCACCTGGTCCACGAGTCCAACGCGGCGCTCTACCGCGAGCCGTTCCTCGAGGCGGTGCGCGAACGCCTGGCTCCCGGCGGGGCCCTCGTCGTGTGGTCGGCGGCCCGTGAGCCCGAGCTGGAGGCGGACCTGCGCACCGTCTTCGGCGAAGCCGAGGAGCGGAGCCACGACGTCCGCCTGCAGGACCGCGACGACCGCTACTGGCTCTACGTCGGACGGCGAGATCCCGCCCGGTAGCGTCGGAGCATGAGCTCTTCCGGCCAGTCAGCGCAGACCCGCACCGAGCACGACTCGATGGGCGACGTCGAGGTACCGGCCGACGCGTTGTGGCGGGCGCAGACCCAGCGGGCCGTCGACAACTTCCCCATCAGCGGCCAGCCGCTCCCGCCCGCTCTCCTCCATGCCCTCGCCCGGATCAAGGCGGCGGCCGCACGAGCCAACGCCGATCTCGGCGTCGTCACGCCCGAGCAGCGCGACGCGATCGTCGCCGCCGCGGACGCGGTCGTCGCCGGCGAGCACGACGACCAGTTCCCGATCGACGTGTTCCAGACCGGTTCGGGCACGAGCACCAACATGAACGTCAACGAGGTCCTCTCGTCGCTGACCGCACAGGCGGGGGTGGAGTGCCACCCGAACGACGTCGTCAACGCCAGCCAGTCCTCCAACGACACCTTCCCCAGCGCCATCCACGTCGCGGCGGTCCTGGAGCTCGGCCCGCTGGACGAGAGCCTGGCCGTGCTCCACGACGCGCTGTCGCGCAAGGCGGAGAAGTACGCCGACGCCGTGAAGTCGGGGCGGACCCACCTGATGGACGCCACCCCGGTCACGTTGGGGCAGGAGCTCGGCGGCTACGCCCGGACCGTCTCGCTGGGCCGGTCGCGGATCGCTGCGACGCTGCCGCGGGTGCGCGAGCTGGCCCTCGGCGGAACGGCGGTCGGTACCGGCATCAACACACCGGGTGACTTCGCCCCGCAGGCGATCGCCCACCTCAACGAGGACACCGGCGCAGAGTTCACCGAGGCCGAGAACCACTTCGAGGCCCAGGGCACCCAGGACTCGCTGGTCGAGCTGAGCGGCGCCCTCCGGACGTACGCCGTGGGGCTGGTCAAGATCTGCAACGACCTGCGCTGGATGGGCAGCGGCCCCACCGCCGGCCTCGCCGAGATCCACCTTCAGGATCTCCAGCCCGGGTCGAGCATCATGCCCGGGAAGGTCAACCCGGTGATTCCCGAGGCGACTCTCCAGGTGTGCGCCCAGGTGATCGGCAACGACGCCGCGATCACGTTCGCCGGCGCGTCGGGCAGCTTCGAGCTCAACGTGATGCTGCCGGTGATCGCGCGCAACCTGCTCGAGTCGGTCCGCCTGCTCGGCAACGTGTCCCGGCTGCTGGCGGCGTGCGTCGACGGTATCGCCGCCGACCTCGACCGGATGCGCGCCTACGCCGAGTCGTCGCCGAGCATCGTCACGCCGCTGAACAAGTACGTCGGCTACGAGGCGGCCGCCACGATCGCGAAGCGGGCACTGGCAGACGGCGCCACCATCCGGCAGACCGTGCTCGACCTCGGCTACGTCGACCGCGGTGAGCTCACCGAGGCGCAGCTGGACGAGGCCCTCGACGTCGATCGGATGACCCACCCGTGACCGAGGCGCCGGTGAAGACCTATGTGATCACCGGCGGCAGCGACGGCATCGGCCTGGAGTGCGCCAGCCAGCTGGCGGCCGCCGACCCCGGCTGCCGGATCGTGATCGTCGGTCGTAGCCCCGACCGGACCGCCACCGCGGTGGGCCGGATCAGGTCGGAGCAGCCGTCGTGCCGTGTGGACTCGCTGCTCTGCGACTTCGCCGACCAGCACGCCGTACGCCTGCTGGCCGAGGACCTGTTGAAGACCTGCGCGCGGATCGACGTCCTGGTCAACAACGCCGGCACGGTGTTCTCCCGGCGCCACCTGACCGCCGACGGCATCGAGTCGACGTTCGCGATCAACCACCTCGCCGGCTTCCTGCTCACCGCACTGCTCCGCGACCGGCTCGTGGAGAGCGCCCCGGCACGGGTGGTGTTCACCTCGTCCGCGGCGCACTACTCCGGGACCATGGACCTCGACGACCTCGGCTTCGAGCAGGGCTACTCGATCATGAAGGCCTACGGCCGCTCCAAGCTGGCCAACGTGCTCACCGCGCGGCGCCTGGCCCAGGACCTCGAGGGCACGGGTGTCACGGTCACGGCTCTGCACCCCGGGGCCATCTCCACGAACATCTGGAGCGGTGCGCCGTGGTTCGCGCAGCCGGTGCTCGCCGTCCTCAAGCGCTGGCGCATGGAGACGCCCGAGGTCGGTGGCTCCCGCCTCGCCTACCTCGCGACGAGTCCCGAGGTCGAGGGACAGACCGGCGGCTACTACGACCGCAACCGGCTGCGCGAGCCGTCCGAGCTCGCCCGCGACGACGCCCTCGCCGAGCGGCTGTACGACGCGAGTGCCCGCCTGACCGGTCTCGGCGCGACTCCCGCCTGACCTCACTCGTCGAGGAACGCGTCCAGCTCGTCGACCAGCTCGGGCCAGGCCGGCTCGTCGGCCATCACGATGTGGTTCCCACTGTCGACGAGGTGGACCCGGCTGCCGGGGATCACGGCGGCCAGCTCGCGAGCCTGGGAGGTGGGCACCCGACGGTCGCCGCGGGCGTGCACGATCAGCGTGGGGCAGGCGACCTGCGCCGCCAGCGCGGAGACGTCGAGGTTCGCGAAGGTGTCGAGGAAGCGGACCACGTTCTCGGTCGAGGTGGTGGCCCGCTGCAGCGCGTTGAAGGCGTCCCATCGCTCCCGGTCGGCGTCGGGGAGGAACTGGGACGCGAACACCTGTCGGTAGGCCGGGTCGTCACGGCGCCACCCGACGCGGCCGACCTGCATGTCGAGAGCCGCCTCCTCGCGCTCCTCGGGGGTGGCGGCGCGGGCGAGCCGACCGCGGGCGTAGCCACCGACGAGCACGACCCGCGTGACCCGCTCGGGATGACGTACGGCGTACGCGAGCGCCACCGCGCCGCCCTGCGACAGCCCGAGCAGCGGGAACCGCTCCAGTCCGACCGAGTCCACGACCAGCTCGAGGTCCTCCACCCAGGCGTCGAGGCTGATGTCGCGGACGTCCCAGTCCGACATGCCGCAGCCTCGCTCGTCGTACCGGATCAGGCGGTGTCGTGCCGACAGGGCGTCGATCCAGTGCGCCCAGATCGGGCTGTCCCACTCGAGGTCGAGGTGCGTGAGCCAGTTCGCGGCCTTGACCAGCGGAGGTCCCGAGCCTGTCGACGCGAACGCGATCCGGACCCCGTCCGGTGAGGTGCAGTACCTGATCTCCTGGGCCGCGCGTCTCCTGGCGGCCCGCGCCGGGAGGGGGGCAGGGTGCTCGTCGGTGACCGCGGCCACGAAGCGGTAGCCGACGCCACGCACGGTGGCGATCAGCCGCTGGTCCTGTCCGTCGTCCCCGATCGCACGCCGGGCCGCCTTGAGCCGGCTGGTCAGCGTCGAGTCGCTCACGAACCGGTCGCCCCAGATGGCGTCGAGCAGCTCGGTCTTCGGTACGACGCGGTCGCGGTGTGCGAGCAGGTAGACCAGGACCTCGAAGACCTGGGGCTCGACATGGACGGCCACCCCGGCACGATGAAGCTCGAAGCGTGCCGGGTCCAGCTGGCAGGTCTCGAAGGCGTACACATGGGCTCCCGGTGCGCCCATTGTCCCGAGTCATGCCACCGGTCGACAACCTCGTTCCGAGGGTGTCTCACCGACGGTCCGGGTCAGTACCAGCCGTGACCCTGCTTGAAGCCCCAGGCACCGCAGGGCGAGCCGTAGCGCTCCTGGATGTAGCCCAGGCCCCACTTGATCTGGGTGACCGGGTTGGTCTGCCAGTCGGAACCCGCCGTGGCCATCTTGGAGCCGGGCAGGGACTGGGGGATGCCGTAGGCACCGGACGAGGTGTTCTCGGCGTTCACCCGCCATCCGCTCTCGCCCTCCCACAGCGGGACGAGGCACGACATCTCCGAGGACGACCAGCCGTACGACGCCAGCAGCGCCTCGGCGATGTCCTGGGGGTCCTGGGCGGAGAGGTTCTCCTCGCCGCCGACGGCGGGGCCGGTGGTGAGGCCGAGCGCGGCCGCCTTGGCCGGGTCGCTGGTCTCGCGGCGGTCGGAGGACCGCGACACGACGACGGTGCGGTGCTTGAGCTCGGCGGTCGGAGGCGCCTGGGTCGTGGTCGAAGGGGCCCGGGTCGTGGCCGAAGGGGCCCGGTCCGTGGTCGAGGGCGCCGGGTCGGCCGCTGCGGCCATCGGAGCCAACGAGTCCGCCAGGTTCACCGGCGCACCGGGCGTGTGCACGACGCCGGCGGCCACGGCGACCCCGGTCGCCGCGACGGCGAGGCCGCCGAAGGTGATCGTGTTCCGGAGTGCCTTCCGTGCGGGCCGAGCCCGCTGCCCGACGTGACGCGGGCCGGCGAGGACCTGCGGTTGCGTCGGGGCAGGCGCAGCCCGGTGCTTGGGCGCGTACTGCTCAGGGGACACGGAAGCCATTCGGGGGGTAGACGACTCGGCACAGTCCGCACCTCTGGGCCCTTCGAAAAAACTGACCCCGTGGAGCGGACTGCATGTTCACCTTGCATGACTCGGCGGGGCCGTGCAAACCGAACGCACCAGAAAGTGCTTGAAATTGGTCGGAGCCCGCGCCTCATGTGTCGCATGAGTCACATCGGACTCACCCGCCTCAGGGCCGACGTGTCATCGGTCACGGAACGGTCACGGCGGGAGTCGCCGATCGCGCCCCTCGCCGGCCCTGAAGACGGGTTCCGCGGCGTCAGAGCGTGACGTTCTCCAGCATCTCGGTGACCAGGGCCGCGATCGGCGAGCGCTCCGAGCGGGTCAGGGTGACATGGGCGAAGAGCGGGTGGCCCTTCAGCTTCTCGACCACGGCCACCACGCCGTCGTGGCGCCCGACCCGCAGGTTGTCGCGCTGGGCGACGTCGTGGGTGAGGATCACCTTGGAGTTCGCCCCGATCCGCGAGAGCACGGTCAGGAGCACGTTGCGCTCCAGCGACTGGGCCTCGTCCACGATCACGAAGGAGTCGTGCAACGAGCGGCCCCGGATGTGGGTGAGCGGCATGACCTCGAGCATCCCGCGGTCGAGGATCTCCTCGATCACCTCACGCGACGTGATCGCGCCCAGCGTGTCGAAGACCGCCTGCGCCCAGGGCGACATCTTCTCCGACTCCGATCCGGGCAGGTAGCCGAGCTCCTGGCCGCCGACGGCGAACAGCGGCCGGAACACCACGACCTTCTGGTGCTGTCGCCGCTCCAGGACGGCCTCGAGCCCCGCGCACAGCGCCATCGCGGACTTGCCGGTGCCGGCGCGGCCGCCGAGGGAGACGATGCCGACGTCGGGGTCGAGGAGCATCTCCAGGGCGATCCGCTGCTCGGCGGAGCGGCCGTGGATGCCGAAGGCCTCGCGGTCGCCGCGGACCAGGTGGACGTGCTTGTCGGGGCCGACGCGGCCGAGCGCAGTACCCCGCTCGGAGAGCAGGACCAGGCCGGTGTGGCACGGCAGGTCGCGGGCCGACTCGATGTCGGACCACCCGTCGTCGTACAGCTCGTCGAGCACGGCCGCAGGGACCTCGAGCTCCGCCATCCCGCTGTAGCCCGGGTCGGAGTCGCCCGTGTGCTCCCCGTGGTACTCCTCGGCGCGCAGGCCGACCGCGGAGGCCTTGATCCGCATCGGGAGGTCCTTGGAGACCAGGGTGACGTCGAGGTGCTCGTTGGCGAGGTTGCGCGCCACCGCGAGGATCCGGGTGTCGTTGTCGCCGAGCCGGAAGCCCGACGGCAGGGAGTCGGCGTCGGTGTGGTTGAGCTCGACGCGGATCGTGCCGCCCTCCTCCCCGATCGGCACGGCCTCGTCGAGCCGCCCGTGGGTGACGCGCAGCTCGTCGAGCGCCCGGAGAGCCGAGCGCGCGAAGAAGCCGAGCTCGGGGTGATGGCGTTTCGCCTCGAGCTCGGTGATCACGACCACCGGCAGGACGACCTCGTGCTCGGCGAACCGGCGCAGGGCGCCGGGATCCGACAGCAGCACGCTGGTGTCGAGGACGAAGGTTCGGACGGAGCGCTTCTGGGACGAGACCTTCTTCGTTCCCTGCGTGGCCTGCGGCACCGGGTTCCCCTCACCAGACCGCGCGCGCACCCCTCGCCCGGTCCTGACGCGCTAAAAGATGGACCGAAGAGGTGTCCGAAGGCCGGAGTGCCGGCCCCCTGAGCACGACGGAGTCCGTCGCACTGTCTGGTCGTGAGCACTCACGAACGGGCCTCCCGATTCGGCCGGGCTTCCCCGCCTGACCGATGCCGCGAACGTACGCCGCTCGCGCGACGTTTCAGGGCCGACACGCCAGAACGCGGGGTGAAGAGGAGGTGACGAGAGATCAGCTACCGAAGCGGCGCTCGCGCTGCGCGTAGGCGCGGATCGCCCGCAGGAAGTCGACCTTGCGGAAGTCTGGCCAGTAGGCCTCACAGAAGTAGAACTCGCTCTGCGCGCTCTGCCAGAGCAGGAAGCCGCCGAGACGCTGCTCGCCGGAGGTCCGGATCACCAGGTCGGGGTCGGGCTGCCCCTTGGTGTAGAGGTGTTCGGCGATGTGGTCGACGTCGATGACCTCGGCGAGCTCCTCCAGGCTGGTGCCGCGCTCGGCGTGCTCCTGGAGCAGCGACCGGACGGCGTCGGCGATCTCGCGGCGGCCGCCGTACGGCACGGCGACGTTGACCAACAGGCCGTCGACGTCGCGGGTGGCCTCCTCCGCCTCCTTGAGCCGGGTGGCGAGGGCCGCCGGCAGGAGGTCGAGGGCGCCGACCGGGTGGATCCGCCAGCGGTGCTGGACGGCGAGCGCGTCCACAGCGTCGCCGATCACGGTGAGCAGGCCCTCGAGCTGCTCGGGCGGACGGTTCAGGTTGTCGGTGGAGAGCAGCCAGAGGGTGACGACCTCGACCCCGACCTCCTCGCTCCACTGGAGGAGCGGCTCGATGTTGGCCGCGCCCGCGCGGTAGCCGTGGTCCGGGTCGTGCCCCACGCCCTTGGCCCAACGCCGGTTGCCGTCGAGCATCACCCCGATGTGCTGGGGGATCCGCTCCTTCGGCAGGGCCTTGACCATCCGCGCCTCGTAGGCGGGGTAGAACAGTCGGCGCACTCGCTCCTTGAGCTCGGGGATCGCGGCCACACCTGATGGTAACCGCGCCGAGGTTCTCCAGGTTCGCGCGGCGGCGTGCCCGGGAGCCGCGTACTGTCTCTGTATGAACGACTCCATCCGCGCCGGCCTGGACTCCCTGGCCCATCAGGTCGCGGATCAGGTCGCCGAGGTGAAGCCACACCTACGCGGATGGCTGCACCTCGCCACCGCGCCGCTCACGCTGGCGGCCGGGATCGTGCTGATCGCCCTGTCGCCGACCGCCGAGACCCGGTGGGGTTCGGCGGTGTACGTCGCCTCGGCGGTGTTGCTGTTCTCCACCTCGGCGGCCTACCACCGGGGTCGCTGGTCGCCCAGGGTCGGCGGGTTGCTCCGCAGGGCCGACCACGCCAACATCTTCCTGCTGATCGCCGGCACCTACACGCCGTTCTGCCTCCTGCTCCTCAGCGGCACCCCACGGGTCGTGATGCTCGCCGTGATCTGGGCCGGAGCCCTCCTCGGGATCGCCTTCCGGGTGTTCTGGATCGGCGCACCCCGGTGGCTCCACACCCCGATCTACATGGTGTTCGGGTGTGCCGCGGTGTTCGTCCTGCCGCAGTTCGCCGAAGGATCGCAGCGGCTCGGCGTGGGCGTCGGCATCGCCGTCATGGTGCTGATCGCGGTGGGTGGTGCCCTCTACATGCTCGGCGGCGCGGTCTACGGCTTCCGTCGACCCAACCCGTCGCCGCGGTGGTTCGGCTTCCACGAGGTGTTCCACAGCTTCACCATCCTGGCGTTCGTCGCGCACTACGTCGGCGTCTCGCTGGCGACGTACTCCCTGCGCTGACTCCTGGTGAGGTCGCTCACGTCGGGGAACAAACGCCCGCCGTGCCTCGTCACACCCCTGGTATGGCTGAGAAGACTGCGCACTCCCTGAACTACCCGACCGTCGTCGCCGGTGCGGTCGCTGCGGCGACCGCGACCGCGCTGTCGAGCCAGCTCGGGCTGCTCGGCACGATCCTGGGAGCTGCGATCGCCAGCATCGTCAGCGCGGTGGTGACCAACGCGCTCGGCGGGTGGATCGCCCATCTCCACGGCGCCACCCGCGACCGGGACCCGCTGCCCTTCCAGCGCATCCTGATCGGCGTCGCCGCGATCACCCTGGTGGTGATCGCCTTCCACACCGGGCTCGACCTGGTCACTCGCGGTATCCCGTCCGACAGCTTCGCCGGCCGCCTGGTGGCTCAGATCGGGCTGCGCTGACCCCGCAGGGGTCGACGCCTACGACGCACCCTTCGCCGGCACCCTGACGACGAACGTCGAGCCCTCCCCCAGCGTGGAGTCCAGGTCGATGCTGCCGCCCAAGCGGGTCACGATCCGCTGCGAGATGGCCAGCCCCACGCCGCTCCCGGGTACGCCGCGCGCCTGCGAGTCGCGCGCCCGCCGTGACACGTCGAAGACCGTCGCCTGGTCCGCCTCGGAGATCCCGACCCCGTCGTCGGCGCACACCATCTCCACCGCGCCCTCGGCTTCGCGGAGGGAGACGCGGACCTCGCCGTCGGGGAGGCTGAACTTCACCGCATTGCTGATCACGTTGGCGTAGACGCGAGCCAGGGCGTCGCCGTCCACGGCGATCATCAGCGTCTCGGGCAGGTCGAGCGCGAACCGCAGCCCACGCGACTGCGCCTGGACCTCCGCGTGCCGACAGGCGTCGCGAACCAGCGACACCGCGTCGGTGGCGGCTCCGTGCTCACCGGCCGGGCCCTCCTCGGCCCGGGCCAGTGCCAGCAGGTCGTCGACGAGGCTCGAGAGCCGCTCGGCGCTGCGCCGGATGGCGGCCACCGGGTGCACCCCCGCCTCGGCCAGGCGCCGGTCCGACTCCAGCAGCTCGGCATTGAGGGCGATGGCCGTCAGGGGCGTCTTGAGGTCGTGGGTGAGCGAGGCGACCAGGTCGCGACGGTGCTGGTCGAGCTCGCGCAGCTCGTCGACCAGGTGCCGGTCGCGCTGCCGGCCCTCGAGCTGCTCGACGACCGAGCCGAGGCGCCGGCCGAGGCCGGCCAGGGCGTCGCGCTCCCGGTCGGTCCACGGCTCCGCGCGGTCGCCACGGAGCACCAGCAGTGCGCCGCGGACGCTGGTCCCGCTCCCGATCGCCCCGAGGAGCGCACGCTGCTGCTGGGCGAGCCCGGCGATCCGGCCCAGCAGCGGTGAGCTCTCGTCGGTCAGGGTCGTGTCGCCGGCCCAGCAGGTCTCGACCATCGGCTCGACGAGGGTGCAGATGTCGGCATCGAGGCGACCGGCTACCTCCGAGGGGTACGACGCGGCCTCCGTGTGCACGCCGGACGCCACCTCGACGCAGGTCCAGACGGCGCCGGCACGCATCATCGCGGCGAGCGGAGCCGCCACCGACTCCACCAGGTCCTGGACGTCGAGCTGTTCCACGGCGACGTGGAGGACCGACTCGGCTTCGTCGGTGAGCCGCAGGTGATCGACCAGCACTTCCTGCTCGTGCAGCACGTCGAGGGCCAGCCGCGCCTGGTCGGCGTACAGGTCGACGAGGCCGGGCGCTCCCGGCGCGAGCTCGTGCAGCCTCGCCGAGCCGACGGCGCTGAGCACGCCGACCAGCTCGCCGCCGTGGGCGTGGAGCGGCACCAGGAGGACGGCCTCGTCATCGGCTGCGTCGGCGTCGGCGTCGGCTCCGTCGGGGACGTCGACCGACGACAGCGCGCGCCGGGTGGTGAGGTGGAGACGGCCGATCCGATCGGCCTGACCGAGACAGCGCTCGAGGTCCGCTCGCTGCCAGCGTCGGCCGGCCGGCGCGGGACCGGTGGTCTCGCCCGCTGCCGCGACGACCTCCAGCCAGCGGTCGTCGGCGACCCGGCTGATCAGGGCGACCCGTGCATCGACGACGTCGCGTACGGCGTCGGCGATGCGCGCGACATCCTGATGACGGTCTGGCTCCCGCGCGTCGTCCTGATCAGGCGTCGCGCCGCCCCCGGATCGATCCCCCACCCCGAAACCTCGATCTGCTTCGCCGCACCCCCCGGTCGCGGTCGTGAGCAGACTAGTTGACCGATCTCCCGCCCGGGGCCAAATCTTCCGGTCTTTGCACGGGAGCAGCACAGATCTGGTTGCGGCAGACGTACGCCGCAGGACGGCCGTCGACGGCGCCCCGCCCCACCAGCAGCGGTACGCCGGGCTGGGCACGGTCGGCGACGACCACCACCGCCCCGGGCCAGGAGCGCGCTCGACGCTCCAGCGCGTCGCGCTCCGGACCTGCCGGACCCACGACCGCGATCTCGGGCGCCCCGTCGGCCAGCGCCTGGGCCGCTGCGAGCGACCACCCGGCGAACCGCGGCGCCCGCCGCCCGAGCGTCGAGACCGTCGCCAACGCCTCCTCGGCGGCCTCGCGCCACCGCCCGTCACCGGTCAGGGCGTGCGCCCCGAGCAGGGCGTGCACCGTGGCGGACGTCCCCGAGGGGCTCGCGTTGTCGCTGGGGTCGCGCGGCCGTGCGACCAGCTGTTCCCCGTCGGACGGGGTGTCGTGGAACCCGCCGTCGTCGGCCCGGAACAGGGCCAGTGCAGTGTCGAGCAGGCTCGTCGCCGAGGACAGCCAGCGCTCGTCAGCGGTCACCCCGCACAGTGCCAGGAACCCACCGGCCACGGCGCCGTAGTCCTCGAGCACTCCCGCGGGCGTGCCGACGCGGCCGTCGCGCGACACCCGCCGGAGCCGGCCGTCCTCCACGTGGAGCCGGGCCAGAAGGTCGCCCGCCTCGCGTGCGGCGTCGACGTACTCCTCGCGCCCGAGCAACCGGCCTGCGTCGCAGAGTCCGGCGATCGCCAGGCCGTTCCAGGCGGCGACGACCTTGTCGTCGCGGGCGGGCCGGACGCGCGCGTCGCGAGCGGCGAGCAGCCGCGCACGTACGTCGTCGAAGCGCTCCCAGTCGTCCGGGTCGTGCGGCAGCCGCAGGGTCGACGTGCCGTGCTCGAAGGTCCCGGTCACCGCGAAGAGGTCGGTCGCCCAGCGGCCGTCGTCGGCGCCCAGTGCGTCGGTGAGCTGGTCGGGGGTCCAGACGTAGAAACGCCCCTCCTCGCCCTCGCTGTCGGCGTCGAGGGCCGAGGCGAGGCCGCCCTCGGCGGTGCGCAGCTCGCGGAGCAGGAAGTCGGCGGCCATCGTGGCGACGCGGTCACCGAGCGGCGTACCCCAGCGGGCGTAGAGGCCGACCAGCTGCGCGTTGTCGTAGAGCATCTTCTCGAAGTGCGGCACCACCCAGCCCTCGTCGACGCTGTAGCGCGCGAAGCCACCGCCGAGCTGGTCGTGGATCCCACCGCGGGCCATCGCGCCCAACGTGGCGTCGAGCATCACGCGCTCCGGGGTGCCGGGACGCCGGCGCAGGAGCTCGAGCACCATCGACGGCGGGAACTTGGGTGCGCCGCCGAAGCCACCGTGCACGGGGTCGAAGTCCTGACCGACCAGCGCGACGGCCGCGTCGAGGTCGTCCGCTGTGAGCGCATCCCCTCCGAGGGTGGTCTGCCGGGCGAGATGCTCTCGCACCGACGCGGCCGACCGGCGTACGTCGTCGGGCCGGTCGCGCCAGGCCTCGGTGAGCGCGGTCAGCACCTGACGCAGCGACGGCTGTCCCATCCGCGGGCGGTCCGGGAAGTAGGTGCCGGCGAAGAACGGGCTGCCGTCGTGGTCGAGCACCACCGTCATCGGCCAGCCGCCCTGCCCGGTCATCGACACGGTCGCGTCCATGTAGACCGCGTCGACGTCGGGGCGCTCCTCGCGGTCGACCTTCACGCAGACGTACTCGGCGTTGAGCTGCGCAGCGGTCGCGTCGTCCTCGAAGGACTCGTGCGCCATCACGTGGCACCAGTGGCACGCGGCGTACCCGACGGACAAGAAGATCGGTACGCCGCGCTCGCGGGCCTCGGCGAACGCCTCGTCGCCCCACTCCCGCCAGTCGACGGGGTTGGTGGCGTGCTGGAGGAGGTAGGGCGATGTCGCGTTCTCGAGTCTGTTCGCCACGCCTCGACCCTACGGCCGTGACCAGCGTCCGAGCCGAGGGCTCAGCCCCGGGCGGAGCCGTACCCGAGCAGCGCGGCGAGGCCGAGGGCGCTGCGGGGTGCGTACGCCGCGCGCCAGAGCCCGCCGTGCACCGCGCCGTACGCCTCGTCCTGCCAGGGATGGTCGTGGACGGGACCGCCGTCGGTGTGCAGGTCGTGCACGAGAAGCGCGGCCATCAAGACGTTGGCGGTGGCGGGCTCGAAGACCTCGATGCCGAAGCGGTGGGCACCGGCATAGGCGGCGGCGAGAGCACGGTTCTTGACGACCGACCTGGTGCGCGTGGGGGGTGCGACGTTGAGGGACACCGTGGCGCCAGCGTCGCGGGCGACGCTCGCCCGCCAGCGCTGCAGGCGCTTGGCCAAGGCGTAGTTGGGTCCCTGCTGCGCGACCAGGCTGTCGTTGATGCCCGGGTCGGCGTCACGGACGTAGGAACGCCGCAACAAGCGGCCACCGCTCACGGTCCGCAGCGGCCGGGAGAGCAGCTTGGCCGTGCCGGACCGGTGCTCATAGCTGCGAGTCGCCTGCTCGACAGCCTCCCGCGGGACGGCGAACACGTCGGTCGGCGTGGCCAGGAACGCCAGCGCCACGTCGTCGCGGAGGTCCGACAGGCGGAGGGTGAGTGTGTCCACCGCCATCGAGAGCCGGACGTTGGTGCCGCCGTCGGCGTACACGTAGTTGCCGAGCACCAGGGGCCCGGGAAGCTCGGCGAGCCAGCCTGCCACGGCAGGTACGTCGACGATGAGGTCCGCCCCGGCGCGCTGCTCGAGGGCCGACGTACCCGCTGCTGGCCCGGCGGGGACGAGCAGCGTTCCGGCCCCCGACGACGCCGTGCCCAGGATGCGTTGCCAGACCTCCGGGCGGGGAAGATCGACCGCGGCGACGCGCGCGCCCCACCGCAGCAGGGCCTGCAGCGGCCCCATCTCGGCGCCGGCACCGAGGACCGCGACGGTGCGGCCCTCGAGGGACAGCCACTCGGGGTTCTCCATCACCGTTCGTACGGCGTCGGACGCGGACGGCTCGAGCACTCCGGCCGTGACCCACGCGTCGAGACGCTCGCGGAGCAGGTCGCCTCGGAGCCGCTCGCCCCGGAAGGGCAGGGAGAGCTCGCGCTCCGGGTCTCCGGACCCGGTCACCTCGACCGTCTCCAGGTGCTGGGTGGGTACGGAGCCCGACCACTCGTCGAGCGGGATCTCGTCCCCCGACCCATCGGCGACGGTCATCCGCGCATGCAGCGCGGCAAGCCCCGCACCGGCGATGCCGAGACTCGCTTCCCTCGTGGCCAGCCCCGCCTCCAGAAGCCGACGGAAGTGCAGGAGGTAGCCCGAGCGCCAGTTCGTCTCGTGCTCGGCATCGAGCGCTCCGACAGGATCGACGGCGCGGAGGGCCTCGGCGACGACGGCGCGGCCGACGGCTGTGGTGCTGCGCCTGCCCTCGCCCGAGAGCGGGAAGTCGACGGCGTACCGGTCGGTGCCCATCCGGACATCATCCTCCGCGCGGTCGGTGACCCCAGGTCACACGTGGATGCTCACGGGGAAGGTCGAGATCCACGCGAGGTCGCCGATCAGTACGACGCACCCGGCCACCGTCATCACCCACCGCAGTCGCTGGCTTTTGAGCCTGGTGCTCATGCCCGCGAAGAAGAGCACGACGGCGTACAGCACCACGGTCAGCACGTAGTTGCTGGACCGCTGGATGTAGAGCCGCACCTGCGCTGCGCTCGTCTCGGAGGCCGCGTCGAGCTTCTCGGCGTCCGTCCGGGCGGCCAGCTGGTACTCGGGCATCGCGAAGGGGGTCGGCGGGGCGTCCGGGTTCGCGAACGGTGCGGTCGCCCGCCAGGCGGCGAACGCCGGGCGGAACTCGTCGCGGAACCGCTCGACGTAGAAGGCGGCGAGCTTGTGGTCGCCCTGGCGGTTGGCGTTGGCCCACGCGATGAACGTCGCGACGTCGACCTGCGTCTGTGCCTGCGACAGGCCCTGGGCGCGGGCCGCGCTGATCCTGACGGCGCTGGTCTTGCCCGCCGCGGCCGCCTGCTCGCCGTTCCAACGGGTCGCCTGGTAGCTGCTCCACGACGTACCGAGGGCGGCTACCACCAGCAGCACCGTGACCACGAGCTCCTGCCAGTTCCGCTCGTGGGTGGGCGGCTCGTCCGCTGTCGCCGGCTCCTCCGCCGGCGGCGGCGGCTGGTCAGCGCGGGTTGCCATCGGCGTCACACGGTGCGTTCACGGTGATCCCGACCACCTTGGCCTGGGCGTCGATGAGACCGATGGTCCGCTCCATCGCCGTCGGCTTCAGACTCCCGATCCCGCCACCATGGGCATGGTTGAAGAAGACGAGCAGGGCCATCAGCAACGAGATCACCACCGTGACGCTCCCCATCAGCACCCCCTGGGTGACCGCGCCCTCCGCGGGGTCGGCGAAGAACAGCATGTACACGAAGATCACGCCGCAGATCACGAACAGGGCCAGCCACAGCGGCAGCGGCAGGATCCCCTCCGCTCCGTGCACCCGGTCGATCCGCGCCTGCTCCCGATCGGCGGTCTGGTCCATCCACCGGTCGTAGGCGGACTGCTCGGTCGCCGCGTGCGGATGGACAGCGGCGATCGTCTTGAACATCGCCACTCCCCAGGGGTTGATCTTGTCGCCCAGGGCGCCGCTGGTCTGTGCGTCCCATTCCGTGCCGGCTACGGAGCGTGCGTAGCAGGTCAGCTGCCCGGTCAGGTCCTCGGACACCGGGCGCGGGAAGAACTGGGCGGTCTGGACCTGCTGGGCCACGATGGTCGCCTCGGTCTCGGCGCCCGTGCGGGAGTCGTCGTACGACGAGAACGCCAGGAAGATGATGAAACCGAGCAGCACGGAGAACCCCGTCGCGAGCACCCCGAAGACCCCGGACGCCCGATCGCCGTCGCTGAAGTAGCTGCCCTCGGGAGCGCGTCGGCGCACCAGCAACATCGTCGTCACGGTGGCCGCCGTGATGAGAACGGTGACGCCGGCCGCCAGGAGGAGGTTCACACCAGCCATCCTTTCGCGCTCGGCAGGGTGTACCGGCCCAACCTGCAGGAGTCCGCTCCGCGCCGCATCACCTAGATCGGATGACGCCGCCCGCCGACGGGCTCACCGAAGCGGTCGCGGCACGCGGCACCGCCGCGGTGGTTGAATCGCAGCACGCCAGCGCACGCTCGGCTGCGCGCCGCGGTAGCCCCGGAGGCACGCGCCCGAGAGGGGGAACGATGCTCGAGCTGCAGATCTACGTGCCCCCTCACGCACTACCGGCCGTGCGCGCGCGGTTGGCGGGCCATCCCGACGTGGCCCACGTGGTCAGGGTCGGCGACACGACCGACGGCGACCTCGTGCTGCTCACCGCCGAGGTCGAGCCGTCCGCCGTCGACGCGCTCCTTCCCGAGCTGGTGGCTGACGGAGTGGCCGGCGACGAGATCTCGGTGCTCCACCAGAACAGCAACCGGCCGATGGGCACCTCGCGCGGATCGGATCTCCCTTCGTGGAGCGGCGGCGCGGTGGCCTGGACCGAGCTGGCGATGCAGTCCAGGCAGTACGCCCGCGCGGTCCCGCTGTACCTCATCCTGATGGCGTGCGCCGGGGTGATCGCCGCGTTCGGGATCATGACTCGCAGCGAGATCCTCGTGGTCGGGGCGATGGCGATCAGCCCGGACCTCCTGCCGTTGTGCGCCACGTGTGTCGCGATCGTCGACCGACGGGTCCGGCTGGCCAGGCGGGCGTTCGTCGTGCTCGCCCTGGGCATGGCCATGGCGGCGCTGGCGGCGTACGTCGTGACCGCGCTCCTCCGGATCGGCGGCTACGGTCCGGCCAGCGGCGACCTCGGCGACGGCGGGTTGGGCATCCTCCCGTCCGTCAGCATCGCGACGATCCTGGTCGCGCTGGTGGCAGGAGTGGCCGGGATGCTCTCCTTCGAGACGCGGTCGAGCTCCGCCGTCGGCGTGGCGATCTCGGTGACGACGATCCCGGCCGCGTCCTTCATCGGTGCCGCACTGGCGGTCCACGACGGAGGCGGTGCCGGCGGCGCCCTGGCCGTGCTCGTGGTCAACGTGGCGATGCTGCTGGTCGCCGGGACCACGACGCTCCTGGCCCAACGGATGTGGCGTCGGCGTTCGCAGCCAGAATGAGCTTATGGATGCCGATGCGTGGAACGAGCGCTACCGCGACAGCGAGCTGATCTGGTCGGCCGGTCCGAACCAGTTCGTCGAGGCCGAGCTCTCGGGGCTGCCCCCCGGGCGCGCGCTCGACCTCGCCGCGGGCGAGGGACGCAATGCGATCTGGCTGGCTCGACGGGGCTGGCAGGTGACGGCCGTCGACTTCGCGCAGACCGGCCTCGACAAGGGCCGCACCCTGGCCGGCGACCTGCCGGTCGAGTGGGTCTGCGCCGACGCGACCGCGTGGCGCGGCGACTCGTCGTACGACGTGTGCGTGGTGGCGTACCTCCAGCTCCCCGCCGACGACCGGCGGGCCGCGGTGCGCAACGGGTTCGCGTCCGTCCGCCCGGGCGGCGTCTTCCTGCTCGTCGCCCACGACTCGACGAACCTGACCGAAGGCACCGGCGGACCTCAGTACGCGCACGTCCTGATGACCGCCGAGGACGTCCTCGCCGACCTCGACGGCGAGCGGTTCGAGGTCGTGCGCGCGGAGCGGGTCTCCCGCCAGGTCACCCAGCCCGACGGCACTACCGGCACGGCGTACGACGCGCTCGTGCGGCTCGTCCGCAGCGAGTAGCGGTCGACACGTGCTGGACGGTGTGGCGGACGGGCAGGTGATCGGCCCAGGCACGAGGTGATGCGAGAACGGCACTCAACGGCATCCATCGAATCCCGACCATGGGGTGGCCACCGTGCTCTACTGACGTCCCACGAACGCCGACCAGCGAGGCCCGATGACGCCGAAGCCCAGCCCCTCGCCGTCCGACCCCTTGTTCGAGGGGCTCACCTACGGCCGCGCGAAGAACGCCTTCTGGCTCGGCGTCTTCTCCCTGATCTGCCTGGGTTTCCTCACCGGCATCCCTGCCATCTTCGTCGGGGCGCAGGCGCTCAGCGACATCGACGCGTCCGAGGGCCGCCTCCGTGGCAAGGGCACGGCCTGGCAGGGCGTCGTCCTCGGCAGCATCGGCACGCTCCTGAACGCCGGCCTGGCCGCCTACTACGTCGGGTAGTGCCTGCCGTCGTTGCCCGGGACACCCGCGTCGGCAAGACTCGCGTGGTGGCACTACCGGCGACCGAGACCATTCCCGGACTCCTGGCCGCCGCGGTCGAGCGGGACGCCGGGGCGACGTGGCTCCGCACCGACGACGGCACCCTGACCTTCGGCGGCGCTGCCGACCAGGTCGTCCGGCTCGCGGACCGGCTCCGTGACGCCGGCGTGGGCCACGGTGACCTCGTCCTGGTCACGGCGCGGACGACGCCTCCCTACGTCCTGTGCTGGCTGGCGCTCGCCTCCCTCGGAGCCGTGACCGTCCCCACCGACCCCTCCGCCACCCTCGACGAGCTCACGGGACTGGTCGGCCAGGTCGTCCCGCGGATGATCGTCACCGATGCAGCGCTGCTGCCGCAGGTCGTCGAGGCACGCGGACAGCTGGCGACCGAGGTGCTCGACATCGACGACCTGGTCGAGGACTGGACCGGCCCGGTCGCCGTGGCAGGGTCGCCCTCGGAGGCGCGTGTCGGCCCCGACGACCTGGCCGTCCTCATCCCCACGTCGGGCACCACCGGCAAGTCCAAGCTCGTCATGCAGACGCATCGCGCCTACGCGATGGCGGGGGTCGGCTTCCCGTACTGGATGGAGCTGACGGCCGAGGACCGGCTGATGACGTCGCTGCCGCTGTTCCACATCAACGCGCCCGCCTACTCCGTGCTCGGCTCGATCGCGGCGGGCGCGGGCCTGGTCCTCCTGCCTCGCTTCTCGGCCAGTGGCTTCCTCGACTCGGCCCGTCGCCACGGTGCGACCGAGTTCAACGCGATCGGGGCGATGCTGGAGATCCTGATGCGGCAGCCCGTCCGAGACGACGACGCGGAGACGGACCTGAGGCTCTGCTACACCGGCCCCTCCCCGGCTCGTGAGTGGCAGGAGGCGTTCGAGGAGCGGTTCGGCCTGCGCGTCGTCTGCGGCTACGCGATGTCGGAGTCGCCGTACGGGCTGATCTGGAGGCACGGCGAGCGACCCTTCGGCACTCTCGGCTCCCCCCGTCAGCACCCGACGCTGGGCACGGTGAACGAGGCGCGGGTCGTCGACGACGACGGCGGCGAGACCGCTACCGGCGAGATCGGTGAGCTCCTGCTGCGCAACCCGACCGTGACGCGCGGCTACTGGCAGATGCCCGAGCAGACCGCGGCCGCGGTGGTCGACGGCTGGCTGCACACCGGCGACCTCGTGACACCGGAGTCGGACGGCACGTACACGTTCGTCTCGCGGGTCAAGGAGGTGCTCCGGCGGCGTGGCCTCAACCTCTCACCCACCGAGGTCGAGGAGGCGATCGCGACGCACCCCGACGTACTCGAGGTGGCGGTCGTGGCGGTGCCGTCGGAGCTGACCGAGGACGAGGTCAAGGCCTTCGTGGTGCCGGCACCCGGTCGCAGCCTCGACTTCGAAGAGCTCCGGACCTGGACCGGCGAGCGGCTGTCCGCGTTCAAGGTCCCCAGGTTCTGGCAGACCCTGGACGCCCTCCCCCGCACCCCGACCTCGCGGGTCGCCAAGCACCGGCTGCCCTCGGGTCACCAGCCCGAGGAGTACGACGCCCAGCCCGACGCCGGCCGGCCGGGCTAGATGCTGAAGAACAGGTTGAGGAAGCGGTCGGCGAGCTCGATGTCGCCGCGCACCGTCCCACCGTTGGTCCGCCCGAAGGCCCGCAGCACGAGACTGCCGGCATCGAACTCGAGGTAGGCCGGCAGGCTCTCGATCTCACCGGTCTCGTAGGTGAGGCCCTCGCCACTGACCGAGACCCGGTAGTCGCCGGCGTTCTGGCCACCGACGCGGACGCCGATCGTGAACGGCTCCGTCACGGCCTCGGCACGGACGGTCCCCTGCCAGATCGCGAACATGAACGGCACCAGCAGGTCCGCAGCCTCGCCCGACAGCGCATGGCCGCGGCCGCTGGTCTCGCGGATGTCCCACGAGTGCACGCCGTAGTCCATCAGCTGCCCGGCGGCGTAGAAGAACGCGGGCACCGGCCCCATGTAGGCGTGCGTGACCATCAGGCCGGTCCAGTCGTCGGGACCCAGCGCCTCGAGGATCCCTTGCATCTTCTCGAAGTCGACGCGCAGCCGCTCCATCATCTCCGCCTGCGGCATGCCACGGAACGACGTGGCGCCCTCGTTCGCGAGCTGCGCCATCACCGCGAGGCCGTGCGGTGCCGGCACCTCGCCGGTCCCGCGAGCCGCGTCGAAGGCTCGGAAGTAGCCCTCGGTCGTGTCGATGATGTGGCCGACGACGTCTCGGGTCGACCACCCGGCACAGGCGGTCGGCGACTCCCAGACCTCGGGCCGCTCGGCCAGGGCGAACATCCGCTCGGCCTCGTCCCGGACCACCCGCAAGATGGTCGGCTTGCCCTCGAACGTCATCGCGTTCCACTCACTCATGCACAACACCTCTCTGGCTGGCTGGTCAGCAGGGCGGGAGTACGCCGCTACTCGTCGAGCTGGTGCCCGGCGAAGAACATCAACGGATCGCTCAGGAGCTCGATCTGGATGCCGTCGGGATCCTTGAAGTACATCGACTCCTCGATCCCGAGATCGGGACCGGCGTAGCTGACGCCTTCCGCTTCCAGCCGCTTCTGGGCCTGCTCCCACTGGTCCCGCGGCATCGAGATCGCGATGTGCTGGACCCCGCCGATGGCCTCGATGCCCGGCTCGAGACCGAGCCCCGGGAAGTCGAAGAAGCCCAACAGGGTCTTGTTCCCGAGATCGAAGAAGAAGTGCGACGAGCCCAGGTAGTCCCGGTTCTCGACGAGCTCCACCAACGGGAAGCCGAGGACATCCTGGTAGAACCGGATCGTCCTCTCGACGTCGGAACAGATCAGGGCCGCGTGGTGGATCCCGCGTCCCGGAGACGTCCGCTCGCTGACGGGACGGAGGTACTGCTCACGGAGCTCGGCCCGCCGGGCCTCGAGCTCATCCAGGGAGGACTGGTCCAACAAGGTGCTACCCCGCTCTCTTGCGCGCCCGTGTGGTTGAGACCACAACTACTCACACTATTCACCCTGGAGGTGGCCGGGGGAAGGCCTCTCAGAGGAGGGCGACAAGCATCGCGGCCATGGCGCCGGCCATGACCACGTCGCAGCCGGCGTCGAGCCGCGGCACCGCGCCGGGCGAACGTCGTACGACGACGGGCAGGCGCACCGCAGCGACCATCAGCAGCCCCGCGAGCAGGACGACCACCAGCGGCAGCGGACTGGGCCCGGCCATGCTCATCCCGGCCATGGCAGCACCCGAGCCATGGCTGGCCGACGCCATCGCCGGCGCGGCCAGGGGAAGCGTCATCACCGCCATCGCACCCGCGCCCACCACCAGTCGCACGTGGGCCGCGCCGCCCGGGCGCCGTTCGACCGCGAGCACGCCCCAGCAGAGGCCGACCGCACAGACCGCGAGGACGCCGACAGCCAGCGGGCGGGTCAGCACGCCGACCGCCATGGCGACCATCGCCGTCCCCATCAGCACGTGCCAGACGTCGATGTCTCGTCGGTGCTCGGCACTCGTGCCCCCGAGCCGAGGCGCGACGGCGCGCACCGAGCAGTAGGCGACGACGGGAAGCAGCAGCACCGCCAGCAGGAGGGGCACCCGCGGAGCATCCGGCCCCCGGGGTGCAGCGGTCAACCGCCCGGACAGTGCTTGCTTAGGTCTCGGCCCCGCTCGACCAGCGATTCAGTCTGTGCGGGTGTGGGTCGGCGGCAGCTGCTCCGAGCCGTCCGTCGTGTGCTCGTCGTACACACCGGCCTCGTTGGCCGCCTTCACCTTGCGCATCTGCTTGACGAAGCTCCAGCACAGGAACGCGACGGCGATGATCAGCAGCACGAAGATCGCGAACGCACCCCAGCCTGCCTTGACGTCGTTGTCGTCGGGGACCGGGTCGACGGCGTTGATCAGGAGGACGAGCTGGTGCATGGCCCCATTGTCTCAGGCCGGGCCGCGATCAGACAGGCCGGATCCCCGCGAAGAGGTCGTCCTCGGGGAGTGAGGTCTCGACGTGGCTGGTGACCAGCTCGAAGTCCTCCGTCGGCCAGACCTGCGCCTGGATCGCGTGGGGGATCGCGAACCACGGTCCGTCGGGGTCGATCTGGGTGGCATGGGCGAGCAGGGCCTGGTCGCGGACGCCGAAGTAGTCCGAGCACGGCACCTTGGTCGTCAGCCGCTTCTCCCAGCTCTCGTCGCGTTCCCACTTCTCCAGCCGCTCGGCGTACGGCGACTCGAGGCCGTGGGCGAGCATCGCGTCGTTGATCGCCTTGAGCTTCGCCCAGCTCCAGCCGTGGTGGTAGTAGAGCTTGAGCGGCTGCCACGCCTCGCCCGCGTCGGGGAACTGCTCCGGGTCACCGGCCGCCGCGAACGCCGCCACGCTGATCTCGTGGCAGCGGATGTGGTCGGGGTGCGGGTAGCCGCCCTTCTCGTCGTACGTCGTGAGCACGTGCGGCTTGAAGCTGCGGATCAGGGTGACCAGCCGCTCGGTCGACACCTCGAGCGGCACCAGCGCGAAGCAGCCCTCGGGAAGCGGCGGGGGCGGGTCGCCCTCGGGCCAGCCCGAGTCGACGAAGCCCAACCAGTCCTGGCGGACGCCGAGGATGTCACGCGCCCGCTCCATCTCCTGGCGGCGCACCTCGGCCATGTTGGCAGCGATGTCGGGCCGGTCCATCTTCGGATTCAGGATCGAGCCGCGTTCGCCGCCGGTGCAGGTCGCGACATGGACGTCGACGCCTTGCGTCACGTACATGGCCGTGCTGGCGGCGCCCTTGCTCGACTCGTCGTCGGGGTGGGCGTGCACGTGCATGAGCCGGAGACCGTCGCCCGGGCGCGCGGCACCGTCAGGGTGCTGGGACATGATCGCGAGTCTAGGAGTGAGCACCCACCGTGCGACGATGAGGGACGTGGAGCAGATGCTGTCCGAGCGGTACGCCGCGCCGCCCGCGTGGCGCCGTCCGGTGACGCTCATTGCTGTCGTCGTGGTGGCGGTGGTCGCTCTGGCGTGGCTGGCCTGGGCCGCGATCGACCAGGCGAGGCCGAAGGTCGAGTCGAACCTGCTCGGCTGGGAGGTGGTCGACGCGCACTCGGCGACGGCCCGGATCGACGTGAAGGTCTACGCCGTCGGCTCCCATCCGACGTGCACCGTGCAGGCACTGGCCACCGACCACTCGATCGTCGGCGAGCGCACCTTCCGGCCGGTCTCCGGCACCAACACCGTGACGGTCCGCACGCAGCGCGAGGCCACCGCGGTCGACCTCCCGGGCTGTATCGCCGACGGGCAGGACCACCCGCGCTGACCTGCACGTTTGTGGGTTTGCTGAGCAACTCTTGGTAGACTCGTCGCTTCTGGCCGCGCCACCACGACGCAACCAGCAGGTCCAACAGTCCAGCGGTGTGGCGCACCCAACGACACCCGACACACGACAGGCGCGTCGACGCGTCCTGTGAGGAGATCCGCATGATCTGGCTGACGCAGCAGACCTTCGACCGGCTCACGGCCGAGCTCGAGGACCGTCGCGGTCCGGTGCGCGCCGAGATCGTCGAGCGGATCAGTGCTGCCCGCGACGAGGGCGACCTCAAGGAGAACGGCGGCTACCACGCCGCCAAGGACGAGCAGGGCACCAACGAGGCCCGCATCCGCCAGCTCGAGGAGCTGCTCAAGGACGGAACGACCGAGCCCTCGGCCGACGACCAGACCGTCTCGGCCGGCAAGTTCGTCAGCTACCGCTACGCCGGGGACGACGACGAGTCCTTCCTCCTCGGCGCGCGTGAGATCGCCGACGACCGCACCGACATCGAGGTCTACTCCCCGCAGTCGCCGCTCGGCGCCGCGCTCGACGGCCACAAGGCCGGCGAGACGGTCGACTTCGAGCAGCCGAACGGCAAGGTCGCCAAGATCGAGATCATCAGCGCGGTGCCGTTCAAGGATTGAGTGAGATGTCGCCGGCGCAGCGAGTTGCTGTCAGGCCACCTCGCGAGCAAGCTCCCTTCGGTCTCGCTGCGGCCGTCCCGCTCCGGCTGCGCCGTGTCGGGACGTCCTCGCTCGCTATTCGAACACCCGGTAGCCGCGCTCGCGCAGCCGCGTGATCACCAGCTCGGCGTGGGACTCCCCGCGCGTCTCGAGCTGGAGGTGGACCTCGACCTCGTCGAGCGACAGGTCGGCGTTGATCCGTGCGTGGGCGACCTCGATCACGTTGGCACCCGCCTGGCCGACCTCCGAGAGCAACCGGGCGAGACCGCCCGGGCGGTCGGGGATCCGTAGCCTGAGGTTCAGGTAGCGCCCGGCGGCCGCCATGCCGTGCTGGATCACCTTGCCCAGCAGGAGCGGGTCGATGTTGCCGCCCGACAGCACGCCCACCGTCGGGGTCGCGAAGCGGCCGGGATCGTCGAGGATCGCGGCCACCGCCGCCGCGCCGGCCGGCTCCACCACCATCTTGGCCCGCTCCAGGGTCGCCAGCACCGCGCGTGACAGCGACGCCTCGGACACCGTGATGATCTCGTCGACGACGTCACGCACGGTGGCGAACGGCACCTCGCCGGGCAGGCCCACGGCGATGCCGTCGGCCATCGTGGTCATCGACCTCAGCGCCACCGGGTGGCCGGCCTTGAGCGAGGCGGGGTACGCCGCGGCGCCCTCGGCCTGGACGCCGATCACGGTGACGCCGGGCTTCTTGGCCTTGACCGCGATCGCGATCCCGGCCAGCACCCCGCCGCCACCGCAGGGCACGACGACGGTCTCCACGCCGGGGGCCTGCTCCACGATCTCCAGCCCGACCGTCCCCTGACCGGCGACGACCTCGGTGTTGTCGAACGGATGGATCAGCACGGCCCCGGTCTGCTCCTGGAACTCCCGGGCGGCGACCAACGCGTCCTCGAGGTAGCGGCCGTGGAAGACGACGTCCGCGCCGTACCCCCGGGTCGCCTTCTCCTTGGGGATCGGCGCCCCCTCGGGCATGAACACCGTCGCCTTGATGCCGAGGAACTGGGCCGCGAGCGCGACACCCTGGGCATGGTTGCCGGCCGACGCCGCCACCACGCCGCGCGCCCGCTCCTCCTCCGAGAGGTGCCACATCCGCGTGTAGGCGCCTCGGACCTTGAAGGAGCCGGTGCGCTGGAGGTTCTCGCACTTGAGGAGCACCGGGCTGCCGGTGAGGGCCGAGAGCCAGCGCGACTCCTCCATCGGCGTCCGCACGGCCACACCTTCGATGAGCTGGGCCGCCCGCTCGATGTCCTCCACCGAGACCCTCACCACGTCAGCCATTGGGGTCCTCGTCGGCGTGAGGCGGGTCCAGCTCGTCCGCGACATCGGCCTGGTCGAGGTCTCCGACATGGCCGTCGTCCTCGTCGGTCTCGGGTGGCGCCGTGCCGCTGCGTTCCTCCTGCAACGCGTCGCGCGGATCCTCGCCGACCGCGCTCTGGCTCGCCAGATGCTGTACGACGGCGTTGGCGGCCGCGGCGAACGGTACGGCGACCAGGGCGCCGGGGATCCCGGCGAGCAGGATCCCGGCCGCGATCGCCACGATCACACCCAGCGGATGGATCGAGACGAATCTGCCCATCAGGAACGGCTGGAGCACGTGGCTCTCGATCTGCTGCACGAGCACGACGGCTCCCAGCATCAGCAGGGCCACGACGATCCCGTGGTCGACGAAGGCCACGAGCACGGCCACCGTCCCGGCGACGAACGCGCCCACGATCGGGACGAAGGCACCGAGGAAGACGAGCACGCCGATCGCGAGCACGAACTGCACCTGGAGGATCGAGGCCGCGATCATCACGCCGACGGCATCGGTGATCGCGACGATGACCGTGGCCCGGATGAACTGGGTCAGCGAGACCCAGGCGACGCGACCGGAGCTGTCGACGCGGGACCGGGCGGCACGCGGCGAGATCAGGACGAACCACGACCAGATCCGGTCGCCGTCGGCGAGGAAGAAGTACGTCGAGAAGAGCACCAGGAACAGCCCGGCCAGGATGTGGGTGAGCGCGCTGCCGATGTTGGTGACCGAGCTGAGGAAGGCACCGCTCTGGGCCTTCTGGGACAGGTAGTTCTGCGCCTTCTCGATGTAGGCGTTGATCTGGGAGTCGCTGACGTGGAACGGACCCGTGCGCAACCAGTCCTTGAGCTCGCCGAGCCCGTCGGAGACCTGGGTGGCCAGGTCGTTCGCCCCGCTGGCGACCTGCTGCCCGGCCAGCGCGAGCATGGAGGCCACCAGGGCCAGCAGGCCGAGGACGACGATCGCCGCCCCGATCCCGCGCCGGATGCCGATCCGCTCCATCCAGGCGACCAGGGGTGACCCCAGCGCCGCGATCAGGAGCGCGATGATCACCGGGATGGTGAGCTCGGCGAAGAACTCGACGCCGCGGAAGAGGGCGTACGTCGCGAGGCCGATCACGATGAGGCGCCACGCCCAGGCCGCGGCGAGGTCGAGCCCCCACGGAACCTGTGCCGGCGAGAAGTTCGACGGACCGGTCTCGATCGCCACCTGCGGGCGAGGGTCGGCCCGGCGCAGCCACTGATGGGCGAGGCGCCCGGCCAGCCGCTCCCCCGCGCCGTCGTCGCCGGGCGTGTCGGGGCCCGTCACGGCGTCGTTGCTCACGGGGTCAACCTACGCGACCTCGGGCCCGGTCAGGCGGCGGACGAGTCGGCGGGCCGCGTCCGGATGTTCGCCGGCCAGGAGCCCGACGGCCGCCAGCACGTAGTCGGCGTCGACGGTGACCTCTGCCCGTCGTGGGAGCTGCCAGCCGCCCTCGACCTGCTCGCCGACGCTCCCGGCGAAGATCCGCTCGGCGACCCCGGCCCGGCCGTGACGCAGGACGCCGCCGGAGCCGACCAGCAGGTCGACCTCTCGGAGATCCTTGCCGGAGCGCTCGACCACCCGGCCTTCGGGGCTGACCACGACCTTGCTGCGGCCGGCGTGGCGGCGCAGGGCGAGGCCCACGGCCTCGCGGGCGAGCTCCTCGTCGACGTCGGCCTCGGCGTCGTCCTCGGGGACGAAGCCCGGGTCGGCATGGCGCCGGCGTACGGCGTCGGCCAGGTCGTCACGTCCGGCCGCCTCGGCCGTGGTCACCGCCGACCAGCGCATGCCGAGGTCGCCCTCGACGGTGCGGGTGACCCGGGTGGTGGCGACGACCTCGCGGCTCAGCCCGGCATCCTCCGGGTCGAGCTCGACCACGCTGTGCACGTCGGTGGTGGCGCCACCGACGTCGACGACCACCGTGTCGCCCGCGACCTCGGCGAGGAGCTCCACGCCGGTCAGGACGACGTCGGGCGTCGCCCCTTGCACCATCGCGAGGAAGTCGTCGCGGCTGCTCAGGTGCTTCCCGCCGATCACGTGGGAGAGGAACAGCTCGCGGATCGCGGTGCGGGCACCGTCGGGTGCCAGGACGCCGATCCGCGGCACGATGTTGGGAGCGACGACGAGCGGGTTGGCGGCCAGGATCTCGGCGACCTCGTCGCGGGCCTCGGTCATGCCGGCGATCACGACCGGGCCGCTCCAGCTCGTGGAGAGGGCACGGGCACAGGCCAGGATCGGCTCGGGGTTGCCTCCGTCGGTGCCGCCCGTGAGCAGGACGACGTCCGGTTCGCTGTCACCGACCCGGCTCAGGTCGTCGAGCCGCCCGGCGGCCAGGACGGCCACCACCTTGCCGCCGCTCGACAGCGCCACGCGGCGGCCGGCCTCGGCGGTGACCAGCTCCTCGTTGCCGACCACGGCGACCCGCAGGCCACCGCCCGCGCTCGAGCAGGCCAGGGTCGGGGCGTCCGCTGCCCGGGCGTCCTGCTCGACCAGGGCGGCCAGGCACGCGTCGTACCCGTCGAGGACGTCGGTGTCGATGGTCGTCGGGTGCTCGGTGGCGGCGACGATCCGACCGTCGGCCAGGTCGACCAGCGAGGCCTTGGTGAAGGTCGAGCCGAAGTCGACGCAGACGACGACGTCAGGCGAGCGCACGGTCGAGGTCGGCGATCAGGTCGTCGGCGGTCTCGATCCCCACGCTGAGGCGGATCAGGTCGTCGGGCACCTCGAGCTCGGTCCCGGCCACGCTGGCGTGGGTCATCCGGCCGGGATGCTCGATCAGGCTCTCGACGCCACCGAGCGACTCCCCCAGGATGAACACCTCGGCGCGGGCGCAGGTGTCGAGCGCCGCCTGCTCACCGTCGGCGTGGCGGAAGCTGACGATCCCGCCGAAGCGCTTCATCTGCCGCGCGGCCACGTCGTGTCCGGGGTGCTCGGGCAGACCGGGGTAGAAGACGTGCGAGACCTTCGGGTGCCGGGTGAGGAACTCCACCACCTGTTCGGCGTTGTCGCAGTGCCGGTCCATCCGTACGCCGAGGGTCTTCAGGCCGCGGTGGGTCAGGAAGCAGTCGAACGGACCGGGCACAGCACCCATCGCGTTCTGGTGGAACATGATCGCCTCGGCCAGGTCGAGGTCGCGGACCACGACGGCGCCGCCGACCACGTCGCTGTGCCCGCCGACGTACTTGGTCGTCGAGTGCACGACGATGTCGGCGCCGAGTGCGAGCGGCTGCTGGAGGTACGGCGACGCGAAGGTGTTGTCGACGACGAGCATCGCGCCGGCGTCGTGCGCGACCTGGGCCAGCGTCTCGATGTCCGCGATGGCCAGCAGCGGGTTGGTCGGGGTCTCGACCCAGACGATCCGGGTCTGCCCGGGGCGGATGGCGGCCCGGACCGCGTCGACGTCGCCGACCGGTGCGGGGCTGTGCTCGAGCCCCCAGCGACGCTCGACCTGGTCGAAGAGCCGGAAGGTGCCGCCGTACGCGTCGTCGGGGATCACGGCGTGATCTCCCGGCTCGGTGAGCCCGCGCAGGATGGTGTCCTCGGCGGCGAGGCCGCTGGCGAACGCGAAGCCGCGCTCCCCCTCCTCGAGCGCCGCGAGAGCACCCTCGAGGGCGGTGCGGGTCGGGTTGGCGCTCCGGCTGTACTCGTAGCCGCCGCGGAGCCCCCCGACGCCGTCCTGCTTGTAGGTGCTGGTCGCGTAGATGGGCGGGATCACCGCGCCGGTCGTCGGGTCGGGCTCGTAGCCGGCATGGATGGCGCGGGTGTCGAATCCGGACTTGCTGCGATGGTCCTGGGTCACGACTCTGAGCGTAGGGGTTGCCTTCGCTCATCCGGGAACGCCCTCGTGCCCTTCGTTGTTGCACACTGTGAGCACCCCACCCAGGGGCGCCAGAAGGAGTAACCGTGTCGATCTTCTCCCGTCACAAGACCACCCTCCCGACCCCCGAGGAGGCGCTGCCCGGCCGCGCCACCAGCGAGTTCGCGATCGCACCCAAGCACCGCGTCCTCGACGCACCCGTCGTCACGCCCACCGCGCCCGAGGGCTTCGAGGTCGCGATCTTCGGCCTCGGCTGCTTCTGGGGCGCCGAGGAGATCTACTGGCAGAAGCCGGGTGTCTGGTCGACCTCGGTCGGGTACGCCGGCGGTGCCACGCCCAACCCGACGTACGAGGAGGTCTGCAGCGGCCGCACCGGCCACACCGAGGCCATCCGGATCGTCTTCGACCCGTCCGTCATCTCCTACGCCGACCTGGTCAAGACCTTCTTCGAGGTCCACGACCCGACCCAGGGCATGCGCCAGGGCAACGACGTCGGCACGCAGTACCGCTCGGCGATCTACTACACGACGCCGGAGCAGGAGCAGACCGCGCGCGAGCTGACCAAGATCTACGGCGATGAGCTGCACCGGCAGCGGATCGGCGACATCACCACCGAGATCCGGCCCGCCTCGGAGACGCCGTACTACTACGCCGAGGACCACCACCAGCAGTACCTGGCGAAGAACCCCTACGGCTACCGCTGCCACGCCAACACCGGCATCCGGTTCCCCGAGAGCGCCTGACCCCAACCGGGACGATTCGCGAGGCGGCCGTCTTTCTCGACATGCGCCTGACGACGCACGTGACGTGCGCGTTCATCGAGTCGGGTTCGGAATACCGAGGCGGCCGCCCGCATCGGGGTTGCGCCGGGCGCTTGCGGCACTAGCGTGGCTTCGTGGTACGCGACGCCCATGGGGACGCCGGGACGGTCACCGAGTTCCTGGACCGTCTCGCCGCCCGGACACCGACCCCGGCGGGCGGCTCGGTCGCGGCCTTGTGCACCGCCCAGGCCGCGGCCCTCGTGGCGATGGTGGCCCGCTACTGCGACGCACCGGCGCTGGTCAAGCGCGCTGAACGGCTCGTCGCCCAGGCGCAGCAGCTGGTGGCCGACGACGAGCGGGCCTTCGGTGCCGTGGCCCATGCGTGGGCAGTCCCTCGCGAAAAGTGGTCTGATGACGAGGAGCGGCGCTCGGCCATCAGCGAGGCCCTCCTGAGGGCGTCCGAGCCGCAGGCGCAGGTCGTCGAGACCGCGATCGAGGTACTGGTGCTGATCGATCTGCTCCGACCCGCCGCCAGGTCGGGGCTGCTGTCCGACCTCGTCGCAGCCGGTGAAGTGGCCAGGGCCGGGTCCGCGATCGCGAGGATGAACGTGGAGTCCAACGTGCGCGCTCTGCCAGACTCCGAGGGGCGCTCGCGACTACTGAGGCGCATGGGCGTCACGAGGGAGAGGACCTGAGTGCTGTCGGACATCGAGATCGCGAACGCCGCTGAGCTACACCCCATCACCCAGGTCGCCCATGATGAGCTAGGCATCGATCCGGTCCACCTGGTGCCTTACGGCCACCACAAGGCGAAGGTCGACCTCGGCTACCTCCAGTCCCTCGAAAGGCGGCCGCTCGGCAAGCTGATCTTGATGACCGCGATGTCCCCGACGCCGATGGGCGAGGGCAAGACGACGACCACGGTCGGACTGGCCGACGCATTGCGGGGGCTCGGGCTGAGGACGATGGCCTGCCTGCGCGAACCGTCGATGGGTCCGGTATTCGGCATGAAGGGCGGCGCGGCAGGCGGCGGCTGGGCCCAGGTGGTGCCGATGACCGACATCAATCTGCACTTCACCGGCGACTTCGCTGCGATCGCGGCCGCGAACAACCTGTTGGCGGCGCTGGTGGACAACCACATCCACCACGGCAACGCGCTGGGCATCGACGTCCGCTCGGTGGACTGGAAGCGGGTTCTCGACCTCAACGACCGGGCGCTTCGGGACGTGGTGGTGGGTCTCGGCGGCCTTGCGAACGGCTATCCACGCGAGGATGGATTCGACATCGTCGTCGCTTCCGAGCTGATGGCCATCTTCTGCCTGACCGAGTCCTGGGCCGACCTCAAGCGCCGAATCGGCGACATCGTGGTCGGCTACACCCGGGAGAAGAGGCCGGTCACCGCCCGTGAGCTCGGAGCTCACGGCGCGATGGCAGTGCTGTTGCGGGATGCGCTCGCGCCCAACCTGGTGCAGACACTCGAGCACACGCCGGCGTTCGTGCACGGTGGACCGTTCGCGAACATCGCGCACGGCTGCAGCTCGGTCATCGCCACCCGGGCGGCGCTGCGGCTGGCCGACTACGTCGTCACGGAGGCCGGTTTCGGGGCCGACCTCGGTGCGGAGAAGTTCGTCGACATCAAGTGCCGGAAGTCCGGGCTTCGTCCCGACGCCGCGGTGTTGGTGGCCACGGTCCGGGCGCTCAAGTTCCACGGCGGGATGGACGTGCACGACCTCGGGCCGGAGGATGTCGGTGCCGTGGAGCGCGGCATGGAGAACCTTGCGCGGCACGTTCGCAACGTTCGTGAGGTCTACGGGATCCCGTGCGTGGTCGCGCTCAACCGGTTTCCGAGCGACACGGACACCGAGGTGGCCCGGGTGGTCGAGCTGGTCGACGACCTGGGGGTCCGAACCCATCCGGCCACTCACTTCGTCGACGGTGGCGCCGGCGCCACCGACCTGGCGAAGGGCGTGCTGGACCTGCTCGAGAACTCCGGCCCAACCACGTTCTCCTTCACCTATCCCGACGGGCTACCGCTCAAGGAGAAGGCGGAGACACTCGCCCATCGGCTCTACGGCGCGTCCAGCGTGACGTGGGACGGCAAGGCCAAGCGGCGGCTCGAACGCCTCGAGGCCGACGGGTACGGCGGGCTGCCGGTCTGCGTCGCCAAGACGCAGTACTCGTTCTCGACCGACGCCAGCCTGCGCGGAGCACCGACCGGTCACGACCTGCACGTGCGCGAGGTCCGGCTCTCCGCTGGCGCGGGCTTCGTGGTCCTGGTGTGCGGCGACGTGATGACGATGCCCGGGCTGCCGGCCACACCGGCCGCCTCCCGGATCGACCTGCTCGACGACGGGACCATCGTCGGTCTGTCATGACCCGGCGCCCGATCAGGCTCGAACGCGGTCGGGCGCTGCACCATTCGGACCTCCAGCGCTGCCGGACATCCCTCGCTCGGAAGGCGCACATCGCACAGTCGTCACTACGTGTTCTGCTCGATCAGCAGTACCTCGCCAAGAACCCGTCCGGCTACCGCTGCCACGCCAACACCGGCATCCGGTTCCCCGAGAGCGCCTGACCTACACACGCGACGCGGGCCCGCAGGTCAGCTCGGACTCGCTGTCGTCTCGGGGTGCACCGTACGACGCGCACTATCCGGCGGAATGACGCACCCTGGGTGCGTGCCGTCTCGGCAGAATGGCGCGCATGTCGCAGGCACATCGGACTTAGCGACGTGTGGGCATGGCGGCAGCTTGCCTTACAGCGCCGGCCAGGTGCGTGTCGCACGCGGCAACCTTGTAGTGCGGACCAATCACGGAAAAGACGGCCGGCGCTGAGCACGTGTCTCTGCCTCCTTGCCCGCAGTGCCTTCCTTGCTCACGCCCGAGTGCAGCGCTGGGTTGAAGGACGCTGTTCCATCTGCGTCTCCCGTGTGCCCAGGTGCGAGGCGGGCCATGTCCCGAAGTGCTCGGGCAACAGACCAGGCGCGCGATGGCCTGAACGCGGCGGCATGGCCCCTGTCGCGGCCGGAACGACGCGACTCCGCGAACGCCCCGACTCGCGGTCCGCCACCCCGTCGAAGACCACCGCGGTCGATGCGGTCGGGAGGTGTGGAGGAGGTCTCGATCTCCCTTGCGCTGTCCGTCACGGCACCAGCACGATCTTCCCGGCGCCGTGGTCCGGGGTGACCATGGCACGGTGCGCGTCGGCTGCCCGCTCGAGTGGGTGCGTCTCCGAGACCACGACGCGCAGCCAGCCGTCCTCAATGCCCTTGACCAGCTCGTGCCGGGCCGCGGCGCGGAGCTCGGTGCCGGGGTCGGCACCCTCGCCGAAGCCGAGCTGGGTGATGCCCCGCTCGGCGGCCGCGGGGCTGGGGATCAGTGTGGCGACGCGGGCGCGGTCCTTGGCCACCGCGATCGAGAGGTCGAGAACGGGCGGCGCGCCGACCGCGTCGAGCACGGCGTCCACGCCGTCCGCTGCCTGCTCGCGTACCCAGGCCTCGACGTCCCCGCGGAAGTCGAACGGCTCGACCCCCATCTCCCGGAGCACGTCGTGGTGGGAGGGGAGGGCGGTACCGAGCACCCGCGCGCCGCGATGTCGCGCCAGCTGGGCGGCGTACAGCCCGACGCCGCCGGCCGCCCCGTTGAGCAGCACCGTCTCGCCGTCGGCCACCTCGGTGGCCGCGACGAGGTGCGCGGCGGCAGTGCCGGTCAGCATCAGCCCGGCTCCCTCCTCCCACGACATCCCGATCGGCTTCGGCACGCAGCCGCTCGCCTTCGCGACGACGCGTTGGGCGTAGGCCCCACTCACCGGGTGCACGATCACCTCGTCCCCGGCTGGGAGGTCACCGGCGAGCACCACGCCGGCGCACTCGCCGCCGAGCAGGATCGGGAGCTTGTCGGGGTCGTCGCCCACGGTGCCGCTGTAGGACTTCACGTCCCAGGCGTTCACCCCGATCGCCCGCACCTCGACGAGCACCTGCCCGTCTCCGGGCGCCCCCGGGTCCTGCTCGCGCACCTCGAGCTGCTCGGGCCCGCCGTAGCCAACTGCGACCACCTGTCTATACATGGTCCGAGGTTAGATGGGCGCGGTCCGGGCCGACCACAGACGCACACGCGCAGACCTGGGCAGGGCCTCATAGCCATCAACCGCATCGGCAAGGTCAGTGGCGATCTATCGCGCTATTTCGCGGCGAGGTGACGCACCCTCATTGCGGTACGAGGGACATTCACTGTCGGACGACCGTGCTGTAATCCGCGAGTGCACCACGTTGTTGTCGGCGCGTTGATTCGTGGACATCGAGTCCTGCTCGTACATCGAAGGCCCGACAAGCGCGCCCGTGCAAACGTATGGGATCTGCCCGGTGGACTCATGGAGCGTGGCGAGTCAGAACTGGGCGCGCTCGCGCGTGAACTGCACGAGGAGCTCGGCGTGGAGATAGCCACTCGCTCGGTGTCATACCTGGGCCGGTCCACCGCAGGACCCGCGAACGAGCGCGCCCTCCTCACCGCTTGGGTCGTCCGTGACTGGCAGGGAACGCCAGCCAACGTCGCACCCGAGGAACACGACGACATCGGCTGGTTCGGTCGCGAGGACCTGCCTCCCTCTCCTCACGTCATCGTGCGCGCAGCGCTGGTCCTCGTGTTGGCTGACTCCAGATGAGCCGGTGGACGCAGGTGTGCACCATTCCTACGAGCCGAGTCCCGGTGGAATGACGCGGGTGCTGAGCCTGTCGTGGTGTTCGCTGGTGGTTCACCCCGCATGCGTGCGGGCTGAGGTGACGACCGCGAGCAGCCCTGCACAGCATCCGACAGCCAGAGCCGCCACGAAGGGGTCACCCGCGGTGCGCTGGACGGTCGCGAACACGGCTCCGGAGGCGGCGATCGTCGTCGCGCCGCCGAGGGCGTCGGCGATGGTGAGGGCTGCGGAGTTGAACCCCCGCTCTGCGTCTCCCGACTCGGCCAGCATCGCCACGCTGGTCCTGGGATAGGCAAAGCCCATGCCCGCGCCGGCCACCACGTACGCGGCCGCGGCGACGAGCGCGGGCGCGTGCACCCACACCAGGAGCGTCAGACCGAGGATGCCGGCCAGCACGGTGGCGCTCCCAAGACGCATCGCTGCCCGGTCGCTCGTCGTGCGGGAGAGCCGGGACTGCGCCCAGCTCGCGGCCGACCAGGACAGGCCGACGCCGGTGAGAGCGAGCCCGGCGATACCGGCGCTCAGCCCCCACCGTTGCTGGAGCACGAAGACCACGAACGTCTCACCGCAGAAGAACGACCCGCTCAGCATGGCGCGAGTGGCGATCACCGCCGGCAGCCCGGGTGCTGCACGCAAGGTGCCGGAGGGCAACAGGGGCCGGATCGCGAGGAGCAGGACGGCCGCGGCGACGAGGGTGAGCGCCGCCAGGCCGTCGGGTCGCGACCCGAGCAGCTGGAGGGCGAGCACTGCGCCCGCGCCGACGACCGCGCAGGCGAGCCGCGATCTCGGGAACCGCGCTCCTGCCGTGGGGGCGTGCAACCCGCGCAGGGACGGAGTGATGGCGACAGCCGCGACCACCACCAGCCCCACGACACCGAGGAACACCCAACGCCAGCCGACGGCCTGCGCGACGTAGGCCGCGAGGGCCGGCCCGAACAGGGTGGGGAGGATCCACGCCGCTGCGAAGCTCCAGAAGACCGCCGGTCTCAATGACGGCGGGTACATCAGGCCCACCAGGACGTACAGGCACACGGTCACGCCCCCGCCACCGAGACCCTGGACGACGCGAGCCGCGATCAGGACCTGCATGGAAGGGGCGAGCCCGCAGCCGACCAGCCCGACCGAGAAGAGGACGAGTGAGGCTGCAAGCGGCCCGACCGGGCCACTCCGGTCGCTCCACGCACCGGCCACGACCATCCCGACGACGCCGCTGGCCAGGGGCGCGGCGAACACCAGCGGGTACAGACGGAGCCCGCCCAGCTCAGCGGCGACCCCCGGCATGATCGTCACCACCGCCGTGGCCTCGAACGCCACGAACGCGCAAAGGGCGAACAAACCACCAGTCAGGACGGCGTACTGCCGCGAGAAGAGCCCGGGCTCCCCCTGTTGTTCGGTCATGGCCCTGCTCATCGCGTCGAACTCTAGGACTTCGAGTCCGCTCGAAGTCAACGAAGCCGGGTCACACGCATGAGAGTCACCTTGCGGCATGCCCGTCAGCCGGCGGAGTGAGGCTCTCGTCCAACGCCCGACCGCGACATGAGCGGTCGCCGGACTGCGTGGTTTCGTGCACGGGGGCGGTCGTGAAGGTGTCGTGAAACTGGCGTGAAGTCGCCGCCACCTAGCGTCGTGGGCGAGTCGTTCGATGCTCGAACGCCACGCGACAGGAGGCCACCTTGACCGTCACCACCACGGCGACGACCCCGTCCCCCACGCGAACGTACACATCCCTTCGCGCGGCGTGGATCCCGCTGGCGGCCCTCTGTCTGGCCTTCTTCGTCGAGATGGTCGACAACACGCTTCTCTCGATCGCGCTGCCCACCATCGGCCGCGACCTGGGCAGTGGGACGACCTCGCTGCAGTGGGTCACCGGGGCGTACTCACTGACCTTCGGCGGGCTCCTCCTCACGGCCGGGTCGATGGCCGACAGGCTCGGTCGCCGACGGGTGCTCCTGGTCGGACTCGCGGCGTTCGGGCTGCTCAGCCTGTGCGTCGTCGCCGTCACCACGGCGGGCGAGCTGATCGCCCTGCGGGCCGCACTCGGCATCGCCGCAGCCGCGATGGCTCCGATCACCAACTCGCTGGTGTTCCGACTGTTCGACGACGCGGCGCTGCGCATGCGCGCGGTGACCGTGATGATCGTCGTCGGCATGTCCGGGTTCGTCCTCGGGCCGCTGCTCGGTGGCACCGCGCTGGCCCACGTCCGGTGGGAGTGGCTGCTGGTCGTGAACGCCCCGATCGCGTTGATCGCGTGCATCGGCGTCCGGCTCGGCGTACCGGCCGACCGGCCCGAGGACCTGACGAACGACGCGCTCGACCTGCCCGGCGCCGTCCTGAGCATCAGCACCATCGGTCTCGCCTGCTGGTCGCTGACCAGCGGCGTCCTGCACGGCTGGTCCTCCGCTGTCACCATCACCTCGATCATCGGTGCCGTCGTGGCCGGCGTCGCGTTCGTCTGGCACGAGCGCCGCAGCGCGGCACCCATGCTGGATCTGCGCCTCTTCACCAACGGAACGGTCCGCGGTGCCGCCATCGCGCAGATCGGGACGTCCATCGCGATGGCCAGCGTGATGTTCGGCCTGATCCTCCACTTCCAGTACGCCTACGGGTGGAGCCCCGTGAAGGCCGGGTTGGCCAACCTGCCGATCATCGTGACGATGGTCGCGGCGACCCCGTTCTCCGAGTGGCTGGTGCGGCGGTTCGGTCACCGCATCGCCTGCCTGGTGGGTGCGATCTTCCTGACCGGCTCCCTCGCCGGCCTCGCGTGGGCCGTCGACCACGGGTACGCCGCCATCGCCGTCTGCATGGTCCTGATGACCGTCGGACTGCGCACCGTCATGACGATCTGTGCGGTCGCGCTCATCGGCGCGATGCCGAGCAACCGCACCTCCATCGGCGCGGCGCTCAACGACACGGCCCAAGAGGTCGGCACCAGTGTCGGCACAGCGGTGATCGGCACCATGATCGCCGCGCTGGTGACCACGCGGCTTCCCGCAGGCACGTGGAGCAGCGCTCTCGTCGAGTCCTTCTTCCATGGCGAGCGGATCACGTACGGCCTGCTGGCGGTGGCCGTCGGCCTCGTCACGGCGGTCGGTGCTCTCACTCTCACCGACGCCCGCACCACCGAGGAACCGGCCTGACGCACATCGATTCGGAACCGGCTGTCGTATCGGAGGTCTCTGGATCGACGTACGTGTGACAAGCAACGTGACCCATCTGCCGTAGCGACGAGGATGCGATGACCACGACCCTGTTCCGTTCCACCCGCGCCGCGGACCCTGTGTTCGGCGCAGCGCATCGAGACGAGCTGCTCGACCAGCTCTCCCCACGCGAGCTGGAGGTGCTCGCGCTGATGGCCGACGGTCGGTCGAACCGCGCCATCGGCGAGCAGCTCGCGGTGGGGCTCAAGACGGTCGAGAGTCACGTCAGCAGCGTCTTCACCAAGCTCGGGTTCAACGAGGACCGGTACGAGAACCGTCGCGTCCTCGCGGTGCTGACGTTCCTGGGCCACGAGTGCAGAGACGCGGCGCGCCCTCTCATCGGCACGTGAGTGCGTTGGACGCCCCCGTCACAGCCGGCGATGTGCGGCTGCCCGAGCGGACCTACGTGCGGTTGCGGTGGGCGGCGTTGCTACCCAGAACCCCGTACCGGAAGGTGTCGGGTCGGGTGCCAGACTCCCGGCCATGCGCTTCGTGCTGATCCGTCACGGCCAATCCACCAACAACGCATTGTGGGCTGAGACCGGCGCCGACATCGGCCGCGAGGTCGACACCCGGCTCACCGCCCTGGGCGAGGCCCAGGCGGCCGCGCTGGCGTCGTACGCCGCCTCCCCGGGCCTGCCGTGGGCGCTGACGCACCTCTACGCATCGCCGATGGCGCGGGCCGTGCAGACTGCGGCGCCGCTTGCCGACGCGCTGGATCTGCCACTCACGCTCAGCCAGGACCTCTTCGAGGTCGGCGGCCCCTACGACCGGCTCGACGGCACCGGCGAGCAGGTGGCGCACCCAGGCTCGGGAAGCAGCGTGATCGCCGCGTTGTCCGACCGGGTGCGCCTGCCGGACTGGGTGACCGAGGAGGGCTGGTGGCGGGGCGAGGTGGAGCGGGAGCGAGAGGTGTACGTCGGGCGCGCCGACCGACTGATCGGTGAGCTGCGCGACACCCACGACCCGGACGACGTGGTGGGCCTGGTCTCCCATGGCTGGTTCGGCAACGTACTACTCGGCCGGCTACTCGGGATCGAGGACATGAACGGTGCCTTCGAGCTCGCCAACACCTCGATCAGCCTGCTCGAGGACACCGACGAGGGGGTGCCCTGGGACGTCACCGCGATCCGCATCAACTGGCTCCCCCACCTGGCCGTCGACCAGGTCAGCGACTCCGCCCTCGGTGGCGCGTCGGCCGGCGGGATGCCCTGACCGATAGCCGCACGAGCGCACCCGGGCGCCCCGGGCGCCCGGAGCAAGTGCCACTCTCGTCCCGGATCGGCGACTCTGCGCATCACAGAGGTTCTGTTGCCGGTACGGAGGGGGCTCAACCGGGAGTAACACCCACCTGTCCGACGCGGGCGACGACCCATCCAGGACCACCGCCGATCACGGGATGATATGCCACCGGCAAGCCTGCCCTGGCGCGCCGAAGTGACGCGGATGCTGTCGCGGCTGCCTCCCGTCGTGCCCAGGATGGTCGAGACGACCACGCGTCAGTCGGGTGGGGCCGCGATGCGGCGCTGCGGAAGCGGCGGGGCGTTCTGATCGGCGAAGATCGCCTCGAGATCGGTCGGCAGGGCCGATGCCACCACCGGCTCTGGCTCTACGGCTTCGAGTGGCGGCGTCGGAACAGGCTTGGTGGGTTGCTGGCTCCGGCGGGTGAGCCAGCTCGATCAGGGGCGGAGCCTTCGCCGCCAGTGCCGGATCGGTGGAGATCTCGAGGGTCACCCGCGGCCACCGGCGACCGTGATCGTGACGCGCCAGGACAGCGGCATCGTCGAAACGCGTCTCGACGTAGTCGAGCGCGGATTCGAACGAGCTCGCCGTCACATGCCAGGTGTCGTGGTGCCACGAGACCTCCACGCGGTCGCGAAGGTCGGCCACCGTCTCTGCAATGACCCGTCCGAGCGGCATTGGAGCACCCCCTGCCTTCGTGTCACCTCGAGGCTAACCGGTCACGGCGGCGCTGGGGCACAACGATGCCGGCACGGCCACGTCAACCTCGGATCACCACAACATCCACAGCCGAAGGTTCACCGACCGGAGGCCCGGGGCCCTCGGTGGGTTGCCCGGATTGCGACCGCCGCGACGTGCCATCGCGGCCGGGAGCTTCGTCGCCGACCAGACGCGGCGACGGCCGTCCCCACCCGGCGGAAGGACTCACCCGGCTGCGAGCTGAGCAAGGTCCTCGGCTCGGACGAGGCCGGAGGCGTGGGCCACAGCGGCTGCCTCGGTGCGTGTGCTGGCGCCCAGCTTGGTCAGGATGCGTGACACGTGGACGCTGACTGTCTTCGGCGAGATGAACAGCCGCGAGGCGATCGCCCGGTTGGTTGCCCCGCCCGAGAGGAGGCACAGCACCTCGCGCTCGCGTCGCGTCAGGGCGCAGTGAACCCGCTCGACGCGAGCGCTGCTTCCGGGCGGAGTCGGCATCGGTCGTAGTGAGGGGATCGGCTGCTTCCCGCAAGATGTGTTGTCCTCGAACGCGTCCGCTGGGACCAGTGCGAACTGCAGCACCCAGCCTGGGGCCAGGGTCGCCTCCAGCAACCTGAGGGCCGCACGGTCGACGTGAATGGCGGACTCGCCGACCTCGACGCTCGACCCCCGGGCCTGCACCATCACCACAGCGGCTATGCCGACCACGGCGAAGGCTGTACCTCGAGGCGTTCCCACGTTGTCCATCTGGCTCTCCTCTACCAACAACCAATCCGTATTAGCACTGTAACAGTGCTAATAGATATGTCAACAGCACAGTCACAGCGCGGGACTTCGGGGCATCGAGACGCATTCCCCCTGCATGTAAGTACTGTTACAGTGCTGTTGTGACCACCGATGTGACGAGTCAGAGCTTGTGGCGATCCGTGCGCGAGCTGATGGAGCGAGTCGACAACGACATCGCCCGCGTCTACGAGTCGTCCCCGGACACGATCGGAGTCCGGACCTCCTGGGTCCTTGAGATCCTGCGACTCGACGCACGCGGTCCGATGACGATCCGACAGCTCTCGGCGTCCGTTGGTCGCACGCACTCGGCGTCCAGCCAGAAGGTGGCCGCCATGGCTAAGGCCGGGCTCGTGGAGACAACTCCGGGAAGCGACGCGCGCACGCGTCGCGTGCAGCTCACCCAGCGAGCCCGTCAGCTTGCGGGTCGGATGCGAGAGGAGTGGGTAGCCACAGAAGACGCACTCGCAGAGCTGGAAGCGGAAACTCCCTACGCACTGAGCCGGGCCGTTGCAGACCTGAACGCCGCCTTGGACCGCAAGAGCTTCTATGACCGGCTGACCGAACACCTGGCCAGCACTGACCACGGCGGCGCGTGACATCATCAACCCGTATCTCAGAAGGCATGGCAGCCTCGCATCGACAGCTGTTCTGAGGCTAGGCCGGCTCGCGGCGGTGATCCGTCGCGTCAGCGGTAGCGCGCGACCACCCGGCCGCTCTGCACGACCGGCGGCTCGAGCACCCTCTCGCTGACGGTCGAACTGAAGGCCCGGAACGAGGCGAGGGTGAGCAACGGGTTCGGCCCCTCGTCGACGACTGCGACGTGCTCGAAGGACAACCCGTCGTCCGAGCGAGCGACCCGGTAGGACAGGCCATCGGGTTCGAGCTCCGCCAACTCGGCGAACACGTCGTCGATCAGGCTCTGGTTTCTCTCCGCTGCTGCCTTGTCGCGGGTGGTGTAACGAACGCTCGTCTGCTCTGGCATGGGACACCTCTCATCTCGTTGTTGCGGACGTCATGGGTAGGCCCCGCCCGTCCGAGTGCGCTTCCGCAACCGGGCGGGCCCCCGCTGTCACCGGCTCAGGAAAGGATCCGCGGCAGCCCGAAGCTCGCCATCACGCCGACCTCGAATCGGGTGACCTCGGTGATCCGGTCGCCCGAGAAGACCACCACGACCAGACCGGTCGCCCGCCACGTCCCCGTGGTGGGGTCGCGGGCATACAGGCCGCTCGCCGGGCAGCCGTTCGCCCGCGTGTGGACGAGCCGAAGGGGACGACTTACCGGGTGCACGACGGCCTGGAAGAAGCCGATCGCGGCGTCGCGGCCGTGGTACTCGAGAGGCAGCGGCGGCATCTTCAGCCAGACGTCCTCACTCAGGATCGCGACCAGCTTGTCGACGTCGTGCGTGGTGAAGGCGTCGACGTACGCCTCGATCATGCGCCGCTCCTCGGGCGAGCCTGCCTCGGGGGCCGGAGGGTGTGTCCGACGCTCGGCCAGGTTCTCGTCGGAGTCGAGAGTGACTCGTGCCCGCTTGAGGGCACTGGTCACCGACTCCACCGTCGTGTCGAGGACGTCTGCCACCTCAGCAGCCCTGTAGCCCAGGACGTCGCGAAGGATCAGGACGGCTCGCTGCTTGGGTGGAAGCAGCTGGAGCGCGGTGACGAACGCCAGGGAGATGGCCTCGTGTGACTCCACCACGGCCTCCGGCCCGGGTGTCGGGTCGGGTGGGTCGAGGAGGTCGTCCGGGTACGGCGTGAGCCACGGGACTGCGCCGTGGTGGGTGGGTGTAGGTGGCACGAGTCCGTTGACGCGGGTCGTCACCGGATCGTCCCGACGGGCGCTGGCACGGATGGCGTCGAGGCTGCGGTTGGTCGCGATGCGGTAGAGCCAGGTGCGCACCGACGACCGCCCCTCGAAGCCGCCGAGGCCCCGCCAGGCCGACAGCAACGTCTCCTGCACGACGTCCTCGGAGTCGGGCAGCGAGCCCAGGATCCGGTAGCAGTGCACCTGTAGCTCATGGCGGTACGGCGCGACCAGTGCGCCGAAGGCGTCCTCGTCGCCGGCGCGGGCCAGCGAGAGCAGATCTGTGTCCATGTCATCACCTTGCGTCTCTCCTCGACCCTCTCGCACACCGCCGACAGCGGCGGCTGAAGAGGTAGACGACGGGCAGCAGAAGAACTGGGCGGTCCCCGGGTGCCCAGTTTGCGGCGTACGCCTCGTCTGCCTGTTCGTACGTCGGCGACAACGGGCTCGTCGACCCGAGAGAGGAACCCCGATGCCACACCCCGACTCCGGACGGACTCGCCACGACGCGCCGGCGCCGTCGCCCGCTGACGCGAACACTGTGATCCCCGCACCACGTCGGCTGACCGTCCTGCTCACCGCCGGCGCGTACCTGCTGATCACCCTCGATGCCTTGGTGGTGGTGACCGCGTTGCCGTCCATCCATGCCGATCTCGGCGGCGGCGCCGGCAACCTGCCGTGGATCATCAACGCCTACGCCCTCACCTTCGCCGCGGGGATCATCACGGCGGCTGCGCTCGGCGACCGTCTGGGCAGGAGGCGCACATACGTCGCTGGTCTGTTGCTCTTCAGCCTCGCCTCGGCTGCGTGCGCGCTCGCTCCCAGTCTCGCGACGCTGATCGGCTTCCGTGCCATCCAGGGTCTCGGCGCGGCGATCGTGATGCCGCTCGGCCTGACCCTGCTCACGTCGTCCTTCCCGGCCGAGCGCCGCGGTGCCGTCGTCGGCATCTGGGGCGGGGTCGCCGGTCTCGGTGTGGCGGCCGGGCCACTCATCGGCGGCGTGGTCACCGAGGGCCTCGACTGGCACTGGATCTTCTGGGTGAACGTGCCGCTCGGCATCGCCGCGGTCGTCGGTGTCCGGCGCGTCCTGCCCGAGAGCTACGGTCCGCGGACCAGGCTCGACCCGATCGGCATGGTCACGGCCTCGGGTGCGATGGGGGCGCTGGTGTGGGGCGTGCTCCGCGCCCCTGACGCTGGTTGGCGGTCCACCGAGGTCGTGGTCGCGCTGGTCGTCGGAGGCGCCCTGCTGATCGGGTTCGTAGCGTGGGAGTCCGTCGCGCCGGCGCCGATGGTCCCTCTGTCACTGTTCGGGTCGCGGGTGTTCTCCGCCGCTGCACTCACCCAGTTCCTGATGGCCGCCTCGATCTTCGCGACGGCCTACGTGACCAGCCAGTACTTCCAGATCGCACGTGGGGACTCCCCGCTCAGCACGGGGCTGCGGTTCCTGCCCTGGACGATGACGCCGCTCATCATCGCCCCGATCGCCGGCAAGCTGGTTGACCGGATCGGGGCCCGCGCCCTCGCCGCTCCCGGTCTCGCACTGCAAGCGCTCGGGTTCCTCTGGATCCTCCACGAGGCGCACCACCACGCCCCGTATGCGCAGTTCGTCGTACCGTTCGTGCTCGCCGGCGTCGGCATCTCGATGGCGCTCCCCGCACCCTCCGCCGCCGGCCTCAACGCCGCTCCGCCGGCCCTGCTCGGTCGCTCGGCGGGCGTCCTGAACACCCTCCAGCAGATCGGGCAAGCCGCCGGCGTCGCTGTCGTCACGGTCGTCTTCGACGCCCACGGCTCACTCGACAGCCCGGCACAGACCTTGGCCGGCTACGAGCCCGCCCTGGTCACCGCGGCCACCATCTCGCTGCTCGGTGCCCTCGCCGCCCTGGGGATCTCCCATCACCGCCCCACGCCGATGCCCGCCGGAACGCGGGCGCCTGACGAGATCGCGGAAGGAGTGGCCACCTGACCCGGTCCAGGTCGTTCCAGGCTCGGAACCATCGGCATTCACCGGGAGTCTTCGTTGGTGCGCTATATCCCGATCACCGGAGCGGCACCGGCTCGAGAAGGGTCAGACTCATTCGATGGCTACAGGCACCCAGGAGCGTCGGCGTGCGCCTGCCCTCGCCGGCCGAGAGAACCGTCGTCGTGGCTCCCGGCGATATGACGCACCTAGTCAGCGGCATAGGAGCGGGCGTTCCTTGGTGCGTGAGGCAGTCCCTCAACGTGGTCGACCATGGCTGCCGTAGGCGGCCCGTGGCCGATGAGGCGCTATGGCGTGATGATCGACCGGATACGTGCAGGGCGCGACTTGGGTGAACGTCAGCGCTTCCGCAGTGCGCGGACGATCGCTGCCCAGGAGCACAACCCCCAGCCCGCTTGCCGGGGTGCTCAGCCGGCGATGACGCCGTCGATCGGCTGTTCGCCGTCGTTGAACTCCAGGGTCAGACCCTTCGCCTTGTCGGGGGCCCCGATGACGGCGGTGATTACGTCGGCCACCGTGGTCCGCGCGACCTGGCCGCCGATGACGCCGGCGCCGGTCTCGATGCCGCCGCTGCCGGCCCCTTCGGTCAGGCCGCTGGGTCGGAGGATCGTCCAGCCGAGGCTCGAGGCGGCGAGGTGAGCGTCGGCCTCAGTCTTCGACTCGGCGTAGGCGATGAAGTCGGAACTCGGATCCACGCCGTGGTCGGGACCGGCGCCGAAGTACGACACCATGACGAAGTGCGACGCGTTGGCCCGCTCGGCGGCGTCGACCGTGCGGATCGCCGCGTCACGGTCCACAGCGTAGGTCCGTTCCGGGCTGCCCCCGCCGGCGCCAGCGGACCACACCACCACGTCGTGGCCCGCGAGAATCTCAGCGATCTGGTCGGTGGACAATTTCTCGACGTCCGCGACGAGGGCCTCGGCGCCGGCCTTCCGTACGTCCTCGGCCTGTTCGGCCTTGCGGATGACACCGGTGACCTCGTGACCGGCCGCGACCAGACGCGGCACCGTAAGCAGAGCGACCTTGCCGTGGGCGCCGATGATGATGACCTTCGACATCTGCTGACTCCTCGCTGCCAGACCCGGCCCCGCCGTGTCGAGGCTGTGTCGCTCCCAGCGTCTCCTCGAACCGGATCATTCCCGCGAAGCTCCTCGAGCTCGACTCGCCGCTTTCGGAAGTGGGTCCGCCCACGGTTCGATTTGACCGACGACTAGCCCGGAACGGTGTGTCCGCAGTGACCCTCGCAGGGAGGTTCAATTGTTCGTGAGGTGGTGCCAGGTAAACCCCAGCACGAGCAACGTTCACCTCTCGAGCACGCTGGCTAGACGTCGGCTCTTGCGTCATCGGAGACGTCCTCGATTCGGCCACCGGTGACGCCGGCTCGCGGCGTATGACGCGCCACTGCCAGCGTGCGTGCGGGCAGGGCCGCTCTCACTCGCGGGCGCGAGCGATCTCGCGTCGACGGCGCCGATCGTTGCGCTCCCGCACTTTCTGTCGCACGACCGGACTGACACCGTCGTCACCGGCGGCATCGCTGAGTCGGTCAAGGAAGCCCTTCTCGCCCCCAACCGCGGGATAGAACGCACCCGCCAGGCTGAGACCCCACATCGTGCCGGAGTCCCCGAACTGTCGAAGGGACTGCAAGAACTTCTCGGCGTAGGGCGTCAACAGATCCTCCTGCGCGGGCCGCCAGAAGGCACACCCGAACTCGTAGAGGAAGTCCGGAGGAATCTTGCGTTGGTCCACCACGGCCTGCCACGCCTGAGCCTTCGCCTCGGCCGACGGCACGGCGGCGCGTGCTCGCGCGGCGTTCATCCAGGCGTCGGGGTCTGGGTCTTCGGCGAGCAACTGCTCGAGGTCGGACTCGTCGAGCTGATCAAGCTCGGCGAGCCTGATGAGCCGTCGCCAGCGGAGGTCGGGCTCGGTCACGTGAGCGGACAGTGCCTCGAGCTGCGCAGGTGTCGTGGCGCTCTGCGCGAGCCCACGAAGCGCCGCCAGCCGACGGTCCGACCTGTCCGCCATGAAGATACAGAGATCGGCGACTTGTGAGAGCAACCGATCGCGCCCTGAGGGGGCAGCCCACAGATCTGCCGTGTCAACGAGTAGGCCCAGTGAGGGCTCGATCACCGAGTCAGCGGTTTCGCGAATCAGCACGCCCACCCCGCAGTCGACAAACTGCTGGGCCGTCAGCTCGCCGTCGTAGAGCAGGCCCCAGGCCGTTGTCAGGGCGAGTGTGCGTCCCACCGCTGTGGGGAGCTCGCCCCCGCGAGACAAGAGCAGTTCCAGCGAAGCCGGGTCGGGCTGCACCGACGCGAAGGTCAGGTCCTCGTCATTGACCAGCATCAGGTCAGCGTTGGAGCCGCCGTCGATCTTGGTCTCTACGCCGGTCACTTCCACCGAAAGCGTCTCGACCAGAGTGAGTCCGTCATCCCCGTCGGCGTACGCCCCAATCCGCAGGCGGTGCGGCAGCGGTGCCCGGCCGGCTGGCGGCGTCGCAACCAGGGTGAGTCCGTCATCCTGGCGTTCGAGGGTCAGACGGTCCGTGCCCGAAGTCTCCAGCCAGCCCTTGACCCACCCGGAGAGGTCGCGACCACTGGCCGACGCGACCTCCCCGACCAGGTCGTCAAGGGTGGTGTTCGCCCAGGCGTGGTTGCGGAAGTAGTTTCTCAACGCCTGGACGAAAACGTCCTCGCCGACGAAGGCAACGAGTTGCTTGAGCACCGCCGCGCCCTTGGGGTAGGTGATGGCGTCGAACGTGGCCGCAGCGGTTGCTACGTCGGCGATCTCCTGGCGGATCGGGTGCGTGGTCGGCGCGCAGTCCGCGGCGTACGACCACGGCGCGTCGGTGGCGAGCACCCCTGCCCACGCGTCGGTGAACTCGGTGCAGGCTTCGCCGGCCCACGCGCAGGCCCACTCAGCGAAGGCCTCGTTCAGCCAGAGGTCGTCCCACCAGCGCATGGTGACCATGTCGCCGAACCACATGTGCGCCATCTCGTGCAGCAACACAAGGGCTCGCTCCTCGCGCTCGGAGTACGAGGGCGGATCGCGATAGATGAAACGGTCACTCCAGGTGACGCAGCCGTAGTTCTCCATCGCACCTCCGAACTCGGGTGCGAAAACCTGGTCGTAGCGCGACTGAGGGAACGGCAGCGCGAACCGATCGCCGTAGAACGCCAGCCCTCTCGCGGTGAGATCGAAGAGCTCCTCGGCGTCGCGGTCCAGCATCGATGCGAGAGAGCGCCGCACTAAGAGGCCGAGATCGTAGCCATTGCGCGTGCTGCGCCGCTCGACAAACGGTCCGGCGTTGACCACCGGGACGTACGTCGACAACGGTGGCGTGTCGGCATACGCCCACGTGCTCACACCGTTGTGCGTGCTGATCGACGCGTGGCCGGTGTTGCTCGTGACCAACCAGCGCTCAGGCGCCAGAACGGTGATGCCGAAGACCGCCTTGAGATCGGGTTGGTCGAAGCAGGCATAGACCACTCGGGCGTCATCCGGCTCGAAACTGGTCCAGATGTAGACCTCGCCGTCACTGGGGTCCACTGAACGGTGCACGCCCTGACCGTCGCCGGTACGGCGCTGCACCGAGCGCACGACCAACACGTTGTCCGGCTCGAGGTCCGGGAGCTCGATGCGCCCGTGCGGCGGGGAGCCGTTCGCCAACGGTTTGCCGTTCAGCACCGCCTCCTCCACCTCGCCAAGGCAGTCGGCGAACGTCGTCGCCCCAGACGCGGTGGCCGAGAAAGTGATGGTTGAGGAAGTGCGGAGTTCGTCGCCGGACGCCAATCCCGTCATGTCGAGCTCCAGGTCGTAACGCTGGACCTCGATGAGCGCAGCGCGCTCGCGTGCCTCCTCTTGAGTCAGACTACGAAGATTGCTCATGCTCGGCACGCTAACCCTTCAACCGGCTTTGACACTGAGGATCGGATGCACGTTCAGGCTTGGGCGCTAGCGGCGGAGTGGGGCACCCGATGGGACTCGCCGCGTGTGACAGATCCGCACGCCGGGCCATACCCGCTCGCTTGCTGTCGAGGCGAGTGAGAGGGTTCCTGTGTGCACGTCGCGACAGACAACGGAATGCTCATCGAGTACGAAGTCTTCGGAGATCCAATCGATCCGGCAGTCCTCCTGGTGATGGGGTTCGGGACCCAGCTTCTCGGTTGGGACGCCGACTTCTGCCGCCTACTGGCAGCGCGGGGGCTGTATGTGATCCGGTACGACAACCGCGACTGCGGGCTGTCGACGAAGCTGGATGAGCACCCGGTCGACCTGATGGACTTCATCACCGCTGTGATGTCCGGCGACGTCGATCGAGCGCTCGCGATGGCGCCGTACTCGCTGCGGGACATGGCATGCGACGGGATGGACCTGCTCCGCGCACTCGGCATCGATCGGGCGCACGTCGTGGGGTCCTCGATGGGCGGCATGATCGCGCAGAAGATGGCGATTGAGTTTCCTGATCGGGTGCTCTCGTTGACCTCGATGATGTCGTCCACCGGAGAGCAGGAGTTCGGCCAGTCCACCACCGAGGCACAGCAGGTGCTGTTCTCCCCGCGACCAACAGACCGCGAGGGATACATCGCCGGAGCAGAACGCGAGCTCGTCTGGGCGTCGCGTCGGTACGGCGACCCGGCACAGCTGCGTGCCCTCGCCGCGGCCAGCTACGACCGCTCCTACTACCCGGCTGGCGTACCGCGGCAGCTGGCCGCGATGATCCTCGACGGCTCACGAGCCGATGCCCTTCGGGCACTTGACGTGCCGACTCTCGTCATCCACGGCCTGGACGACACGTTGATCGACCCGACCGGCGGAGAGCGGACAGCGGCGCTGGTGCCAGGCGCGCGACTCGTTCTCGTCGAGGACATGGGACACGACCGCCCGCCGGCTTTGTGGCCACACCTGGTCGATGCAATCAGCGAGCACATCAAAGGGCCCTGACGCCGCGATGGTGTCGGCTCGAGGACGCATCTGCGGCCGGCCCTAGTGGGCCGGCCGCAGCAGGGCGTCACTCCTTCGTCACTCAGGCTGGAACGGTGTCGCGCTCCGGCTCTGCGGCGTCCGGTTGGGCAACCGGGTGGGCGACGGGTTGCTGCGCCTCACCGTCGTGCTCGCCGCCTTCGATGTCGATCGTCGGCAGGAGACGGTCGAGCCACTGAGGCAGCCACCAGGCCCGGTGACCGAGCAGGCTCATTGCCGCCGGGACCAGGATCATCCGGACCAGCGTCACGTCCAGGAAGACGGCGACTGACAGGCCGATGCCGAACATCTTGGTGGTGACGTCGACGTCGAGGATGAAGGAGGCGAACACGCTGATCATGATCAGCGCGGCGCTGGTGATGACCCGTGCGGTAGTGCCGACGCCCTCGATCACGGCCCGGCTGGGGTCGAGGTGCTTGCGGTACTGCTCACGCACGCGGCTCATCAAGAAGACCTCGTAGTCCATCGAGAGGCCGAACAGGATCGCGAACATGAGCATCGGTGCCAGCGGCATGATCGGCACCGTCTCGTGCACGCCGATCAGGCTGGCTCCCCAGCCCCACTGGAAGACCGCGACGACGACGCCGTACGCCGCCGCGACGCCGAGCACGTTGAGGGCAGCGGCCTTCAGCGGGACCAGCACCGACCGGAACACGACCATCAGGACCAGGAACGACAACCCGATCACCGCCCCGAGGAACCAGGCCATCCGCTGCTGCAGCCGCGAGGAGACGTCCACGGTCAGCGCGGTGGAGCCGGTGACCGACACGTGTACGTCGGACCCGGCGACCGCCGCGGGGATGGTGTCGGCGCGCAGCTGCTGGAGCAGGTCGCTGGTGCGCGCGTCCTGGGGGGAGGTGGTCGGGGTCACGGTGACGATCGCCAGGTCGCCTGCCCGGTTGGTGACCGGCGCGTCCACCGAGGCCACCCCTGGCTGGTCGGCCAGAGCGGTCGTGACGCGTTCGAGGGTCGTGGCGGGGAGCTTGCCGCCGTCGGCGTCGACGACGACCTGGAACGGACCGTTCGTGCCGGGGCCGTAGCCGTCGGCCATCAGGTCGTAGGCCTTGCGGGTGGTCGAGGTGGGAGCGTCGTTGCCGGCGTCGGCGAAGCCGAGGTGCATGGAGAACACCGGGATCGCCAGGATGCCCAGCGCGAGGGCGGCGGCCCCGCCGTAGCGAACCGGCCGGGCGACGACCCGGGCAGCCCACCGTGCCGATGACCCGTCGGGGTCGTAGGTCGCCGTGGGCCTGATGAAGGGCACCCGGGCGCTGTTCACGCGATGCTTGACGACGCCGAGCATCGCGGGCAGGAGCGTGATCGCGGCGAGCATCACGACCGCGACCATGATCGCGGAGCCGTAGCCCATCATCGTCATCATCGGGATGCCGGCCACCTTCAGCCCGAGGATCGCGACGATGACGGTGACACCTGCGAAGAGCACCGACAAGCCGGCGGTGGCGTTGGCCCGGCCGATGGCCACCGGCACCGAGAGTCCGGCCGCCAGGTTCTGACGGTGCCGGGACAAGATGAACAGGGCGTAGTCGATGCCGACTCCCAGCCCGAGCATGATCGCGACCACACCGGTGACCTCCGGCACCGCGACGATGCCCGCCATGATGCCGATGGCGCTGCTGCCGACCACGATGGCGGTCAGAGCCGCCACGATCGGCAGGCTCATAGCGACCAGCGAGCCGAAGGCGATCGCCAGGATGATGACCGCCATGAGGATCCCGATCATCTCGCTGTTGCCGCCCCCGGAGACCTTCGCGTAGCCCAGGCCCCCGTCGTACTCGACCTGGATGCCTGCGTCACGGAGGCCCTGGACGGCCTTCTCGGCGGCGTCGTACTCGGTGAGCCCGATCTTCTCGGTGTCGAAGCCGACCGTCGCGAACGCGGTCTTCCCATCGGTACTGACGGTCGGTCCGCGCGGGTCGTACGGGCTCGACACCGCGACGACGTGCGGCGCGTCGGCGAGCTTGTGGACCGCGCGGTCGACCGCAGCCCGCGTCGCCGGCGAGGTGAGGCCCTCGTCGGAGTGCAGGACCACGTTCGAGGAGTACAGCGTCTCCTGGGGGAAGCGGTCCTGGATGGCGTCGGCGGCGGCCTGCGACTCGGACCCGGGCAGGCTGAACGTCTCGTCGTAGCCACCGCCGTGGGAGGAGTTGACCATGAAGATCGCGCCGGCCAGGAAGACCCACGCGCCGATGATCCGCCACGGGTGGCGGCCGGCGAAGTTGCCGATCTTGTAGAGGAGGTGGGACATGGTGGGCCTTTCTGAGCCGGGCTGGGACGTGCGGGTAGAAGATCGCGTGTCACCAACGATGGGCTGATATCGGTTAGAGCGGCATCCGTCAGATCCCTAGGCGACCCCCGAGAGACCCCCGGTGGAGCCTCCGGGTTCTGGACCGGACGGCTGCAGGAAGGCGCCTCGGGCCGAAGTCGGCCGAGGGGCTCTATTGCGACCACCCGAGATATGGGGTGATCCAGCCACTCTCCGACGACCTCAGGTCAGGTGTCCGCGATGGCGGCCAGCACCTCCATCCGGGCAGCTCGGCGGGCGGGCAGGATGCCGGCGACAAGGCCGACGACTGTGGCGATGCTGGTCACCATGGCGAGCACTCCGACTGGGACACTGACCGCACCCCCCAGCCCTTGGCCGGCGGCGCTGAGCGCCACCGCCGCAAACCCGACGCCCAGCACCAGGCCGACGACCAGGCCGACAGCGGAGGTGAGGATGGCTTCTGCTCGGATGGCGGATCGAAGTTGCCGGCGAGTCATCCCCACCGCGCGGAGCAGACCGATTTCGCGGGTCCGTTCCAAGATGGACAGGGCGAGGGTGTTGATGATGCCGAGCATGGCGATGAGGACGCTGAACAGCAGCAGGGCAGTCACCATCCCGACGATCTGGTCGACCGCCCGGGTGCGGGCATCCGCCGCGGCGGCCTGGTCCCGAACCTCGACCGGTGGGAGACGCGAGAGCGCCGTCTCCAGGTCATGCGCGGCCGCACCCACTGATGATCCCGCCGACACCTTGACGAGCAGAGAGGCGTCCATGCGTTCGGTGTACAGCTGGTCATAGGTGGCCAGCGACACCAGGAAGTCGGTCCCGAGCGCCTGCGCAGCCGAGTCGGAGATGACACCCACGACGACCAGCGGCCTTGTACCGACGCGGGCGAACCTCATGGGTAGCTGGTCACCGACGGTCAGGCCCCGCTGCGACGCGACTCGCTCACTGAGCACGAGGCCCCCCACACCGTCCGACACGGAGTCCAGGTGGTTGCCCTCGAGCCGGTCGAGACTTCCGGAGACGAGGTCGAGGTTCGTGACCTCGGGCAGCGTCGCGGGGTCGATGGCGGTGAGCGCGGAGACGGTCCCGGTGTGCGGGTCCTTCCAGTGTCCGTACCGAATTCGTGAGACCACGTCGACCTCGGCCAATGCGGCGGTTGTGCGGTAGGCGGCGGGAACCAGGCCGCCGAGCATCTCGCCACGGGCGCTTTCCACGACCAGGTCGGCCGAGACGACCTCGCGGTATGAGTCACGCATCGAGGTCTTGATGGAGGCACCCACCACGGCGATGAGCACCACCAGGGCCAGGCTGAGGGCCAGGGCGGTGACGGTGGCAGCCGTCCGCCTGGGCGCGCGGGCTGCGGACTGACGGGCCAGCGCCCCTGGCACACCGGCTGCCGTCAACGGACGGCCCACGAACCTTGCCACCGCTGGCACGCAGGCCGGGCCGAGGAGCACCAGGGCGACGATGAGCGAGGCGGCACCGGCAGCGAGCACGGCCAGGGAGCCCGCGCCAGCAGCCCCGAACCAGACCGCGGGCACCGCAAGTACCGCAGCGACGAGTCCGACGACCTTACGGGCACGACTCGCGGGTTGCGCGGTCTCGGAAGTCGACTCCCGCAACGCCGCGACGGGGGCGACTCGCGCGGCACGGCGGGCGGGGCCCACCGCAGCAAGAAGGGTGACGCCGAGGCCCACGGTGACCGCCACCAGGATGGTGCGGCCCGTGATGACCAGGCTGGAGTCGGTCACTGTCACCCCGAGGTTGGCCACCAGTGCCCGCAGCCCGAGGGCGGCGCCGACACCGGCGACCAGGCCGAGCAACCCACCGGCGGCACCGACGACGACTGCCTCACCCATCACCGAGGCGAACACCTGACGGCCGGTTGCCCCCGCGGCTCGAAGGAGGGCGAGCTCCCGCAATCGCTGGGTGACCATAATCGAGAACGTGTTGGCGATGAGGAACGCCCCGATGAGGAGCGCAGCCCCAGCCAGGACGAGCAGCGCCACGGCGATGTACTTCACTTGAGTCTTCGCCGCTGCTGCGCTGGCCGCCGCGGTGTCGCGAGCGAGCCCGACCTCGTAGCGGTTGCCCAGCTCGTGTTGGATGCGTTCGGCTAAGACGGTGGGGGCGACGCCGTCGGCGGCGACCACGTCCACCTCGGAGGAGCCGTGACCGAGTTGCAGAAGGTGGCGGGCCGAACGGGCGTCCACGAGGGCAAGGGTGCTGTCCGGGAGCCCGTCGCGGTCGCCGAACCCGATAAGGCCGACGACGGTGAAGGTACCGGTGGCTTCGGCCCGCAGCTGCACCCGGTCACCGACGGCGAGGTGGTGGGAGCGGGCGGTGGCTTGGTCGATGACGACCTCGCCGGGGTGCTCGGGTGCCTGCCCGGTGCGGAGCGGATAGGGCCCGACCGGCGGCGCCGTCCACGAGGCGAGCACCGATGGACCGGAGGGCACGATCGGCGTGCCGTGAAGGGTGATGAGGGCGGAGCCGTTGACCTGCTCGCGGGCCTCGGCGACTCCTGGGACGGCCGCGACCCGGTCGCGGATCTGGGGCGAGAGGGGTTCGCGCTGTACCTCGACGCCCATCGCGGAGTCGAACGCGACCGCTCGGCGGATGGTGAGGTCGACGCCGGCGACCGCTTGCCCGAACTGGGCGTCGAACGCCCGCTGGGAGGTGTCGGTGAGCACGAGGGTGCCCGTGACGAAGGTGACGCCGAGCGCGACCGCTACCACGGTCATCGCCAGCCGGCCGCGGCGTGCCAGCGTCTGGGTCCAGATGAGCTTCAACATGCCGCTCACGCACCCTTGCGCTCATCCAGCGTGATCATGCGGGCCGAGACCTGAGCGGCGTTCGGGTGGGCCAGCGTGTCGACGCCTCTTCCGTCGGCGAGGAAGCACACCACGTCGGCGTAGGAGGCGGCGTTTGGATCGTGAGTGACCATCACGATGGTCTGTCCCAGGTCGGTGCTTGCCTCGCGGAGGAACGCCAACAGTGCGGTGCCATGCCGGCTGTCCAGGTTGCCGGTGGGTTCGTCGGCGAACACCACATCGGGTCGAGTGACCAGGGCGCGGGCGACCGCGACCCGTTGCTGCTGCCCGCCGGACAGCTCGGCCGGTCGGTGCGTGAGGCGGTCGGCGAGGCCGAGGGTCTCCACGAGCCTGGCCAGGTGGTCCGGGTCGGGTCTGCGCCCGGCGAGGGTGAGCGGCAAGGCAATGTTCTCGGCCGCAGTGAGTGCTGGGACGAGGTTGAAGGCTTGGAACACGAACCCGAATCGGTCGCGCCGCAGCAGCGTCCTTTTCCGCTCGCTCAGCGTGGTCAGCTCGGTGTCGCCGAGAAGGACCTGTCCGGAGTCGGGGCCGTCGAGACCGGCCAGGATGTGCAGCAGGGTCGACTTCCCAGATCCCGACGGGCCCATGATGGCGGTGAAGGTGCCAGGTGCGATATCGATGCTTGCTCCGTCCAGGGCACGGACCTCGGCGTCGCCTCGCCCGTAGACCTTCACCAGGTCGCGAGCCGACAACGCCGACGCCGAGGTAGTGGCGTTGGTCAGCGTCGATCCGGTGGTGGAGTCGGTGTTGGGGAGCGTCTGGGTCATGGCGTGTCTCCTGTTCGGTGTCGGGACTGCGGTCGGTCAGTCAGAGGTGGAGGTCGATGTCTGCGCCGCCGGGGGGCTGGCGGGCAGGTGGGGGTGGAGGACGAAGGGGGCGGTGACGACGGTGCCGTCGGCGAGCTCGAACTGCGCCCAGAGGCGGTAGGCGCCGGGCCTGTCGAACCGGACGTGTAGGTCCAGGTGGGGGCCGAACAGGGTGCCGGGCAGGGCCAGTACGGGCCGGCCTGCGCTGTCGAACGTTTCGGCGTGCCTGTGGGCGAACGTCGAGCCGTCGGCGCGCATCACCACGACGTGGCCGGCCGCCCCGAGGTAGGGCTGTAGGTCGGTGACCGGGCCGGTGTTCTGGCCTGCGGCGTTGACGTGGGTGAAGGTCAGTGCGAGGTCGCTGGTGGCGCCGACGGTGGCGTCGCCCTTGAGGCTGATGCGCACCCCGTGGACGGTCCACGAGCGGACATCGCGGGTGGGCACGGGCGCTGCGGCCGCGTGGCGGCCGGCGACCGTGACGGTGTGGGTGTCGAGGACGTCGCCCATCTGCCCTTGCGGCGGAACTCGGTGTGGACCAGGTAGTCGCCGGCGGTCGGGAACGTCGCTGGACCGTGTACACGCCGGGGGTGCGGGTTGGCTCGGGGTGGATGTGGGCGAAGGTGCCGAGGTCGGTGCGGGTGATGGTCATGTGCATCCACACCTGGTGGGTGCGGACCAGGTCGCCGACGAGGTCGCCGGTCGCGGCGTCGCGGACCTCGACGGTCAGCTGGGTGGGCTGTCCGGGTCGATGGCCGCTGGAGCGGTGAGGTTCACGGACAGGCCGGCCTCGGTCGGAGTGATCGGGGCGATGTCGGCTTCTTCCATGACGCTCATCGCGGGCCGCATCGGCATGCCCATGCCTTCGGACCAGGACAGGACGCCGTTCATGCCGGGCTCGGCCGTGTCGGTGCGGCTGGCCCAGGTGAACGTGGCGGCCAAGGCGAGTGCGATGACGGCGACGGTCGCCAGGTAGGCGTAGTCGCCGATGCGGGCGCACCTTGGTGTTCGGTGATCTGATCGGCGGTCTCGGGGCGTGGAAGCGGCGCAGGCGCAGGGCGTTGGTGACCACGCTGACCGAGCTCATCGCCATCGCCGCGGCGGCGAGGATCGGGTTGAGCAGCACCGTGGACCAGTACAGGGCGCCGGCGGCGAGGGGGATGAGCAGGACGTTGTAGGCGAAGGCCCAGAAGAGGTTCTGCTGATGGTGCGCATGGTGGTCGCGAGAGGGCGATGGCGGTGGCGATGCCGGCGAGGTCGCCGCCGATCAGGGTGATGTCGGAGGCGGCCATGGCGACGTCGGTGCCGGTGCCGATGGCGATGCCGAGGTCGGCCTGGGCCAGGGCGGGGGCGTCGTTGATGCCGTCGCCGACCATGGCGACGACGTCGCCCGCCGGCCTGGAGGGCGGCGACCGGTCGGCCTTGTCGGCCGGGAGGACCTCGGCGAGGACGTGGTCGATGCCGACTTGGCCGGCGATGGCTCGGCGGTGGCGGCGTTGTCGCCGGTGAGCATCCACGACCTTGAGGCCGAGGGCCTGCAGCTGCGCGACGGCCTCGGCGGCGTCCGGCTTGAGGGTGTCGGCGACGGCGATCAGGCCGGCGAGGGGGCCGTCGACGGCGACGTACATCGGTGGTGCCGCCCGCCGGCAGCCGCGCGGGCGGCGTCGTCGGCCAGCGGTGCGGTGTCGATGCCGAGGCTGGTCATGCAGGCCGTTGCCGACCAGCGACGGTGCGCTCGTCGACGTGGCGGTGATGCCGTGGCCGGCGACGGCGGCGAAGTCGGTGGCGGTGTCGGCAGGGTCAGGCCGCGGTCGCGGGCGGCGGCGACGATCGCCTCGCCGAGCGGGTGCTCGCTTCCGACCTCGGCGGCAGGCGGCGAGGGCGCAGGAGCTCGTCGGAGTCTCGAGCCCGATGCGGGATGTGCGGCGTGTCGACGGTGGGTCGGCCGTCGGTGAGGGTGCCGGTCTTGTCGAGGACGACGGTGGTGAGCTTGCGGGCGGTCTCGAGGGCTTCGCCGCCGCTGATGAGGATGCCGAGCTCGGCGGCGCGGCCGGTGCCGACCATGATGGCGGTCGGGGTGGCCAGGCCGAGGGCGCAGGGGCAGGCGATGATCAGGACGGCGACGGCGGTGCCGATGGCCAGCGTCGAGCGGGTCGGCGCTCGGGCCGAGAAGGCACCAGCCGACGAAGGTGGCCAGGGCGGCGATGCAGGACCACGGGCACGAAGATGGCGGCGACCTGGTCGGCCAGGCGCTGCATCGGGGCCTTCGAGCCTTGGGCGTCCTCGACGAGGCGGACGATCTGGGCGAGCGCGGTGTCCGCGCCGACGCGGGTCGCCTCGAACGACGAGGGTGCCGGTGCGTGTTCGAGGTGGCGCCGATGACGGGTCGCCGGCGTTCTTGTCGACGGGGGCGCTCGCCGGTGAGCATCGACTCGTCGACGCGCGGACGAGCCGTCGATGACGACGCCGTCGACGGGGATCTTCTCGCCGGGGCGGACCAGGACGAGGTCGCCGACGCCGACCTCGTCGAGGGGGACGTCGACCTGCGGTGTCCGTCGCGGACGACGCGGGCGGTCTTGGGCGCCAGGCCACCAGTGCCTTGATGGCAGTCGGCGGTGCGGCGTCTGGCTCGCGCTCGAGCCAGCGGCCCATCAGGACCAGGGCGATGATGATCAGCGCGGTCTCGAAGTAGACGTGCAGCGGCAACCCCCACTTCTCCGCGAGGCCGGGCCACAGGGTGACGAAGGTGCTGTAGACGTAGGAGACGCCGGTGCCGAGCGCGACGAGGGTGTTCATGTTGGTGGTGCGGTGCTTCGTAGCGGCCCACGCGGCGCGGTAGATGTCGGCGCCGGCCCAGAACTGGACGGTCGTGGCGATCACGAAGATCAGCGGCATCAGCCAGTCCATCGTGTCGGGGTAGATGGGCACGTACATCAGCGCCATCAGCGACAGGCCGGTGGTCAACGCGACCTGCCAGCGGCGCTTGATCAGGGCGATCTTGGTGGGGCGGCGGGCGTCGGGCTGATCGACAGGAGGATGCCGCGACAGCATCGTGCCCGGTTTTGTTGCCGTCGGGGTCTTGCTCGGGCTGGTGGCGCGGCGGTGTAGCCAGACTCGATCATCACGGCGGTGAGCTGATACAGGGAGGTGAAGAGCAGGTAGTAGGAGACGATGACGATCTCGTTGGCGAGGTTGACCAGGGCCGCGACCAGCACCGTCGACGCGGGTGAGCGTCTTTGGGGCCCGGCGCGCGCGGGAGGCTCCGGCATGCCGCCGATTGTGATGCTCGTCGTCGACACTCAGCGGTCTCGGTCGGGCTCGGTGCGGGGGTGGTGGTCGCGGTCATCTCGGTTCCTCGGTCTTGTGGAGGGTGCGTTGCCTGTTGGTGCGGCGTTCTGGTTAGGAGGCGAGCTGAGCCGGCCTCGTCGATGGCGGCGGCCGATCTCGGCGGGGTGACCTCGCGGTCGCTGCCGATCGAGACGCGGCCGGTGGCCAGGTCGACGGTTACGTCGGTGACGTCGGCGATCGAGCCGACCTCCTCCTTGACGGCGGCCACGCAGTCGCCGCAGGTCATGCCGGTGACTTCGAAGGTCTGCTGGAAGGTGGACATCTGGTTCTCCTCCGTGGTGCTGGTGTGGTGGTCGGTTGGTTGGTTCGTTGGGTTCAGCCTGGCGTCGGGGTCGCCGGGTCGCGCCGGCGAATCGCCGGGTTGGGTGTGCGTGGGTCGCCAAGGTCGGTCGCGCTCCGGCGAGTGCTCGGGAGTCTGCTCGCCGGAGCGCGGCTGGGGGTTGACGCGGCCCACGTGCTCATCGGAAGTGACCTCGGGCCGGGCCTGGGTCGCTGGGGTGCGCAGCCAGGCAGCCGAGACCAGCGCGCCGACGGCCGCGGTCGCGGCGGCGCCGTCAGGGCTGCCGAGTACCCATGGGTGAGGCCGCTGAGGTCGGGGGCCGAGCCGTCGGTGCCGAAGGCGCCGCGACTGCCGTCATCGCTGCCAGGCCGAGGGCGGAGCCGATCTGGTAGTTGGCGTTGACGATGCTGCGGCGAGGCCGGCCTCCTGCGGAGCGGCCCAGGGTAATGCCAGGCCGAGCGAAGGAATGAACGCCATCGCCATGCCGGCGGCGGTGATCAGGCTCGCAGGCAGTACGTCGAACCAGAAGTTGCCGTCGGCGTGGATGAAGGACAGCCAGGCCAGACCGGCGGCCAGGGTCGCCAGGCCCGCGACAGTCAGCGTTCTTGGGGCCGAACCGGGCGATGAGCCGCGGCGGACGGTGACCATCCCGACCATGATCGTGACCGTCAGCGGGAGCAGGGCCGCACCGCTGGCGAAAGGCCCCGAGCCGACACCGTGCGCAGGTAGAGGTTGACGAAGAAGAACATCGGGTTCCAGGCCGCTCCCAGGAGAACTGAGCGGCGTTGGCGGCCGCCAGGTTCGGCGCCCTGAAGATGCCGACCGCACCAGCGGCGCGTCGGACTTGGCCTGGACGGCGACGAACACTCCGACCAGAACGAGCCCACCAGCCCGGCGACCAGGGTGGACGCCGAGGTCCAGCCGGCCTGCGGGGCGCGGACGACGGCGAAGACGATGGACCCGAGCCCCAGGGTCACGGTGATCGCTTCGCCGTCGTCGACCGAACCGCGACGTGCGGTCCCGGCCGGCATCACCGTCGGCGTCACCCCATCGACTGCCGCTGCGAGGGGCACGTTGATGAAGAACACCCAGGGCCAGGACGCGAACTGGGTAAGGACGCCGCCGAGGAAGACCCCGGCCGTGCCGCCCGCGGGGCCGCAGCACCGTCGACCGCCAGCGCCTTCGTCAACTCCTTCGGCGTCGAACCGAGGACAGTGAACAGCAGGGTCAGAGCAGCGGGCGCGATGAGCGCCGACGGCGCCCTGGACGGCGCGGCCCACCAGCTCGACCGCCGGGCTGCCCGCGGCGCCGGCCACCAGCGACCCGACCGCGAGCACGACCCACCCGGCGGAGAAGACGCGACGGCTCCGAGCAGGTCCGAGCCGGCCACCGAGCAACAGCAGCCCCCCGAACGCCACGACGTAGGCGTTGAAGACCCAGCTGAGGCCCTGGGATGTGAAACCGAGGTCCTGCTGAATCTCGGGAAGCGCGACCCCGATGGTCGAGGTGTCCATGATGACCATGAACTGGGCCGCGGCGATGAGCCCGAGGGCCAGCCAACGCCTGCTGCCTGGCGCCGCGGAGGGTGACGTGGAGGACATGGTGAGCCCCTTCGAGTGACGAAGCAGCTGATTCGGCTGTCGGTTTGGTGAGCGACAGCGGCCACTGTCCGGTCTCTGTCGTGGCGCTGTTCAGACGAAGATCGGGGCGGCAGGTCGTCCCGAACGAAGGCGTCGAGCACGTCCTCGAGAGCCATGACCCGCCCAGGCGGACCGTCGATGTGGCGGAGTCGGCGACGACCATTTGCACGCCAGGCACGTCCCGCGACCTCGCGGTAACTCCCGGACGCAGCGTCGGCAGCCCATGCCACCGACGTACAGGTTCATCTCGCTCATGGTTGCTCGCTCTCAGGGTCCAGGCTGCTTGGAAGGGTCACTGTCGGCGCAGCGCTGTCCGCCGACTGTCCATGTCGGACCCCGCCCACAGATAGCGACGTCGGCGGACGTCAACCCCGGGTTGCCGATGCGGACGCCGGCCGACGAGGGTTCCCGCGGGGCGGGCCTCCCAGCCCCTGGTCGCGCCAGTGGTCCCCGGAGGCGCCGAAGCCGGAGCTGTAGCCGTTGTGGCGGTGACGTCGCCCGTGTCGACGCCAGACTCCTCGTAGGTGATGATCGCGCGGCCATGGTCCTCTCCTTCGCTGCGGGCCGGACACTGTTGGCCCGACGTGTTCGATGGATGGACTCTCAGCCACAGCGGCTGTTCTGTCCGCAGCCTGTCTTCGTAGCCACTCGGTCGCGGTGACCTGGTGCAGAGCCTGATCTCGCTGGTTATGTCGCTGGGGGCCTTGTCGCCCGGGCGGGGCCCGGCCTTGGCCTTGCGAAGCGGCGCCGGCGCGCAGCGGGTGAGCCGGCCTCCCGGGTCGACCGTGGAAGACCTCGGCAGCGCGCAGACCGGGCCCCTGCGACCTCCACCGGGCACCGGTCTCGGTGGCGGTCCGACGCCAGTCGGGTCCGGCAGGAGCTGGGACGAGGCCGGACAGCGGCGCGGCCCACGCTCTCGCCTGGTCGGCCGGCTCGTTCCGCATCATCGCCATCACCGGCTACGGATGCCGAGGAAACGGACGTGGATACCCTCGACGCGCCGGTGCGCCGCAGCAGGAGATCGACCGACGGCTGCGGCCGCCGGCGCCCGTCGCGTCGCGGCCGTTCCAGTTCAGCTCGGCCTCCACCCAAAGTCCCACAGCGACATGGCTGACTCAGGGTCTGGCGAGCGGTGAAAGCCCCGACGCCGTGTGCGGCCGCGCGTTGCTGCCCACTGTCGGCGCCGTGCTCGGCCGTACCACGTCGCGCAGCCCAGCCGCTCCTTCGTTGGGCAGGACGGAAGTCAGACCATGACGCCCAAGCGGCCGGTCGGAAAGGGTGACGACGCAAGGCCGGCACGATGAAGAACGGCAGGACATGTACACGACGAAGCCCCGAACCAACACTACTTACCAGGCGCGGTCTCGGTGGACTGCCTGCCGCGCGCCTGCTGCGCGTGTGGCAGGAGCCGCTTCGACACGGGCGGCTAGGCTTCTGCCCACGCTGCGGCAGCGCCAGCCGGATCAGGTCCGCCGTCAGGTTGTTCTCTCCCCGCCGTCTGATGCCCGGCGTCCCGTCAGGTCGAGGTGGCTTCCGGGTTCGACGGACCCCATCACGAACCGGCTCCCGGAGCTGGTGTCGTGGTGCTCGCCGCGCGACCGTCTACGATTTCGGCTGCCTCACGCGCCGTACGGTCGCCGTCCTCATGCTGTCCACGTGCCGACGCCAGTCGCCCCAGCCCTGGAGCAAGACGCATCCGCGCGCTTCGGTTCGCCGAGCTGTCGCCCGATGGCCGAGGCACCTTCGAAGTGGCCGCCCGCCGCTGCACAAGCTCGCCGAGTGCCTCAGCGCAACGTCCCTCCCCGGCGGGCGACGCGGACTCCCACGGGATTACCAGAGCCACTCGAAACCATGGACCGCCTACTCCATCTTCCCCTCTTACCATCGCCATTCCCCACTCACCCTCAGCGAGCGGCCCAGTCGCCATCGGTAGCCAACGCCTGCGCCAGCGCCATCGCCGTTCTACCGCTCGCATCGCCGCCGCGCCGCCGAAGGGTGCCCGGGCGCCCGCCAGGTCGCCGGGGTGAACCTTCTCGATGGCGAGGTCGGGTGGCCGCTGCACGGTGCAGACCAGCGGACGCGGCGGCGTGATCGGCCTACCTGCATCACGCCGACCTTCCTCGAGCCCTGCCGAACTGCCGCAGCCCCCAGCCCGAAGTGATGCAGCGTTGCCCAACACACCCCCACGGATCCTCGAGCTGACGAAGGCGGCCGCCATCAGCCAGCAGCGCCGGAGCGCAGCGGCCACGTCACCTTCCGGCTCGCGGTCTCCAAACGCCGAAGCCGATGACGGCCCAGCCCCCAGCATCACCCTGGCGTGGATTTCCTCGTCGGCCTCGCTGGAGAGCACGTCTGAGCATTTTCGCAAACGCCCCCGTGACGCCCCTCCACGGACACGAGCGCCGTCGACAGCGCGGCGTCCCAGGGGTCAGGTACGGTGGTGAAGATGGACAGGCTCTCCTCCACGGTCTCCCGCACAGCGGGATGGGGGTGTACCAGGCATCCGCAGGATCGCTGGACGAGATGGACACCGCTTGCGGTGCCCTGGCCCAAGCCGAATGCCCGACCCGACGCCGCTGTCCACCCGGTTCGGCCCAGGACCTGCGCGTCCCTCGAGGTGACGACCCAGATGCCGAACATGCCGAGCAGGCCGGCCATCGCCGGGCCGAGTCGATGTCAGCCGCCGGGCCAGACACGGCCAGGTCGCTGGCCGCCAGAATGTTCGTTGTTCCTCCCCGGAGAAGCCGCAGCCTGGCCGCGTTGCCGTGGCCAGCGCAGTGCGACCTCGGCCCGCCCGCGACATCTTCGAAGTGGCTCGCATGCAGTTCGCCACGACTCGCTTCCTCGATGCCGAGTTGCTCGGCGCCGTACTGCCGCAAAGTCTCCAGGCATGCGATGGCAGCGTCCGGCCCCGCTCCACCCCACGCCATCGACCGGCTCGACGAGGCCGCCGACGATCTACAGGACGGCGCTGAACGTCGGGCAGGTCGTCGGCCACGACCGCTTCGGCGCCCATCAACTGGCCCAATCCCCCCGGAAGCCCGACGACCCAGTTCGAACACCGTTCGCTCGACGTCGCTCAGGAGCGCGTGGCCCCACTCCACCGTCGCCCGCAGCGTCTGCTGGCGGCTCAGCCGTGCGGGCGGCCGAGTCGGGACGAGGAGCGTTCCGCGAGCCTGGCTGCGATCTCGCCGGGCGACATCGAAGCAACCCGGGCGGCCGCAAGCTCGAGCGCCAGCGGGATGCCGTCGAGCTCTCGGCTGATCTCGCGGATCGCCGACAGCTCGTCACTGTCGAAGACCAGGCCGGGCCGCACGGCTCGGGCCCGCTCGGCGAACAACTGGGCCGCCGGATACTCCAGCACGCTGCCAGGCGACGTGTCCTCGGGCGGCGTAGCAAGGGGAGCCACCATGACCTGCACCTCGTCCGGAACGGCCAGAGCCTCCCGACTCGTGGCTATCACTGTGACGGTAGGACACTGGCCCAAGATGTCGTCGATGAGGCTCGCTGCCGCGTCCACGACGTGCTCGCAGTTGTCGACCAACAACAGCGTCTGCCACCGCGCCAGGAACGCCGTAAGGCGCTGGCGCACATCCCGTTCGGCGCCGCTCCCGTCCAGCGGAACGCCCAACGCATCGGCTACTGCAAGCGGTACCTGCTCACCGTTCCCAACCGATGCCAACCGAACCCCGAAGGCTCCGTCAGGGTATGCGTGGGCGGCCCGGACCGCCGTCGCGAGTGCCAGAGAGGTCTTGCCGGCCCCGCCGGGACCAATGAGCGACAGGAGCCGGACACTGTCGAGCATGGAAGCCAGGGAGTCCAGCTGCTCGTCGCGGCCGATAAGCGGCCGGACAACGGTCGGGAGGTTCGTGACATTTCCGCGACCCCCAACACCTCGACTGCGGACTGCGGCGACCGCGCTCGCCGCGGCCAGGTCCGAGCCGCCACCCAGCGACTCGTCCTGCCGGAGCACCCGCTCATGCAACGAACGGAGTGAGACCGACGGCTCCAGGCCCAGCGTCTCGTCGAGAACCGCTCGGGTGCGGGTGTAGACGTCTAACGCGTCGGCCTGGCGTCCGCTGCGGTACAGAGCGAGCATGAGGAGGCCCGCCAGAGACTCCACGGTGGGATCCGCAGACACGAGCGCCTCGAGGTCGCCGACCACCTCAAGGTCCATTCCGAGCGCCAGGGCCACCTGGGCGCGCTCAATGAGAGCGGCGAGTCGCAGTTCCACCAGTCTGGCGGCCTCGGCGATCGCCCAGCGCTCTGTCGCGAAGTCGCTGAGCGGTTCCCCTCCCCATAAACCCAACGCTTGGTCGTAGGCCTGCAGATGGCGGTGCTCGTACCCGCCAGCGGTGGCAGCGTCAGCCGTGTCTGCTCGCGCCGACCGGATCCTGTCGGCAAAGTCCAGGGCGTCAACTGGGAGGAGTCGATGTTCGCTCGGTAACCCACACCATCACGCATGACCAGCTCGTCGAGGCCCATCCCCCTGAGTGCCCGGCGTAGCTTTGAGACCCGAATCTGCAATGCGTTCATCGGGTCCACCGGCAGGGTGGCCTCGGACCAAAGCCGGTCAACCAACAGGGTGGCGGGGATGGTGCGCCCGGGCGCAAGAACCAGCTGGACCAGGAGGGCGCGCTCGGCCACTCCCCGGCAGCTTCGCCGGCACTCCATCCACGAGGATCCCCATCGGCCCGAGCAGCTGGAAACGTATGTCGTCCATGCCCGCCCCCTCAGTTGGCCCAGCCATCGTCTCGCGCGGCAGGCTCCGGTTCAATCGTCCCATCGCCCCGAGCGACCGCCGTTGAGTGCTGGGGGTGAACAGGTGTTCCCCGCGTCTGTCATCCATGACCCGGTTGTTCCCCAGCAGGTGCAGTGGGTCAAATGGCGACTTGCGGGGCGACGTGACGCTCGACGATACGTCCGGAATCCAAGCGGAGTCGTCACCAAGGAGGGCCGACCCGCGGCCGTAGTGATCAGTTTGAACGCTTTCCCTGGAGCGTGTGGCCGAATGGATCCTGCGAGATGATGGGCGGCCATGCAGGGTCCTCGTCCTCCGGATTACCTGGCTTCGGCGGGTCCGAGCTGCAGTCGGTCCACGTGGAGACGGCAAGTTTCGTCTGACCCGCCCAGCAGCGCCTTCGTTCCCCTGGCAGCACGCCTGCACGACGGCGTGGACAGCGGGAAGACAGGAGCTACACAGTGCCGCAAGTGAGCCTGGTCTCATGACAACTTTCAAACCCACTCCCGTGGCCATTCATATCG
>CAVXHO010000015.1:0-71548 GCA_963761515.1 uncultured Actinomycetota bacterium
AGGGCCTCGTAGGCCATCACCGGGCCGAGGTCGGAGCCACCGATCCCGATGTTCACGACGGTCCGGATCCGCTTTCCGGTGACGCCGGTCCACGCTCCGCTGCGCACCTGGTCGGCGAAGGCGTAGACGCGTCGCAGGACGTCGTGCACGTCGCCGACGACGTCCTGGCCGTCGACCTCGAGGGTGGCTCCCTCGGGCAGCCGTAGCGCGGTGTGGAGGACGGCGCGGTCCTCGGTGACGTTGATGTGCGCGCCGTCGAACATGGCGTCGCGACGTCGCTCGACGCCGACCTCGCCGGCGAGGTCGAGCAGGGCCGCGAGCACGTCGTCGTCGAGGAAGGACTTCGACAGGTCGACGTGGAGGTCTGCCGCGGTGAACGTGAACCGCTCGACCCGATCGGGGTGCGCGGCGAACCAGGCGCGCAGATCCGGCTCGAAGCCCTTCGCGAGGCCCGCGAGCCGCGACCAGGCCTCCGTCGAGGTCGGATCGACGGGGGCCTCGCTCACTGTGCCCTCTGGTGAGCTCGCTGGTCGCCCGCGACGTCGCGGCCGTTGTCCGCACCCAGACCGACGCGCGCTCTCGCTTCGCTCACCGGGCGGCCGCCTCGAGGGCCGTGCTGACCGAGTCGAGGAGCTCGTCCCAGGCGGTGATGAACTTCTCCACGCCTTCGCGGATCAGGACCTCGATCACGTCGTCGTAGTCGATGCCGGCGTCGGCCAGGGCCTGCATGTGCGCGGCAGCGTCGGCGTAGAACGGCCGCACCTGGTCGCCCTTGATCTCGCCGTGGTCGGCGACCGCGTGCATGGTCTTCTCGGGCATCGTGTTCACGGTGTCCTCGACCACGAGGTCGTCGACGTACATGGTGTCGCGGTAGTCGGGGTTCTTGACCCCGGTCGAGGCCCACAGCGGGCGCTGCCGGCGGGCGCCGTCGGCCTCGAGCGAGGCCCAGCGCTCGCCGGCGAGGGTCTCCTCGTAGGCCTGGTAGGCCAGGCGCGCGTTGGCGACGCCGGCCTTGCCCTTGAGCGCCGGGTCGGTGCCCGGGCCGGAGGTCGTGGCGTCGAGGCGCTTGTCGATCTCGGTGTCGACCCGGGAGACGAAGAACGACGCCACCGAGTGGATCGTGCTCAGGTCGTGGCCGTTCTCGCGGGCCTTCTCGAGGCCGGCGAGGTGGGCCTCCATGACGTCGCGGTACTGCTGGAGGCCGAAGATCAGGGTGACGTTGACGCTGATGCCGGCGGCGAGCGTCTCGGTGATCGCCGGGCAGCCCTCGGTCGTGCCGGGGATCTTGATCATCAGGTTCGGCTGGTCGACGGTCTTCCAGAGGTCGGCCGCCTCGGCGACCGTGCCGTCGGCGTCGTGGGCCAGCCCGGGGGACACCTCGATCGAGACCCGGCCGTCGACGCCGTCGGTGGCGTCGTACGACCGGCCGCAGCACCTTGCAGGCGTCGCGGACGTCGTCGGTGGTGATCACCCGGACGGCCTGGTCGCGGTCGGTGCCGACGCTGGCCAGCTCGCGGATCTGCGCGTCGTAGCGCTCACCCTTGCTCAGCGCGGCCTGGAAGATCGACGGGTTCGAGGTGACACCGACGACGTGGTAGTTCTCGACGAGGTCGGCGAGGTTGCCGGTCTCGAGGCGCTCGCGGGAGAGGTCGTCGAGCCAGATGGAGACTCCCGCGTCGGTGAGCTGCTGCAAGCGGTCGGTCATGGTTCCCTCCTGATCCGGACCTGGTGGTCCGAAGGCTGATGGCGAGCGTCAGTCGGTGGCGCTCCGGATGCTGTCGGTGGCGGCCGCGGCGACGGCCTCCGCGGTGATGCCGAACTCCTGGTAGATCCGCGCGTAGTCGGCGGACGCGCCGTAGTGCTCGATGGAGATGATGCGGCCGCGGTCGCCGACCACGTCGCGCCAGCCCTGGGCGACGCCGGCCTCGACCGACACCCGCGCCTTGACCGTCGGCGGGATCACCGTCTCCTGGTACGACGCCTCCTGGGCGTCGAACCACTCCCGGCACGGCATCGAGACCACGCGAGCCCGGATCGCCGTCGGCGGCGAGCAGGTCGCGAGCCTTGACGGCCAGCTGGACCTCGGAGCCGGTGCCGACCAGCACGACGTCGGGCAGACCGCCGGGCAGGTCGCTGGGAGAGTCGAGCAGCACGTAGCCGCCGCGGTGGACGTTGCTGGTGTCGGAGTAGCCGTCCTCGCCGCGCGGGAACACCGGCAGGTTCTGTCGCGACAGGATCAGTCCGGCGGCCCGCTTGTTCTCGAGCACGGTCTGCCAGCAGGCGACGGTCTCGTTGGCGTCGGCCGGGCGTACGACGTCGAGCCCGGGGATCGCGCGCAGCGCGGCCAGGTGCTCGATCGGCTGGTGGGTCGGGCCGTCCTCGCCGAGCCCGATCGAGTCGTGGGTCCAGACGTAGGTGACCGGCAGTCCCATCAGCGCCGCCAGCCGTACCGCCCCGCGCATGTAGTCGGAGAAGGTGAGGAAGGTGCCGCCGAAGACGCGGGTGCCGCCGTGGGCGGCGATGCCGTTCATGATCGCGCCCATGCCGTGCTCGCGGATGCCGAAGTGGAGCACGCGCCCGGCCAGCGGGTCGGCCCTCCACATCTTCGTGGCGCGGTTGGCGGGCAGGAACGACGGTGCGCCCTCGATGGTCGTGTTGTTGGAGCCGGCCAGGTCGGCAGAGCCGCCCCAGAGCTCGGGCAGGGTCTCGGCGAGCGGCGTTGATCACGGCGCCGGAGGCGACGCGGGTCGCCATCCCCTTCTCGTCGGCCGGGAAGGTGGGGACCTTGCTGTCCCAGCCCTCCGGGCAGGCTCCGGGTCTGCAGCCGCTCGAAGAGCGCGGTGTCGGCCGACGGCTTGCGCGACCACGCGGCGTACGCCGTCGTCCCACTCGGCCTGGGCGGCCATGCCCGCGCTCGACCGCCTGACGGGTGTGCTCGAGCACGCCGGTCGGCACCTCGAAGGTCTGCTCGGGGTCGAAGCCGAGCACCTTCTTGGTGGCCGCGACCTCGTCGGCGCCGAGCGCGGAGCCGTGGGCCTTGCCGGTGTTCTGGGCGTCGGGGGCGGGCCAGGCGATGATCGTGTGGAGCACGATGAAGCTCGGCTTGTCGGTGACCGCGTGCGCCTTGCGGATCGCGTCGTACAGCGCGGGCACGTCCTCCTCGTAGGTCGTGCCGTCGTGGGTCCAGTCGACGTGCTGGACGTGCCAGCCGTAGGCCTCGTAGCGGGCGCCGACGTCCTCGCCGAGCGCGATGTCGGTGTTGTCCTCGATCGAGATCCGGTTGTGGTCGTAGATGAGGGTCAGGTTGCCGAGCTCCTGCACGCCGGCGATCGCGGAGGCCTCGGCCGACACGCCCTCCTCGATGTCGCCGTCGGAGCACAGTGCGTAGATCTGGTGGTCGAACGGCGAGTCGCCGAGCGCGACGTTCGGGTCGAGGAGGCCGTGCTCGCGGCGAGCGGCCATCGCCATGCCGACGGCGTTGCCGATGCCCTGGCCCGAGCGGCCCGGTGGTGGTCTCGACGCCGGCGGTGTGGCCGTACTCCGGGTGGCCGGGAGTCTTGCTGCCCCAGGTGCGGAGCGCCTGCAGGTCTTCGAGCTCGAGGCCCCAGCCGCCGAGGAACAGCTGGATGTAGAGGGTGAGGCTGGAGTGTCCGCAGGACAGGACGAAGCGGTCGCGACCGGGCCAGTGGGGGTCGGCCGGGTTGTGGCGCATCACCTTCTGGAACAGCAGGTACGCCGCCGGCGCCAGGCTCATCGCCGTGCCGGGGTGGCCGTTCCCGACCTTCTGGACGGCGTCCATGGCCAGCACCCGGACGGTGTCGACGGCCTTGTCGTCCAGGTCGGTCCAGTCCAGCTTCGCGGGTGTCGTGGTCACGCGATTTTCCCTTCCACAGCGGGGTTGGAGGGTGGTGCGTCGGGCCCAACTCTGGCCCCGAGGTCGGCGGCGCTCAAGGCGTCTCCGAGCCTACTCACCCCCGGGGATAGACTGCGAGGCGCGTCTTGCCCCATCCCACCTCCCGTACCCGAGGAACTCTGTGACATACGTCGGCGATCGAGCCGCGGCTCTCTCTGAGCCGGACTCTCCTCGGTCGACCGATCGGTCGTCGGTCTCCGCGACGTCGTGGCGGCGTACGTCGGGCTGACCAAGCCGCGCGTCATCGAGCTGCTGCTGCTCACGACCGTGCCGGTGATGTTCTTCGCCGCCGGCGGGGTCCCCGACCTCGGTCTCGTCGTCGCCACCGTCGTCGGCGGCACGCTGTCGGCGGGGTCCGCGTCGGCGCTGAACTGCGTCTACGACCGCGACATCGACGAGCAGATGCGGCGGACCCGTCGCCGGGCGCTGCCGCGCCACATCGTCTCGACGCGGGCCGCTCTCGTCTTCGGCGTCGTGCTCGGCGTGGTCGCCACCGTGATCCTCTACGTCTGGGTGAACCCGCTCTCGGCGGCGCTGTCGCTGGTGGCCGAGTGCTTCTACCTCTTCGTCTACACGATGCTGCTCAAGCGGCGTACCACCCAGAACATCGTCTGGGGCGGGCTCGCCGGCTGCTTCCCGGCCCTGATCGGCTGGACGGCGGTCACCGGCGAGCTGGCCTGGGCGCCGGTGGTGCTCTTCGCCGTGGTCTTCTTCTGGACCCCGCCCCACACCTGGGCCCTGGCGCTGCGCTACCGCGAGGACTACGCCGGGCGTCGACGTGCCGATGCTGCCGGTCGTCGCCAAGGCCGAGGTCGTGGGCCGCCAGATCGTCGTCTACAGCTGGGTCATGGTCGCCACGTCGCTGCTGCTGTGGCCGGTCGCGGACACCGGCTGGTTCTACCCGGTCGCGGCCGCCGTGCTCGGCGCGGTCTTCCTCGTGCAGGCCCACCGGATGTGGTCACGCACCCGTGGCACCGAGGACCTCAGCGTGATCCGGCCGATGGTGCTCTTCCACGCCTCGAACCTCTACCTGTCGCTGCTCTTCGTGGCCGTCGCGCTCGACCCGCTGCTGACGCGCTGATCGTCGCCTGCCTCCACGGCGCGCACACCGGAGAAATCGGCGCGACAGACGCAACCGGGCAGCCGTAGCGTGCGTCCTATCGGGTACGACGGTTGGCCTGTCCACGGGGGTACAGGTCAACCGTCGTCCACGTCACCGGACGTCGGACGCGCCGCCCAGCCCTGAGAGCGACGTCTCACGGATCGGCGCCGGCTCGAGGACCGTGACCAGCAGCCAGGTCGCGGCCGCGATCACGAGCGCCGCTCCGAGCATGTGGAGCATCACGACCGCGACCGGGAGCCCGGCGAAGTACTGCACGAAGCCGACGGTGGCCTGCAGCACCTCGACCACGGCGAGGGCCGTGACCGGGCGGATGTCGCCGCCGGTCGCACGCAGGGCGAACCACATCCCGACCGTCAGGCCGATCAGCAGGAAGACCAGGTCGGCGTGGAGCTGGCTGAGCTGCAGCGGGTCGAGCCCGTTGCGCGGTGAGCTCGCGTCGCCGGCGTGCGGGCCCGAGCCGGTGACGACGGTGCCGGCGTAGAGGACGAGCCAGGTGACGGCGTACGTCGTCCAGGCGAGCGCGGGCACCATGCCCCGGGCGGGTGCGACCGGTGGATGGTCGAGCCGGTGCAGGAACAGCACCGCGACCGAGACGATCGCCAGCGACAGGAGCAGGTGGAACGAGACGACCCACGGGTTGAGGTCGGTCAGCACGGTGATGCCGCCGAGCACGGCCTGGGCCGGGATCGCGAGCCCGAGCACCACCGAGAGCCGGAGCAGGTCGCGGCGTCCGCTCTGGCGGGCGGCCACGAAGGTGGCGACCGCGATCGCGACGAGCACGAAGGTCAGGGTGCGGTTGCCGAACTCGATCAGCTGGTGGGGTCCGATCGTGCCGTGCGGCGTGAACGAGCCGCCGTCGCACCGCGGCCAGGTCGGGCAGCCGAGCCCTGAGCCGGTCAGCCGCACGGCCCCACCGGTCACGACGAGCGCGACGTTGGCGACCAGAGTGGCCCAGGCGAAGCGGCGCAGCCAGCTGCTCACTCCCACTGGAAGGTCCTGGCGGTGAGGACGGTGCCGACGGCGGCCCAGACGAGCAGCACCAGCAGGTCGCGCCAGGCGGTCGTGCCGTCGATGAGCGCGTGTCGCATCGCGTCGCCGAGGGCGCCGGAGGGCAGCAGCGGCGGTGACGTGCCCGAACGCGCCGTACGACGAGGTCGGCAGCACGACCGCGCCGCCGGCCAGCAGCAGGAGGTAGACCAGGTTCGCGGCGGCCAGCGTGGCCTCGGCGCGGAGCACCCCGGCGACGAAGAGGCCGAGGGCGGCGAAGGCGGCGGTGCCGAGGACGATGGCGAGGACGGCCGGGGGCGAGTCCGTCGGCCGGGTCCCAGCCGAGGACCAGCGCCACCGTCGAGATCACCGCGATCTGGAGCACCTCGACGATGAGCAGCCCGCCGATCTTGCCGGCGAGCAGGCCGGAGCGGGGGAGGGGCGAGGAGCCGAGCCGCTTGATCACGCCGTAGCGGCGCTCGAAGCCGGTGGCGATCGCCAGCGACGTGAACGCCGTGGACATCACGGCCAGGGCGAGCACGCCGGGCGTGAGGACGTCGACCGCCGGGTGCGAGAGGTTGAGGTCGACGTGGCGGGCGCCGTTGACCCCGCCGATCAGCACGATCACCGGGATCACCACGGCGAGGAGCAGCTGCTCGCCGTTGCGCAGCATCAGCCGCGCCTCCATGCCGGCCTGGGCCGCGACCTGCCGCGGGAACGGTGCGGCGCCGGGGCTCGGGGAGAGGTCGAGGCTCATGTGGTCAGCTCCCGCCCGGTCAGCTCGAGGAACACGTCCTCGAGGGTCCGCTGGCCCAGGGTCAGCGACTCGGGGAGCACGTCGTTCTCCTCGCACCAGCGCGACACGATCGCCGAGGCTCGACGCGTCGGCCGGGCCGGTCACCAGGATGCTCACCTCGTCGAGCAGCGTGACCTCGACCTGCGCACCGAGCGCGGCGCGCAGCGACTCGGGTGCGTCGGGCGGGAACGGCTTGGTGACGACCAGCCGGATCGTCGCCGAGCGGCCGCCGCGGGTGAGCTCGAGCGGCGAGCCCGCTGGCGATCAGCCGGCCGTGGTCGATGATGTGGATCCGGTCGGCGAGGCGCTCGGCCTCCTCCATGTAGTGCGTCGTCAGCACGACGGTGACCCCCGCCGCGCGGAGCTCCTGGAGCAGCTCCCACGTCGTACGCCGTGCCGCCGGGTCCATGCCGGCCGTCGGCTCGTCGACGAACACGATCTCGGGGCGGCCGACGATCGCCATCGCCAGCCCGAGCCGCTGCTGCTGGCCGCCGGAGAGCCGGCGGTACGGCGTACGCCCGCAGTCGGCGAGGCCGAGCCGGTCGGAGAGCGCGTCGACGTCGAGCGGGTGGGCGTGCAGCCGGGCGATGTGCCGCAGCATCTCGTCGGCGCGCACGCCGCTCCACGCGCCGCCGTGCTGGAGCATCACGCCGATCCGGGGGAGCAGCGCACGACGGTCGCGCACCGGGTCGAGGCCCGAGCACGCGGACCCGGCCCTCCTGCGGCGAGCGGTAGCCCTCGGCCGTCTCGAGGGTCGTGGTCTTGCCGGCGCCGTTCGGCCCGAGCACGGCCGTGATCGAGGCCCGCTCGACGGTGAGGCTGAGCCCGTCGACGGCGACCTTGTCGCCGTAGCGCATCACCAGCCCGTCGATCTCGACCGCTGGCCCTGCGGCCCCGGCAGCGGGGGAGACGGGCGCTGACACGCCCCAAGTGTAGGAACGGGTCGCGGCGAATGCTGGCCGGGTCGCCCTAGGCCTCGACGATGTCGGGCTCGCTCGCCGTCGTTCGCGAGCCGGTCGAACGCCGCCGGCGGCTCGCGCCACACGTCGGCCCGCGGGTTCTGGATCTCGCGCCAGACCCGCTCGGGCGTGCACGGCAGGTCGATGTGCTTGACGCCGAGGTGCTTGAGCGCGTCGACGACGGCGTTCTGCACCGCGGGCGTCGAGCCGATCGTCGCGGACTCGCCGATGCCCTTGGCGCCGATCGGGTTCACCGGGGTCGGCGTCTCGGTGTTGGAGGCCTCGAGCATGATGCGCGTCGGCCGCGGTCGGGATGGCGTAGTCGGCGAAGGAGCTGGTGATCGGCGTGCCCTGCTCGTCGTAGACCATCTCCTCCCACAGCGCCTGGCTGATGCCCTGGATCGCGCCGCCGTGCTGCTGACCGGCGACGATCAGCGGGTTGACGATCCGGCCGCAGTCGTCGACCGCGACGTGGCGGACCGGCTTCGCCTGGCCGGTCTCGAGGTCGACCTCGACGATCGCGACGTGGGCGCCGAAGGGGAACGTCGCACCCTTCTGCGTGAAGTCGGTGTCGACGCCGAGGCCGCCGTCGTGCTCGTGGGCGTACGCCGCGAGCTCGGGCCAGGACACGTGGGAGCCGGGGACGCCGGCGACCCCGAAGCCCTCGTCGTCGAGCGTGACGTCCTCGGCGTTCGCCTCGAGCATCCGGGCGGCGACCGCGATCGCCTTCTCGCGGAGCTCGTCGGCGGCCTTGGAGACGGCGTTGCCGCCGAGCTGGAGCGAGCGCGAGCCGCCCGTGCCGCCGCCGGTGCGGACGATCGCGGTGTCGGACTGGCGGTAGGTGATCCGGTCCAGCGGGATGCCGAGCCGGTCGGCGACGATCATCGAGAACGACGTCGCGTGGCCCTGGCCGTGGGCCGAGGTACCGGACATCGACGGTCGCCGAGCCGTCCGGATGGATCTGGACCGAGCCGAACTCCGAGCCGCCGAAGCCGGTGATCTCGACGTACGTCGAGACCCCGATGCCGAGCAGCTTGCTCTCGCCGGCCTCGATCCGTCGCTGCTGCTCCTTGCGGGCGTCGTCGACGTCGGCGATCCGCAGCGCCTCCTCGAGGGGCGCGCGGTAGTCGCCGTTGTCGTAGGTGACGCCGGTCAGCGTCTGTAGGGGAACGCGTCGGCCGGGATCAGGTTGCGCCGGCGGATCTCCTCGGGGCTCAACCCGAGCTCCAGCGCGGCGACGTCCAGGACCCGGTCGAGGGCGGCAGCGGCCTCGGGCCGACCGGCTCCGCGGAACGCGCCGACCGGCGCGGTGTTGGTCATCACGCGCGATCGCGTCGAAGCGCAGCCGCGGGATGACGTAGGGGCCCTGCGCCATCATGTACGTCGGTCCGACCGCGAGCGCGCCGCCGAAGCCGGCGTACGCCCCGCACTCGCCGAGCACCCGCAGCCGGAGGCCGGTGATGGTGCCGTCGCCGGTGAGCCCGAGCTCGGCGTACTGCACCTGACCTCGGCCCTGCATCGAGAGCATCGCCTCGCTGCGGGTCTCCGACCACTTCACCGGGTGGCCGAGCTTCCGGGCGGCCAGCGCGATCGCGGCGTGGTCGGGCCCGGTGCCGGCCTTGCCGCCGAAGGCGCCGCCGACGTGCGGAGCGACGACGCGGACGTGCGCGGCGTCGACGCCGATCGCCTTGGCGAGCAGGTCGCGGGCCATGTGGGGGTGCTGGGTGGAGACCCAGGCCTCCATGCCGTCGGCGGTGGGCCGGACCAGGATCGCGTTGCCCTCGATCGGGGCGGTGGCGATGCGCTGGTTGACCATCCGGACGCGGGTCACGTGGTCGGCGTCGTCCAGGACGTCGGCGGGGTCCTTGGCCGCGCGCTGGGTGGCGATGTTGGAGCCGAGGGCCTCGAACTGCAAGGGGGCGTCGTCGGCGAGCGCGTCCTCGACGTCGGTGACGACCGGCAGGTCGTCGTAGTCGACGTCGACCAGCTCGGCGGCGTCCATCGCCTGCGCCCGGGTCTCGGCGACGACGAGGGCGACCGGGTCGCCGACGTAGCGCACCTTGTCGACGGCCAGGGCCGCGCGGCCCGCCTTGTCGTTGACGTCGGCGAAGCCCGAGAGCGGCTCGCGGCCGAGGTCGTCGGCGGTGTAGACCGCGAGCACGCCGGGCGCCGCGGCGGCGTCGGAGGTGTCGATCCCGGTGATCCGGGCGTGCGCGAACGGGCTGCGCACGAAGATCGCGTGGGCGACACCCGTCGCTCTCGAGGTTGTCCACGAACGTGCCCTGACCGAGCAGGAGCTCGAGGTCTTCGACACGGCGGACTTCGGTTCCAAGAATCGATCCGGGCATGCAGGCAGCCTACGCTCGAACCGGAAAGTGTCTCCGCTGTCCGGGAGGCGGCGGCGATGCCGAGGGCGGCGCCACGACGCCGGCCCCCGCCACGAGGGCGAGGGCCGGCGTACGACGTGCGCTCAGCGGCCGGGCGTGAGGTCGTGGCGGTGGGACGTCAGCGGACGGTGCGAGCCACGTTCGCGCCCGGGTCAGGCTGACCACCGAGGCCGACCTTGATCGCGGTCACCTTCTTCCACGTCGACGCTGGGCGTTGGTGGTGCCCGTGCAGGTCAGCGTGCACGGTGGCGGTGTGCGTGGTGGTGAACACGATCTGGTTGGCCAGCGACTCGGCGTCAGCCGTGGTCCGGCAGGTCGGCGGCGACCCCGTCGGTGTCGCCGGGACCGTTCAGGTGCCAGCGCGCCCAGGCGTTGGTGCCGTGCACGCCGGTGCGCACGGCCGACGTCTTGGAGTAGGCGAGGTAGCTACCGGCCGGCACGGGCACGGTCAGCACCGTCTTGGTGTTGCCGGTCATGGCGGTGGTGCTGTCGTTGAACGTCGACTGGACGTGCGCGGTCAGCGCGTTCTTGGCCGAGTGCGAGAGGTCCTTGGTCTGCAGGCTGTGGTCCTTGATGTCGGCACTGGTGACGGTGCCGTCCTTGATCTGCTGGCCGGTGACGAGGCCGGCGGCGTACGACGTGCCGCCGAGCGCGACGACGAGAGCCGCGGTCGAGGCGACCGTCGCGTAGCGTCCCTGGGTGAAGAGCTTCATGTGGTTTCCCTCGTGAGGTCGTGGTGCCGGACGGTGTTTCGCCGGGTAAGAGGTCGCCGGGTACCGCCGGATACGCGGAGTCGTTCGCAGGGATGACCGTCCGCGGCGAAAGTCATCCCTGCGACCGACCTCGGCGCGGGGCGGACCTCGGCCCGGGTAAGGTGACCCTTACTTGAAGAGGCCCCGGCAATAACGGCACACTGGTGTTGTGGAATTCGAGCGGACCCTGCCTCCGGGCGACCAGCCGACGCGTGAGCGCGTCGTCCGGTCGATCCTGGTCAACGGTCCGTCGACCGCGGCGGACCTCGCCGAGCGGCTCGACCTGACGCCCGCCGCCGTACGCCGCCACCTCGACCACCTGCTCGCCGAGGGCGCGCTCGAGGCGCGCGAGCCGCGTCCGTCCGCGAGCCGGGGCCGCGGCCGCCCGGCCAAGGTCTTCGCGCTCACCGAGTCCGGTCGCGAGCAGCTTCGACCAGCAGTACGACGACCTCGCCGTGCAGGCGCTCCGCTTCCTGGCCGAGACCGGCGGCGACGACGCCGTCATGGAGTTCGCCCGACGCGCGGGTGGCGTTCATCGAGCGCGACTACGAGCGTGGTCGCGGCCGCGCAGCCCGAGCTGACGCCGGCCGAGGCGCTGGCCCGGGTCTTCACCGACGAGGGCTACGCCGCGTCCGTGCGGTCGCTGCCCCTGCTCAGACGGGGTCGACGGCGCCGAGCAGCTGTGCCAGCAGCACTGCCCGGTCTCCCACGTCGCCCACGAGTTCCCGCAGCTGTGCGAGGCCGAGACCGAGGCGATCGGCCGCGTCCTCGGCCGCCACGTCCAGCGGCTGGCCACCATCGCCCACGGCGACGGGGTCTGCACCACCTGCATCCCGCAGCACCGCACTCGACCAGCAGCACCCGACACCACGAAGGAGAGGTCACGCATGACCTCCATCGAGGAGCGCAACCCCGAGCTCGCAGGGCATCGGCCGCTACCAGTTCGGCTGGGCCGACAGCGACGACGCCGGCGCGGCCGCCAAGCGCGGCCTCAGCGAGGAGGTCGTCCGCGACATCTCCGTCGAAGAAGAGCGAGCCGCAGTGGATGCTCGACCTGCGCCTGAAGGGCCTCAAGCTCTTCCACCGCAAGCCGATGCCCACCTGGGGCTCCGACCTGTCGGGCATCGACTTCGACAACATCAAGTACTTCGTCCGCTCCAGCGAGAAGCAGGCCGCCACGTGGGACGACCTCCCCGAGGACATCAAGAACACCTACGACAAGCTCGGCATCCCCGAGGCGGAGAAGCAGCGCCTCGTCTCCGGCGTCGCCGCGCAGTACGAGTCGGAGGTCGTCTACCACTCGATCCGCGAGGACCTCGAGGAGCAGGGCGTCATCTTCCTCGACACCGACACCGCGCTGCAAGGAGCACCCGGAGCTGTTCCAGGAGTACTTCGGCACCGTCATCCCGGTCGGCGACAACAAGTTCGCCGCGCTCAACACCTCGGTGTGGTCGGGTGGCTCGTTCATCTACGTGCCGCAAGGGCGTGCACGTCGACATCCCGCTGCAGGCCTACTTCCGGATCAACACCGAGAACATGGGCCAGTTCGAGCGGACCCTGATCATCGTCGACGAGGACGCCTACGTGCACTACGTCGAGGGCTGCACCGCGCCGATCTACTCCTCCGACTCGCTGCACTCCGCGGTCGTCGAGATCATCGTGAAGAAGGGCGGCCGCTGCCGCTACACGACCATCCAGAACTGGTCGAACAACGTCTACAACCTCGTCACCAAGCGCGCGACCTGCGAGGCCGGCGCGACGATGGAGTGGGTCGACGGCAACATCGGCTCCAAGGTGACGATGAAGTACCCCGCCATCTACCTGATGGGCGAGCACGCCAAGGGCGAGACGCTGTCGATCGCGTTCGCCGGCGAGGGCCAGCACCAGGACGCCGGCGCCAAGATGGTGCACGCCGCGCCGAACACCTCGCGCTCGATCCTGAGCAAGTCGGTGGCGCGCGGCGGCGGCCGTACGTCGTACCGCGGGCTGATCCAGATCAACGAGGGCGCGCACGGCTCGAAGTCCAACGTGCTGTGCGACGCGCTGCTGGTCGACCAGATCAGCCGCTCCGACACCTACCCCTACGTCGACATCCGCGAGGACGACGTGTCGATGGGCCACGAGGCGACCGTCTCGAAGGTCTCCGACGACCAGCTCTTCTACCTGATGTCGCGCGGCATGGAGCAGGACGAGGCGATGGCGATGATCGTGCGCGGCTTCGTCGAGCCGATCGCCAAGGAGCTCCCGATGGAGTACGCCCTCGAGCTCAACCGGCTCATCGAGCTCCAGATGGAAGGCGCGGTCGGCTGATGTCACTGCAGTTCAGGACGCGCTCGAGCGTCGAGCGCGTGGAGTCCCACCTGCACCCGGCGGGCTCGTTCGACCTCGCCGACCACCCGGTGCCGACCGGGCGCGAGGAGATCTGGCGCTTCACGCCGCTCAAGCGGCTGCGCGGCCTGCACGCCGACGCCGCGCTCGACGGCGACGGCTGTCGGCGCCGAGTACGACGCCCCCGAGGCGCGTGGCCGTCGAGTCGCTGGCCGCCGACAGTCCGCTGCTCGGGCTCGAGCGGCTTCGTCCCGACCGACCGGATCGCCGCGCGGGTCTGGCACGAGCGCCGCACGGCGCTTCGCCGTCGACGTCCCGGCCGAGACCGAGCTCGACCGCCCGGTGTTCGTCACGCTGACCGGCACCGACGTCGAGCACGCCACCGCCACGCCACGCCGTGATCACCGCCGGCGCCCACAGCCGGGCCACCGTCGTGCTGCGCTTCGACGGCTCCGCCACGCTGGCCGACAACGTCGAGATCGTGGTCGGCGACGGCGCCCACCTCACCGTGCGTCAGCATCGAGGACTGGGCCGACGACGCCGTGCACCTCGGCCACCGCCACGCGCAGGTCGGCCGCGACGCCCGCTTCAAGCACGTCGCCGTCACCTTCGGCGGCAACGTCGTCCGCCACGACACCACCGCCGAGTACGCCGGCCCCGGCGGCGACGGTCGAGATGCTCGGCCTCTACTTCGCCGACGCCGGCCAGCACATCGAGCACCGGCTCTTCGTCGACCACACCGCGCCCAAGACCAAGAGCCACGTGATCTACAAGGGCGCGCTGCAGGGCCAGGGCGCCCACACGGTCTGGATCGGCAACGTGCTGATCCGCAAGGTCGCCGAGGGCATCGAGACCTACGAGGAGAACCGCAACCTCGTGCTCACCGACGGCTGCCAGGCCGACTCGGTGCCCAACCTCGAGATCGAGACCGGCGAGATCGAGGGCGCCGGCCACGCGTCCGCGACCGGCCGCTTCGACGACGAGCAGCTGTTCTACCTGCGCTCGCGCGGCATCGCCGAGAACGAGGCGCGCCGCCTGGTCGTGCACGGCTTCTTCAACGACCTGATCCGCAGGATCGACGTCCCCGCGATCGAGGAGCAGCTGGCCGCGACGGTCGAGGCCGAGCTGGCCAAGAACGTCCTCGAAGGACTGCCTGCATGACCTTCGAGCAGGCCTGCGCGCTCGCCGAGTTCCCGAGGACGAGGCGCTCGGCCGTGACGATCGGCGACCAGGACGTCGCGGTCGCCCGCCACGGCGACGAGGTCTTCGCGGTCGAGGACATCTGCTCCCACGCCGCCGTCGCCCTCAGCGAGGGCGAGGTCGAGGACTGCACGGTCGAGTGCTGGCTGCACGGCTCGCGCTTCGACCTCCGCACCGGCAAGCCGACCGGCCTCCCCGCCACCGAACCCGTCGCGACCTTCCCGGTCGAGGTACGCGGCACCGACGTCTACGTCGACGTCACCACCACCCTGAACGGAGTCACCCCCCAATGAGCACCCTCGAGATCAAGGACCTGCACGTCTCGGTCAAGACCGAGGACGGGCCCAAGGAGATCCTCAAGGGCGTCACGCTGACCATCAAGGACGGCGAGACGCACGCGATCATGGGCCCGAACGGCTCGGGCAAGTCGACGCTGGCCTACTCGATCGCCGGCCACCCGAAGTACACCATCACCGGCGGCACCGTCACCCTCGACGGCGAGGACGTCCTCGCGATGACCGTCGACGAGCGGGCGCGGGCCGGGCTGTTCCTGGCGATGCAGTACCCCGTCGAGGTGCCCGGCGTCTCGGTGTCCAACTTCCTGCGTACCGCCAAGACCGCGCTCGACGGCGAGGCGCCCAAGCTCCGCACCTGGGTCAAGGACGTCAACGCCGCGCTCGAGCAGCTCAACCTCGACCCGACGTTCGGCACCCGCTCGGTCAACGAGGGCTTCTCCGGCGGCGAGAAGAAGCGCCACGAGATCGCCCAGCTCGAGCTGCTGAACCCGAAGGTCGCGGTCCTCGACGAGACCGACTCCGGCCTCGACATCGACGCGCTCAAGATCGTCTCCGAGGGCGTCAACCGGTTCCGCGCGCAGGAGGGCAAGGGCGTCCTGCTGATCACGCACTACACCCGGATCCTGCGCTACATCGAGCCCGACTTCGTGCACGTCTTCGTCGACGGCCGGATCGCCGAGCAGGGCGGCCCCGAGCTCGCCGAGGAGCTCGAGGCCGAGGGCTACGACAAGTACGTCAAGGCGCCGCAGCGGTCTGACCAGGCGTCCTGACGCCTGTCCCGAGACCCGGTGACTCGAAAGGAGACCTGATGGACGGCCTGCTTCCCGAGCTGGAGGTCATCCGCAAGGACTTCCCGATCCTCTCGCGCGCGCTCGCGGGCGGGCTGCCGCTGGTCTACCTCGACAGCGCCAACACCTCGCAGAAGCCGCAGGTCGTCATCGACACGATGGTCGACCACCTCGAGCGGCACAACGCCAACATCGCCCGCGCCATGCACCAGCTCGGCGCGGAGTCGACCGAGGCGTTCGAGGGCGGCCGCGACAAGGTGGCGGCGTTCATCAACGCGCCCGACCGCGACGAGGTGATCTTCACCAAGAACGCCACCGAGGCGCTCAACCTGGCCGCGAACACCCTGGCCTGGCCCGGGACCGTCAGGTCGGCCCCGGCGACGAGGTCGTCATCACCGAGATGGAGCACCACTCCAACATCGTGCCGTGGCAGCTGCTCTGCGAGCGCACCGGCGCGACGCTGCGCTGGTTCGGGCTCACCGACGACGGCCGGCTCGACCTGTCGCAACATCGACGAGCTGATCACCGAGCGCACCAAGGTCGTCTCGTTCACCTGGGTCTCCAACATGCTCGGCACGATCAACCCGGTCGCCGAGATCGCCCGCCGCGCCCACGAGGTCGGCGCGCTCGTCGTCGTCGACGCCTCGCAGGCCGCGCCGCAGCTGCCGGTCGACCTGGCCGCGATGGCCGACGACGAGCGTCCCGACCTGCTGGCCTTCACCGGCCACAAGGTGGTCGGCCCGACCGGCATCGGCGTGCTCTGGGGCCGGCGCGAGGTGCTCGACCAGCTGCCGCCGTTCCTCGGCGGCGGCGAGATGATCGAGACCGTCACGATGGAGCGGTCGACGTACGCGCCGGTGCCCGCACAAGTTCGAGGCCGGCACGCCGCCGATCGTCGAGGCGGTCGGCCTCGGCGCCGCGGTCGACTACCTCGGCCACCTCGGCATGGACGCCGTCCACGCGCACGAGCAGGCGATCACGGCGTACGCCCTCGAGGGGCTGGCCACCGTCCCCGGCCTGACCGTGCTCGGCCCGCTCGACGCCGACGCAGCGCGGGGGAGCGATCTCCTTCGAGCTCGCCGGCGTGCACCCGCACGACGTCGCGCACGGTGCTCGACACGCGCGGCATCGCGGTGCGCGCCGGCCACCACTGCGCGAAGCCCGCGCACGCGCGCTTCGGCGTGCAGAGCTCGACCCGGATGTCGTCGTACCTCTACACGACGCCGGCCGAGATCGACGCGCTCGTCGAGGGCCTGGAATACACCCGCTCGCTACTTCAAGTTGAGTTGAACGACATGTCGACCGAGCTCGACTCCCTCTACCAGGAGATCATCCTGGACCACTACCAGCAACCCCCACCACAAGGGGCTGCGCGAGCCGTTCGAGGCCGAGGTGCACCACGTCAACCCGACCTGCGGTGACGAGGTGACGCTGCGCGTGCACGTCGCCGACGGCAGGGTCGAGGACGTGTCGTACGACGCGCTCGGCTGCTCGATCTCGCAGGCCTCGGCGTCGGTGATGACCGACCTCGTGATCGGCAAGCCGGTCGACGAGGCGATGGCGATCCACGAGGAGTTCCTGACCCTGATGCAGGGCAAGGGTCAGGTCGAGCCCGACGAGGACGTCCTGGAGGACGGCATCGCGTTCGCCGGCGTCGCCAAGTTCCCCGCGCGCGTCAAGTGCGCACTGCTGTCGTGGATGGCCTGGAAGGACGCGCCACGACCGCCCAGATCGGAGGAGACCGACGTGACCACGAACGCCGATCGACCACGGCGACCTGCCCGAGGTGCCCGAGGCCGCCGGCGGCCCCGGCCGGCTCGGTGACGCGATCGACGACGTCACCGAGGCGATGAAGGACGTCGTCGACCCCGAGCTCGGCATCAACGTCGTCGACCTCGGCCTGGTCTACGGCGTGCACCTCGACGACGACACCAACGTCGTCATCGACATGACGCTGACCTCGGCGGCCTGCCCGCTGACCGACGTGATCCAGGACCAGACCAACACCGCCCTCGAGGGCCTGGTCAACGACGTCGCTGATCAACTGGGTCTGGATGCCGCCGTGGGGCCCCGACAAGATCACCGACGACGGCCGCGAGCAGCTGCGCGCCCTCGGCTTCAACGTCTGAGGCCCGCGAGCGAGCTCGCGAGCTCGCGGTGAGCCGAAGAGATTGAGGAGCGTCGACCCGAACCGACGCGCAGCGGCGGGACGGGTGACGCGTCTCGAAATCTGCCGACCTGCGTCCGAGTGGTCACCGACCCGCGAGACAATGACGGCATGGCCCAGCAGTTCGACGCGATCTCGGACCGGCATCGCACGTTCATCGAGCGACAACCGATGTTCTTCGTCGCGACGGCGGCGCGCGAGGGGCACGTCAACGTGTCCCCCAAGGGGCTCGACTCCTTCCGGGTGCTCGGCCCGAACCGGGTCGCCTGGCTGAACGGCACCGGCTCGGGCAACGAGACCGCAGCCCACCTGCTCGACACCAACCGGATGACGGTGATGTTCTGCTCGTTCGCGCGCGAACCGCTGATCCTGCGCCTGTTCGGCTCCGCGCGGACCATCCAGCCAGGTGACGACGCCTGGGACGAGATGGCCGGGCTGTTCCCGCCGCTGCCGGGCGCCCGGCAGGTCTACGACGTCGACGTCGACCTGGTGATGACCTCCTGCGGCTACGGCGTGCCGCTGATGGAGACGACGGCCCAGCGGGAGCTGATGCCGAACTGGGCCACCAAGAAGGGCCCGGAGGGGCTCGCCGCCTACCACGCCGAGAAGAACACGACGAGCCTCGACGGCCTCCCCACCGGGCTGCCCCAGCGGACCTCGTGAGGTTCACCGAGCACGAGCTGACGGCCGCCCTCACGGGTGCCGCCAAGGCGGTCCTGGCGACGCAGCGCAAGGACGTACGTCGCGGCCGGGCCGACATCGACACGGTCTGGAACGAGATGGACCGCTACCAGCGGTTCCAGCTCCTCGATCGGCTCGGCTCCGAGATCCTGCCCGTCCTGGTCGCGCTGCCGGACGTGGAGGTCGCCCCCGGAACCCGGCCGTCGTACAGCGACCGCGAGGTGAGTGAGACCGTCGAGGCCCAGGTGGGGGACGGGCTCGGCAGGGTGCGCCGGGTGGTCGTCGTCAAGACGCGCACTGCGTTGGTGCAGTCGGCACTGGCGCATCTGCCGCCGCGCCAGGATCCCGACGCCCTGGTCGTGCCCGACCACCTCTGAGCAGCGGCTCCCTAGCCGCCGGCGATCCGCGGGGCGCCGGGTTCTGTGTCGCCGCCGCCCTGCTCACGCGCGACGTACTCCTCGATGTTCTCGACGTCGTCGACGTTGCGACGGACGACGGCGAGCAGGTCGCTCATGGTCGCGACCTCCTCGACCTGCTCCTTGACGAACCACTGGAGGAACTGCTCGGAGGCGAAGTCGGTCTCGTCGCGGGCGATCCTCAGCAGCGAGTTGATCTGCTCGGTGACGCGTCGCTCCTGGTCGAGAGCGAGCTCGACGGGCGTCACGACACCGTCGAACGCGGGCACCGGTGCCTGCACCCCGGGGATCACGACCTGTGCGTCGGTGTCGAGGAGGTACTGCACCATCATCAGCGCGTGCCCGCGCTCCTCGAGCGCCTGCGCGTAGAAGAACGCGGCCATCTGGGGCATCGTCAACGCGTCGTAGTGGATCGCACACGCGAGGTACTGGTGTTGGGCCGCCAGCTCCTCACCGATCTGGACGTTCAGGGCCTGGACGAAGCGATCTGCGGGCATGCTCACTCCTCGACGTGCGGGATCAGGCGGCCAACGACTTCTTGCCGGTCTTGACCAGCTTGCGCTTCTTGACCGTATATCCCTCGGGCAGCCGACCCTCCTTGAGCATCCGGATGGGGCATCGCTTGCACCGCGACTTGCTCACGCAGCACTTCGACTTCGGCTTCTTCGGCACGGAGGGAGGGTACCTGACTGAGGGTTGCCTTACCTAACCGTCACCCGGGGTGAGTCGCCCGGACGCCGAGGTGCCTAGCATCGGGTCATGACCGACAACGCTCCCCAACTGCCGGACGACATCGCCACGCTCACCGCGGGTGCCTCGATGCCGCTGCTCGGCTTCGGCACCTGGCAGATCAAGGGTGACGACGCCGTACGCGCCACCTCCGCCGCGCTCGAGGCCGGCTACCGCCACCTCGACACCGCGACGGTCTACGGCAACGAGCGGGAGGTCGGTCGCGCGCTCGCCGACAGCGGGGTGGCGCGCGACGAGGTCTTCCTCACCACCAAGTTCCCGCCGAACCGTGCGGGCCAGGAGCTGGAGACGCTGCACGCCAGCCTCGAGATGCTGCAGACCGACCACCTCGACCTGTGGCTCATCCACTGGCCCGGCGAGGGCACGGCGAACGAGGACATCTGGCGCACCTTCGTCGAGGCCCGCGAGACGGGGCTGACGCGCGAGATCGGCGTCAGCAACTTCGACGCCGAGCTCCTCGACGCCGTCACGGCCGCCGCCGGCGTCGCACCCGCGGTGAACCAGATCGAGTGGAGCCCGCTCCTGTACGACGCGGAGGTGCTCGCCGCACACCGCGAGAGGGACATCGTCCTGGAGGGCTACAGCGCGCTCCGCGGCGGCACGCTCGACCACCCGGCGATCGTCGCGATCGCGGAGCGGCACGGGCGGACGCCGGCCCAGGTGATCATCCGCTGGCACCTCCAGCACCAGACCGTGGTGATCCCGAAGTCGGTGCACGCAGACCGGATCCGCTCCAACGCCGACGTCGGCGGGTTCGCCCTGACCGAGGACGACATGGCCGCCCTCGACAGCCTCGGCGGTCGCTGACGGCCCCTCCGGTCAGAGCGGGATGACGATCTCGCCGCCGACGTCGACGCGGCCGGCGGCGAGCGCGGACCGGTAGGACATGACGTTGTCGGCGTGGATGGTGCCGAGCAGGCACTCGTCGTCGGGGAGTGGAAGCGCCCGGGACAGCAGCGTGCTGAGGTGCTTCCCGTACCCGCGACCGCGGTAGGGATGATCGAGGATCAGCTCGACCACGGTCGCGCCACGGACGCCGCGGCGTGCGTCAGGCTCGGCGGCCAGGATGCCGGCCCACTCGCCGTCGACCCGCACGTCGAAGAGGAGACCTCGGTCGGCCAGGTCCTGCAGGTCCTGCCGGTCCTCCACCCGGGTGTGCCGCGCATGGACCGGGTCTCGGGCCACATCACGGTCGAACATCTCCTGGTAGTGCTCGTAGAAGTCGGTGTCGCGACGTGCAGCGACGGCCAGCTCGGCGGGGGCTTCCCGGCGACGCAGCTCACCCAGGGGGCCGACGACCTGGCGCAGCTCGGGCCGGGTGTCCGGCCAGGCCCCGATCGGGTCGGCGGTCGTGAGCATCACGAAACCGGGCTCGAAGGCGCCCAGGTGCTCTCGCGCGACCTTCTGGAGATCCGTGCGGTCGAGCGGCGTCAGCGGCCGGTCGCCGGCGGAGACCATGACGAAGGGAAGGTCCGGGTTCCGGCCGAGGTATCGAGGGCCGACCAGCACGTGCGCGCCGTCCCCGATCGGGACCCAGCGGTCGAGGTACGCCGTCACCGGCTGGCCCATCGGAGGCGCAACCTCGGCGAAGGCGGCCGCATAGGTCAGGTCCTGGGCCGCCGTGTGGAGACAGAAGCCCAGCTCCTCCGCCAGGGCCGACCGGCGTACCGGCTCCGTGACGTGGTCGTGCACCCAGGGGTGCAGCCCGGCGTCGGCGGCGTCCACCAGGGTCTCCAGGCTCGGCAGCTCGTCAGGCATCAGCCACCAGCAACCGTGTGTCGCATGTCCACACCTCCGAGCCGCCATCGTGCCGGACCCGAAGCCCGGGCACGAGCGCACGCCGGTCACGAACGGGCAAAGAACTCGGAGGCGGCCGCCGGACGCGGCTGCCAGACTGCGCGCATGGAGCTGTCCCTCGACCTGGGCCGTCATCTCGACGGGATCCGCGAGGCGCTGGACGCCTTCGCCACCCACGCGACCACGGCGGGGCTCGGGGCACCCGTACCGACCACTCCCGACTGGGACGTACGCCGCCTGGTCGCCCACCAGGGCCTCGTGCACCGGTGGGCGACCGCGGTCCTCCGCGACGAGGAGATCGACGACGACATCGTCGAACGCGAGGGACTCGAGGCCGCCGATCCCGTGGCGTGGCTCTGCAAGGGCGGCGAGCAGCTGATCGCCACGATCGAGGCGGCCCCGGACGACCTCGAGGCGCCGGTCTTCCTCGTCGACGCACCGCCGGCCAAGCGGTTCTGGGCGCGGCGACAGTGCCACGAGACCACCATCCACGCCGTCGACGCGCTCTCGGCCGCGCTCGGCCGCCACCCGCGTGCCGGCGACACCTGGATCTCCCGCGAGCTCGCGCTCGACGGGATCGACGAGCTCCTCACCGGCTTCATGCCGCGGCCGCGTTCCCGGCTGCGCTCCGACGCCCCGACGACGATCGCGGTGGTGCCCGACGACGCCGACCAGCGCTGGACCGTCACCGTCACGCAACGGCCGCCGACGACCGTGCGGGAGGCGTCGCCCGACGACGCGGACGTCGTGGTCTGCGGGTCGGCCGTCGCGCTCTACCTCACCTTGTGGAACCGCAGCGACGAGCTCGACGGCACCGGACTCGACCTCTGGGCCGAGGGTGCCCGTGTGACCTGGGCATGACCGCACCGACCACGGTCCTGGTGCCCCCTGCCCGGGTCCTGCGCTGGGTCGAGAACTTCGCGGCACGGCACGGCGAGACCGGACTCGTGGTCCGCGACGGCGCGTTGGCGGGGGAGGCCGGCGACGGCTCGACGTTCGTGGCCCGGCTGCCCTTCGCCACGACGTACGCCGGTCCGCCCGAGGCGGCGCCCTTCGCAAGCGCGGCGACCGCCCCCGACACCTGGGGTGTGCTGCTGGTGCGCAAGGGCGGCTTCGCCGTGGCCCGGCTCGAGGGGGAGACCCTGGTCGAGCACAAGATCGGGCAGCGGCACGTGCAGGGGCGGACCAAGGCCGGCGGCCAGAGCCAGCAGCGTTTCGCCCGCCGGCGCGACAACCAGGCGCGCCAGGCCTACGAGGCGGCGGCCGACCATGCGGCCCGGATCCTCGGTCACCGCGTGCTCCGTGCGGTCACCGGTGGCGACCACGGTGCCGTCGACGAGGTGCTCTCCGACCCGCGGCTGCGACAGGTCACGGTGGTCGGGCCGTGGCTCGCCGTACCGGACCCGCGTCGGGCGGTGCTCGACGCGGCCGTGCAGGACGCCCTCGCTGTCGCGGTCGACGTCGTCAACCGTTGAGGTGCTCGCCGAAGGCGATCGGCTCCCGCGTGAAGAGGTACGTCGCCCAGTTGAGCTTGGTGACCGTGCCGTCGGGCGCGCGAGTGATGCGCAGGAGCTCACCCCGCTCACGGCCGGCGACGTCGCGGTAGACGTCGTCGGTGACCTTCTCGAAGCGTGAGGCGGTCAGCCGCTCGGCACCGGGCTTGTCGATCCGCGCCCGGAGCTCGCCCTGCTCGACCCAGAACACGAACGGCTGACCCTCCGAGAACCAGCGACCCACCAGCGGGCGGAGATCCGCGGGGACCTCCGTCCCGGGCTGCCACGCCGGGTCCTCGACCGGGTCGTGCTCGACCACGTGGTCGGCCAGCTCCATCGCGAACGCGTCGGGCGACGGAGAGGCGGTGGAGTTCATCAGCACGATGCCGCCGGTGCCGGACGCGCGGTGGGTGAAGACGCCGGTGATGTGGCCCGGCATGCCGCCGGTGTGGCCCACCCAGGTGCGTCCGGTCGGTGACCGCAGCAGGAAGAAGCCCAGGCCCATCGCGCCGGTCCACTGGTCGGGGTCGAGGAGCACCTGGGGCTGGCACATCTCCTCCATGGTGTCCGCGGACAGCAGGGAGCCGGGGTCGGCGACGAACGCCGACCAGAGCGCGAGATCGTGCGCGGTGCTGGCGAGGCCGCCGCACGGGGCCATCGCCTGCAGGTCCAGTATCGGCTCGGGTCGGGGGACGTCGTCGTACGGACCGACGTAGTAGCCGGTGGCGTGCGGCCCGTCGTCGAAGCCCACCGACGTACGCCGCATCCCGAGCGGGTCGAGGAGGCGGGTGCGCAACGACTCCTCCCAGGACCGGCCGTCGAGCTCCTCGACGAGCTGGCCGAGCATCGCGTAGACGACGTTGGAGTAGTGCCAGTGGTCGTGCGGTCGGCCGACGCGCTCGACGTCGTCGAAGTCGCGACGCAGGGTCTTGGCGTCGGGCTGCTCGAGCGTCTCCCAGACATCGCCGAGTGGCTCGCGGGCCATCCCCGACACGTGCGCGAGGCACTGTCGGATGGTGAGCGGGTGAGACACCTCGGGCACGTGGTCGCCCAGCAGGTCGTCGAGGGCAAGCCTCCCCTCGTCGCGCAGCTGCATGACCATCACGGCGGTGAAGGTCTTGGTGTTGGACGCGACCAGGAACTGGTCGTCGGCCGTCGGCGCCCGGTCGGCGCCCACCTCGACGACGCCGATCCCGTCGCCCCACACCAGCTCGCCGCCGCGGCAGACCCCGGCGTACACCCCGGGAAGCCGACCACTGCGCTGCTTGGCGAGGGCGGTACGGCGGAGGTGCCGGGCTGTGCTCTCGAGAAGGGTGGCCATGGCCCGAACCTAGCGCGTCAGAGCTGCTGCTCGAACGCCGCTCGGTGGGCCGCCCACCGGTCCGTCATGGCCGCCATCTCGTCGTCGACGAAGCGCAGGAACTCGCCGGTCAGCATCAGCCGCCGGTACGCCGGTGAGTCCGGGCCGTGCTCGTCGACGGCGGCCTGCAATGCACGCAGGATCGGCGCGTAGAGATGGTCGCGCCGCAACATCAGGCCGTGCCAGGCGTCGTCGTCCACGACGTACACCTCACGGCGGGAGCCGCGCTCGCGCTCGCGGCGGAGCATCTGGAGGTGTCCGAGGTACTTCACCGCCCCCGAGATCGCCGCGGGGCTGACACCGAGGACCTCGGTCAGCTCGACCGAGGTCATCCGGCCGTCGTCGTCCACGAGCAGCGCGGCGAAGACCCGGGAGGGGAGCGAGGGCATGCCGGCCTCGGCCAGGGCGGCACCCAGCTGCTCGACGGATCGATCGGTCATGCGGGCATCTTACGAAGATTCAGGAGATATTGAAAGACGTGTAGGGTGGGCGCATGAGCAGTGCCGACTCGGTGGTCGACGTACGCGGTCTGGTCAAGACGTTCGGGAGCACCCGCGCGCTCGACGGCCTCGACCTGACGGTGGTGCCGGGGGAGGTGCACGGCTTCCTCGGACCCAACGGCGCCGGCAAGTCCACGACCCTGCGGATCCTGCTCGGGATGATCCGCAAGGACGCCGGCGACGTGCGGCTGTTCGGCGGCGATCCGTGGGCCGACGCCGCCGAGCTCCACCGCCGCCTCGCCTACGTGCCCGGCGACGTCAGCCTCTGGCCCAACCTGTCCGGCGGCGAGGTGATCGACATGCTGCTGCGGATGCGCGGCGCTCCCGTCACCGATCCGCGGCGGGCCGAGATGCTGGAGCGCTTCGAGCTCGACCCGACCAAGAAGGGCCGTGCCTACTCCAAGGGCAACCGGCAGAAGGTCGCCCTGGTCGCCGCGTTCGCGGCGCCGACGGACCTGCTGGTGCTCGACGAGCCGACCTCGGGGCTGGACCCGCTGATGGAGGAGGTCTTCGCCGCGTGCGTCGCGGAGGTCCGCGAGGCGGGGACGACGGTCCTGCTGTCCAGCCACATCCTCAGCGAGGTCGAGCGGCTGGCGGACCGAGTCACGATCATCCGCGACGGCCGCGTCGTGGAGACCGGGAGCCTCGACGAGATGCGACACCTGCACCGGTCACGAGTGCGGGCAGACCTGGTCGGCGCCGTGCCGGACCTGTCCGGCGTACCCGGTGTGCACGACCTGACCGTCGACGGGTCGGTGGTCTCCTGCACCGTCGAGCCCGAGGCGCTGCCCGTCGTCCTCACGGCGATCACGGCCGCCGGCGTCCGCGCCCTCACCAGCACACCGCCCACCCTCGAGGAGCTGTTCCTCGACGCATACCGCCGGAGGGAGCCCGTCCGATGACCGGGGTCTGGCGACTGACGAGGTTCTCGCTACGACGCAGCCGGGTGCTGGTGGCGGTCTGGACGGCGCTGCTCGGGGTGATCTGCTACGCCTCGGCGGCGGCGACCGGCTCGCTGTACGGCTCGACCGCCGACCGTGTCTCAGCGGCCGAGTCGATCAACGCCAGCTCGGCGCTGGTGGCGCTCTACGGCCCGATCCTCGACGTCCACAGCCTCGGCGAGGTGGCGATGACCAAGACGACCGTGACCTACGGCGTGCTGGTGATGGCGCTCTGTGTCGTGCTGGTACGACGGCACACCCGCGTCGAGGAGGAGTCCGGACGCGCCGAGCTGCTCGGCGCCCTCGCCGTCGAGCCCGCCGCGGCCCTCCTCAGCGCGGTCCTCGTCGGCGTGCTCGCCGCCGTTCTCGTCGCGGCCGTCGCCGCCGGCGCCGACATCGCGGGGGGACTGCCGGTCGCGGGGTCGCTCTGGTTCGCGGGCTCCTGGCTCGGACTCGGGCTGGTCGGCACCGGGATCGGCGCCGTGACCGCCCAGCTCTCCGCCAGTGCGCGTACCTGTGGCGCGATCGCCGCCGGCGCCGTCGGCGTCCTCTTCCTGCTGCGGGCGATCGGCGACACCACGGTCTCCTGGCTGAGCTGGCTCTCGCCGTTCGGCTGGTCGACGCAGCTGCGCGCGTGGTCCGACCCGCGCGGCTGGGTGCTCCTGCTCGACCTGGCGTTCGCCGCCGCGCTCCTCGGTGCCGCCGTCGTCCTGCGGGCACGTCGCGACCTCGGGTCGGGACTGATCGCGGCCCGTCCCGGCCCCGCGACCGGGTCGCCACGGTTGGGCGACGCGCTGGCGCTCAACCTCCGGGTGCAGACGACCTCGCTGCTGGTCTGGACGGTGGCTTGCGGAGTGCTCGGCGCACTGATGGCGGCGATCGTGCCCGGCGCCGAGTCGTTGCTCGACTCGGCGGGTGCCCGCGACCTGATCGAGCGGCTGGGCGGGGTCGGTGCTCTCCAGGAGACGTTGGTCGCCGCGCTGGTGTCGGTCCTGGCGATCGTCATCTCGTGCTTCGCGGTCACGGTGGTCACCCACGGCGGCGTCGAGGAGCACGACGGACGCACGGAGGAGGTGCTCGCCACGGCGACCGGGCGGTCCACGACGTTCCTGGCGATCGGCCTGGTGGCCCTGGGCGGGGCCGCATGGCTTCTCCTGGTCACCGGTCTGGGCATGGCGATCGGCGCCGTCGGCACCGCGGTGTCGTTCGGTGGGGTGCTCTCGGCGTCCCTCGTGCAGATCCCGGCCGTCTGGGTGGTCGGGGCTCTGGCCCTCGTGGGACTGGCCCTGGGGAGCAGGTGGGCGGTCGCCGGGTGGGGGGTGCTGGTGGCGTTCTTCGTGGTCGGTCCGCTGGCCGAGCTGCTGCAGCTGCCGGGCTGGGTGGCCGACCTCTCGCCGTACTCCCACGTGTCCAAGGTGCCCGCCGAGTCACTCGCGATCGGGCCCGAGCTGGCGCTGATCGCCCTGACAGCAGTGCTCGTCGCCACGGCCTGGTGGCGCTACCGCACGCGCGACATCGGCTAGCGTCCGGGACATGTGGGAGCCCGACCCCGCGTGGCACCCCGTGTCCGGAGGCACGGGGACCTCCACCGTGGGGGTGTGGCGCACCGACCGGCAGGGTCAGGCCCTGGTGGTCAAGCGGATCGGAGCGCCGTCCCCCGACGACCCTGCCGAGCTCAGCGACCCGCGCCACTTCGCCTACTGGCGCCGTGAGGCCGATGTCGCGATCAGCCGGGTCGTCGACGCCACGCCGGGGCTGCGTGGCACCCCGCTCGACGTCGCCGAGGACGACGAGGGAATCACGCTGACCCGCGAGTTCGTCGAGGACGCCGCGCTCAACGGTCTGTACGTCGCGCACGCGATGGGCCGGTTCGCCGGGGCGGACCTCGGCCGGCATGCCTGGACGGCTGTGGACCAGCTGCGCGACCGGATGACCAGGGTCGAGCTTCGAGGCGGCTGGCCCACCCTCGCCCGGACGACGGTCGCCGATGTCGCGGACCGGCTCTGGTCCCGACGCGAGACCCTCCTGCGCGAGCTGGATGCGCTGCCCCGCGTGCCGCAGCACGGCGACCCGGCGGCGTCCAACCTGCCCGGTCGCGACGGCGACGACGTCGTCGCGATCGACTGGAGCACACTCGGCCACGGACCCGTCGGCGCGGACCTGGGGATCTTCCTGCAGAACGCCCGCGAGGCGCCCGAGCCGCTCCTCGAGGCCTACCTGATGGGGCTGCCCGACGGGCTGGCGAGTGTCGAGGAGGCGACCCTGGGGATGCGGGTCAGCGCGGCGTACACGGCGCTGTCACGGGCGGAGTGGGCGCTCGCCCGGGTCGCGGGTGGCGAGGGCGCGTTGGCCGGGAAGTACCGCCACCCCGCCGTGGCGCCGTACCTCCGCGCGCTGCAACGGCAGTTCGGCCAGATCGAGGCGCTGCTGTAGCTGTCGCCTCTGGCTACTCGACCGGCCTGGCCGTTGAAGGTGTTGCAGGCGGCGAGGGTGCCGTTCTGGAAGCCGACGGTGAACCAGTGGACGCGGGCGGCCGACGAACCGTGGGTCCAGTGCTCGGAGTTGACCGGGTTGCCGGTCTCCTTCTGGATGGTGTCGTCGCCCACGGACTTGGCGGCCGCGATCGCCTCCTGGATGTCCTGGTCGGTGAGGTCCTCGATCAGCACGTTGCCCTGGGAGTCCTGCGTGGTGGTGGCGTTCCGCGCCCACATGCCGGCGTAGCAGTCCGCCTGGAGCTCCAGGCGCACCGAGTCGCTGTTCGGCCCCTGCTGGGTCTTCACCTGGTTCATCGTGCCGAGGATGTTCTGGATGTGGTGGCCGTACTCGTGGGCGACGACGTAGGGCTGGACGAACGCACCCGAAGGGCCGTTCAGCTGCTCCTGGAGGATTTTCTTGAAGAAGCTGGGGTCGAAGTAGATGGTGCTGTCGCCCGGGCAGTAGAACGGGCCCGTCGCGGACGACGCCTGGCCGCACCTGGTCGCGACCTGGCCGGTGAAGGTGTCGATCGCGGTCTCGGCCCGCCACTGCGCGCGGGGCGCCTGCTGCGCGATCGCCTGCTCCCAGTAGTCGTTGAGGGAGTTCTCGACCGCGACCAGGCCACAGGTCGCGGGGTGGTCGTTGGCGTCCTGGCCGGTCTGGCAGCTCTCGTACGCCGCGCTGCTACCGGTGAAGCGGGTGGTGTCGTACCCGCCGGTTCCGCCCACGCCGGTGAGATCGATCCCGCCGAAGACCTTGAGCAGCAGGATCACCGCGATGATCAGGACGACCCCGAGGCCGCCCCCGGCCTTGGCGCCGCCCGGGAGCGGGATGCGGGTGCCGGACCCACCCGGGCCACCACCCATGCCCCCGCCGCCGCCACCACCGGAGGTGTCGCGCATCCGGCTGGTGTCCAACCTCGCCTTCGGGTTGAAGCGCATCGATCGACTCCTCCGTCGGGCCGGGGTCCGGGCCGCCCTAGACTAACCAGCCTGATGATCAGTGCCCACAAGCTCGAGGTCCGAGCCGGGGCGCGGTTGCTGATGCACGATGTCTCCTTCCGGGTGGGTCCCGGCGACAAGGTGGGGCTGGTCGGACGCAACGGTGCCGGCAAGACCACCCTCACCCGCATCCTCGCCGGCGACGGCCTGCCCGCGTCCGGCTCGGTCCACTCGACGGGATCGGTCGGCTACCTGCCCCAGGACCCGCGGACCGGCGACCCCGAGGTGCCGGTCCGTGAGCGGATCCTGTCCGCCCGCGGCCTGGACTCCGTCGTACGACGTCTGCGCGCGGCCGAGCAGGAGATGGGGAGCGACGAGCCCAGCGTCCGCGAGCGGGCGATGCGCCGCTACGAGCGCGCGGATGCCGACCTCCACGCCGGAGGCGGGTACGCCGCCGAGGCCGAGGCCGCGCAGATCGCGGCGTCGCTCGGGATCGAGGACCGCCTGATGACCCAGCCGCTGCGCACCCTCTCCGGTGGCCAGCGGCGCCGGGTCGAGCTGGCCCGGATCCTGTTCTCGGGCGCCGAGACGCTGCTCCTCGACGAGCCGACCAACCACCTCGACGCCGACTCCGTGGTCTGGTTGCGCGAGTTCCTCCGGGCCCACAAGGGCGGGCTGGTCGTGATCAGCCACGACACCGCGCTGCTCGAGCAGACCGTGACCAAGGTCTTCCACCTCGATGCCAACCGCCAGGAGATCGACGTCTACAACATGGGCTGGGCGGCGTACCTCTCCCAGCGCGAGTCCGACGAACGACGTCGCAAGCGCGAGCGGGTGAACGCCGAGCGCAAGGCCGACCAGCTGATGGACCAGGCGAACAAGATGCGCGCCAAGGCCACCAAGGCCCAGGCGGCGCAGTCGATGATGCGCCGCGCCGAGCGGATGATGAGCGGGATCGAGGCCGAGCGCCGCAGCGACCGCGTGGCCCGGATCAAGTTCCCGGAGCCCGCCCCGTGCGGGAAGACACCGCTCACGGCGTCCGAGCTGTCCAAGTCCTACGGCTCGCTCGAGGTCTTCACCGACGTCGACCTCGCGATCGACAAGGGGTCGCGGGTGGTCGTGCTCGGGCTGAACGGCGCCGGCAAGACCACGCTGCTGCGGATCCTGGGCGGGGTGGACAAGCCCGACACCGGCGAGGTCACCCCCGGCCACGGCCTCAAGCTCGGCTACTACGCCCAGGAGCACGAGACCCTCGACACCTCGCGCACCGTGCTGGAGAACATGCGCAGCGCCGCCCCCGGTCTCACCGACACCGAGACCAGGTCGGTGCTCGGCTCGTTCCTCTTCTCCGGCGACGACGTCGCCAAGCCCGCCCGCGTGCTGTCGGGCGGCGAGAAGACCCGGCTGGCGCTGGCGATCCTCGTCGTGTCGAGCGCCAACGTGCTGCTGCTCGACGAGCCGACCAACAACCTCGACCCCGCGTCCCGCGAGGAGGTGCTGGCTGCCATCCGTGGCTACCAGGGCGCGATCGTGCTGGTCACCCACGACGAGGGCGCTGTCCGGGCCCTCCAGCCCGACCGGGTGCTGATCCTCCCCGACGGGGTCGAGGACCTCTGGAACGACGACTACGCCGACCTGGTCTCACTTGCGTGAGCCGCAGCTCCGCCCGTCGCCGGGCTCCGCCGTGCCGATCTGTCCTCGCTCACTCCTACAGTGGCCGCATGACTCCCGAGGAGCTGGGCGAGGCCGGTCTGCGGTACGACGTGTCGGGCGTGGTTGCGTCGGTGACGCTCGACCGACCCGAGGTGCGCAACGCGCAGACGCCGCGGATGTGGCGGACCCTCGCCGCGATCGGCGAGGAGATCCCTGACGAGGTCCGGGTCGTGGTGCTTCGGGGGGCCGGACAGAGCTTCTCGGCAGGGCTCGACCGCGCGATGCTCGACCCGGCCGGCACGGCGCGAGGATCCGACGACGTGGAGTCGGTCGCGGCCTTGCTCACGCAGCCCGACGACCAGATCCTCGAGACCATCGACGCCTTCCAACGAGGCTTCACGTGGCTGCGTGACCCACGCTTCGTCTCCATTGCTGTCGTGCAAGGGCACGCGATCGGGGCCGGGTTCCAGCTCGCCCTCGCCTGCGACCTGCGCGTGGTGGGCGACGACGCGTCGTTCTGCATGAAGGAGTCCGCCCTCGGCCTGGTGCCTGACCTGACGGGAACAAAGCCGCTCGTCCAGAGCGTTGGCTACGCCAGGGCCTTGGAGATCTGCGCGACCGCACGCACCGTCGGTGCGGCCGAGGCTCTCCAGATCGGGTTGGCGACCGTCGTCTGCCCGGTGGCCGAGCTCGACGCGGCCGTGGCCGACCTGGTCGCGGCGCTGACGGCGCCGCTGCCCGGTGCGGTCCGCGAGACGAAGGCCCTGCTGCTCGGCGCGTCCGACCGGACGCTCGACGAGCAACGACGACACGAACGTGAGGCGCAGACCCGGAGGTTCCGGGAGCTGAGCCGGATGATGAGCGGCTAGCCCGCGACAGGAGGTGGCGCATGTCCGGCTTCAGTCCGGCTGCGTACCGCAGCATCCACCGTGACCGCACCGTGGTGGACAACAAGATCGAGCGCGCCACCCTGCGTCGTGTCCTCCGGTTCGCCCGCCCCCACCGGCGGCTGATCGGCTGGTTCCTGGTCATCACGGTCTTCGACGCCGGCCTCGTCGTCGTACCCCCTCTGCTCGTGCAGCAGCTGGTCGACAAGGGCATCAACGGTGACAACGCGTCGCTGGTCCTGTGGCTGGCCTTCGCCATGGCGATCGCCGCGATCGCCGACGCGGCCCTCGGGTTCGCCAGCGGCTGGTTGTCCAGTCTGATCGGCGAAGGGCTGATCTACGACCTCCGGACCAAGGTGTTCGCCCATGTCCAGCGCCAGTCGCTGGCGTTCTTCACCCGTACCCAGACCGGTGCCCTGGTCAGCCGCCTCAACAACGACGTGATCGGCGCCCAGAGCGCGTTCACCTCCACCCTCTCCGGCACGGTCTCCAACATCATCTCGGTGGTGGTCGTCGGCATCACCATGCTGGCGCTGAGCTGGCAGGTGACCCTGCTGCCCCTGCTGCTGTTCCCGATCCTGCTGCTGGCCTCGCGCTGGGTGAGCTCACGGATGGCGGTCCTCACCCGCGAGCGGATGAACGGCAACGCCGACATGGGCAATGCCATGACCGAGCGGTTCAACGTCGGCGGCGCGATGCTGCTGAAGCTCTTCGGACACCGCGAGACCGAGGACGCGATGTTCGCCGACAAGGCCGCCAACGTGCGCGATCTCGGCGTACGTATCGCGGTGCTCAGCCGGATGTTCTTCGCCGCGATGACGCTCGTGCCCTCGCTGGCCACCGCGCTCGTGTACGGCGTCGGCGGCTACCTCGCGGTCAACGGCAACCTCTCGGTCGGCACCGTGATCGCCCTGGCCACCCTGCTGCTCCGCCTCCTCGGCCCCCTCCAGGGTCTCTCCAACGTGCGCGTCGACGTGATGACGGCCCTGGTCAGCTTCGACCGCGTCTTCGAGGTGCTCGACCTCCCGTCACCGATCCAGGAGAAGCCCGACGCCGTGGCCCTGTCCGGCACCGCCGCGTCGCTGCAGTTCGAGGACGTGTCGTTCAGCTATCCGCGCGCCGACGAGATCTCGCTGGCCTCGCTGGAGAACGTCGCGCGCGCCGAGTCCCGCGACTCCGGTGAGGTCCTCCACGGCCTCGGCTTCGCCGCCGAGCCCGGTCAGATGGTGGCCCTGGTCGGCCCGTCCGGCGCCGGCAAGACCACGGTCACCCACCTCGTCGCGCGGCTGTACGACGCCACCTCCGGCGTGGTCCGCGTCGGCGGCCATGACGTGCGCGACGTGACCCTCCAGTCGCTCGAGGACGCCGTGGGCTACGTGACGCAGGACGCCCACATGTTCCACGACACGATCCGCGAGAACCTCCTCTACGCCCGGCCCGGCTCCGACGACGAGCAGATCTGGGCCGCGCTCGAAGCCGGCCAGATCGCCGGACTGGTCCGGTCGCTGCCCGACGGGCTCGACACCGTGGTCGGAGACCGTGGCTACCGGCTGTCCGGTGGCGAGCGGCAGCGGCTGGCTATCGCGCGTCTGCTGCTCAAGGCGCCCCCGATCGTCGTACTGGACGAGGCGACGGCCCACCTCGACAGCGAGTCGGAGGTCGCCGTACAGCGGGCCCTTGACGCGGCGCTCGCCGGTCGGACGTCGCTGGTGATCGCCCACCGGCTCTCCACGGTCCGCGACGCCGACCTGATCCTGGTGGTGGAGTCCGGGCGGATCGTCCAGCGCGGCACCCACGCGCAGCTGCTGGCACAGGGAGGCCTGTACGCCGACCTCTACCGCACCCAGTTCCGTCCGAACGACGACGCGAGCGTGGCGCTGGCACAGCCAGTGTGAAGCACGGGCCAGCAGCACGTGACTGCGTTGCTCGGAGGGGATGCGAGGAGCGCTCCCGCTCGACAAAGGGCATCAGATACCCCGGGCATCGCGGGCATGGGATTGCCCCACTGCACTGTGTGCGCAGGAGCGACGGGCGCAGTCCTCTTCGGGGAAGAACCCTCAGGCTAAGCCTGGCCCGGCGCGGAAGACAGGTCGGGTGGCACTCAAAGCGGTCCGCGAGCGACCGCCCTGACAGCGGCATGTGAGTGCGTTCAGTCGCAGAGTGCCCGAGCGTCGTCCACCAGGGGTGAGAGGTCGCGCCGAGCGCCACTCGACGCGTCAAGAGCCCAAATGCGCCGGAAGCCAGCAGGGACATCGACCCCCGCAGAGACCCTGTGCAACCCGAAAGTCCGTCCGTTGGTCGTGAACGTCAGGACGTTGCCGGGCTCGCAGCCAATCAGACCACCCTCAATGGTCAGCGGCCACGTGCCGCCATAGTCATCGTGGCTGACTTCCTTCCCCGCGAAACCTTTGTCGTGCGAGCACGCCGGAAGAAGGAGCAAGAGGCCGAGACAGGGAAGGAGTCGCCGCACGCGGCACACCGTATGCCAGCGTCGAGCCGGGACGTCGACGAAACGGCACATCCACTCATCGGCGTGTGCGGTCGACCGGACAGCGGCATGAGCGGGCGGCACATCTGGCACGCTGACCCCGTGATCTGGAGTCCTGACGAGGTACTGACTGCGGTGCGCACCAGGCTCGGTCTGAGTGTCAACGACTACTCAGGCTGGACCTTCGAGCGAGCCGACCTCGACGACGAGAAGGTGCTGGTGATCTTCCACGTCGAAGACGGTCGCCGCTTCGGCGTGCACTACGACCTGGCCGAAGCGCCGAATGGCGTCAACACCGGGGAGCCCCGCGACACGCCGGACGAATGGGCGGACGAGATCGTCTGGACCATGGACGAGCAGGTCTTGACAGGCGGTTTGGTCAGGGCCGAACGCACCACCGGGCCGGACGGCCTCACAGTGCTCCGTTGGGTTTGGTGACGACCTCACATCGGCATGTGCGTGCGATCGGACAGCGGCTGTGAGTGCGCTTCGTCGGGGCATCGAAGTCGGCGCATGGGGGCGTAAGGTGGTGTTCCTCGGGGGAGGGAAGTGCGACATGGTCGCCGTCTTCGAACTCGTGTTTCTGATCGCCTTCGTGGTGCTCGGGGTGTGGTGGGTCCGCCGAACGAACCTCTACCAGGCCCACCGCCGGGCGCGCGCGTCCGGTAACTGGCACTGGGCTCCGAACATGGATTACCGGGCCGGGCACTTCGCGCGAGACTCAAAGCCGATACCTCCGGCGCACCCCGGAAGTGATGAATAGAAGCTCTCGAAGGGCTACCGCTCGTCAGCATGTGAGTGCGAACGGACAGGGGCATGTGAGTGCGTCCCCATTGGTCACTCTTGCGCGGCCCCGCGCAGGTGGTTCGCGGCTGTTGCGAGAAGCGCATCGACTGCCGGTTGGTCAAGCGCGGCGTGCCTGCCGCGGCGCAGTGCCACTGCTCCGTCGATCACGCCTGTCTCAGGCCACCGGGCTCGTGTCCAGGAGGCCCCTTCCAGCTTCGATCCGAGTACGTCCTCCTCGGCGAACCTCCATGCCCTGCAGGCGTTGAGCACGGAGTAGAGGGTCGCCTTCTCGTGAACGCCATGCCATGCCATCGATTCGCACATGGCGTCCAGCAGAGTTCGGCGGGGCACATCCGCGAAGACCGTGCGAGGCGGCGGACCGGTGATGACGACTCCTGACCTGTGTGCGATGGCCCGGTCCAGGGCGTACCAGAAGCCCTGCTCAGCAGCCGCGTCCAGATGCACGGCGGTGGGCATGCATGGCCCTTCGTTGGCGTTGACCTCGAAGTCGGCACCCTCCGGAAGAGAACCAGCAAGCTCACGGCGATAAAGAGTGAACTCCACACCGCGAGCCGGACACATCTCGCTCACCTGGACGATGGCAGCCGCGACGGTGCGCTTCTGCCCTTCGCTCAACGTGGACTCCGATACGCCGGCGATGTCGACATCGCTCTCGCCCGGGACGTACCCGCCGAGCGCGACTGAGCCGACGAAGTACGCGCCGACTAGATCGTCCCCGCGATCCGAGACAACACGCTGGCCACCTGATCACCCGACACGGCGATCTCGGGGGTTGGCACATCGACATCGTCGGGTATGTCCGGAGCAGATGCACGGCCTCTCATCGGTGTGTGAAGGGCCCGGACAGCGGCACGTGAGTGCGTTGGCGACTAGGGCGTGCCCGCCGCGCTCGCACCCTCGGGCATGAGCGTGTCTTACCCGGAGGAAAGACTCGACGAGCACGCACTTCCCACGTACCCACCGGCGGCTGAAGCACGCACGGATAGCGGCGCAAGAGGTCGCCTTCGGCTGCTCAGTCATGACGCCGTGCTCACGGGGTACGTGTTTGGCAGCCGCTGCGTCTACCTGGGGGGTGTGCGCGTGGCGGTTAGGCCCGCCAGGCATCTCGTCTGCGAGACGACGCCGGCGGGCCGTCCTCACTTAACCCCCGCCACGCCTGCACACAGTCGGTATGAGCGTGCGCACGGACAGCCGCATGTGAGTGCGTTTGCGAAACGCGCTAGCCGCCGAGGCTCTGGACGCTGTAGAGGAAGACGAGGAGGACATTGAGTGCTCCTGTGTACACGGCCGCTACTAAGAGGGTTGCCGCCCCAGAGATGGCGAACGGCCTCCACCGACCGTTCTGCATCCGGTCATGAATAGCCGACACCAACGTCACTGCGGGCCTCCTGGGGCGAGGGCCTCAGTATGGCCCGGCTTCAAGGTCGCGGCCCGTACCTTCTGGTCATTGAGGACCACGGACAGCGGCATGTGAGTGCGTCCGGGCCTAGTCGGGGGCGGACGACAGCCCGTCACGAAGCAGGCCGAGAACCACCACGTCGCACCACGAGCCGTCTCGGAACTCCGCCCCCCGCAGCACGCCTTCTCGTTGAAAACCGATCTTGAGTAAAGCCCGCTGCTCCATCGTGTTCTCCGGCTGCGTTCTGGCTTCAATGCGATGCACCGTCGTGTGGGCAAACAAGTACTGGCACAGCAGAAGCTGAGCACGGGTGCCTACACCTCGGCCCCTCCACTCGGGCAGCAACACCGCCCCGATTTCTCGGTAGCGACCAGCCAGATGCCCAGATGGACCCCAGCTGACGAAGCCCAAGGCCTCGTCGCCGACAGTCACGATGAGCTTGCCGTCCTCCTCGCCCAACCAGCCGTCGGCTTCGAATCGCCGGCGCTGTCTACCGTGGTCTCGAAAGCCGTACCAGTTCGGTCCGATCAGGCCAGGCTCAATATCGAAGCGACGAAGAAGATCCAGATCCGACTCCCACATCGGACGCAGGCACACGAGATCGAGATCCATGGAGCGAGAGTAATCAACCCCTTCGCGCCGCACGCACTCGTCCGGTCATCGACATGACGCGGATGCACTCACATCGGCATGTGAGTGCGTCCGGGCAGCGGCACGAGCTGACGACCAGGGGCGGCGAGAGACTCGTCCTGCCTTTCACCGATCATGAACCTCATGGAAGACCAACCGCCGCCGCAGCCGGCCGGAGGTGAGGCGAAGGTCATCACGCTCTGCGGCTCGACCAGGTTCGAGGCTGAGTTCGCGGAGGTCAACCAGCGGCTCACGATGGAAGGTTGCGTCGTGATCAGCCTCGGAATGTTCAGCCTCCCCGAACTTCCGGACTACGAGTGGACCGCCGACAGTTCGGACCTGAAGGCGCGGCTTGGCGGCGTGCACCTCCACAAGATTCGCATGGCTGACGAGGTGTACATCGTGGATCCGGGCGGCTACCTAGGTGAGTCAACCCGGCGGGAGATTGCCTACGCGGAGTCGCTCGGCAAGCCGGTTCGCTATCTGAGTCGCGAGCCCTTGGCTGGAAGGGGAGACGGCCCCCACGAGTGAGTCCGCCCGACTTCGGGGCCGCACGATTCAGCGCCTACGTCTGGCCGACCGTCACCGTTGGCGACGTCAGACGCGAGTTCGGGGACCCGGCTGCCGCGATGCGCTCTGCGCGCTGATCACGCATGAGGCCACGTGGACCGATGAGTCCCAAGAGGCGGGTCTGGTGATCCGCTTTGGTCTGGGAGACATCGTCACCAACCCCGGGCCAATCGATCTCGGCGGATCCGAAATCGCGATGTGCACGTTCACGAGGGGGCATTTCGAGACGCGGAGGGGATGGTCTGGCGTCCGGGTGAAGACGGCTTCGCACGCCGTGATCGGTCCTGCCTGCCGCATCCGCCCATCGGCATGAGCGTGCGCACGGACTGCGGCATCAGCCACGATGACGTTTAGCCGAGGGGGAAGCCCAGCATGCGGCGCCACCCACCCGGCACGTCGGTGCCGCACCACAGGGCGACTTCGGTGACGTTTGCTCTGATCGGTAGACAGCTCAGGACTCGCGCTTCCGCCTCTTGGAGTTCGCCTGCCGCTCCAACCGCGTGTCCCACGGTCAGGTGCGGTGTGACGACCTCATGTCGGCCACCGAAGGGCGGGTAGTCGGGGAACGCGTCCGACGCAACCCTCGTCAGTGCTCCGAAGACGGCGGCTGGCGTCGGGGCGAGCCACAGCACGTCCGTGCCGAACCAGCCTGTGCTCTCGAACATGGCCGTGAACCTTGGGATGGTGGAGATCGCGGCTGCGAGGGTTCCGATCACTGGTGCGTCGATCTCTGACGGTGGCATGAACGGGAACAGCACGGTCACGTGCGCGGGTATGCCGAAGCTGGCTGGTTCGTCGAACCGGGCACGATGCAGCTCAACGGCCTCTTCAGCCTCCGGAATGGTGACGATCAGCGCGCTCTGCGTCGCACCGGCCATGGCGCGAACCATATCCACCCAGACTGGTACAGGGGTCCTACCCATCCTCGCCAGGAAGCAACGCCCGTCCGCTCATCGGGCACGTGTGTGCGCCCGGACAGCTGTAGATCAGTGCCTTTGCCGTGGTGTGGAAGTCGGCACTCGCATGCGCGTACCTTGGTGACCCTCAGGGGAGGGAGTTTCGACATGGTCGCCATGTTCGAAGTCGCGATCCTGATCGTTCTTGTGGTGCTCGGATTGTGGTGGTTGAGCCGGACCAGCCGGTTCCGGGCTCGGAACTCGAGGCTCGATCATCGGGATCAGCGCCATGGGTCCCCGGGAGGTTTCAGCCCGGACTACCCGAGTCACAAGTTTCCGCCTCCCGGCAGCTGATAGTCGGGACGGGTAGCCCTCGACTCCGTTCGTTCGCTCATCGGCATGTGCGTGCGACCGGACAGCGGCAGATGAGTGGAAACGACGAGGCTTCACCTTGCGGACCTACGCGCAGGTGAGCCAGCGGCGCGCTGGCTGGCAGCACACCTCACTGATCGACGCTGACCAGCACGAGCCGCTGGCGAGGGCAGGCGGTCGTGCGTTCGGTCAGGCGCTGAGGTGCCGGTACGGCGCGCCCACGATCCAGCCACCGATCCGACTGGGGCTCTCCGGCGACGAGAACACGCGCACCTCGTCGTCCACATGAACGACCCCTGGTCGGATGACCCACGCGTTCAGGGCGAGTTCACCACCGAAGGCGTGGCGGATCCGGCGCAGGACGTCGAGGTCCTGCTCTCCATCGTCGGGGTCGATCGTGGTGACGATGCAGCGCTGCCGCACCGAGTGAAGACCGACGACCGCCTCACCGATGCTCAGGGCCTGTCCGGGAAGCAGCGGCTCCAGCTCCGCGGGCACCCCCGCAAGGACGATGTTGGGACGCAGCCGGCGGACATCGGCACCCAGCCGGTCCACCGCGCCATCAGTGGCGACGAGCAGGTTCAGGACGTCGAACCGTTCGGGTGTCGTGTCGGCGACCAGCTGCGCATCCGGACCGGCCCGACGGCGTACGGCCTCGGCAGCCTCGGGGGAGTCCCATCGGTGCCCCGCGACCCAGGGCACTCCGTCCCGCCCGGTGGTCGCCGGCAGGGTGAGCAGGTCGTGCCTCGTGCGCCCGGTCAGTGGACCTCGCCGCCCTGCGACGTGGACGACTCGGTCTCCCGAGACACCGTCGGCCGTGAGGGAGGCAGACTGCAACGCCTCCCCCTTGAGGGACTTCACCGGGTATCGCCACAGCTGGGCGACACGCACGTTGACGAGGTCGTCGGGGTAGGCCAGGGGGGCCCAGTGGCCGGGAGCATGGACATGCCGAGACCTCCTTCTGCTCGTCGCGTGAACCTAATGAGTGACTCGTCGAGTCACGTTAGGCACTCTGTCAGTGTGACCACCCGATGTCAAATGGATGGTAGCCACGGCTCCCATTAGGACCCTGTTAGGGTGTGAGGCATGGCGGACACGCACAGCGGGACCCCGGCACCGCTGCTCGGAGAGCCCTTCGCGATCGAGCTGATGAACACGGTGTGGGCCGATCGGGACGGGATGTACGACGAGCTGGGCGAGCCCGCGACGGCGCTTCGCTGGTGGCGTGCTGTCCAGCATCGGTTGCCGCCGCCCTTCGAGCATGCCGAACAGCAGGGTCACCTGGTGACCATCGGCCCCGAGGCCGTGCAGCCGCTACGCCGCCTACGTGACGCCCTGCGTCGGTTGGCCGCCGAGACCACCGGCGACGACCGCCCGGCGGCCCAGTCAGCAACCCCCGATCGCGAGACCGCGATCAACGTCATCAACAAGCTGAGCGCGCGTTCGCCCGTGTGGTCGGAGCTGACGTGGCCGCCCGCCGACGACGCACCAAGGCGCGTCACGCGCTCCCGGTCCGACCCCGCCCGGGCCGCTCTGGCCGTGATCGCTGAAGATGCCGTCGGGTTCTTCACCGGGAGCCAACGGCTGCAGCTGCGCGCCTGTCGTGCGCCTGGTTGCGTCCTCTACTTCGTAGGCGACCATCCACGCCGTGAGTGGTGCTCCGCAGCCTGCGGCAACCGCGCTCGCGTGGCGCGCCACTACGACCGACACCGTCGAAGCCACGGCTCGGGGCAGGCAACGACGCCGGGGGAGACCCGGTAGGTGGCTTCGGCGACGGTGGTCGCCAGGTCGATGGGCGGCGGTTCGGCCGGCTAGTCGCCGGTGACGCCGTCGGCGAGCTCGCGGAGGATGTCGAGGTGGCCGTCGTGACGGGCGGTCTCCGCGATCAGGTGCGTGATGATGTACCGCAACGCGAACGGCTTGCCGGTGTTCTCATCCCGGCCCACTGCTTCTGCATCCCACTCGCGGTGAGCAATGACATCGTCGGTGTGAGCTGCCTGCTCGGCGTACTCGTCGAGCAGCTCGGCCAGGGGTTGTTCGAGTCCACGGCGCATCTGGAGCTCGGAGTCGTCGTCCGTGCCCGGCCACTGGTTGGGCCGGCCGAGGAAGACGACGTCGATCCAGAAGGCTTCCGACCAGCGCAGATGGCTGACCAGGCCGGCGATGCTCATGGCCGGCGAGCTCCCCAGCGGCGTCCGCACCGCGTCCGACTCGGACAGGCCGATGCACTTGGCGTGCACGGTCAGGCGGACGTAGCTCAGGAGCTGGGTCAGGGTCGCGCGTTCGTCGAAGGCAGTCGGGAAGTCGGTGCGTTTGCTCAGGTCGATGTAGGTCACGGCAGGTCCTCTGGTCCGGCGTTGCTGGTGACCATCAGATCAGCAGGCGAAGCCGGACGTCGCTACCGACGATTGCTGAGGCGATCCCGGAGGAGGTCGACGCCTGGCCCGTGGAGATCGTCGAGGGCCACCTCTCGTCCGGCCAGCGCCATGGCCAGCGCCTCGCTGGGTCCCTTGATCTCCTCGCCATCGCCCCACGACCAGTCCTGATCGCTCGCCTCCAGCCGCACGCCTGCTGCACGCCGCTTCGGGACCAGGCCTGGCACGCCGGAGGGCAGCCAGTCGAGCACCATCCGCCAGTCGTCGAGGTTCACGTCGTTGGGAAGACCCAAGGGCCGGGCGCAGTCGCGGAGATGGAGGCAACCGTCAGCCATCTGCCCCATCGGTCCGACCCCCGGAGCCCTGCCGTGCAGGTCCGCGTTGTCTCGAAGCAACGCGGTCAGCTCACCGACAGGCCGTCGGGACAGGTCGCTGGCGACCGCCTCGCTGGCCCGGTTGAGCGAGCCACGGGCTCGGACAAGGTGCAGCAGGAACCCGGCAACGCTCCCGGTCAGCGGCATCACCAGATGGCCGAGGACCTCACGCACCGTCCAGGCGTTGCACAGGCTTCGGGTCTGGAGTTGGTCATCGTCGAGGCCATCGAAGAAGTCTGCCAACATCTGGCGGTTGGCTGCCGTCCGCACCCTGGAGTCCACTCGGCGATCATAGGAACAGCACCCAGTTCAGCGATGGACCGCACACGAACGTTCATCGGCGTGCACGCGCGGCCGGACAGCGGCAGGGACGGGCGATAATCGTGGGCATGGACTGCGACGACTACCAGCGCGCTGCCATGCGCACAGCCCGTGCCGAGGACGCCCCGGACGAGTTCATGCACCTGGTGTTGGGATTGGTCGGCGAGGCGGGCGAGATCGCCGAGAAGGTCAAGAAGCTGGTGCGCGACAAGAGCAGCGATGTCGCTCAGCTCGATCGGGACGACATGGCCGCCGAACTCGGCGATGTCCTCTGGTACACGGCTGTGCTGGCGAACTTCCTAGGTCTCTCCCTGGACGACATTGCACAAAGGAACGTCGAGAAGCTCGCTGATCGGCAGCGTCGCGCCGTCCTCGGAGGCTCCGGCGACAACCGCTGAGACCCGCCTGACGCCGCAGCCCTGGTGAGTCGAACTCCCTGGCCGATGGCTTGCAACCTGGGAGCCGGTTGACGCGTCCCAAGGGCGTGCTGGCCCTGCGCTGCGACAGACGTTCTGTCCACCTTCGCGGACACGGACGGCGGGTCGGTTTGCTGCTCGCCACCGTGGCACTGTCCGCATGCAATGCGGCCCCGGCCACCGCTCCCGTGCACGAAAGTCCGTCGCCGTCGCCGTCGCCGCCGCCGGGACGACCATCGGCGTAGCACCTGCTCCACCGTGTCCACCCGTTCACGAGCTCAGCCACATCGTCGGCGAGCGGCTGCACGCGACCGGCACCCGATCCCATTCCCGAGCTGGGACCGTCCACCAGCTCTGCACCTACGCACCCTCCCCGGAGATGAACAAGGCCGGGGACTCCGGGCGGCACCTCGTGCAGGCTGCACCTTTCATGCTCCGCATACCCGCGGTCCCACGAGCTGCTTCGGTGCAGGCGGCCCACGCCCACTTCTCACGCATGATCCACGCCGCGCGACCCGGCGACCGCTTCTGGGATGCAACGCTGGCCGGGGCACCCGCCCTTGGTCCCGGTGCGTTCGTCCTCCGGATCCCGCGGCACGACGCTCGCCCCAGGACGTGCGAGGTTGTGGAGCAGAACGGCAACGGACAACCAATCGGTGTGACGGTCAGGGCCGTGCACCCGCGACCTGACTCCCTGAAGGTGCTCTGCCGGCAGGCCCTCGCTGCCGCCCACATGCTCCCCTAGACGTTCCGACTCGAGCTCTCAGGATCTACCGCCCACGGGCATGAGCAGACGCCCGGACAGCGGCAGGTGCGTGCGTTGCTGCCCTACCCTGTGCGCGTGCTGGAGCGTGCCTCACGCTCCTAGCGACCCTGCCAGGTGGTCAGGCACGCGCGGTTGCCCTGCGGGTCGGCGAGCACCCAGAACGCCGGCGCGGCGGTGTCGTCGACCAGCTCGCCGCCGGCCTCGATCGCGGCGGCGATGCGGTCCTCGACCACCTCGGGCGGGATGCGCAGGTCGAGGTGCCAGCGCTGCCGCGGAACGTCGTGGGCTTCGGTGGGCTGGAACCAGATCGTCGCCCGACGCCCGGTGACGTCGCGGATCTGGAGCTCGCCCCAGGCCTCGACCGTGTCGTAGTCGAGCAGGGCCGCCCAGAACGGCCTGATCTCTGCCTCGTCGGGCGAATCGAGGCCGAGTTCGAGCACGCTGGTGCGCTCCGGGTGCGGCGTGGCCCCGGCCGCCAGGGCCAACTCGCTGATGGTCTGGGCAAGCATCACGTCGCGCGAGGTCACCCCACCGACGTCATGGCTGGTCAGCCGGACGTCGAGCCGCCCGTAGGCCAGGTCGAGGTCCGGATGGTGGTCCATCTCCTCGGCGGCCACCGTGATGGCGTCGACGAGCTTGACCGCAGTGACGAAGTCGCCGGTGTCGAAGCTGGCGTGCAGCCGGTCGATCAGCATCCGCCAATCCGGAAGCTGTTCGCTGACCAACTCCAGCTCCGTCAGCGTGCGCTTCGGGTCGGCCGGGGTCTCGGTCTCGTCGCTCACTCCGGTCACCTTCTTCTATCCGATCGACGGCGGGAGTCGCCGATTCTGGCACGCGCCACCGACACGCCACGTGGCACGGACTTCCGAGGTCGACGGGCCCGATGGAGGCCGGGGGTTCTTGCCTCGGTGTCGAAATGGGCGCGCCACGTCCGACGTAGGGGAGAGCAGAAACCGCCGCCCGATCCCAGAGGAGCCTCCGATGTCGCCAGCCCACGCGCGGATCACCGAGAAGGAGTCCGGTCAAGCCTCGCGCAAGATCGTCGCCTTCTACTACCTGTCTCTGGATGGAGTGGCGGTGGACTCCAACCGACTCTTCAGCACCTGGGACGAGGAGACCGATGCCGTCGGCGACGACGTCATAGCCACCCAGGACGCGGTCATCCTCGGTCGCCGGACGTTTGACGAGTGGGCGACGTTCTGGCCGGACAGCGACGCAGAGCCCTTTGCCTCCTTCATCAACGCTGTTCCCAAGCACGTCGTCACGTCCACGCCGCTCGATGCCACGTGGGACAACTCGTGGGCGATCGATGGAGAGCTGGTCGACTTCGTGCGGGATCTGAAGGGTCGGCCGGGCGGCGACATCGGAGTCCACGGCAGCATTTCTGTCACCCGGACGTTGCTCACTGCCGGCGTGCTCGACGAGCTCAGGCTTGTCATCGCTCCCACGATCGCCGGGACCGGCGAGCGGCTCTTCGATGGCGTTCCGCTGGTGCGATTCGAGACCCTTCGGGCTCTCGCCTCACCCAGTGGCTACCTCCTTGTCGACCTCCGAGTGGCCGAGTAGGCATGCAAGCGAGGATCGCCTCACGCGCGACCGGACAGCAGGTGAGTGCGATTCGCTGCTGACACCATCGGTGACCGAGGTTGGCTATGGCGGGCCGTAGGCGGGCGGCTCGTTCATGGACGTACGCAGCGCCGCCAACGGAGCGTCGGGGACCTTGATGAAGCCTCGGGTCGGGCGATCGAGGTCGAAGGTGACGAAGAGCAGGAACGTGACCAGTCCTGCTGCCAGCAGGAGCGGGCGTCAGGCTGCGACCCAGAAGACCCACGTGGAGTCCGACCAGGAACATGGCTCCGGCGGAGCCGATGACCTCGAGCAGCAGCACCTCGGTCGGCACGCGATTGTTGAGTCCGGCGACGCGTACCGTCTGCTGGTCGATCATCGAGTTGAGGCTGTCCTCGTAGAGGCGTGGGGCGGTGGCGGTCGGGTCCTTCGTGACGGCGCGGCCCGCCAGTCGCCCAGAGCTGGTCCTGGAGCGCCGATCCCTGAGCGACGGTCTGGTCGGCGGCATCGCTGCCTGGTACGTCGTCGGTGAGTGGCCAGCTCGGCGTCGGTGTACTTGACGAGCAGGGGCAACGACTGGCTGCGCATGGGCTCCGGCAAGGGTCTGTGCCCGCAGATAGGTCGTTCCGATGGTGTTGGCGTCATCGACGACCGCAGCCCGACGGTCCTCATAGCGTCCGAGCGCCAGGGACAGGCCGAAGGCCAGGACCAGGCCCATGAAGCCCAACAGTGCGCCCTGGATCACTCCGGAGGACTCCTTGAGACCGTGGTGATGCTCTCGTCGCGACCGTCCCACGAGCAGACCGCCGACCGCAGCCCCGACGATGATCACCGAGCAGCGCGACCATCAATGCCGGACTGGGAAGCCGGAACAACACAACAGCCTCCGCAACCAAGACGACAGGACCTGCCAGACTCGGTGACGAGCAGCGATCAGAGACCTCGGCAAAGTACCAGCAGACCAGACCGGAGCAGCGCACTCACGTGCCGGCCACCGGGATGGAGCCGGATGCAGCTGTTACGGGCTGACCTTGAACATGTACGCAGCCGGGAACTGCTGATCGTCGCGGACCGTCGCGGCGCCCGCCTGGTGCCCCTGGGTGGTGCTTGCGGCCACGACCGCGTACGCGGCCGGCGTACGAAAGGGACGATCGGCCGCGCATTGACGTTGCCTCAGCGGCGGCGCAGCCGGATCACCAGGTCGGCGTGGTGGTGCGCGCCCGCGCCCAGCACGGGGCCGCGTTCGCGACGTTCATCCACCACGACGTCCCAGTCGCCGCGCTCCACCGCGAGGGTGCGGACATCATCCGGGCTGACGTAGTCATCGCGGGCGCCGCCATCTTCCAGGGCGTGGTCGCGGTCCATGTCGGCGTGGTGCACCACCAACAGGGTGCCGCCGGGCGCCACCAGATCGAGCAGTCGCCGTTCTGCCTCGCGGTTCGGGGTACGCAGTAGCGCCGGATACATGGCGCTGACCAGGTGGTACGACGCGTCCGGAAGGGGAGCGTCGACGAGTCCGCCGGCGATCCCCTCCACCTGCACACCGGCCTCGACGGCCAACGCCTCCGTGCGCTCCACCGCCTTGGCCGAGATGTCCAGGGCGGTCACGTGCCAGCCCTGACGCGCCAGCCAGATCGAGTCCGCGCCCTCGCCGCACCCGACCTCGAGGGCCCGGCCGGTGCGGAGCTCGGTGACCTCGGCGACGAGCGCCTGGTTCGGATTCCCGCTCCAGACCTGTTCGCCCGCATAGCGCTCGTCCCACTCCTCGGCCGTCTGGGGCTGAGGCCCCGGCTCGTGCTCGTGCATGCACCCAGTCTTGCCCATGGAGAGGTGTCTGCTCGGGTGGGCGCACCGCGCCGACTCGGCCTCGCCGTACCCGCGGGCGGAGTGACGTGCGGCGGGAGGTATCACCACGGGCATCGCGACCTCTTGACGTGCATGAGCCTTCGACTCCTCGTCCTCACCACGGCACTGGCGACCACGTTCGGTCTGCTCCTCACCGTGGCCCCGGCAGAGGCAGCCAGCCGGACGGTGCACGACACAGTCGGTGATGCCTCGGCCCGGCTGGACATCACGCGCTTCACCGTGAGCAACACCTCGAAGCGGATCGGCGCCGTGATCCGGGTACGGAATCTCCGAAAGACGGGTGTCTTCCAGCAGCGCTACTTCGACTCGACGTTCGACTCACTTCTGTCGTACGGCGTGCAGGTGCGGCGCGACCGGAAGGGACACCTGCACGTGGCCGCGTTCCGGGACGACGAGAACGGCGACAACGACATCCCGTGCCGAGGGGTCCGCGGACGTTGGCTGATGGACCGCAACCTGGTGACCACCTCGATGCCGGTCCGTTGCGCCACCGGGGTGGCGTTCGACCCGCTGCACGTCAACGCGGTGTCGTTCGACCCCGGCGACCTCGGCGTGGCGGACTCCACCAGGAGCTTCGCGGTGCAGAGGGACTGACCACAACCGGGAGCCCACACCGCGGCGATCCGGACCCGGAGGGCCACAGGGTTGCCCTACGATCCCCGCCATGACACCGAGGCCGGGCGACGAACGAGCGGGGCCGACGGGCGGGGCCAGGCCGAGCGGTCACGTCATCCGCAGCGCCCGGCTCGATGCCGTCGACAAGGAGCTCGTCACGCAGCTGCAGTTCAACGGTCGGGCCACGTACTCGGAGCTGTCGAGGCAGTCAGGGGTATCCGAGTCCAGTGCACGGGCTCGCGTGCGTCGGCTCATCGACGACGGCGTCATGCAGATCGTCGCCGTCACCGACCCGCTTCAGCTCGGGTTCTCCCACGAGGCCATGGTCGCCCTGCAGTCGTGCCCGAACCCCGAAGCGGTGGCGGAGGAGCTTGCAGTCATCGAGGCCATCGACTTCATCGTGCTCGTTGCCGGCAAGTTCGACCTCCTGATGGAGGTGGTTGCCGACAGCGACGAGCAGTTCCTGGCCCTCATCCAACGCATTCGCGACATCTCCAGGCCCGCAACAGTGCAGGTCCTGCCCTACCTGCAGACCAGGAAGCAGGCATACGCCTGGGGCGTTCGCTGAGCCGGCACGATGATCCCGCACGGCGGTGGACCGCTACACGTGGATGACGTCGGGGCCCGTCATTGCCCCGCGTCAGGGGCGGTGCTCCGCGCGCGACCGCCGGCCGTGTCGCAGTAGGGTCCGCGGCATGGATCTCGGACTCACGGACCGCGTCTTCCTGGTGACCGGCGGCGCCCGCGGGCTCGGCCGCGCCACGGCCGACGTCCTGGTCGACGAGGGCGCCCGGGTGGTCCTCTCCGGGCGCCGCCAGGAGTCGCTCGCAGGCGCGGTCGAGGCGCTCGGCGACCACGCGTCGTACGTCGTCGCCGACAACGGTGATCCCGGCGCACCTGCCGCGCTGCTCGCCGAGGCGCGCGACCGGTGGGGCCGGGTGGACGGTGCCCTGGTGAGCGTGGGTGGACCGCCCACGGGGCCGGTCACCGCGATCACCGACGAGCAGTGGACGACGTCGTTCGAGGCGGTCTTCCTCGGTGCCGTGCGGATGGCCCGCGACGTCGCGGCCGCACTGGGCGACGGCGGCTCCCTCGCGCTGGTGCTGTCGACGAGCGTGCGCGGCCCGCTCCCCGACATGGCGATCTCCAACGGACTGCGGCCGGGGCTGGCGATGCTCACCAAGCAGCTCGCCGACGAGCTCGGGCCGCGCGGGGTGCGCGTCAACGGGCTGATGCCCGGGCGGGTGCGCACCGAGCGGATCGACGAGCTCGACGGCCTCGGTGGTGACCCCGAGGCCGCCGAGGCGGCTGCGGTCCAGAAGATCCCGCTCCGCCGCTACGGCGAGCCGTCAGAGTTCGGCCGTGCCGCGGCGTTCCTGCTCAGCCCCGCTGCGTCGTTCCTGACCGGCGTGATGCTCCCGGTCGACGGTGGCATGATCCGCGCCCTGTGACGCGGCGCCGACCGACCCGAGGTTGGTGCGTCTCGGCTTCTTGGCCGGCTGCTGGGCCCGGCGCAGGTCGGCCCGACCGGTGGCCTCCTCCCAGGCGAGGTAGCCGAAGCCGAACAGCGCGAGCAGGCCGAAGAACCACCACTGCAGGGCGTAGAAGAAGTGCGGTCCGTTGCTCAGGTCGGGGGCGTCGGCGACCTCGAGCGGAGTCGTGGGCGCAGGGGTCTCGGTCTTGAGGTCGACGAACCCGCCGTAGACCGGAATTCCGATCGCGGGCTGGATCCGGGCGCTGGAGACGGCGCGCGCTGAGCCGTCCACCACCTGAGCCGAGCTCCCGTCGGCGTCCTGGCGGACCGAGCCCGTGACGGTGACGGTGCCCGACGGGGGAGCGGGCACCTGCGAGGGGTCGGTGACCCCCTGGTTGCTCGTGGCGACCCAGCCGCGGTCGACCAGGAGCGCCGTCCCCGACGGGGTCACCAGCGGTACGACGACGTCCGCCCCGGACGCCCCGTGGTCGTCGGTGCGGTAGCGGATGATGATCGTCTTGGACACGTCGTACGTGCCCGTCGCCGAGACGACGGCGTACTGCTGCGAGGAGTCCGGGTCCTTCCCCTCGCGGAGCACCTGCTCGACCGGCACGGGCGCCGCACTCTGGTTGGTGCGGATGATCGCGTTGTTGGTCTTCTTCGACTCCAGGCGGTGCCACTGCCAGCGACCGAGCAGCAGGCAGGCGTACGCCAGCAGCAGGACGACGGCCAGGAACAGGAGCCAGCGTCGGCTGACGAGGAACCGCAGACTCCGCACTGGTCGAGGCTATCCGGCTACCGATGACCGGCTGTATGCCCGCGCCCCTAGGATGGAGAAGTGAGCATGCAGCGACCGCTGGCCGACGCGTACGGCCGGGTGGCGACCGACCTCCGGGTCTCGCTGACCGACCGGTGCAACCTGCGCTGCTCCTACTGCATGCCGGCGGAGGGTCTCGACTGGCTGCCCCACGCCGAGGTGCTCACCGACGACGAGGTGATCCGGCTGATCTCGATCGCCGTGGAGCGCCTCGGCGTCCGTGAGGTGCGGTTCACCGGGGGAGAGCCGCTGGTACGTCGTGGCCTGGTCGACCTCGTGGCCCGCACCCGGGCGCTCGGCGACGATCTCCAGCTGTCGATCACCACCAACGCGCTCGGTCTCGAGCGCAACGCCCGTGCGCTCGCCGCAGCCGGGCTCGACCGGGTGAACATCAGCCTCGACACGATCGACGCAGAGCGGTTCCACACCATCACCCGGCGCGACCGTCTCGACGACGTGCTCCGAGGAGCCAAGGCCGCCCACGACGCCGGGCTCCGGCCGGTGAAGATCAACGCCGTACTCCTGCGCGGCGTCAACGACGACGACGCCTGCGAGCTGCTGGACTGGGCGGTCGACCACGAGTACGAGCTGCGGTTCATCGAGCAGATGCCGCTGGACGCCCAGCACGACTGGCATCGCGACCAGATGATCACCGCCGAGGAGATCTTCGAGAAGCTCGCTCGGCAGTTCACGCTCACCCCGGCCCTCGAGCCACGCGGCAGCGCGCCCGCCGAGCTGTTCCTGGTCGACGGAGGCCCGGCGACCGTGGGGGTGATCGCCTCCGTGACGCGCCCGTTCTGTGGCGACTGCGACCGGGTCCGCCTCACCGCCGACGGTCAGGTCCGCAACTGTCTGTTCGCCCGCGAGGAGTCAGACCTGCGCGCAGCGCTGCGCGCCGGCGCGTCCGACGACGAGCTGGCCGACCGCTGGGTGACCGCGATGGCCGGCAAGCTCCCCGGCCACGGGATCAACGACCCGACCTTCCTCCAGCCCGACCGGCCGATGTCAGCCATCGGGGGCTGACGAGCGCTGCTCCGGAGCGAAGCTCCGCCCCTCGACACCCGACCTAGGATGGAACGATGGCGAGGAAGCGGGCGGCCGACGCCCCGGTCCGGATCACGACAGCTCATTCGAGCGTCGGGGCGGACATCGCACAGCGCCAGCGGCGGTACCTGATCGCGATGGGAATCCGCACGCTCTGCTTCCTGATCGTCGCCGTGCTGGCGGTCACGCACCTCGGTCCGGGGTGGCTGCCGTGGATCTTCGTGGCCGGTGCGGTCGTGCTCCCGTACGTCGCCGTGGTGATGGCCAATGCCGCCGGAACGAAATCTGATGGATTCGAGCTGATGGACAGCCCATCGCAGGATCGAGAGCTCCCGGGCGGTACTGAATCCGAATGAAATCCCGCGTTCCGGCTTGGATCCCGTCGGTTGATCGTGCAACAATCTCGCTCGTGTCCGCCGGTTTCCCCGAGCGGGTTGGACACCGACGAGTGCCGGAAAGCTTCCCCCGTGGCTGTCTGGCACTCGTCGTCATTTTCACGGCCCTGATCCGCGCCTAGGCGTCTGGACACCGCGTGAGGTGACGACTGCGGTCCCCTCACCGGGTCTCGTGACGGGCGCGGAGCGCCCTCCTCGACCGGCGGGTGATTGCTTGGCCGCCGGGTGACGCCTCGACCGGCGGGTCGGTTCGCCGCGGGAGTGCGTCGCTAGCATCGGAGCACGCCCCCCGTGTCCCTCGAGCCCCGACGGAGTACCCATGTCCAACCGCACCTACCGTGTCACCGAGCTCGTCGGCACGTCCCCCGACGGGATCGACGAGGCCATTCGCAACGCCGTACGCCGGGCCAGCTCGACGCTGCGCCACGTCGACTGGTTCGAGGTGACCCAGGTCCGCGGGCAGGTCAAGGACGGCGACGTGGAGCACTTCCAGGTCGGGCTCAAGGTCGGTTTCCGGCTCGAGGACGACTGAGGTATCACCCGAGCGGTCTGCCGGCTCCTTGAGGCATGCGCAGCCGTACCACCGAGAGACCGCCGACCCCGGCGCACCACACGCCACGCACGGGCCGTCGTGGCGCGATCTCCTCCCTGCGCTACGACCTCGCGTTCGCCGCCGGCGTCCTCACGGACGCCGTCCGGCGTCGATGACGGGCAGCACCGGCTTTCGGCTACCCACGGGTAGTCGCTAGCGTCACCTGCGTGGCCGACGACGAGCAGACAGCACCCCGGTCCGTCCTGGTGACGGGCGGAAACCGCGGCATCGGGCGCGCGATCGCCGAGGCGTTCCTCGCCCTCGGCGACCAGGTCGCGGTCACCTCACGCTCCGGCGGTGGTCCCGACGGCGCGCTCGACCTCCAGTGCGACGTCACCGACCCCGCCGCCGTGGAGACGGCGTTCGTGGACGCGGAGGCAGCGCACGGTCCGGTCGAGATCCTGGTCGCGAACGCCGGCATCACCGCCGACACGCTGCTCCTGCGGATGTCGGAGGAGGACTGGTCGTCGGTCATCGAGACCAACCTGACCGGCACCTTCCGGCTGGCCAAGCGCGCCGCCAAGGGCATGCTGCGGCAGCGACGCGGCCGGATCATCCTGATCTCCTCGGTCGTCGGCATGCTCGGCTCCGCCGGCCAGGTCAACTACGCCGCGTCGAAGGCGGGACTGGTCGGCATGGCCCGGTCGCTGGCGCGTGAGCTCGGCTCGCGCTCGATCACCACGAACGTCGTGGCACCGGGCTTCGTCGAGACCGACATGACCGCCGTGCTCACCGAGGAGCAGCGAGCCGCGATCAAGACGCAGGTGCCGCTGCAGCGGTACGCGTCGCCCGACGAGGTCGCCTCGGCCGTCGTCTGGCTCGCCTCACCCGGTGCGGCGTACGTGACCGGCGCCGTGATCCCGGTTGACGGCGGCCTCGGCATGGGCCACTGACCCCCACCACCCTCGGTCGAGCGACGTAGAGACCACGCAACCAACGAAAGAGAGAACATGGGCATCCTGGACGGCAAGCGGATCCTGGTCGCGGGCGTGACCATGGACTCCTCGATCGGCTTCTCGGTGGCGAAGGTCGCCCAGGAGCAGGGGGCCACGGTCCTGATCTCCAACTTCGGGCGGGCGCTGGGCATCACCCGGCGGATCGCCAAGCGGCTGCCGACCGAGCCGCCCGTCCTGGAGCTGGACGTGACCGACGAGTCGCACCTCGAGGGGCTGGCCGATGCCGTCCGAGAGCACGTCGACGGGCTGGACGGCGTGGTCCACTCGATCGCGTTCGGCAACCCCGAGACCCTGCTCGGCGGGAAGTTCCTGCAGGGCCCGTGGCCCGATGTCGCGCAGGCGGTGCAGGTGTCGGCGTACTCCCTCAAGGCCCTGGCGATGGCCTGCCACCCGCTGATGGGCCAGGGCGGCTCGATCGTCGGGATGACCTTCGACGCCACCGTCGCCTGGCCGGCGTACGACTGGATGGGTGTGGCGAAGGCCGGGCTGGAGTCCACCTCGCGCTACCTGGCCCGCGACCTGGGTCCCGACGGCATCCGCTGCAACCTGGTCAGCGCCGGGCCGCTGAAGAGCCTGGCGGCCAAGGCGATCCCGGGGTTCGAGGACCTCGAGTCGCTGTGGAGCGAGCGCGCACCGCTCGGCTGGGAGCCGAAGGACCAGGACCCGACCGCCCGCGCCGTGTGTGCGCTGCTGTCGGACTTCTTCCCCGCCACGACCGGCGAGATCGTCCACGTCGACGGTGGCTTCCACGCCATGGGGGCCTGACACACCGGCTTCGTTAGGGTTCGCCCGGTGACGTCGCTGATCGAGCTGAGGGTCCTCGAGGGACCCAACCTCTACTTCCCTCGCGCAGCCATCAAGCTGACCCTCGACATCTCCCCGCTGGCGTCCGCGCCGACGGCGACCGCCGAACGTCTTGCGCGCCGGATCGGCCTGCCCGCGGCACGCCCGGGGGAGCCCGACACCGGCTTCCGTCAGCGGTTCGCGCTGCGCGCGGTCGCCCGGCTGGTGCGGGCCATCGCGCACGAGTCGGGCGCCGTCCGGCTGGCGGTCCGCGTCCGACCCACCCAGGACCAGCACGTCGTGGTGGTCGCCTACCCGTGGCGGCACCGCGAACGGGCCGAGGCGATGGGACGCGCCGTCGCAGCGGTGCTCGACGCAGTGCCCGGGCCCGACGTCGAGGAAGCCGTCGGACACGCCGCCGAGCAGGTGGCCGCCTCGCCCGAAGGAGCGGTTCCGCACACGATCACGCCCGAGATCCCGGTGGTCGCGGTCACCGGCACCAACGGCAAGACCACGACCAGCCGGATGATCGCGCACATCGCCCGCACCGGTGGCAAGGTCGTCGGCTGGTCCAACACCGACGGGATCTACCTCGACGGCGCCCTCGTCGAGGCCGGCGACTACTCGGGCCCGAGCGGCGCCGGCACGGTGCTCGGTCTGCCCGGTGTGGAGTTCGCCGTCACCGAGACCGCGCGCGGCGGAATCCTGCTGAAGGGGATCGGCGTCACCCGCAACGACGTGTCGGTGGTGACGAACGTGAGCGCCGACCACCTCGGTCTGCAGGGCATCGACACCCTCGACCAGCTCGCCGAGGTCAAGGCCGTGGTCCCGCGGATCACCCGGCGCCGAGGCTGGGCGGTGCTCAACGGCGATGACCCCCGTGTCTTCGCGATGCGCAGCGTGATCCGGGCCCGCCCGTGGGTCTTCTCCCGCGACCCGAACTCGCCGGCGATCCGGGAGACCCTCGACGAACGCGGCCGCGCCACCACCGTCATCGACGGCTGGGTCGCGGTGCTGCGCCCGGGAGCCGACCCGGACCCGCTGGTCGAGCTGGTGGAGGTGCCGATGACCCTCGCGGGCCTGTCGCGCTTCAACGTCGAGAACACCTTGGCCGCCGCGTCGGCCGCGCTGGCGGCCGGGATCCCACGCGAGACGGTGATCGAGGGGCTCCGCACCTTCCGCCCCGACGCCGAGCACAACCCGGGCCGGATGAACCTCTTCACGGTGCCACTCGCCGGCCCCGAGGGCGGGCCGACGAAGGAGGGAGCGGCGACCGTCGTGATCGACCTCGCGCACAACGAGGCCGGACTGGAGGCCCTGCTCGAGATCATGGCCGGCGTCCGCCCTCCCGGTGCCCGCCTGCTGCTCGGTCTCGGCGCGGTCGGCGACCGGACCGACGAGCTGCTCGGGCGCCTCGGCGAGATCGGGGCGATGGGCGCCGACGTCGTGGCCATCGGGCACAAGGAGCACTACCTGCGCGGGCGGACGCGGGAGGAGCTCGAGGGGCTGCTGCGTGACGGCGCGGAACGGGTCGGGGTGACCGACGTCGCGTCGTACGACACCGAGGTGGAGTGCCTGGCCGGCCTCGTGGCCCAGGCACGCCCCGGCGACGTGGTCGGGCTGATGTGCCATGCCCAGCGCCACGAGGTCTACGCCTGGATCGAGCAGCACGGCGGTACGCCGGACAGCCCGGAGGATCTCGGCGCGAAGGTGCGGGCCGCGACCGCCTGAGGTCTCAGCGGACGCCGAGCGGCTCCAGCAGCCGGTGCGGCTGCCGCAGGGCGACCGAGACGGGGTCGTCGCGCAGGGTCGGGTCGGCGCCGGGCCCGGGTCGTACCTCGATGTCTGCCACCGTCGGCGCGCGCTCGCAGGTCTCGCAGCGCCCGTCGGCCCCGAGCGGGCCGCAGCCGACGTGGGTGTACAGGCGACGCGGCGCGTCGGGCGTCGTACGCCGGTCACCCCACCGGCCGAGGGCGTACAGGGCCGGCCAGAGGCCCATCGCCTCCTCGGTGAGCGCGTACTCGGGATGGCCGGTCCCGGTCCGGGTGAGCAGACCGTCCGCCACCAGCGCGTCGAGTCGGGCAGAGAGGACGGCCCGGGAGATGTCGAGATGGGCCTGGAAGTCGGAGAAGCGGCGTACCCCGAAGAAGCAGTCGCGCAGGATCAACAGCGTCCAGCGCTCGCCGACCACCTCGAGCGAGCGGGCGAGCGAGCAGTCCTGCCGCGCGTAGTCGGTGCCGAGGGGCATGAGATCTCCGTTCCACTCCAGTCTGGTCTGTTCAACAGACTACATGCTATCGTCATTCTGGTCCGATCATCAGACCAACTGGAGCGCTCGTGACCGCCGCCCGTCGTACCCTCGTCACCGCCTCGCTCGGCACCCTCGTCACGCTGGTGGCCTTCACCGCCCCGCTCGCGACGGTGAACCTCACCGTCGCCGGCCTGGACGCCGGCACGTCCGGGCGTACCTGGATCCTCAGCTCGATGAGCATCGGCCTGGGTGCGTTCCTGCTCACCGCGGGCCGGGTCGCCGACGACTTCGGACGGCGTCGGACCTTCGTCGTCGGCGCCCTGGTGCTCGCGCTCGGCTCATTGCTCGGGGCCGTGTCGCCCGAGGTGGTCACCTTCGTGATCGCCCGCGTCGTGCAGGGCATCGGTGGGGCGGCGATGCTCGCTGCCGGCCTGGGCATGATCGCCGTGGCCTTCCCCGACCCGCACGAGCGCGCCCACGCGACCGGTGTCTGGGGGGCGAGCGTCGGGGCCGGGATCGCGCTCGGCCCGCTGCTCTCCGCGGGGCTGGCGAAGGTGGGCTCCTGGCGCGACGTGTACGTCGTGCTGGTGGCGGCGGGGGTCGTGCTGGCGCTGACCGCGCGCGGCTGCAACGAGTCGCGGGTCGGTCACCGCGCCCGGCTCGACGTACCGGGTGTGGTGCTGCTGGCCCTGGGCATGGGGTCCGGTCTGGCCGGGCTGACGGAGGGACGCGAGGGCTGGGGCCGGCCCCTCGTGATCGGCCTGCTCGCCGCCGGGATCGTGCTCCTGGTCGCCTTCGTGGTGGTCGAGCACCGCTCGGACCACGCGATGCTCGATCTCGCACTCTTCCGCCGGCCGGCGTTCGCCGCCGTCACGCTCGCTGCGGCGGCCACCGGCGGCGGGATCATCGCGCTGCTGTCCTACCTGTCCGGCTTCGTCGGTGTCGCCCTCGGACTCTCGTCGTGGACGGCGTCATGGCTGATGCTCTCCTGGAGCGGGCCGAGCGTGGTGACCGCTCTGGCCGCCCGACGCCTCCCCGTGGCGTGGAGCGGACGGGCCCGGATGTCGGCCGCCCTCCTGGTGATCGCGGTCGGCCAGGTGCTGCTGTGGAACATCGTGCCCGGTGACGGTGCGGGCAGGTTCGTGCCCGGGCTGCTCGTGGCCGGCGTCGGCAGCGGTGTCCTCAACGCGGCGCTCGGTCGCGAGAGCGTGGCCAGCGTCCCAGCCGGGCAGGGGGCCCTCGGCAGCGGTGCCAACAACACCGCGCGCTACCTCGGGTCCGCGCTGGGCGTGACCATCGTGTCGGTCGTCGCCGCCCCCTCGGGCGTCGTCACGGCCGCGACACTCACCGCCGGCTGGAACCGCGCCGCCCTGGTCACCGCGGCGGTCTCGCTGGTCGGCGCCCTGCTTGTCCTGCTCGTGGGTGCTCGCGTGACCGCGGTGGATGCTGTGCCGGAAAACCTGTCGCCCCAGGAGGCCGACGCTGCCTAGGGTCGCGACCATGGTGACGTTCATGGTCATGGTGCGCCGTGGCCGCGGCCCCGCCGCGGCGCTGGGGATGGCACCCACTCCGGGCTGACTGGGCCGACCGGCTGGTGGCGTCGACGCCCGTGAGCGCGCGTGACGTCGTCGTGGACCTCGGTGCCGGCGACGGGGCGCTGACCGCGTCATTGGAACGGACCGGAGCCCGGGTGCTGGCGGTCGAGCTGCACCCGGCTCGAGCCGCGGAGCTGCGCAGACGCTTCGCGGGAACGCGGGTCGCGGTCGTCGAGGTCGACCTGGACGCCTTCTCCTGGCCCGGTCACCCGTTCCGCGTCGTCGCGAACCCGCCGTACGCCGGGGTGAACGCGCTCGTCCGTCGGCTGGTGGCGACCCGGCAGCTCCGTTCGGCCGACCTCGTCGTCGCCGAGCACGCCGCTCGTGGCCTCCTCCGGCGGCACCCGGGGCGGGTCGAGCTCGGGCCCAGGGTGCCGCGGCAGGCCTTCCGGCATCGGCCACCGACCGATGCCCGGGTGGTGCTTATCCGGTGAGGAGCGGAACAGGCAACCCCCTAGAATGGGTTGGTTTCCAGGCCTTCCCTTGACGGGCGCACTCCTGGCGAGAAGTGTCCAAGGCGACAGCACTACGTCTCTACGTGGCCTGTCGACGGCGACAGGCCGATTGGGGTCTTCTCATGAGACAACTCAGGGCCGGAGCAGTTCTCGGTGCACGGCTTAGCACTTCACACGCACGTACCAAGGGTCGCGGTCTCCACCTCCGCGGTGGCGCGGCTCTGACTCTGGCGCTCGGGCTCGTGGCAGCGATGGCGGCGACGACGTCGACGGGCGCGAACGCGGCATCGACCGCGAAGTCCGGCAGCGACAGCGGCCTGTTCCGCCAGGTCAACCTGGTCTCCGACATACCCGGGATGGCGACGATCCTCGATCCCGCGGTCAAGAACCCGTGGGGCATCGCCATGGGACCGAAGAAGACGCCGACCCCGGTCTGGGTCGACAACCAGTTCAACCCGGCGTCCGGCAGTGGCCTGCCGGAGGACCAGCTCACCAAGATCACGCTCTACTCCGGCGCCAACGGTGTGACGCCGATCGCCAAGGTCCCGCTCGAGGTCACGGCGTCCTCGCCGACGGGGATCGTCTTCAACCCGACCTCGGACTTCGTGATCAACCAGGCAGGCACCGACACCCCGGCTCGCTTCCTGTTCAACGAGATCTTCGTGGACGACGCGGGCACGGCTCCCGAGGGCAGGATCACGGGCTGGAGCCCCAACCCGCCACCTGCGGCGCCACCCACCACCACGACGTCCACGGATGCCCGCATAGACCCGGCCTTCTCGACCGGTCTGGCACTTGTTCCACGGCACAACGGAGTGCGGGCGCACCTGTTGGTCGTCAATGGGTTCAGCGGCGACTCCGGCGTCCACGTCTTTGACACGCACTTCGCCGACGTGACCAAGCCGGGCCGGTTCGTGGACCCGGACATCGCAGCCAGCGGGATGGTCGCCTACAACGTGATGTTCCTGAGGGGCAAGGTGTACGTCGCCTACTTCAACGGCCCCGCACAGGGCGGCGGCGCGATCAGCGTCTTCACCCGACAGGGCCATTTCCTGAAGCGACTGGTCACCGGCGATCCGCTGGTCGGACCCTGGGGCATGGCGATCTCGCCCAAGGGCTGGAACGGGTTCGGACGCGCCTTGATCGTCGGGAACGTGGACAACGGGATGATCAACGCCTTCGGTCTGGGGAACGGGCGCTTCCGCGGCACGCTGAAGGACGCCGACGGTAAGCCGTTCGTCAACCCGGGCCTGTGGGGCATCGAGTTCGGCAACGGTGTGATGGGCACTCCCCGAAGCCTGATCTTCGCTGCAGGTATCAGTAGCACTCCGGGGGTCTTCGGCCCCGACACCTACGAACACGGCCTGGTGGGGCTGATCGAGCCCTTGAACCGTCACGACGAAGTCAACTGACGCGCAGCACACGACCGTTGCGAGCCCGCGTCCTCGGACGCGGGCTCGCGGCAGTCAGTGGACCAGTCAGATCCCTTCCGATTGGCCCATCCGTCTGGTCCGGTTCCCGCCTACGGTGAAGGCATGACCACCGAGACCGTGACCTCAGAGACCTTGCACCGCATCCCCACCCGCCTCGACGTCGACGCCGCCGTCCCGGCGTTCAGCCGCGCGATGAGCCGCCTCGACGGCGCCGCCACCCAGGAGCTCGACCGCGTCGACTTCCCACGGGGCCTGCGCGACCTGATCCGCCTCCGCGCGTCGCAGATCAACGGCTGCGCCTACTGCGTCGACACCCACAGCGCCGACGCCGCCACGGCCGGCGAGCCCGCCCAGCGGGTCAACGCCGTGGCCATCTGGAACGAGTCGCCCTTCTTCACCGAGCGCGAGCGGGCCGCGCTGCGCTTCACCGAGATCGTCACCCGCGTCGCCGACACCCACATCCCGCAGGAGGAGTACGACGCGGTCGCAGCGCACTGGTCGCCCGACGAGGTCGGAGCGCTGCTGGCACTGATCGTGGCGATCAACGCGTGGAACGCGATCGCCGTGGCCACCCGCGCGTGGGAGCCGGTGCTGGAGCGCTGACTCCTCGTCCACGGGCTCCTCAGGACGCCGCCTACGCTGCCCGGGTGGACCTCCACGTCTCGCTCGACGGCCCCGGCGACCGGACCGCCCGGATCTACCTGACGGTCCGCGAGACGATCCTCGACGGCCGGCTCGCAGCCGGGGACCGGGTCCCGGCCAGCCGCGACCTGGCCCGGCAGCTCGGGGTGGCCCGCGGCACTGTGACCGTCGCCTACGACCGGCTGGTGGCGGAGGGCTTCCTCGAGAGCCGCCCCGGCTCGGGCACCTACGTCACCAGCGTCGCGCTGGCTCCCGACCAGACCCGCAATGCCCGGCCCGGCGCCGTACGGCCGCTGCCCCTGTGGGAGCACGAGGACCAGCCTCCGCCTCCGCGGGGGCGCCGCCTCCACGACCTCGGGATCGGGCTGCCGGACCCGGACCTCTTCCCGCTCGAGGTGTGGCGACGGCTGGTGGCCGACCAGCTGCGCCGCACCAGGCTCGCGGAGGCGACGTACGGCGGCCGCGGCTCCTGGCGACTCCAGGCCGAGATCGCTCGCTTCCTGGGGCTCTCACGTTCGGTGGTCGCCACCGGCGACGACGTGGTCGTCACCGTGGGAGCCCAGCAGGCCGTCGACCTGGTCTGCCGGGTGCTGGTCGCGCCGGAGACCGTCGTGGCCGTCGAGGACCCCGGCTACACCGCCATGCACCGGCTCTTCGAGAGCCATCGGGCCGACCTGCGCGGCGTACCGGTGGACGCCGAGGGCCTGGTGGTCGACGCGCTCCCGGACGCCGCGCGCCTGGTCTACGTCACGCCGTCCCACCAGTTCCCGACCGGCGTCGCGATGTCGATGGCCCGCCGGGCGGCCCTGCTCCGATGGGCGGCCGAGCACGATGCCGTGGTCGTCGAGGACGACTACGACAGCGAGTACCGCTGGTCCGACCAGCCGGTGGAGCCGCTGCAGAGCCTCGACCGCGACGGCCGCGTGATCTACGTCGGCACGTTCTCCAAGTCGCTGCTGCCGGCGCTGCGCGTCGGGTTCCTCGTGCCGCCGCGGTCGCTGCAGCACGCGCTGCGCGAGGCGAAGCGGGTCACGACCTGGGAGGGCGACCTGACCACGCAGGGTGCGCTGGCCGAGTTCCTCGCGGAGGGCCATCACGCCGCCCACGTACGACGGGTGGCCAAGGTCTATCGTCCACGCCGGGACCTGCTGCTCGAGGGTCTCGCCCTCCTCGACGACCTGGTCGAGGTAGTGCCGTCGGTGGCGGGGCTCCACGTGAGCACCCGGTTCCTCGACCCGGGCACCGACGACCTCGCGGTGGTCGCTCGCGCCGCGGTGCGCGGCGTACACGTCGAGGCGCTGTCCGCCTACCACCGCGAACAGCCGGCGCGACCCGGTCTGGCACTGGGCTTCGCGGGCGTGGAGCCCGACGCGTTCCCCGATGCCCTGGCCCGTCTCGAGGCGGCGATCCGCGGCGGGCTCGGCTAGGACTGTCCGGCTGGCTCCGGGACCGGCGTGTAGTCGGGGTCGGCGGACGGGGCGGCGGGGTTCTCGCCGGAGCCGGCCTGGGCGTAGGTCGACCAGTTCTCCAGCTCGCTCATCACCGCGGCGTGCTTGTCGACGCAGAACACCACGAGATCGCCGGGGTTGGAGCGTGCCATGGCGTGCCGCACCGCCTTGATCTCGTCCAGGATGATCTCCACCTGCTTGCAGCGCGCACCCTCGGCCATGGCCGTGCGCACCCCCTCGGCGACGAGCTTGGCCGTGGCTCCGGCCGCGCGACGCCGGAGGTTGTCGTCCTCGCGGACGATCAGCACGTCGAAGTGGCGGGCCGCGACCTCGCCCAGCTCCCGCATGTCCTGGTCGCGGCGGTCGCCGGCGGTCGCGATCACACCGATCCGTGAGGGCTTGCCGAGCTCGGAGGTCGAGGTCAGGGTCTCGCCCACGCGGTCCACGAAGTCACCCAGCATCCGCATACCGGGTGCGTTGTGGCAGTAGTCGACGATCACGTTGACGCCGTTGACGTCGACCTCGTTGAGGCGGCCGGGGGAGAGGTAGTAGTTCGTGGAGAAGGTGCGCAGCCCCTGTCGGATGTCGTGCAGCGGTGCTCCCGCCGCGAACGCGGCTGCGGCCGCGGCCAGGGAGTTCTGCACGTTCATCCGCGCCCGGCCCTTGAAGGTGGCGGGCAGCAGGTGGGTCCAGGCGAGCTGCATCTCGCGGCGACCGTGCTTGACCACGATCATCTCGCCGCGGTCGGACGGGTTGAGGACCAGCGCCTTGCCGCCGCGTCGGCAGTGGGCCTCGATCAGCTCCCGCGCCTCCGAGCCGGGCTCCTCCATCGAGAACCACACGACCTGGCCGGAGCACCGGCGGCGCATCTCGCGGACCAGCGGGTCGTCGGCGTTCAGGACCGCGTGGCCGTCGCGCGGCACGGCCTCGACCACCACTGCCTTCACATCTGCGAGCTGCTCCACGGTGTCGATGCCGCGCAGGCCGAGGTGGTCGGGCTGCACGTTGAGGACGACGGCGACGTCGTTGCGCTCGTAGCCGAGGCCCTCGCGCAGGATGCCGCCCCGAGCGACCTCGAAGACCGCGAAGTCGACGCGCGGGTTCTGCAGCACCATCCGCGCGCTGCGGGGGCCGGACGCGTCGGCCCGGATCAGCAGTCGCTCGTCGATCACCACGCCGTCGGTCGAGGTCATCCCGACCTTGCGGCCCATGCCCTTGAAGATGTGGCTGATCATCCGCGAGGTCGTGGTCTTCCCGTTGGTGCCGGTGACCGCGACGATCGGGATCCGGGACGGGGCGCCGGGCGGGAAGAGCATGTCGACGACCGGCTTGGAGATGAACTGCGGCTCCCCGATGGTCGGGTGGGTGTGCATCCGGAAGCCGGGTGCGGCGTTGACCTCGCAGATGGCGCCGCCGGTGTCGCGGACCGGCTCGGTGATGTCGGGGCAGATGAAGTCGATGCCGGCGATGTCGAGCCCGATCATCCGGGCCGCCTCCTCGGCGATCTCGACGTTCTCGGGGTGGGCCTCGAAGGTGCGGTCGATCGAGATGCCGCCGGTGGACATGTTGCCGGTGAGCGCGAGCTTCACCGTCTCGCCCTCGGCCGGCACGGAGTCGAGGGTGTGGCCCTGGCCGGTGAGGACCTCCAGGGCGCCGTCGTCGATCTTGATCCGGGTGAGCACCTTCTCGTGGCCCACGCCGCGGCGCGGGTCGGCGTTGGTCAGGTCGACCAGCTCGCCGACCGTCGCCTTCCCGTCGCCGGTGACGGAGGCCGGCACGCGCTCTGCGATGGCGGCCATCCGGCCGTCGATGATCAGGCAGCGGTAGTCCTTGCCCGTGACGAACGACTCGACCACGCAGACGCCGCGGCGCGACTGCTCCTCGGCGATCGGGAACGCCTCGCGGACGTCGTCGTCGCTCTGCAGGTCGAGGCAGACGCCCCGGCCGTGGTTGCCGTCGAGGGGCTTCACGACCACGGGGAAGCCGATCCGGCGGGCGGCGGCCACGGCCTGGTCGGCGGACCGTACGGACTCCTGCTTGGGCACCGGCAGGCCGGCCGCGCCGAGGAGCTTGGTGGTGAGGTCCTTGTCGGAGGCGATGTCGACGGCGATCGAGCTGGTCGCGGAGGTCATCGTGGCGCGGATCCGCTTGGCGTGGACGCCCTGTCCCAGCTGGACGAGGGAGTGCTGGTTGAGCCGGATCCACGGGATGTCCCGGCTGACCGCCTCGTCGAGGATGGCCTGCGTCGAGGGACCGAACGCCGTACGTTCGGCGCGGAGGATGAAGGACTCGAGCTCGTCCTCCCAGTCGAACTCCGGGTCGGCCTGCACCAGGTGGTTGACCAGGCGCGCGGCGAGCCGCCCGGCCGCGAGTCCGACGTTCTCGTCGATGTAGCCGTAGATGACGTTGTAGTGGCCGGGCTCGCCCTTCACGCCGCGGGTCTTGCCGCGGCGGATGTCGTGGCCGACCACCTGCTGCAGAGCGAGGGCGACGTGCTCGGTGACGTGGCCGAGCCAGGTGCCCTCGTGCAAGCGCTCCACGAAGCCGCCCTTGCGACCGCGCGAGCAGGAGTGGTGGGACAGGCCGGGCAGCGCCTCGAGCAGGTGCTCGGTGAAGCCGGGGAGCTTGTCGGTGGGGAACTGCTCGAGTGCACCCAGGTCGACCACCAGGTGGATCGCCTTGTCATAGGACCAGATGTTGGGGCCGCGATAGACGCGGGTCTCCAGGATCGTCAGGTCCGGGGTGGGGCGCTCGGTCACCGCGATGCTCCGTCCTGCTCGGCGATCTCGCCGGCTGGCTGTGGTTCGGCGGGGGGGTCGGTGGGGACAGTCTTGCGGGGTGTGCGCTTGCGGGCCAGACGTCGCCGCAGAGTGGCGGGGGAGCGGTCGCCGGCCGCGATGTCGCGGGCCATCTGCTGGAGGTCGGCCTGGGCCTCGGCGAGCTCGGCGGCGTCCTCCTCCGAGACCCGGGCGGGCTGCCGACGGAGCTCGCGCGTCGTCAGGTCGTACGCCGCGCCGGCCGGCAGGACGTGGAGGATGATGCCGCTGGCCAGCAGGGGAGAGGACCGCTTGGCCTCGTAGGCGTTGGTGACCAGGCGTTGCGGGTCGAGGATGGTGACCGCGCCGCGACCGCTCACGCGGAGCACCTCGTGGCCGTCCTCGACGGTCACGGTGGCGCAGGTGTCCTCGTCGACGCCGATGCCGAGCAGCTGCGGCGACTGCGACACGATCATCAACAACCGGCCGTAGCGGTTGCGTTGGTCGAAGTGCTGGTCGATCACCGTGGTGCGCAGCAGCCCCAGCCCGGCGGCGACCTGGGTCATCCGCTGCTTGGGGGTGGCCCCGCCGGCGCCGAACGCGACCATGTGGGACGACTGGATGCTGGCGCCGGCCGACGTGCCGCCCACGACCGCCCCGCGCTCGTGCGCGCGGACCACCGCGTCGCCGAGCGGCGTACCGCAGATGATCGCGGACAGCTTGAGCTGGTTGCCGCCGGTCATGAAGACTCCCGTGGCGCCGTCGACGAGGGCGACCAGGTCGGGGTCGTGCGCGGCGTCGCGGCTGTCGGGCCTGGCTGCCGCGACCTCGCCGGCGCCGAGCCGCCGGAACAGCGCGTCGTACACCTCGACGACCTCGTCGCCGAGGCTCGACGCGGTCGGGATGACCACCAGGCGCGCGTCGGCTCCGCCGCTCGCCGCGACGAAGTCCTTGAGGATGGTGCGTCTGCGGAGCTTGTCCTCGGCGCCGCCGATGATCATCAGCGGTCCACCGGGGATCGGGGTGGGCGCCTCGGCACCCGGCGACAGGGCGTCCGCAGCGGCGTGCTCAGGCATGACAGGGAAGGCTAGCCGGTGCCAGAGTGCCCCTGTGAGTGCGCAGTCCAGGGATCTCGTGGTGATGCGGCACGCCAAGGCCGAGCCGGGGGGTGAGACCGACCATGACCGCGAGCTCGCGCAACGCGGCTGGGACGACGCCGTGGCGGCCGGGCGGTGGCTGGCCGAGAGCGGGTTCGTGCCCGAAGCGGCCCTGGTGTCGTCGGCCCGGCGTACGGCGTCGACGTGGCTGGCTCTGTGCGAGGGCGGGTCCTTCGAGGTCGAGGCGACCTCCTCCGAGGGGCTGTACGCCGCGGGGCCGGAGACCGCGCTCGACCTGGTCCGCGAGACCGACGACGCCGTGACGGCGCTGGTCGTCGTCGGGCACAACCCGACGATGGCCTACCTGGCCCAGCTGCTCGACGACGGAACCGGCGACGAGGAGGCCGGGCGCCAGATGGCGACCGGGTTCCCGGCCGGAGCGCTCGCCCGCTTCGCCGTGACCGGGCCGTGGGTCGAGCTCGACCTCGCCTCGGCCCGGTTGGTCGGGTTCCACGTCGGCTGCTCCTGAGCGTCGGGCGACGTCGGCCGGTCAGACCGGTGGCGCGGGGGTGACCACGCCGTGCTCGGCGTCGAGGGCCTCGATCTCCTCGCGGCTGATCCCGAGCAGGTACATGATCGCGTCGAGATAGGGGACGTTCACCGTGGTGTCGGCGGCCTCCTGCACGAGTGCCTTCGCGTTGTAGGCGATGCCGAGACCGGCGACCTCGAGCATGTCGAGGTCGTTGGCGCCGTCGCCGATCGCGACCACCGACTCCAGGGGTACGCCGACCTGCTCGGCGAAGTAGCGCGCCGCGGCCGCCTTGCCCGCACGGTCGACCACGTCGCCGACGATCCGGCCGGTGATCGTGCCGTCGACGATCTCGAGCTCGTTGGCGCGCGCGTAGTGGATGCCGAGGTCGTCCGCGAGCCGGTCGGTGATCTGGCTGAAGCCGCCCGAGACGAGCGCGAAGCGGTAGCCGAGCCGGCGCAGGGTGCGCACCAGCGTCCGGGCCCCCGGGGCCAGCACCAGCTCGTCGTACACCTCGTCGAGGGCGGTGCTCGGGATGCCGGCCAGCAGGGCGACGCGCTCCCGCAGCGACGCCTCGAAGTCCAGCTCGCCGCGCATCGCGCGCTCGGTGACGCGCGCGACCTCGTCCTGGTGCTCGCTGTGGGCGGCGAGCAGCTCGATCACCTCGCCCTGGATCAGGGTCGAGTCGACGTCCATCACGATCAGCCGCATCGCCCGGCGGAGCAGGCTCGCCGGCTGTACGGCGACGTCCACGCCCTGGGCCGCGGCCTCGACCGCGAGCAGCGCGCGCAGCCGCTCGGGGTGGGCACCCGACACGTGCAGGTCGATGGCGGTGACCGGATAGCGCGCCATCCGCTCGATCCGGTCGATGTTCGCGCCGCTGTCGGCGATCCGGCCGGCGATGGCGGCCATGGCGGCCGCACGCAGGGGGGCACCGATCACGGTCACGTGGGACCGACCTTCGCGCCGCCCCTTGTTGTCGCCGGTGCCGTGGTCGATGTCGACGCTCATGCCGAGGTCGCTCGCGGTCGCCTGGACGGACTCGCTCAGACGCCGCCAGTCGCGGGGCGCGGTGACCAGGATGCCGAGGATCAGCCGGCGTCGCAGCACGATCTGCTCGATGTCGAGGACCTCGACGCCGGCGCGGGTCAGGGTCGCGAAGATGGCGGAGGTGACGCCGGGACGGTCCTTCCCGGAGACGGTGAGGAGCAGGGTCTCCGGCTTGCGATCGCTCATGGGGTGCTTCTCATGTCGGACCGAGGCTATCTGCGCGGGCGACCCGGTGTCGGTGGCGGTCCGTACCGTGTCGCGCATGAGTCAGCGACACCACACCTTCGACTACATCGAGCTGGCGGCGCCCGACCTCGCCGCTGCCAAGACGTTCTACGCCGACGCGTTCGGCTGGTCGTTCACCGACTACGGCCCCGACTACACCGGGATCCACCGCCCCGGCGGTGAGGGCGAGATGGGCGGACTGAATCCCGTCCGCCCGTCCGGTTCGGGGCTGCCGCTCGTGATCCTCTACAGCGACGACCTCGACAGCACGCTCGACACGGTCCGGGCTGCCGGCGGCGAGATCACCGAGGAGCCGTTCGAGTTCCCGGGCGGGCGTCGCTTCCACTTCACCGACCCCTTCGGCAACGAGCTGGCGGTCTGGCAGACCGCCTGAGCACACACAGCTGGCGAGCGAGCTCGCTGCGCCGCTCGCTCGGATGCTCCGCCCCGGCTGCGCCGTGGCGCCTGCCTGAGCTGGTCGGCTGGCAAGCAAGCTCGCTGCGCCGCTCGCTCGGATGCGCCGCCCCGGCTGCGCCGTGGCGCCTGCCTGAGCTGGTCGGCTGGCGAGCAAGCTCGCTGCGCCGCTCGCTCGGATGCTCCGCCCCGGCTGCGCCGTGGCGGAGCATCCTCACTCGGGCCAGACCTCGGGTGAGCATGCCGCGACCAGGCCGCGTCGGGCCGCCGCGGCCAACGGCTGGAGCGACTCGCGTCGCAGGGTGGCCTGGGAGACGCTCAGTGCGCCGCCGTCGTCCTCGAGCGCGAGGTCCACGATCGCCAGTGCCTGGAGCGAGCGCGCGGCCAGGTCGCCGCAGCGCCCGGGCGTCCCGGGTGGCGGCGCCAAGCCGGGCCGATGGTGCAGGTTCATCAGCGCGTCCGCGGCCTCGGGTCGCCAGTGCGCGACGTCGAGGTCGGCCAGCACCGTGACCGCCTGCTGCAGGGCGAGCCGGAGAGCGCGGTCGGCCTCGCCGACGTCGCTGAGCGGCCGCAGCCCCGCGTCGTACGCCGTCCACTCCACAGCCGCGCCGACCTGACGCGGCACCAGCCCGATCCCGCCACAGAGCACGGCCTCGCCGGCCTCGAGCGCGGCTGCGTTGAACTCGGCCGGGCCGCCCAGACCCACCGGGTCGCCGGCGACCGGCAGCGCGATCCCGACGCCGACGGCGCCGGTGGCGCGGAGCTCCGCGAGCGCCCTGGTCAGCGAGACCGACCCCTCGACCCCGGGCAGCCCCGCGACCACGTGGGTGGCGTCCTCGGCGAGGACCGCATCGACCACCAGGTCGGCGACGACGTACCCGCGCAGCCACGCGGTGCCCCACCAGGCGAGGCGCGCAGAGACCGGGAGCACGGGATGCACGGGCGGTCACCATACGCGCCCGCCGGAGCCCTCGGCCTCGCTAGGGTTGGCGCATGGTCGCGGTGCTCGAGTTCGCCGGGGTGACCGTCCGACGGGGCCAGGCGACACTGATCGACCAGATCTCGTGGCGAGTCGCCGAAGGTGACCGGTGGGTGGTGCTCGGGCCCAACGGAGCCGGCAAGACGACCCTGCTGCAGGTCGCGGCGGCGCAGATCCATCCCACCGACGGCGTGGCCGGCATCCTCGACGAGGTGCTCGGCACGGTCGACGTCTTCGAGCTCCGGCCCCGGATCGGGCTCACCAGCGCGAGTCTGGCCGAGCGGATCCCGCGCGACGAGCGGGTGCGCGACGTCGTCGTCTCGGCGTCGTACGCCGTGGTGGGGCGCTGGCGCGAGGCGTACGACGACCTCGACCACGACCGCGCCCGCGAGCTGCTCGGTCAGGTCGGTGCCGACCACCTGCTCGACCGCACCTTCGGCACCCTCAGTGAAGGGGAGCGCAAGCGCGTGCAGATCGCGCGGGCGTTGATGGCCGACCCCGAGCTGCTGCTGCTCGACGAGCCGGCCGCCGGGCTCGACCTGGGCGGTCGCGAGGACCTCGTCTCCACCCTCGCGACGCTCGCCCTCGACCCGACGTCGCCGGCAACGGTGCTCGTGTCGCACCACGTGGAGGAGATCCCGCCCGGGTTCACGCACGGTCTGCTCCTGCGTGGCGGCCGGGTCGTGGCCGCCGGGCCGATCACCGAGGTGATCACCGAGGAGCACCTCGAGGAGACCTTCGACATGCCGCTCGTGCTGAGCCACGAGGCCGGTCGCTGGGCCGCGCGTCGTCGGGCGCGTCGACGTCCCTCTCCGTGACCCCTCTACGGATAGGCTGACAGCGTGGATTGGCTAGGGGATCACATCTGGGCCGCCTGGCTGTTGTTGGCGGTCGTTCTCGGCGTGGCCGAGATGGTGAGCCTCGACCTGATCCTGCTGATGGTCGCGGTCGGCGCGCTCGTGGGCGGCCTGGTCGCACTGGCTGGTGCTCCCTTCATCCTGCAGGTGCTCCTGGCGGCTGGAGCCTCCGGGGCGATGCTCATGCTGGTCCGGCCGAGCCTCGTGGCCCGCCTGCACGACGGTCCGACCCTGGTCAGCGGGCACGACCGGCTCGTCGGCAAGCAGGGTGTGGTGACCGAGGAGCTCTCGGCCCTGAACCCCGGCCGGGTCAAGGTCGGTGGAGAGATCTGGTCCGCCTGCCCCTACGACGAGGGCCTCACCATCCCACCGGGAGCGACCGTCGAGGTGTTCGCGATCCGCGGCGCCACGGCGTACGTCCATCCGGTGGGCGAGCTGATGCCCTGACCCGCACCACCCAGAAGAAGGAGTCCCAGATGCCGGTCCTCTACGCCCTACTGACCGCGATCTTCCTGTTCGTGATCGTGATGCTCGCCCGGACGGTGCGGATCATCCCGCAGGCGCGGGCCGGCATCCTCGAGCGGTTCGGCAAGTACAAGGAGACCCTCCCCGCCGGCCTGAACATCGTCGTCCCGTTCATCGACAAGGTGCGCTACGTCATCGACCTGCGTGAGCAGGTCGTCAGCTTCCCGCCCCAGCCGGTGATCACCGAGGACAACCTCGTGGTCTCGATCGACACCGTCATCTACTTCCAGGTGACCGACCCCATCGCGGCGACGTACGAGATCGCCAACTACATCCAGGCCATCGAGCAGCTCACGATGACGACCCTGCGCAACATCGTCGGCGGCATGGACCTCGAGGAGACGCTGACCAGCCGCGACTCGATCAACTCGGGCCTGCGCGGCGTGCTCGACGAGGCCACCGGCAAGTGGGGCATCCGCGTCAACCGGGTCGAGCTCAAGGGCATCGACCCGCCGCCGTCGATCAAGGACTCGATGGAGAAGCAGATGCGGGCCGACCGTGAGAAGCGGGCCGTCATCCTCACCGCCGAGGGCCAGCGCCAGGCGTCGATCCTCTCCGCCGAGGGCAACAAGCAGTCGGCGATCCTCAACGCCGAGGGCGATCGGGAGTCGCTGATCCTGCGCGCCCAGGCCGACCGTGAGGCGGCGATCCTGCGCGCCCAGGGCGAGGGCCAGGCGATCCAGACCGTGTTCCAGGCCATCCACGACGGCCAGCCCGACCAGTCGCTGCTGGCCTACCAGTACCTCCAGATGATGCCGAAGATCGCTGCCGGTGACGCCAACAAGGTGTGGGTGATCCCGTCCGAGATCACCAAGGCCCTGGAGGGCCTCGGCTCGTCGGTCCACGAGATCGCGGGCATCCCCCAGAAGGTCTCCGGGCCTCTCAAGCGGGTCGACATGGGCTCGAGCGACCCGGCGGTGCTGGCCGGCTCGGGGGCGCTCGACCGTGAGCTCTCCAAGGCGAACAAGGCCGTCGAGGACGCGATCGCCGAGGCCGAGCGGTCGGCCAACCCCGGCCGCAACCACGAGATGGACCTGCCCGCCGACGTACCGCCCGCCGACGTACCTCCGGCCGAGCCCGGTGCCCACGCCGCTGACGGCGGCACGACGGGAGACGCGCCCGCCCAGTGACCCCGCTCCAGATGGTGGCGGTGCTGCTCGCGGGCCTCGCCGCCGGGACCATCAACACGGTGGTGGGGTCGGGCACACTGATCACGTTCCCGACCCTGCTCGCGTTCGGGATACCGCCGGTGACCGCCAACGTGTCCAACACGATCGGGCTGGTGCCGGGGGTCGCCTCCGGTGTCTACGGCTACCGGCGTGAGCTCAGCGGCCAGCGGAGCCGCATGATCCGGCTGGGCGCGGGCTCGCTGCTCGGCGGGGCGATCGGTGCCGTCCTGCTGCTCTCCCTTCCCTCCTCGGCGTTCGCCGCGATCGTCCCTGCGCTGATCGTGGTCGGGCTGCTGCTGGTCGTCTTCCAGCCGCGGATCTCCGCCTGGGTCGACGCACACCACGACGGCGTGCGCGGACCCCATGGGCCGTGGTGGGTCTGGCCCGCGGTCGCGCTGACGGGGGTGTACGGCGGGTACTTCGGCGCCGCCCAGGGGGTGATCCTGATGGGCGTCCTCGGGATCGGTATCGACGACGCCCTGCAGCGGTTGAACGGGCTCAAGAACGTGCTGGCCGGGCTCGTCAACGGCATCGCCGGCGTGATCTTCATCCTGGTCGCCCACGTCGACTGGACGGTGGTGGCCCTGATCGCCGTGGGTTCGGTGATCGGCGGCCAGCTCGGAGCAACGGTCGGTCGCCGCCTCGCACCCCTCGCCCTGCGCGTCGTCATCGTGGTGGTCGGCCTCGTCGCCCTGGCCGTCTTCCTCCTCCGCTGAGACCGGACGCCGGCCCTAGACTCCGCGCATGACGGAGACGTGGGTGGCGGAGAGCCGGGTCGACGTGGGCGGACGGACCCTGGCCGTCCGGCAGGCAGGTGACCAGCACGGGAGTCCGCTGGTCTACTTCCACGGCACCCCGTCCTCGCGGCTCGAGGCCGCCTTCGCCGACGACCTCGCTGTCGAGCTGGGGATCCGGACGGTCTGCTTCGACCGGCCGGGGTACGGCGAGTCACCGGCCGCGGGCTTCAGCCTCGACGCGATCGCGCGGGACACCGGAGCCCTGGCCGACACC
>CAVXHO010000016.1:0-34295 GCA_963761515.1 uncultured Actinomycetota bacterium
TGGTGGTCGGGATGGGCCGCGGTCGCGACGGCCGCAAGGCCTGGACCGCGGCAACGCTCTACGACAGCGACGGTCGCGTCGTGGGTACCGCCGAGCACCTCTGGATCGCCGTCGACCCGACCGCCTTCGCATGAGCACCCGACCAGGTGCGCCGTCCGGGCGGCAGTGGTGGCGCGACGCCGTCATCTACCAGGTGTACCCGCGCTCGTTCGCCGACTCGGACGGCGACGGCCTCGGCGACCTGCCGGCATCACCCGCCGCCTCCCCTACCTCCGCGAGCCTCGGCGTCGACGCCGTCTGGCTCTCGCCCGTTCCAGACCTCCCCGCAGCGCGACGCCGGCTACGACGTGTCCGACTACTGCGACGTCGACCCGACTCTTCGGCACGCTCGCCGACTTCGACGACCTGCTCGCCGCAGCCCACGCCCTCGGGCTGCGCGTGATCGTCGACATCGTGCCCAACCACACCTCGCGCGACCACGCGTGGTTCCCGCCGGCGCTCGCGGCCGCGCCCGGCAGCGCGGAGCGGAGCGTCTACCTGTTCCGCGACGGCAAGGGCCGCGGACGGCGAGCTACCGCCCAACAACTGGGAGTCCGTCTTCGGCGGGCCGGCCTGGACCCGCATCGCCCGACGGCACGCCGGCCAGTGGTACCTGCACCTGTTCGACACGTCGCAGCCCGACCTGAACTGGCAGAACCCGTGGGTGCGCGAGCAGTTCCGAGGCATCCTGCGGTTCTGGCTCGACCGCGGCGTCGACGGCTTCCGGGTCGACGTCGCCCACGGCATGATCAAGGTCGCCGGCCTCCCCGACCAGCACGGCCACACGCCGAGGGCGGAGACCTGCGCGGCGGCCGGGCGGCCCTGAACCCGAGATCAGCTCCGACCCGCCGACGCGCCGATACTGGGCGCAGGACGGCGTGCACGACATCTACCGCGACTGGCACCAGGTGCTCGCGGAGTACGACGACGACCGCGTGCTCGTGCGCCGAGGCCTGGGTCGAGACCCCTCGAGAAGCTGGCCCGCTGGGTGCGGCCCGACGAGATGCAGCAGGCGTTCAACTTCGCGTGGCTGCTCGACGCCCTGGTCGGCCGCGGCGTTCGCCGACGTGATCCACGAGACGCTGGCCGCGGTGACGCCGGTGGGCGCCGAGCCGACCTGGGTGCTCTCCAACCACGACGTCGTCCGACACCCCACGCGCTACGGCGGCGGACCGGTCGGGCTCGCCCGCGGGCGAGCCGCCACGCTGGTGATGCTCGGTCTCCCAGGATCGGCGTACCTCTACCAGGGCGAGGAGCTCGGCCTGGAGCAGGTCGACGTGGCGCCGGAGTTCCGGCAGGACCCGACGTGGTTCCGCACCGGCATGCCGGGCCGCGACGGCGCGCGCGTGCCGATCCCGTGGCGCGGCACCCGACCGCCGTACGGATTCAGCACCGCTGGGACGACCACCTGGCTGCCGATGCCCGACGACTGGGCCGGGCTGACCGTCGCCGCGCAGCGCAAGGACCCCGCGTCGACGTGGTCGTTCTACCGCGACGCGTTGCGGATCCGGCGGCGGTTCGCGGACGCCGGGGACGACGTGGAGCTGGTCGACACGCGGTCGACCGTGCTCGAGCTGCACCGCGGCCCCTTGACCGTGGTCTGCAACTGCGGCTCCCGGCCGGTGCGACTGCCCGCCGGCGAGGTCGTGCTCAGCAGCGGGCCGCTCGACGGCGGGCTGCTGCCACCCGACACCGCGGCCTGGCTGGTCTGACGGCCCTGGGGTAACCCCCAGGCGGCGGTCAGTCCAGCGTGGCGTTGTAGCGCGCGAGGGCGGTGACGAAGTCGCGCAGGTCGGTCTCGGACCATTCGCTGAGGCGGTCGTCCAGCCAACGGCGACGGTCGCGGTCGAGCGCCTCGAGCCGGTGCACGGCGTCGGGGCTGGCGGACACCAGCGTGGCGCGGCCGTCGTCGGGGTCGGGCTCGCGGAGCAGCAGCCCGAGGTCGCACAGGTGCTGCACCTGCCGACTGATCGCACCCTTGTCGACCCCGAAGCGCTCCGAGAGCACCGAGGAGCGCTGCGGTCCCTCGGCGGCGAGGTAGGTGAGCATCAGGTACGACGCGGGCTGGAGCTCGGGGTGCACGGAGCGCGACCGCTCGCCGATCACGCGCTTGACCCGGCGGATCAGGACGCCGACCTCCTGCTCGAGTCGGCCGAGCTCGTCAGCGCGCGGCACTGCTTCCCACCATCTCTGCCTCCGGCACGTCGTCGGGTACGACCTCATCCTCGCGCAGGATCGTGGTCCGAAGCGGGACCTCGCGGATGAAGACCACGCACAGCAGGGCCAGGGCCGCGAACGGGAGCGCGACCAGGAACACGTGACCGGTCGCCTCGCCGAAGGCCTGCTGGAAGAGACCGCGCACCGCCTCGGGCAACGTCGACAGGTCGGGGATGTCGTGGCTCTGGTGGCCGTCGCTGGGCAGCCCCAGCTGCGTCAGGCCGGTGGTCACCTGCGTGGACACCTGGTGGCTGAGCACCGCGCCGAGCGCGGCCACGCCGATCGAGCCGCCGAGGCTCCGGAAGAACGCGACCAACGAGCTGGCGGCACCCATGTCGGCCTGGGCGGCGTTGTTCTGCACCGAGAGCACGAGGTTCTGCATCGTGGCGCCGAGGCCGAGCCCGAGCACGGCCATGTCGACAGCGAGCACCGACAGCGCGGTCGTCTCGTCGATCTGACTGAGGAGCGCCACGCCGATCACGACGGCGACCATGCCCGCCACCAGGTAGCGCTTCCAGGTGCCGGTGCGGGTGATGATCCGGCCGGTGACCATGCTCGAGATCACCAGGCCGCCGACCATGAAGACGGTCATCAGTCCGGCCCGGGTCGGGCTCATCCCGCGGGCGATCTGGAAGTACTGGCTCAGGTAGACCGTGGCGCCGAACATCGCGACGCCGACCAGCACGGACGCTCCGGTGGCGAGTGCCGTCGTACGGTCGCGGAAGAGGCGCAGCGGAATGATCGGGTCGTAGGCCACCCGGGCCTCGACGTAGATCGCCGCGGCCACCACCGCGATGCCGGCGAGGACCAGCAGGACGCTCGCCGTCGAGGTCCAGCCGAACGAGTTGCCGGCCAAGGTGATCCAGATCAGGAGGATGCTGACGCCGCTCATGAGCAGCGTGGCGCCGAGGTAGTCGATGCGCGTGTCACGTCGTACGACGGGCAGGTGCAGCGTCTTCTGCAGCAGGACGAAGGCCGCGACGGCGACCGGGATGCCGACGTAGAAGCACCAGCGCCAGCCCAGACCCGGGGTGTCGACGATCAGGCCGCCGATGAGGGGGCCGCTGACCGTGGCGGCCGCGAAGACGGCGCCGATGTAGCCGCTGTAGCGGCCCCGCTCGCGCGGCGTGACCATGCTCGCGATCACGACCTGCACCAGGGCGGTCAGGCCGCCGACCCCGAGGCCCTGGATGGCGCGGGCGCCGATCAGGATCCCCATGTTGGCGGCGGTGCCGGCGATCAGTGAGCCCGCGACGTAGATGACGAGGGCTGTCTGGACCAGGGCCTTCTTGGAGAACTGGTCGGCGAGCTTGCCCCAGATCGGCGTCGTGGCGGTCATCGTGAGGAGTGTCGCGACGACGACCCAGGTGTACTCGGTCTGACTTCCGTGCAGGCTCTCGACGATCCGCGGCAGCGCGTTGGAGACGACGGTGCTGGACAGCATGGCGACGAACATCGCGAGGAGGAGGCCGGACATCGCCTCGAGCACCTCGCGGTGGGTCATCGCGCCGCTGCTCTCGACCGCACCGGGGTCGGCAGGGCCCGCCGCGACATGGCTGGGCTCGGGAAGGGCAACGGGTCGTGACACGGAATGGTTCCTCACGCGGGAGATAACGGTTGACTACGACAACTATATTCCCTGTGGTCCCGATCCACCCCATCGCCGCAGGCCTCGACCGATCGCCCGACAGCCGGGTGCCTCACGATCCCGGCGAAGTTTGTCCCGCGTCAGGGGGTACAAATCGGGGTCCCTGGCGTTACGCTCCGGCGGCGGGCAGGTAGACCAGCGCGGCGACGGACGCCGCGCGACCGGAGTTACGACGTACCTCCGACGGTCAAGACCCCTGGCCGGCGAAGGACGGACAATGAGTCGACCAGGTAGGGGCAAAGCCCGCCTGTCATTGGTAGCGGCTGCGGCCGTGATAGCGCTGATGACGGCGATGATCTCGGTGAGCAGTGCCGGGGCGGCCCCACGCAACTCCAAGCTAGCGGCGGGCATCGCCTCGTCGTCGCACTCGCTCAAGGCGGCCGCGAAGGCCATCGCACCTCGCTCTCTGCGAGGTGACAGGGGCACCCGGCCAGCCGGCCTGCCGACACACGGAAGGTCCGCCTTCCTGCTCAAGCTCTCCACCGCGTCGACCCATACCGCGACCGTCCGAGCCCACGGCGAAGGCAAGCTGGCCGTCCGCGCCGCCGCCACGTCGCAGCTGCGGACCGTGACGTCCGCCCAGAACCGCGTGATCGCGGGTCTGCCGAGTGGTTCGCGCGTCCTCTACCGTGCGCACGCCGTCATGGCCGGCCTGGCCGTCACGACCGACGTGAACAACTACCGCGCTCTGACCCGCCTCTCCGGCGTGACCGCCGTCTACCCGATCGCGGCCAAGTCGCTCTCCAACTCCTACGCCGTTCCGCTGCAGCAGGCTCCCGCAGCCTGGGAGGCCTACGGTGACCTCGGCGAGAACAGCACCGTCGCGATCATCGACACCGGCGTCGACTACACCCACGCCGACTTCGGCGGTGTGGGCACGGTGGCCGACTTCGACGCCGCCTCGGCGCAGCTCGGTGAGCCCGTCTCGCCCGGCGAGTTCCCCGGCGACAAGGTCGTGGGTGGCTTCGACCTGGTCGGCGACGACTACAACGCCGACCCGACCTCACCGGACTTCAACCCGGTGCCCTCGCCCGACGCGTGGCCGCTGGACTGCAACAGCCACGGCACGCACGTGGCAGGCACCGTTGCCGGCCTCGGTGAGAACGCCGACGGCAGCACCTACACCGGCGCCTACAACACCAACACGCCGTTCGACACCATGAGGATCGGCCCCGGCATGGCCCCCAAGGCCAAGCTCTACGCCTACCGCGTGTTCGGTTGCGAGGGCAGCACCGACGTCGTGGGTGACGCCATCGACATGGCCGCCGACCCGAACGGTGACGGAGACACCTCCGACCACGTCGACGTGATCAACATGTCGCTGGGCTCCGACTACGGCTCGCCGCAGGACGGCGACTCGATCATCACCAACGACGCCGCAGAGCTGGGCATCACCATGTCGGTGGCCTCGGGCAACGGTGGCGACATCTACGACATCGGCGGCTCGCCGGGCAACGCGCCGGCCGCCATCGCGGTCGCGGCCAGCCAGGACGCTTCCTCGGTGGTCGACGCCCTGAACGTCACCGCGCCGGACTCGATCGCCGGCGCCTACGCAGCCGAGCGTTCGGTCGCCTACGACTACACCACCAAGCCGGACCTCACCGGTGACGTCGTCAGGGTGGCAGAGCCGGGCAACCTCGACGGCTGTCATCCCCTGGATGACGCGGACGCCGCGGCCGTCGCCGGCCACATCGCGTTCGTGGAGTGGACCGACGACAGCAGCACCCGTCGCTGCGGCTCGGCCGCTCGTGCCGCCAACCTGGTGGCAGCGGGCGCAACCGGATTCATCTACGCCGACGACGAGGAGGCGTTCGCAGCCGGCATCACCGGTAGCGCCGTCATCCCCGGCGTCCTGGTCGCGAAGTCGGGTGGCGACGCCATCCGCACGGAGCTGCTGGCCGACAACACCGTCACCATCGGCAGCACGACGCTCAACGGGTTCACGCAGGTCGACCCCTCGCTGAACGACACGGTGGCCGGCTTCTCCTCGCGTGGCATCAACGATGCCAGCAACGTGAAGCCGGACGTCACGGCCGTCGGTGTGAGCGTCTTCTCGGCCGGTAGCGGCACGGGCAACGGCGGTCTCAACGACAGCGGTACGTCGATGGCGACCCCGATGGTCGCGGGCGCCGCGGCTCTGGTCCACTCGCAGCACCCGGAGTGGAACACCGAGCAGGTCAAGGCCGACCTGATGAACACCGCCGACCAGGACCTCTACACCGGGAACAACCACACCGGTGACCTGTTCGCCCCCAACCGGGTGGGCTCGGGTCGTATCGACGTGAAGGCTGCACTGGACAACCAGGTGCTCGCCTACACGACCGACAACGCTGCGGACGGCACCGACAACGGCACGGTCAGTGCGTCCTTCGGGCCGCTGGCCGTCACCGCTGGTAGTGCGACCACCCTCACCAAGACGATCAAGGTGGAGAACACCTCGCTCGCCGCCGTCAGCTACGACGTGTCGTTCGCGGACCGCACCACGATCCCCGGCGCGACGTACTCGGTCTCTCCGAGCTCCGTCACGATCGACCCCCGGTCGAGCAAGACGGTGACGCTCACGCTGACGATCGACCCGAACGACCTCCCGAAGACGATCGACCCGACGGTCGACCGGCTCCAGGGTGGCCTTCCGCGCCAGTACGAGGCGGACGCCAGCGGCAACGTGGTGTTCTCGAGCGACACGCAGCCGGAGCTCCGGGTGCCGGCGTACGCCGCACCCCGTCCGGCCTCGACGATGACGCAGCCGGCGTCGTTCACGATGCCGGGTGGTGCGGTGCAGACCTCGGTCCTGCCGCTCACCGGGCAGCAGGTCGACCAGGGCTCGGGCGACACCCTCGTCCAGTCCACGGTGGCAGGGTTCGAGCTCCAGGCGCAGAACGGCCTGGCGCCCGCCTGCTCGGCGACGGTGACCTCGGGATGCGTCAGCTTCCCCGACGAGCGGTCCGCCGACCTGAAGTACCTGGGGGCGACATCTGACGCCCTGCAGCTCGAGGCCAACGGGCAGGACCCGCTGACCGACGGCCTCGCGTACTTCTCGGTCACCACCCAGGGACCGTGGCGCACCGCGGCGTCGTCGCAGGAGTTCGACATCTACATCGACAGCAACGGTGACGGCGAGCCGGACTCGGTGCTGTTCAACACCCGGCTGCCCGGCAGCGACGTCCTCGTCACCGAGCTGGTGGACCTGGCGTCGGGAGACGTGGTGGACGCCGAGCCGCTCAACGCGAGCTTCGGTGACACCGACACCGCGGTGTTCAACAGCGACACCCTGGTGATGCCGGTGGCGATCGGCGCACTCGACGGCGTGACGTCGGATGCATCGAGGATCAGCTACTCGGTGTTCTCCTTCTCGCCGTACCAGGGCGACCCGGTCGATCACTTCGGTGACATCGACCAGGCCGGCCAGCTCGTCGGCGCCAGTTCGATGGACGTGCTGAACCCGGGGGTCTCGATCCGCGGGTCCTACGACGGCAACGCCAGCCCGATCCTGTTCCGTGACACGGCAGGCTCGGTGCTCTCGATCCGTCGTGACGTCTCGGCGTACGCCGCGGACGCTGGGCAGGGCGCACTGGTGGTCCACTTCCAGAACGCGGTGGGCACCAAGGCGCAGGTCGTGTCGCTGAACAAGAACGCCGCCAAGGTCGCACTGACGTTGGCGCCGAGTCCGGTGGCTCACAACCACAAGGTGAAGGCCACCGTCACGGTGTCCGGGATCTCGGGCATCAACCCGACGGGCAAGGTGGTGCTCATGCGCACCGACGGGCCCACGAAGGGTCGGAACGTCGCCAGCGGCACGTTGGCGAACGGCACCGTGACCTTGAAGTTCACGCCGACCAAGCCGGGCAAGTTCCACTACGTCGCGCAGTACAAGGGTGATTCCACCTACGCCGCGACCGACTCACCGAAGAAGGCGCTGAAGGTCACGTAACCACTGACCGGATCGCATCACGGCACCGCCGTCGGGCCACCTCCGCAAGGAGGACCCGGCGGCGGTGTTGTTCGTGGTGAGGAACTGATGAGGCCGCAGACGCAGACGACCCGCAGGTGTGGCCCCCGGGAGGGGGCCCCTCCGTCCGGACGTGGGACGGATCACCTACGGGTCGGGTGTCTGCGTTGGGATTGCCAGCAGTACTTCGGGCTGGCCGGTTGCTGCTAGACCGCAGCCACCTCACGCGTCCTATAAGTATTCAACTCTGGACCACCTCCTTTCCCGTGTACGACGACGGTATCCCGCCGGGCCAACCACACTCAACAGGTATTGCACACGTGTCGCCCTGCGGGACGCCTCGGGAGCCCTGTCCGGATCCGGTCAAGGCGTCGCCCGGCCGTTCCGCGCCGGAGACAACCGGTCCGGGCGTACGCTCCCTGATGCACCCAGAGGGGAATCGCCATGTGGCTGATCATCGGCATCGTCGTCGTGCTGCTCGTGCTCGTGATCGGGGCGGCCGTGTGGTTCCTGGCCCCGACGATGCGGTCTTTCGGTGGACCGGACTTCGAGCCGACGCCGAAGGACGACGCCAGCGTGGAGAAGGCGAACAACACCTGGACCATCACCGGCGGCGGCGCCGGCGGGTGACCGCCCTCAGCCGCTGACGTCCACCAGCGGCAGCAGCGCGTGGCGCAGCCCGGACGCCCCGGCGGCCTCCGCAGCCTCCGCGTACTCGGCGACCTGCTCCCGGTACGTCGTACGGAAGGTCGAGCACTTCGAGTCACCGGCCCGGTCGAGCATCGCGTGGTGGGCGCACCCGCCCATGCAGGTCGGCAGCGCGATGCAGCCGCGGCAGCCTTCGTCGTTGAACGGGTCGTAGCTCAACCACTTCAGCGCCCGGTCGTTCGGGTCGCGCCAGGAGCGCAGATGCCCGACGACCTCGCGGTCGTTGCCGACGGAGTCCCAGCACTTGTAGATCTCGCCGTTGGCCCCTACCACCAGCTCGTTGACCCGGACGGCAGTGCACGGCGACATGATGGGTTGAGGGAGGCCCGGCGCCGCCAGACCGCGTTCCCGTGCCGCCGCGTCGAAGCGCCGCTCGAGGGCGGCGAACTCCGGGAGGGTGAAGCACTGCGGCCTGTAGGTCTCGCTGGGCGCGCCGATGCCCTCGTCGTACGCGACGAGCTGACCGGGGTACGCCGTGACCCGCCCGGCGAGACCGCGCTCGACCAGGAGGTCCAACAACCGCTCGAACTCGCCGGCGTTGTTGCGATCGAGGTTGACCCGGATCCCGATCGGCAGGATGTCCGCCGAAGCGACGACATTGTCGAGGATGACGTCGAAGGTTCCGCGGCCACTCCGGAGCGGACGCATCAGGTTGTGGGTCTCGGCCGGTCCGTCCAGCGTGATCTGGGCCGCCGCCACCCGGAGCTCGCGCAGCCGTCTGGCCACGTCTGGTGTGAGGAGGTAGCCGTTGGTGATGATCGACGCGGAGTACTGCACATCGGCTGCGTCGCAGCGCTCGATGAACTCGCGAGACAGGGAGTAGATGCGATCAGTCGCCAGCAACGGCTCGCCACCGAACCAGGTGACGCCGAACGTCTCGATCGTGGCCAGCTGCTCGTCGAGGACGTCGAGCAACAGCCGGTGGGTCTCGTCGTCCAGGATCGCTCGGGGCTTGACCTGGTAGCAGTAGGGGCAGTCGAAGTTGCAGCCGAGGCTGGTCACGATCGTGAGCGCGAACGACGTGCGGTCGCCCGTGGCCTTGCGGTAGCGGCGCTCCAGCACCTCCAGCTCGTCGAGGTCGTTGTTCACGATCATCCGCCCCAGCGTGAGGTCGCGGAGCAGCTCAACGGCGGGATAGGTCTCGGCACCGTCGAGGAATCTCCTCGTCGCCTCCCAATCGGGCACGCTGAGGTTGATCACGCGGCCGGACAGGGTGTTGAAGATCCAGACGTGGTCGCCGCGTTCGAGGACCACGTTGTAACGCGACTCGCGAAGCCCTGAGGCGTGCGCGGTCGCGTAGCTCTCGGGGCTCATCTTTCGCGCGGTGCGCTAGGTCCTGGCGTGACAGACGTACGCAGGAATCAGGGACCGGCCAGTCCCCTTCCGGGCATACGTCACTCCGAGACCTCCGGCCCCGGCATCCGCTGCGACCTGGGCATCCGTTGCGACCTGGGCATCCGCTGCGGCCCCCGCACCCTGTGTCTCCCCAGCACCCTCGGTGTCCTGCGCAGCGCCGACATCATCACCGGTGACCGCTGGGCGCTCGGGTTCCACGATCTCCCAGTCGTCGTCGTCGTACTCGGTGTACAGGGCGACCTCGACGTCCTTTTCCTTGTTGGCGAGCAGGGCCGCGAACTTCATCAGCACATCGGCGACTTCTTGCGACGAGAGGTCCTTGTTGCCGGGGACCCGGATGTAGATCTGGTAGCCCTCGGGCTCGTCGGCAACGTCGCCTCCAGCCGGCTGTGAACTGGTCTCCGTCATCGTGATGCTCCCCCCGGTCGTGACCGGACGCCGGTCATGCCTGTCGGCTCAGATGCGTGCTCCCCTCAGGGTCCGCCCAGCCGCCGACGCCCGTCAAGGGAGAGCGGTCGCCGATGCGGCAGGGCGCGGATCACGGCCGTGCGTGGCAAGCACGCCGACGAGCTCGTCGCGCGTGGTGATTCCGAGCTTGCGGTACACCGCACCGAGGTGGGTCTCGACGGTCTTGATCGTGACGAACAGCTCCTCGGCGATCTGGCGGTTCGTGCGCCCGGCCGCGGCCAGCCGGGCCACCTGCTGCTGGGCTTCGGTCAGCGCACGCGGCCCGGAGGTGCGGGTCCGACGCGGGCGTCCACCCGCGAGCACCAGCTCGCGGCGCGCACGCTCGCACAGGCGTTCCATCCCCATCTCTCCGGCCAGGTCGACCGCGCGATACAAGGACTCGCGCGCCTCCGGGATCCGGTCGACGCGGCGCAACGCGGCGCCGTACGACGCCAGGACGCGCGCCGTCACTGCCCGGCGCGGTGTCGACTCCGCGAGCTCCACAGCCTCGGCCAGCAATGCCACCGCCTGCCGGGCCGGCTCGAAGGAAGCTCGCCGACGCAACGCCTGAGCCAACCGGTATCTCGGGCCGTACCGGCGCCGGATGACCACCTCGCGCTCCGCCTCGCGAAGGGCGCTGTCACGGTCTCCCAGCAGCTCGAAGGCATGGCTCGCGACGAGGTGCGGCTCGAGCTCGACCTCGATCGCCGTGACCGGACCGTCGGGTTCGGGCGCGAAGTGCTGTGCACCGAGGATCGCCACCACCCGCTCCGGCTCGCCCCCGAGCATGGCGCCCAGGGCCGGGTAGAGGCTGTCCTCGAGTCGGCTCTCGGCGAGCAGCCCCGCCGCCTCCTCGTACTGTCCCCGCTGGAGTGCGATCCAGCCACGGATGAAGCGATGTCCGGCAATGAACCGCGACATCTGGCCCGGCACCGCGCGTTGCTCGGCCAACGAGATGGCCGCCAGGACGTCTTCGAACTGCCCCTTGGCGAGAGCGAGCATGACGCGCCGATGCTCGAGGTCGGCTTGGAGCACCGGTGCAGAGCTCCGCAACCCGGCCACCCCCTTGGCGACACGATCGAGCACGGCCTCGGCCTCGGCGATCTCGTCGTCGGCGAGGAACCCTGCGGCCTCGATCGCGGTCCGCGCGTCCCAGACGGAAATGTTGGAGTCATCCGTGATCTCGATGCCCGCGACCGCACGACGCAGGTTGTCGACCAGACGTTGGGTCGTGCCACGTTGCATGGTGCGCTCGTAGATGGCGGCCATCACCAGCAGGTAGCGATCGATGTCGCGCTCCACCGAGAGCTCGTGGGAGTCGATCTCGGCCAGCTCCCTCGGGAGGGTCAGGCCTGGCTCGACCGCCATGAAGACGTTGACCAGCAACTGGGCGCGGAGCCGCACCTCGGCCACGGACTCACCCGATGGCTCCAGCTCCAGCACGCGCCCGTGAAGCCGGCCCAGCTCGGCGTACTGGCCCGCGTCGATGAGGACGTCGAACAGCTCGGCGGACGCCCTCAACACCACAGGCCGGTCGTCGGAGTCCATCGCGGTCTCGAGGTGCTCGCGGGCTGCGTCGAAACGACCGAGCGCGTGCTCCGCGCGACCGAGGGCCACCAGGATCCGCGGCCGCTCGTCGGCCGGGGCCGGTTCCTCCAACGCTCGGAGAAGCAGCTGGGTCGCCAGGGCGATGGAGCCCGCTTCGAGAGCAGCCTCCCCCTCGTCGGCCAAGAACTCCGCCACCTTCTCATCGCCCGATCCCGGTGAGTTGACGAGGTGCAGCCCGACAGACTCAGCCGGTTCGCCGCTGAACCAGAGCAGCCGAGCTGCACGGGCATGGAGCTCGCCCCTCACCACGTCCGGCAGCTCGGCCTCCACCGCCGCACGCAGCAGCGGGTGGAGGAACTCCACCGGATCACCGTGCTGCAGGATGCTGGCCACCTCGAGCCGGGAAGCCTGGTAGACCGCGGTCGCTTCGTCCAGCCGGGCCAGCTCGGCAGCCAGGTGCAGCGAGCAGCCGTCGCCGAGGACCGCCGCGGCCTGCGCCAGCAACGTCGCCTCGGGGCCGAGCTCTCCCAGCCGCCAGGCGACGGTCCTCCGCAGAGACAGGGTGCCGCTGCGGACGAACGTCTGACGGTTGGGACGGGCGTCGGTCTGGTAGGGGCGCAGCAGCTCGTGGAGGTAGAACGCATTGCCGTGCGAGACCTTGAGGCACTCGTCGACGAACGCGTCCTGTGCGGGATAGCCGAGCTTCTCCGCCACCACCTCGACGACCGCCTCGCGCGACAAGGTCGCGGGCGCGAGCAGCTCGCAGTCGGGCTGTGCGGCCATCACGGCCAGCAGTCGCTGGACCTCGGGGTTCTCGACCGGTCGGCTGGCCACCAGCATCGTCACCGGCTGCACCGAGATGTCGGCCTGGACGTCGAGCAGCACGCGCAGGGACGCGCCGTCCGCCCAATGGGCGTCGTCGATGGCCAGGACGAGCGGCGACCGCTCGGCCAGCCACGCGATGAGCCACTGACAGCCGTAGTCGACCCCGTAGGTGAGGTCGGCGCCCGGCGTGAACAGTGGGATCGCGAACCGGGCCGCGCCCTCGAGCGCGTCGACTCCGCCCGCCTCCTCGACGGCCGGGCCGAGCAGGCGGCGCAGCACCTCGAACGGGGCTGCCGAGGCGAGGTGACGAGCACGCACGACCCAGGTGCTGGCGCCACGCTCCCGGCCCCGCTGGACGGCGTACTCCACCAAGCTGCTCTTGCCGCGACCGGCCCGACCCTCGAGCAGCAACGAGGTCCCGCGGCCCTCCTCGAGACGCGCAACGGCTGCGTCGATCACCGCGATCTCCGCGGCACGCTCGTACAGCCGGCTCGACATCTCGGCACCCCCTCGATGAGCCTTGCCCTCGATGGTGGCACGGGCGGACGCCGACAGCCGCTCCTATTTCTCAGGGTTCGGTCCCCGACACCCCGCGAAACCTCAGGGTGCCGACCCTGACGACTCCGGCGGCGCGGTCCCGGAGTCTGGAAGACATGAACACCGACCCGACCACCACGACGCCCATCGCCGGACTGCTGTCCCTGATGGCCGATCTGGTCGACCCTTCCTCGGGGACCGGTGCCCAGACGACCAGCGAGGCCCCAGCCTTGGAACGCCACGACCTCGTCGCCGCTCTCGAGCACGTGGTGCGTGGCTGGCTCTCCGTCCATGACGACGGGCACGGCTGGCTGCTCGTGCAGTTCGCACCACCACCCGAGCCGGTGCGCGAGGTGCCCTCGCCCACGCCGGCCCGTCCGCGCTTCGGCTCGCCCGAGCAGAAGGTCGGACTGCTGACCGATCGCGAGCGCGAGGTGCTGTGCCTCGTCGCCAGTGGCGCGACCAACTGCGCGATCGCCGCTCGACTGTTCATCTCGCCGAAGACGGCGAGTGTCCACGTGTCACGCATCCTGGCGAAGCTGGGGGCGCAGACACGCACCGAGGCCGCGGCGTACGCGCACGCCGCGGGGCTGGTGCAGCCCTGGGGGACCATGGAGGCCGTGGGGGACGGCCTCGGGACGGGCGAGCGCCAGTTGGTGGGGGCGTGACCGACAGGTCACGCCCCCACGGCGCGCTCAGTCAGGCGACGGCGCTCTCCTCCGGAGCGACGAACTGGGCGTTGTAGAGCCGCGCGTACGCGCCGTCGTCCAGCAGCAGCGACTCGTGGTTGCCCTGCTCGACGATCGCGCCGTCCTCCATCACCAGGATCAGGTCGGCATCGCGGATGGTGGAGAGCCGGTGCGCGATCACGAACGACGTGCGGTCCGTGCGCAGGGCCGCCATCGCGTGCTGCAGCAACACCTCCGTGCGTGTGTCGACCGACGACGTCGCCTCGTCGAGGATCAGCAGCTCGGGATCTGACAGGAAGGCTCGCGCGATCGTGACCAGCTGCCGCTCCCCGGCGGACAGGTTGCTGCCCTCCTCGTCGATGTGGGTGTCGTAGCCGTCGGGCAGCGAGTGCACGAAGCGGTCGACGTACGTCGCGCGCGCCGCCTCGAGGATCTCGTCCTCGGTGGCACCGGGCCGCCCGTACGCGATGTTGTCGCGGATCGTGCCCTCGAACAGCCAGGTGTCCTGCAGGACCATCCCGATCTGGTCGCGCAGCTCGGCGCGCGGCATCGACGCGATGTCGACGCCGTCCAGCGTGATCCGTCCCCGGTCGATGTCGTAGAAGCGCATGACCAGGTTGACCAGGGTGGTCTTGCCGGCGCCCGTGGGGCCGACGATCGCCACGGTGTGTCCCGGTGCAGCGACCAGGGAGAGGTCCTCGATCAGCGGTCGCTGCGGGTCGTAGGAGAACGACACGTGCTCGAAGCGCACCTCGCCGTGCCGGTCGGCCAGGTCCACGGGAGACCCGAGCGCATCGGCGTCCTGCTCCGGCGCGTCGAGGAGCTCGAAGACCCGCTCCGCGCTGGCCACGCCGGACTGCAGCAGGTTGGCCATCGAGGCGACCTGAGTGAGCGGCTGGGTGAACTGGCGGGAGTACTGGATGAACGCCTGGACGTCGCCCAGTGAGATCGACCCGTTGGCCACCTTGAGTCCGCCGAGGACCGCGATCACGACGTAGTTGAGGTTCCCGATGAACATCATCGTCGGCATGATCAGCCCGCTCACGAACTGCGCCCCGAACGACGCCTCGAAGAGCTTCTCGTTCTCCTCGGCGAAGGTCGCCTCGACCTCCTCCTGACGGCCGAACACCTTGACGAGCGCGTGCCCGGAGAACGTCTCCTCGATGTGGGCGTTGAGCCGGCCGGTACGCCGCCACTGGTCGATGAACATCCCCTGGCTGCGCTGCATCACCTGCCTGGCCACGACCATCGTGATCGGCACGGTCACCAGCGCGACCAGGGCGAGCTCCCAGGAGATCGAGAACATCAGGACGACCACGAACACCACCGTCAGCAGCGACGTGAGCAGCTGGCTCATGGTCTGCTGGAGCGTCTGGCTGATGTTGTCGATGTCGTTGGTGACCCGGCTGAGCAGCTCACCGCGCGGCTGCTGGTCGAAGTAGCTCAACGGCAGCGCGTTGACCTTGTCCTCCACGTCGGAGCGCATCCGCATGATGGTGCCCTGGACGACGTCGTTGAGCAGGTAGCCCTGGAGCCAGCTGAGCACGGATGCGGCGACGTACACGCCGAGGACGAGCAGCAGGACGTGTCCGACGGCGGCGAAGTCGATGCCCTGCCCGACCACGAAGTGCTTCATCGAGGCGATCATCGAGGCCTGCTTGTCGTCGCCCTGCTGCTGGAGGCCTTCGACGACCTGCTCCTGGCTGGTGCCGTCGGGCACCTTGCCTGACAGCTGGTTGCTCGTCAGCCCCGCGAAGATCAGGTCGGTCGCGCGGCCGAGGATGCGCGGGCCGAGCGACATCAGCCCGACACTGGCCACGGCGAGCACGAGCACGCCGATCGCCTTGTTCTTCTCCGGCTTCATCCGCCGGATCAGGCGTTGCGCGTTGGGCTTGAAGTTGTTGGCCTTCTGGCCGACCATGCCTCCGCCGAACGGGCCGCGACCCGGGCCGGGGCCGGCCTGGACGCGCTCGGTCTCCTTCAGCTGACCAGCGGGCTTCGGGGTGTCGACGTCGGTGTCGCTCATGCCGCCTCCTCAGCGCTCAGCTGGGACGCGACGATCTCCTGGTACGTCGGGCAGTCGTCGAGCAGCTCGTGGTGGGTGCCTCGGCCGACCACGCGCCCCTCCTCGAGCACGAGGATCAGGTCGGCGTCGCGGATGGTCGAGACCCGCTGGGCCACGAGCAAGGTGGTCGCGTCGCGGGTCACCGGGCGCAGCGCCGCACGCAGTCGGGCGTCCGTCGCGAGGTCGAGGGCCGAGAAGGAGTCGTCGAACAGATAGATCTCCGGGCGTCGTACGACGGCGCGCGCGATCGCGAGGCGCTGGCGCTGACCACCGCTGACGTTGGTGCCGCCCTGCACGATCGGTGCGTCGAGGCCCTCGGGCATCGCGCGTACGAAGTCGTCGGCCTGCGCGATCTCAAGCGCATCCCACAGCTCCTCGTCGGTCGCCTCCGGCTTGCCGTGCAGGAGGTTGGAGCGCACGGTCCCGCTGAAGAGATACGCCTTCTGGGGGACCAGTCCGATCACGGACCAGAGCTGGTCTGGCTCCAGCCGGCGTACGTCGACGCCGTCGACCGCGACCGTGCCGCCGGTGACGTCGAAGAGGCGGGGCACGAGGTTGACCAGCGTGCTCTTGCCCGCGCCGGTCGAACCGATGACGGCGACGGTCTGGCCCGGCTCGGCCCGGAAGCTGAGGTCGTGGAGCACGGGCGCGTCGGCTCCGGGGTAGCTGAACTCGACAGCGTCGAAGGCGAGCGTGCCGCGCTCGGGCAGGTCGACCACGGGCTCGGCGGACGGCACCACCGACGAGTCGGTGTGGAGCACCTCCATCATCCGGTCGGCGCACACCGCCGACCGCGGGATCATCATCATCATGAAGGTGCCCATCATCACGGCCATCACGATCTGCAGGAGGTAGGAGAGGTACGCCGTCAGGGCACCGATCTGCATCTCGCCGGACTCGACGCGGTGGCCGCCGAACCACAGCACCGCGACGGAGGCGACGTTCGCGACGAGCATGACCGTGGGGAACATCAGGGCCTGCCAGCGACCGGCACGGATGGCGACCGTGGTCAGGTCGCGGTTGGCCGCATCGAAGCGCTCGGTCTCGCGCGGCTCGCGGACGAAGGCGCGGACCACTCGGACGCCGGTGATCTGCTCGCGGAGCAGGCGGTTGACCTCGTCGATGCGGGCCTGCATGAGCCGGAAGCTCGGCACCATCCGCGAGATGATGAACCCGAGCAGGACGGCGAGCACCGGCACCGTGACCGCGATCAGCCAGGACAGCCCGAGGTCCTCGCGGATCGCCATGATGATGCCGCCGACCATCATGATCGGGGCCATCACCATCAGCGTGCATGACATCAGCAGGAGCATCTGCACCTGCTGGACGTCGTTGGTCTGGCGGGTGATCAGGCTCGGCGCCCCGAAGTCCTGCACCTCGCGCTGGGAGAACGTCCCGACCCGGTGGAAGATCGCGGCACGCACGTCGCGACCGAAGCTCATCGACGTCTTGGCGCCGAACCACACGGCCCCGACGGAGCAGACGATCTGGACGAGCGCGACACCCAGCATCACGACGCCGATGCGGAGGATGTAGTCGGTGTCACCGGTCACGACCCCGTTGTCGATGATGTCGGCGTTGAGGCTGGGCAGGTAGAGCGCGCCCATGGTGCCGATGAACTGGAGGAGTACGACGATCGCCAGCGGCCGGTGGTAGGGCGCGACGTAGAGGCGGATCAGGCGGAGAAGCATCAATCTTCTTTCTTCAGTACGCCGTCGAGGACGACGTCGACGATCTCGGAAGGGGTCAGGAGCCGGCCATCGGCGATCTCGTGGTGGCTGGCGGAGAAGGTGAGGAGCCGCAGCACGTGCATCAGCTGCTCCGGCGGCATCGTGAGCTTGTCGGCGTCCGGGGTGAGCAGCTGCATCAGCCGGCCGTTGACGTCCTCGCGGGCGCGCACGTGCGCCTCGGAGTCATGGTCCGGTGGCGCCACCATGCCGACCGCTCTCATCAGCCCGAAGATCTCGGTGAACCGTCGCTGCAGGACGGTCACCATCTGCACGAGCCGCTCCCGCAGCGGGGCGTCCGGGTCCACCTCGTCGAGGTCGTGCACGAACCGTCCGGGAGCGAACGCCTGCCGGACCGCAGCCTCGACCACCTCGTCCTTGGAGTCGAAGACCCGGAAGATCGTGCCCTCCGCGACTCCCGCCGCCTCGGCGATCTGGCGCGTGGTGACGGCGCGCCCGTGCACCAGCAACAGCGGCAGCGTCGCCTGGACGAGGGCTTCGCGGCGCTGGTCGGGAGGCAGGGCCACGGCACGAGGGGTCACCCGCAGAACGATAACTGAGTGAGCACTCACTCACAAACGGAATACGGGCGGCGAAAGGGATAGTCCCCGGCCAGATGGCTGTAGAAACCCCGAAATCACGACCATCTGACCGGGGACTACCGCCTCAGCGGATGATCGAGTGCCGGGCGTCGATCGGCCCGCGCCCCAGGTAGAAGATGCCCGGTCGGGTCCAGAACCCGTCGCTGACGTTGTCGCGCAGGGTCGACCACCGCAGGTGCAGGCGACCCGAGAGGTCGTTGCTGACGTAGAAGATCGCTCCGCCCCCCTCGTTGGCGTGGTTGTGCCGCATCAGGGTGCCGGCCACCCGCAGCGTGTAGTCGTTGCCGTCGGTGTAGATCGCGCCGCCTGAGCCGCCGCCGGGCTGACCCGGGTGGTGGACGGGGTTCGCACCGCGCCCGGTCGCCTTGTTGCCTCTGAACGTGCTGTTCAGCACCGTCCACGAGACGCCGATGCTGCTCAGCCCCGAGCCGTTGCTGCAACGACCACCGCGGAAGGTGCTGCCGACGACGTACACCGGCCGGTGGTGGTACTGCGAGAGCGCGCGGACGGCGGCGCCGCCGAGGTCGGGGCCGGTGCGGTCGCAGCGGTTCCCCAGGAACGTCGTGTCCACGACCTTGAGCTGCCCACCGCGGGCGAAGATCGCGCCGCCCCCACCGCCGTCGAAGTGCTTGCCGGTCGAGTTGCCGTTCGCGAGGGTGAGGTGCTGCACCACGAGCCGCGGCAGCGCCTGGTCGTCACAGTGATTGGTGGTGAAGCGCTGCCGTTGGTCGCAGGTGTCCTGGTAGAGGATCCGGCGCCGGCTCATGCCGCTGAGCGTGACCCGTCCGCCCCCGTCGATCACGACGCGACGGACGTCCCTCCCGTCCCGGTGCTCGTTGAAGACCCGGGCGGTGTGGTGCATCGCGATCACGACCGGGTCGGCACCGCACCGGAAGGTGATCACGCCGCCCTTCGCCACGGCTCGCACCACCGAGGCGCCCGTGCAGCTGGCCGGGGTGCCGTTGCCGATCACGTGGTCGGGATGGCTGGTGTCGACCGCCCGCGCGGCCCTCGGCACCTGCACGTGCCTCACCCCGCGGGTGGCGGCCTGCCGCGCTGGCCCGTCGGAGGCGGCGTACGACGTGGAGCCGGCGCCGACGGCGGACCCGACGAGCACCATCAGGACCAGCAGCGAGCGCCTCATCCCCTCACCGTAGGGGCTGCGCCCTCCGTCACGGGGCAAGACGGTGGGTGCTCCAGCCCGCGTCGGTACGGCGGTAGACGAGGCGGTCGTGCATCCGTCCCGGCCGGCCCTGCCAGAACTCCACCGCCTCGGGGACGACCCGGAAGCCGCCCCACTCCTCGGGCACCGGCACCTCGTCGGGGTACGCCGCGTCGGCGGCCGCCCAGGCGTCGTCCAGCTCGACGCGCGAGGCGACCTCGTGCGACTGATGAGACGCGTGGGCGCCCAGCCGTGCACCCCGTGGGCGCGTGGCGAAGTAGGCATCGACGTCGGCGCGTGGAAGCTCGGTCGCGGCCCCGTCGACCCTGACCTGGCGCTCGAGGGGGTGCCACGGGAACAGCAGGTGGCAGTGGGGGTTGCCGAGCAGCTCTGTCCCCTTGCGCGAGCCGAGGTTGGTGAAGAAGACCCACCCGTCGTCGGAGAAGCCCTTGAGCAGCACCATCCGCGCGGACGGTCGCCCGTCGGTCGACACCGAGGCGACCACCATCGCGTTGGGCTCGTAGAGCTCCGCCGCGATCGCGTCGTCGTACCACCGCTGGAACATCGCGAAGGGGTCGGCCGCCAGGTCCCCCTCGGCCAGCCCGCCGTCGGCATACTCACGGCGCTGGTCGGCGTACGGGTCGCTCACGCCTCGATCCAACCACGCGTCACACGCGTCTCTCCCGCCCGGACCCGGGCGTGCGCGAGCGCGGGCCGGCAGGCAGAATCGACAGGAGCCGGACGACGAAGGAGTCGCATGAGCCAGCAGCAGCCGGAGGTGCACGAGGGCCTCGAGGGCGTGGTCGCGTTCGCGACCGAGATCGCCGAGCCCGACAAGGAGGGGTCGGCCCTGCGCTACCGCGGCGTCGACATCGAGGAGCTGGTGGGTCGGGTCCCGTTCGAGAAGGTCTGGGGCCTGCTCATCGACGGCGCCTTCGAGCCCGGTCTGCCACCGGCCGAGCCGTACACGATCCCGATCCACACCGGCGACGTCCGCGCCGACGTGCAGGCCGGCGTCGCGATGCTCGCGCCGATGCTGGGCATGCGGCAGACCTACGACATCTCCGACGAGCAGGCCCGGCTCGACCTCTCCCGGGTCGCGGTCATGGTCCTGTCGTACGCCGCGCAGGCCGCGCGCGGGCTCGGCCTGCCGATCGTCCCGCAACGCGAGGTCGACCAGGGGGGCTCCCTCGCGGAGCGGTTCCTGATCCGCTGGAAGGGTGAGCCGGACCCCCGTCACGTCAAGGCGATCGACGCCTATTGGAGCTCCGCAGCCGAGCACGGGATGAACGCCTCCACCTTCACCGCCCGGGTGATCACCTCGACCGGTGCCGACGTCGCCGCGGCCTTCTCCGGCGCGATCGGCGCGATGAGCGGTCCCCTGCACGGCGGCGCTCCCTCGCGGGTGCTCGGCATGATCGAGCAGGTCGAGAAGCGCGACGGCGACGCCACGTCGTACGTCAAGGAGCTGCTCGACAACGGCGAGCGCCTGATGGGCTTCGGGCACCGCGTCTACCGCGCCGAGGACCCGCGCGCCCGCGTGCTCCGGCGTACGGCGCGCGAGCTCGACGCCCCGCGGTACGAGGTCGCCGAGGCGCTCGAGAAGGCTGCCCTGGCGGAGCTCCGCGAACGTCGTCCCGACCGGGTGCTCGAGACCAACGTGGAGTTCTGGGCCGCCATCGTGCTCGACTTCGCGGAGGTGCCGGCCAACATGTTCACCTCGATGTTCACCTGCGCGCGCACCGGCGGCTGGTCGGCCCACATCCTCGAGCAGAAGCGCACCGGTCGGCTGATCCGTCCGAGCGCGGTCTACACCGGCCCGTCGTCGCGTCCGGCCGACTCGATCGACGGCTGGAACACCGAGTGGGCGGCCTCCTGACCGGTGCCGCGCCCCGACCTCGAGACCGCCCGGCTGACCCTGCGACCCCTGACGGACGACGACCTGCCAGACCTGGTCGCGCTGAACGGCGACCCCGAGGTGATGCGGTTCATCACCGGTCGCGCGCTGACCCCGGCGGAGGTCGTGGCCGAACTACCCCGCCTCACGCGCAGCGAGCACGGGCTCGGGCTGTGGTCCGGCACGGATGCGGACGGCTTCGCCGGCGTGTGGTTCCTCGTCGCAGACCCTGACGATCCTGCTGCGGCAGAGATCGGGTGGCGCCTCCCCCGCTCCTCGTGGGGCCGCGGCCTTGCCGTCGAAGGTGCCCGAGGCCTGCTCGAGTACGCCTTCGAGACCATCGGGGTGCAGCGGGTGTGGGCCGAGACGATGGCGGTGAACGCCCGGTCACGCGCCGTGATGGAGCGGCTCCGGATGCGCCACACCGGCACGGAGGTCCGGCAGTGGGAGGAGCCGGTTCCCGGCTGGGAGCAGGGCGAGGTCGTCTACGAGCTGACCCGCCAGGATGCCGCCGTCCTGCTGTGGAACGACGAGGCCCAGACGTTCGACGAGGCCGCCGACCACGGCCTTCGCGACCCCGCTGTGCGCGAGGCCTGGCGGGAGCTGCTGCGCGACCTGCTCCCACCCGCGCCCGCTCGGGTCGCGGACCTGGGCTGCGGCACCGGCACCCTGGCCCTGCTGCTGACCGAGGAGGGGTACGACGTCACCGGCGTCGACTTCTCCCCCGAGATGATCCTCCGGGCGCGGGCCAAGGTCCCCGGTGTCGAGTTCGTCGAGGCCGACGCGGCCGCGCCTCCCCTCGACCCCGCGTCGTACGACGTGGTGCTGAGCCGCCACGTGCTCTGGGCGATGCCCGACCCGGCGGCCGCCCTGGCCCGGTGGCAGGCCCTGCTGACACCCGGAGGGCGCCTCGTCCTGGTCGAGGGCAGCTGGTCGACCGGAGCCGGGCTGACGAGCGCCGAGACCGTCGCCCTGGTGGAAGGGCTGGGCCGCCCGGCCACCGTCCGGCCGCTGCCCGAGGCGCGCTACTGGGGCCGCGAGATCAGCGACGAGCGGTACGCCGTCACCGGCTGAGCTCACCAGCTCTCGACGAGATCCTTCGCCTGCTTGAGGCTCATCCCGCTCTGGTCGCGGACGGCCTTGATCGCGTGGATCTTGCTGCCCTCGGCGGCCAGGGCCCGCGCCTCGGCGTAGCTGTCCTCGACCGGCGACGGGCCCGCGGCGGCGGCCGGGACGCTCTCCGGCGCAGGCGGTCTCGCGGCGAGGGCGGCGCTGAGGCGCGCGACCTGCTCCTCCAGCCGCGCGACGCGGTTCTCCAGCGCCAGCACGTCGCCACGGTCGGACGACCCTCCGAACAGACCCACGAACGCGAGACTAGACCTCCTCGGCGCCGAGCACGCGGCCGTAGCAGCGGTTGAGCGGCTCGTTGCGGTAGTAGCCGAAGGGCTCGATCGCCTGGTAGCCGCTGGCCTCGTAGAGAGCCATCGCCTCGGGCTGAGCCGTCCCGGTCTCGAGGATCATCACGTCGGCGCCGGCCGTCCGTGCGGTGGCCTCGAGGTGGGCGAGCATCAGCCTGGCCAGGCCGCCGCGCCGGCCCGGGGGCGCGACGTACATCCGCTTGACCTCGGCCGCCCGCTCGGAGCCGAGGCGGTTCACGTCAAGCCGGAACCGCCATCCGCCCATCGTCACCGGGACGTCGTCGCGGTAGCCGACGTAGAAGGCGCCGTCCGGCGCCTCGAAGTACGCCGGCTCCAGCGGCGTGCGGTCGGGTCCGCCGTAGCGCACGACGTACTCGCGCTGGACTTCGTCGATCAGCAGGAGCGCGTCACCGTGGGTGATCGGGACGTGCTCGATCCGCAGCTCAGCCGGCACGCGCGAGCCCAGGCTCGTGGTGCGTCGTGCTCATCTGGTGTCCTCCCGTGTGCCCCGATCGACGGCCCTGACACAATAGTCAGCGCCGACAGCGTCGTCAGGCAGACCACCCCACCACCCTGGAAGGTTGCTCATGACCGACGCGATCTCGATTCCCGCTGACCTCAAGCCGGCCGACGGCCGCTTCGGCGCGGGGCCCTCCAAGATCCAGACGAGCCACCTCGACGCGCTCGCGGCGACGGGGTCGTCGCTGATGGGCACCTCCCACCGCCAGGCGCCGGTGCGCAACCTGGTCGGCCGCGTGAATGCGGGCCTCACCGACCTTCTTCTCGTTGCCCGACGGCTACGAGGTGGTGTTCGGCAACGGTGGCGCCACGGCGTTCTGGGACGTCGCGACCCACGGCCTGATCCGCGCGAAGAGCCAGCACCTGTCGTTCGGCGAGTTCTCCTCGAAGTTCGCGGCAGCGGCCACGGCCGCGCCCTGGCTGGCCGACCCGTCGATCCTGAAGAGCGACCCGGGCACCCGCCCGGTCGCCGTCGCCGAAGACGGGCGTCGACGCCTACGCGTGGGCCCACAACGAGACCTCGACCGCCGTGATGGCGCCGGTACGCCGCCCCGAGGGCGCCGCGGATGACGCCCTGGTACTGATCGACGCCACCTCCGGCGCCGGTGGGCTGCCGGTCGACCTGACCGAGGCCGACGTCTACTACTTCGCACCGCAGAAGTGCTTCGCCTCCGACGGCGGGCTCTACATCGCGCTGATGTCACCGGCCGCGATCGAGCGCGCTACGGCGATCAAGGCGAGCGGTCGCCACATCCCGGCGTTCCTCGACCTGGTCACCGCGATCGACAACTCGCGCCTGAACCAGACCTACAACACCCCGTCGCTGGCGACCTTCTTCCTGATGGCCGAGCAGCTGGACTGGATGAACGCCAACGGCAGCCTGACCGGGATGGTCGAGCGGACGACCGCGTCGTCCGACGCGCTCTACGGCTGGGCCGAGAAGACGTCGTACACGACGCCGTACGTCGTCGACCCCGACCACCGATCGCTGGTGATCGGCACGATCGACTTCGACGACGCGATCGACGCCACGCGGATCGCGGCGACCCTGCGTGCGAACGGGATCGTCGACACCGAGCCCTACCGCAAGCTCGGCCGCAACCAGCTCCGGATCGCGATGTACCCCGCGATCGACCCGTCCGACGTCGAGGCCCTCACCGGCTGCATCGACTACGTCGTCGAGCGCCTCTGACCTGCCTCTTGTCGATAGTCCCCGGCCAGATGGTCGTGAAATGGCCGTTCTGACGACCATCTCGGCGGGGACTATCCAGGCTGACGCGCTACGGCTGTTGCTTGGTCAGGTGGAGCAGCCAGTCGGTGCCGGTGTCGATGAGGGCGTAGCGGCGTGCGCCGTCGCGGCCGTGGAGCACGAAGACGAAGCGACGGTCGTTGCGGTCCTCGAGCTCCCACCAGCCGGTGTCGGCGATCTCCTTCGTCGCGTCGGTGTACGTCGCGTGGTCGAGGTCGTGGTCGCCGACGGCCACCGCGAGTCGGTCGCCCTTGACGTCGGTGGGCATCCCCTTCGGCACGGCCCAGGAGCGGAGGACACCGTCCTCCTCCAGGCGCAGGTCGAAGTGGTGCTGCGGCTTGTGGTGCTCGTGCAGGACGAACACCGGTCGGTGCCCATCCATCGGCTCAGCCACGGACGGCCGCCACCAGCGCGTCGTACGGCCGGGTGCCGAACGCCACCATCCGCGCCTCCTCGACCCGGGTGGGGGTCGACCGTAGCGTCCCGACGGCCGCCGCCACGGCGTCGTCGAACGGCCAGCGGTAGACGCCGGCGCTGACCAGTGGGAACGCCACCGAGCGGGCACCGAGCTCGTCGGCGACGGCCAGCGCGCGGGTGTAGCACGAGACCAGGAGCGATCGGTCGCGCTCACCCCGCCCGTAGTCGGGCCCGACCACGTGGATCACCCACCGGGCGGGCAGCTCCCCGGCCGTGGTCCACCCGGCGTCGCCGGTGGCCAGCCCGTGCGGGAACCTCTGGATGCAGTCCTCGAGCACCGCCGGACCGCCCGCCCGGTGGATCGCGCCGTCCACGCCGCCACCGCCGCGCATCGACCGGTTGGCGGCGTTGACGACCGCGTCGACCTCCTGCTCGGTGATGTCACCCTCGACGACCGTCAGCTCCATGACCCCCATCGTTCCCCACCCTGCCGCGGCGGACCTCACGCGTCCTTCAACAGCCGCAGCACGGCCCGCTCGAGCGCGGTCTGCCGCTCGTCCGCGGAAGCCGTCTTCCGCCGGGTGGCGGCCTTGATCGTGGTGCCCTCCTCGTAGGCGTCGACCACCCGCGGGTCGACGTACGACGAGCGTGCGAGCGCCGGGGTGTTCCCGAGGAACTCCGCGACCTCCTTCATCGCGGCGACCTCCGCCCGCTTCCGCGAGGCCTTCGTGTCGCCCGGCTCGTCGCTCTCGGCCAAGGAGGCGGCTGCGATCACGGTCGCATGCCACGTGCGGAAGTCCTTGGCGGTGGCCTCGAGGCCCGTCGTACGCCGGACGTAGTCGTTGACGTGGCCGGAGTCGAGGTCGTGCCAGTGCCGGCCCTCCTTCCACGCCAGGAGCTCCTCGTCGGCCGGCCCGCGACGCCGTCGCATCACCTCGAGCGCCTCGACCACCGCGACGTCGTCGATGGTGATGCAGTGCTCGATGCCGGACTTCCCGATGAAGCAGAAGACGAGCGTCGCTCCCTGCTTGCGCACGTGCTGCCGCTGGAGCGTGGTGAGCCCGAAGCTGCCGTTCTCCTCGGCGTACACGTCGTTGCCGATCCGGAAGTAGCCGAGGTCGATCAGCCGGACCGCAACGGCGCAGGCCCGGTCCTGGCTCATGCCCTCCGTGCCGAGATCGACCAGCACCTGCTCGCGCGCCTTCGACAGGACCCGGCCGAGCTCGACCACGCGCGCATGCTTGACGGCGTCCCGCTGGGTACGCCAGGCCGGGTGGTAGAGGTACTGCCTCCTGCCGGCGTCGTCGGTGCCGACCGCCTGGAGGTGGCCGTTCGGCCAGGGGCACACCCACACGTCGCGCCAGGCGGGCGGGATGACGAGGCTCTTGACCCGCTCGGCGTCCTCGGACGACAGCCGGCGGCCGGCCTGGTCGAGGTAGACGAACCCGCGACCCGCCCGGCGCCGGGTCCAGCCCGGGTCGTCGGGTGAGCTCCTCCGCAGACGCGCCATGGCGGCCAGGCTAGTCAGGCGGCGCGACGCCTCCCTCACCCCGAAGGGCCGTTCGGTGTGCCACTCAGTGCGGACGCAAGGCGCGCACGAGGACCAGCCCGGCCACCACCGCGAACAGCCCTCCGACCACCCAGGGCCACGCGTCGTGCGACGCCGAGTCGGACGGCTCGGACGGGTCGCCGGTCTGCTGCCCGGCCGAGGACTCCGGCGTCGGCGTCGCCGTCGGCGCGGGCGGGGCCTCCATCGCCTGCCGGATCTCCGCCGGCACGCGGGTCGCGAGGACCCGCGCACCGATCCCCTCGGACGAGAGGTAGAGCGTGTCGTCCGGTCCCACCGCGATCCCCTCGCCCTGCTTCTGGAAAGGCAGGTCGAACGTGCCCACGCGTTGCAGCGAGGGCCAGTCGTAGACCGTGGCCGAGGTGTAGTTGCGCACCACCAGGTGCCGCCCGTCGGGGAAGAACGCGCCGTCGGTGGCGATCTGGGTGATCCGCCCGATCCGGGTCAGCCGGTTCGTGTCGGTCGCGCTCAGGTGCCGCGGTACGGCGTACAGGATGCCGCCGAAGACGTTCTTGGAGGCGAGGTACAGCCGTCCCGTCACCGGGTTGCGCATCAGGGTCTCCGCATCGGTCGCCCCGTGGGGGTAGGTGAGCCGGTACGACGTCGCGCTGCACCGTGTGCTCGCCGCGGCCGACCGGCACGCGGGTGATCGTCACGTCCGGGCGGCTCGCGAGGTTGTCACCGATGTCGCCGACCCAGACCGAGCCCGGCCCGGCCGACGCGAGTGCCTCGACGTCGGTCGGGTCGTCGGACCAGTGCGTGACACCGACGGTGTCGCCGGCCCGGTCCACGGCGAAGACGCGGCCCGTGTCACCGGAGTCGTTGGACGTGAGGAAGAGGCCGTCCTGCACCACGAGCGCGCTCGCCTCCACGATCGCCGGGTCCTGGAACGAGAAGACGGTCGTCCCGTGCGGTGCGTCCGGGGTGACCGCGAGCCCGACCACGAACGGCGCCGCGACGAGCAGGCCGATGAGCGGGTTAGGCATCCAACAGCTCGCCCAGCCGCGGCCGGACCCCCCACGTCGTCACCAGCTCGTCGTACTCCTGGCGGGCGGAGCCACCCGAGACCGGCTTCCCGGTACGGACCGCCCGGAGGAGGGTGTTGCGCGGCGTGTGCTCGCTCCCGACGAACTGCATCACGTCGACGCGGTAGCCCTGGAGCCGGAGGAGCGAGGCGCGCAGCCCGTCGGTGAGGGTGTCGGCGAACCGCTCGCGCAGGATGCCGTGCCGCGTGAGCATGGCGTACGGCGCGGGCGTGGGCGCCTTGCGGAGCTGCGCCGCGATGTCGTGGTGGCAGCACGGCGCGGCCAGGATCAGCGGCGTACCCCACTCGATGGCCCGCGCCAGGGCGTCGTCGGTGGCCGTGTCGCAGGCGTGCAGCGCGAGCACCACGTCGGGCGACGCCGGAGGCTCGGCTCCCTCGATGGACGAGGCGACGAAGGTCGCCTCGACGCCCAGCTCGCGGGCGATCTGCTGGTTGTGCTCGCGCGACTGCTCGCGCTGGTCGATGCCGGTCAGGTGCACCGGGAGCCCGCGCACGTGCGTGAGGTAGCGCTCGGTGACGAAGGTGAGGTAGGCGTTCCCGCAGCCGAGGTCGACGATCTCGAGCGGCTCCTCGGGCGTGGGGGTGCGCAGGTGGCCCTTGTCGAGGGCGTCGCCGATCGAGGCGTCGAGGATCCGGAGGAACTCCTCGACCTGGCGGTACTTGCTCTGCCGGCTCGGTTTCATCCGGCCCTCGTGGTCGCTGAGACCCAACGCGCGGAACACCGGGTCGTCCTCGGCGAGCAGCCGGCCCTTGTCGCGGTCGTGGTCGCGGTTGAGGGCGGCCGGGTCCGCCTGTTGTGCGCGCGTGTGCACGACGGCCTCGCCCTTCTTGGTGACCCGGAGCTGGTGGGTCTCGGTGACCGTGTCGACGTGCCAGTTGCCGAACGGCAGGTCGAGCAGGTCGTCGACCGCCGACCTCGCCGGGTCGCCGACCGCGTGGTTCGAGGTGTGCGCCTGCGCCTCGTCGTACGCCGTGACCTGGAGGTGGCGGCCGGCCTTGAGGTCGACGTACCGCAGCTCCACGCGGCGCCACGGGGCCTGCGTGCCGCGCTGGCGACCGGACGCGACGGCCCTGACGAGGGTCTCGTCGTCGAGGATCGCGGCCCGCATCCGTGCCAGTGCGCGCAGGAGTGGCTCGCTCATCGTCGGAGCACCGACGCGATCACGACGATCAGCAACAGGCCCCCCAGCGCGAGCGGGATCACGAGTCGCCGGTGCCGGGGGTTCACACGGCCGAGTCTAGAGAGGGAGTCAGCGGGGGTCGGCGGCGAGAGCCGCGCGGACCACGTCGAGCACGGGGCGCGTGCCCTCGCCGACCTCGGCGAGCGGCACCCAGTCGACCGCGTCGGTCGTCCCGTCGACCTCGGCCACGCGCGGCTCGGCGCCTGCGTCGACCGTGGCCCGGAAGAGCAGGTGGACCCCGTGGAAGTCCTCGAAGCGTCCCGACGGCGCCACCCCACCGAAGTGCAGGTCGTGGACGTCGAGCAGGTCGCCCACCTGACACTCGACCCCGCACTCCTCGCGCACCTCGCGGGCAAGCCCCTCGCGCGGTGACTCCCCGTGGTCGAGCCCGCCGCCGGGCAGCGTCCAGGAGCCGGAGTGGAAGCCGCGCTCGGAGATCCGCGTGAGCAGCACCTCGTCGTCGCGCCGGATCAGCGCGTACACCCCGATCCGCTGCATCCGGAAGGAGCTGTGGTCGGCCAGCGCCTCGCTGACGACGTCGGTGACGGACAGGCGGCCGGCTCGGACGTCGGCGACCGGGTGCCAGGCGGCGGCCATGGTGGAGCCGCCGACCTCCTCGACCCGCGGCGCGGGCGCGTCGGCGGGCACCCACGCGTCGTACACGATCCGGAGCGCCTGGTAGTCCCAGCGCCGGCCCTGGCGCCACATCGACGGCAGGTGCGCGGAGTAGACGTGGGCGGTCTCGCCGACCTCCGCGTCGAGGCCGGTCTCCTCACGTACCTCGCGGACCAGCGCGTCGCGGGGGTCCTCGCCGTGGTCGAGGCCACCACCGGGCAGGTGCCACTTCTCGTCGGCCGAGACCTTGCGGGCCAGGCGGGTGAGGAGGATCTGGTCGTCCCGGAGGATCAGGGCGTACGCCGCGACGCGCTGCAGCTTCGGCAGGGCTTTGGGCATGGCGCGACTTCCTCTGAGCAGGGACATCCCCATCCTGTCAGGCGAACGGAGGCCGGGCCTCCCGTGCGTGTGAGTGTCGGCCGGCCCAGCGCCAGACCCGGGCGGAGCGGTCGCGGTCCTCGTCGGTGACGAGGTTGCCCATCCAGCGCAGGGCGAGCGTCATCATCCAGTCGGACCGCATCCCCACCGGTCCGATGGCGGCCAGCACGCGTGGCACGGTGACCATTCCGGCGAGGCGACGGGCGATCGAGAAGGACTCGCCGTAGTGGTGGGTCAGCGTCGCGGGCCACGCCGTGGCGAGGTCGGCGTCGTCGGCCATCAGCTCGGCGACCAGGCGACCTCCCTCGACGCCGTAGTCGATGCCTTCGCCGTTGAGCGGGTTCACGCAGGCGGCCGCGTCACCGACGAGTGCCCAGTTGGCACCGGCCACGCCGCTCACGGCACCGCCCATCGGCAGCAGCGCGCTCGTGGGGGCGCGCAGCTCGTCGCCGAGCCCGAACGACGGACGCTGCTGGTCGGCGTACGTCTGCATCAGGCGGCGGACCTTGAGGTCCGCGGGGCGCTTGGCCGTGGCGAGGGTGCCGACGCCGAGGTTCACCTCGCCGGTGCCGAGCGGGAAGATCCAGCCGTAGCCGGACAGCACCTCGCCGCGCTCGCCCCGCAGCTCGAGGTGCGAGCTGATCCAGGGGTCGTCGGACATGGTCGAGGTCAGGTAGGAGCGCCCGGCCACGCCGTAGACCGTGTCGCGGTGCCACTCGCGGCCGAGGACCTTGCCCAGCGGCGACCGCACGCCGTCGGCCACGATCAGCCGTCGGCACGAGACCTCGAGCGTCTCGTCGCCGCGGGCGAACACGACCCCGGTGACGCGGTCGCCGTCACGGCGTACGTCGACCGCCCGGACGCCGTCAACGGCCCGGGCACCGGACTTGATCGCGGTCGTGCGCAGGTGGTCGTCGAGCTCGGTGCGTGCCACGGCACTGCCCCAGTTCGGCAGGGAGCCGCCCGGCCACGGCAGGAGCAGGGTCTCGCCGAAACCGTGGGCGCGCAGGCCCTGGTTGACGGTGTGGGCGCGCAGCCAGTCGCCGAGCCCGAGCCGCTCGAGCTCACCGATCGCGCGTGGCGTCAGGCCGTCGCCGCAGGTCTTGTCGCGCGGGAAGACCGCCGCGTCGGTCAGCAGCACGTCCATCCCGAGCCGCGCCACCCAGGCCGCCGTCGCCGACCCCGCAGGCCCGGCACCGACGACGAGAACGTCGGTCTGCTCGTGCGCGGTCATGCGCCGATTCTCTCAGGCAGCCCTCACCACTCCGGAATCGGCGGTCACACGTGGATCGCGGCGGGCAGCCCGTCGGAGAACGTCTCCGGCGGAGCAGGCAGCGTCTCCGCGTCACCGCGTGCCACGCGGGCCGCCGTCCAGGCGACGGCGCAGGCGTCGAGGAGGTCGTTGGCGGCGTACCCCTGGCCGCGGACGTACGCCGGAGGCTCGATGCCGACGGCACGCAGGGCACCCGTACGGGAGTCTGCTCCGGCGGTGGTCCGCTTCGCCGGGACCACGCTCGCGGCGTCCATCTCCGCGAAGCTGACCTCCGGGTGCACCTCGACGACCCGGCACGACCTCGGCGAGCGGACGTAGGCGTCGACCTCCAGGATCTTCGGGATCAGACCGAAGGCCTGGACGGTCACACCGACGCCGGTCGCCTCACGGTTCGCGGCGCTGGCCTCGACGTGGGTCTCGGCCTCGGTCGCGACGCGGGTCGGGGCCGGGAAGACCGACGACTTGCGGCCGGCCGGCAGCCGCTTGCGAGCGAGCACGTCAGCCTGGCGCGGAGCCGTGTCGGGCAAGCCGATCGGGATGTCGATCCCGACGACGGCGAGGTCCGGGTGGTCGGCCCGTACGGCGGCGACGAGGTCGGCGATCGTCGGCGCCACCACCGCGGTCGCCGTACCTCCGCTGAGGACGACGCCGACCCAGCCGGCCTTGCAGCCGTCGACCCCGAGCACGGTCGACCGGTCACGACCGACCTCCTCGACGAAGTCCCCGAGGCTGGTCGCCAGGCGGTCGACGGCCTGGTCCACGAACAGCAGGGCTCTGCCGAAGGTCCGCAGGACCCCGCCCACCAGGGCATCGACGTCGGTCGGTTCGCTCACCCGCACATTGAACACGCCCGGGACCATGTCGGACCCCGACTCGGCCGAAGTTCCACTCCCCAACTCAACGGCAGAAGAGCCGGGCCCGCGGTGCGGACCCGGCTCTTCGTGCGCTTGCTCAGTTCTGGTACGACCCGAAGTCGAAGTCGTCCAGGGCAACAGCCTGACCAGGTCCGGTGTTGCCGAACTCGTAGTCGTAGGTGTCGTAGCCCGTGACGGCGTACGCCGCGGCGCGCGCCTCCTCGGTCGGCTCCACCCGGATGTTGCGGTAGCGCTCCAGGCCGGTACCGGCCGGGATCAGCTTGCCGATGATCACGTTCTCCTTCAGGCCACGCAGGCTGTCGGAGCGGGCGTGGATCGCCGCGTCGGTGAGCACCCGGGTCGTCTCCTGGAAGGAGGCGGCCGAGAGCCACGACTCGGTGGCGAGCGACGCCTTGGTGATGCCCATCAGCACCGGACGACCCGAGGCCGGCTTGCCGCCCTCGGAGACGACGCGACGGTTCTCCTCCTCGAAGCGCACGCGGTCGACCAGGTCGGACGGCAGCAGGTTGGTGTCACCCGACTCGATCACCGTGACCCGGCGCAGCATCTGCCGCACGATGATCTCGATGTGCTTGTCGTGGATCGACACGCCCTGGCTGCGGTAGACGGCCTGGACCTCTTCGACCAGGTGCTCCTGTGCCTTGCGGACACCGAGGATGCGCAGCACCTCGTGGGGCTCCGGCGTACCGACGGTCAGCATGTCGCCGACCTCGATGTGGTCGCCGTCGGCGACCAGCAGCCGGGACCGCTTGGAGACGGGGTACTCGAGCACCTCGGAGCCGTCGTCGGGGGTGACGATGACCTTGCGGGTCTTGTCCGTCTCCTCGATCTCGATCCGGCCGGCGGCCTCGGAGATCGGCGAGCGACCCTTGGGGATGCGCGCCTCGAAGATCTCCTGGACACGCGGCAGACCCTGCGTGATGTCGTCGGCCGAGGCCACACCACCGGTGTGGAACGTCCGCATCGTCAGCTGGGTGCCCGGCTCACCGATCGACTGGGCCGCGATGATGCCGACGGCCTCGCCGATGTCCACCATCGTGCCGGTGGCCAGCGAGCGGCCGTAGCACTTGGCGCAGGTACCGGTCTTGGCCTCACAGGTGAGCACCGAGCGGACCCGGACCATCTCGATCCCGGCCGCGACCAGCTCGCCGATCTTGACGTCGCCGAGGTCGTCACCCGCGGCGGCCAGCACCTCACCCGTGTCGGGGTGGGTGACGTCGACCGCGGTGGTGCGGGCGTACGCCGAGGTCTCGACGTTGTCGTCCTTGCGGACGGTGCCGTCCTCGACGCGTACGCCGATCCGCTTGTCCATGCCGCGCTCGGTGCCGCAGTCGTCCTCACGGATGATGACGTCCTGCGAGACGTCCACCAGACGACGGGTCAGGTAGCCGGAGTCCGCCGTACGGAGCGCGGTGTCGGCCAGACCCTTGCGGGCACCGTGGGTGGAGATGAAGTACTCCAGCACCGAGAGGCCCTCACGGAAGTTGGCCTTGATCGGCCGCGGGATGATGTCGCCCCGCGGGTTGGCCACCAGACCACGCATGGCCGCGACCTGCCGGATCTGCATCATGTTTCCGGACGCACCGGAGTCGACCATCATGAAGATCGGGTTGGTCCGAGAGAAGGACCGCTCCATCGACTTGGCCACGTCGTTCGAGGCCTGGGTCCAGATCTCGACCAGCTCCTGGCGACGCTCCTCGTCGGTGACGAGGCCGCGCTCGAACTGCTTCTGGACCTTGGTCGCCTGCGCCTCGTACTCGGCCAGGATCTCGGCCTTGTCGTCGGGCGTGGTGACGTCGTCGATCGACACGGTCACACCGGACCGGGTGGCCCAGTGGAAGCCGGTGTCCTTGAGGGCGTCCAGGGACGCGGCGACCTCGACCTTGGTGTAGCGCTCGGCCAGGTCGTTGATGATCGCGCCCATGGCCTTCTTGCCCACCTCGTAGTTCACGAAGGGGTAGTCGGCCGGCAGGGTGTCGTTGAAGATCGCCCGGCCCAGGGTGGTGTCGAGCGTGATCGACTGACCCTCTTCCCAGTCCTCACCGAGCTCGAGCTCGAGCGGCGGGATGATGTCGGTGAACCGGATCTTCACCTTGCTCTGCAGCGCGATCTCGCCGCGGTCGAAGGCCATGATCGCCTCGGACTGCGAGGAGAAGGCACGGCCCTCGCCGGGCTCGCCGTCGCGGTCGGTGGTCAGGAAGAACAGACCGATGATCATGTCCAGGGTCGGCATCGTCACCGGCCGGCCGTCGGACGGCTTGAGGATGTTGTTGGTCGACAGCATCAGGATCCGCGCCTCGGCCTGGGCCTCGGCGGACAGCGGCAGGTGCACCGCCATCTGG
>CAVXHO010000017.1:0-49018 GCA_963761515.1 uncultured Actinomycetota bacterium
GCAACAACTCCACCCGGTGAAGGGCTTCGCTGAGAGCTGGATGTCCGCCTCGGGGCCGGAAGCCCGACCTCGCGGTCTTGCTTCCCGCCGCACCCTGGCGACAGGTCAGAACAGTATGGGGTCGTCCACGGCGACGCAAATCGAGATCGCGTGACCCGGAGCACAACGGTGAACCCGCAGGTCAGCGGCCTGCCGGGCCGGGGTCGAGCAGGAGGTCGCGAGTCTCGGACGGTGTCCCACAGCCGGCCAGCACCATCGCCTCCCCGAGCTCGTCCGACAGCTCGGTCAGGAGCCGCTCGACCCCTCGGCCCCCGTCCACGGCGAGGGCGTGGACGGCGGGCCTGCCGACCAGCACCGCTCGAGCGCCGAGGGCGAGCGCCGCCATCACGTCGAGGCCACTGCGGATGCCACCGTCGACGTAGACCTCGGCGCGCTCCTCCACCGCGGCGACCACCTCGGCCAGTGCTCGGGTGGTGCCGACGGCGCGATCGAGCTGACGACCGCCGTGGTTGGAGACGTAGACGCCTTCCGCGCCGGCGTCGAGACACCGCACGGCATCGTCGCCTCGGAGCACGCCCTTGACCACGACCGGGACGCCCGACCGCTCCCGGAGCCACGTGACGTCGTCCAGCGACAGCGAGTCCTTCCACGGTGTCGGCGTCTCGGGCTCGGCGAAGTTGCAGCGCCACCAGCTGATGTCGATCCCGGTCCAGTCGGCGTCGTCGACGGCGTACTTGGTCCCCGGGTACGGCGTGTCCGCGGTGAGCACGATCGCTCGGACTCCGTGCTCCACGGCCGCCTCGAGCACCGGCAGCATCTGGTCGCGCTCGGGTGGCAGGTAGGCCTGGAGCCACCACGGGCCCCCACCGAGGTCCTCGAAGCGCGTCCCGGCGTTGGAGGAGATCACGTGCAGGCACCCGGCCGCGGCAGTACCGGCGGCCATGGCCCGCTCCCCCTGTGGGTGGATCGCACGCTGCATCGCGGTCGGTGCCACCCCGATCGGCGAGGCGAAGGACTCTCCCAGCAGGGACGTCTCGAGGTCGGCCTCCGCCACCCCGCGCAGCACCCGGGTGCGGAACCGCACCTCCTCCCACTGCGAAGTGGCCTCGGCAGCCGTCACGCCCTCCCGGGCTCCGCTCTCGACGTAGGTCCACACCGCGGGCGGCACGCGGCGACGCGCCTCGTCGCGCAGGGTCCCGAGCCAGCGCCCGCCGTCGGAGGGAGCCGGCTCGAGTGTCATCTCAGCCGACCTCGACACCCGCGAAGCTCTTCTTGCCGCGGCGTAGGACGAGCCAGGACCCGGCGATCAGGTCACTGGGCAGCGGCTCGGCCTCGGGGTCCTCGACCCGGACGTTGTTGAGGTAGGCACCGCCCTCAGTGATGGTGCGCCGGGCCTCGCCACGGCTCTTCGCCAGCCCGGTCTCGACCATCAGGTCGACCACGGGGAGCAGTGACGGCACCGAGGCTGCGCCGGCTTCTCGCAGCGCCGACGCCAAGGTGGCGGGGCTCAGCGCATGCAGGTCACCACCGCCGAACAAGGCGGTGGCCGCCGCCTTCGCCTGCTCGGTCTCCTCCGCGCCGTGCACGAGGGTGGTGATCTCGTCGGCCAGCCGCTTCTGCCCCGACCGCAGCCACGGCTTCTCGGCGGTCTCGGCCTCGATCTCCTCTATCTCGGCCCGCCCCAGGAAGGTGAACAGCCGCAGCATCTGGCCGACCTGCTGGTCGTCGACGTTCAGCCACCACTGGTGGAAGGTGTACGGCGACATCATGGCCGAGTCGAGCCAGAGGGCGTCACCTTCGGTCTTCCCGTACTTGGTGCCGTCGGGCTTGGTGACCAGCGGTGTCACGAACGCGTGCGCCTTGCCACCGTCGGCACGCCGGATCAGCTCCACGCCTCCGGTGATGTTGCCCCACTGATCCTCGCCGCCGTGCTGGAGCGTCACACCGTGGTCGCGGTAGAGGTTGAGGAAGTCCATCGACTGCAACAGCACGTAGCTGAACTCGGTGTAGCTGATGCCCGCCTCGAGCCGACGCTTGACCGTCTCGCGGCCCAGCATCCGGTTGACCGGGAAGTGCTTGCCGACGTCGCGCAGGAAGTCGATCGTCGAGAGGCTGGCCGTCCAGTCGTAGTTGTTGACGACCGTGGCCGCGTTCGAGCCCTCGAAGCTCACGAACGGCTGGACCTGGCGGCGTACGCGCTCGCTCCAGTCCTTGACCGTGTCGAGCGAGTTGAGGGTGCGCTCCCCGGAGTCCTTGGGGTCGCCGATCATGCCGGTGGCGCCGCCGACCAGGAGGTACGGCGTGTGGCCGGCGTCCTGCAGCCGGCGCGCGGTGGTCAGCTGGAGCAGGTTGCCCATGTGGAGGCTCGGGGCGGTCGGGTCGAAGCCGACATAGAACCGCACGCTCCTGGACGTCAGGGCCTCGCGCAGCGCGGCGAGGTCCGTCGAGTGGGCGATCAGGCCGCGCCACTCGAGGTCGTCCAGCAGGGTCGGGTCGATGCTCACGCTCGGCCTCTCGTTCTCGGGAGTGTCGGGGCCAGCCTGCCGCATCGGAGGAGCTCCGCTCCACCGGGTTCGTCCGGAGCGAGGCTCAGAGGGGTTCGAAGAACGTGGTCTCGTCCACCCTTCCGGCACGACGTATGCCGCCTCGGATCCGGTAGGAGTCGAGCAGCAGCTCCGCCAGCTCCCGCGGGTCCAGGCGGTCGAGCAGCGCCCATACGGAGACGCGGAACTCGAAGGTGTCGACCCGCACGAAGGTGTCGCCGCGGGGCGCCAGCTGCCGCTCGAGATCCATGTCGCCGCTCCAGAGCTGGACGACCTGACGGCCGTCGTCCTCGCGGTAGCGCACGAACATGTGCCGACCGGCGTACCACGCGGGCGATCCCTCGTGCGCGAGGCCGCGCTCCGCGTCGGGCAGGCGCAGGGCCAGGGCGTCGACGTCGGACCAGGTGGGCATGAGGTCAACCTCACCCGGGAACGTTGGGGCTGACAAGGCCAACGCCTACGCTGGCGAGCGGCCGGAGGCCGGAAGGACGGACGTTGATCGCAGGCAGGTACGAGCTCGACCGGGAGATCGGTCGCGGCGGCATGGGTGCGGTCTGGCTGGGTCGCGACACGGTGCTCGGGCGCGAGGTCGCGCTCAAGCGGATCGGGATGATGCCGGGCGCGACCGCCCCCGACCTCCAACGCGCGGAGCGGGAGGCCCGCCTCGCCGCGCGGCTCAACCATCCGCACGTGGTGGCGGTCTTCGACCTGGTGACCGAGGGCGAGGAGACGTGGCTCGTCATGGAGTACGTCGAAGGGGTCTCCCTGAGCGGGCTGATCACCCGTGACGGCGCCCTCACCCCCGACGAGGCCGCCCCGCTGGTCCGGCAGGCGGCCGATGCCCTCGCCGCCGCCCACGCGGCCGGGATCGTGCACCGCGACGTCAAGCCCTCCAACATGATGGTCACGCCCCAGGGGGACGTGAAGCTGACCGACTTCGGGATCGCCCGGGCCGAGGCCGACGCCTCACTCACCCAGACCGGGCTCGTCACCGGCTCCCCCGCCTACCTGGCACCCGAGGTGGCCTCCGGGGCGACCGCCCACGAGGCGTCGGACGTCTGGTCGCTCGGCGCCACGCTCTACCACGCGCTCGCCGGCCACACGCCGTACGACGTGAGCGAGAACCTGATGGGCGGCCTCTACCGGATCGTGCACGAGGAGCCGCCCCGGATCGACGACCCCGGCTGGCTGGCCCCCGTGCTCGAGCACACGATGACCCGTGACCCGGCCGAGCGCTGGTCGATGGCTCAGGTGCGCGACTTCCTCGACCAGGGCCGCGCCGTGACCATCCACCCGGCACCGCTCGGCACCGTCGAGGACCACGCCACCCGGGTCATGCAGCCGACGCCGTCGGCGCCGGTCGGCGTGCCGCCGGTCGCGCCGGATCCCGTGCCCGAGGTGACGACACCGCCCGCCACTTCCTACCCGGGTGGTGCGCGTCGCCGAAGCCCGGTGTGGCCCTGGGTCGCTGCCGTGGTGCTGCTGGTGGCCGTCGCCGTCCTCGGCTTCGCCGCCCTCACCCGGGGTAGCGGTGACGCCAGCGGCAAGGACAAGGCGGGTGGAGCCACGTCGTCCTCACCCGGCTCGCCGAAGACCTCCAGCTCGTCCGGGCCGCGCGACCAGTCGGCCGCGATGCAGCAGTTCATCTCCACGTACCTGTCGACGGTCACCCAGGACGACCACGCCACCTACGACATGCTCACACCGGGATTCCAGGACGCAAGCGGGAAGTACGGCGGGTACCACGGCTTCTGGAAGAACATCGAGTCGGCGTCGGCGAGCAACATCCAGGCCGACCCGGGAGCGATGACGGTCTCCTACGACGTCGACTACGTGAAGACCGACGGCAGCACCTCGAGCGACCACGTGACCCTCGACCTGGTCAAGCAGGGGTCGTCGTACCTGATCGGCGGCGAGCCCGACACGTCGTAGGCAACCGGCCTCACCCGTCCGGCTCACCCTTCGGGAGGTCCTGCTGGCCACCCCGTCCACCTAGCGTCGGCAGGGCGTCGGCACCCCGGCGTACGACGAGGAGGGCCCCATGCGCAACCTGATCGGCATCATCGTGATCGTCTGGCTCGTGATCGGTGTCTTCGCCGCCTGGCAGCGCGGCTACCTCAGCAACGACCAGGACGTCAGCTGCAAGACGTTCGGCGACACCGCCCTCACGGTCGTGGCGGGGCCGCTCAACTACGTCGGCGCCAACCCGAAGATCCACTGCAAGGTCCCGCAGCCCTCGAAGTGAGAGAGCCGCGAGCGCTCAGGGAGTGCCGTCGAGGAACATCCGCAGCCGGGTCATCGTCCGCTCGTCCCCGCCCAGCAGGTGGCCGTTGACGGCCCGGCACACCCAGCCGAGGCGCAGTGCCGGCTCGACCGCGCTCATCACGTCGAGATCGGGGTACGCCGCGGCGAACGGTGCCAGGTAGCTGTCGCGGTACGGCGCGACGTCCACGGCGCCCTCCACGTCGTACAACCCCCACTGGAGGATGCCCTCGAGCGAGACCGAGAGCGTGAAGAACGGGTGGGAGACGCAGGCGTCGCCCCAGTCGAGCACCCGGGGCCGGCCGTCGCGCACGAAGATCTGCCCGTCGTGGAGGTCGTCGTGCTGCACGGTCTCGCCGATCCCGTACGCCGCGAGCCGGTCGCGGAGGTCGACCACGTGGGGCAGCGCGTCCCGGAAGGCGTCGCTCGGCGCCGATCTCGTCGAGGAGCTGCTCGTAGCGCTCCGGGAGCGTGGCCAACCGCAGGTCCGGCACCCCCAGCGCCAGCATCGTCTCCACGTCGTCGCTCATGGCGACCTGCAGCTCGGCGTACGGCGGCAGCACGTCGCGCCAGGCGTCGAGCCAGGGCTCCTCGGGCTCCACGGTCCGGAGCCGGGTGCCGGCGTCGGACATCAGCATCCAGCCACTCTCAGGGTCCGCGGCCAGCAGCGGGGGTACGACGTCGGGCCGGCGCTCGGCGAGCAGCGCGACGAGGCCGGCCTCGAAGGCGAGCTCCTCGGCATTGGCCTTGAACCACACGTCACCCGCGTCGGTGGGCACGCGCATCACGGTCGCCCAGTCGCGGACATGCGGTTGCTCGATCTCGCCGGTCCGGGTCAGCCCGAGCTCCCCGAGCCGATCGGCGATCCATCCGTGGGCCGTGGCGACCCAGGCCGCGTCCTCCCACTGCTGCATGCCAGGAAGGTACGGCCCCGAGAGCCCGCCGGCACCCCGATTCCGGGCGCCGAGCGGGCTCAGCCTGCCTGCACGGTGTCCGCGACCGCCCATCCGACCGCGGAGTAGGAGGTCGCGGTCAGGACCGGCGGTCGACGTAGACCCAGACCTCGCGACGGCGCTCGAAGGTGCTCACCTCGCGCTGGACGCCCGGGCGTCCGCCCGACAGGTAGTGCGCCTCGAACTCCACGACGCCTGAGTCGTCGCCCGGGCCACCGGCCTCCGTCCGCAGCACGTCCAGACGCGTCCACGTGCGATCAGTCGGAAGGGTCAGGTCGTCGGGACGCGTGCGCGGGTGCCACGTCCGGAACAGGTACGCCTCGTCGCCCACCGCGAAAGCCGCGTAGCGCGACCGCATCAGCTGCTCCGCCGTGGTGGCCGCTGCGCCCCGGTGCAGCCGGCCGCAGCACCCGGCGTACGACGTGCCGCTCCCGCACGGGCACTCCGACGGGCTCAGATCGCCCCACACGCCCTGGTCTCCGCCCTCACGCGGTTGCGTTGTCGCCGTCGCTGCGCACCGACTTGTTCAGGTCGTCCCAGTCGGTGAACCGCCCGTGCTCCTCGGACCAGACACGCTTGACCGGGCGCCTCGGGACCATGGGGCCACCCTTCGCTGCCGGCGGGTCTGCCGACTCCGCCCCGAACCGCACCCCCCAGGCCACGACCGCGATGAGGGCCAGCAGGAAACCGACGAGGACCAGCCCGAGGCTGAACACCGTGACGAGCGAGCTCCCCTTGTGGACCAGCGCACCGTCGTCGATCGCCGTGTGCGGCCAGCCGATGGCGACTCCCAGCAGTCCTACGACCACCAGAGCGACACCGGCCACGAACATGGTGGTGACCCTTTCCCGAGCGTCCCGCACGGCGACGCTGACTTCGCTGCTCACGTTCGCACGACTCCTCATGGTTGGTTGACGCCATCGCGCTCGTGCCAGGGCCACACGGTTCGCAGGTCGGCCTCTCTGCCGGCCGGATTCTGCCACCACGGGCGTCGACGAGGGCGGCGCACCGCTGAGAAAACTCCGGACGGCCAGAACCCGCGACCGAGACCGGACGGGTACCGATGCCGAGCATGGCCGACCCGCTGCATCCGGTGGCGACGACGAGCTCTACGCTCTCCCCTCGATGCCCGCCGGTTTCCCCGAATCGGCGGGCATCGCCACACCCTGGGGGCTCACCGAGCGATGAGTCGTACGCCGCTGATGTGGTGGGGGCTGAGCCGGACGTGAAGGTTGCGGCCGCCTTCCGCCCATGGCGTCGGTCGGCTGTCGGCCTCGGGCAGCTCCCAGTTGTTCGCACGGGCCGCGTGGCCGCGGACCAGAACGCTCCAGCCGGTCCTGGCGTCCTCGTCGACATGGTCGACCTGGAACGACGCAGGGCCGTCGCGAAGTCTGTCGGCCAACGTCGAGAAGGGCGCGATCCGGAACAGCACCATGCCGTCCTGGAGCACGAAGTTCACCGGTACGACGACCGGGCCCTCCGGGTCGTTGTGCGCGACCCGACCCACTCGCTTCGTGCCGAGCAGCTCCAGACACTCGGCCTCGACGAGCTCCTCGACCCGGGCAAGCGACTCGTTGTGCTCGGTACTCATGGCACCCTCCTTCACAGGGTCCTCCCATCTTCCGGCCCCGCGCCCGCAGCGACAAGGCCCGCCGGGCGGGTCCTCAGGAGTCTCTCTCCGACACACGGCGTTGTCATCCGTGATGCCTCCCAGGCGTTGCCCCGGCCGGGCAGCCGTGGTGGGGCGACTGGGACTTGAACCCAGGACCGAAGGATTATGAGTCCTCTGCTCTGACCGACTGAGCTACCGCCCCGCGAGAGTGACCCCTCGAGGGCGAGAGCCTAGCCAGTGGGAGCGGGGACCCTCGACGACGCGTGGAGGGGTGCCATTTCCCGATCACGACCGTGCCTCGGGTTGAATGTCCCCGACGGCGGTCCAGGATCGAGGGCACCGGATCACGGGAGGCGGCATGGGGACGACGGAGGCGGGGACGCGTACCGATCTCCCGGAGGAGCGCACAGAAGGCGGCTCCCCGTGGGCGTGGAAGCTGCGGGTGCTGGCGCTCGTTCTCGGCTTCGCGGCCATCGCCTGGGCGCGCTCGCGTCAGGTCGACATCCCGTTCAAGGATCCCCACGGCAAGCTCTTCCGCGCCAAGCTCCCGGACACCGCCGAGATGCTGCTGCTCTTCGTCGCGATCGACGTGGGGGTGCGCTGGCTTCGCGGCCGCGGGGACGGTGCGACCTTGTGGTCGACGGTGAGCACCCGTTGGACGCCGTACCGGATCGTGATGATCCTGGCGGGCCTCGTCGGGTACTTCGTGGTCTACGTCAGCTACCGCAACCTCAAGAGCTGGGACGTCCTGCTGACGCCGCACGACGCGATGCTCCTGCGGTGGGACCGGTGGCTCTTCTTCGGCCACAGCCCGGCCGTCCTCCTGCACAACCTCCTCGGGGAGGATCTCGCCGCCCGCCTGCTGACCGACCTCTACGAGTCGTTCTCGTGGCTGGTCACCATCGCCCTGGTGGCGGCCCTCGCGTTCACCCCCACCGTGCGGCAGGCCTACGTCTTCGTCGTCGCGGCGATGTGGGCCTGGATCATCGGAGTCGGCTCGTACTACCTGATCCCCTCGCTCGGCCCCTTCCACGAGGCACCCGGGGAGTTCGCCGGGCTCACCCGTACCTCGATCCAGTCCACGCAGGCGACGTACGTCGAGCAGCGGGCGCACCTGCTCGCCCACCCGCACGCCGCCGACGCGTTCGCCCAGATCTCGGCCTTCGCGAGCCTCCACTGCGCCCTGACCTGCCTGATCTGGCTGATGGCGCGCTACTACGGGCTTCGCATCCTGTCGTGGGTGGCCTTCGCGTTCCTGGTCGGGACCGTCCTCGCGACGGTCTATCTCGGCTGGCACTTCGCCGTCGACGACATCGCGGGGATCGCCATCGCCTGGGCGGCGGTCCAGCTCGGCAAGCTGACCGTCATGGGAACCATCAGAACGCCGACGCGCGGGGCGTCGACACTCTAAAATCGCAGCACACCGGACGGGTCGGTGCTACGGGAGGTTCCATGAAGACGTTCCTCATGATGATGGTGATCGTCTGGTTCGTGTTCGGCGTCAGCGCGGCCAACGACCGCGGGTTCTTCAACTCCGACGCCCAGCGCACCTGCACGTTCGTGGGCAGTGGCGCACTGACCGTCGTCGCCGGTCCGATCAGCTACGCCGGCGTCCACCCCCACGCCTTCTGCTGACCCGCTGCTGACGCATTCTTGCCCCGCCAACGGCTACGGCGCACCGAGCGGCGGGTCCGCGACCAGCGTCCCGAGCCAGGTGGCGGCCACCGGACCCCACTCGGCGAGCTGCTCGTCGCTCAGCGACGGCTGACAGCGCACCCACGACTCGATCCGCCCCAGCCGGCCGAGCTGGAGGGCCGCCGGTAGCGCGGCGCGCAGCTCCGCGGCCGGCACGAGATCGGTCCAGACCTCGAGTGCTGCGTCCGCCACCCGCCACAGGCGAGGATCGTCGCCGTCGGCCTCGAGCCTGCCACTCAGGATGTTCAGCGGGATCAGGAGCACGCCCAGCGGCTCGGTGAGCAGCGAGTCGCCGAAGTCGAAGAACCGGAGCCGGCCGTCGACGTCGAAGACGTTGTTCTCGTGCAGGTCGTTGTGGTTGAGCGTGACCGGAAGGCCGAGGGCCGCGACCTGCTCGGCCCACCGTCGTACGACGGGGAGGTGGGCGCGTAGCCGGTCGGCGACGTCGGGTGCCAGCCGACGCGGGTCGTCCGCGGCCAGGGCGGCGTACTGGTCGACGCGCGCGGCGACGTAGGCGGGCGCGTCCGGCGGTGTCAGCTCGGTCATGCCGGCGGCCAGCAGGGCCTCGTGGTGGGGCACCAACGCGCGCTGGAGCAGGGCCGCGTCGCGGGCCAGGCGGACCCAGTTCTCCAGGTCGCCACCGGCCGTCTCGTGGAACACCGGGCCCTGGTCGGGGGTGAGCAGGAAGCCGTCACGGGCGGCCGTGACCGGCACCACGCGGTCGGGCGCCAGCCGGGACAACGCGTCCATCAGCGCCACCTCGACCTGCTGGCCGGGACAGTTCTGCTTGGCGAACCACGCACCGTCCGCGGTCTCCACCCGCCAGACCGTCGCCCAGCCGCGCAGCTTGTGCTGCTTCATCGCGGCCACCGGGCCGACCTCCGACTCGCACCAGGCACGGAGCTCGTCCCGGAACTCGGTGGTCACCCACCGCGACGACAGGGACCGGTCCCGCTCCGGGAGGGCGGCGTACCACTCAAGCATCGGGGTCCCGACGCTCACCGATGTCGACCATGAGCACAGCCAACCGGCCCCGACCCTGTGCCGCCAACCGAATACACGGCATGCTCGACCCCATGGACAAGCCACCCCCTCTCGAACCGTTGCCCGAGGACTGGAGCCGTGCGCTCGCCATCGTCGCGCACCCCGACGACATGGAGTTCGGCTCCGCCGCGGCCGTCGCGCGCTGGACCGCCCAGGGCAAGGAGGTCGTCTACTGCATGGTCACCTCCGGAGAGGCCGGCATCGACGGCATGCACCCGGACGAGTGCCGGCGCGTGCGCGAGGCCGAGGAGATCGAGTCGGCGCGGATCGTCGGCGTCGACGTGGTCGACTTCCTCGGTCTGCCCGACGGCATCTTGGAGTACGGCGTGCCGTTGCGGCGCGAGCTCGCGGCCGTGGTCCGCCGGCACCGGCCCGAGATCGTGCTGACCGGCAACTTCCACGAGACCTTCGGCGGCCGCAACCTCAACCAGGCCGACCACATCGCCACCGGCCGGGCGGTGCTCGACGCCGTGCGTGACGCCGGGAACCGCTGGGTCTTCCCCGAGCAGCTGGTCGACGGTGTGGAGCCGTGGGGCGGCGTCAAGGCCGTCTGGGTGGGCGGGTCTCCGCTGGCCGAGCACGGCGTCGACACCAGCGACACCTTCGACAAGGGCGTGGAGTCGCTGGCCGCCCACGCGGCGTACATCGAGGGCCTGGGCTGGGAGAACTGGGATCCTCGCGAGTTCCTCGAGGGCTTCGGCCGGCAGACCGGCCAGCGGATGGGCGTCGCCTTCGCGACCTCCTTCGAGGTCTACCCGATGGGATGGGGCGGCTGATGGCGTCGATCACCTCAGACCCCGGCATCTCCCTGGACGGCTTCATCGCCGGACCCGACCAGAGCCTCGAGCACCCGCTCGGGGTCGGTGCTGAGTCGTTGCACCGGTGGATGTTCGAGCAGCCGGACGAGAACGCCGCCGAGATCGACGCGATCTGCTCGGCGGGCGCCTACGTCATGGGCCGGAACATGTTCGGCCCCGACCGGGGCGAGTGGGACCTCGACTGGCACGGCTGGTGGGGCGACGACCCGCCGTACCACGGGCCGGTCTTCGTCCTCGGTCACCGCGAGCGCGAACCCGTGGAGATGGAGGGCGGGACGACGTTCCACTTCGTCACCGGCGGCATCGAGGAGGCCCTCCGGCTCGCCCGTGAGGCGGCCGGTGACCGGCACGTCTCGGTCTGCGGTGGCGCCTCGACGATCAACCAGTACCTCGCTGCCGGCTACATCGACGAGCTACGCCTCCACCTCGCGCCGGTGGTGCTGGGCAGGGGCGAGGCGTTGTTCCGCGACCTGCCGGGGCTGGCGTTCGAGGTCGCCTCGACCCGCTCGACGTCCCTGGTCACGCACGTCACGCTGCGCCGCTGAGCGCTGTCACGCGACGAAGAGGCAGAACGGGTGGCCCGACGGGTCGGCCAGGACGTAGAGCGGCTCGTCCTCGTCGACGGTCCGGTCGAGCAGGATCTTGGCACCGAGCCCCTCGGCACGCTCGCGGTGCCGCTCGAGCTCCTCGCGGTTCGGCACGGTGAAGTCCACATGCATCTGCATCGGTACGTCGTGGCTCGGCCAGGTGGTCCGCTCGAGGCGCTCCACCTCCTGGATGGCCAGCACCCGGCCGCCGTCCTCGTCGAGCAGGACCAGCCAGTCGGCGTCGTCCTCGCCATCGGCAGGCGGTTCGTCACCGGGCCGGTACTGCAACCCCAGGAGCTGCCGGTAGAACTCGGCCAGTCCCCGCGCGTCCGTGGTGTCGATCGCGGTGTGCAGCAGCTGCGGATAGTCACTCATGCTTGTCTCCCACGTGCCGATCCTGCCACCGCGCACGGACAGCGACCGAGCGCGGGCCGCAGCGTGTGTGCCCGGCGGGCACGAGAAGACCAGCCGGGCCCGGGACGAGATTCTTTCTGAGGAAAACACAAGGATTCCTCAAGGTGGCGCGACGACCTTCTAGTCGCCGGAGGTGGACGGGAGAGATGGCCCGTCTCCCGGTTTGACTCTCGAAGCGAGGTCCGAACATGCACCTGTCACCAGCACCATCATCAGCTCCCACTGCCCGGCGGCGAGGGGTCCGGGCAAGCATCGGGGCGGCCGCGGCCCTCGGTCTGGCTCTGACCCCGCTCGTCCTGAGCGTCGGCGCGGCCTCCGCAGCGATACCGGAGTTCCCGAACAACGTCGTGGTCTTCCCGAACCGCGACTTCGTGTCACTCGAGGGCTACTCCGAGCATGCGGGAGAGACGGCCCTCGTCGAGGTGACCCGTCCGGGGGTCGGCGTGGTCGGCTCCGCCAAGGGCGTCGTCTCCGGCACGGACGTGGCGTTCGAGATCAACCACCCCGGTGGCGTGTGCTGGGGCAATGGCACCGCCCTGAACGTGACCCCGGACATCCTCGCGGGCGACATCGTCTCGGTCTCGTTCCCGGACGGCTCGCACGACGAGACCACGACCTCGTCCGCCACCGTGACGCAGGACATGGTCCAGAGCGGCACCACCGTGACCGTGCAGGGCACCTTCGATCCGGCGGTCGTCAACCCGGACTTCTTGGAGCAGCGGATCATCAACCCGGACCTGGTGCCGGTCGTCGGGAAGCGCGACGTCCGCGCCCTGCCGGGTCCGATCGTGCCGGCCGCCAGGGGTGGGTACAGCTCGGGGATGGCCTTCCCGACGCCGGGCCACTTCGTGGCCACCTACGAGTTCGACACCCAGGAGGGAGCCGACACCACGGCGGCGGCCGACCTCGGTGAGCGCGCGATGAACTGGCAGGTGCAGGACGCCGACGGCAATCGTCAGGGCCTGACCATCGCCGAGTTCGGCGAGGTGGGCGGCCCCGGGTTCGGCGGCTGCCCGGCAGGTCCGGCCGACCAGAGCGCGCCGGCCGGCACGGCGTCGGTGGTGCGCACCGGCGCCACCGCCCTGCTGAAGTGGACCCCGGTCACCTCCGTCCCGACCGCGGACCCGGTCACCGGGTACAGCGTCGAGGCCATCGGCACCCCGAACGGCGCGGGCCTGCAGACCAGCGCCGGCGCTCGGGTCGGTGTGAACACGACCCAGGCGACCCTGTCCGGGCTCGACCCGGCCGCGACGTACACCTTCGAGGTCCGCTCGATGGCCGGGGCGAAGCTGAGCATCCCGTTCCGGATGGGTGCCACCGACACGACGGCCCCGACCCTCAGCCTGAACCCGCAGCCCGTGGCCGGAGCCGTCGTGGAGACCAATGCGGTGAACGTGAACAGCAACGGCCAGGTGTTCTTCACCACCGACGGTTCCCCGGTCATCTCCGGAGACCTGCCCTCGGACACCGCGACGCTGCTCTCGGGGAACTCCATCCCGATCACCGCGGCGGTGACGCTCAAGATCGCCGCGTTCGACCAGGTGGGCAACAACGTGGTTCTCGAGGGTGACTACCGGCCGACCTCCGTGGCCCTGCCCGCGGCCCCGACCGGGCTGGCCGGCACGGCAGGTCAGACCTCGATCGCACTCACCTGGAATGCCCTCGCCGACTCCACGGTGACCGGCTACCAGGTCAGGGTGTTCGACAACGCCGGCACCCTGCTGGCCATCCAGCCGCCGGTCTCGACGGTCCCACGGCAGACGATCACGGGCCTGGCGCCAGGTACGGCGTACCAGTTCTCCGTGGCGGCCAAGAACGCCGCCGGTACCGGTCCGGACTCGAGTCCACGGTTGGCGAAGGTGACCACGCCGGCGACGGACCGGATCACGATCATCAGTGCCAAGTGGAAGGCGAGTGACTTCAAGGTGGTCGGCACCGGCGACAAGCTCGGCGCGAACATCCAGCTGTACCGGGTCAATGCCGACGGCACGGCCGGGGCCCCCATCCCCGGCGCCACCGCGCAGGTGGTGGCTGCCGCACCGCCCGGCGTCGGAGACTGGACGATCCGGCTCCGCAACGGCGCTGCAGGGACCACCAACCCGGGGCGGATCATCGCGAAGTCGGACGGCGGAGCCACCGCCGGTCCGTTCACCGTCTCCAACGGCTGACCCCAGGACCGAAGGAGACCGCAACGGGCCCCCGCCTCAGGGGGCCCGTTTGCGGCGTTCAGAGGCTTCCGACCATCGCGCGCCCTGCCGAGATGCGTGCGCACCGGTGTCGTGACGCTGCGCGACCAGAGGCGGACGGGGCCGGCAGGCACGAGAAAACCGGGCGGCCTGGCGGGCGGCCCGGTGGTTGGCTCCCCCGGTTGGACTCGAACCAACAACCCTTCGATTAACAGTCGAATGCTCTGCCAGTTGAGCTACAGGGGATCGTTCGGAAGCCCGCACAGATTAGCAAGCGGGGTCGGGCGCCGCGAATCGGGACCAGGTGCGCCGGGAAGGCGGTCAGTCGACGCCGACGTCGCTCTGCGCGGAGGCCAAGGCAGCCGCAGCGGCCGCCTGCACGACGGGGTCGGCGGGGTCGATCCCGGCGTCGTACTCGTAGACCCACTGCACCGGCGCACGCCCGGAGGGGGCACGCCGGCCCACGACCCGTACGCCGCGCTTGCCGGTGATCTGCACGTGGCGCACGAGCAGCACGCTCGCGGTCACCCGCTCGCGCACCAGCTGCAGCAGCCGGTCGGTCTCGCCCGGGGCGGTGTTGTCGAGGTTGAGCGCGTGCTCGACCCGGGGCCGACCCCACTGGCCAACCTCGCTGACCCGGAGCCGGTCGAGGTCGTGGTCCCAGTCGGCGGCCTCCACCTCCTCCCAGGGGAGTCGGACGTCGGGGAGGTAGAGGGCGTCGCGGGTGCCGGCCACCCACTGGCCACCCGCCACGGGCGCCCAGGCCAGCAGCCGTTCTCCGGCGGCCACCTCGACCGGCGGTCGCTCGCGGCGCAGCGACTTCACGTCCGGCTCATGGTGCGCCCAGCGCCAGGTCGCGCAGCTGGCGGCGGTGCTGCTCGAGGGCGGTCAGCTCACCGAACATCCGGTTGTACTCGGCGGTCTGCTCGACCGGGTTGGTGCGCTGGAGCCGCGACTTCACGTCCGCGATCCGGCGCTGGGCCGTCAGCTCCTGGAGGCGGTAGACGGTGTTGGCGACGAACGCGTCGTCGGCGCCCTTGCGGCTCGGCACCGGCTCGACCGCGAGCGCCGAGAGCGCGGCGGCCACGGACTGGTCGGACGCGGCGTCGCGCAGGCGGGAGGCCCAGCCCACGTCGGCCGCGCTCAGCCCGCCGGACAGCTCGACCAGCCCCCAGACCGCGCGGTAGGTCGGATGCGTGAAGTCGTTGGCGCCGATGTCGCGGGTCGCCCGGGCCACGGCCTCGGGCTCCTGCACGACGAGCTTGAGCGTCTCTCGCTCGAGCGCGAAGCGCGGGTGGCGGAGGTCGGGAAGCGGCCGTGCGGCCGGCGCCGACGGCGACTCGCCCTGCGGTGCTGTGGGGGCAGCCGCCTGCGGCGCAGGTCGGGCAGCTCGTCCAGCGGCCCGTCTCACCTCCGTGCGGGCCTGCTCGACGTCGACCCCGACCATCCCGGCGAGCTCACGCGCGAACGCCTCGACCTTGGACTTGTCGCGGATCGAGGAGACCAGGCGTGCTGCCTCGCGTACGGCGTCGACCCGGCCGTCGGCCCGGTCGAGGTCGTACTTGGAGACGACGTTCTCGAGCACGAAGCGGTAGAGCGGACGGCGGCGGGCGATCAGCTCGCGGACGGCTGCGTCGCCGTGCTGGATGCGGAGGTCGCAGGGGTCGAGGCCGGTCGGCTCGACCGCGACGTAGGTCTGGGCCACGAAGTTCTGGTCACCGCCGAAGGCGCGGAGCGCGGCCTTCTGCCCCGCCGCGTCGCCGTCGAAGGTGAAGATCACCTCGCCGCGGAACTCCTCGTGGTCGTTGAGGAAGCGGCGCAGCACGCGGGCGTGGTCGTCACCGAACGCCGTACCGCACGTGGCGACGGCCGTCGGTACGCCGGACAGGTGGCAGGCCATCACGTCGGTGTAGCCCTCGACCACGACCGCCTGCATCGAGCGGGCGATGTCGCGGCGGGCCAGGTCGAGGCCGTAGAGCACCTGGCTCTTCTTGTAGATCGCGGTCTCGGGGGTGTTGAGGTACTTCGCCTCGATCCGGTCGTCGTCGAAGATCCGGCGTGCGCCGAAGCCGATCGTCTCGCCGCTGGACTCGCGGATCGGCCAGAGCAGGCGGCCGCGGAAGCGGTCGTACGCCGACCGGCCGACCGCGACCAGCCCGGCCGCGACGGTCTCCTCCTCGGTGAAGCCCTTCTGCCGGAGGTGACGCAGCAGCGCGTCGCCGTCGCGGGGCGCGAAGCCGATCCCGAACTGCTCGGCCGACGCCTGGTCGAAGCCGCGCTCGCCCAGGAACTGGCGCGCGACGACGGCGTCGGGCGTGGCCAGCGCGTCGGCGTAGTACGACTGGGCGACGCGATGGGCCTCGATCAGTCGGGCGCGCTGCGGGCCGCGCGGCCGGTCGGGTCGGGCGTCGCCCTCCTCGCGCCGCAGCGTCACGCCGCACTTGTCCGCGAGCCGCTCCACGACCTCGCTGAAGCCCAGGCCGTCGATCTTCATCAGGAAGGCGAACACGTCGCCGCCCTCGCCGCAGCCGAAACAGTTGCCGGTGAGGATGTTGTCCTCGAGCGTGAAGGCGTGGCCGTCCTCGACCTCGGCGCAGAACACCTCCTCCACCCGCTCGGTCGGTTCGACGCTCTCGACCACCCACCCTCGGCGCGCGAAGGTCTTGTTGGCGCTGAGGTAACGCTCCCGATGCGAGTCGAGCAGGAAGAAGTTTTCGCGGAGGTCTTCGTTGATCAAGTGAATCCTGTGAAGCTCGCTCGGCTCCCGGCCGGGGAAGCCTTCCCGGACCTGGGTCGTGATCCCGTAGGTCCCGATGCCCAGCCGCGTGCAGATCATCCGGAAGAACTCGAGGTCGTCCTTCCGAGCCGAGTTCATGATGACGGTGCCGTCTGCTGCCACGCAGCCATCGGCCGCGAAGTACCCGGCCAGCCATCCGTACAGGTACGAGACCGACTCGTCCGGATCGGGAAGCTCCTTGAAGAAGCGCGGCAGATGGTGGACCAGGAGGTTGTCCCCCCTGGCCGTCGTGTGGCTGTTGGGGAACCACTTGAGCATCGCCAGGTCCTTTGGCGGGCACAGCAGGGCCAACGATCCGGTCCCGGATCGGGTGCCGTCGCCATAGGTGAAGCCGTGCGCGATCCCGAAGGGTGAGGCGGTCGTGCGCATCGTGCGTGGACGGCTGAACTGGGAGACGAGGCGATCACCTGGATTCAGGTCGCGACTCAGAACCTCCCGACGCTTGCGCCGATCCTTCCCGGATCGGACGAACCAGCGGTGCTCGTCGGTCGCGAAGAGCTCCTTGCGCTGACGGTTGCGGGTCACCGTGATCTTCAGCAGCGGTTGCACGCCGAAGGATCGGAACGGGGCATCGATCCAGGTGCCGTTGGACCCCAGCACCGTGTGGGTGCTCCCGGCGAGGTCACGGATCGGACGCGGACCGTCGAAGGTCAGGACTCGCGTCTCGCCGGCGAGGCAGTGCCAGAACTGCCGGGCCGGGTTGACGTTGAACGACGGGGACTTCTCGTCGTGGAAGGGGCAGAGGCCCTTGAGCGAGCCGCCACCGGCGGGGCGGAGCGTGACGTAGTCGGACACGATCTCGTCGATCTTGGCCTTCTCACGCACCTCCGCGATGTCTTCCTCGCGAATTCGCCCGGCCACGCCGGGAGTCTACGGGCGTCCGACGACACAGGGCGCGGGCGGTTACCTCCGGGGGCGGGTGGGTACGGGCCGGCCATGAGTACGTCGACACCCGGCAGTCCGGGGCATTCGGTCAACGACGATCCCACCCTCGGCGCCCTCGTCCACGACCTCACCCAGCAGGTCCCCGAGCTGATCCGCTCCGAGCTCCGGCTCGCGCAGGCCGAGACGGCCGAGAAGGGCAAGCGTGCCGGAGTGGGGATCGGCATGTTCAGCGTGGCGGGACTGCTCGCCTTCTTCGGGATCGCGTGCGTGATCGCCACGGCGATCCTGGGGCTGGCCCACGCCCTTCCCGACTGGCTCTCGGCACTGCTCGTGGGCGTCGTGCTCTTCGCGGGTGCGACCGTGGTGGCCCTGGTGGGCAAGAAGGAGATCCAGCAGGCGACGCCGCCCGCTCCCGAGCAGGCGATCGAGGGCGTCAAGGAGGACATCGCCGTGATGAAGGGGGACCGCACATGAGCGAGAGCCGCACGCCCGCCGAGATCGAGGCCGACATCGTCCGCCAGCGCGACCAGCTGGCCCAGACCGTCGACCAGCTCGCCCACAAGCTCGACGTGAAGGCCCAGGCCAAGGAGCGCGCCGCCCAGGTGGCCGACCGTGCCACCACCGACGACGGCAAGCCTCGTCCCGAGCTGGTGGCGGCCGCGCTCACCGCCGTGCTGCTGGCCGGCGTACTCGTCTGGTGGCGTCGACGATGACCCGCGGCGCCCGCTCCGGGGAGTCCCGGACCCAGGACCGGACGCCCGACGTGGAGGACGACCGCAAGCCCGAGTCGCCGACGGACCTGACCCGCCGGTCCTGGGCCTACGTCGTGCGCAAGACGATGCGGGAGTTCGGAGACGACCACTGCACGGACCTCGCGGCGGCCCTCACCTACTACGCCGTCCTGGCCCTGTTCCCGGCCGCGATCGCGCTGATCTCGCTCCTGGGTGTGGTCGGCCAGGGGCAGAGCAGCGTCGACAACGTGATGACCGTGCTCAAGCCCCTCGTGTCGCCCAGCACCCTCGACACCGTCCAGCCGGCCCTCGAACACATCGCCACGTCCCAGAGCGCGGGCCTCGGGCTGGTCCTCGGCATCATCGGCGCCCTGTGGTCGGCCTCGGGGTACGTCGGCGCCTTCGGCCGAGCCATGAACACCGTCTACGAGATCGACGAGGGCCGGCCGTTCTGGAAGCTGCGCCCGGTGATGCTGCTCGTCACCCTCGTGGCCATCCTCCTGGTGGCCGTGGTGCTGGTCATGCTGATCGTGTCCGGTCCGCTCGCGTCGTCGATGGGTTCGGTACTCGGGCTCAGCACCGAGGCGGTCACGGCATGGAACATCGTGAAGTGGCCGATCATCGTGCTGTTCGTCGTCCTGATCGTCGCGATCCTCTACTACACGACCCCGAACGTGAGGCAGCCGAAGTTCCGCTGGTTGTCCATCGGCGCGGTTGTCGCGATCCTGGTGTGGATCGTGGCCTCGGCCGCGTTCGCGCTCTACGTCTCGACGTTCGGGAGCTACGACAAGACCTACGGCTCGCTCGCAGGAGCGGTGGTCGGCCTCTTGTGGCTCTGGATCACCAACCTGGCGCTCCTGTTCGGAGCCGAGCTGGACTCGGAGCTCGAGCGCGGTCGCCAGCTACAGGCCGGCATCGCGGCCGAGGAGGAGCTGCAACTGCCGGCGCGAGACACTCGAGGCATCACCAAGGCGCGTAAGAAGGAGCAGAAGGACCTGGCAAGGGGCCGGGCCATCCGCGAAGAGGCCGACGAGGTCTCCGCCACCGACACAAGGGAGAAGACACCATGAAGAAGCTGTCACTACTGATCGCGTTCGCCCTGGGCTACGTGCTCGGCGCGCAGGCCGGGCGCGAGCGCTACGAGCAGATCCGGGGCACCGTGAACAAGGTCAAGAACGACCCGCGGGTGCAGGAGAAGACCCAGCAGGCCGTCGACGTGGCCAAGCATCAGGCGCCGATCGTCGCAGACAAGGTGACCAGCGCCGCCGGAGCTGCCAAGGACAAGGTGACCGGCTCGAACGATCCGGAACCGCACCACATGGCGGGTCCCCAGGGCGACCTGCCCTGAGTCTCGACCCGCTCGACCAGCGAACGTGGCGCGTTCGACCAGCGTGAGGGGTCAGGCGAGCCGGTCGTGCCAGGTGACGGCGCTGGCGTCGGTGAGCGAGGCGACCTGGTCGATCACGACCCGCAGCCGGGCCGGCGTCGTCGCGCGGCGGCGTGCCCAGTCGTCGGCGAACGGCGCGCTCCAGCGACGCCGGGGCCGCGCGCCGAGCAGGGCCTCGACCAGCTCGGCGAGCAGCTCGCGCTGGCGGGTCATCAGCGCGACCCGGTCGTCGGCCTGCATGACGTAGTGGGCGGCGATCCCCTTGAGCACCGCCATCTCGACCAGCGGCTCCGTCGGGCACGACCAGGTCGGCGCGGTAGCGCACGAACGGACCGTCGGCGGCCGCGAACGTCGCGTCCTGCGACGGCGCCGCAGAAGCGGCCGATCAGGTCGCTGGTGAGGTTCTTCAGCGCGGCCAGGCTGCGCCGGCTGCCGTCGTACGGCGCGTGCCGGCCAGCTGTCGACCGTCGCGCAGTCCGCGCCAGCGCCTCGTCGAGCGCGTCGTCGTCGGCGTCGGGGAGGTACCACCCGCGCACCGCCTCCCAGACCGCCGCCGGTCGAGCGTGGTCAGGTCGACCCGATCGGCGACGACGCCGTCCTCGACGTCGTGGACCGAGTAGGCGACGTCGTCGGCGAGGTCCATGATCTGGGCCTCGACGCACTGCCGGCGCCCCGGCGACGCCCTCGCGCAGCCAGTCGAAGACCGGCCGGTCGTCGTCGTAGACGCCGAACTTCGGACCAGCCGTGGTGAGCCGTCGGCGTGCACGCCCGTCGGCACCTCGGCGTCGGCGCGGCCACGGGTACTTGGTGCAGGCGTCGAGCGTGGCCCGGGTCAGGTTGAGCCCGACCGAGCGACCGTCGGCGGTCGAAGGTCTTGGCCTCCAGCCGGGTCAGGAGCCGCAGCGTCTGGGCGTTGCCCTCGAAGCCGCCGCACGACCCGCGGCAGCTCAGCGCGAGCACCCGCTCGCCGTTGTGGCCGAACGGCGGGTGGCCGAGGTCGTGGGCCAGCGCGGCGGTCTCGGCGATGTCGGGCTGCGGAGCCCAGCGCCCGGGACGAGGTCACGGGCGACCTGGGCCACCTCGAGGCTGTGGGTGAGCCGGTTGCGGACGAAGTCGTCGCTCTGCGGGCCCGACCACCTGGGTCTTGGCCGCCAGCCGCCGCGACGCCGCGGCGTGCACGACCCGGGCGCGGTCACGCTCGAACGGCGTGCGCTCGGGCGCATCCACCCGCTTGGGGGGCTCCGACGACCAGCGCTCGCGCGCGGCGTCGTCGTACTCGGGCATCGGGGGCGAATCTAGCGTGGCCCCACGGCTCCCTCAGTCGCCGACCAGGAGGTCGGTGATCGGCTCGGGCTCCCCCACGCTGGTGGCGCCGGTGCCCCTCCGTACGAACTCCCGCGCGGGGCGGCCACGACGCGACGAACTGGTCGCCCGTGGCGTCGTCGTAGCGGATGAACGTCATGTCGGAGATGTCGAGGGCGAACAGGTGGAACCGCCCCGGCTCCGGCTCCCACCCCAACGCGTCGGCGACGCCTCGGGCGTAGCGCGCCTGACACGCCGGATCCCCCTCGGCCCGCGCGGTCCCACGGACCTTGAACTCACCCTCCCTGCCGTCCCGGCTCGTGACGATGCTGTGGACGAGCACCCGCGGGTCACGGAGGAGGTCACGCGCCTTCCACGACTGCCACATCATCGAGAGCCACAGGTCGCCCTCCATCACGAACGGCTCGACCGGGCTCAACCGGGGTGTGCCGTCACGCCGAAGCGTCACGACCATCACGACCCCGGGCTCGAGCAGCCGCGCTGCTCCGAGCTCGGCCAGCCGCGGCTGCCGCTGCGTCAGGTCCTCCCAGTGCATGCGTCCTCCTCGAGACGGCTCGAGGTCTGGACTACCAGCCCGCACCGACATTCGGCAGGAGGTGCTCGGGTCAGTAGACCGAGACGTGCACGTGGTCGAAGTGGTTGGCGGTCGCTGACCCCCGGTCGGCGAAGAGCCGCCAGCCCTCGGAGGCCCGGACCGGGGTCCAGATGTGCTGCCGCCACAGGATGTCGTAGAGGTGCAGCTCGGAGGCGTGCTGCTGGAGGAACGCCGCGATCGCGTTGCCCAGGCTCACGTCGCTGGTCATGATGTCGAGCGCCTTGCCCGAGACGTGCTCGCCGTGGGCGTCCCAGCCGCCGTACGACGTGATCTGCGGGAAGGCGTGGCACACCGAGCGGTAGACGTAGACGGCTGCGGAGGTGAGCCGGTACTCGACGGACCCGTCGGGGCACGGGGCCATCGAGAGGCCCGCGGCAGCCGTGACGGCGCCGGAGGCGCCGGCCGCCGAGGAGCCCGCGATGGCGGGCTCCGGCTTGTCGTCGGCGAGGTAGCCCGCGGTCACCCAGCGCGACTGGCCGTCCACGACGAGCTCGGCGCGACCGTCGGTCACCCGGCCGGTGACCAGGACGTGCTTGCCGGAGGACAGCAGCCCCACCTGCTGGGCGGCCTGCGACGCGCTCGACCAGAGGTTCAGGTCGACGGTGGTCCACTTCTTCGTGTGCGCACGCTTGACGGCCCGCGCGGTGGCCTCCTGGGCGGCAACGCCCTCCTGGAAGGTCGCGGGCCGCGGCACGGTCGAAGGAGCGCGAGACCGGCACGCGGTCATAGCGACCGGGGTCGAGGATGACGGCCGGGGGCGTCTGCTGGGAGGCCAGCGACACGGGTGCGGGGTCGGCTGCGATGACGCCGAGGGTCACGGCCGGGAGGGTGGTCGCCAGGCCGCGCCAGCGGCGATCGGGCGGCCGCGAGCCGGTGAGGGCTACGAGCCTGCGGGCATTGGGCTCCCGCTTGTGGCGATGGTCTGCCACAGCGCTGATTCCTTTGCTGTTGTCGTCGGGGGTCCGGCCCGAGATGACTCCCCGAGCCCCGAGAAGGGGTCACGATTCGGACACGACAGCCGAGTCAAGCACACTCGCTCGCCGTGTCCCATTCCGGGGTGCGTCGTGGACGGGTGTCGCTGGTCACCCTGGCGCGCCGCCCGGGAGTCACCCGCCGGTGGTCTCGGTGGTCTCCTCGGTGAGGCGCAGGGAGCTGCCGTCGGCGTCGTCGAGCCAGCCCTCAGGGAGCACGACCCGCCCCCGCGGGGAGCCCTGGCGGCCCCGCGGCGTACCGAGCTCGGCGACCGGGAACGGCTCGTCCGGGTCGAGCTCTGCGAGGAGTACGTCGAGCGCCGCCAGCGAGTCGACCAGCGCCAGGGAGTGCCGCAGCTCACCGCCGGCCCGGAAGCCCTTGAGGTACCACGACACGTGCTTGCGGAACTCCTTGCAGCCTCGCTCCTCCCCCATGTGCTCGCTCAGCAGCTCGGCGTGCCGGCGCATCATGGTGCGGACCTCGCCGAGGGTCGGGAGGGTGGTGTGGTTTCGAGACGGCCGCAGAGCGCCCTCCGGTTCCTGAGGAGGCGCGCTAGCGCCGTCTCGAAGGGCAACCACCGGGAGGTCGGAGAACGCGGCGGCGAGGTCGCGGAACAGCCAAGGTCGCCCGAGGCAGCCGCGGCCGACGACCACACCGGCGGCACCCGTCTGGTCGAGCATCCGCAGCGCGTCGCCCGCCTCCCAGATGTCGCCGTTGCCGAGCACCGGGATGTCGACGTGCTCGACCAGCCGGGCGATGGCCTCCCAGTCGGCCTGTCCGCTGTAGGACTGGGCGACCGTCCGGCCGTGGAGGGCGATGGCGGCGCAGCCCGACTCCTGCGCGATCCGGCCCGCGTCGAGGTAGGTCAGGTGGTCGTCGTCGAGCCCCTTGCGGGTCTTCATCGTGACCGGCACGTCGTACGGCGTGGCGGCGGCGACGGCGGACCGCAGGATCTCGGCGAGCAGGCCGCGCTTCCACGGCAGCGCTCCCCCGCCGCCCTTGCGGGTCACCTTGGGCACCGGACAGCCGAAGTTGAGGTCGACGTGGTGGACGCCGTACTCGGCGCAGAGGATCTCGGTCGCCTTGCCGACGTACGCCGGGTCGGTGCCGTAGAGCTGGACCGAGCGGGTCTGCTCGAGGTCGTCGAAGACGAGCATCTTGAGGGTGGTCGAGTCGCGCTCGACCAGCCCCCGCGACGTGATCATCTCGCAGACGTAGAGTCCTGCACCCTGCTCGGCGCACAGCCGTCGGTAGGCGGCGTTGGTGATCCCCGCCATCGGCGCGAGCACGACCGGCACGGGCACGGTCAGGGGGCCGAGGGTCAGGGGCATGCCCCGATTGTCCGGCGGGTGACCGGCGCGGGCCAAATGCGAAGGAGTCGCGTTGGTTTCGAGACGGCGCTGGCGCGCCTCCTCAACCAGCGTGGAGCACCGCGCCGGCGCCTCCTCAACCAGCGGGGAGCACCGCGCCGGCGCCTCCTCGACCAGCGGTGAGCACCGCGCCGGCGCATCTCCTCCACCAGCGGGGCAGGGCTACTGCTTCGGCTTGGCGAGGGGGCCGGCCCAGGTGATCGCGTCGAAGTCCTGGCTCGGGCGGAAGCTGATGGCGACCAGCTTGCCGTGGTCGGGAGCGAAGTAGACCAGGCAGACCGTGGCCTTCTTGCCGCGCGTGAACTTGGGCGGCAGCGGCGTGCTCGGGCAGGCGGGGAACTGTGCCTGGAATGTCGACGCCTGCAGGAGGGTGTTGCGCCCGTCGAGCAGGTAGAGCGGCACCGGGACGCCCGACAGCGGCGCCTTCCCCAGGTTGTGCACGGTGGCGTGCACGAAGAACGGGGTCGACTGCTGGGTGGCGGGGTCGAGCCGCCAGGCGCTGAACGCCGAGATCGGCACCTTCTGGAGCTTGGTGACCGACACCTTCATCACACCGGTCGTGTTCTGGTTCGGGTGCCAGGAGACCTTCGCCGCCTGTCCGACCTTCAGCTTCGTGCCCTGGTCGGTGAGGGTCACACCCTGCACCGTGACCGCAGGATCCGACGAGCTCGAGCCGGCGGCCGGCTTGGTCGTCGTACCACCCGTGGCACTCGTGTCGGACGAACCGGACGTGCCGGACGAGCCGGCGTCCGGTGTGGACGAGCTGGTGCCGCCACACCCGGCGAACGCCAGGGTCGCGACGGCCAGGATCGCGGCGCAGGCGACGGGTCGGCGGTTCACGCGGTCATTGTGCATGACGCCTGGTCACCGGGCCGGGCGGCGCGTCGAGGCGTCGCTGCGACGTTCAGCAGCCGAGCAGGCGTTGTGCGAAGTAGCCGCTGACCTGGTCCAGAGCGATCCGGTCCTGGCTCATCGAGTCGCGCTCGCGCACCGTCACCGCGTGGTCGTCGAGGGTGTCGAAGTCGACAGTGACGCAGTACGGCGTACCGATCTCGTCCTGGCGGCGATACCGGCGGCCGATGGCGCCGGAGTCGTCGAACTCGACGTTCCAGCCGTGCCCGCGCAGCTCGGCAGCGAGGTCACGGGCCTTGGGCGACAGGTCGGCGTTGCGGCTCAACGGCAGCACCGCGACCTTGACCGGGGCCAGCCGCGGGTCGAGCCGCAGCACGGTGCGCTTGTCGACGCCGCCCTTGGTGTTGGGAGCCTCGTCCTCGACGTACGCGTCGAGCAGGAACGCCATCATCGCGCGGTTGGGGCCGAGCGCGGGCTCGACCACGTACGGGATGTAGCGCTCGCCGCTCGCCTGGTCGAAGTAGGAGAGGTCCTGGCCGGAGAAGGTCGAGTGCTGGGTGAGGTCGTAGTCGGTGCGGTTCGCGATGCCCTCGAGCTCCTCGAACTCACGGCCGGAGAAGCCGAAGCGGTACTCGATGTCGACGGTCCGCTTGGCGTAGTGGCTGAGCTTCTCCTTCGGGTGCTCGAAGTGGCGCAGGTTGTCGGGGTTGATGCCGAGATCGGTGAACCAGCGGGTGCGCTCGTCGATCCAGTACTGGTGCCACTCCTCGTCCTCGCCGGGCTTGACGAAGAACTCCATCTCCATCTGCTCGAACTCGCGGGTCCGGAAGATGAAGTTGCCCGGCGTGATCTCGTTGCGGAAGCTCTTGCCCATCTGCGCGATGCCGAACGGCGGCTTCATCCGAGCGCTGGTCACGATGTTGGCGAAGTTGAGGAAGATGCCCTGGGCGGTCTCGGGGCGCAGGTAGTGGAGGCCGGACTCGTCCTCGATCACGCCGAGGTACGTCTTGAGCATCATGTTGAAGTTGCGCGGCTCGGTCCAGGTGTTGCGGTTGCCGCAGTTGGGGCACGGGACCGACTCGTTGATGTCGACCGAGTCGGGGTCCACCGGGTGGTCCGCGGTGGACTTGCGACCGGCGTACTCCTCCTGCAGGTGGTCCTCGCGGAAGCGCTTGTGGCAGGACTGGCACTCGACCAGCGGGTCGGTGAAGGTGGCGAGGTGACCGCTGGCCTCCCACGTCTTGGTCGGCAGGATGATCGCGGAGTCGAGACCCACCATGTCGTCGCGCTGGGTGACCATGGTCCGCCACCACTGCTTCTTGACGTTCTCCTTGAGCTCCACGCCGAGCGGCCCGTAGTCCCAGGCGGAGCGGGTACCGCCGTAGATCTCACCCGAGGGGAAGACGAAGCCGCGGCGCTTGCAGAGGTTGACGACGGTGTCGAGCTTGGTCGGGGGTGGCTTGGCCACGAAGGGGCTCCTGGGAGGTCGGGCCGGCTGGCTGCCGGTCTGATCGTGCGTGGACGATCAGCCTAACGACCGCGTCTGCTGGATATTGAGGGCCTCCCCCGGCACGACCGCCTCGTAGGCGCTCGGCTCGTCCAGGGCCCTGCTGAGCGTCGGCACGGCCGCCATCTTCACGTCGTACGCCGAGAGGGCGCGGCGGTAGGCCCCCGGGCCCTCCCACTCGGTGGTCAGCAGCCACAGCCCGGGGTCGTCGACGTTGCGGCCGACGTGGCCCACGACGTAGCCGGCCTGGACCGCGAGCATCTCGTGGGCGCGCTCGAGATCGGCGCGGAAGGTCGCGGCCTCCGCCTCGGCCACACGGAACCGGTTCACCACGATCACGTCGCGACCCTAGTCGGCGCCCGAGCGGGTCTAAAGTCCGTCCATGACGCCACCACCGGTCGGTGCGGACCGTCTCGTGAGCCTGCCCGACGGGCGGACCGTGGTCTGCTGGGAGGGCGGTGACCCCGCCGGCAGGCCGGTCCTGTTCCACAGCGGCACCCCGTCCGCGCGTCTCCAGGCGACGCTGGGTCACGAGGCAGCGCTGCAGTCGGGCGTGCGGCTGCTGTCGTTCAACCGACCGGGCTACGGCGTGTCATCCCCGCTGCCGCCAGGGCTCGCCCAGGTCGGGCGCGACGCGCTCGACGTTCTGGACCGGTACGACGTGGAGCGGTGTGCCGTCCTCGGGATCTCCGGCGGCGGGCCGTATGCGCTGGCCACCGGGCTGGCGGACCAGACCCGGGTCACCGCTGTCGGCGTCGCCGCGGGGGTCGGGCCATGGCCGCTCCTGGACGATCCGGTCGCCGGTGACTGGGAACGTCCACTGCTGGAGCGCGCCGAGGCCGGAGACCTGGCCGCCGCCGAGGACGGCTTCGCCGTACGCGCGGCGGAGGAGTTCGCCTGGCTCACGCCCGGGCTCACCGACGACGAGGTCATCGACGGGGTGTTCGGCGGCACCCCGACCGGCGCGATCGCGTGGCTCGACGACCGGGTCAGACATCGCTGGGCTGCCGACACGCGCGACGCGCTCACGACGTACGACGGCTACGTCCGCGACAACCTCTCCTGGGGGACGACGTGGGACCTCGACCTCGGGCGGCTCGAGGTGCCGTGCCATCTCTGGTACGGCGCGGAGGACGGGATGGTTCCCCCCAGTCACGGTGAGTGGCTGCGCGACCAGCTGCCGGATGCGCGCCTCGACATCCGTCCGGGCGAGGGGCACGGCGCGGTCATCTTCCCCCGGTTCGCCGAGGTCTTCGCCGCTCTCATTTGACAATCATTCTCAACCTTTGTGAGAATGATTCTCATGCGATGGGTGCGGACGGGTGTGCTGGGTGTGATCGCCCTCGCCGTTCTCCTCACCGGCTGTCGCCCCCCGGGTTCGGGCGGCCCGACCGTGGTGACGTCCTTCTACCCGCTGTACTTCCTGGCCGACGACATCGCCGGCCGCTTCAACGACGTCGTCGACCTGACCCCGCCGGGCGTCGAGCCGCACGAGTACGAGCTCACCGTCCGTCAGGTCGCGAAGGTCGACGAGGCCCGCGTCGGCTTCTACGAGAAGGGCGTGGCGCCGTCGATCGACCAGGCGATGGCCAACGACTCCCCCGAGCACCAGCTCGACGTGACCAGCGTCGTCCACCTGCTCTCACCGTCGGCCGGGTACACCGAGGAGACGGCCGACGACCTGGACCCGCACTTCTGGCAGGACCCGTCCCTGATGGCGACGGCCGCTCGTGCCTTCGCGGCCACGATGGCGGACGCCGACCCCGCCCATGCGGCGTACTACCGCAAGCGGGGTGCGCACCTGGCCCTTCAGCTGCACCGGCTGGACCGCGACTACGCCCGCACCCTCGCGACCTGCCGGAACCGCACGCTCGTGGTCAGCCACGACGCCTTCGAGTACCTCGGCCGTCGCTACCACCTCGACGTGGTCCCGATCGCCGGGCTCGAGCCCGACTCCGAACCGTCGCTGCAGCGCCTCCAGGACCTGTCCACGCTGATCCGGGAGCGCCACGTGACGACGGTGTTCTTCGAGACCCTCGCCTCCCCCGACCTGGCGCGCTCGCTGGCCGGCGACCTCGGCATCTCCACCGGCGTCCTGGACCCGATCGAGGGCCTCACGTCGGCCGACCCGCACGCCACCTACCTCTCCCTGATGCGCCAGAACCTCGCCGCCATCGCCCGCGCGAACGGGTGTACGACGTGACCACCCCCGTGCTGTCCCTGGACCGGGTGGGCGTCGTCCTGGGCGGGCGGCCGATCGTGCGCGACGTCAGCTTCGACGTGGGCCCCGGCCAGGTGGTCGCGATCGTCGGGGCCAACGGGTCGGGGAAGTCCACCCTGGTCAAGGCCCTCGTCGGGCTCAACCCGGTGAGCCACGGCTCGGTCGACCTCTTCGGCACCCCGCTCCACCGGTTCCGGCAGCACGAGCGAGTCGGCTACGTGCCCCAGCGCTCCGACTTCGCCTCCGGCGTCCCGGCGACGGTGCGCGAGGTGGTCACCAGCGGCCGGATCGCACGGCGGCGACCCTTCGTGCCGCTCTCGCGGACCGACCGGGCCACGGTCACCGCGGCGCTGACCGCCGTGGGGATGGACGACCGGGCCGGACACTCGGTGGCGACCCTGTCGGGTGGCCAGCAGCAGCGGGTGCTCGTCGCCCGCACGCTGGCCGGCGAGCCCGAGCTGTTGCTCCTCGACGAGCCGAACGCCGGGGTCGACGCCGACAGTCAGGAGCGGATCGCCGCGACGCTGGGTGAGCGGGCCCGCGCCGGCGCGAGCGTGGTCGTCGTCCTGCACGAGCTCGGGCCGTTCGCCTCGCTCATCGACCGCGTGGTGGCGCTGCGGGACGGGCGGGTCACCTACGACGGGCCGCCGGAGCAGCTCGCCGACGGCGACGGTCACGTGCACCACCACGACCAGCGCCCGCCGGGCTGGCTGCCACCGCTGCAGGCGCCGTTGGAGGGTGGTCGCTGATGTGGGACCTGCTGCTCGCGCCGTTCATGATCCGCGCGATCATCGCCGCTGCCGTGACCGGCCTCGCCGCTCCCGGAATGGGCACCTACCTCGTGCAGCGCCGGCTGTCGCTGATGGGCGACGGGATCGGCCACATCTGCGTCACCGGCGTGGCTCTCGGCCTGCTGACGGGTACGTCGCCGACGTACACCGCGGTCGTCGTCGCGGTCATCGGCGCACTGCTGATCGAGCTGATCCGTACTTCCGGGAAGGCCACCGGTGACCTCGCCCTGGCGCTCCTCTTCTACGGCGGCATCGCCGGCGGTCTGGTGCTCGTGCAGCTCGCCGGGAACGGCGCGTTCGCCCTGCAGGCCTACCTCTTCGGCTCGATCACCACGATCTCGTCGAGCGACGTCGTCGTGTCCGTCGTGCTGGCCGGGATCGTGATCGTGGTCGGGGTGGCGCTGATGCCTCAGCTCTTCGCCGTCTCGCACGACGAGGACTTCGCGCGGGCGGGCGGTATGCCGGTGCGGTTCTACAACATGCTGGTCTCGGTGCTCTCGGCTGTCACGGTCGCGGTGGCGATGCGGACCGTGGGGCTGCTGCTGGTGAGTGCGTTGATGATCATCCCGGTGGCGACGTCGCAGCAGTTCGCGCGGAGCTTCCGGACCACGATGTTCGGGGCGATGCTCGGGGGGCTGCTCGCCTCGCTGGGCGGGGTCGTGGTGTCGGCGTTCCTCGACCTCCCACCGGGAGCGACCATCGTGCTGGTCGCCCTGGCCGGCTTCGTCGCCACGTCGCCGGTGGGGATGCTGCTGGCCAGGCGCCGGCGGGCGACCGTGCCGTTCGACGCCGCTGCCTCGCTGCCGGTCCACGCCGAGACCGACGAGGACCACGGGCACCAGCACGGCCCCGGCTGCGGACATCTCGCGGTCGAGCACGGCGACCACGTCGACTACGTCCACGACGGCCACCGTCACGCCGTCCACGTCACCGGGGAAGGACGCCACTATGACGAGCACTGAGCCGCCGCGCACCACTCCGCAGCGACAAGCCGTCCTCGACGCGCTCGGCGCGGTCGACGACTTCCGGTCCGCCCAGGAGGTGCACGAGCTGCTCGCCGCGGACGGTTCCGGCGTAGGGCTCGCGACCGTCTACCGGACCCTCGCGCTGTACGCCGACCACGGCCTCGTCGACGTCCTCCGCCGCGAGGACGGAGAGGCCATCTACCGGCGCTGCTCCGACACCCACCACCATCACCTGGTCTGCCGCTCGTGCGGGGCCACCGTCGAGGTCGAGGGGCCGGCCGTCGAGCGGTGGACCTCCGCGATCGCCTCCGAGCACGGCTTCTCCGACCTCTCCCACACCCTGGAGATCGTCGGCACCTGCGGGGCCTGCTCGGGGCGGTGAAGGCGCGCTGGGCTGCGGTTCCCCGAGGTATGCACCCCGAGGTCGCTGTTCAGGCCTTGCCGAAGCGCCGGTCCCGCTCGGCGTAGATCTCGATCGCCTTCCAGAGCGCTAGACGGTCGACGTCGGGCCAGAGGATGTCGGTGAACACCAGCTCGGCGTACGCCGCCTGCCAGAGCAGGTAGTTGGACAGCCGGTTCTCGCCCGACGTACGCCAGAGCATGTCGGCGTCGGCGAGAGCCGGGACGTAGAGGTGCCGGGCGAAGACCTTCTCGTCGACCTTCTCCGGCTGCAACCGGCCGGCGGCGACCTCGCGGGCGATCGACCGGGCGGTGTCGGCGAGCTCGGCGCGACCGCCGTAGTTGACGCACATGTTGAGCGTCAGTACGTCGTTGTCCTGGGTCAGCTCCTCGGCGACCCGGAGCTCGCGGATCACCGACTTCCAGAGCCGTGGGGAGCGACCCGACCACCGCACCCGCACGCCCAGCTCGTGCATCTCGTCGCGGCGGCGCCGGATCACGTCGCGGTTGAAGCCCATCAGGAAACGGACCTCGTCGGGCGACCGCGTCCAGTTCTCGGTCGAGAACGCGTAGGCGCTGATCGCCTTCACGCCGATCTCGATCGCGCCCTCGACCACGTCGAAGAGGGCCGCCTCGCCCCGCTCGTGGCCCTGCGTGCGCGGCAGGCCGCGCGCCTTGGCCCAGCGCCCGTTGCCGTCCATGGTGATCGCGACGTGCCGCGGGACGAGCGCGGCCGGGATCTCGGGCGGCCGGGCCCCCGACGGGTGCGGGTTCGGCGGGCGTACGGCGCGCTTCATCGTTCGACGTACTCCAGGGAGCGGAGGCCGCGCTCGAGGTGCCAGTGCAGGAACGCCGTGACCAGGCCGGAGGCCTCACGCAGGTGGCGCTGGTCGGCGGCCGCGACCGCCGGCCAGTCGCCGGCCAGCAGGGCGCCCATCACCTCGAGCGTGCCGGCCGACGGTGACGCCGAGCCGGGGACGCGGCAGTCGGCGCACAGCGCGCCGCCGGCAGCGGGCGAGAACCACCGGTGCGGGCCGGGGTCGCCGCACCGGGCGCAGTGGGTGAACGACGGGGCGTAGCCGGCCACGGCGAGCGAGCGGAGCAGGTAGGAGTCGAGCACCTGGGCCGGCGCGCGGTCGCCCGCGGTCATCGCCCGCAGGCCGCCCACCAGGAGCAGGAACTGCTGCACCGACGGCTGCCTCTCCTCGGCCACCAGCCGGTCGGCGGTCTCGAGCATCACGGTGCCGGCCGTGTAGCGGTCGTAGTGGTCGCCGAGATGGGCCGGGAAGGCGTCGATCGTGTCGGCCTGGGTGATCACGTCGAGGTTGCGTCCCTCGGCGAGCTGGAGGTCGACGTGGGTGAACGGCTCCAGCCGCGATCCCCACCGCGATGTCGTCTTGCGGACCCCCTTGGCCACCGCACGGACGCGCCCGTGCTGACGGGTCAGCAGGGTGATGATGCGGTCGGCCTCGCCCAGCTTGTGGGTGCGCAGCACGATCGCCTCGTCGCGGTAGAGAGGCACCCCACCATTGTGCCGGGCCCGTCCGGAACGCCCTAGGACCCGGTACGGCGTTTGCGCCCCGAGGTCTGCCAGCACCGGAGGGCGAACTCGGCGGCTGTGGCGTTGAGGCGGTCGGGCCGCATCCGCCACTCGAGGGCGCTCGTGGCGCGCACGAACTCGGCGTCCTCCAGCTCGCGGGAGAGCATCGCCGCATCCGAGAACGGGTGGAGAGGGTCACGAGGGTGACCGACGATGAGGGCCGGGGCCGAGATCTGGCGGCGCTGCCGCGAGGACGGCGCCACCCGGCCGAAGATGACGCCGTGCAGGATCGCCGCCACCGAGTCGGCCCGCTGGTCCATCGCATCGAGCGCGATCCCGGTCCAGAACGGCACCAGCCCACGGGGGATCGGTCGGGTCAGCCGCCGCAGGCCGTTGATCGTGAACGGCGCGAACCGGGCGGCGAACATGATCGGGACGAGGGCCACGATCCCGGCGCCGAGTGCGTTGTCGAGCACCGGCATCTCGACGATCAGGCCCTTGACCCGCGTCGGCGCCGTGGCGGCCACCTCGAGCGCGACGTTGGCCCCGAGCGACGTACCGCCGACGACCGCCTGGTCCGCACCTAGATGGTCGAGCAGGGCGACCACCTGGTCACCGAACGCACTCATCGAGTACACGAGCGGGTCCGCCGGCCGGTCCGAGCGCCCGTGGCCGAGCAGATCGAGGGTCACCACGTGCAAGCCCTCACCGGCCAGCGCACGCGCGAGCGGCTGCTGCATCCGGCGCGGCATCAGCTGGCAGTGGAGCAGGACGACCCAGTGGGGACCGGCGCCGTACTCGGTGTACTCGAGTCGTTCGGTGCCCGAGCCGCTGTCGAAGAAGAACTGACCGACCCGCTGGGAGACCAACATGCATCGAAATCTAGTCGCCACCTGCCTCCGGGCTTGGGACGCTGAGGTGGTGAGACTGGACGCGATCGAGGCCTACTACGACACGGTGCCGCGCGCCGCGGCGACCACGGAGGAGGTCGGGCCCTTCACCCTGTTCCTCGCCGAGGAGGGCACCGGGTGGGAGTTCTATGCCCGGCCACGGCTCGATGGAGACGCGTCCTTCACCGCGGACGACGTCCGCCGGGTCCTCGACCGTCAGGTCGAGCTGGGTCGCCCACGAGCCATCGAGTGGGTCGACCAGGTCACGCCGTCCCTGCTGCCCGCGGTCTCGTCCGCGGGCCACCAGGCCGGGCGCTATCCGCTGCTGGCCCTCCCGCCGGACACCGAGGTCTTCGTGCCCGACGGCACCCGGGCGTTGACCCCTGACGATCCCGACCTCGGGCTCGTGGTGGGCGCCGTGCACGCCGCGTTCGAGGGCGAGGACGACGTGGCCGCGAAGCCTGTGGGCAAGCGACCCGCGCTGATCGCCGAGGGCCGGTTGATCGAGGTGGCGGCGTACGACGCCGGCGGGCGGCTGATCGGCGGCGGATCGGCCGCGCCGCGGGGCGAGACCGCGGAGCTGATGGGGATCGGCGTACCCCCGGCACATCGGACCGCGGGCGTGGGCACGGCGATCACCGCGGCCCTCGTCCACGCCTGTCGCGACGCTGGGGTCCACACGGTGTTCCTCAGCGCGTACAACGACGCGGCGGCGAGCATCTACCGGCGCGTGGGGTTCGAGGACGTCGGCACCGCGTGCATCCTCGGGTTCGACGATGAGTGACCTACGTCGGCTCGGTCCCGACGACTGGGAGACCTTCCGCGAGATCCGGCTCCGCTCACTGGCCGACTCCCCGGACGCGTTCGGTTCGACACTCGAGCGCGAGCGGGCCTTCACCGAGGACGACTGGCGACGACGTCTCACCGGACCGGTGTACGTCGTGGAGGAACCCCACCCGGTCGCCGTCGGAGGGCTCTTCGACAACGACGGGGTCGGTCAGATCTGGGGGATGTGGACCGAGCCGGACCACCGCGGCCGCGGGCACGCCCGCCGGATCCTCGACGCGGTGACCCCTCTCCTCCCCCGCGTCCAGCTCCACGTGAACATCACCAACGGTGACGCGCGGCTGGTCTACGAGCGCTACGGCTTCGTCGGCACCAGCGAGATCGAGCCGCTCCGTCCCGGCTCGGACCAGCGGATGGAGCTCATGGTCCTCCGGCGGGAACCCTGACGGCCGAACCCTCGTCCCATCCGCATGAGACGTGCGTGGGTGGCGGCCACGGCGGCTCTGCTCTCCGCGTGCGGAACCGCGTCCGGCACCGCACAGTGCAGTCCGTGCCCCGGGTCGAGCTACGTCCTGAGCGGTCTCCCGGACATGCTCGACCGCGCCTCCGTCACGGTGTGCGTCGATGGTGAGCCCTGCGCGACCGCCCGATCTGGCGGCCCGATCGCGACCACGTCCCTGCAGTTCGTCCCGTTGGCTGAAGACGTCAGCTGGGCCGAGTACGACGGCAGGCGGGTGACCGTGTCGGTGCGATCGCACGATCGCCGATGGCAGGGAACGGGTGCCTTCGTCTACACGCCCGACGGCGGAGGCACCTGTTCGTGCGCCTCCCTCGTGGGGCAGGTGTCGATGGAGCCGCTCACCCCACGCGGTTGACCGCGCTGATCACGGCCTTGAGCGATGCGGTGACGATGTTCGCGTCGAGGCCGACGCCCCAGAGGACCTCGGTGTCGCCGTCGGCGTCGGTGATCGCGCACTCGACGTACGCCGCGGCGATGGCGTCGCCGCCGGCGCTCAGGGCGTGCTCGGCGTAGTCGAGGACCCGTACGTCGAAGCCGCCACCCGGCCGCTCCAGCCCGTTGATCGCGTCGACGAACGCCGCGATCGGGCCGTTGCCCTCCCCGGAGAGCTCGTGCAGGTCGCCGTCGACGTAGACGTTGACGTCGAGCCGGTCCTTCTCCCCCGCCGCGGACGAGGTGTGCACGGAGTTCAGCTTGAGAGGCGCCTCGCGGTCGAGGTACTCCCCGCGGAAGACGTCCCAGATCTCGGCCGGGCTGATCTCGCCGCCCAGGGTGTCGGTGCGCTCCTGGATCACGCGGCTGAACTCGATCTGCGCCCGCCGCGGCAGGTCGAGCTTGTGCTCGGCCTTGAGCACGTAGGCCACGCCACCCTTGCCGGACTGGCTGTTGACGCGGATCACTGCCTCGTAGGAGCGGCCGACGTCCTTCGGGTCGATCGGCAGGTACGGCGCCTCCCAGGGCATCTCCCCGACCGGCCGGCCGGCGTCGGAGGCCTGCTGCTCGAGGGACTCCAGTCCCTTCTTGATCGCGTCCTGGTGGGAGCCGGAGAACGCCGTGTAGACCAGGTCGCCGGCGTACGGGTGACGCGGGTGCACGGGCAGCTGGGTGCACCACTCGACGGTGCGGCGGATCTCGTCGATGTCGGAGAAGTCGATCTGCGGGTCGATGCCCTGGCTGAACAGGTTCATGCCCAGCGTGACCAGGCAGACGTTGCCGGTGCGCTCGCCGTGGCCGAAGAGGCAGCCCTCGACCCGGTCGGCGCCGGCCATCACGGCGAGCTCGGTGGCCGCGACGGCGGTACCGCGGTCGTTGTGGGGGTGCAGGCTGATCGTGGTGAACTCGCGCCGGGTGAGCTGGCGGGAGAACCACTCGATCTGGTCGGCGTACACGTTCGGTGTCGCCATCTCGACCGTGGCCGGCAGGTTGAGGATGATCTCGCGGCCGTCGTCGGGCTGCCACACGTCGCTGACCGCCTCGCACACCTCGACGCTGAAGGGCAGCTCGGTGCCGGTGAAGATCTCGGGGCTGTACTCGTAGCCGATGATCGTCTGCCCCAGCAGGCTCTCGGCGTACTTCATCACGACCTCGGTGCCGCGGACCGCGATGTCCTTGATCTCGTCCGTGCTGGCGCGGAAGACGACGCGTCGGAACAGCGGCGCCAGCGCGTTGTACAGGTGGATGTTGGCGTGGTGGATGCCGACCAGCGAGTGGACGGTGCGCTCGATCAGGTCCTCACGCGCCTGCGTCAGCACCGAGATCGTGACGTCCTCGGGCACGCGGTCCTGCTCGATCAGCTGCCTCACGAAGGCGAAGTCGGTCTCGCTGGCGCTCGGGAAGCCGACCTCGATCTCCTTGTAGCCCATGTCCACGAGGAGCTCGAACATCCGCAGCTTGCGGACCGGGCTCATCGGGTCGATCAGGGCCTGGTTGCCGTCGCGCAGGTCGGTGGAGAGCCAGCGTGGCGCCTTCTCGATCCGTGCGGACGGCCAGGTGCGGTCGGGCAGGTCGATCGGCTCGAAGGCGTGGTAGCGCCCGTACGGCATCGGGCTCGGTTGCTGGGTGTTGGTGAAGCCGGTGTGCTGGAGAGTCATGGTTCCTCGTCGGCGAGAGGTCGGGCGCCGGACGGACAGCACACACTCCGCAGCGAGGAGGACCGGCTGTTCAGGCCCCGCTGCGGCAGCGAAGGAGGAGCAGGCTGCGCTTCATGACTCGTTCAGACTAGCAACGAGAGGGCTCTGGGCGCCCGTCGCGGTCCCGGCCCGTGGACAGGGTCGTCCGCCCTGAGGTGCTCTAGCCAACCCTCAAGCGGTGGAGCCGGGGAAAGGCGGTGGCGGGGCACTACGTCGTACGCCGATACTCGGGCGCGATGCCGACCTTCCCGCCGCTCCACCGGAACCCGACCTTCCTCGGCGGCTGCGACAGCGCCTGCGGGCTCGCCTCTCCGTCCCTGGTCGCCCTGTGAGTTTCGAGATCGAGCGGATCGAGGTCGCCGATCTCGACCTGGAGACGGCCGGTGAGCTGGCCGCCATCGACAACGCGGCACTCGACGACGTACCGCTGCGCCACCACACCGCCGAGACCTTCGTGCTGGACTGCCGCGACCGGGAGGGTGAAGGTCCGGACGCGGGCTTCTGGCTCGCCCGTACCGACGGCCGGTTGGTCGGGTTCGCCGCCCTCACGCTCAACCTGTTCGAGAACCTCGACGGCGCCAAGATCCTGGCGGCCGTCCACCCGACCCACCGCCGACGCGGGATCGGGCGCGCGTTGATGTCAGCGGCGGAGGCGGCCACCGACCGGCCCCGCGTTCGCGCACCGGCCTGGGTCGGCACCGCCGGGACCGAGGCGCTCCCGCGGCTGGGCTATGCCCGCAGTCACTCGCACGAGGTACGTCGGCTCTCGCTCCGGGAGCCCCCACCGCAGGCTCTGGTGTCCGCGGCTGAGGCGGCCAGCAGCGACTACGACCTCGAGAGGTTCGCGGGGGCGGCACCCGAGCCATTGCTCGTCGACCTGGTGCCGCTGCGCGAAGCGATCAACGACTCTCCTGGCGAGGGCGAGTTCGAGGCGTACTCCCCCGAGCGGATCCGCGGCTACGAACGCAGCCTCGAGCTCCGGCGTCAGACGCCGTACACGATCGTGGCCCGGCATCGCGCGACCGGCGCGCCCGCCGGGATCTCGATGGTGTGCGTGCACGAGCTGCGGCCGGAGATCGCCGCCCAGGAGGACACCTCGGTGCTCGGTCCGCACCGTGGTCATCGGCTCGGGCTGCGGATGAAGCTCGCCATGCTCGACTGGCTCCGTCTGGAGCGCCCCGACGTCGATTCGACCGACACCTGGAACGCGCCGGACAACGCACCGATGATCGCGATCAACGAGGTGCTCGGTTGCCGCAAGGTCGCCGAGACGATCCGCTTCACCAAGCTCCGGTCCGGGGCCTCCGGCTGAAGCCGGCACCCGTCAGGCGTCGTACTCCGGGTAGGTCTGCGGAGCGACCTGCTCCAGGGTGCGTCCGGCCCAGTCGCCGGAGGACCACCGCGACCACACGCGCTCACCGGCGCGTTGGACCCCACGCGTGACGGCCTCCACGTCGGCGCCGAGCACCTCGCCGTCCTCGACCAGCGTGCGCCCGTCCACCACGACATCCGCCAGGTCGCCCGGCTGTGCGTAGTAGACGATGTTGCGGATGGGGTCGCGCACCGGCGCCATCGTGAACCCGTCGGCACGCCAGAACAGCAGGTCCGCCTTGGCGCCCGGGGCGATCCGTCCGAGGTCGGGACGGCCCAGCGCCGCGGCGGCGTTGATCGTGGCGGCGTCGAAGACGTCGCGGGCGGTGGACACCTCGGTACGTCGCGCCGCGACCTTGCCGGCGATCGCGGTCCAGCGCAGCGACTCGATCATCGACTGCGGCGCGGTGTCGGTCCCCAGACACATGTTGACGCCGGCGGCGACGTAGTCCGGGAACGACTCCATGACGATGCCGCGGCGGATGAAGCACCAGGCGTTGTAGGACACCGAGGTCCCGGAGCTCGCCAGCAGGCCCAGGTCGTCGCCGGCGAAGTTCACCCACGAGTTCCCGGCGACGAAGATCGCGTGGCCGAGCATCGTCCGCGGCCCCAGGAAGCCGATGTCCGACAGCCACTCCACCGGCGTCCGGCCGTGGCGCCGCGTCATCTCCTGGAACTCCCAGACGCCCTGCGAGGCGTGCAGGGAGAGGGGGACCCCGAGGTCGTCGGAGGCGGCGCGCGAGTCGCGCAGCAAGGCCTCGCTGCAGGTGTCGACCTGGGCGGGCGCGAGGAGGCCCTGGACCCGGCCGTCGGCCCGACCCCGGAGCCGCTCGACGAACCTCACGCCGGCCTCGAAGCCCGGCCGGCCGTCGTCGGCGTCCCAGGCGTAGTCGACCCGCTTCCCGTCCGGGGTGAACCAGCGGCCGGAGCGGTACATCGGGGCGACGTACCCCCGCAGGCCGCTGGCCTCGATCGCATCCGCGGCGTAGTCCTCGAGCCCGCCCATCTGGACCACGGTCGTGGTGCCCGTGCGGGCCAGCTCGACGAGGGAGTAGTCGACGCACGCCCGCGCCGACTCCTCGTCGAGGCCCGCCATCTCGGTGGGCAGGATCTCGATCAGCCCGGTCAGCCAGAACTGGCGGTTGCCCACGTCCTCCTGCACGGACTTGTCGATGGGCGACTCGTCGAGATGGGCGTGGGTGTTGATGAATCCGGGCGTGATGATCCGGTCGGGCAGGTCGACGCGACGGTCCACGGGACCCTCGAAGCTCAGGCCCACGTGGGTGATCCGGTCGTCCTCGACCACGAGGCACCCGTCGCGCAGGATCCGGTGCTGGCCGTCCTGGAACGCGACGATGCAGCCGGCGGTGTAGAGAGTCGTCGTCACGTGGTCGCCTTCCGTTCCTGCCGATCATGGCAGGAGCCGGTCACCGTCGTCCTCGGGGTCAGCCGGTCCGCCACATGGGCCAGAGGTCGGGACCGCCGGGCAGGGTGATGGCCTCGCGCAGCTCGAAGCCGAACCGCTCGTAGAGCGGGATGTTCTCGTGCTTGCTGCTCTCGAGGTACGCCGGCCCCCGGACCTGGTCGAGCCGGTGCCGCAGCAACGCCGTCCCGATCCCCTCCCCGCGGCGCAGGGCTCCGACCCCGGCGAGGTACCAGAACTCCTCGTGCGGGCGGGACCGGTGCATCACCGACTCGACCGTGGCCCCGCGACCCAGGTGGCGGCCGAGCGCCCGGACGTAGAAGGGGAGGGCCGCGACCTGCCGCAGCGCGGACACCCGGAAGCCGGGCGGGTCCCAGAACGCAGCCCCGACCGGCTCGCCGTCGAGCAGGGCGAGGTCGGTGCAGCCGGGGGCGAAGTGGGCCCAGCGGGCGTGGGCGGAGAAGAGCGGCTCGAGGGAGCGCCCCGCCGGCACCAGCCAGCGGGTGACGGGGTCGTCGTCGAAGGCCGCGGCCATCACCCGGACGACGTCGTGGCGATCGGCCGTCGTCGCCTCCCGTACCTCGAGCACGCGCCGATGCTAGGCCACGGGCCGGCCGCGGCGGCCGGCTCACTGGGTAGCATCGCCAGCGTTCCCGTTCACCGAGGCCTGGGGGTCCGATGCCGCACGTCTGGCGCCTCGTCGCGCTCCTGACGGTCGCGGCAGGGACTCTGTCCGGCTGCTTCTGGACACCGGGCGGGGACTCGGACGGTTCGACCGCGACGCCCGACGTCGGCGTCTGCCGGGTGCTCACACCCGAGGACGTGGCCCAGCCCAGCAACGACACGGCGCCCGAGGCCTGCTCGAAGCCGCACACCGCCCAGACCTACGTCGTCGATTCGCTGCCGGCGAGGTTCGCGCACGCGTCGTACGACGACAGCGACGTGGCGGCGTACGCCTATCGCACCTGCACCCAGCAGTTCATGGACTTCACCGGCGCCGACGAGAGCCTGGCGATGCGGACCATCCTCGGCTGGGCGTGGTTCCGCCCCAGCTCGTCGGCGTGGCAGGACGGCGCGCGGTGGTACCGCTGCGACGTGATCGGCGGCGGTGCCGAGAGCACCAGCTACCTCGACCTCCCGGCCACGACCCAGGACCTGTTGGCCGGCCGGCCACAGGACGCGTGGCTCGTCTGCGCGCAGGGCGCGACCGTGGACGGGTCGGTGAAGGTGCCCTGCACCGACAAGCACAACTGGCGCGCCGTGACCACGATCGTGCTCGGCGACGCCTCCGCCCAGTACCCGGGTGACGGCGCCGTCCAGGCTCGGACCAAGGACTTCTGCTCCAAGTCGGTGGGAGCCTGGCTGGACTACCCGGTCGACTACGACTTCGGCTACTCCTGGTTCCCGGAGCCCGAGTGGAACGCCGGCAACCGCCGTTCGGTCTGCTGGGCCAGGACCGACTCGTGAGAGGCGCGCTGGTGGCCGTGGCCGTGGCGCTCCTCGTGGCCGGCTGCTCCGGGTCGACCAGCTCGACGCCCGACGCCGTACCGACCCCGGAGCTGACCTCACCCACCGCGACCGCGACCTCCCCCTCTCCGTCCGCCGACCCGCAGCCGGACCCGCCGCCGCCGGCCCGCGCCTGCTACCGCCTCGGGTACGCCGACGCACTCGCGCCGACGATCAGCAAGAAGCCGGTCCCCTGCTCCGAGCGTCATACGGCGGTGAACTTCTACGTCGGCAGCTACGCGAAGAACCTCGCGGTCGACGGGGCCGCCGTACACCGGCTGGTCTCCACCCAGTGCCCGCAGCGTTTTGCGACGTTCGCTGGTGGCACTCTCGAGGACCGCCGGCTGAGCCTGCTCCGCACGGTGTGGTTCACCCCGACCGTCGAGCAGGCCGCGCTCGGCGCCCGGTGGTACTCCTGCGTCGCGCTCGCCATCCGCGACAGCAAGCACCTCGCCGTCCTCACCGCACGGGTCGCCGGCGCCCTCGATTCGGCCGACGGTCGCGCCCACTACGGACTGTGTGGCACGGCCGAGCCCGGCACCGCCGGCTTCGAGCAGCGGATCTGCTCCGCGCCCCACTCCTGGACTGCGCTCGAGACCGTTCCGTTCGCGCCCGGCCCCTACCCCGGCGTCGCCAAGGTCCGGGAGGCCGGCCAGACCACCTGCAAGGACGCCGGCCGGGTCGTCGCCACCGACCCGCTCAACTACCGCTGGTCCTACCAGTGGCCCACTCTCGCGCAATGGCGCGGCGGCCAGACGTACGGCGTCTGCTGGGCGCCCGCCTGAGCCGAGTCTCACCCGCTGGTTGAGGAGGGGCGTTCTACGCCCGTCTCGAAACCACCGGAGCGTGGCTGCCTCCGGGCCCCGCTGGTTGAGGAGGGCGTTCTACGCCCGTCTCGAAACCACCGGACGTGGCTGCCTCCGGGCCCCGCTGGTTGAGAGGGCGTCTACGCCCGTCTCGAAACCACCGGGGCGTGGCTGCCTCCGGGCCCCGCTGGTTGAGGAGGGCGTTCTACGCCCGTCTCGAAACCACCGGGAGCTCGCCCGCAGCGCTCAGAACCCGAGCTTGCGCAGCTGCTTGGGGTCGCGCTGCCAGTCCTTGGCGATCTTGACGTGCAGGTCGAGGTAGACCGGGGTACCGAGCAGGGCCTCGATCTGCTTGCGCGCCACGGTGCCCACCTGGCGCAGGCGGGACCCCTGGTGGCCGATCATGATCCCCTTCTGCGACGAGCGCTCGACGTAGAGGTTCGCGTGGATGTCGAGCAGCGGCCGGTCGTCGGGCCGGTCCTCACGCAGACCCATCTCCTCGACCACCACGGCGATCGAGTGGGGCAGCTCGTCACGTACGCCGTCGAGGGCGGCCTCGCGGATCAGCTCGGCGACGAGGATCTCCTCGGGCGCGTCGGTGAGGTCGCCGTCGGGGTAGAGCTGAGGGCCCTCGGGCAGCTGGGCGACGAAGAGGTCGGCCAGGAGCTGTACTTGGTCGCCCGACACCGCGGAGACCGGCACGATCTCGGCCCATTCGGTGTTGGTGGCACGACCCAGCTCGGCGATGTCCAGCAGGTGCTGCCCGATCCGGGCGCCGTCGGCGAGGTCGGTCTTGGTGGCCACGGCGATCTTCGTCGTACGCCGGATCTTGGCCAGCTCGCTGACGATGTAGCGGTCGCCGGGACCGATCTTCTCGTTCGACGGGAAGCACACGGCCACGACGTCCACCTCGGACCAGGTCGCACGGACCAGGTCGTTGAGTCGTTCACCGAGCAGCGTGCGCGGGCGGTGCAGGCCCGGGGTGTCGACCAGGATCAGCTGGGCGTCGTCGCGGTTGACGATGCCGCGCACCACCGTGCGGGTGGTCTGCGGCTTGTCGGAGGTGATCACGATCTTCTGACCGACCAGCGCGTTGGTCAGGGTGGACTTCCCGGCGTTGGGCCGGCCGACGAACGACGCGAAGCCGCTGCGGTACGAAGCGTCGTGCTCAGCCACCGCGCGCCTCGTCGTACGCCGCCCAGATCTGCTCGTCGCTGTGGCCGGCCGCCTTGCCGGCCTGCCAGATCGGCCCCGGGTCGACCGACCGCGGCTGACGGGCCGCGACGGCGCGCCAGTAGCCCATGACGTCGTACGCCGTGCTGGCCAGGCGCCGCTCGCGCATCAGGTGCTTGCGGATCGCGCGCATCTGGGCGGACTCCCCCGCCATCCAGAAGTAGCCCTCGCCGTCGGGCCAGTCGATGCCCTCGACGACCTCGGCCAGGCGCGACCGGCCCTCGGCCGGCGGCGTCAGCCAGGTCACGTCCGCCCCGTCCGGGAGGTAGCCGGCGAGGTCATCGGGCACCTCGGCCCAGATCCGGGTCGGCAGGGAGCTGGTGCCGGCGATCCGGGCCATCGCCGGCATCGCGGTCAGGTCTCCGACGAGCAACAGCCACGCGGCGTCCGCCGGCGGCTCGAAGGAGCCCTGGGCGCCGGTCACCACCACATGGTCGCCCTCACAGTCGCCGGTCGCCCAGTCGGTGACCAGGCCCTCCTCGTGGACGACCACGTCGAGCACGAGGCGGTCACCGTCGAGCGAGCGCACCGTGTAGTAGCGCACCTGGAACTGCCCCGGGGGCACCAGCCCGACCCATTCGTCGGCGATCCCGGTGGACTCCAGACCGGGCGCGGAGAGCGTCAGCCGGAGCAGATGCGGAGAGACCTGGACACGCGAGAGCACCTCGGCGTCGTACCGCTGGGCCCTGGTGCTCATCGCGCCCAATCTAGTGCGCGACCGTTCGCCCGTTAGCATCGCCGGGTGACCGCGACCGACCTCACCGAGGAGACCGGCCACCGCGTCGTCGGTCCCGAGCGGATGCGTTGGACCGGATGGCGCTGGCGCTACGTGCGCTACGCCGCGTTCGCGGCCTATGCGGTCGGTCTGCTGGTGTTCATCGGACTGGTCGGCGTCCCGACCGACCGGCTGGGGATCTACGCCGGCATCCTGGTGTTCCTCACCATCGCGGTGCTCGGCCGGGGCTGGGCGGCCTGGTGGCAGATGATGGTCGACTGGCTGCCGTTCCAGGCCGTGTTGCTTGCCTACGACTACAGCCGCGGCTACGCCTCGCCGTACTCCGACGCGCAGGTGCACGCGAAGACCTACCCGATCACCGACGTCCACAACGACCTCGGCCTGCCGTTGCACGTGCACTTCCCGATCGCCTTCGACCAGTGGCTCGGCCGCCGGCTCGGCGGGGACGGCATGATGCCGACGACCTGGGTGCAGGAGCACTTCCACCCCGGTACGTCGATCCCGCTGATCGGCATCTTCGTCAGCCTGGTCTACTGCAGCCACTTCCTGGTGATGCCGACCGTCGCCGTCGTCCTCTGGATCCGGAACCGACCGAGGTTCCTGATCTGGATGCGGATGGTGATCGTGCTGGCCGTCGCCGGCGTGGCGACGTACTTCCTCTACCCGATGGCACCGCCCTGGCTGGCCGACAACGGCGGGGTGTTCCCCGGCCCGCCGGTGGGGCGCTTCACCTCCGAGGGCTTCGACCCGATCGGGCTGCACATGGTCGGCGGCATGGTCAGCCAGGGTCAGTACCTCGTGAATCCGGTCGCCGCCATGCCGTCGCTGCACACGGCGTACGCGACGCTGGCGGCCGGCTTCTTCTGGTTCGGCAAGAACTGGTGGCAGAAGACGCTGCTGGCCTGCTACCCCTTCGCGATGGGCTTCTCCCTGCTCTACGGCGGGGAGCACTACGTGGTCGACGAGATCGCGGGTGCCGCCTACGCCCTGGCCGTCATCGCCGGCTGGCGCCTGCTGAGGCGCAGGCGGATCCGCAGTGGCCGCGCCGTGTCGCCCGACCCCTCCTGGTGACCTGCCGCCGTCAGGCGGGGTACGTCGCGTCCTCGGCGAAGGTCGGCCGCAGCGGGTAGCCGTCGTGCCCCGCGTCGTCGGTCTTGGTCGCGAGCACGTGGTGGAGCTGGATCTCGTTGCGCTCGAACGCCAGCCGCGAGCCGGCCATGTAGAGGCCCCACACCCGCGCCGTGCCCTCGCCGACCTCGGCGACGCACGCGTCCCAGTTCTCCTCCAGGTTCTGACACCAGCCGGCGAGCGTCCGGGCGTAGTGCAGCCGGAAGTTCTCCTCGTGCTGCACCTCGAGCCCGGCGTTCTGGACCTCGGTGATGATCTTCCCGGAGCCGATCAGCTCACCGTCGGGGAAGACGTACCGGTCGATGAACGCACCGGTCTCGGTGTGCCGGTTGTGCGGCCGGGTGATGCAGTGGTTGAGAAGTCGCCCCTCCAGACGCATCCGGTCCCGCAGGAAGCCGAAGTACGACGGGTAGTTGCGGACCCCGATGTGCTCGGTGAGGCCGATCGAGCTGACCGCGTCGAAGCCGGTCTCGGTGACCTCGCGGTAGTCGCTGTGACGCACCTCCGCGAGGTGGTCGAGGCCCTGCTCCTTGATCTTCTCCTGGGCCCAGGTCGCCTGCTCGCGGGAGAGCGTCACACCGAGGGCCCTCACGCCGTAGTGCTGGGCCGCGTGGCGGACCATCCCTCCCCAGCCGCAGCCGACGTCGAGCAGCCGCATGCCGGGCTTGAGGTCGAGCTTGCGGGCGATGAGGTCGTACTTGTAGTGCTGCGCCTGCTCCAGGGTCGCGTCCTCGGTCGGGAAGACCGCGCAGGTGTAGGTCATCGACGGGCCGAGGACGTACTCGTAGAACGTGTTGGAGACGTCGTAGTGGTGGTGGATCGCCTCGCGGTCGCGGGTGCGCGAGTGGCGCACGCCCTCGACGACCCGGCGCCAGCGCGGAAGCGTCTCCTCCTTGGGTGGCGTCGGGGGCCGCAGGTGGGAGATGCCGAGCCCGGAGACGATCTTGACCAGCTCGGCCGGCGACGGACGGCGCAGCTTGAGGCCCGCCTTCAGTGCCTTGAGGCCCTCGTAGGGGTCGCCCGGGTGTACGCCGGTGACGACCAGGTCGCCGGTGACGTAGGCGCGGCCGAGTCCGAGGTCGCCGGGGGCGGTCATCAGGTAGGCCAGCCCGCGCTCGTTGCGGAGGTCGAAGCCGAACGGCGCGTCCTCGGGTCCGCTCGCGCTGCCGTCGTACGCCGTGAAGCGCAGGGGCAGGGGGCCCTGGATCAGCTGTTCGAAAGCGTCGGCGATCCTCATGGTCATCGTCTCCTCACCGCCTTGTCATAGAGGGTGGTCAGCCGGTCATCCGGGTCGTACCGGCTCTTGACGGCAGCCAGGTGGGCACCGTCGTACAGCTCGTCGAACGTCTCCTGGTCGTAGAACGCCTCGGAGTAGAGCGACTTGTGGCCACCGAGCTCGTGCACCTTCGCCTCGATGGCACGGTTGCGCGGCGCGTTCGGCGCCTCGGGCCCGACCGGGACATTGCCCCAGAAGCCGACGTTCACGTAGATCTCGTCGGGGACGAGGGGGTAGGTGGGCCACTTCTGGCTCGCGGTCAGGGGGCAGAGCCAGACCGGTCGCATCCCGACCTCGGCATCGAACCAGTCGAGGAACTCCGGGAGTCGCTCGACCGGGATCTCGACGTCCTGGACCACCCGCTCGCCCTCGGGGTTGCCCTTGCGGCGGTCGAGCCAGGCGCCGACGTGGAGGCGGTGGTCGAGGCCGACCATCCGGTAGTAGACGTCGGACCGCTTCCAGCGGCGCGGCCACAACCGGCGCGCGACGGGGTGCTGGGCACCGAAGGCCCGCGAGCACCAGAACCAGTCGGTGTCCCAGCGCCACAGGTAGTCGTACATCGTCAGCAGGTCGGTCTCGCGCTGCTGGATCGAGCGGTAGTAGATCTCGCGTCCCGTGTAGTCGCTCGGCTCGCGGGGTCCGCTGGTCGAGCTCTCGCCGTCGGTCGAGCCCGTCGAGACCACCGGTGCGTCGGTCCACTGGGCCAACGTCAGGTAGTACTCCCCCGGGGCGAACGCGGTGCCGTCGAGGCCGTCGACCCGGACGCCGTCGTACTCACGGGCGTCCATGATCGCGGTGATCGTCTTGCCGAGGAGACCCGCGTCGTCGAAGCGAACGTGACGCAGCGAGACGTACGCCGGCACCTGCTCGAGGCGGATCCGCAGGCGGGTGGCGTAGCCGAGCGAGCCGTAGGAGTTCGGGAAGGTCTCGAAGAGGTCCTCGCCCGGGAGGGTCGTCACGACGTCGCCGGAGCCGGTGAAGATGTCCATCTCGACGACCGACTCGTGGGGCAGGCCGTTGCGGAAGCTCGTCGACTCGATGCCCAGGCCGCTGACCGCCCCGCCGAGCGTGATCGTCCGGAGCTGCGGCACGACGTAGGGGATCAGCCCGTGGGGCAGCGTCTCGTCGACCAGGTGCTCGTAGGTGCACATCCCCTGCACGTCGGCTGTGCGGGCCTCGACGTCGATCGAGATCACCCCGCCCAGCCCGGACACGTCGAGGCCGGGCGCCCCGGTGGCCGCGCGGGGCCGGAAGAGGTTGGAGGTCTTCTTGGCCAGCCGGACGGACTGGCCCGCCGGGATGGCGTCGTACGACGCACGCAGGCGGGCGACCGCAGCGTCATGGGCGGGCAGACCAGTGACCACGGACGAGAACATACTCCGCTCCGCGCCGGAACGGAGAGGGGGTCCGGTTGACACCCTTTCAGGTCAGGCCAGGGCACCGAGCGCTGCGAGGTCCTCGATGGTGAGGCGCAGCGCGGCCGCGGCGACGTTCTCCTCCAGGTGGTCCGGGTCACCGGTCCCCGGGATGGCCAGCACGTGGGGCCCGAGCGCCAGGGTCCAGGCGATGCGGACCTGGGCCGGTGTCGCGCCATGGGCATCCGAGATCGCGTGGACCGCGTCGTACTGCTCCTCCGCCGCGCCCTCACGCGAGCGCCCGGCGATGGTGAAGAACGGGACGAACGCGATGCCGTGCTCGGCGCACGCCGCGAGCAGGTCGCCGCTGTCGGAGCGCTGGTAGCCGAGCGCGTGGCGGTTCTGCACGCAGACGATGTCGGTGACCCGGCGCGCGGCCTCGAGCCCGGCGAGGTCGACGTTGGAGACGCCGACGTGGCGGAGCAGGCCGCCGTCGCGGAGCGCCGCCAACGCGGACACGGCTGCACCGATGTCGTCCCTGCCGTTGCTGCGGTAGTTGACGACCTCGAGCCGGTCGAGACCGAGCTCGGTCAGGTTGCGCTCCACCTCCGCGCGGAGATCCTCGGGACGGGCCCAGTCGAGCCAGGTGCCGTCGGGGTCGCGTCGCGGGCCGACCTTGGTCACGATCACCAGGTCGTCGGGGTACGGCGCGAGCGCCGTCCGGATGACGTCGTTGGCGGCGCTGTCGGCCGAGAAGTAGAACGCCGCGGTGTCGACGTGGTTCACGCCGAGCTCGATCGCGCGACGTAGCACCGCGACCGACTGGTCGACGGGTCGCGACGTACCGCGCCCCATCGCAGCACGGCCGGTCAGACGCATGGCGCCGAAGCCGAGGCGGTTCACCGTGCGGTCGCCGAGTCGGAAGGTCCCGGCCGCGGCCGCCGTCACGCCGGACCCGTGACCTGGCCCCGCGGGTCACCGAGATGGACGACCACGGCCTCCCCGCCGAACTCCCGGACCGCACGCAGGTCGGGCGTCTCGTCGCCGCCGAGCCGCACCGCCGCCTCCAGCCCGCTGCTCCCCGAGGCGACCGCCATCGCGACGCACACCTCGAGCGCGCTGAGCCGGAGCGAGGGCAGGTCGACCGACGCCGCGGCGTACGTGCGACCGTCGAGGTCGCGGACCGCCGCCCCCTCGGGTGCCCGGGTGCGCGCCATCGTGGCCCGCGCCAACGTCACCAGCTTCTGGTCCTCCGCCGAGAGATCGGTCATGCGGCCGAGGCTACCGAGGCTCTGCGGTTTGGTCCCCAACCGCAGATCTGGGGCCGAAATGTTGCGGTTTGGGACCAAACCGCAACATTTTTCGCCCGCGCTGGGTCAGGGGGCCTCGGCGGGAGAGGCGGCGGACAGC
>CAVXHO010000018.1:0-260339 GCA_963761515.1 uncultured Actinomycetota bacterium
TGCCTGAAACGCGCAGCCCCTCGACGAACGCGTCCTCGCCGACGTAGGCCATCAGCTGCTTGAGGACGCTCGCGCCCTTGCTGTAGGTGATCGCGTCGAAGTTCGCCATCGCCTGCGCGACGTCGGGCACCTCGCCGCGGATCGGGTGGGTCGCCGGCGACATGTCCTGGCGGTAGCCGCCCATCTTGCCGGCGGCCAGGAAGGTCGCCCACTCGTCGGTGAAGTCGGTGGCGTTCACCCCGGCCCAGGTGGACGCCCAGGACGCGAACGCCTCGTTGAGCCACAGGTCGTCCCACCACCGCATCGTGACCAGGTCGCCGAACCACATGTGGGCCATCTCGTGCAGCAGGATCTGGGCGCGCACCGCCCGCTGGCCGAAGGTAGGGGTGCTGCGGTAGAGGACGCTGTCGGTCCAGGTGACCGAGCCCCAGTTCTCCATCGCGCCGCCCATGTTGGGCACGAACACCTGGTCGTAGCGCTCCTGCGGGAACGGCTGGCCGAAGCGCTCGCCGAAGAAGACCAGGCCACGCTCGGTGAGGTCGAACAGCTCCTCGGCGTCGCGCTCGAGGAACTGCTTGAGCGACTGCCGCCCGAACAGGCCGAGGTCGTAGCCGGAGCGGGTGGACCTCAGCTCGTGGAAGGGACCGCCGTTGACGACCGTGACGTACGTCGACAGCGGCGGCGTGTCCGCGAACGTCCAGCGCCGTCCACCGTCGTCCACGTCCTCGACCCGGTCCGGAGCCGAGTTGCTGGTGACCGTCCAGGTCTCGTGGGCGTCGACCACGAAGCCGTGAGGCGCCTTGAGGTCGGGCTGGTCGAAGCAGGCGAACGCGTAGCGGGCCATGTCGGGCTCGAACGTCGACCAGACGTAGACCAGCTTGTCGTTCGGGTCGACCGTGCGCAGGATCGCGTTGCCCGACGAGGTCTCGGCCTGGGTCGAGCTCACCACCAGGACGTTGTCGGCGTGCAGGTCGGGAAGCGGGAGGCGTCCGCGCTCGGCCGTCGCCGGGTCGAGCGGCTCGCCGTTCAGGGTCGCCGAGACGACCCGTCCGACGCAGTCCACGAAGGTGCTCGCACCCGGCTCGGTGCAGGTGAAGGAGATGGTGGAGGTGGCGGCCCAGAGGTCGCCGTCGTACAGGCCGCGCAGGTCGACGTGGACGTCGTACCGCTCGACGGAGAGGAGATGGGATCGCTGCGCAGCTTCGTCCCGAGTCAGGCTCGCCAGATCGCTCATCGAGCCACCGTATCTCCGTACCAGAGGGCGCGACGGTAACGATCCGACGTCCAAGGTGGGCGGGGGTCCTTGACTCCACCCTCCGGGCCGACCACTGTGACCCCAGGCCGTTTGGCCTCTCCGTACCGTGGAAGGAACTACCCGCTATGCGCCTCACGCGTCCCCTCGGGCTGATTAGCGCAGCCGTTCTGGCAGCCAGTTTGGCGGCCTGCGGCTCCTCCGACTCGTCCTCGACGGCTACCGATGCCGGCGCCAGCGGCGGCGCCACCAAGATCGGGAACTGCGACATCACCAGCAAGCCCAACAGCATCTCGCTCACGCCGGTCACGGCGGGCACGTTGACCGTCGAGACCACGCTCCCGGCGCCCGGCTGGTGGAACGGCACCACGCCCGAATCGATCAAGGACGGCTACGAGTACTGCATGGCCGCCGAGCTCGCCAACATGGCCGGCCTGAGCTCGGTCACGGTCAAGAACGTCTCGTTCGACGAGCTGGTCGCCGGTCACACCAACGACTTCGACCTCGCCCTGGCGGAGATCTCGATCACCCCGGAGCGCGCGAAGGTCGTCGACTTCTCCAAGCCCTACTTCGACTCGAACGTCGGCGTGATCGTCAAGAAGGGTGCGGACGTCACCGAGGACAACATCACGTCGAAGCGCTGCGCTGCCTACTCCGGGACCACCTCGGTGCCCTTCATCCAGGACCAGCTGAAGTGCAGCGACTCCAAGATCTACCCCGACTCGCAGACGCTCTACCAGAGCGTGCTGTCCGGCCAGTCCGACGCGGCCTTCCTCGACACCGCGATCGTGCTCGCCGAGGCCAAGCAGACCAACGGTGCGCTCGAGGTCGTGGGGCAGTACAAGACCGGCGAGCAGTACGGCGCGATCTACCCCAAGGGCTCGGCCAACAAGGACGCCCTGGACAAGGGGATCGCGACGATGCTGAGCGACGGGACGCTGGACAACCTGTCCAAGACCTACCTCGGCCCCGCCTTCGGTGGCGACCCGGCGTCGGTGCCGATCTGGACGATCAAGTAGTACGCCGACCATGAGCACCTCGATCCTCGTCAACGAGGAGCTACAGCAAGGTCCGTCACCCGAGCCCGCCCCGCCCGGTCTTCGGCCTGGCGGCGGTGGGGCTGGTCCTGGCCGTCGTCGCCACGCTGATGATGGTGAAGGCCGGCACGATGCTGCGGGCGTTCAACCACGACGGGCCCGTCTCGACGATCGTCGCCATCGTGCTGGTGCTGCTCAGCCTCTACGCGTGGGTACCGGCGGTCCGGGCCTTCGGTGGTGCCCGCCGGAGGTCGGCGCTGCTGAAGAACGACGAGCTCGTGCCCGCTCGCCGGGTGGCGGCGCGTGGGCGTGAGGATGCGCTCATCTCGATGGGGTACGCCGCTGCGTCGGCGCTGGTGGCGCTGCTGCTCATCTTCGTGCTCGCCAAGAACGGCGGCGTGGCCACGACGTTCTTCAACCTGGCCGACATCAAGCTGTCGTTCAGCCAGGTGGTCCACGCCTTCTGGACCAACATCTGGGTCGCCTGCGTCACGGAGGTCCTGGTCCTGATCTTCGGACTGCTGGTCGCGATCGTGCGGATGCTGCCCGGCCGCGCGGGTGCTCCGCTGCGGGCGATCGCGGTCGTCTACTGCGACATCTTCCGGGCCATCCCGGCGATCGTGGTGATCCTGCTGATCGTCTTCGGGCTGCCGCTGACCGGGGTGACGTTCTTCCAGCACCTGCCCACGGTCTGGCTGGGCATCATCGCCCTCACCCTGACCTACACGGCGTACGTCTCCGAGGTCTACCGGGCCGGTCTGTCGTCCATCCACCCCAGCCAGAGCGCTGCGGCGCGGTCGTTGGGTCTCAGCTACGTCCAGACCCTGCGCACCGTGCTCGTCCCCCAGGCGGTCCGTCGGGTCATCCCACCGCTGCTGAACGACTTCATCAGCCTGCAGAAGGACACCGCTCTGCTGTCCACCGTCGCCATCTCCGAGGCGTTGCTCGTGGCCAAGCTCTGGGAGTCGAAGCTGTTCAACCTGTCGCCGGTGACGCTGGTCGCGTTCCTGTTCATCCTGATCACGATCCCGCAGGCTCGTGCCGTCGACTGGCTCATCGACCGTGATGCCGCGCGTCGGGCCGGAGGCAGCTGATGGCCTTCCTCGAGATCGACGAGGTCCACAAGTCGTTCGGCCACAACGAGGTGCTCAAGGGCGTCTCACTGAACGTCGAGCGGCACGAGGTGGTCTGCCTGATCGGCGCCTCCGGATCGGGCAAGTCGACGTTGCTCCGGTGCGTCAATGCGCTGGAGGAGATCAACGCCGGCGAGATCCGGATCGAGGGCGACACCGTCACCGGGGCCGGGGTCGACCTGAACGCGCTGCGACGCGACGTGGGCATCGTCTTCCAGAGCTACAACCTGTTCCCGCACATGTCGGTGATCGACAACGTGATGCTGGCACCCACGCGGGTCGGCGGCGTCTCGAAGAGCGAGGCTCGCACCCGCGGGATGGCACTGCTCGAGTCCGTGGGCATGGCGGAGAAGGCGCCGGCGTACCCCGACAGCCTCTCGGGCGGTCAGCAGCAGCGGGTGGCGATCGTGCGCGCCCTGGCGATGCAGCCGCGGGTCATGCTGCTCGACGAGATCACCGCCGCGCTCGATCCCGAGCTGGTCGGCGACGTGCTGGAGATCGTCCGCGAGCTCGCCCACGGCGGCCTGACGATGCTGCTGGCGACCCACGAGATGGGCTTCGCCAAGGAGGTCGCCAGCCAGGTGTGCTTCCTGGATGCGGGCCAGATCCTCGAGCGCGGCTCCGCCGAGCAGATCTTCGAGGAACCGCGGGAGGAGCGGACCCAGCAGTTCCTGACGCGGGTCGTGAAGTCGGGTCGCCTGTAGGCCTCCCGGTACCGTCACAGCGTGCCCACGCCGAGCGACCGGATCGCCGACAACCCGGAGAGCTGGCCGGTCGAGGAGTCACGTGACCTCTACCGCGGCGACTGGCTGATGGCGCTCCGCGCCGACCGCGTACGTCGTCCCGGCGACGCCACGGGGGCGCCGTTCGACCGCTGGGTCTTCGAGCACCCCGGAGCGGTCGTCGTCCTGGCGGTCGACGACCAGGAGCGCGCGTGCTGCCTGCGCCAGTACCGCCATCCCGCGCAGGGCCGGTTCGTGGAGCTCCCGGCCGGGCTCCGGGACTCCGACGGTGAGGAGCCGCTGGCGACGGCCCAGCGCGAGCTCCGCGAGGAGGCCGAGCTCGAGGCGGATGAGTGGCGCCGGCTCTTCGACCTCTATCCTTCGGCCGGCATCACCAACGAGCGCCAGGTCTGCTTCCTGGCGCGTGACCTGCGTCCCGCGAGCCGCGGCGACTTCGCTCTGGAGCACGAGGAGGCCGACATGGAGCGGCTCTGGGTGCCCGTGGACGAGCTGATCGAGGCCGTGCTCGACGGGCGGGTCGGAGAGTCACCGATCGCCGTCTGCGTGCTGGCGTACGACGCGCTCCGGCGCCGCGGTCGCCTGTGAGGCCGGCCAAGGTCGGTGTCGCGCCCCCGACCCCGAGCCCCGTGAGTGTCGTCGGGGAGGCGTCCACGGAGGATGCTGCGAGGGTGAGCGAGGAGCCGCGAGGCGGGGGACCGGTGCCCGCACGCACCCTGGACGACCGCTGGCCCGATCGCTTCGCAGCCGTGATGTACACCTTCGCGGCCTTCTCGGTGGCGGTCAGCTGCGTGTCCGACTGGCGCGCGTACTTCGCCCGGCCGGAGGACGTCGTCTCCGCGCTGACCATCCCCGTCGTCCCGAGCCTGGTGTACGCCGCTCTGCTCGCGGTGATGGGCGCGGCGCTGCGGCGCCGCATCCGCGCCGCCTGGTGGCTGACCTTCATCTGGTGGCTGGTGATCCCGTGGCTCGCCCGGATCGCGTTCCTGGCACAGGAGTTCGACCTGGCCTCGGTGATCGGCCTGGTGGTGGTGGGTGCCGCGATCGTGCTGGCCTGGCGCGTCCGCTACCAGTTCGTCGTACGCCACGTGGCCGGCAGCGTGCGAGCAGCCCTGGCGATCTTCGTGATCGGGGCGGCCGCCGTGCTGGCCGTGGGAGCACTGCTCGTGGGCCGCTTCGGCCACACCGGCAGTGCCGACGAGACACAGCGTTACGTGCTGCGGCAGATGCTGTCCGAGGTCGGTCGTCACGGCAGCGAGGGCACCGCCGTGTCCGCGCCGCTGTGGGTGCACGGTGTCATCGGCGTACTCGGCGCCTTCGTCGTCGTGCTGTCGGCCCTGATGCTGTTCCGGCCGACCCCCGACACCAGGACGCTCTCGGCGGACGACGAGGCGCGGGTCCGCACGCTGCTGCGCGACTTCGGCGACCTCGACTCCCTGGGCTACTTCGCGACCCGCCGCGACAAGGCGGTCGTCTGGGACCGGGACGAGCCGACCGAGTCGCGCGCCGGGGTGTCGTACCGGGCCTTCGGCTCGATCAGCCTGGCCAGCGGCAACCCGGTCGGCGACCCGCAGGCCTGGGACTCCGCCATCGCCCGGTGGCGCGACCACGCCCGCGGGGCCGGGCTCAGCATGGCCGTGATGGGCGCAGGTCCCGCCGGCGCCGCGGCGTACGCCCGCGCGGGCCTGAACGCCTTCGAGATCGGCGACGAGGCGATCCTCGACCTGCGCGGGTTCTCCCTCAACGGGCCGGGCATGAAGCAGGTGCGTACGGCGGTCGCTCGGCTCCACCGCCGCGGCTACACGACGCTGGTCCAACGTCATGGCGCGCTGGACGCCGCCGGGTTCGCCGAGATGGCCGGCGCGGCCGCCCAGTGGCGCGGCGACGGAGGCGACGAGCGCGGCTTCTCCATGGCGCTGGGCCGGGTCGAGGACCCGCTCGACGACGACTGTGTCCTGGTCACCGCCCGGGACACCGACGGCGTTCTCCGCGGCTTCCTGAGCTTCGTGCCGTGGGGCCGCAACGGGCTGTCGCTCGACCTGATGCGGCGTGACCCGACGGCCGACAACGGGCTGATCGAGCTGATGGTCTCCGCCTTGGCCGAGCGCTCGGCGACCGTCGGGGTCGGGCCCGTGTCACTGAACTTCGCGATGTTCCGCGAGGCCTTCGAGCGTGGAGCCGAGCTCGGGGCGGGGCCGGTGGCGCGGCTGTGGCGTCAGGCGCTGCTCCTGGCCAGCCGGAACTGGCAGCTCGAGTCGCTCTACCGCTCGAACGCGAAGTACCAGCCGGCCTGGCAGCCGCGGTTCCTCTGCTTCGAGTACGCCTCCGACCTGCCGCGGGTCGGCGCCGCCGCCGGCAGTGCGGAGGGCTTCCTGTCCCGGCCGTCCCTGTCCAGGTTCCTGCGCCGCGGGGGCGCGGACGAGGGCGGCACCCTGGCCGGCGACACCCTGGAGTACGCCGACAGCGTGCGGCGCCTCATCCCGCCGCCCGAGGACGCCGTGGCAGCGGCGCTGGCGTGCCGGCGCGTGCCCGAGCAGGTCCGGGTGCGCAGGGCGAAGGTGGACAGCCTCAGGGCCCGCGGGATCGACCCCTATCCCGTGACCTGTCCGCGCAGCCACACGCTGGCGGAGGTGTGCAGGGCGACGGGCAGCCTCGAACCCGACACCTGGACCGGCACCCGGGTCTCCGTGATCGGTCGCGTGCTGCTGAAGCGCGACCTGGGCGGCCTCGGGTTCGCCGTCCTGCGCGACGGGAGCGGTGACCTGCAGGTGATGGTGAGCCAGGAGGTCGTCGGCGCGGAGGTCCACGCGCTCTGGCGCCGCGACGTCGACCTCGGCGACCATCTCGGCATCACCGGCGAGGTGATCACCACGCGGCAGGGCGAGCTGTCGGTGCATGTGGAGTCGCTCCAGATCATCAACAAGTCCCTGCGACCGCTCCCCGACAAGCACAAGGGGCTGGTCGACCCCGAGGCGCGCGTGCGGCAACGCTACGTCGACCTGATCATGCGACCCGAGGCCCGCGACGTGGCACGGATCCGGTCCACGGTCGTGCGCAGCGTGCGCGACTCCCTGCACGCGCGCGGGTTCATGGAGGTGGAGACGCCGGTCCTGCAGCGGATCCACGGCGGGGCGAACGCACGGCCGTTCGAGACGCACAGCAACGCCTACGACCTCGACCTGTCGCTGCGGATCGCCACCGAGCTCCACCTGAAGCGACTGCTGGTCGGGGGGATGGAGAAGGTCTTCGAGGTCGGGCGCCAGTTCCGCAACGAGGGCGCGGACTCGACCCACAACCCCGAGTTCACCTCGCTGGAGGTCTACGAGACCTGCGGTGACTACCACTCGATGCGCCGGCTCACCCAGGCGATCGTCCAGGAGGCCGCCACCGCCGTGTACGGCGCGCCGGTCGCCCGCCGCCCCGACGTGGACGGCCGGATCGTCGAGATCGACCTCTCCGGCGACTGGCCCGTCCAGACGGTCTGCGGCGCCGTCTCGGCCGCCCTGGGGGAGGCGGTCACGCCCGACACCTCTGCCGCGGACCTGCACGGCCACGCGTGCCGGATCGGCCTCGACCTCGACCCGCGGGCCCCGTGGGGCACCGTGCTCGAGCAGCTCTACGAGGTGCTGTGCGAGAGCGCCACGACGACGCCGGTGTTCTACACCGACTTCCCGAAGGAGAACGCGCCGTTGACCCGGCAGCACCGCCTGGACCCGCGGCTCGCGGAGCGATGGGACCTGGTGATCTTCGGCTCGGAGCAGGGGACGGCGTACAGCGAGCTGATCGACCCGGTCGACCAGCGGGCCCGGCTGACGGCGCAGTCGTTGCTGGCCGCGGCCGGCGACCGCGAGGCGATGCAGGTCGACGAGGACTTCCTCCAGGCCCTGGAGTACGGCATGCCGCCGGCCGGCGGGATGGGTCTCGGCATCGACCGGCTGGTGATGAACCTGACCGGCCTGTCCATCCGCGACACCATCCTGTTCCCGCTGGTCAGGCCCGAACGAGGACGCTCCGGCCCGGCTGGCCGGGGCGGAGCCCCGGCCAGCCGGGCCGGAGCACCGCAGTGAGCAGCGAAGCGAGCTTGCTCGCGAGCTGACCGGAGCACCGCATTGAGGAGCGAAGCGAGCTTGCTCGCGAGCTGGCGGAGTGAGGAGCGCGAGCGAGCTTGCTGCGCGAGCTGACCGGGCGAGCGCAGTGAGGAGCGAAGCGAGCTTGCTCGCGAGCTGACCGGAGCACCGCAGCGAGCATCGTCGCGTGATGACCGATAGGCCGGACCGGCATGATGGCGGGCATGGTCACCGCCGACGAGATCTCAGACCTGCTGCGCCGTCACCCCGTCATCGATGGCCACAACGACCTGCTGTGGGAGCTGCGCGACCTCGTCGGCTACGACTTCGACCGCTACGACATCGGGCAGCGCCAGACCCGCACCCACACCGACCTGCCGCGGCTACGGGACGGGGGAGTGGGCGCCCAGTTCTGGTCGGTGTTCGTCCCGACCAGGGAGGGGGAGCGCGCCGTCACCTCGACGCTGGAGCAGATCGACGCGGCGTACACCATGATCGGGCGGTACGCCGACCAGCTGGCGCCGGCGACCACGGCCGACGAGGTCGAGGCCGCCTGGTCGAGCGGCCGGATCGCCTGCCTGATGGGTGCCGAGGGCGGGCACCAGATCGCGGAGTCGCTCGCGGTGCTGCGGCTCTACCACCGGCTCGGGGTCCGCTACCTGACGCTCACCCACAACGACAACGTGCCGTGGGCCGACTCGGCCACCGACGAGCCGGTGCTCGGCGGGCTGAGCGACGTGGGTCGCGGGGTGGTGGCCGAGATGAACCGGATCGGGATGATGGTCGACCTGTCCCACGTGAGCCACGACGTGATGCGCGACGCGCTCGACGCCACTCGCGCGCCGGTGCTGTTCTCCCACTCCTCCGCGTACGCCGTGTGCGACCACCCGCGCAACGTGCCCGACGACGTGCTCGCGCGGCTGGCCGGCAACGGCGGGACCTGCATGGTGACCTTCGTGCCACGGTTCGTCACCCAGGCGGTGCGCGACTGGGCGCGTGAGACCGAGCGACGTGCACTCGCCGAGGGCGTCGACCTGCGCGACCTCACGGCGTACCACGTGGTCGAGCAGGCGCATCAGGCCGAGTCGCCGAGCCCGGGCTCCACCCTCGCGGACGTGGTGGCCCATCTCGAGCACGTGCGTGAGGTCGCCGGCGTCGACCACGTCGGGCTCGGTGGCGACTACGACGGCGTCGGGCGGCTGCCGGAGGGTCTCGAGGACGTCTCGTCGTACCCGCGACTGGTCGCCGCACTGAGCGAGCGGCACTGGTCCGACGACGACCTGGCGAAGCTGACCTGCCGCAACGTGCTGCGCACCATGCGCGGCGTGGAGGCGGTCGCCGACCCGCGCTGAGCGCCCCGGGACGTGCTCGGCGCCACAACTCGATAGTGTCGGACCGGCTCACACGAGCGTGGGCCACAGAGCGAGGAGTGTGTCCCGTGAAGGTCGGCGTCCCCAAGGAAGTCAAGAACCACGAGTACCGCGTCGCGATCACGCCGATCGGCGTCCATGAGCTCACCGCGCACGGCCACGAGGTGTTCGTCGAGAAGGGCGCCGGTGTGGGCTCCCAGATCGACGACGCCGAGTTCGTCGGCGCGGGAGCCAAGATCCTCGACGGTCCCGACGAGGTCTGGGGCACCGCTGACATGGTGCTCAAGGTCAAGGAGCCGATCGCCGAGGAGTACCACCGGATGCGAGAGGGCCTGACCCTCTTCACCTACCTGCACCTCGCCGCCGACCAACCGCTCACCGAGGAGCTCCTGGCCCGCAAGGTGACCGGGATCGCCTACGAGACCGTGCAGTTGCCCAGCGGCGGGCTGCCGCTGCTCTACCCGATGTCCGAGGTGGCCGGCTGCCTCGCGCCGCAGGTCGGCGCCTACTCGATGCTCAAGGCCCAAGGAGGCCGTGGCGTGCTGATGGGCGGGGTCGGTGGTGTCGCGAACGCCAAGGTCGTGATCATCGGCGCCGGCGTCTCCGGACAGAACGCCGCCAACATCGCTCTCGGCATGGGCGCCGACGTGACCCTTCTCGACACCGACCTCGACAAGCTGCGGATGTCGTTCTGGCGCTACAACAACCGGGTCCACGGACTGGCGTCCTCGCAGCTCGCGATCCAGCAGCAGGTGCGCGAGGCCGACATGGTGATCGGCGCGGTGCTGATCCCCGGGGCGAAGGCTCCCAAGCTGGTCACCAACCAGCTGGTCTCGGAGATGAAGCCGGGCTCGGTGCTCGTCGACATCGCCGTCGACCAGGGCGGCTGCTTCGAGGACACCCACCCCACCACGCACGCGGACCCGACGTTCACGGTCCACAACTCGATCTTCTACTGCGTGGCGAACATGCCCGGCGCGGTGCCCAACACCTCGACGTACGCGCTGACCAACGCGACCCTGCCGTACGCCGTCGCGCTGGCCGACAAGGGCTGGGTCGACGCCTGCCGCGCGGACCACAGCCTGGCCCTGGGTCTCAACACCCACGACGGCATGTTGACCAACGTGCCGGTGGGCGAGGCCGTCGGCATCGACGCCGTGTCGCCCGACGAGGTGCTGGCGGGGCTTGGCTGATCCAGGCATCGCCCTACGCACCTACCTCGACCACCTCGCGGTCGAGCGTGGGCTCGCGGCGAACACGCTGTCGTCGTACCGCCGCGATCTGCGACGGTACGCCGGGTTCCTCGACGAGTCCGGGATCGAGGACCTCGACGCGGTGACCGAGGCGACGGTCTCGTCGTTCCTCGTGCGTCTGCGCGAGGGGGACGCCGAGCACCAGCCGTTGTCCGCGACCTCGGCGGGCCGGACCGTGGTGGCCGTGCGCGGCTTCCATCGGTTCTGCGTCGCCGACGGGCTGGCGGTGAACGACCCCGCGTCGGCGGTGCGCCCACCGTCGCCGGCCCGACGGCTGCCGAAGGCCCTGCCCCTGGCCGACGTCGAGGCCATCCTCGAGTCCGCCGGGGCGGCCGGCACCACGCTGGCACTGCGCGACCGGGCCCTGCTGGAGGTCCTCTACGGCACCGGAGCCCGCATCTCCGAGGCCGTGGGACTCGACGTCGACGACCTCGACGGCGTGGACGGCACCGTGCTGCTGCGGGGCAAGGGCGGCAAGGAGCGGCTGGTGCCGGTGGGGTCCTACGCCCTGGCCGCCGTCGACGCCTACCTCACCCGCGGGCGCCCCGAGCTCGCCGCGGTCGGCTCGACGGAGCGCGCGGGTGCGCTGTTCCTCAACGCCCGCGGCGGGCGGCTGTCGCGGCAGTCCGCCTGGACCGTGCTGGTCAAGGCCGCCGATCGGGCCGGGGTCACGCGCGACGTCTCACCGCACACGCTGCGCCACTCCTTCGCCACGCACCTCCTGGAGGGCGGCGCCGACGTGCGCGTGGTCCAGGAGCTGTTGGGACACGCGTCGGTCACCACGACCCAGATCTACACGCTCGTCACGGTGGACAACCTCCGGGAGGTCTTCGCCGCCGCCCACCCCCGGGCCAGGAGGGAAGCGGACTAGTCCGAACGGGCCATGCCGATCCCCGATCGGCCCACTTCTTTGCCAAACCCAGGGCGGGCGTCCCATCGGATGCCTATGGTGGCAGAGCCGGGCGCCTCACGCCCGACCATCACTGACGCCGGTCATGGATGCGGGTTGCACTCGAGTGTTCCTGGAGTTCCGTTGCTGAAGAATCGCCGTGACGCCATCTCGGGCGCGTCCAAGGCCTTCCGCGTGTCCGAGTGGTCCGTGCGCCGCAAGGTCGTGGCGGTGCTCGCCCTTCCCGTGATCCTCGCCGTCGTGTTCGGTGGACTGCGCGTCTCGTCCGAGCTGACCTCTGCCAGCGACTACTCGACGAACCAGCAGCGCGGCACCGTGCTCGGCCCAGCCGTCACCTACCTCGCCGCCACCGAGCGGCTCGCCCTGCCCGCGTCACTGTCCGACCGGATGGGCGGCGACGGTCACGGCGACGCCGACCAGGCCTACGCCGACGCGCTCGCGGGCCTCAAGCGAGCGGCCTCCTCGGCCAACCTCGACAGTGCCCAGACCGCTCTGGTCAGCGAGATGACCCAGATCGGCGACACCCTTCGCACCGGCTCGGGCACCGGGATCACGGCCACCCCGACGGCGCAGATCAGCGAGATGGCAGGCAACACCAACTCTCTGATCGTCTCGACCCTCAGCACCAAGGGCACCCCGGACCCCCGTGTCCAGGGCCTGGTCCAGGCGGTGAACGGACGACTCTCCCTGGTGAAGCAGCAGCTGCTCATCGAGGACAACAGTCAGTCGAACTCACTGCTCGACGCCGTCTGGCTGCCGGCCGAGATCGGTGTCGAGGGCGCGGCCCTCGACACCCTCAAGGGCAGCGCCGGCGGCTCGAGCGGCCGTCAGGTGGCCGCCCTGGCGTCCGCCAACACCACCCGGCTCGGCCAGGCCGCCACCTCGAAGGTCTCCGAACTGTCGGCGACGCCGGGCATGTTCGCGCAGTACGACCGGGTGAACTCCAAGCTCCTGACCAGCATCTACGGCACGGTCGCGGACCGGGCCTCGGCCGCCAAGTCGCGTGCACTCACCGACACGGGGATCATCCTGCTCGCGCTCCTCGCCTCCGTGCTGCTCGCGCTGGTCGTGGCCCGCGCGCTGATCAACCCGCTGCGCCGGGTGCGCGCCGGCGCTCTCGACGTGGCGCACGTGAAGCTGCCCGGAGACGGTCGAGCGGATCCGGAAGGGCGAGGAGCCCGACGAGCTCGTCCCGATCGACGTGCACACCGAGGAGGAGCTCGGCCAGCTCGCCCGCGCCGTCGACGACATGCACCGCCAGGCGGTCTCGCTGGCGACCGGGGAGGCGCAGCTGCGGACCCAGGTCGGCGCCATGTTCGTCACCCTGTCGCGCCGTAACACGACCCTCGTCAACCAGCAGCTCGCCCTGATCGAGTCGCTGGAGCAGGACGAAGAGGACCCGCAGCGTCTCGAGCAGCTGTTCAGCCTCGACCACCTCGCCACCCGGATGCGGCGGACCGCCGAGAGCCTCGTGATCCTCGGCGGCACGACGGGTCGCACCGCCAGCTTCGAGGAGCTGAGCGTCTCCGACGTGATCCACGCCGCGGTGTCCGAGGTCCAGGACTACCAGCGGGTGCGCATCGACGCGGCCCCCGACCGCCTGATCGTGGGTCGCGCCGCGTCGGACGTCGTCCACCTGATGGCCGAGCTGATCGACAACGCGTTGTCCTACTCGCCCGCCGGGAAGCCCGGTCACGATCCAGGCCGCGGAGGACAACGGCAGGGTCGAGATCGAGATCATCGACTCCGGTCTCGGCATGGCCGGCGACTCGCTCGCCCGGGCCAACGAGTCGCTCAAGAGCGGCGGCGAGGTCACCATCGACACGGCTCGCCGGATGGGCCTGTTCGTGGTCAGCCGCCTCGCCGAGGAGCACGGCCTCAAGGTCAAGCTTCGCCGGAACGCCAACGGCGGCGGCATCATCGCCTCGATCATGCTGCCGACCGACGTCCTGGTCGGCGACGGCCCCGTGGAGCACGTCTCGCTCATGGACGCTCCCGAGCAGGTCGAGGAGCCCGAGGTCGTCGTCGAGCCCGAGCCCGAGGAGGAGTACGACCCCTACCTCGAGCGCATCGAGGAGGCGATCGCTGCCGTCACGGGTCTGCCCCGTCGTCGTCCCGGTGTCGGAGGCCCCGAGCCGGAGCCGGTCGCCACGCCGGCTGCCGTGGCCGCGGTCAGCATGTTCGAGGCACCTCCCGCCGTCGCACCGGCCTACGAGCCGATGGCGCTGCCCAGCCAGTACGACGAGTCGCCCGTGGCGACCGACGAACCGGCCGCGACGTACGACGAGCCCGAGACGCAGTCCAACGTGTTCAGCCCGGTCTTCGGTGGCGTCCGCCACGAGGAGCCGGTCTCCGAGGCCGTCGTCGCCGACCAGCCCGAGCCCGAGGCGCCTGCTGCCGAGGTCGACGAGCCCGCAGCGGCCCCGACGTAGCACCAGCTGGACCGACGCGGCGGTGGAGGAGCCGGCCGACGAGCCGGAAGCCCCGTCCGCCGAGGTCCGACGAGGGCCGCCGAGGCCCGTGCCGCCGAGCACGACCAGGAGTGGTACGACGACGTTCTGGGCGGCGCTCCCGTTCCGGTCGCCGAGGACGAGCCGGTCAGGGAGCCGAGCTCGCCCGCGGCCCGACGAGCCCGCCGACGACTGGGGCGACAACCCGCTCGGCACGCCTGCCACGGCTCTCGACGAGCCCGCGGCGCCGGCCGCTCAGTCGGCGCCGGAGCCGGCACGTGCACCTGCACCCGAGGCACCGCTGGCGCCGGTGGCGTCGGCCGGGCCGCGGTTGCGGCCCACGGGGTCGGCTCTCACACCGAGGCGCCGGTCCGGCTCACGATCCGCCGGCCGCTGTCCGCGACACCTGCCGCGGCCGCGCTGGAGAGCGACCAGGTCCCCGACGCCGGCCCGCCGAACACGCCGATCTTCGGCCAGCTGCGCTCCAACTGGCTCAACGACGACGAGGAAGCCGCCGAGACCTCGTGGGCCGACAACGAGGTGGACCGTGGCTGGACCGCCGCGGACCGCGCCGAGAGCGCCGACGCCGACACCGAGGGCCACACCCGCACCGGACTGCCCGTACGCCGCCCCGGCGGCCGCCTGGTCCCCGGTGGCGTCACCAACGAACCGACGGTCGTCGCCCGTGATCCGGACGCGATCCGCAACCGTCTCGCCGCCCACGCCGCCGGCGTGTCCCGCGGCCGGGCGGCAGCTGCTGCACAACCCGTCAGCAACGACTACGCGCACGAGGAGACAGGCCCAGCATGACCGAGAGCCTCCAGGCAGACATGACCACTGTCGAGACCGAGACCCGCGAGCTGGACTGGGTCGTCAACCGGTTCGTGGACAGCGTTCCGGGTGCCGCCCACGCCGTACTGGTGTCGGCCGACGGCCTGCTGATGGCCGCCAGCATGCGGCTTCCCGCGGAGCGCGCCGAGCAGGTGGCGGCCGTGTCGTCGGGGCTCGCCAGCCTCGCGACCGGTGCCGCCCGCCTCTTCGAGGGCGGCGCGGTGCTGCAGACCATCGTCGAGATGCAGAACGGCTTCATGCTCCTGATGAGCGTGGGCGACGGTTCTCACCTCGCCGTGCTGACCCAGGCCTCTGCCGACATCGGTCAGGTCGGCTACGAGATGGCCCTCCTCGTCGAGCGCGTCGGCCAGATGGTGCAGGCCCAGGCCCGAGTGCATGGGGGGTAACGGGTGCCATGTCAGACGATGAATCAGGGATCGAGCAGACGAGACCGGCCAGCCCGCCGGCCGCACGTATCGTCCGGCCGTATGCACTGACCGCGGGCCGGACCCGGACCACGGTCGACCTCCCGTTGGAGGCGACCCTGCGGCTCGACACCTCGGCCACCCGACGTGCCTGGGGCGAGGACCTCCAGGGCCGGATCATCGGCCTGTGCGACCTGCGCTCGGTGGCGGAGGTCTCGGCGCTGGTGAAGACGCCGATCGGTGTGACCCGGGTGCTGCTGGGCGACCTGGTCCAGCAGGGCTACATCCACGTGCAGGCGACCTTGACCGAGAACTCCACCGACGACGAACGTTTCGACCTTCTCGAAAGGACCCTCCGTGGACTCCGTGCTCTCTAACGGCAGCCGAACCGCCGCCTCGACGAAGATCGTCGTGGCGGGCGGCTTCGGGGTCGGCAAGACCACCTTGGTGGGTTCGGTGTCGGAGATCGTCCCGCTCCGCACCGAGGCCCTCGTGACCAACGAGTCCGAAGGCGTCGACGACCTGGCCAACACCCCCGGCAAGTCGACCACGACCGTGGCCATGGACTTCGGGCGGATCACCCTGGCCGAGGACCTCGTGCTGTACCTCTTCGGCACGCCCGGGCAGAAGCGGTTCTGGTTCATGTGGGACGACCTGGTGCGCGGAGCGATCGGCGCGATCGTCATGGTCGACACCGCACGGCTCGACGCCGCGTTCGCACCGCTGGACTACTTCGAGTCGAAGAGCGTCCCGTTCATCGTGGCGGTCAACGAGTTCGAGGGCGGCCCGAAGTACCCCCTCCACGAGATCGCCGAGGCGCTCGCCCTGCCCGAGGACGTCCCGCTGATCACCGTCGACGCACGCGACCGCGCGTCGGCCAAGCGGGCACTGGTGCGGATCACCGAGTTCGCCCTCACCCGCCTGGCCGCAGCCCAGCGCCAGGCCGTCATCTGACGCCTGACCCCGATCCGCCGCAACGGCGGGGCGGGGGACAGGTCGTCCTCAGCCGGTGGTACGTCGGATCTGGTAGGTGCCGTCCGCGAACTCGCGCCGGAGCACCTTCTTGTCGAACTTGCCCACCGAGGTGCGCGGCACCTGGTCGATGAACGCCCAGGCGTCGGGCAGCTGCCACTTGGCGAACGACGCCCCGAGGTGCTCGCGCAGGTCGTCGGCCGTCGTGGTCGCTCCCTCGCGCAGCACCACGGTCGCCAGGGGCCGCTCCTGCCACTTCTCGTCCGGGATCCCGACCACCGCGGCCTCGACGACGTCGGGGTGGCTCATCAGGGCGTTCTCGAGGTCGACCGAGCTGATCCACTCGCCACCGGACTTGATCACGTCCTTCGCCCGGTCGGTCAGCGTGATGTAGCCGAGCGGGTCGAGGCTGCCGACGTCGCCGGTGCGCAGCCAGCCGTCGTGGAACTTGTCGTTCACCTCGGGGTCGTCGGAGTTGTAGTAGCTGCTCGTGACCCACGGCCCGCGGACCTCCAGCTCGCCCACCGACTCGCCGTCCCACGGACGGGTGGAGCCGTCGTCGCCGACGATCCGGGCCTCGACACCGCACAACAGCCGGCCCTGCGAGCCGCGGTACCTCCACTCGTCCTCACCCTCGACGCCGACCGGGACCATCCCGGCGGAGGCCACCGGTGAGGTCTCCGTCATGCCCCAGGCCTGCCTGACGTGGATGCCGTGTCGCTCCTGCAGTGCCTTCTGCAGCGAGACGGGGACCGCGGATCCGCCGCACAGGATGGACGTCAGGGAGTCGAGCTTCACGTCCGGGTGCTCGTCGAGGTAGTGGAGTACGTCGTTCCACACGGTCGGCACCGCCCCCGACATGGTGGGCCTGCTCGCCTGGATGAACCGCACCATCGGCTCGGCCTGCAGCCAGCGGTCCGGCATGCACAGCGACGCCCCGTTCATCAGGGCGGCGTAGGCGAGTCCCCAGGCGTTGGCGTGGAACATCGGCACGATCGGCAGGATCCGGTCGTGGCTGCTGATGCCGCTGACGTTGCCGGTGCTGACGGCCAGCGAGTGGAGCCAGGCGGAGCGGTGGCTGTAGACGACGCCCTTGGGGTTGCCGGTGGTGCCGCTCGTGTAGCACATCGCCGCGGCGTCACGCTCGTCCACCTCGGGCCACTCGAACTCCTCCGGCTGCTCCGCCAGCAGGTCCTCGTAGAGCAGGACCTCCTTGCCGGAGGCGCGCAGTGCGTCGAGGTCGGCCGACGCGGCGTCCGGCCCGGCGACCAGCACGTGGGTCACCGTGGTGAGCTGCGGCAGCTGCGCGGCCAGCAGCGGCACCAGCGAGTCGTCGACGATGACCACCTGGTCCTCGGCGTGGTTGGCGACGTAGACCAGCTGCTCGGGGAAGAGCCGGATGTTGAGGGTGTGGAGCACCGCGCCCATCGACGGCACCGCGAGGTAGGCCTCGAGGTGCTCGACGTTGTTCCACTGGAAGGTCGCGACCCGCTGGTCGCCGGTGATGCCGAGGCTGCGCAGTCCGTGGGCCAGCTGCGCGGCACGGCGTCCGAGCTCGGCGTACGACCGGGTACGGACGCCGTCGGCGGTCGCGGTCACGACCTCGGCGTCGCTGTAGACCGTCGTCCCGTGCTTCATCAGCGAACCGATGGTCAGCTGGGCGTCCTGCATGGTGCTCTTCACGGGGGCTCCTGGGGCTCGGGAGGATCTGCGACGAGGCCATCTTGCTCCGCGACGGGTGAGGGCGCACCTGTCCGTCCCGGGACGGTTCCTATGCTGGGCCGGGTGACCATCCTGCTGCGGCTCCTCGACGAGGTGTCGTACGACGGGTCCCCGGTCGCCGGGGCTCGTCCGGCCGACCTCCTCGCGGCCCTCGCGCTGCACCCGTCCGGCATCGCCGACCGGCGGCTCGTGGACGAGATCTGGGGCGACGACCTGCCGGCGGTGCCGGGCAAGGCGCTGCAGGTGTTGGTGTCGCGGCTGCGCACCCAGCTCGGTGCCGAGGCGCTGGCCCGCGCCGACGGCGGCTACCGCCTCGCGCTCGAGCCGGACGCGGTCGACGCCTGGGTCCTCGAGCGGCTGGTGACGGACGCGGGCCGAGCCCTGACCGACGGCCGCGCGCCGCAGGCACTCGTCCTGGCCGAGGCGGCCGAGGGCTTGCTGACCGCTGCCGGCGACGCAGTGGGGGACGGCCCGCTGGCTCGCCTGCGTCGCTCAGCCCTGGCTCGGGCGAAGGCGGTCCACCGCATCCGTGGGCTGGCCCTGGGCCGCACCGGCAGCGACGTGGCGGCGGTCGAGGTGCTGCGCGAGGTGCACGCCGATGATCCGGACGACGCCGAGGTGCTCGGGGCCTTGCTGCGCAGCGAGGCCGCGGCGGCCGGTGCTGCGCCGGCCCTGGCCCGGTACGACGCCTACCGCCGCGCCCTCGCGGAACGGCTGGGGGTCGACCCCGACCCCGCGCTGCAGCGGATCCACCTCGAGCTCCTCGCCGCCGACGAGCCGGTTCGCTCCGGTGTGCTGTACGACGCCGACGAGCTGCTGGGCCGCGACGCCGACCTGGCCGCGCTCCGAGCCCTGGTCCGGACCGGGCGGCTGACCACGATCCTGGGCCCCGGTGGCCTCGGCAAGACCCGCATCGCGCACGTGCTCGCCCGCGAGGCGACCCAGCCGCGGGTGCACTTCGTCGAGCTGGTCGGCATCTCGGCGGGGGAGGACGTCGTCTCGGAGGTCGGGTCCGCCCTCGGCGTGCGCAACTCGGTGACCGGCCGGCGGTCCCTCACGCCCGCGCAGCTCGCCGACGTGCGGGGCCGGATCGCCCAGGAGCTCGACGTCGTCCCGACCCTGCTCGTCCTCGACAACTGTGAGCACGTCCTCGACGCGGCCGCCTCGCTGGTGGCGTTCCTGCTGGCCACCACCAGAGACCTCCGCATCGTGACCACCAGCCGGTCGCCGCTGGGGATCGCGGCCGAGCGGGTCATCCTGCTCAGCCAGCTCGCCGCCGACGACGGTGCCGAGCTGTTCCGTCGCCGGGCGCGCGCCGTACGTCCCGATGCCGAGCTGCCCGACGACGTCGTCGCCGATGTCGTGGCGAGGCTGGACGGCCTGCCCCTCGCCGTGGAGCTCGCAGCGGCGCGGATCCGGACCATGTCGGTGGAGGAGGTACGTCGTGCCCTGAGCGACCGGTTCGCCCTGCTCCGTGGGCGCGACCGCTCCGCCCCTGCGCGCCACCAGACCCTGACCTCGGTCATCGGGTGGTCCTGGGACCTGCTGTCCGTCGACGAACAGCGCGCCCTCACCTGGCTGTCGGTCTTCCACGACGGCTTCTCCGCGGACGCCGCCTGCGCGGTGCTCGGACCCGACGGCACCGACCTGGTCGAAGCCCTGGTCGACCAGTCGCTGCTCACCGTCTCCGAGGAGAGCGGCGTCGTCCGGTACCGGATGCTGGAGACGGTGCGCGAGTTCGGCGGTCACCGGCTGGTCGAAGCGGGGGGAGCGGACGAGGCGCGGGCCGCCCAGACCCGCTGGGCGGTCGACCTCGCCACGCGGGTGCGACCGGACGTCTTCGGGGCGCGCCAGATCGAGGCGATCGACCTGCTGTCGGTCGAGGAGGGCAACCTCACCGACATCCTGCGTGGCCGGCTCCTCGCCGACGACGCTGCCAACGCCGTACCGCTGCTCGCCGCCGAGGGCGCACTCTGGGCGATCACCGGGAACAACGCGCGCTTCTTCGTGCTCGCCGACCTGGCCGAGCGCGTGCTCGTCGACTTCGAGCCGCCACCCGAGCTGGTGCAGGTGACGCTCGAGGCGGTCGGGCTGCTGGTGGTGCACATCGGCTTCCTGCGGCCCGACGGTGTCGACGACCTCGCGTCGGTGCTGGCACGGCTGGGCACCCCGGAGCAGCCGTGGGCACGGGTGATCCACGCGTTGTTCGGGCCCGGCCTCGCGCCGATGGAGCGCGTGGCGGCGGCCCTCGCGCTGACCGACGACCCCGACCCGATGACCTCGGCGATGGCGTGGCAGTGGGCGGCCGTGCTGGCGGAGAACCAGGGCGAGCTCGACGCGGCCCGCACCTACGTCGAGAAGGCGCTCGACGGCGTGGACGACTCGACCACCACCTGGCAGGTTGCGACCCTCCACACCCAGATGGCGATGCTGGACTTCAACGCCGGCCGGCACCTCGACGCCGCCGAGCACGCGCGGATCGCCGCGCCGCTGCTCGAGCGGCTGCACGCCGACGAGGACGCGCTGAGCACGCGCACGAGCCTGGCGCTGGCCGCGCTGGAGGACGGCGACCTCGACCAGGCCGAACGCCTGCTCGCGGAGTCCGGGGACCAGCTGGCCACGGACGGGACGGGCGCGATGGTGATGCACCAGGTGCGTGCCGAGCTCCTGCGGGCGCGCGGCGACATCCCGGCCGCGCTCGATGCCTACGCCCGGTCCGTCGACGTGATGCGCTCGATGAGGTTCGCGGGGGTGGAGTCCAACGGCCTCGAGCCGTGGGTCGTCGTCGCGCTGGCCACCGCTCTGACCGCCCACGTGCGCGACGCGTCGACGCCCGTCGAGCAGGTGCGGACGGACGCTCTGGCCGCCGAGGCTGCCCACACGGTGGAGGCGCTGCTGACCGGTCCGGAGGGAGCCGTCGACTACCCCGTCACCGGCATGGCGCTGGCCGCGCTCAGTGCGCGGGTGCTGACCACGGCCACCACCGACGAGGAGCGGGACGCCGGCGTACGCCTGCTCGCGATCGCCGTGACCTTCGGCTACAACCGGTGGTTCCCGGTGATGGCCTGGGAGCCGCTCCGGGCGCTCGCCGATGCGGCCGCGCCGGGTCGTCTCGCCGAGGTGAGTGACGAGTACCAGTCCCGACGCGGCCGCGAGCTGCACGGCGAGGTGCTGGCCGCCCTGGCTGCCGGCGGGCTCACATCTTCCGGCTGAAGCTCTTCACCGACAGGGGCGCGAAGATCGCGACGACGACGGCGCAGCCGAGCAGCGCCCACCCGACCTGGGCGGTGACCTGGCCGTCGTTCGCCAGGTCGCGGATCGCGGAGATGATGTGGGAGACCGGGTTGGCGTTGGCGAAGGCCTGCAGGTACGGCGGCATCGTCTCGGTCGGGACGAACGCGTTGGACAGGAAGGTGAGCGGGAACATCACCATCAGCGAGATCGCCTGCACCCCCTGGGCGCTGCGGCCGACGGTGCCGAACCAGGTGAAGATCCACGCCATCGACCAGCCGGCGACGATCGCGAGCAGGATGGCGCCGATCACCCCGGGTGCGCCGCCGCCCGGTCGGTAGCCGAGCACGATCCCGGTGCCGAAGGTCAGCGTGCTGGCGATCGCGTAGCGAAGCATGTCGGCGACCATCGGCCCGGCCAGCGGCGCGATCCGAGCGATCGGCAGCACCTTGAACCGGTCGAACACGCCCTTGTCCATGTCCTCGCGGAGCTGGACGCCGGTCGCGACGCACGCGGTCAGGACGGTCTGGCCGACCAGCCCGGGGATGATCACCGGGAGGTAGTCCTCGACGCTGCCCGAGATCGCGCCGCCGAAGATCCCGGCGAACATGGCGGTGAACAGCAGCGGCTGGATGGTGACGTCGAAGAGCGTCTCGAAGTTGCGTCGCATCTTCATCGTGGCCCGCCAGGCCATGGTCATGGTCTGGTGGAACGTGGCGCGGAGACCGACGTGGGTCGAGAGCCCGGCGCCCGGGTCACGCAGGGTGGTGGTGAGGGCGGTCATCGGACGGCCTCCAGTTCGGGAGTGGTGTCGGTGGTCTGGTCGGGCTCGGGCTCGCCCGTGTCGTGTCCGGTCAGGGCCAGGAAGACCTCGTCGAGGGACGGCTTCTGGACGGTGACGGACTCGATCGCGATGCCCTGCGCGCGGAGGGCGAGGAGTACGTCGACCGCCTGGTCGCTGCGCTCGAGCGGGATCGTGAGACGACGGGACTCCGGCGAGAGGACCGGGGCCTCGTCGCGCAGGCGCTCGGAGATCTCGGCCGCGAGGGTGAGCTGGTCGTGGTCGACCAGGCTCAGCTGGAGCGTGGACGTGCCGATGGACGACTTCAGCTCGTCGGGCGTGCCCTGGGCCACCTTCCGGCCGTGGTCGATGACCGCGATCCGGTCGGCGAGCTGGTCGGCCTCGTCGAGGTACTGCGTGGTGAGCAGCACGGTGCAGCCGTTCGCGACCAGCCCGCGGATGGTGCCCCACATCTGGCCGCGGGTGCGCGGGTCGAGGCCGGTGGTCGGCTCGTCGAGGAAGATCAGCGGTGGTCGGGTGATCAGGCTGGCGGCGAGGTCGAGGCGCCGGCGCATGCCTCCGGAGAAGGCCTTGATCGGCTTGTCGGCGGCCGCGCTGAGGTCGAACTGCTCGAGCAGCGAGCCGGCTGTGGACCGCGCGGTCTTGCGGTCCACGCCCTGCAGGCGCGCGAACAGCATCAGGTTCTCGGTCGCGGTCAGGTTCTCGTCGACGGAGGCGTACTGGCCGGTCACGCCGAGCAGCTGGCGCACGACGTGGGGCTCCCGGCGTACGTCGTGGCCGAAGATCTCGGCGCGGCCACCGTCGATGGGCAGCAGCGTGGCGAGCATCTTCAGCATCGTCGTCTTGCCGGCGCCGTTGGGCCCGAGGACGCCGAAGACCTCGCCGCGGCGCACCTCGAGATCGACGTGGTCGACCGCACGCTGGTCGCCGAACGTCTTGAGCAGGTCCTCCGCGAGGACTGCGGGTGTCATCTCGTTCATGGGACAAGTCTGCGCGGCCGTGGTTACGCGGCGGTTTCACCGCACCTTCAGCCCGGCCACACGCCGTCCGCGGCCCGTGCGACCCCGCGCGGCCGCCGCTCAGTACCCTGATGCTCATGTCCGACGTGGTGCCCCGGCGTGCCCGCCCTTCGCGGTGGGAGCCGTTGACCGTCGGGATCGACATCGGCGGTACCAAGGTGCTGGGCGCGGTCGTCGACCCGCTCGGCACCGTGATGGCCCTCGAGCGCCGTCCCACCGAGGGTCACGACGTGCAGGCCGTCGAGGACACCATCGTCGACCTGGTCGACGGCTTCGCCCGCGAGTACGACGTGGCGGCGGTCGGGATCGGGGCTGCGGGCTTCGTCGACGTGACGCGCACCGTCGTGATGTTCTCCCCCCACCTGAACTGGCGTCGCGAGCCGCTGCGGGCCAAGGTCGCCGAGCGGGTCCGGCTGCCCGTGGTCGTCGACAACGACGCCAACACCGCCGCTCTGGCGGAGTGCCGCTTCGGCTCCGGCCGCGGCCACCGCTTCGTGCTCTGCGCGACCCTCGGCACCGGCATCGGCGGTGCCCTCGTCTTCGACAACCGGGTCTACCGCGGCGCCAACGGGATGGCCGGCGAGTTCGGCCACATGCAGGTCGTCCAGGACGGCCACCGCTGCGAGTGCGGCAACCGCGGGTGCTGGGAGCAGTACGCCTCCGGCAACGCCCTGGTCCGCGACGCCCGCGAGATGGTCCGGGCCGACTCGCCGATGGCACAGCACCTGCGCGACATGGTCGACGGCGACGCGAGCCGGCTCGAGGGCCCCAGATCACCCAGGCCGCCCGCGACGGCGACCCGTTGTCGATCGAGCTGCTCGCCGACGTCGGCCGCTGGCTCGGGGTCGGGCTGGCCGGCATGGCGGCCGCCTTCGACCCCGGCTGCATCATCATCGGCGGCGGCCTCTCCGACGCGGGGGAGCTCCTGATCGGGCCCACCCGCCAGGCCTTCGCCCGGTCCCTGACCGGGCGCGGCCACCGCACCGAGCCCGAGATCGTGCAGGCGGCGCTCGGCCCCAACGCCGGCTTCATCGGGGCGGCCGACATGGCCCGCTCGGCCGCACGCCGCTCGCGTCGCGGCCGCGTACGCCGTACCCGCACGCCGCGCCGCCGTCGCCTGTTCGAGCGCACCGGCCTGGCCGGCACGCGACCTGACCGGCACCGACTGAGGGCCGACGTCAGTCCACGGTGAAGGCCGCGCGGAACGCCTCGACGGCCGCGACCGAGTCTCCGGAGGCCCAGGCCTCCATCGCGACGACACCGTCGTAGCCGGTCTCGGCGAGGGCGGCGGCCACCGCGGGGTAGCGGATCTCGCCGGTGCCCGGCTCGCAGCGGCCGGGGACGTCGGCCACCTGGACCTCGCCGACGAGGTGGACGGTGCTGCGCACCAGGTCGATCAGGTTCCCCTCGCCGATCTGGGCGTGGTAGAGGTCGAGGTTCATCCGCAGGTGCGGGCTGTCGACGGCCGCGACCAGGGCGGCGGTGTCCGCAGCGCGCGCGAACGGCGTACCCGGGTGGTCGACGGCGGTGTTGAGGTTCTCCAGCGAGAAGACCACGCCCTCGCGCTTCCCGAGGTCGGCGATCCGGCCCAGGGTCTCGACCGCGGCCAGCCACATCGCGCCGGTGACCGTCTCCACCGGGTGGACCGGCAGGCCGTTCGGGTCGAGGCCGGTGCCGTGCAGGTTGAGGTTCGGGGTGCCGAGGACGCGCGAGGCCACCACCGACCGCTCGGCCGAGGCCAGCAGCGCGTCGACCCCTCGCGGGTCGGTCAGCGAGCCGTCGACGTAGCCGGTCATCGAGGTGAACCGGGCGCCCGTCGCCGCGAGCGCCGGGAGGTCCTTGGTGGTCCAGTCCCAGATCTCGACGGCGAAGCCGCTCTCGTGGAGCAGGCGGGCGCGCTCGACGATGGGGAGGTCGCGGTGGACCATCTCGGCGCAGGCGGCCAGGACGAAGCTCATCGGAGGTTCCTCTCGGGGGTCACGGCAGGGGATCGGCGGGGAACCGCAGGGGAATCGGCTCAGCGGTCGACGAGGGTGGTCTCGTAGGCGTACCGGTCGGGCCGGTAGAGGTGCTGGCCGTGCTCGACGGCCCGGCCCTTGTCGTCGTACGACGTGCGCTCCATCGTCAGCACCGGGTCGCCCTTGCGACCGCCGAGCAGGCGGGCCTCGTCCGCGTCGATGGTGCGCGCCCCGATCACCTGGTGCGCGACGCGCAGGTTGATCGCCTGGGCGCGGAAGTGCTCGTAGAGACCGGTGTGGTCCAGGTCGACCCGGGCCAGGTCGGTCACGCCCTCGGGGATCAGGTTGTACATCAGCGCGAGCGGCTCGCTCTTGACCGCGCGCAGCCGCCGCAGCCGCCAGACCTTGTGGCCCACCGGCAGGTTGAGCTTCTGCGCGCCTGCCTCGTCGACCGGGATCAGGTCCAGGCCCAGCACGGTCGTCGTGGGGCGCAGCCCGCTGCGGGTGAGGTCGTCGTACAGGCTGGTGAGCTCGACCGTGCGGCGGATCGGGGCGTTGACGACCTGGGTGCCGACCCCGCGCTTGCGCACCAGCATGCCCTTGTCGACCAGGGTCTGGATCGCCTGGCGCAGGGTGGGCCTGGAGAGCCCGAGCTGGTCGGCGAGGGCGACCTCGTTGGCGATCCGGTCACCGGGCGCGAGGTGGCCGTCGTGGATGGCCTGCTCGATCTGCTCGGCCACCTGGAAGTACAGCGGGACCGGGCTGGAGCGGTTCACGACCAGCTCGGGCATCGGCATCGCCGGGTCCTCCTGGGTGGCATGCGGGAACGACACTCGCAGCATGGGCCGAAGTTGTCGGTACGTCAATATGTCAGGACAAACTATTGACAGGTCAACTGACCTGTGACGACAATCTCATCCGTGACGCAGGACACCACGGGCGCTGTGACCCAGACCCCCGACGACCGCCGGCCCGTCCGGGCCCGGATCGCGGGTGCCCCGATCTCGTGGGGCGTGTGCGAGGTGCCCGACTGGGGGTACCAGCTGGAGGCCGGCACGGTGCTCGAGCAGATGCGCGAGCTGGGGCTGGCCGCCACGGAGTTCGGCCCCGACGGCTTCCTGGAGGTCGCACCCGCGGCGAAGGCCGAGCAGCTCGCGTCGTACGGGCTGCGTGCGGTCGGCGGCTTCCTGCCGGTCCTGCTGCACGACCCCCTGCACGACCCGATGCCCGAGGTGAACCGCTTCATCGACAGCTGTGTCGCGTGCGGCGCCGGTGTCGTCGTGCTGGCGGCGTACACCGGGGTCGACGGGTACGACGCCCGGCCCGAGCTGGACGACGCCGGCTGGGCGACCCTGCTCGGCAACCTCGACCGGATCGCCGACCATGCCCGCACCCGCGGCGTGGTGGCGGCGCTCCACCCCCACGTCGGCACCATGGTCGAGTCGGGGGACGAGACCGAGCGGGTGCTCTCCGGCTCGCACGTGGGCCTGTGCATCGACACCGGCCACCTCCTGGTCGGAGGCGGCGACCCGGTCGCGCTCACGGCCGCCCACCCGCAGCGCGTCGTCCACGTGCACCTCAAGGACGTCGACGCCGCGATGGCCGCGCGGGTGCGCTCGGGCGAGACCACCTTCGGCGCGGCCGTCCGCGACGGGATGTTCCGGCCGCTCGGCGCGGGTGACATCGACATCGCGGCGATGGTCCGCACCCTGGAGGCAGCGGGGTACGACGGCTGGTACGTCCTGGAGCAGGACGTCGTCCTCGACGGCGCGGCCCAGAGCGGCGCGCCGTACGCCGACGTCGAGACCAGCCTGGCCTTCCTGACCGGGATCGCCGGATGACGGACGCGGTGAGGTCATCCGGTGCGCACCTCGAGGTGCTCACCATGGGTCGGGTCGGCGTCGACCTCTACCCCGAGCAGATCGGGGTCTCCCTGGAGGACGTCACCACGTTCGCCAAGTTCCTCGGCGGCAGCCCGACCAACGTCGCGGTCGCGGCGGCCCGCCACGGGCGGTCCGCGGGGGTCATCACCCGCACCGGCGCGGACCCCTTCGGCCAGTACATCCACCGGGCCCTGCGCGGCTTCGGGGTCGACGACCGGTTCGTGAGCCCGGTGCCCGACCTGCCGACGCCGGTCACGTTCTGCGAGATCTTCCCGCCCGACGACTTCCCGCTCTACTTCTACCGGTACCCGAGCGCGCCGGACCTGCAGATCCACACCGACGAGCTCGACCTCGACGCGATCGCCGCGGCGGACATCTTCTGGGTGACCGGCACCGGCCTGTGCCAGGAGCCCTCCCGCTCGGCGACGATGGCGGCCCTCGAGGCTCGCGGCTCCCACGGCATCACCGTGCTCGACCTCGACTACCGACCGATGTTCTGGTCCTCCGCCGAGGAGGCGCACCCCTTCGTCCGGGCGGCGGTCGAGTACGCCGACGTGGCCGTGGGCAACCGCGAGGAGTGCGAGGTGGCGATCGGTGAGCGCGAGCCCGAGGCGGCCGCGGCCGCCCTGCTCGCGGCCGGGGTCGACCTGGCGATCGTCAAGCAGGGGCCGGCCGGCGTCCTGGGAGTGCGCGGCGGCGAGTCCGTCGTCGTACCACCGGTACCGGTCGACGTGGTGAACGGGCTGGGCGCGGGCGACGCCTTCGGGGGCGCGCTGTGCCACGGACTGCTGGCCGGGTGGGACCTCGAGCGGATGCTCCGCTTCGCCAACGCCGCCGGTGCGGTCGTGGCCGGCCGGATGGCCTGCGCCGACGCGATGCCGACCACGGACGAGCTGGAAGAGATCCTCGGGAGGGTGTCGTGAGCGTTGGTCTGACAGACCTGGTCAAGGTGCGGGCCGACCAGCCCGGCCTGGTGGCGCAGATGGCGGACGGACGCGAACGCCCCGGCTCGCTGACCGGCAGCACCGGTCGCCTGATGCTGGTCGCGGCCGACCACACGGCCCGCGGCTTCCTGCGCGCCGGTAGCGACGGGCTGGCGATGGCGGACCGGTTCCGGTTGCTCGAGCGCCTGTCCGTGGCCCTGTCGCGGCCGGGCGTGGACGGCGTCCTCGGCACCGCGGACATCATCGAGGACCTGCTCCTGATGGGAGCACTCGAGGGCAAGGTCGTGATCGGGTCCATGAACCGTGGCGGCCTGGCCGGCACGGTCTTCGAGATCGACGACCGCTTCACCGGGTACGACGCGGACGCCGTGCACCGGATGGGCTTCCAGGGCGGCAAGATGCTGATGCGCATCGACCCCGACGACCACGCGACGGCTCCCACCGTGGAAGCCTGCGCGGACGCCGTCGGTGCCCTCGCCGGGCACGGCCTGATGGCGATGGTCGAGCCCTTCATCTCCCACCGCGTCGAGGGTCGGGTCCGCAACGACCTGTCCACCGAGGCCGTCGTGCGCTCCGCGACCGTGGCCGCGGGGCTCGGCTGGACCAGTGCCCACACCTGGCTGAAGATGCCCGTGATCGACGACATGGAGCAGGTCCTGGCCGCGACCACCCTTCCCGGTCCTGCTGCTGGGCGGCGAGGTCGCGGAGGACCAGGACGCGCAGTTCGCGGCCTGGGAGAAGGTGCTGGGCAACCCCCAGGTGCGTGGCATGGTCGTCGGCCGCTCGCTGCTCTACCCACCGGACGGCGACGTCGCCGCCGCGGTGGACGCCGTGGTGGGGATGATGTGATGACCGCCGCGACCGTACTCGGCAACGACCTGCACCTGCGGGCGGGTTCGGCGAGCACCGAGCAGTGCGCACTCCAGGTGACGCCCGAGTCGGCCGGCTGGAGCTACAGCGGGCTGGCGGTGGTCGAGCTCGAGCCGGGCGGCTCCGTGACCTGGGAGACCGGTCCGGCCGAGACCCTCGTGATGTCGCTGTCCGGCTCGTGCGAGGTGACCTGCGACGGCGAGACCCTCACGGTGCAGGGTCGCCCCGACGTGTTCAGCGGCCCGAGCGACTTCGTCTACGTGCCGCGCGACGCCGCTGTCGTGATCGCCAGTCCCGCCGGCGGTCGGTTCGCCTTGCCCTCAGCGGTGTGCGATGCCCGGCTGCCCTTCCGTCACCAGCCGGCCGACCGGGTGCCGGTGGAGATGCGCGGGGCCGGTGCGGCGAGTCGGCAGGTCAACAACTTCTGCACGCCCGACGCCTTCGAGGCCGACGCACTGATCGCGTGCGAGGTGCTGACGCCGGCCGGCAACTGGTCGTCGTACCCGCCTCACAAGCACGACGAGGCGAGCTCGACCGAGAGTGTGCTGGAGGAGATCTACTACTTCGAGGTCGCCGACGGTCCCGCCGGACCGGGCATCGGCTACCAGCGCGTCTACGGCCACCCGGGCAAGGAGATCGACGTCCTGGCCGAGGTGCGCAGCGGCGACGTGGTGCTGATCCCGTTCGGCTGGCACGGCCCGTCGATCGCGGTGCCCGGCTACGACCTGTACTACCTCAACGTGATGGCCGGTCCCGGCGACGAGCGCGCCTGGCGGATCTGCGACGACCCGGCCCACGGTTGGGTCCGCGACACGTGGGCCGACCAGGCCGTCGACCCGCGGCTCCCGTTCGGCCCTCACAGCCACGAGGGGGTCCGATGAGCGTCCGGCTGACCGTGTCGCAGGCGATCGTGCGCTTCCTGGAGGTGCAGTACGTCGAGCGCGACGGCGTCGAGACCCCGTTCTTCGCCGGGTGCTGGGGCATCTTCGGCCACGGCAACGTCGCGGGTGTCGGCCAGGCGCTCCTCGAGCGCGAGCATGCCGAGAACGACGGCGAGGCAGGTGCCCAGGGGCATGTCCTGCGCTACCACCAGGCGCGCAACGAGCAGGCCATGGTGCATGCCGCGGTCGGCTACGCCCGGCACCGCGACCGGCTCACCGCGTTCGCCTGCAGCGCCTCGGTCGGTCCGGGCTCGACCAACATGGTCACCGGTGCCGCCCTCGCGACGATCAACCGGATCCCGGTGCTGCTCCTGCCGGGCGACGTCTTCGCCACCCGGGTCTCCAACCCGGTGCTGCAGGAGGTCGAGGACCCCCGGACGCTCGACGTGAGCGTCAACGACTGCTTCAAGCCGGTCTCGCGCTTCTGGGACCGGATCAACCGGCCCGAGCAGCTCCCGCTGTCGCTGCTGGCCGCCATGCGGGTGCTGACCGACCCCGCCGAGACCGGCGCGGTCACCCTGGCGCTGCCTCAGGACGTGCAGGCCGAGGCATGGGACTGGGAGGACGACCTGTTCGCCCGCCGGGTCTGGCACCAGCCCCGGCAGCCGCTCGCCGATGACGCCTTGGCCCGCGCGGTCGCGGTGCTGAAGGAGGCACAGCGGCCGTTGATCGTGGCCGGTGGCGGGGTCATCTACTCCGGGGCGACCGAGGCCCTCCGCGCCTTCGCCGAGGCGACCGGCGTACCCGTGGCGGAGTCGCAGGCGGGCAAGGGCAGCCTGCGGTACGACCACCCGTTGTCGGTGGGCGCGATCGGCGCGACCGGCACCACCGCCGCGGACGAGCTGGCCGGGGAGGCGGACGTCGTGATCGGCGTCGGCACCCGCTACAGCGACTTCACGACCGGTTCCAAGACGGTGTTCGGCGACCCGGACGTGCGCTTCGTCAACCTCAACGTGGCGTCGTTCGACGCGCACAAGCTCTCGGCCGTCGCGCTCGTCGGTGACGCACGACGTGGGCTCGAGCAGCTCACCGAGGCCTTGACTGGCTGGCGCGCCCCGGCCGAGCACTCGGCCCGGGCCACGCGCCTCGCGGGGGAGTGGGACGACATCGTGCAGCGGTCCCACGACCTCCACCACGAGCCGCTGCCGGCGCAGTCCGAGGTGCTCGGGGTGGTCAACCGGCTCACCCGCGACCAGGACGTGGTGGTGTGTGCGGCCGGCTCGATGCCGGGCGACCTGCACAAGATGTGGCGCACCCGCGACCGCAAGGGCTACCACGTGGAGTACGGCTTCTCGTGCATGGGCTACGAGATCGCCGGCGGGCTGGGCGTGAAGATGGCCGTCCTCGACGCCGGTGAGGACCGCGACGTGGTCGTCATGGTGGGCGACGGGTCCTACCTGATGATGTCGCAGGAGATCGTCACCGCCGTGCAGGAGGGCGTGAAGCTGATCGTGGTCCTGGTGCAGAACCACGGGTTCGCCTCCATCGGAGCTCTGTCGGAGTCGCTGGGATCCCAGCGCTTCGGGACCCGCTACCGCTACCGCACGGCGACCGGGCTCGACGGCGACATCCTCCCGGTCGACCTCGCCGCGAACGCCGCCAGCCTGGGCGCCCGGGTGACCTCGGTCAGCGGGATCGCCGAGCTGGAGAAGGCCTTCGCCGACGCGCAGGCCGCCGACGTCACGACCGTGATCCACGTGGAGACCGACCCGCTGGTTCCCGCGCCGGACAGCCCCGCGTGGTGGGACGTGCCGGTGGCCGAGGTCGCGGACCTGGAGTCGACGCGGGATGCTCGGGCGACGTACGACAACCAGAAGGCGAGGCAACGCAGCCACCTGCGCCCCGTCACCGACGAGAGGGACCAACGATGAGGACCATCGACCACTGGGTCGGCGGCAAGTCCACCAGCGGCAGCGGCGAACGCCGCGGACGCGTGTGGAACCCCGCGACGGGTGAGCAGCAGGCCGAGGTCGCCCTGGCGAGCCGCGCCGACGTGGACGCCGCCGTACGGATGGCGAGCGAGGCGTTCACCGAGTGGTCGCAGGCCTCCCTGAGCCAGCGGACCAAGGTGCTGTTCGCCTTCCGCGAGCTGGTCAACGCCAACGTCGGCCGGATCGCCGAGGCGATCACAGACGAGCACGGCAAGGTGCTCAGCGATGCACGCGGCGAGGTCCAACGGGGCCTCGAGGTCGTCGAGTTCGCCTGCGGGATCCCGCAGCTGCTCAAGGGCGACTTTTCGGCACAGGTCTCGACGGGGGTCGACCTGTTCTCGTTCCGCGAACCGCTGGGCGTCTGCGTCGGGATCACGCCGTTCAACTTCCCGGCGATGGTGCCGATGTGGATGTTCCCGGTGGCGATCGCGTGCGGCAACACGTTCGTGCTCAAGCCCAGCGAGCGTGACCCCTCGGCCGCCCTGATCCTGGCCGAGCTCTGGGCGGAGGCGGGCCTTCCCGAGGGCGTCTTCAACGTCGTCCACGGCGACAAGGAGGCAGTCGACGCACTGCTGGAGCACCCCGACGTGGCGGCCGTGTCGTTCGTCGGCTCCACGCCGATCGCGAAGTACATCCACACCAAGGCCACCGAGAACGGCAAGCGCGTCCAGGCCCTCGGCGGTGCCAAGAACCACGCCATCATCCTTCCCGACGCCGACCTCGAGTACGCCGCCGACCAGCTGGTCGCCGCCGCCTTCGGGTCGGCGGGGGAGCGCTGCATGGCGATCTCGGCGGCCGTCACGGTCGGCGGCGTGGGCGGCGACCTCGTATCCCTGGTCTCCGAGCGGGCACGGGCGGTCAAGGTCGGCTCCGGTCGGGACGCCGAGAGCGACATGGGACCGGTCGTCACGCCCGAGGCGCGCGACCGCATCGTCGGTCTGATCGGCTCCGGTGAGGAGCAGGGCGCGAGCCTCAGCGTGGACGGGCGCGGGCTCAGCGTCGCGGGCCACGAGGGCGGCTTCTTCGTCGGTCCCACGGTCGTCGACCGGGTGACCCCCGAGATGGACGTCTACACCGAGGAGATCTTCGGGCCGGTGCTGACCGTGCTCCACCTCGACGACGTCGACAAGGCCATCGACCTGATCAACGCCAACCCCTACGGGAACGGCACCGCGATCTTCACCTCCAGCGGCGAGGCGGCGCGTCGCTTCCAGCGCGGCGTACGCGTCGGCATGATCGGCGTGAACGTTCCGATCCCCGTCCCCATGGCCTACTACTCCTTCGGCGGCTGGAAGGACTCGCTCTTTGGAGAACACCACATCCACGGCCCCGAAGGCGTCGCGTTCTACACCCGCGCCAAGGTCGTCACCGCCCGCTGGCCGCACGTCGACCTCGCCGAGCACCAACAGGCACAGTTCAGCTTCCCGACGGCCCGATGAGCCACCCCGGCTCCCGGTCCACCCAGTAGTAATAAGTCCGCGATATGCGGTTGAGAAGGAGAACACCATGAGAATCCGACGGTTGCTCACCGCGGGTATCGCGGCCGGGCTGCTCGTGCTGACCGGCTGTGGCAGCAACAGCAGCAGTACCCCGAACGCCGACGCCAGCAGTACGGGCGGCGGCGCGTCGTCCAGTGACATCCGGATCGACGTGATCACCCACGGCGCTCCCGGCGACTCGTTCTGGGACGTCGTCAAGGCCGGTGCGGAGCAGGCCGGCAAGGACGAGGGCGTCGACCTGCACTACCAGTCGGACCCCGACGTGGGTAAGCAGGCGACCCTGATCGACAACGCGGTCGCGGCGGGCACGGACGGCGTGGTCGTCTCGATGGCCAACCCGGACGGTCTGGAGAAGAGCATCAAGGCTGCGGTCGCCGCCGGCGTCCCGGTCATCACCATCAACTCCGGTCTCGACCAGTGGCAGCAGTTCGGTGCGATCACCCACGTCGGCCAGAGCGAGACCCTCGCGGGCAAGGCTGCGGGTGACCAGATGAACACCGCCGGCGTCAAGAACGCGCTGTGTGTGATCCAGGAGGCCGGCAACGTGGGCCTCGAGCAGCGCTGTGCCGGTGCCAAGTCCACCTTCAGCGGCACGCTGACGAACCTGCAGGTCGACAACACCGACCTGGCCGGCTCCGAGGCGACCATCGAGTCGAAGCTCCAGGCCGACCCGAGCATCGACGGCATCCTGTCCCTCGGTGGCGACATGTCCGGTCAGGCAGTCAAGGCCGTCGACGCCACGGGCGCCGACGTCACCGTGGGCACCTTCGACGTGAACGCCGACGTGGTGCAGAACATCGAGGACGGCAAGATCCTCTTCGCCATCGACCAGCAGCCCTACGTCCAGGGCTACATGGGGGTCACGGGCATCTACCTGAAGGCGCTCAACGGCAACGACATCGGTGGCGGCCAGCCGGTCTACTCCGGCCCGGCCATCATCACCAAGGACAACGCAGCAGCCGTCCTGAAGTTCGCCCAGCAGGGCACCCGCTGAGCTGACGGGAAGGGTCCGGCTCGGGCCGGACCCTCGACCGTCCCAAGGCGGACAACAGCCCCGAGGAGGGCACCATGAGCACCACAGCAACACCGTCACCGGTAGACAAGAAGCAGACTCCACCCGAACGCGATGAACGGGTCGGCGAGCACGCCCGTCTGGCGGCCGTCCTGCGCCGCCCTGAGGTCGGCGCGGCGGTCGCGGCCCTGCTCATCTTCTTGTACTTCGCCTTCTCTACCACGGCCTTCGCCCTTCCGGCCGGTGCGAGCACCTGGCTCTTCGAGTCGTCGGGCTTCGCCGTGATGGCGGTCGTCGTGGCCATGCTCATGATCGGTGGGGAGTTCGACCTCTCCGCCGGCGCCATGACCGGCACGACGGGCCTGATCACCGGTGTGATGATGTCGCACTGGCACATCAACGTCTGGGTCTCGGTCTTCACCTCGCTGGTGGTCGCACTCTGCATCGGCTTCCTCAACGGGGTGCTGGTGATGAAGACCGGGGTGCCGAGCTTCATCGTCACCCTCGCCACCTTCTTCGTCCTGCGGGGCGTGAACCTGGCCGGCCTCAAGGCGGTCATCAACCAGGTCTCGGTGGTCGACTTCCAGCAGTCGGCGGGATACTCCGCGGGCAACAAGCTGTTCGGGTCCTACATCAAGATCGACCTGACGTGGCTGCCCTGGGTCGACGTCCCGGCGACCGGCTTCCTCAGGATCTACGCCGCGACCTGGTGGGCCCTCGCGGTGATCGCCATCGGTTCCTGGATCCTGCTGCGGACCCGCGCCGGCAACTGGATCTTCTCCGTCGGTGGCGCCCAGACCAGCGCCCGGCAGGTCGGCGTTCCCGTGTTCCGGACCAAGGTCGGCCTGTTCATGGCCACGGCCTTCGGCGCCTGGATCGTGGGCATGCTGACCCTCTTCAAGACGACCACGGCGCAGTCGACCACCGGAGTCGGCGCGGAGTTCATCTACATCATCTGCGCCGTCGTCGGTGGCTGCCTGTTGACCGGCGGCTACGGGTCAGCGATCGGCGCCGCTCTCGGCGCCCTGATCTACGGCATGGTCCACCAGGGCATCATCTACGCCGGGTGGGACAGCGACTGGCTGTTCTCCATCCTCGGCGTGATGCTTCTCGGCGCCGTCCTGGTCAACAACTTCGTCAAGACCCGAGCGGAGCGTGTGCGATGAGTGCGGAGCGGATCGAGCCGGAAACCCTCGAGGGGGGACAGGCTCCCGAAACTGCCGGAGGTCCGCCGCTGCCCGCGCCGGGCACGGCGATCATCGAGGTGACCGAGATCGGCAAGAGCTATGGCTCGGTGATCGCGCTCCGCGAGGTGACCACCACGGTGAAGGCCGGCGAGGTCACCTGCGTGCTGGGCGACAACGGCGCCGGCAAGTCGACGTTCATCAAGATCCTGGCGGGGGCACACGCCCACACCAGTGGCGACTTCCTGGTGGACGGGGAGAAGCGCACCTTCTCCTCACCCCGTGAGGCGCTGGCGCTCGGGATCGCCACGGTCTACCAGGACCTCGCCGTCGTCCCGCTGATGCCGGTCTGGCGCAACTTCTTCCTCGGCTCGGAGCTCACCAAGGGTGCCGGACCCCTGAAGCGGCTCGACATCACCTCGATGAAGCGGATCACCAAGACCGAGCTGAGCGCGATGGGGATCGACCTGCGCGACGTGGACCAGCCGATCGGGACCCTGTCGGGTGGTGAGCGACAGTGTGTCGCGATCGCTCGGGCGGTGTACTTCGGCGCCCGCGTGCTGATCCTGGACGAGCCGACCGCCGCTCTCGGGGTCCGCCAGTCCGGGGTCGTGCTCAAGTACGTCGCCAAGGCGCGTGACCGCGGCCTGGGCGTCGTCTTCATCTCCCACAACCCCCACCACGCCTACCCGGTGGGTGACCGGTTCATGCTGCTCCGCCGCGGACGCAGCATGGGCAACTTCCCCAAGGCCGACATGTCTCTCGAGGAGCTCGTCCAGATGATGGCCGGCGGGGCGGAGCTCGAGGCGCTCAGCCATGAGCTCTCGCGTCAGCTGCCGGACTCCGAGGTCTCCCGGAGCATGGAGTCCGAGGTGGCGGAGACGCTCCACCAGGGGAACGACGAGCCGACGGCGGAGAGCACTCGCCCATGACCGCAGCCCCTGAGATCGGGGTCGCGGTGGTGGGGTTCGGGTGGATGGGTCAGGTGCACACGCGCGCGTGGTCGCGCCTGGCCCAGCACTACCCGGACACTCCGCTGCGTCCCCGGTTCGTGGCGGTGGCGGACCCCGACGCGGGTCGCCGGCAGCAGGCGATCGACACCTACGGCTTCGGCGCCGCGGTCGAGGAGTGGACCGAGCTCCTGGCGCGTGATGACGTCGACGTGGTGAGCGTCTGCGGCCCGAACTTCGTGCACCGCGAGATCGGCGAGGCGGTGGCACGCTCGGGCCGCCACCTGTGGATCGAGAAACCCGCCGGCCGCAGCGCCGCCGACACCGCGGCCATCGCGGCGGCCGTGCGCGAGGCCGAGGTGTGCTCCGCGGTCGGGTTCAACTACCGGAACGCACCGGCGGTCGCGCATGCCCGAGAGCTCGTCGCCGCCGGGCGGTTGGGCCGTCTGGAGTCGGTCGACGTCAGGATGCTGGCCGACTACTCCGCGCACCCCGACGGGGCGCTGTCGTGGCGGTTCGACCCGGCGTACGCCGGAACGGGTGTGCTGGGCGACCTCGCCAGCCACGGCTTCGACCTCGCCCTGTACGTCGGAGGCGACTCCCTGGGTGGCCTCACCGAGCTCGTGGCGGACCAGGCGACGTTCATCACCGAGCGCCCGATCGCCAGCGGGGCGGTCTCGCACTACTCGCGCGGCGGCGACGGTCCCCGTGGCCCGGTGGGCAACGAGGACGTCGCCTCGGCCTTGCTGCGCTTCGGATCCGGCGCCCGGGGCTCCCTGACCTCGTCGCGCGTGGCGGTGGGGGAGCAGTGCACCTACGCGATCGACGTACGCGGGACCGAGGGCGCCCTCTCCTGGGACTTCCGGCGAATGGGCGAGCTCCGCCTCTGCCTCGGCCGGGACTACCTCGACGCCCCCTGGGAGACCCGCTTCGTCCAGGCGGGCGACGGCGACCTCGCCGCGTTCCAGCCGGGCTCCGGCATGGCCATGGGGTTCGACGACCTGAAGGTCGTCGAGTGCCGCGCCCTCGTGGAGAGCATCCACACGGGCAAACCGCACGGCGCGACCATCGACGACGCCGTGGTGGCGGCGGAGCTGGTCGACGCGATGGTGCGTTCCTACGAAGAAGGACGATGGGTGACCACATGACCTCCAGCAGCGACCACGTGCGGATCGGGGTGATCGGCACCGGTGCGATGGGCGCCGCGCACGTCGGCAACCTGGCCCACTGGGTGACCGGCGCCGCCGTGACGCAGATCTTCGACGTCGACTCCGAGCGGGCCAAGGCCGTCGCCGAGGGCGTGGGCGCGTCGGCGGCACCGACCACGGACGCGCTGATCACCTCCGACGAGGTCGACGCCGTGCTGATCGCCGCCCCCGACCCGCTCCACGAGGAGCTGGCGCTCGCCTGTCTGGCGGCCGGCAAGCCCACCCTGCTCGAGAAGCCCATCGCGACCACGCTGGACGGGTCGCGCCGCGTCGTCGACGCCGAGGTGGCGGGCGGCACGCGCCTGATCCAGCTCGGCTTCATGCGGCGCTTCGACCCGGCGTACGTCGCGCTCCGCGAGGCCGTGGTCGGCGGCAGCATCGGCACCGTCCGGGCCGCCCACTGCCTGCACCGCAACGCCCACTCCCACCCCAGCCACACCGACGAGGGCCTGCTGGTGAACTCGATGATCCACGAGTTCGACTCCGTGCCGTGGATGCTCGACGACCCGATCGCAGCCGTGACGGTGTTCGTGCCCCGGTTCGCCGAAGGTGCCCTCAAGGACGTCCAGGTGGCGGTCCTCGAGACCGTGGGTGGCGCGGTGGTGACCGTCGAGGTCTCGATCAACGCGCAGTACGGCTACGACGTCCACACCGAGGTCGCCGGCACCCAGGGCACGGTCTCGCTCATGCCGCCGTACGGCGTGTCCGTGCGGCGCGAGGGCGTCGACGGCCGAGTCGTCGGCTCCGACGGCACCCTCCGCTTCGAGGACGCCTACCGGATCGAGCTCGGCGCGTGGGTCCAGGGGATCCGGGCCGGCCGGCCGGCCGGGCCCACCGCATGGGACGGCTACCTGGCCAACGTGGCGGCCTTCTCGGCCGTCGAGTCGCTGCACGGGGCCGGCCGCGTGGAGGTGCCGCAGCAGTCCCGCCCGGCGCTCTACGACCCGGCCTGAGGCCCGTTCCGGGGGACGTCCCGAGTGCACAGACTTGTGCACAGGAAGGGTCCTCCCTGTGCACTCCCCTCCTGGCTCGTGCACACGCTCTGCACAGATTCGGGCCCGCGCCTGGGGGAATCCCCAGATGTGTTGTGGCCTCTCGGCGCGCCCTCCTACAGTCACGGCGTACCTCGGGGCAACATGTCGGAAAGTCGACATTTTCCTCAGCAGCGCCAACACCACACGGGAGCACACGATGAGCGGGACCTTCTTCAGTGGTCACCACGGCAACGCCGCACCGGCGATGCCACCGAAGGCCCAGGTCCCCACGGCTCCCGTGAACGACGAGGCAGCGGAGTCGCTCAGCCCGTCCCTGGACCTCGAGACGCGCCGTTCGGTCCCTCGCGAGCCGGGGCCGGAGCCTCAGTCCTTCGACGATCCCGCTGGGCCCGCAAGCTCCGTGGCCACGGCCGAGCTCGGCCCGACCGGGCGCCCGATGCCTGAGTTCCCCGATCCCTCGCCCGTGACCGGCCCCACCCACGCCCGCGTGATCTCGATGTGCAACCAGAAGGGCGGGGTCGGCAAGACCACGACCACGATCAACCTGGGCGCCGCGCTGGCGGAGTTCGGCCGCAAGGTGCTGCTGGTCGACTTCGACCCGCAGGGGTCGCTGTCGGTCGGGCTGGGCCTCAACCCCCACGAGATCGAGCTCACCGTCTACAACCTGCTGATGGACCGCGAGGTCACCCTCGACGACGTCGTCGTACCGACCGGCGTACCCGGCATGGACCTGCTGCCGTCCAACATCGACCTGTCCGCGGCCGAGGTGCAGCTGGTCCACGAGGTCGCCCGCGAGCAGACCCTGCAGCGGGTGCTCGCCCCGGCCATCGAGCAGTACGACGTGATCCTGATCGACTGCCAGCCCTCGCTCGGCCTGCTCACCGTCAACGCCCTGACCGCCTCCGACGGGGTCATCGTCCCGCTCGAGTGCGAGTACTTCGCGCTGCGCGGCGTGGCCCTGCTGAAGACCACCATCGACAAGGTGCGCGAGCGGCTGAACCCGCGCCTGGAGATCGACGGCGTGCTCGGGACGATGTTCGACGGGCGGACGCTCCACAGCCGTGAGGTGATGCAGCGACTGGTGCAGGCCTGGGGCGACACGGTGTTCCACACGGTGATCCGCCGGACCGTGAAGTTCTCCGACTCCACCGTCGCCGGTGAGCCGATCACCTCCTACGCCAGCGCCTCGGGCGGCGCCGAGTCCTACCGCCAGCTGGCCAAGGAGGTGGCGCTGCGGTGTCTCGACGTGTGAGTCTCCCGACCGCCGACGACCTGTTCCGCCCCACCGACGACGCATCCGAGGCCCAGGAGCGCCCCGAACGCCGGGTGCGCGCCGTACCCCCGACGACGGACGCGCCCGACGAGTCGCGGTCGCGCCGGCCGAGCGGGCGGGTCCGGCACGACGAGAAGATGACGGTCTACGTCACCGCCGACGAGCTGCTCGACCTGGAGGGCGCGCGCCTGGCTCTCCGTCGCGAGCACGGGCTCGCCGTCGACCGCGGCCGGATGGTCCGCGAGGCCATCGCGATCGTGCTCGCCGACCTCGAGGAGCACGGCTACGACAGCCTGCTCGTGCAGCGGCTCGTCGAGGAGTGATCCCTGGATGACGCTCGCCGCCAGCCCCGACGTGGGCACCGAGGCGGGTTTCGAGGTCCGGCTCGACAACTTCGAGGGGCCCTTCGACCTGCTCCTCAGCCTGATCGCCAAGCACAAGCTCGACATCACCGAGGTCTCGCTGTCGCGCGTCACCGACGAGTTCATCGCGCACGTGAAGGCCGGTGCCCGGGTCGACGGTGTGGACGGGGCCTGGGACCTCGACCAGACCACGTCGTTCCTGGTCGTCGCCTCGACCCTGCTCGACCTCAAGTCCGCCCGGCTGCTGCCTCAAGGCGACGTCGAGGACGAGGACGACCTGGCGCTGCTCGAGGCGCGCGACCTGCTGTTCGCGCGCCTGCTGCAGTACCGCGCCTTCAAGCAGGTCGCGGGCGTCCTCGAGCAGCGGCTGGCGGGGGAGTCGCGTCGACACCCGCGGGCGGTCGGCCTCGAGGAGCGGTACGCCGGGCTGCTGCCGGAGGTGCTGATCGGGATCGGTCTCGACGCATTCGCTGCGCTTGCGGCCAAGGCTCTGGAGCCCAAGGCCGACCTGGAGATCTCGCTCCAGCACATCCATGCCCCCGCGGTGAGCGTCCGCGAGCAGGCCGAGATCATCGTCGACCGGCTGCGCCGCGCGGGCACGATGACCTTCCGGGCGCTGTGCGGCGACGCGCCCGACACGCTGACCAAGGTGGCGCGCTTCCTGGCGCTGCTCGAGCTGTTCCGCGAGAACGCCGTCGCCTTCGAGCAGATGTCGGCGCTGGGTGAGCTGTCCGTGCGCTGGACCGGCTCCGACGACCTCGACGTCGAGGCCGACGTCCACATCGACGAGTTCGAGGGCGCGCCCGATGCGCCGGCCGAGCCAACCCACTCGTCGGTCGACCCTGTCGAGACCACGCCCGATCCGGAGGAGAGCCCATGAGCGAGGACGTGCTGGAGGTCGCAGTCGCCGAGCTGCGTCCGTCGCTGGAGGCGCTGCTGATGATCGCCGACCAGCCGCTCGACGAGACCACGCTGGCCACCGCCGTGGGGCACCCCGTGGCGGACGTGACCGGCGCCCTGACCGAGCTCGCCGCCGAGTACGCCGAGCAGGGACGCGGCTTCGAGCTGCGCAACGTCGCCGGCGGCTGGCGCTACTACACCCGCGAGGAGCTCGCCCCGGTCGTGGAGGCGTTCGTGCTCGACGGCCAGCAGGCGCGGCTGACCCAGGCGGCGCTGGAGACCCTGGCCGTCGTGGCCTACCGCCAGCCGGTGTCCCGCGCCCGGGTCTCGGCGATCCGGGGCGTCAACGTCGACGGCGTGATGCGCACCCTGCTGACCCGCGGCCTGGTCGAGGAGGCCGGGCACGACCACTCGTCGGGGGCCAACCTCTACCGCACCACCTCCTACTTCCTGGAGCGGATCGGCGTCACCTCGCTCGACGACCTGCCGGAGCTGGCGCCGTACCTCCCCGACCTCGACGACCTGGGCGACCTCGAGGACGAGGGTGCCGGGGAGTGACCACCCCCGATCTCGAGCGTGACGAGGACGGCCTGGTCCGGCTGCACAAGCTCCTCGCCCGCTCCGGCGTCGCGTCCCGCCGTAAGTGCGAGGAGCTGATGCTCGCCGGCGAGGTGACCGTGGACGGTGAGGTCATCACCCGGCTCGGCACCAAGATCGACCCGACGAGCGCGGTGATCCGGGTCTCCGGCCAACGCCTGCCCCCGGTCTCTCCGAACGTCTACCTCGCCCTCAACAAGCCGACCGGCGTGGTCTCGACGATGTCCGATCCGCAGGGGCGACCGACCATCAGCGACCTGGTCGCCGACCGGCCCGAACGCCTGTTCCACGTCGGGCGGCTCGACACCGACACCGCCGGGCTGCTGCTGCTCACCAACGACGGGGAGTTCGCCCAGCGGATGGCGCACCCGTCGTACGAGGTGGACAAGACGTACGTCGCCGAGGTCGCCGGCCGCGTCTCCAGCGAGACCCTCGACACCCTGCTTGGCCGGGGTCGAGCTCGACGACGGCCCCGTGACCGTCTCGGCGGTGAAGCTGGTGGGCGAGGGCGCCCCCGACAAGTCGATCGTGGAGCTGGTCATCCACGAGGGCCGCAACCGGATCGTGCGCCGGCTCCTCGACCAGGTCGGCCACCCGGTCCGCAAGCTGACCCGCACGGCCATCGGCCCGGTCCAGCTCGTCGGAATGAAGACCGGCGCGCTCCGCGAGCTCACCGGCGACGAGCTGGGCAGCCTCCTGGACGCGGCCCGGCTGTAGCGACTCCCTGTCGGGAAAACGCCGAACAGATCGCAGACTCGCCGATCCGACGGGGCCGATTGTTCCCCGTTTTCCGGGTCGAGACGGCAACCCGGGTACGCCGGTGCCACCGTTAGGGTCGTCCCGTGGCAGTCAGGGCGGTGCGGGGCGCGACGCAGCTCGATGTCGACGAGCGCGACCACATGCTGGAGCGGGTGGCCGAGATGGTCACCCAGGTGATGGACGCCAACGGCTGGGTGCTCGACGACTTCATCTCGATCATCTTCACCGCCACCACCGATCTCGTCTCGGAGTTCCCGGCCTACGCCGCCCGGATGCTCGGCTTCACCGACGTGCCGCTGATCTGCACCCGTGAGCTCGAGATCGAGGGCTCGATGCCGCGGGTCGTCCGGATGATGGCCCACGTCGAGACCGACCTGCCGCGCGCCGACATCACCCACGTCTACCTCCACGGCGCAGCCGCCCTCCGGCGCGACCTGGCCCGGGTCAGGGCAGTCCCCGACGAGCCGGTCGATGGCTGACCTGCCGGAGCCGGTGCTCATCGTCGGCGCCGGCCTCCTCGGTACGTCGCTGGGCCTCGCGTTGCGCCGGAGCGGCGTCGAGGTACTGCTCACCGACCGCCAGCCCGAGCACGTCCGCACTGCATCCGGGCTCGGCGCCGGCCGCGAGTACGCCGGTGAGCGGCCCGGGCTGGTGGTCGTCGCAGTCCCGCCCGACCACGTCGGCTCCGAGGTCGCCCGCGCGCTCGCCGAGACCGACGCGGTGGTCACCGACGTCGGCAGCATCAAGACCGCCCCGCTGCGCCTGCTCGACGGCGTCCCCGGCATCGAGCGCTACGTCGGCGGCCACCCGATGGCGGGCAGCGAACGCTCCGGACCGCTGGCCGCCAGCGCCACCCTCTTCGACGGCCGGCCGTGGGCGGTGGTGCCGCACGCAGCCTCCGACCCCTCGGCGACCGCGGCGGTCTCCGCGCTGGCGCGCCTGGCCGGCGCGAGCGTCGTACGGCTGAGCCCGGAGGAGCACGACCTCGCGGTCGCGCGCACGTCCCACCTCCCGCACCTGCTGGCCGTCCTCGTGGCCGGGCGCCTGGCCGACGCACCGGTCGAGCACCTCGCCCTGAGCGGGCAGGGCGTGCGCGACGTGACGCGGATCGCCGGGGGAGACCCGGTGCTGTGGGAGCAGATCGTCACCGGGAACGCGCCGGCCGTGGCCGGCCTGCTCACCCAGGTACGCGACCAGCTCGACGTCCTGATCGACGCGGTGAGTGCCGGCGACCGCGGTCCGCTCGGCGAGATCCTCGAGCGGGGCGTCGCCGGCACCCTCGCCATCCCGGGCAAGCACGGTGGTCCGGCGCGACCGACCGCCTCGGTCTTCGTCTCACTTCCCGACCACCCGGGGGAGCTCGCGCGCCTGTTCGCCGACGCCGGCGCGAGCGAGGTCAACATCGAGGACGTGCACATCGACCACGACCCGGCACGCGATACGGGCCTCGTCGAGCTGCTCGTCGACGAGACCCGTGCCGACCACCTGCAGGCCTCGCTGGAGTCCCGCGGCTGGCAGACCCACCGCTAGGTCTCTAGGCCGCCTGGTCGCCGGCCTCGACCAGCTCGGGCGTCTCCGCGACCTCGGCCTCGACCGGACGCGCGGGGCGGAGCACCACCGTGGCCAGTGCAGCAGCCAGGGCGGCCGCGGCGGCGGCACCCCAGAAGGCCAGGTGGTAGCCGCCGGTGAGTGCCTCGGCCCGGCCCGCCCCCGCCGCGGCGAGGTGGTGGGTACGGCTCGTCGCCAGGGTCGAGAGCACGGCGAGCCCGATCGCGCCGCCCACCTGGACGGTCGTGTTGTAGAGGCCCGACGCCACGCCGGAGTCGGCCGGGGTCGCGGCGGACATCGCCATCCCGGTCAGGGCGGGGAAGCCGAGGCCGGCGCCGAGACCGGTCAGGATCATCGCGGGCGCGACGTTGACGGCGTACGAACCACCCACCGGCAGCTGCGTCATCAGCAGCAGCCCGCCGAGCAGGACCAGAAGGCTCACCACGAGCGTCGGCTGCTCCCCGAAGCGCTGGGTCACGCCGGCCGCGAGCCGCAGCGACATCACGCCCATCACCAGGGTGGCGGGGAGGAAGGCGAGCCCGATCTGGAGCGGACCGTAGCCACGCACCTCCTGCAGGTAGAGCGAGCCGAGGAAGAAGGTGCCGAACATGCCGACCACCAGCAGCCCCTGCACCAGGTTCGCGCCGGTCACGACCCGCGAGCGGAACAGTCGCAGCGGGAGGAGCGGCTCGCCCAGCCGCGCCTGCCGTACGACGAACGCGACGAGCAGGGCGCCCGAGGCGGCGCCGGTCACCAGGGTGGCACTAGCGCTGCGCTGGGCGATCTCGACGATGGTGTAGACCCCGGCCATCAGACCCGCTGTGAGCAGCGCGGCACTGGGGACGTCGGCACGCCGGGAGCCGGCCGCGGGGGTTCCGGGGTCGACGTACCGCAGGGTGCCGACCCAGGTGGCGATGCCCACCGGGAGGTTGACGAGGAAGATCCATCGCCAGTCGAGTGCCGCGGTCAGGACGCCGCCAGCCAACAGACCGATGGAGCCGCCGGCCGAGGCGACGAAGCCGTACACGCCGATCGCGCGGGCGCGCTCGGCCGGCTCGGGGAAGAGCGAGACGATCATCCCGAGGACGACCGCCGAGGTGAGGGCGCCGCCGACCCCCTGGGCCAAGCGGGCGGTGACCAGCATCCACGGCGCGGTCGCCAGCGCGCAGGCCAGCGAGGAGACCACGAACACGGCCAGTCCGGCGAGGAAGACCCGGCGCTGCCCGACCAGGTCGCCCATCCGCCCCGCGAGCAGGAGCAGCCCACCGAAGGCGACCAGGTAGGCGTTGACCACCCAGCTGAGGTCGTTCGGCGAGAAGTGGAGGTCCGTGGCGATGCTCGGCAGCGCGACGTTCACGATCGTCGCGTCGAGCACGATCATCAGGACGCCGGCACACAACGTGTAGAGGGCGAGCCAGCGGCGGCGGTCGGGGGTTGTCATCGGATGTCCTTCCGAGTCGGAGCGGTTCTCACTGGTACGTCGAACGGAGCGGCCGGATATCGACACCTCACGGCGAGAAATCCCAGGACCGGAGGGTGCCTCCGCCGAATCCGCCCGCGGAGGGGCTCCCCGGTAGGCTGAGGGCTTGCCCGACGCCCGTTCCGGCGTCGGCCCCACACCAGGTCAGGACAGGTCCCGTGAGCGATCCCGCGCGCACCGGCGTCGTCGTGGCGATCGACGGACCCTCGGGCTCGGGCAAGTCCAGCACCTCCCGCGGGGTCGCCCTCCGACTGGGCCTGCGCTACCTCGACACGGGCGCGATGTACCGCGCGATCACCTGGTGGATGCTCCAGAACGGCGTGCCCGTCGACGATCCCTCTGCCGTCGCGGCTCGCTGCGGCGAGCCGGCGATCGTCTCGGGCACCGACCCGGCCGACCCCACGATCACCGTCGACGGTGACGACGTGGCCGTCGCGATCCGCACGTCCGAGGTCAACGGGGCCGTCTCGGCCGTCAGCGCGGTCCCGCAGGTGCGGGCCCGCCTGCTCGATCTGCAGCGGTCCGTGATCGACGGCGGCGGCATCGTGGTCGAGGGCCGCGACATCGGGTCCGTGGTCGCGCCCGACGCCGAGGTGAAGGTGTACCTGACCGCCGACGCGGCCGCCCGCGCTGCTCGCCGGGCCGCCGAGGAGGGTGGCTCCGACATCTCCGCGACCGAGTCGTCGCTGCTGGCCCGCGACCGGATCGACTCCGACGCGGACCGTCTCACCGCTGGTCATGGCCGAGGGCGCCGTCCACCTGGACACCACGCCGTACTCACTGGACGAGGTCGTGGACCAGATCGCCCGTCTCGTCGAGGAGCGACCGTGACGGTCACGGCATACCGCACGCCGGTCCAGCACCGTCATCCGCCGACCTGGCTGCTGCACGGGGGGCGACCGACGTGCCGCTGGCTGATCCGCCGCCGGTACGACGTGCGCGAGCACGGCACCGGCCACGTCCCGCCGCAGGGGCCGGTGATCGTCGCGGCCAACCACACCGGCGTCATCGACGGGCCGCTGCTGGCCATCTTCGGCCCGCGGCCGGTGCACGCGCTGACCAAGCGGGAGATGTTCGAGGGCCGCCTCGGGCCGTTCCTGCAGACGAGCGGGCAGATCCCGCTCGACCGGGTCACGACCGACCGCGCCGCGATCCGCGCCTGTCTCGACGTGCTCGAGCACGGGGGAGCGGTGGGGATCTTCCCCGAGGGGAACCGCGGTGCCGGCGACCTGACCCGCTTCCACCACGGTGCGGCGTACCTCGCGCTCGTCACCGGCGCGCCGATCGTCCCCTGATGATGTTCGGCACCCGACCCGCCGGCGGTGGCAAGGACGCCCTGCCGGAGCCGCGGGCCGTTCTCGACCTGGTGTACGGCGCGCCGCTGCGCGTGGAGAAGCGGCCCTGGCCGCGCACCAAGACACTCGTGGCCGCCACCTCGGCGGCCCTGCACGAGCGGATGCTGGACGAGCTGCGGGCGGGCCTGGCGTCGACCGGGCAGACGCTGCCCGGCCCGATCCCGGCCGAGTCCGCCAAGGAGATCTCATGAGTGACCCCCTGACCGGACCCGCCATCGAGGTCCCGACCGGACCGGTGCCGGTCCTCGCTGTCGTCGGTCGCCCCAACGTCGGCAAGTCCACGTTGGTCAACCGGATCCTGGGCCGCCGCGAGGCGGTCGTCGAGGACGTCCCGGGGGTCACCCGCGACCGGGTGTCCTACGACGCGACGTGGGCCGGGCGGGCCTTCACCGTCGTCGACACCGGCGGCTGGGACCCCGACGCCCGCGGGCTCGCCGAGCGGATCAAGGCGCAGGCCGAGGTCGCGGTCGGTCTGGCCGACGCGGTGATGTTCGTCGTCGACGCGACGGTCGGCGTCACCGACGCCGACGAGTCCGTCGTCCGCGTGCTCCGGGCGTCGAAGAAGCCGGTGATCCTCGCGGCGAACAAGGTCGACGACCAGCGTGCCGAGGCCGAGGCCTACGGGCTCTGGAACCTGGGGCTGGGCGAGCCCTATCCGGTCTCCGCCCTGCACGGCCGCGGCTCGGGCGACCTGCTCGACGCCATCCTCGCCGTGCTCCCCGAGCCGCCGGAGCAGTCCTTCGAGCGGGAGGCCGGCCCGCGCCGCGTCGCCATCGTCGGCAAGCCGAACGTCGGCAAGTCCTCGCTCCTCAACAAGCTGGCCGGGTCCGAGCGGGTCGTCGTCGACTCCGTCGCAGGCACCACCGTCGACCCGGTCGACGAGCTGGTCACGCTGGGCGGTCGCGAGTGGCGCTTCATCGACACCGCCGGCATCCGCAAGCGGGTCAAGGAGGCCTCGGGCCACGAGTTCTACGCCTCGCTGCGCACGTCGACCGCGATCGACCGGGCCGAGGTGGCCGTGCTGGTCCTCGACGCCGACCAGTCGATCTCCGAGCAGGACGTGCGCATCCTCCAGACCGTCCGCGAGGCCGGTCGCGCCCTGGTGATCGCCTTCAACAAGTGGGACCTCGTCGACGAGGAGCGCCGTCACTACCTCGAGCGCGAGGTGGAGCGTGAGCTCGTGCAGGTGCAGTGGGCGCCGCGGATCAACATCACCGCCCGCACCGGCTGGCACGTCGACCGGCTGGTCGTCGCCCTCGACAAGGCGCTGGAGGGCTGGGAGACGCGCGTCTCGACCGGGGCGCTCAACGCGTTCCTCGGCCGCCTGGTCGCCGAGCACCCGCACCCGGTGCGCAGCGGCAAGCAGCCGAAGATCATGTTCGCCACGCAGCCCTCCACCGCGCCGCCCACGTTCGTGCTGTTCACCTCCGGCAAGCTCGACGCGGGCTACGAGCGCTACATCGAGCGCCGCCTGCGCGAGGACTTCGGGTTCGTCGGTACGCCGATCGTGCTCACCCAGCGCGTCCGGGAGAAGCGCAAGCGCTGACCCCCCTTACTGGCGCCCAAAGGCGCCGTTTGGTCCCAAACCGCAGTGTGGAACGTTCCAAGGCTGCGGTTGGGGACCAAACCGCAACAGTGGGCGACACCCAGAAACCCGGGGCAGCCGCCTGCGGTCCCGTGAGACCATGCGCGGCATGGTGACCATGGATCAGGTGCTCGGCTTCGGCCTGGTCGCGCTCGTCCTGATCGCGATCCCCGGCCCCAGCGTCGTCTTCACCGTCGGCCGAGCGCTGACCTACGGACGCGCCGTGGCGCTCACCACCGTGCTCGGCAACTCGTTCGGACTGCTGGCCGCCCTCGTCCTCGTGTCGGTCGGGCTCGGCGACCTGGTCGCGACCTCCGACACGGCGTTCGAGGTGCTCAAGCTCGGCGGGGCGGCGTACCTGGTCTGGCTCGGCATCCAGGCGCTGCGTCATCGCGAGCCGATCGACGTGCACGGTGACTCCGGTCCGGCGGTGTACGGCCTGACGGCCTTCCGACAGGGCTTCCTGGTCGGTTTCACCAACCCCAAGGCCTACGTGATCTTCGCGGCCGTGCTGCCGCAGTTCGTCGACCGCGGCCGCGGTCACGGCACCACCCAGATGTTGCTCCTCGGGCTGATCGCCTTCGTGATCGGGCTCGTCTCCGACAGCGTCTGGGCGCTGCTCGCCAGTCAGCTACGGCGTTGGTTCCGGGCCTCGCCGGGCCGCGGCCGCGCGCTCGGGACGGTGGGCGGCGTGTCGATGATCGGGCTCGGCGTGGCTGTGGCAGTGACGGGCCGGTCGGACGCGTGAAGGTGCGGGGTGCGGCGCTGGGCCTGACCCTCGCGCTCGCGGTGAGCGGGGCGACGTACGCCGCGGGCTCCACGTCCTCGGGGGTCACCACGACTCAGCGACCCGTCCAGGGCACCCACTGCCCGACCTTCCCGGCCGACAACTACTGGCACGCCGACATCAGCCGGCTGCCGGTGAACGCACGGAGCCGGCAGTGGCTCTCCCACATGAGCACCTCGGTCGATCTGCATCCCGACTTCGGACCGTCGTTCGGCGACGGGCCCAACTACGGCATCCCGGTCACCGTGGTCGGTGGCGCCCACCGGAGGGTGAGGGTGCACTTCCACTACGCGAGCGAGAGCGACCGCGTGCGCTACCCGCTGGGCCGCGACACCCGGATCGAGGGCGGCCGGCGGTCGGACGGCGACCGCCACGCGATCGTCGTCGAGCGCGACACCTGCAAGCTCTACGAGACGTTCGGGACCCAGCAGCGCAACGGCCGCTGGTTCGCCGGTTCGGGCGCGGTCTGGGCCCTCACCTCCAACCGGCTCCGGCCGAGCGGATGGACCTCCGCCGACGCGGCGGGCCTGCCGATCCTGCCGGGGCTGCTGCGCTGGAACGAGGTCAAGAACCGCGACATCGACCACGCGATCCGGTTCACCACCGACGTCACGTCGACGTACCACCTCTGGCCTGCCAGGCACGACGCGGGCTCACGTCGTAGTCACGCCTACCCGCCGATGGGTGCCCGTTTCCGTCTGCGCGCGTCGTACCACCCCTCGGGCTTCGGGCCACAGGCGATGGCCGTGGTGCGGGCGATGAAGACCTACGGCCTGGTGCTGGCCGACAACGGCTCCCCGTGGTTCTTCCAGGGAGAGCAGAACGGGCACTGGCCGATCTCCCTGATCGAGGACCTCAAGCAGATCCCGGCGAGCAAGTTCGTCGCCGTGGACACCTCGTCGCTCAAGGTCTCGAACCGGAGCGGCGCCACGCGATAGCGACCACCCAGACGCCGATGCCGCCGGCTCCAGCCGACGGCACCGACACCGGGGGTCGTGTGGGTCAGCCCTCGAGAGCTGCGTCGAGGGTGATGTCGACGCCGGTCAGGGCCTTGCTGACGGGACAGCCCGCCTTCGCGTCCTGGGCGGCCTTCTCGAAGCCGGCGGCATCGAGGCCCTCGACCTCGCCGCGGACGGTCAGCGCGATGCCGGTCAGCCGGAAGCCGCCCGCCGGGTCGGGGCCGAGCGAGACGTCGGCCTGCACGTCCAGCGCGACCGGCGTGCCACCTGCGGCGGCGATGTTCCCGGACAGCTGCATGGCGTAGCACGAGGAGTGCGCGGCGGCGATCAGCTCCTCGGGACTGGTCGTGCCGTCGGCGTTCTCCGCGGCCCGCTTGGGGAAGGAGACGTCGTACGTCGCGATCTGGGAGCTGGTGAGCTCGACCTGGCCGGAGCCCTGCTCGAGGGTGCCGGTCCAGGCGGTTCGTGCGGTGCGGGTGGGCATGCGAACTCCTCACGTCGGAAGTGCGGACACTCGCGCAACATCGCCGGCGCGGGGTGTCATTCCCCGGCCGGGTGTCGAGCAGGTCAGCGCTTGTGAGGGAGCTGGCTGTGGCGCACCGCCCCGGCCAGCGCGACCGTCCCGAAGGAGTAGATGAAGTAGAACGGTGAATGGAGCATCGCGCTGAGCGCCAGGCAGAGGATGGCGCAGAACAGGAAGATGTTCGCGATCGTGAGGTTCGTCATGGCAGGTCCTAGTCGCCGTACCCACCGACGTCTGAGCCACGCCGGTCGGGCGTACTTGATCCTCTTCCCTTGCGGCCTGACTTTCAAACCCCTATTTAGGGGGTCAGGCCACCGGGCCGGCGATCAGCGTGACGCTGGCGATGTGGGAGGTGCCCGAGGAGTCGGTCCAGGCCAGTCGGACGCTGTCGCCGGGGGAGTAGGCCCGGATCGCCTCACGGAGGCCGGCCGCGGTGCTGACGCTGGTGTCGCCGACCTTGGTGATGCGGTCGCCGGAGCCGATGCCGGCCCTGGCGGCGGGCGTGTCGGGGTAGGCGTCACCCACCGTGGTGCCGGTGGCGGTGAGCCCGACGCCGAGGAAGGCGGGGCTGCCGTACTCGTAGCGGGCGTTCTCGGTGCCGTTCTCCAGGTCGTCGGCGATGCTGATCACCTTGGCGATCGGGACCGCGTAGCCGACCACGTCGCTCTGACCGGACGAGGCGGCGGTGGTCATGCCCACCACGTCGCCGTCGTCGTCGTACGTCGCGCCGCCGGAGTCGCCGGGGATCACGTCGTTGCTGATCTGGATCAGGCCGCTCAGCTTCTCGCTGGCGCTGCCGTCGTCGTTCCGGGTGGTGATGTTCTGGTCGAGGGCGGTCACCGTGCCGGACGCGCTGCTGAAGGTGCTCGCGGAGCCGCCCGCGTCGCCGACGGCGGTGACCGCATCGCCGACCTCGGCCGCCGTGGTGGCGGGCTGGACGACGGAGAGCCCGTTCGCGCTGTTCAGCTGGAGCACGGCCACGTCGTCCTTGGCGTCGGTGCCGACCACGGTTGCGCTGTAGCTCTTCCCGGTGCTCATCACGGTGACCCGGATCGAGGTGGCACCCTCCACGACGTGGTGGTTGGTGACGACCTCGCCGGTGCTGGTGAGGATCATGCCGGTGCCGGCGGCGCTGCCGCCCTGGTACTTCAGCGTGGTGGCGATCCGGACCAGGCCGGTGAGCTGGTCGTCGCTGGCCGGGGTGCCGGACGAGGAGTCGAACGGCGCGCCGCCCTCCTGACCCGGTCCGTTGAAGGGCGCACCTCCGAACGGAGCCGCGCCTCCCTCGCCGGATCCCGGCCGTTGGCCGAAGGAGTTGCCACCGCGGACCTGGCCTCCGGCGGAGTCCGAGGCGCCCCGGTGGTGGCCGAGCGCGAAGCCGGCGCCGCCGGCGGCCAGCACGAGGGCGACCGCGGTTCCGGCCGCGAGGAGGCGCGGGCTGGTACGACGAGGCTCGGGCGCTGCAGGGGGAGCCGCAGGCGGCACGATCGGGCCGCCGTAGAAGGAGCCATAGGCGGGCGGCGACGTGGGCGCGTCGTCGTACGGCGAAGGGGACAGCGGTGGCGTGGGCGCACCGTCGTACTCCGAAGGGGACGGCGGCGTGGCGTCGTGCTCGTCCATGGGCTCTCCTTCTCGCTGCATGTACCCATCCAGCACCCCCTTCCAGTGAGAACCCTGTGAGTCTCCTGGGAGCCAGGTGTCGTGATGCCAAGAAGATCCTGAACGTCGCTCAGCCGGGCCGCCCACTGGGTGTGGGTCGATTCGGGCGCCCCGAGGTCCTGCGGTAGCCTTCACACCGCCCAGCGGCGGTCACGCCCCGGGCATCGGGCTGTGGCGCAGTTTGGTAGCGCACTTGACTGGGGGTCAAGGGGTCGCAGGTTCAAATCCTGTCAGCCCGACCGAGTTTCCGCAGGTCAGAGGCTGTTTTCCACTTCGGTGGGAGGCGGCCTCTCGACTTTCCGGGGCTCTGACTACGCGGCTGACTACGCGAATCTGCGCACCTTGGTCCTCAGCGTCGTACCTCATGAACGAGGAGGTACCTGCGATGGCCGCACGCATGCGCAAGCGAGCCGACGGTCGCTACGTCGTCGCCCTGATGTGTGCAGACGGCAACGGCGCCATGGGTGCCACTTCGTCTACGCCAGACCCAGGCCGAGGTGAATGGCAAGGCCCAGGCGGCTCGCCGGTGGCTCCGTTCAGCATGCGCCGAGGCTGCTAGTCAGACATGGTTCCAGAATGGGATTTGTCGCCCACAGTGCGCTTGAGCCGTACTCAGCTCGGCTCGCGACGGTACGGCGGTACGACGTGCTGGCCGCCGGGTGGGAAGCCCCCTACGCTCCGGACATGCGCCGCCTCCTCGCCGGATTGACTGCTGCCAGTGTCGTTGCTCTGTGCCTGACCGAGGTGGCGACGGCGAGTCCAGCGAGCCGGCCGCTCGCGGCCCGGCACGGCTGCGACCCGATCACCGCCAAGCCGCATTTCCGCGGCACCGTGCCGAGCCCCGACCAGGTGCTCGGCTTCAAGCTCGGCAAGCGCGAGGCGACCAACGAGGAGATCGGCCACTACTGGCGGGTCGCCGACCGTTCCAGCCGTCGCGTGGTGACCGGGGTCTACGCGCACTCCTGGCAGGGCCGGCCACTGAGGTACGCGCTCGTCGGCAACCCGAGCACGCTGCACCGGCTGCCGCAGATCCGTCGCGACCTCGACCGGCTCCGCGACCCGTCGACGCCGGATCGACAGGCGGCGGCGATCATTCGTCGTACGCCTCCGATCCTGTGGATCGGAGCCAACGTCCACGGCAACGAGCCGTCCGGTGGTGACGCCGTCGTCAGGCTCCTGCACGAGCTGGCCGACAGCTCGGACTGCGTGGCGCGCTCGATCCTCAACCACGCCATCGTCGGCCTGATCCCGGTGCAGAACCCCGACGGCCGTGCCCACGACCGGCGCTACAACGGCTACGCGTTCGACATGAACCGCGACGGGCTGGTCGGCACGCAGCCGGAGGTCTCGGGTCGGCTCCGGCTGCTGTGGAAGTACCCGCCGCAGCTGTTCGTCGACGAGCACGAGAACAGCAGTGGCACCTACTTCTTCCCACCCGACGCGGACCCGATCTACCACGAGACCCCGAACGGGCTGTATCGGGAGGTCGAGCAGATGTACGGCCCGGCGAACTCCCGCGCGTTCAAGGCCCGCGGCTGGCGCTACGAGACCTGGAACTCGGGCTACGACTTCTTCGCCCAGGTGTACGGCGACACCGTGCCGACCACCCAGATGGGCGCCGTGGGGATGACCTTCGAGCAAGGAGACATCCGGCCGTACCCGGTGCGCGTGCGCCACCAGTACACCTCCGCGCTCACCACCCTGTTCACCGGCGCGACCCACCGCGCCAAGGTCCTGCGCACATGGCGGCACACCTTCGTCCAGGCGAAGGAGCAGGGAGAGCACTGCCGCCTGGAGCAGAACCACATCTTCAACCCGGGTCATCGGCTCCGGCGCACCGTGCCGAAACGGCCGGTCTGCGGCTACTTCCTGCTCGGACACTCGCGCGAGACCAGGCTCACGGTGAGCCGGCTGCAGACCGCTCACGTGATCGTGGACCGCCTGGCCGCGGAAGACCGTCGTCCGCGACTTCCGTCCGTACGGCGACAAGCCGCGTCGTACGACGCTCCCGGCCGGCACGTACTGGATCAGCCTGGCCCAAGCGCAGAAGCACTGGGTGCAGGCGGCCCTCAACGAAGACACCTACGTGCCGTTCCCGTACTTCTACGACGTGAGCGGCTGGAGCCTCCCGCTGCTCGCCGGGATCCAGGGCGGCTCCACCGGCCGGCCGGTGCGCGCCCCGGTGGTTCGGGTCCCGCAGCTGCACGTGCCGAAGGCTGCGAAGCCGCATCGCGTGCCGCGGATCGCCGTACTGGACCAGTGGGAGCACACCGCCAACGGCTACCAGTACTCCGGCTGGCTCAAGTGGCGGCTGGCACATGACTGGCGGTTCCCGTACCAGGTGCTCCTGCCGAACCAGGTCAACGCCAAGTCCCTCAGCAAGGTCGACGTCCTGATCGTGGGGAACGTCGACTCCGACCCGGTCTACCACCGGCTCCATCGCGCGGGCCGCGCCGCCCTGTCGACCTGGGTCAACCGCGGCGGTCGGTACGTCGGCTGGCAGGAGGGCGCCCTGCTGGCGTCGGCCCTCGGGATCTCGCAGGTGGGGATGCAGACGCCGAAGGCGGAGTCACCCGGCGCGATGATGCGGATCCGCACCCCGCACGGGTCCAACGAGATCGAGTGGGACAGCGACTTCAACCTCGTCCTGGCGCCCGGAACAGCCCGGGTCGTCGGCTCCTTCCCGCACCGCATGTACGTCTCCGGGTTCGCCACCAAGCCCCAGACCCTCGTCGGCACCGCCCTCGAGACCGTCGAGAATCTCGGCCGGGGCAGCGTCACCGTGTTCGGCTACGAGCCGAACTTCCGCGCGGTCGCTGACGGGTCGGCACGCCTGCTCCGACAGGCGATACTCAACACGCCCCGAGGATCGGTGCCGTTCAAGACACCACCGACGACACTGGGTCGGACGCCCCAGCATCGGTCGCTGTCCGACGTGCTGGGCCTCGCCCCCACCCGGGCCTGGCGGTTGGCGCAGGAGGACGACGACGCACCACCGGCATGAGTCCGACCCTGCTGGGCAGCCCACGCGCCCATCGAGGACCTGTGCGACAGATCCAAGATCGCGTACGTCGCGTGCGAGCATGGCCCACGGCTCTTCGTCGAGCTGGGCGAGAGCCACGCGGCGGCCACCTGATTCAGCTCGCACATGCTAGGACTCTTCCAGACGAGATTGATGCCGGACGTCCGCCGACCTACTGGTGCGGCTACCAGGAACGAGGGGAGGTTCCGCCCATTCGAGGAGCTAGACGGCCGCATGCATCGGCAGCTCCGAGAACGGTCGTCGGCGAGCTGGATGGCTGTTCACGCTAGTCAGCCACCAGCGAGGACCAGCTTCTGCCGTTCGTCCGCCACCCTCTGGGTAGCGTCCATGGCGCTCTTGACGAGCGGGGCAGACACGTTCAATCGCTGGACCAGGTCGGGGCGTGTGAGAAGAACGGCCCCGCGAAATTGGGTGCCTTCTGGCCCGGCCGTCTCGGCGAGTTCCTGTTGCCACGTCCTGGCCTCGGCGTCCAACTGAGCGATGTCCGGCAGACCGGCTTCGGCGCTGGCCTTGAGGATGTAGTGCGTCAGAGGCCGCACGAGGCCGTGACGCGCCTGCTTGGCGGCGGCCAGGAGTGCGTTCCGGGACTGGTTCAGTTCTGCGACGACCGCCAGTTGCCGCTCGGCGATACTCAGCCACCGTTGGTGACCCACCGAACCGCCGAGTCTCTCCATCCGATCCTGGGCTCCGGCCGCGGCTTCGCGCAAGTGGCGTTGCTTGACGTACGTCGCCGAGGTCTTGCCGATGAGACTGCCGACTAAGCCCCCGATCACCGTTCCGACGCCCGGAAGGATGGCTGTGCCGACGAGTGCGCCTGCGACCAGGCCACCTCCGCCGAGTCCAGCGTCCAGAGCAAGGTTCTCCCCGACGCGTCCCGAGTCGAGTCCGGCCGCGGAAGACCTCGACGCCCTTTGTGCGGCGCGAAACAGCGTGATGACAGGGACGTGCGAGTCCGCGATGGCACCAAGGACGTGCCCCACTCCATCGATTGAGGCCTCGACGGCGGAATCGATCCCGCTACCTACGACAGATTCCACGCCGCCCACGACATGGTCGAACAGGCCCGGAGTGGCCAACGACAGCGTGTGGTGGGTTGTCTTGGACAGCAACTCACCTACCGCCAAGTGAGAGAGGTCCACCGAGTTGACCGCCTGATCGAGAAGGTGCGTGACCCAGTCGGAGTTCTCTCCGGCCGCGAGGATCAGCGCGTCGAGTGTGCCTGCAGCCGCAGCGGCTGGAATCGACTCGACCTGGAGGTTCCACAATTCGCGTTCGGCTCGAGCCTCACGCATCCGTTGAAGCCGAACCTCCATATCGGCCCGCTCCGTCGGACTGAGCCCGTCCACCAACGCGACAACGGTGTTGGCCGCCTCTGGGGCACTGCGTAGGTTCTCGCTGGTTAGTGCGTGGGTGACCCGATCAGCACCAACTGCGGCTGCAACTGCCCATACGGCGTCCGGGAGCCTGACTTCGGTTCCGTCCATTGTCACCGTGGTACGCGCCTCTCTGGCGCGCCCACGACGCTTGACCACAGTCATCGATACCAACGTCAGCAGGGATGCGAGCACGATGATGCCGGCGGCGGCTGCGGCCATCACTTGTGCCTGCCCAAGGCGCGCCTGAATGACAGCCCTGTGCCGGGAAGCCTCAAAGTGACGCGTGGTCGCCCCGAAGGGCTGCCTTGGAGTCGCCAGAAGCGACCCCCCACGCTTGCGCCGAGGCCGCGTCGCGACAGGGTGCCGCGAAGCGGCCCACGCCCGAAGGACTTCCGAATGAGAGTCATCTTGTCCAATCTCCGTCGCACTCCGGCTGCCGGTACATCACTGCGCCACCAGCGGACTGGCGGCTCGACCCCGGCTCTGGGGCGCTTTCTCTGTTTGGGAGCCCTAGCATCGCCAAGCGGCGGCGGAGGGGGCATCGTCTGACTGACGGGTTTGATTACCTGTATGTCTGGGGGCTGGCCGACGAACGAGTGGGGAGGCCCCAGAGCTGGCTCGTCGCCGTTCACAGGGCAGGTATCCGAACCCGTACGTCAGCGGGTGTGCATCCAACCGGATCTGGGGATCCTGGACAGACCCCTACCAGGAGAATCCCAGTGCGCAACTTCATCAGTCTCGCAACTAAGAGCCGTCTTGCTGGCCGCCGGAAACGCGAGTGGCCGATCCTGAAGCGAGTGACACTGGCCGCGATTGCCGCGGCCGCCATCGCCGTGCCCGTAGCCCTGACCGCCGCCCCGGCGGACGCCGCCACGACGACGACGCACACCCGGCTGTACTACGTGGTGGACGGCGACACGATCCGACTGCCGAATGGCGAGTACGTGCGCCTGATTGGGATCAACGCACCCGAAAAGACGGTCGGAACCCACAACCCCGGCTGGCGAGCCACGCTGGCCCTCCAGAGGTGCGTGTGGGATCACCGCTACCACCTGACCCTGAGCAACCCGAGCAGCGTCATGGACCGCGACCACTACGGGCGGCTGCTGCGCTATGTGGGATGGGGAAGCGTGGACTGCGGGCTCCGCCAGATCAAGACTGGCCACGCCGTGCCTCGGTACGACTCAACCGACGGCTACCAGTGGCACCCCCGACAGGCCCGGTATCACCGGGCGGCGCGATGACCCGAACCTGGCGCTCGCTTCGAAGTGTGGCGCGATGCGGTCGACTGGAAACCAGAATCGGGGACTGTTCGCCCGGCGCCACCGACCAGCCAGTGGCGACGCTGATCTCCGACGGGTCAACGCCGAGACTGCCTCCCAGCAGCTGTTCCACCTTCCCCGCCATCACCCGCGGGTACCGGCCGGGAGTCCACCGACTCGGCGATGCGCACCCGGGGAATGACGGGGTTGCGAACTGCACGGCTCGCGTCAGATGCGCGCGTCGTGCGCCGGCGTAGGAGCGACTTCACAATCGGAGGAGCGCTGCCTTCAGCGGGTCGAGCCCGATCGAGCCCAGGTTGAGGGCGGCGGTGTGGAACTCCTTGAGGTCGAACTCCTGGCCCTTGTTCGCCCTCACCTGGTCACGGGCTTCCAGCCAGATCCGTTCCCCGACCTTGTACGACGGGGCCTGACCCGGCCAGCCGAGGTAGCGGTTCACCTCGAACCCGACCTGGCCGTCCTCCATCCGCGAGTGCGCGCGCATGAACTCGAGCACCTTCTCGGCGTCCCAGACCTCTCCGGGCCGCCAGCGGTAGGGGTTGTCGGCCGGAATCGTCAGTCCGAGGTGGACGCCGATGTCGACGATCACCCGCGCCGCCCGGAACCCTTGCATGTCGAGGAAGCCGAGCCGATCGCCCGGGTCGTCGAAGTACCCCAGGTCGTCCATGAGTCGTTCGGAGTAGAGCGCCCAACCCTCGCCGTGGCCGCTGACCCAGCCCAGCAGCCGCTGCCAACGGTTGAGCAGGTCTGCCCGGTGGACGACCTGCGCGCACTGGAGGTGATGCCCCGGCACGCCCTCGTGGAACACCGTGGTCGTCTCGCGCCAGGTCGAGTACAGCTCTTGGTCGTCGGTGAACGAGAACCACATGGTGCCGGGGCGAGAGAAGTCCTCGGACGGTGGCGTGTACCAGGCACCGCCGTCGTTGATCGGCGCCACCTTGCAGGCGATGGTCCGGATCGGGTCGGCGATGTCGAAGTGCACCCCGTCGAAACTGGCCAGGATGGAGTCCGCCTCGTCCTGCATCCAGGCCTCGAACGCCTCCCGGCTGCCGCAGTTGCGCGCCGGATCGAGGTCGAGCGCCTCCACCGCGTCGTCGACCGAACCGCCGGGGACGATGCGCTGCGCGGTCTGCCGCATGTCGTCCTCGATCCGCAGGAGCTCCTCCCAACCCCACCGGTAGGTCTCCTCGAGGTCGACCGCGGCACCGAGGAAGTAACGCGACTCGAGCGCATAGCGGTCGCGGCCGACCCCGTCGGTCTCACGGCCTCGCGGGGCCAGGTCGGATTCGACGAACCGTCCGAAGTCGGCGTACGACGCCGAGGCCCGTGCCGCGACCTCGGTCAGCCGCTCACGCAGTGCGTCGGGAGCCGCCGCGACCAGGTTGCCGAAGTAGTCGCCCGCAGCGCCCACCTGACCGGTCCAGCCGCGGATCTGGCCGGCCACCTCGACGTACTGCCGGCGCGCCGAGACCCGACCGGCCGCCGCCTCGACCTCGAGCGTCTCGCGGTAGCCCTCCAGTGCGGCCGGCACTGCAGCAAGTCGGTCGCCGATCGTCCGCCAGTCGTCCTCGGATGCAGTCGGCATCAGGTCGAACACCTCTCGCACCTCATGGACGGCACTACTGATCACGGAGAACGCAGATCGCCCGAAGCCGGACTCGGCCCTCTCGAGCTCGAGGCCGACCCGCTCCACGAACGCCTCCTTGGCGATCCGCTCCCGCTCGTCGGTGGGCTCGATCGCAGCCACCTCGGCGAGCGCCCGGCGGCTGAGCTCCTCCCGGGCGTCGTGGCCAGCAGGAGAGAGGTCGGGCAGCCGGTCGTCGTAGCCGGGGATACCCGCGGAGGTAGCGGCGAGCGGGTCGAGGACGACAACGTCCTCGACGTACTGATCGGTTCGAACGTCGACAGGTCGGGTCACCCGTCGACCCTATGTGGCACCACCGATGGCGCGCAGGCCCGTTCCCGGGCCAGACACGCGGTGCGTCGGAAGGTCTACCTGCACGCTCGCGCCGGTCCTGTCACAGGCTGGCGTCCGCTGCCCACGTTGGCGCGGTCACAAGGGGTCAGCGAGTCCTCGCCGCACGACGCGCCGCCGCAGGGTAGGGCGAGGCCACCACCTCGTAGCCGGCCTCGAGGAAGACCTGCACCAACCCGACCGACGCTTCGTCCCAGATCACGGACTTGCCTGGCGGCGGCTCGATCGGGGTACCCCTCCAGGACGCGGGCGCCGACCTGCTGGCCGTACTCGACGGTGGCAGCGGCGAGCTCGTAGGTCAGTCCCGACTGCCGCCGGCCCTTGCGCACGACGAAGCAGGTGACTGACCAGACCCCCTCCAGATCGGGGTCCATCCGCATCCAGGCCTGCTTCCGGCTCCACAGCCTTGGGTAGTTCTCCCTCTGCTCGATCGCCACCCAGCCGGCCGCCTCGCCGTCGACGTACCCGATCAGCCCAGACGTCGGTCCGGTGGTGCCGCAGGCGGTCTGCTCAAGCAGCGCGGCGTCTCTCTGCTCCTGGGTGGTGTCACGCCAGATCCAGCCCGGCACCTTCAGAGCCTGGCAACGGCACGTGCGGGCGCCCCCCGTGGCGAACACCGCCTCGACGTCCTCGGCCGCTGCTTGGTTGGCGGGGAGCCAGGTGAACTCAGGCATGCTGCGACCCTAGAGCCCAACGGACGCGAGGCGGCCGTGACCAAGGGGGAGTCAGACTGGTTCAGACTGTCTGGCCCGCGCTGCTTTCATCGCTGTGACAACCTGATCGCCTCTACCGGAGTTCTAGGTGGTGTGACGAGCACATCAGGAACACACACGTGATCGGTGGTCGGGACCGACAGGAGTTCGAGGCGTTCGTCGCCGCGAGCTCGGACCGGCTGCTCCGGACGGCCTATCTCCTGACCGGCGACACCGGCCACGCGGAGGACGTCGTCCAGTCTGCGCTGCTGCGGACCGCGCGCCGGTGGCGCTCGGCCCGGCGGTCCCCCGAGGCGTACGCGCGGACGACGGTGGCCAACCTGGCCAAGGACCGGTGGCGCAGCCTGGGCCGCCGACCGAGCGAGGCCCCGCTGGAACATGACGTACCGCTGGCGACCCACGACGGTGCCTCCTACGACAGCCGGCTCGACCGCGACCTGCTGATGCGGGCCGCCCGCGAGCTGCCCCGGGGCCAGCGGGCGGTCCTGGTGCTCCGCTACTTCGACGACCTCTCGGTCGAGGAGACGGCGAGGACGCTCGGCATCACGGCCGGGACCGTCAAGTCACAGACCTCACGCGCGCTCGCCAGTCTGCGGCGCGCGCTCACCACCGAGACCTCCGACAAGGAGAACATTGATGCTCACCGATGACGACCTGATCCGCGAGCTCGAAGCCGGCTTCCGCGACGAGAGCCAGGGGCTGACCTACGCCGGCCGGGTGCCGGCCCCGCGCCGCGCCGTGGCGACCTGGACTGCCGTTCCCGCCGCGGCCGCGGCCGCGGCCCTGATCGTGCTGCCCCAGCTGGGGGGTGGCGGCACGTCGACCGCGACTCCGGCTCCGCCGCAGGCCACCCAGACCGTGCCCGAGGACGTCCACGGTTCGTTCGGGGCGGGACCGAGTGCGCCGACCGCGAACGGCCACGTCCGGATGGTCACCACGTCGTTCGAGTTCGCCGGCCGCACGTTCCGCGTCCAGCGCCCAGCGAACCAAGCGCCGCGCTACGTCGTCTGTCGGATCGGTGCTGCCGCGCCGCCCGCCGACGCCACGCCGGTGCCGAACCCGTTCGACATCGAGAAGGCGTGGTCGGGCCAGGATCCCCAGACAGGCACGCTCTGCGGTCTGGATCCAGGACTCGCGGTTCTTCCACGGCCAGTACGTCGAGATGTCCAGCCCGAGCTTCACCGAGCAGGAGCTGGTCACCATGCTCCAGACCCCCCCGGACCAGCAGTAGGGCCCTGCCCCGACATCCGATGAGTCAGCTTGGATCCCCGAGCCGCGAGCGATCGACCTAGCGCAGCACGCGGAGCACGGAGGAGTAGTCGTCGCTCCAGGCGACCGAGCGCGAAGGCAGGGGGCGCCATTCCGGACGGGTGTCGAGTCCTCGAAGGTCTGCCACCGTGGGAGCGAGCACGACCCACGTGCTGGGCGTCGCTCCGGCACTGTTCACTCCGCCACCGCCCACCAGGCCGACCCAGCCGAGTGCGTCGGCATCGGCGCGGAGGACGGGCTGCAGGTCGAAGGTGTTGTTGCTGATGTGGAAGGCGAGCAGACCACCGGGGCGCAGCCGGGCGGCGTACATCTTGACCGCCTCCTGCGTCAGCAGGTGCACCGGGATCGAGTCGGAGCTGAAGGCGTCCAGGATGATCAGGTCCTGACTCGCCGCGGGCGTGGACTGGAGCCCCAACCGGCCGTCCTCGGTCACGACCTTGACGTCCGCAGGCGAGTCGCTCAGGTAGGTGAACAGGTGCGGATCGCGCGCGACGCTCACCACGGCCGGGTTGATCTCGAAGAACGTCATTGCCTGACCGGGCTCGCCGTACGCCGCCACGGTGCCGGCTCCGAGTCCTACGACGGCGACGTCGTGGAAGCTCCGCGACCGGAAGACGTCGCCGAGCGGGCCGGATCGGGCGTAGTAGGAGGTCGGCACGGTGGACCGTGAGTCCAGGAACTGAGTCCCGTGCAGGGTCGTCCCGTCGTAGAGGAGGTGCTGGTCCGAGGTCGCCTTCACCGACAGGCTCCCGTAGAACGTACGGCGCCGGTCGATGACGCCGACGTTGGAGCTGACGATGAGTGCCAGCTGCGACGCCACCAGAACCGCGCAGAGCAGGCGTGGCGAACGGGTGAGCGACCACACCAGGGCCGAGCAGCCGACCAGCGCGAGGATGAGGGACGGCGTCGGCGCCCCGTGCACGGCCACGGCGAGCCCCGCTGCCGGGACCAGGAGGAGGACGGCCACCAGGAGCAGCCGGATCCGTCGTCGACGCCGCTCCTCCTCGGTGGAACGGCCATCGCGATCCAGGCCCAGCATGAGCAGCGGGACCGTCACGATCAGGAGGGGGTACTCGAGCACCCGGTCGAACAACAGCGGTGCGATCACGCCGTTGAGCAGGCCACCCAGCGCACCACCGACGGCTACGACCAGGTAGAACGTGGTCAGGCGGGCAGGCCGGGGACGATCCGCCGCCAAGCGCGAGTGCGCGGCGAAGGCGACCAGCGCCAGCATCACCATCTGGATGGTGATCGCGAACCACACCGGTTGGTGGACGACGTTCACCAAGGCGGAGAACGAGGCGATCGCAGCCAGTACGACGGCGATCCGGGTCACGAGCACCGGCGGTCGGCGTGAGGTGCGCGCGAACGCTCCGACGAAGGTGGCGAGGTAGATCGCCAGAGGGAGCACCCACAACAGCGGGATCGCGGCGATGTCCGTGGTGATGTGCGACGTCACCGCGAGCATCAGGGCCGACGGGAGGAACGCGAGCGCGGTCCACTTCAGGACCCGGGACACCGGGAGACGCTCTGCGTCGGCGACCTCCGACGCGGGATCGGTGGTCGCCTCAGTCGCCTCCGCCGCATCGACCTCTGGGGGGCGAGGAGCGCCGGGAAGCAGCAGACAGCATGCCGTGAGCACGATGAACACGCCGAAGCCGATCGACCACAGTCGCTCCTGCTGGTCGAGACTGAAGAACGGCTCGATCAGGAACGGGTATGCCAGGAGGCCGACGAAGCTCCCGAGATTGCTGGCTGCGAACAGGAAGTAGGGGTCCGAGGAGCGGCTGAAACCGAGCCAGGAGTACCGCTTCTGCAACAGGGGACCGGTCGTCGCAAGCACGAGGAACGGCACACCGACGACGACTGCCAACGTGCGCAGCAGCCACAGCACCGGTGACGTGCCTACGGGAGGTGACGCGTCCGTCGGAACGGCCAGCGGCAGCACCAGCAGTGGCAGAAGCAGAACAACCCAGTGCACTCGGCGCTGGCGTCGAGGCCCCAGGCGGGTGGTCCTGTCGGTGTACACATAGCCGAGGAGCAGCACCACCTGGAAGAAGAGGCTGCTCGTACTCCACACCGTCGCCGAACCGCCGTACGACGGGAGCAGCAGGCGGGCGATCATCGGTTGGACGAGGAACAACATGCCGGCACCGAAGAACGCCGTCCCGGCGAACATCAGCGTCGTCAGGAGGGGACGCAGGCTGCTCGGAGTACTCGCACGCGCAGGGGTGCGCGTGGGCATCGTCGAGGCTGTCGTCACGTGCGTCACCCTAAGCACCGGACGCCGGGCGCGAGGGTAAAACGGAGATGTCCGTCGCCGGCCCGTGAGGGCTCCGAACGATCCGCCAGGGTGCTTGACTGCCGGCATGCAGGTGCTCGGTGACGTGCAGACGACCTATCGCAACTTCGCGGTCTATGCAGCCGGCAACTCTCCCTGCTTCGAGGAGTGGGCACTCGGGGTCGCCGACGACCCCGAGGTGCAGCACTGGCTGGCCCAGCTCCCAGAGCCCAAGCGCCAGCCGAACCTGGTTTTCGCCGCCGCCCGCTGGCACGGCCTCGTCGCCCCCGCGCCGTACGACGACCTCCGCGAGGCCCTGGTGGGTGACAACGGCCGGATCCGCGCCACGATCCTGGAGCGCACCACGCAGACCAACGAGGTCGGCAGGCTGGCGACGCTGTTGCCGGCCTTCGCATGCGTGCCGGGTGAGGGGCCGGTCGGCCTGCTCGAGGTCGGCGCGAGCGCGGGACTCTGCCTGTATCCCGACCGGTGGTCCTACTCGTGGACCACCGACCATGGCACCGTGGCGGCCGGCTCGGCGGCCCCGACCCTGCGCGCGGACGTCTCGGGTCCGGCAACGCTCCCGGACGACGTTCCAGATGTCGGATGGCGAGGCGGCATCGATCTGAATCCCCTGGACGCCGCAGACCCGGAGACCTGCCGCTGGCTGCTGACGTTGGTCTGGCCGGAGCACGAGGACCGCCGGGTACGCCTCGAGGAGGCGTTGGACATCGCTCGCCACGACCCGCCCGTCCTCCGGCGGGGCGATCTGCTGCGGGAGCTGCCCGACCTGGTGGTCGAGGCGCTGGCCGCGTTGCCCGACGATGGCAGGCTGCTCGTGTTCCACTCCGCGGTGATCGCCTACCTCGACGTGCCCGGGCGGGAACGGTTCGCCGACCTGATGCGCGACCTGCTGGCCGATCAGCGCCTGCACTGGGTCAGCAACGAGCGCCCGCGCGCGCTCCCGGCTGTCACCGCGAGCGGACCCGAGCCGCCGCCCGGACGCTACGTCCTCGCCGTCGACGGGCAGGCCGTCGGTCACACGCACCAGCACGGCCGCAGCCTGCACTGGTGGCCCAGCCCGGGGTGAGCCACCTCTCCTGATCTCGAGGTGTGGCGGCGTTCGTTGCCGCGGCGGACGACAGTGAGCAAAGTGGACGCGTGACACGAACAGGAGACCCAGGTGTCGGTGAAGGAGATCAGGGCGACAGGGGAAGAGGCGTTGGCGCTGGCCACGCGGCTGCTGCAGCGCGTTCGACTCGCTGATCCGTTGGCTGGCCTCTGGGAGGCCGCGGACGTGCAGTGGTGGTCGCGGACGGCGCGGCCGTCCGACTCGCTGGAGCAGGTCTTCTGGTACGACGACCACGGGCCGGTCGCAGGTGTTCTCCTCACGTGCTGGGGCGAGGACTCGTGGCAGTGTGACCCGATCAGCGTGCCGCGTGCTGGACCTCCCGGGATGGATGTGGTCTGGGCGGCGGCCGTCGGGCAGATCCGCGAACACGCGGCTGGTGACATCGAGGTGCCGGTCCGCAGCAACCAGCGAGGACTCCGAGATCTCGTCGAAGCCTCGGGCCTGGTCGCGGGTCAGGAGTACGGCATCGCGTGGATGAACGCGGCCGAGCGACCGGCGGTGCTGTCACCGGGGGAGGGCTTCGTCCTGACCGACCGGACCGAGCGTCGGGGCACGCCACACCCGATGCGGCGCCGGAGCGGCGACAGGGTCGAGGAACGCCTGAGGCGTTGCTCGCTCTACAGCCCGAGTCTGGACCTGGCCGTGGAGACCGTCGAGGGCCAGCCGGCCGGATACTCGCTGTACTGGTTCGACCCGGTGACCAAGGTGGGGTTGATCGAGCCGGTCAGGGTCGAGGATGAGTACGCCAGGCGCGGCCTGGCGCGAGCGATGCTCACAGCGGGGATCGACCGTCTCGTGCAACGCGGTGCCGAGCGGATCAAGATCGGCTACGGGTCCGACGCGGCCGCGGCCCTCTACCAGGGAATCGGGTTTCGGCCTGCCTCGGCCGATGCGTGGTTCGAGGGGCGGGTGGCACGAGTGGTCGCGCCTGGAGGATGACGTCTCCGTCGCCCGACAGGTGCTGCGTCGGCAGATCGACGCGCCGTTGGCGGACACGTGTTGGGGCCGAGATCGCCTTGCGCTCATGATGGATCGTGCGCGAGCTCTGGCTACGTAGGCTCAGCCGCCAGCTGACCCTGTTCCGAGGTGGATGGCGAGTCGGCCTCTCCTGGTCGATGCGGATCACGGTCGCCGCGGTTGCGGGGTACGTCGTGGGGAAGTTGCTGTTCCCGGGCACCCAGCCACTGCTCGCGGCACTGACCGCGATGCTGGTCGTGCAGGTCACGCCGGTCTCGCTGCTGGCCAGCGGCGTGGACCGGGTGCTGGCGGTCGTCACCGGGGTCACCCTGGCGGTTGTCTTCGCGTCCGTGGTGCCGCTGGAGTGGTGGAGCCTGGGCCTGCTCATCTTCGTCTCGATGGCGGTCGGGCAGGCGTTGCGGCTGCGGGACAACCTGATCGAGGTGCCGATCAGTGCGATGCTCGTGCTCGGCGTGGGAACGCTCGGGACGGGGTCGGTGGCCTGGCAGCGGATCGTGGAGACGCTGGTGGGCGCCGGGGTCGGGGTCGCGACCAACCTGCTCTTCCCTCCCAAGGTCGCCACCGCCTCGGCGGCCACGGCCATCGACGGGCTGGCCGATTCGATCAGCGAGCTGGTCAGCCATGCCGCAGCGGAACTCTCGGAGCTGGTCGGGAAGGGTGGCGAGATCGCGCCGGCATCTCGGCAGTGGCTCGAAGAGGCGCGTCGGATCACCCATGTCGACGTACCGCGAGCGGGCTCCGCGCTGGCTCACGCCGAGGAAGGCCGCCGGCTCAACGTACGCGCCGTTCGCACTCCCGATCTCGGGCCGGGCCTGCGCCAGGGACTCGAGGCGCTGGAGCACTGCTCGGTCGCCATTCGGTCGATGTTCCGCGCGCTGGTGGATGCCACCTCCGACCAAGGTTTCAATCCCGACGGGGTCGTGACCGACCTGCTCCTGGGGCTCGCCCAGACGTTCCAGGAGATGGCCGCTGGTATCGACGCTTTCGGCCAGCTCGTCCGCAACGACGCCAGTCCGGCGGCGACGTTGAGCACCGAGGACGCCCTCGAGCTCCAAACCGCGCTCGACGGACTCAAGGAGGCGCGGGCTCGGCTCGAGGACCTGCTCACGGTCGAGCTCACTCCCGAGCTGCGCGAGCTCAACGTCGTGGCGCTCTCAACAGTCCGGCGCCTGCTTCGTGAGATGGACCTGGAACAACGAGTACGGCGTCAGCTCCAGCTCGGGCGTCCTGTGCGACCACGGGCGCCGTACCTCGGGAGGCCCGCCGGCCCTGCAGCTCGACCCACCACACCGTCTCGCTCCCCGTCCATCACCCCGCCCACCGAAGTCTCACCCGACGACGACACCCAGACGTTCCCGGCCCAGCCGCGGGAGCGTCGCGAGAATCCGTCGTCCTGACCGGGCGCCGACAGACGATCCGGCCGCGGCCAGCTGATGTCGTGTGCCGCACCTACCCGGCTGCGACACCATCGAGCGCGGGCCACGGCGGACCCTGGCGAAGGCGCTCGAGGATGGCTCGGCCGTGCTGGTGGCCGTGGGGATATTCGTCGCGGCTGTCCCAGCGCCAGGCAGCGACCATCACCAGAACAAGCCGCCGACATTCCGCGAGCAGAACCTGATCGACATCGGGATAGTGCGCGCTGACCTCCTCAGGGGCGTGCGCAACATCGAACTCGATGGGTCCACGACAGCACGTTTCGAGGTCGATGAAGAGCAGGCCGTCACGGGTGTTGAGGAGGTTGCCCGGATGCGGTTCGCCGTGCAGCAGCTGGTGCACGGCGCCGCGGCTGCGAATCCGCTCCCGAGCGCTCTGCAGCGAATCGAGGAGGAGGCGCCGGTCGGCTTCCGCGAGCGCCGGGGTTTCGTGCGGATGCGTGACCAGTCGTTCCGCTGCGGAGACTCGATCCAGGAAGTGTGGGGTGGCGATCTCGACGGGCCGCATGCGGGTGTGGAGGCGATGGAGCACCTCTGCATAAGCCCTGGGTGACGGCGGGTGACCGGACGCAGCCTCGTAGTAGGTCCACAGCGTCACAGCGAAGCCATCGCGTTCGTAGACCCGCGGTTCAACCCGAGGCTCGAGCGACGCGACGGGGCTCGCGGGCCGCGCGAGTCGCAGGGCCAGCGCGACCTCCAGCGCCGCAACCTCGTGACCCTTCCTCGCGACTCGCGCGAACACGTCACACGGCAGCAGTCGAAGAGCGAGCGTGTTCGAGTTGTGGATCACGACTACGTGGTCAACCGGCAGGTGCTGCTCGACGGCAACTGCTCGTGCCGCGGCCGTCGCTCGCGAAACCAGGTCTGCCTCCACGGTGGGATCCTGACACTTGCTCGCTCATCGCCGGGTGAGCGACGATGGATCGTCTCGGGGAGTGAGGTCGGCAGGTCAGCCTGCCGACCTGGACGCACAGGTGGGGAGCTTGGGTGGTGCCTTCCGACACGAAGGTCTGCCCGTCCTGTGCCGAACGCATCGAGGCGGCGGCCCTGAGGTGCAGGTACTGCGGGTCGGCCGTGCCGTCACCCGGCGAACCTTCGTACGTCGTACCTCACGGCGACAAGGAGGTCCTGGGCCGCGAGCCGAAGGGATCGCGCGGCCTGATCACGGCAGTAGGGATCCTTGCCCTCATCCTCGTCGCGTACGGCGCGGTCCTCGTCGTGTCGAGCCTCCAGCCCCAGCAGCAGCGGCCCGAGCCCCAGTCGGGGGAGTTCAACCTCTTCGACAAGGTCGAGAACGCGTGCAAGGAGGACGACGGCCAAGCCGTCACCACCGACCAGCACGGCACCCCGATGGCGTTCGCAACACCCGACGGGCCGGAGCGTTACTGGTGCGTGTCACGGCAGTACCTCACCTCGATCGGCCACGGACATCAGGACCCGCCACCGACGCTCTCGAAGGTCCCGCGGGAGTTCAAGTGGCAGTGGCCCTCGACCACCTTCGGGGAGTGATCGATCGCCTGAGTTCTGCCGGCACCGGGAGCCCCGAGCTTGGGCAGTGCACCACCCATTCCTGCCACGAGCTCGCAGCCTGACAGCCGGTGGCTGCGCCCCGCACGTGGGGGGGCGAGACGCAGCCCCTTGCTGGTCGCGCCCACCGCCCGACCGATGTCGCGCCAGCCGAGCTACTGGGCGCTAGGCCGTGGCGCGCGATGCCGAGGCCTGTCCCCAACGTAGGTCGGCCTTCGCACACGCCGTTACACCTTTATTGGTGAGGTTGTGTCGCCACGTCGAGGGACTGCGCCCCGGTGCGGCGGGGGCCGGACGATCGAAGGCACACTGACGGTCCACTCGCGATAGGGGTGGACGGGAAGAAGAAAGTTCGGTATGTTCTTGCGTTTGTCCGCACAATACGGATAACCGAAAAGAAAGGTCCAATAACCACGATATCACGAGACCGATCCGATCGCAATTCACCTACATTTCCGCGGTTATCGGGTGAGCCTCTCGAGGTGTCACCGACCGCACCAGCCGGCAAAGTCCGACGCCGCCGGCACCACCCGCACCACCGAGAGAACCCACCTGAGGAGCGCCCTTGACGCAGATGCCCCACCGTGTTGCCCGTGAACTGATCGCCAGCCGAGTCACCGACGCCGAGCAGCGCCGCCTCGGACGTCATGCGGCCCGCACCCGCAGCCGACGCACCACCGACCGCCGGACCGACTAGCCAACGCATCGGCGCAGCCCTCATCGAGGTGAGGGCTGCGCCGTTCCGGCCTTTGCCCGAGGGGATCCCCCACGGCGGGTGAGTAGCGTACGAGGGTGTCATCCTCGGCAGGGTCGGGCCGGGTGACGGAGCCCGCACGTCGGTGCCCTTCCGTTGCTCCGCCCATCGCGCCGTTCGAGCGGATCCCACATCCGGTCGACCTGGTACCAGCGAGCGAGGCGCCAGACACGGTCGCGGGATGGCAGGCCCTGGGGGAGGGCCTCTTGACCGACCAGGCGTGCGCATTTCACCGCAACGTGGAGATCTCCTCGCGCTACGCCTGGCTCTACCAGGTTCTGCCCGCGTGCCTGAAGTGGGCCGGGATGGCCGCCATCGCGTCGCACCACGTCCGACTGGCCCTCTTCCCCCTCCGGCTCGACGCGGACCCCACCGGCTACGTCGACATCCCGCACAGCCTGGGCCGAAGGCGACTGCTGCTGCAGGACGTGCACACCATCCGCACCACCAACAACGCCATCTTCAACGACATCTTCTGGGTCCACGTCGCCTACCTCAGCACCGACAACGGGATGGAACGCCTCCGCACTCTCCTTCGCGACCTGCCCGCCTATCGACCGGTCCTCGCCGGCTTCGAGGCCATCGACGAGGGCCGTCGGGTGCTCGATGATCGCGCGGCCTCGGCGGAGCACAAGCGAGCGGCCACCGACCTCATCTGGAACGGGAACGTCCAGCTGCTCGAGCACGAACAGCGCGCCCTGGTGCAGCCCTACTTCGACCACCTCTCGTGCACCTTCGCCCGCCTGATCTCGCTCGGAGCGGCCTCGAGCTTCGAGACTCGCGGGCTGCGTCACGAGCTCGCGTACTTCACGTCGTTCTACCTGTCCTCGCTCACCCGGGGTATGCCTTCCGCCCTGCGCGCACGCGCGTGGCCGAGGATCACCCGGTACGACGACCGCTGGCGCTGGATCACCACCAGCGTGGTGCCTCAGTTCCGCCGGTTCGACGCGGACCTGCACCTGGTCGACGCCAGCATGCAGCGCATCTTCGAGGACGCCCGCGGCTACGCGTCCCTACCCTGCCAGCTACCTCCGGTGTCGGCACAGGCACCGGGCACCCCGCTCATCGACGGGTGACGGGAACCGTCGAGTAGCCCCGCCGGCACGGCGCCGAGCGGCGAGGTCAGCGACCGACACGCTCCTTCGCGGCCGCCGCCGCGTTCGCGGCCTGGATCTCCGGAACGTGCGCCTCGGCCCAGCGCCGCACGGCGCGCAGCGGCTCCAGCAGTGAGCGGCCGAGCTCGGTGAGCTCGTACTCGACGTGGGGCGGGTTCTCGTCGTACTCGGTGCGGGTGATCAGGCCGTCGTGCTCGAGGGTTCGCAGGGTCTCGGTGAGGACCTTCGGGGTGATGCCCTGAATATGGGTCTTGAGCTCGACGAAGCGCTTCGGCCCGTGCTCGAGCGCGTTGAGGACGAAGACGGTCCACCGGGCACCGATGCGGTGCAGGACGACGCGGGAGGGACAGGTGCGAGACATCACGTTGTAGCCCATTCGGCAACCTCCGGTTCCCTTGCAGTAACCCGATATCAAAAGCATACCGTCACGGCATGACTGAACTCAGCGGACAGAGACTCCTCGTGATCGGCGGAGGCCGAGGCATCGGCGCGGCGATCGCGACGCGGGCGCGGCACGCAGGCATGGACGTGACGGTCGGGGCGCGAGACCCCCGCACGATCGAGGGCGCCGTACGGATTGACCTCACGGACGAGGCGACGATCGCCGCCGCCGCCGCGCAGCTCGGCGCGGTCGACCACGTCGTGACCCTCGGCTCGCTCCCGCACGACGCCCCGATCACCGAGCTGGACCGCGACCGGATCGTCGCCGCGTTCGACGCGAAGGTGATCGGCCCGATCCTGGTCGCCAAGCACGTCGAGATCCGCGACTCGTTGACGCTCTTCGCGGGCGTCGTCGGCTGGCGGCCAGGGCCAGGGTCGATCGTGAAGGGGATCACCAACGGTGCGGTCGACTTCGCCGCCCGCCACCTCGCCGCGAACCTCGCTCCGGTCCGGGTCAACGCGATCGCGCCGGGCATCATCGACAGCGGCGCCTGGGACGGCAAGGGCGAGGCGAAGTCGGCGTTCCTCACCGGTGCAGCGGGGCAGACGTTCGTCGGCCGGCACGGCGAGCTGGACGACGTCGCCGAGGCAGCGATCTGGCTCATGCGCTCGGGTTACGTCGACGGCCAGACGATCCACGTCGACGGCGGACTACGCTGACGCGGTCGACGGCCTGAGGCGTCGTCAGCGGCGCGCTGCCAGGAACTCCACCAGGTGGTCGATCACCTCGCGTGCGTCGTCCTCGATGCCGTGGATGAACGTGGACTTGCGTCGCCGGAGGACCGGCAGACCGAGTGCGTAGAGCCCGGGGCTGTCGACCACACCACCGTCGTGGACCAGTTGGCCCTTCTCGTCGAGCACCGGAAGGTCGAGCCAGGCATAGTCGGGCCGGTAGCCGGTCGCCCACACGACCGCGCGGATCTCGCCGCTGGTCAGGTCGAGCTGCAGGCGCTTCGACTCTGGTACCCGCGTCGGCTCGTACCTCTCAGTCGGCTCGAACTCGCCCTCCTGCCGCTGAGCCCACTCGTCGAAGGTGCCCAGCAGACGCCTCATCTTGAGGTCGGCGAGCGAGAACGTGTTGCGCAGGCCACCGGAGAAGGCGGCCTGGCCGTTCCGGACGGTGCCCCAACGGCCCACCAGCTCCACGCCGTTGTCGGTGAGCGCGTTGAGATCGAGCGTGGCCCGCTCGGGGGTTCCGACGAGCTGCGGCGACGGCAGCCGTCGGGCGCGGGTCAGGTCGTCGACCTCGTCGTACCGCTCGTCCCACACACCCGACGCATCCATCCACCACAGCACGTCGTGCCCGCGATACGTGCGTGGCAGCCGCACGTGCTCGCCGACCGAGAGGGTCACCGGCCTCCCGGAGCGTCTCAGCTCGGCCGCGAGCTGTACGCCGGTCGCCGACGCGCCCACGACGAGCACGCCGCCGTCGGGGAGCTGCTCGGGGCTCCGGTAGTCGAACGTCGTGAGCTGGTCGACCGACGCAGGAACCGCGTCGCGGAAGGCCGGTACGGTCGGCCGGTTGCAGGCGCCGGTGGCGATGACCACGGTGCGGCAGCGGAGCTCGCCGGCGTTCGTCGTCACGGCGTAGCCGTCGTCCGTACGCCGCAGGGACGTGACGTCGGTGCCCGTGCGGACCGGGGCCTGCGAGTCCGAGGCGAAACCGTCGATGAGCGCGATCACGTCGCTCATCGTCATGTAGCCGTCAGGGTCGGGTCCCTCGTAGGAACGACCCGGGAGGTTGCTCAGCGCGTTCGGGGTGAGCAGCCGCAGCGAGTCCCAGCGTTCGTTCCGCCACGAGTTCGCCACCTCCCCGCGCTCGAGCACGACGTGGTCGATCGAGCGCTCGGTGAGGAAGTGGCTGGCGGCCAGCCCTGCGTGGCCGGCCCCGATGACGACCGCGGTGACGCGCTCGACCGACCCCCGGTGGGGCAAGCCCTCAGACAACCTCGACGGTCACGTCGGTCGGGTTGGTCAGGGCGTCGAAGACGGCGGAGCGCTTCTGGGACTGGGCCACGAGTGCCTCGATGTCCTCGGGCGAGGCGTCGGCGTCGATGTTGAAGGTCACCTTGACGTCGTTGAAGCCGTTGCGGACATCACTGTCGGCGCCCAGGATCCCGCGGATGTCGTGGTGGCCCTCGACGGTCGACTCGATCGAGCGCACCTGGATGCCACGGTTCTGCGCCACGGACGCGACACCGGCCGTGAGGCAGCTCGCCAGCCCGACGAGCAGGTACTCGATCGGCGTGATCGCGTTGTCCGTCGCCGCGAAGACCTCGGGGTGGTCGGCGTCGAGCACCGTCTCGGTCTTGTGGCTCTGCTCCTCGCCGAGACCGAAGTAGTTCTGGAGCGTGGTGGTGCTGTGGACACCGTGCTGCCACTTCGAGGAGGCCCGCCAGGTGAACTGGGCCGCCTCGGGCGCGCCCTTGAGCACATCGCGTGCGTCGAGCAGTGCCTGGACGTTGACGCCGTTGTCCGCCACCGGGTTCTCGGTCGTGGTCATCTCGCGTGCCCCTCTCGTCGTGAAGTCTTGTCAATCGGTCTGGTGGACAATGAAACCAGCACCACGGTTAGCATCGCTGGCATGTCGCCAGTCGAGACGCCCACCAGCGGCTCCGTCGGCTTCGTGGCCACGCAACATCTCGATCTGCCGTATCCGGTGAGGCTCGAGTGCGGGCGAGACCTCCACCCGATCCGCATCGCCTACGAGACGTACGGCGAGCTCTCGCCCGAGCGCGACAACGTCATCCTCGTCTGCCACGCGCTCAGTGGCGACGCCCACGCGGCCGGCTTCTCCGAGACCCCTCCCGACGAGAGCACCCGGGACGGGTTCGGTGCCGAGGAACGCGACGGTGCGGTCGGCAAGGGGCTCGGCTGGTGGGACGGGATGATCGGGCCCGGCAAGGCCTTCGACACCGACCGCTACCACGTGGTCTCGACGAACCTGCTCGGTGGATGCAAGGGATCGACGGGGCCGTCGTCGATCGATCCCACGACCGGCCGGGCCTACGGGTCCGACTTTCCGGTGATCACGGTCGCCGACATGGTGCGCACGCAGCGCGCGTTCCTTGACGCCCTCGGCATCGAGAGGCTGGCCGCGGTGGCGGGCGGCTCGCTCGGGGGCATGCAGGCGATGGAGTGGGCGATCCTCTTCCCCGACCAGGTCGACGCCGTCGTGGTGATCGCCAGCACCCATGCCCTCCACCCGCAGGGCATGGCCTGGAACGCGATCGCCCGCGAGTCGATCCTGCGCGATCCTGCCTGGCAGGGCGGCCACTACTACGACACGGGACGCCGGCCCGACTCCGGCATGGGCGTGGCCCGCATGGTCGGGCACGTCACCTACCTGTCCGCGCTCGCTCTGGACGACAAGTTCGGCCGGCGGCTCCAGAGCTCCGACGACATCGGCTACACGATCACCGAGCCGGAGTTCGAGGTCGAGAGCTACCTCGACCACCAGGCCGAGACGTTCGTCAGGCGGTTCGACGCCAACACCTACCTCTACACCTCACGGGCGCTGACCTACTTCGATCTCGCCCGGCAGTACGGCGACGGGTCGCTGCCGCGCGCCTTGGAAGGCATCGCGGCTCGTACGCTGCTGATCGCGTTCAGCTCCGACTGGCTCTACCCGCCGGTCGCCTCGCAAGCCATCCACGACGCCCTGCGCGCCCTGGGGAAGCCCGTCGAGCTGCACGTGATCGACGCGCCGTACGGACACGACTGCTTCCTGCTGGAGGAAGCACGACAGATCCCCCTGATCCGCCAGTTCCTGGCCGCAGGCGCGGCCGTCGAGTGACCCGACAGAAGAGGCCCCAGTGACCGACCAGCCCGCTCGTGCCGAGGATGACCACGCCTTCGGGTTCGAGACCCGCCAGCTCCATGCCGGGCAGCGGCCGGACCCGAACACGGGTGCCCGCGCCGTACCGATCTTCCAGACGACGAGCTACGTGTTCGAGGACCCGGAGTCGGCGGCGGCGTACTTCAACCTCCAGGAGTACGGCAACACCTACTCGCGCATCATGAACCCGACCGTCGCGGTCTTCGAGGAGCGCGTGGCGAGCCTCGAGGGCGGCGCCGGGGCCGTGGCGTTCGCGAGCGGGCTGGCCGCCCAGGCGGCCGCGTTGTTCACCCTGCTCGAGCCCGGCGACCACGTCGTGTCGTCCTCGGCGCTCTACGGCGGCACGGTGAACCAGTTCAAGCACCTCCTGCGCAAGCTGAGCATCGAGGTGACGTGGGTCGACCCCGACGACACAGAGGCGTGGCGCCGAGCCGTCCAGCCGAACACGAAGGCGTTCTTCGGGGAGACGATCGGGAACCCGGGTGGGAACGTGCTGGACCTCGAGGTCCTGGCGTCGATCGCGCACGAGCACGAGCTGCCGCTGGTGGTCGACAACACCTTCGCGACGCCGTACCTGTGCCGCCCGATCGAGTGGGGTGCCGACATCGTCATCCACTCCGCGACCAAGTTCCTGGGTGGACACGGCACGACCATGGGCGGCGTGGTCGTGGAGGCCGGCACCTTCAACTGGTCCAACGGGCGGTTCCCCGTGGTCGCGGACCCCTCCCCGGCGTACCACGGGCTGCAGTTCCACGAGACGTTCGGGACCTACGGCTACCTGATGAAGCTGCGGGCAGAGACGCTGCGCGACCTCGGGGCGGCGCTCTCGCCGTTCAACGCCTTCCTGCTTCTGCAGGGGATCGAGACGCTCTCGCTGCGGATGGACCGCCACGTCAGCAACGCCCGGGTCGTCGCGGAGTTCCTCGAGTCACACGAGCTGGCGTCGAACGTGACCTATCCGGACCTTCCCTCCAGCCGGTACGGACCGTTGGTGGAGAAGTACCTGCCGCGTGGTGCGGGTGCCGTCTTCTCCTTCGACTGCGCGGGAGGACGTGCCGGCGGGCTCGGTCTGATCGGCGGCGTCAGCCTGTGGTCACACCTGGCGAACGTCGGCGACGCCAAGAGCCTCATCATCCATCCGGCCAGCACGACCCACCGCCAGCTCAGCGAGGAGGAGCTGCGAGGTGCCGGTGTCGGGCCGGGGACCGTGCGGCTGTCGGTCGGCACGGAGTCCGTCGAGGACCTGGTGTGGGACCTCGGGCAAGCCCTCGACCACGTGGCTGCTTCGTCGGAGAAGGTGACGACGGCATGACCGACCTCGCGAAGTACCAGGATCCGTTGGCGATCCAGCGCGTGCTCCACTCGGCGAGGACGATCGCGATCGTCGGCCTGTCCAACAACCCGCTGCGGGCCAGCTACTTCGTCGGGTACTACCTCAAGCGGCACGGCTACCACGTCATCCCCGTGAACCCCCGCGAGACGGAGATCCTCGGCGAGACCTCCTACGCGAGCCTGCGCGACGTCCCGGAGCACATCGACATCGTGAACGTCTTCCGCGCCCCCGAGGCCCTGCCCGACATCGCCCGCGACGCCGTGGCGGTCGGCGCCGACGCCCTGTGGTGCCAGTTCGGCGTCATCAACGTCGAGGGTGCGACGATCGCCGAGGACGGTGGCATGACGGTGATCATGGATCGCTGCCTCAAGGTCGAGCACGCGCGCTACGTCGGGCGGATGCACTGGCTCGGGTTCAACACGCAGCGCATCACCAGTGTCCGCGCCGGGCTCCAGTAGCCGCCGAGGACCGATCCCTTGAGGTGTGCCCCTCGGGGAGGTCGCCCGGCGCGAGACTTTGACGTCCAGCCGCGGGACCTGAGACGTGGGACGATGGGCCGGTGAACGACTACCTGGTCGCGGCCCACCGTACGGGCTACCGGACCGTCAGTCAGGCTCCGGTGGGGAAGAGCCACGCCTACCTCCCCGGCGCCAGCACCACAGCGTGCGGCTTCGGCCTGGACACCATGCAGCGCTTCGGCGAGCTGCGGTTCACCCTCCAGGCGCCCGACGTACGGTGCCCTCTCTGCGCCCGAGCCGTCGGCGCAGACCACTAGACGGCTCCCGCGCCACCCCGCGGGTTCTCGCCGGCGATTGCACCCGTTAAGGCGTAGAGGTCGGCGAACGGCCGACCTACGCTCCCGGTCGAGACCTGCCGGTCAAGGATGAGGGCCACCGGTGGGTCCAACGTCCCGCCGGCTCGCGCAGCCGGCGGGACGTACCCATCTGCGGGCAGGCTTCGTGCCCCAGCGATATCCAAGGTTCTCGCCCTAGCGTCGTGGGAGACGTGTCCCGTGGCCAGGGCCGGAACCCCCAAGCCCCGCCCAGCCGCGGGACATCTTCTCGGTCGGGCGAGCGGGTTGCCCTCGCCGGCAGGCACGAGGCCGAGTCCCTGCGGTCCAGCCTCCATGTCGCCCCCAGGGACACGGGATGGCATCGCTCCGGGCACAACTCGATGTCGGGTGTGGTCGACCGGCGAGCGCCGCCGTACCGTGGCAGCATGCGGCGCCGTGTGTCCCCCGCGCAGGGTGCTGCCAGATGCCCGCCGGTTGCCCCATGCTCCGGCGGGTGTCGCTGTGTGTCACGCGACGATCGATTCTCAGCAAGGCGGAGCGTTCCTTTCAGGGCCCGTCAAGACTGATCGGACATCCTGGTCGAGCCGACCCCGCCACGGTCACCCGAGACGTGGCGGGGTCGGCGTGCCAGTTGCTCCTGGCCGGGTGCCCGCCGGTAACCCCCGTGGCCGGCGGGCACCGCCAGGAGTCCGTCCCGATGCGCCGGTGTCTCATTCACCGAATTCGGTGAGGCTCACAGCCGACACACAGCCCTAGCGTCCGACGTGCGGAGCCCCGGCGCCCCCTTGCGTTGGGGCTCCGCCTCGATGCCCGCCGTGAGGCACCTGCGCGACGGCATGGACCCGACCTCGGCCCCGCGTGTCGGTCCGCGATCCCGCCGGGCTCCCGCACCGCGCAGGGAAACGGGTAACCGACCCCGTAGATCGGCGGATGTCTCGTGGGACATCTCCGGCGACCCTGGTGACTGGTCCCTTCCGTGGACCTCGGAGTCGCTGACGCAGGCGTACAGGGACCCAAGACTCACCGCCGCGCGACGGAATCTCGCTACGACCAGAAGGACGAAAGAATCCACATGCACGCGCTTCTCACCAGCCGCAAGACCAAGGTCGTCGGGTTCCTCGGCACCGTCGCCCTCACCGGCGGCCTCGTCGCCTCCGCAGTTGCGGGCACCGGTGCCTACTTCTCTGACACCAAGGCCGACAACCACATCACCGGCGCCATGGGCTCGATCCAGATCCAGGGCCACGACGGCTCGGGGGCCAACAGCCTCGACAGCGTGTTCACCAACATGCTGCCCGGCGAGGCGAAGAGCGCGACGCTGCGCTACTCCAACACCGGCGCGAACGACGAGGACGTCTGGGTCGTGTTCAACAACGCGACCAAGCTGAAGGCGCTGAACCAGCTCGGCACCTACGGCGAGGTCCACGTCGCCAGCAACGGCACCGAGAGGTTCGGTAGTCAGAACCTGAACGACGGCTACCCCTGCGGTACACCTGGAACCAACGGTGCGCCGACCCTCTGCGCACTCCCCAAGATGATCAAGGTCGCCGACGCGCTGCAGCCGGGTCACACCGGGGACTTCTCGTTCTCGTTCAAGCCGGGCGAGAAGTTCAAGAACGTCCAGGGCGCACAGCTGCTCGACCTCGACTACGACCTCGTGGCGACACAGGTCGGCGTCCAGCCGGGCGCCTGATGCATGGGGCCAAGCAGCCGCCCGCCTCCTGCTCGCGGCGGTGGTCCTCACCTTCGCTGCGGGAGGCGCGGTGGTTGCTCTGGCCCATCACCAGGGTTACCGGGCGTTCGTGGTCCGTACCGGCTCCATGACGCCGGACCTACCGCCCGGTGACCTGCTCATCGACGCACCGCCCACCGGGTCTTACCGCCAGGGCGACGTCATCACGTTCAAGGTGCAGGCCGCCCCCGGGATGGAACCAGTGGTCACGCACCGCGTCTACGGCGTGAACGGCGACCGGATCAGGACCAAGGGCGACGCCAACCTGACGCCGGACCCCGGTACCACGACCGGCGCCGACGTGGTGGGCGAGGTCGTCCGGCAGATCCCGCACGCCGGCTACGTGCTGGTCTTCCTACGGCAGCCCGGCGGCCTGCTGGGAGTGCTCACCGCACTGGTCGCACTGATGCTCTCGTGGTCGATGTTCTTCGGCTCGCCCTCCACGCGGCGCGAGGCGCAGGACTCGGCCGACGTCATCGATCCGCTCGCGGTGACCGCCTGACTCAGCGGATCCGGCGGGCAGGCGGGCACTTCAACTACGGTGATCCCATCGAGACGCCCGCCTTCTACACCTCGTTCGTCGGTCGTCGGTCGCTGCTGGCCGACGTTCACACGCACCTGGCGTCTTCCCGCGTCGTGACCCTGGTCGGGCCCGGCGGGATCGGCAAGACCCGGGCCGCCCTCCAGATCACCGAGTCTGCGCGACGTACCTTCCCCGACGGATGTTGGGTGGTACCGCTGGCCACGGTTGCCCAACCCGACCTGGTGAGTCCCGCTGTGGCAGAGGCGCTCGGGCTGTACGGCGCTGACGGGCCGTGGCAGGTGGACACCCTCGCCGACTACATCGCCGACCGCACGGCGCTGCTGGTGCTCGACAACTGCGAACAGCTGATCACCGCAGTGAGCGACCTCGTGCAAGGACTGCGCAGAGCCTGTCCCCATCTCCGGTTCCTGCTCACCAGCAGGCGGCCGCTCAGGCTGAGTGGCGAGGACGTCCTCGTCGTACCCCCGCTCGGCCTTCCCGACGCGGCGACCGTCGCCACTCCGGAGACCATCGGCCACTACGAGGCCGTCCACCTGTTCCTGGATCGCGCCATCTCGGCACGCTCCGACTTCCAGCTGACTCCGGAGAACGCACCGGTCGTCTCCGCGCTGTGCCGCGACCTGGACGGGCTGCCCCTGGCCATCGAGCTCGCCGCCGCCCGGACCCGGGCGCTGTCACCGCAGGAGATCCGCCAGAGCCTCGGCGAGCGACTGTCCGTGCTCAACCTGGGCTATCGCGACGCCGACGAGAGGCACCAGTCGCTACGGGCCTGCATCGACTGGTCCTATCAGCTGTGCACCTCGCACGAGCAGAGGCTCTGGGCGCGATCCTCGGTGTTCACCGGCTACGACCGGAGCGCCGCGACCGCCGTCTGCGCTGCCGACGATCTGCCGGCCGGCGACATCTTCGACCTGCTGAGCGCACTGGTCGACCAGTCGATCGTCGTCGCCGAGCCCGACGCGCTCGGCCACACCCGCTACCGCATGCTCACCGACATTCGTGAGTTCGGCCTGGAGCGGGCGGAGAAGGACGGCGAGCTGCACGGCATGCAGGAGAGACACGCCACCTGGTGCGCGGACCTGGTGTCCCAGTTCGACGATGTGGCGGGCGGAGCGCACCAGGCCGACTGGCTTCGGCGGCTGCGTCTGGAGCAGGCCAACCTGCGTTCCGCCCTCGAGCACTTCGCCGAGGCGCCCGACGGTGTCGACGCCGGCTTGGTCATGACGAGCAGGCTGGACCTGTACTGGTCCGCCTGCGGGCTGCTCGACGAGGCGCGCCACTGGCTCGAGCTCGAGCTGGCTGCGGGAGCCGGGACGGCACAGGAGCGCTGCCGCGCCATGGCGTTGGCCGCGCGGTTCGCCGTGCTGCAGAACGACCGACCCTCCGCGAGGGATCTGCTCGACCGGGGCAACGAGGCGGTCGACGCCGTCGACGACCTCCGAGGCGTCGGGGTGCTGCTGGTGCCCGCCGCCATGGTCTCGGTCTGGGACGGAAGCCCGGGCGCGGCGGCAGACCAGGCTGACCGGGCGGTGGCCTTGCTGCGCGCGGCACACGACCTCCGCGGCGAGCTGCTGGCGCTGTTCGTGGCCGGGGTCTGCCATGGCTTCGCCGGCAACGACGGGGAGGGGGCCGACCGCCATCGGCAGTGCATCGCCAGGGCGGACGACGTCGGGGAGCGCCACATGAAGGCGCTGGCGGTGGCCGGGCTGGGAGAGCACGAGCTGGCTGCCGGTCGCCTCGACGACGCCGTCGCCCTGTTCCGTGAGGCCATCGTCCTGAAAAGAGAGCTCGGCGACCGGATGGGCGTGGCTGTCGGCCTGGACTCCCTCGGTCGCACCGCGGTCGCCGAGGGTCGTGGGGAACGAGCGGCGCTCCTGCTGGGGGCGGCGGAGGGCATCTGGGACGTCGTCGGGATGTCGGAGACCGGCAACCCCTTCGCGTTCGCGCCGTCCCGCTCCGAAGGACTCCAGCAGGCACGCACGCTGCTGAGCAAGGAGCGGTTCCGTGAGCTGTTCCGGCGAGGATCTCAGCTCAGCCTGGACGAGGTGGTCGCCTTCGCCCTGGGAGCCGACGACCACGCCGAGACACCGACCCCGGCGCCTGTCGAGCCGTCCCCGCTGACCCGGCGGGAGCTGGAGGTGGCGGACCTGGTCGCCGACGGGTTGTCCAACCCGGAGATCGCAGAGCGGCTCTTCATCTCCGTGCGCACCGCCCAGGGGCACGTGGAGAACATCCTGCGCAAGCTCGGCTTCACGTCCCGGGCCAAGATCGCGGCCTGGGTCACCGAACGTCGGTTGACCGAGAAGGCGCAAGCGCCGGCCCGGTGAGACGCGTCCGCAGCCCGGCCGTCGGGGCCGGCCGCTGAGGCCACGGGCAGATCTAGCTGTTCTCCTCACACCACTCGGCGGCCGCTCTGGCATTGCGGGCCAGGTCGCGGAGGGCCGACGCGCTCAGCTCGGCACCGTCGAGGTCGAACACGAAGGCCGTCGGAGCCTCGAACCCGTCCGGAGTCTCCTCGGCGCCGACGGAGATGTGTGATCCGAACAGCGGCCCCTGGTGGCTCCGGAAGCGAAGGCCGGTCACGACGTGGGTGTCCCAGCCGTCGCGCCCGTGCCCGCCCTGGCACCAGGCCGGACAGGCCACCTTCTCGCGGACGATCGCGCTCAGGGAGGCCGCGCCGCCGGGTTCGGTCGGCTCCAGGGGCTCGATGGTGCTCGTCGTCATGCTGGGTTCTCCCGGTGCTTGATGGCCGACCGCCAGGGTCGGCGTCAGGTCCGAGCCAGGTGTCTCGAGGAGGATCCCCCCGTCGCGTATCGCGGGCCCCCGTGTCGTGGCTCTCACCCGAGAGCAGCGCGCGGCTGCCGCGTGACGGACGAGGGGATCCGTCCATCAGGATCCCCGAGGAGCGTGCGCCGAACACCCGCCGACGTACGGGTTCGGTTACCTACTTCTGGCAACCGGCCTGGTCAGGAGGTCCCGCTGAGGCTGTCGACCCTTCCGACACGCCGCCCGGCTGCCGCGGCGGCGCCGGGTTCATCTGGGAGCCTGCGGCATGGAGGTCTGGGCGAGGCCCGATGACCCTGAGACGAGAGCAGGCTGCCATGGACGCAATGACCAACGACTTCGGAGAAGTGCTCCTGTGGAGCTTCTGGTTCTTCATCTGGATCGCGGCGATCATGATCTGGTTCCGCTGCCTCTTCGACATGTTCGGCGACCACACCCTCAGCGGTTGGGGCAAGGCCGGATGGGCCATCCTGCTGATCTTCGTGCCGTGGGTCGGCGCCCTGATCTACCTGATCGCGCGCGGCAGGAGCATGTCGGAGCGTCAGGCGCAGGCGATGCAGCAGGCCCAGTCCGCCCAGGCCGAGTACATCAAGCAGGTCGCGGGCGAGGGGACGTCCCCGACGGACCAGATCGCGACCGCGAAGTCGCTGTTGGACTCCGGGGTCATCGACCAGGCCGAGTTCGAGGCTCTGAAGGCCAAGGCCCTCGCCTGACCGAGCACCGGCGGCTCGCCGTACCCGCCTCGCGCGGTCCGTCCTGCACGCAGACAGCGAGGAGCCCGGCGGTCGGGAGAAACCGCCGGACTCCTCGGTCGTTCGACCTCGCTACTGGAGGGTGAATGCCCGGTTCAGGAGCTCACCTCCCAGAGCCGACCGCACCGTGACGGTGCCGGCGGCCGTGGGCTGCAGCGCCGCGGGGGCGTTCTTGAGCCGGAAGTCGAAGCTGCAGACTCCGAGCGCCGCGGTCGGCGTCGTCGTTCCGAGCAGGACCGGCGAGGCGCCGGGCTTGTTCCAGAAGACGCTGACCAGGTTGTTGGCCGAGCAGTACTGCGCGTCGCCACGCACCCGCCATTCCGCACCGCCCCGCTTGTAGCTGGCGCTGGTGAACACCAGGTCGTCCGGGTCGGTCGTGACCTGCATCGAGTCCGTCGAGGGAGTGCCGTTGACGTCGGTGATGCTCAGGCTGAACGTGAACGTCTGAGACGTCGAGGCAGCCGGGACGACGAACGTCGGGTTGGCTGTCTTGGCGTTGTTCAGCGTGATCGCCGGCCCACCGGTCTGGGTCCAGGCGAAGGTGGAGGCGAACGTCGAGCCTGTCCCGTCCAGGGTCACCGTCGAGGTCGGCACGACGCCGGTCTGGTCCGGCCCCGCGTTGGCCACTGGCGGCGCGGACGGGGAGGAGACGGTGATCTTGAAGGTGTCGGTCGAGGTGTTGCCCGCGCCGGCTCCGGTGACGGTCATCGAGACCGTGTACACACCGGCGGTGGCCGCGGAGAACGTCCGTGCCGAACCGGTGCCCGTGAGCGTCGCCCCTGCGGTGGGGGAGACCGACCAGGCGTAGCTCGTGATCGAGCCGGTCGAGGCCAGTCCGTCGAGGGAGACCGCCTGACCCACCTGCACGGCGTTGGTGTCACCCGTGATGGTGGCCACGACCTGGGCCGAGGGGTCCTCGGCGCCGGTGATGACGACGTCCTCGGAGTCGACCCCGCCCTTGTTGGAGGTCACCAGCACGTCGGACGGCGGGACGTTCACGTTCGGGATGCTCCAGGTGCTGACGCCGTTCGCGATCGTCGGCGCCACGGCGGCGTAGCCGTCGAGCTTCATCGTCGCGCTGTCGTCACCGGAGTCGGAGCTGACGTTCAGCGTGTGGTCGTCGTTGCTGTAGACCGCGCTGAGTGATGTGCACCTTGTCGCCGAACATCGCGGCGGCCACGTGGTCGACACTGTTCGGTGCGTCGGTCTTGTTGGTGACCGCGAGGTCGGAGGGCGGTGCGCCGTCGGCGAACACGCGGGCGTAGTAGCGACCGGTCGAGGCGTCCTCACGCATCTTGGTCTGCGCAATCGCCGGTGCCGGAGACGACCAGGTTCTGGCCGGGCTCGGAGAAGGCGAACAGGTCGATCATGTGCCCGTTGCCGGAGTTGGAGTAGTAGGCCTTGGTGACCTCGACCCCGGCCCGGGTGGCGATCTTGCCCTGGACCTGGAACAGGTCGGACTCGATGCAGTCGTCGGTGGCGGTCGGCGAGTCACCCAACGCCGCGTTCGCGCACAGCTGCGTCGACCCGGTGAAGGAGCCGGCCGGCCCCTCGATCCGGAAGAAGTTGGTGTTGTAGGGGCTTCCGGTCACGACGTGGTCCACCGTCGGGTCGCCGAGGTAGCCGACGGGCGCTCCGGTGGGCCACTTCAGGAACGGCGCCGCCTTCGCGGCGAGGGTCTGGTCGAACGTCCCGTCCGGCGACGAGGCCGCCGATGTCCTCGGTGTTGTTGATCCCCTTCACGGCGCCGGCCTCGGCCTGGATGTTGTCCACGCCGTACGGGTTGGTGACCTTGTACGTCGCGCCGTCCATCAGGCCCGCGGCCCGGACCCGGATGCGCCCGAAGCTGATCTGCTGGCCCGGTGCGCACGTCGGCGCGCGAAGGCGGCCTCGACACCGGTGACGAGCAGGGCCTTCTCGCCGCCTCCGGCGTCGAGGTTGACGTCCGCGACCGACCAGAAGGCCTCGTCCGGGAAGTTGTCGGGGAACGACACGGGCTGCCCCGGGTTGGGGAGGTCGCCCATGATGCAGTTGGCGTCGCTGGGGTCCAGGCAGAGCTGGAGCCGGACGTTGTTGGTGTCCTTGTACCAGAGCGGGAACCCGTTGGTCTCGTCGATGGGGCCGACCTGCTTGAGGCCGACCGTGTTGTTCAGATGTGCCGGCGGTGGGGTCGCGGCGTCGGCGGCAAAGCCACCGATCGTCCCGACCACGAGGACGGCCGCCCCGATGGCGACGGCCCGACGGCCCCGCCGGAGCCGTGTGAATGCTTCCATGACTGTTTCCCCTTCAGGAGTGTGCTGGGCAGCGACACACAGCCCGCGATATCCCCGAGAAAGCCCTGCGCCCTGTCAATGGCCGGTTGCCCCGTTGTGAGTTGCCCCCGATGGGCTGCTCCGCCCCGATGCCCCCGTGCTCGCAAGGTAGAGAGCGCGGCGTGCACGTAGACAGATGGCTGTTGGTCCTAGCACCCGGCCGGGAGCGATTGCCTCCGCGACGTGGCCGATGGTCCTAGCACCATGGTCTTGCGACCACTCAGATGGGGTGGCGCATGGTGACTGTCGCGGGCGACCCTTGGTCTGATCGGGCCACGAGGCGCCCGGGGGTGTAGCCCCGTTCGGCCCTTCACCGTCACCCGATGACCGCGCTCGACCAGCTGCCGGATCAACCCCGTCCCGATGGCGCCGGTGCCCCTGCGATGTAGGCGTGCATCACCCTCACCTCTCGTCTCGACTGTGTCTCCTACCCGAGTCGAGACAGCACCCTGAAACGTGACAGCCGAACGGCGACCTCGGCTGCCGACCCTCGTGAGCCGGTGTCCGCCGTCCCCGTGCCACTACCGGCTAGCCGGGGGGACGGTCGGCCGCTGGCAGCGATGACCGCGACCGCTCTCCGCCGGAATCGTGGCACGCGACACCCAAGCCGCCATCGCAGCGTGGATGGCGCCCCACCGAGGAGGATGCAATGTTCGACGCCAACGACCCGGATGCGCCCGAGACCACCAGCGACGGTGGCCCCCCAGCGTCGAAGGACCACAGATCCAGGAAGCCGGTCATCGGGGTCTCGCTCGCCGCGGTCGCTGGGTTGATCGTGGCCTCTCAGACCGTGCTGGCGTCGCCCGCTCCCGCCCTGGTGCCCGCCGCCTCGGGACACCGAGGGGTCACGGCAGCTGCGCTGGTGCCGCCCGCAGGCATGACCTGGATCGAGGGCATCGTGACCGACCAGGCCAACCACGGGCAGGACGACGTCAACGTCGAGGCCTGGCCGCGCGGTCCCGGCGCCACCACGCCCGCGGCGTCCAGCCTGACGTACGGCGGCGCCCCCGACGACCCCCGGTTCGAGCACGGGTTCTTCCTGCTCGAGGTGCCGAGCAACCAGCCGTACCGGATCATCCTGTCCACGGTGGGAGGCAAGGAGGACGGGGACCCGTTCCGGATGAGGGCCTACGGACACGGCCGGCCGATCGTGGTGCGAGCCGCCGTCAGTGCTGCGGGTCGGATCCGCAACCTCGGCCCGATCGCGCTGGCGCGTCACGGTCATGTCGCGTCCACGACCAAGGCGGTCCTCCCCAAGGCCAAGGTCACCGCGGGAACGAGGGCCAAGCTACGGGTCAGGGTCACGAGCCGGTTCGTCACCAACGTCACCGGCACCGTGGTCGTGCATGCAGCCGGCAAGAAGCTCACCCACCGGCTGTCCCCACGTAGCCACGGCCGCTCGACGTTCAAGCTCCCTCATCTGAGGAAGCCGGGTCGGTACAAGGTCACCGCGTCGTTCACCGGCAGCGGCACCGTGCATCGGTCGAAGTCCAAGCCGGTCAGGCTCACCGTCCGGAAGTAGCCTTCGGCACCCGTGACACGGCGTTCACGGTCCACTTCCTGGTCAGCTGCCCGCCTGCCATCTCCGCACGATCTACTGACGTTCGTACCCGTCCCGTCGCGGAGCCGGACCGGTCCGGGGCGGGCAGCCGAGCCAACGAGGGAGCATGTCGATGTCAGGTGCCGAGCGCACGCGTGTGGAGTCGTTCGGCCATCCCGAGGACGGACTGCGGAAGGCGACACCGTGGTACCAGTGGGGCCCCTATCTCTCGGAGCGCGCGTGGGGGACGGTGCGTGAGGACTACAGCGCCGGGGGAGAGGCGTGGGACTACTTCCCGCACGACCATGCACGCTCGCGCGCGTACCGCTGGGGTGAGGACGGCATGGCCGGCGTCAGCGACGTCGAGCAGCAGCTGTGCATGGCGCTCGCGCTGTGGAACGGTCGCGACCCGATCATCAAGGAGCGGATGTTCGGCCTGACCGGCCCCCAGGGCAACCACGGCGAGGACGTCAAGGACTACTGGTGGTTCCTGGACGCCGTCCCCAGCCATGCGTGGCTGCGCTGGCGCTACCACTACCCCCAGGCGGAGTTCCCGTACGCCGACCTGGTGGCCGAGAACGGCCGTCGAGACCAGAGCCAGCCGGAGTACGAGCTGCTGGACACCGGTGTGTTCGACGACGACCGCTACTGGGTCGTCGACGTGACCCACGCCAAGGACGACCCGCACGACCTGCTCATGGAGATCAGGGTCACGAACGCGGGGCCGGAGACCTCGACCCTTCACGTCCTGCCCCACCTGTGGTTCCGCAACACCTGGTCGTGGGACGTCGACGCCGAACGGCCGACCCTGCAGGCGTCCGGGCCCGACCGGGTCCGGGTGGACCACCCTCGGTTCGGAGAGCTGACCTGGGAGCTGGATGCCGGCCCCGACGGCGCAACGCCGGACCTGTTGTTCTGCGACAACGACACCAACCTGCGCCGACTGTACGAGTCGCCGGACTCCCCGTCGTACCCGAAGGACGGGGTCAACGACCACGTCGTCTCGGGCGCTGCCACCGTGAACCCGGACGGCCGCGGCACGAAGGCTGCCGGCTGGTACCGCCTCACGGTCGCGGCGGGGGAGACCCAGGTGGTCCGGGTCCGGCTCCGGCCGCCGTCGTCGACGCCGGCGTTCGGGCGGTCGTTCGACACCGTGCTCGCCCGGCGCAGCGAGGAGGCCGACGAGTTCTACGACGAGGTGATCCCCGCCTCCGTCGACGACGACGCACGGCTGGTCGCGCGCCAGGCGTTCGCCGGGATGCTCTGGGGCAAGCAGTTCTACTACTACGACGTGAAGCGCTGGCTCGACGGCGACCCCACCCAGCCGCCACCCCCGCCCCAGCGTCGCCAGGGTCGCAACGCCGGCTGGCTCAACGTCGATGCCCAGGACATCCTGTCGATGCCAGACCCGTGGGAGTACCCCTGGTTCGCCGCCTGGGACCTCGCGTTCCACACCGTGGCGCTGGCCCACATCGACCCGGCGTTCGCCAAGTACCAATTGCTCGCGATGTGCCGGGAGTGGTTCCAGAACCCCAACGGCGCGCTGCCCGCCTACGAATGGGCCTTCGGCGACGCCAATCCACCGGTGCACGCCTGGGCCGCGCTCCACGTCTGGGACATCGATGGACGCCGCGACACCGACTTCCTGGCCAGGTTGATGCCGAAGCTGCTGATGAACTTCACCTGGTGGGTGAACCGGATGGACCCCGAGGGGGACCACCTCTTCGCGGGCGGGTTCCTCGGCCTGGACAACATCAGCGCGATCGACCGGTCCCACCTGCCGCCCGGCGGCCGGCTCGAGCAGGCGGACGGCACCAGCTGGATGGCCTTCTACGCGCTGACCCTCCTGGAGATGGCGCGGATCCTGGCGATCGAGGACGACGCCTGGACGGACATCGAGGTGAAGTTCATCGAGCACTTCGTGCTGATCGTCGACGCCATGCACTCCCAGGGACTCTGGGACGAGGAGGACGGCTTCTTCTACGACGTGTTCCACGGCGCCGACGGCACGACCACGCCGATCAAGGTCCGATCCATCGTGGGCGTGCTCCCGCTGATGGGCATGGTGGCCCTGGGACCGGATCTGTTGGAGACCCTCGGGACACTGCGGAAACGGTTCGCCGGCTTCCTCGGGCAGACCGAGAGCGCCATGACCGACCGAGGGCGCGTGTTCCCGATCCCGGGCACCGATGCGCTCGGCATCGGCGTCGTACCGCCGGGCGAAGGACGCCGCGTGCTGGCCCGGGTGTTCGACGAGAACGAGTTCCTCTCGCCGTACGGACTGCGCGCCGTGTCGAAGTACCACGAGGCTCACCCACTGTGGGTCGACCTCGCCGGAGCGCACGTCTCGGTCGACTACGAGCCCGGCGAGTCGTCCACCGGCATGTTCGGGGGCAACTCCAACTGGAGGGGCCCGGTCTGGATGCCGGTGAACTACCTCCTGCTCCGCAACCTCCAGCGGTACGCCGGGTCCGTGGGTGCCGACGCGACGTTCGAGTACCCCACCGGCAGCGGCGACCTGGTCGCGCTGTCCGCGTGTGCCGACGATCTGCGGGGCCGGCTGATCTCCCTCTTCCTGCGGGGTCCCGACGGGCGTCGCCCGTGCTACGGATGGGTCGACAGACTTCAGAACGACCCGCGTTGGCGCGACAACATCACGTTCAACGAGTACTTCCACGGCGACAACGGCGCCGGGCTCGGCGCCACCCACCAGACCGGCTGGACCGGGCTGGTCGCCGACCTGATCTGCAGGCCGGACCCGTTCGCCGGCGACGCGGCGCCGTGGCAGCTGTGACGACCAGCCTCCGGGTGGCGTTCGGTCGGGAGGTGTGCGGGTCGCTGGAGGAGGGTGCCGCCCGCGAGTGGCTCGTGACCGACGGGCTCGGCGGCTACGCGAGCGGCACGGTGACCGGGCTGCGGACCCGCCGGTACCACGGGCTGCTGATGCACGCGACCGGTCCCGCCGGAGGGTCCCGGAGCCTCGGCCTCGCGGCCCTCGACACGGTCGTGGTGATCGGCGACGAACGCGTCCGGTTGGCGACCCACGAGTGGGTCGGAGGAGCGATCGACCCTCGCGGACACGAACACCTGGCGACCTTCGACCTCGACGACGGCGTGCCCCGATGGCGCTACGACCTCGGGCCGGTCCGCCTCGAGGTGGAGCTGGCGATGGCGTACGGCGTCTGCACGGTCGGCGTGGTCCATCGCCTGCTTGCCGGCGAGGCACGGCTGGAGGTGACCCCGCTGTGCACCTGGCGCGACCAGCACGGTGACCGGTTCGCGGGCGCAGACCCGGTCGTGGAGTCGAGCGGATCTGGTCTCGTCTTCGAGTCCGCCTACCGGGTGGACGGACCGGGCTACCAACCTGGAGGCGCCTGGTACCGGGGCGTCCACCACCGCGAGGAGGCGGCCCGTGGCCTGGGTGCGAGCGAGGACCTGTGGGCCGCGGGCACCTTCACCGCGGACCTCACCGCGGGTGGTTCGCTCGAGGTGGTGGCGTCGACGGAGCTCGGGCCGACCCGTCCGGGAGCCGCGTCGATCGTCGCGGACTCCCGAGCACGGTCCGCCGCGCTGGCGGTGCAGGCCGGTGCCTCGGACGACGTCGACCGGGTCCTGGCTGAACGCCGCCGACCGCTTCGTCGTCCGGACCGCCAACGGGCCTACGGCGGTCGCCGGCTACCCGTGGTTCGGCGAGTGGTCACGCGATCTGTTCACCTCCTACGAGGGCCTGTTCCTGTGCACGGGACGGGTCGAGGAGGGGCGCGCGGTGCTGCAACGAGCCGCCGTCAGCGTCTCGGAGGGCATGCTCGCCAACACCGCGGACGTGGGGACCCTGGAGTACAACACCATCGACGCCACCTTGTGGTTCCTGCACGCCCTGGGGCGTCACGTCGCCCACACCGCCGACCTCGACCTGGCGGCGGAACTGTCCGAGACGGTGGTGGGCATCCTGTCCGCACATGTGGCCGGCACTCGCTTCGGCATCGGGGTCGACACCTCGACCGGGCTGCTCCGCGGCGGGGCGGAAGGATGGGCGCTGACCTGGATGGATGCCAGGATCGACGGCCGGCCGGTCACGCCCCGGGCCGGCTTCCCGGTCGAGATCGAGGCCCTCTGGATCAACGGACTGGGGGCCTCAGCCGACCTGCTGACCCGGGTCGGGCAGGACAGCCACGTCTGGTCCGCCCTGCGGGAGCGGGCGGTGACATCGTTCGGGTCGCGTTTCGGCGCAGGCGCGGAAGGTCTTGCCGACTGCGTCGATCCGGCAGGGGTCGCAGCGGCCGAGCGACGGCCGAACCAGCTGCTGGCGGCGTCCCTGCCCTACGGACCCGTGACCCGCCCCGACGAGATCGCGCAGATCGTCGGGGCCTGCCGCGAGGACCTGGTGACGTCCCTGGGGGTGCGATCGCTCTCGCCCCGGGACCCCGGCTACCGAGGTCGTCACCGGGGCGGCCCGGCAGAACGCGATGCCGCCTACCACCAGGGCACCGTGTGGCCCTGGCTCGTCGGCCCGTACGTCGACGCCGTACGACGGGCCGGGGCGGAGGCCACCGGGCTCCTCGAGGGCCTCGAGCTGCACCTGGCCGAGTTCGGCCTCGGTTCGGTCTCGGAGACGGCGGACGGCGACGCCCCCCACGCCGCCACGGGCTGCCCCTTCCAGGCGTGGTCGGTCGCCGAGCTGATCCGGTGTCGAACGTCCCAGCGGGAGAGTGGCTAGCCGTCAGCCTGGGGGTTCGCCCAGGCCGTCGGGATGTCGGCGCCGCCCTCCTGGGACATCCGGGCCCCGAACTTGACGTACGCCGGCGTGGGGGAAGAACTTGCCGGCCACCAGCGTCTCGCCCAGGCCGAAGGTGGTGGCCCGCTGGATCAGGCTCGGGCGGCACGAAGGAGAAGGTGTCGCTGCAGGTAGCCCAGGTCGGCCTCGGAGTTCATCCGCATCAGGAGCAGGTTGTCGCACTGGGACAGCACCTCCTCGTTCACCTTCTGCGGACGCTGGGTGGAGGTGAGCAGGTACAGCCCGAACTTGCGGCCCTCGGCGGCGATCAGGGCCGCGTAGTTCGTCGCGAGCGCCGGTCACGGCGTCCGCCGGCTTGCTCGGGCAGACGTTGTGGGCCTCGTCGATGACGACCAGGCAGGGCTCGCGGCGGGTGCGGTTGCGCCACAGCGTCGAGAGCACCGTCTCGGCGATCAGCCGCTGCTCGGCGACGGTGTCCAGCGAGCCCGAGGTCGACCACGAGGCATCGCGAGGTCGGGCTCCTCGAGCTCGTCGACCAGCGACCGGCCCTGGCCCTGGCTCCAGATCGACCAGTTGAGCACGCCCAGGTTGGCCGCGCGCAGGCCGAGCTGGCGGACGTCGGGGTTGTCCGACGACAGCAGGGCCTCCAGGCCGCTGATCAGTGCCTGGCCCTTGCGGCCCGCGGCCAGGATCCCGGACAGCGCGGCGTACTCCTCCCGGTCCTGGACCGGGTCGAGCCCGAGCAGGGCCGCCTGCGCCGCTGGTGTCGACGTCGGCGAACTGCAGGCGCAGCGGCGGCCCGGCCTCGGCGTCGTTCCGCCAGACGGAGACGTCCGGCGGCGGCCGCGGCGTAGCCGCGGTCGCCGCGTCCGAGCGGTCGTCGTCGCGCACCTCGGCCAGCCGGACGTAGTCGGAGTTGGGATCGAGGATGACCATCCGCAGGCTGGTCGCGACCAGCAGCTGCTCCAGGACCAGACCCAGGGAGTAGGTCTTGCCGGACCCGGACTGGCCGCACATGAAGGTGTGCCGGTTGAAGCCGCCGGCGTCGAGCGCTGCCGGCACGCCGGGTGCCAGCAGCAGGTCGCCGATCGCCAGCGCGGAGCGGTGTGGTCGCACCCCGACGAACCACGCATCGACCTCGGCCGGGGTCGCGGGACGCGCCAGCGCGTCGTGGAAGGTGTGGCCGTCCCCGTCGAGGATGCTGCCCTCGCCGCGCGCCAGCGCGGATCGGGACCTGTGGACGGCCCGGCGGCTCCGAGCCGGTCTGAGCCTGACCCGTGTCGGGGCGCAGCGTCAGGATCTGTCCGAACGACGCCTCACCGTCGCGCTCGAGGACGACGTACCCGCCGGTCTGCAGGGTCAGGCCGTGCAGGGACGCCTGGAAGGTGAACTGCCGCCCGTCGACGGAGGTGGCCAGCGGGAGGATGCCGCGCTCGAGCTCCTGGATCACCTGTCGGTAGTCGTCGACGGGTGAGGTGGTGGGCTGTGACATCGGCGTGCTCCTTGCTCCGGCGGTGCCGCGGGGGCCTCATCGTGGCCGGGATCCTGTCCCGCCCTGCATCACCCGGTCAGGGTGGAGCCGCCCGCCGGCTCCGGGTACCGCTCCGTGCGAACCCGGTTGACGAGCGGCCTAGGTTCGCTGGCATGGAGCTGTTCGTCTGTGACTCCGACGACGACTACGACGCCTGGCGGCGGGTCCGGATCGCCGTCGTACCGGGGGAGCGGACGGCCACGGTCGCCGAGATGCGGGCGCAGGACTCCCCGGACCGGCTCCTGATGCTCGCCACCGCTCGACGGCACGGTGGTCGGCTCCGGAGTCGCCGACCGGTCGGACACCGCGGGTGGTGGCTTCGTCGCGCCGCGGGTGCTGCCCGAGCACCGTCGCCGAGGGGTCGGGTCGGCACTCCTGACGGCACTCGCCGACCACGTCGCCGCCCTCGGGCTGCCCGAGGTCCGTTCGATGGTCGACGATCCCAGGTCGCTCGGGTTCGCGGAGCGCTTCGGCTTCGTCGAGGTGGACCGCCAGATCGAGCAGGTGCGTGCCGATCGGCGACGAGCCGGCACCGTCCGCGCTACCGGCCGGGGTCGACGTGCTCACGCTCGACCAGCACCCGCAGCTGTGGGCGGCCTGCTACGAGCGGTTCGGGCGGGAGGTGCTCGCCGACTTCGCGCTGTTCCAGCCGCTGCAGATCAGCGCCGAGCAGTGGAACACGTCGTGGGCCGGCGACCCGATGTTCCTGGCCCTGTACGGCGGCGAGGTGATCGGCTGCGCCGGCCTGGATCGCGACACCGACCGCCCCGAACGCGGCGAGAACGCGCTGACCGCCGTACGACGTGACTGGCGCGGCCGGGGCGTCGCCTCCCACCTGAAGCGACGCACGCTCCGGTGGGCGGCCGAGCAGGGCCTGAGCGAGCTCTACACCTGGACCCAGGCCGGCAACACCTCGATGCTGCGACTCAACGAGCACCTCGGCTACGTGACCGGCCAGACCAGCATCACCGTGGCCCGGCCGCTGCCCCTGTGAGGCGCACCGTCCCGGACCGCCTCCGGCCCCTACAGTGACGACGACCGAACCAGAAGGGGACGGAAGGGACCGGCGTGGGCGGCTTCGTCGCGGTGGGCGTGGTCGGTGTGCTGTACGCCGTGGCCGCCGGCCGGCTCGAGCGCTGGTCGATCGGCGGGCCCCTGGTCTTCACCCTGACCGGCATCGCCCTGGGACCCGCGGGCTTCGGCGCGATCGACACACCGGCCACCAACGAGGTGGTCGAGCTCCTCACCGAGATCACGCTCGCGCTCTTGCTCTTCGCCGACGCCTCGACCCTCGGGCTCGTCCAGCTCCGCCGCCATGCGGGCATCCCGGCCCGCCTGCTCCTGATCGGGCTGCCGCTCACGATCGTGCTCGGCGGTGGCCTCGCCTACCTGGCCCTGTCCGGTATCACGCTGGCGCTGGCCTTCCTGGTCGCCACGATCCTGGCCCCGACGGACGCCGCACTCAGCCTCGCGGTGGTCTCCAACCCGAAGGTCCCGCTGACCGTCCGCAACTCGCTGAACGTCGAGAGCGGTCTGAACGACGGCATCGCGACGCCGATCGTGACCGTGCTGATCGCGGTGGTGGCCGCCGAGGAGGGAGCCACGCAGGGCTGGCTCACCTACGCGGTGAAGACGATCGCGATCGCGCTCGCGGTCGCGGTGGTGCTGGGCGGCGGCGCCGGCTGGCTCGTCCTCAAGGCACGCGAGGCGGGCTGGACCTCGCCGATCTCGGAGCAGTTCATCGTCCTCACCGTCGCGCTGCTCAGCTACCTCGGCACGGTGAGCCTGGGTGGGAACGGGTTCGTGGCAAGCTTCGTCGGCGGGCTGGTCTTCGGGCTGGTGTCGCGTCGCGAGCTGTCCGTCGCGACGGAGTACGCCGAGACCACCGGCCTCTTCCTCTCGTACGCCGTGTGGGCACTGTTCGGCGCGGTCCTCGCCGGACCCCTGCTCGAGCACGGCTGGCACGCCTCGGCCCTGGTGTACGCCGTGCTGTCGCTCACCGTCGTACGTGCCGTGCCCGTGGCGCTGTCGCTCATCGGCTCCGGGCTCGACCGCACCACCGTGCTGTTCGTCGGCTGGTTCGGACCACGCGGTCTCGCCTCGATCGTGTTCCTGATCCTGGCCGTGCACGGCCTGCACCTCGACCTGGCCCAGATCGTCGGTGACGGTCCCTACGAGGCGGTCGTCTGGACGGTCCTGCTCTCGGTGGTCCTGCACGGGGTCACGGCCGGACCTCTCGCCTCGGCGTACGGGAAGCGCGCCAACGTCCGGGTCCGTCCCGACCCGGATGCCCCCGTGACCGACGGCGAGCTGCGACGTCGCCGGTTCGGTCTCGGCTCGACGTCGGAGCCGTCCTGAGAGCGGCACTGGCGCGGGCCGGTCACGGGGTGGATAGTCGCCCACCAGGAGTGGAGGCGTTGTGGACACCTATCTGGCCGAGCAGGTCGTCGAGACCGCGGAGCGCGTAGTGGCCAGCGGGGCGATCTCGCACAACGGGCACGGCAATGTCAGCATCCGGGTGCCCGGCTCCGACGAGATGTACTTCACCGCAGGTTCGTCGTTGCGTGACCACCCGCTCGCGGATGTCGTCCGGGTGGGCCTCGACGGCGAGCTCCGCGAGGGGTCGCTGCCGCCGATCCAGGGCGCGGTCGTCGCCATGCACACCGCGATGTACGCCGACCGCCCCGACGTCGGCTGCGTGCTCCACACCCACTCGCCGTACGCCACGGCGTACGCCGTCGCGCAGCGGCCGATCGGCTGCTGGATCGAGGCTCTCGCGATGTTCGGCCTCCCGTCCGGCATCCCGGTCGCCGGCTACGGCCCGCGCGGGTCCGACCAGGCGATCGCGAACATCCGGGCGGCTGTCGTGCCGGACGTGCCGGCGGTCCTGCTGGCCAACCACGGCGTCCTGGTCTTCCACCGCACGCCCGAGCTGGCCGTCCTCGTGGGCGGCGTGGTCGAGGAGGCCGCGCAGGCCGGGATCAACGCCGGCGCGATCGGTGGTCCGGTCGAGCTCCCCGAGGAGATGCGCGCCGCCGCACTCCAGCGCGCGATGGCGTACGCCGCAGCCGGCACTGCGCGTTCCTGAGCGCCACGGCGGGTCACGGGAACCTCAGATGAGCGGTCGGGTGGGGGTCGAGGGGCGAGGTGCCGTCGTCCGGCAGGCGCTCGGCAACCCCGAGCTACGACGCGTGCTGGCGGCCTACCTCCTGTTCAACGTGACCGAGTGGGCCACCTGGATCGGCCTGCTCGTGTGGGGCTACGGCGTCGGCGGGGTCCGCGGCTCGAGCGAGATCGCACTCGTGCAGCTGCATCCCCGGTGCCCTCCTGGCGGCACCCACGGCGGCCCTGCTCGGCCGGCTCCCGCGCGGCCGCGCGCTCTTCCTGGGGTACGCCGCCCAGACCCTCGGCTTCCTGTTGGTAGGCGTTGCCTTGGTGACCGGTGCGCCGGTCGCCGTCGTCGGGCTCGCGGCTGCCCTCTCGGCTGTCACGGTCAGCATGACGCGACCGGTCCACAACGCGCTGTTGCCCGAGATCTCCCGTACGACCGCCGACCTCACCGCCGGCAACGCCGCCTCCGGGTCGCTGGAGGCGCTCGCGACCTTCCTGGGGCCGCTCGCCAGCGGGCTGCTGCTGGCCGTCTGGGGTGCCGGCGGGGTGCTGCTCGCGATGAGTGTCTGCTCGGCCGTCGGTGCCGGCCTGACCGCTCGGTTGGTCACGGCCGCACCTCGTCGAGTCGCCGTACGACGAGCCGAGGACGGCCGCGCCGAGGGTTCGTTGCGCACCGTGCTGAGAAACCCCGCGGCCCGCCTGATGTCGTTGCTGATCGCGGCCGAGTACGCCCTCGTCGGCATGATGGACATCCTCCTGGTCGTGCTGGCCCTCGACGTCCTGGGCATGTCGGACGCCGGTCCGGGCGTCCTGAACTCCGCCATCGGCGTGGGCGGGATCGCCGGTGCCGCGCTCACCTTCACCCTGATCGGGCGACCGCGCCTGGCCGGGCCGCTCGTGCTCGGCGCCCTCTGTGCCGGGCTCGCGTTCGCGTTGGCCGGCCAGGCCGGCACGCCCGTGGTCGCGCTGGTCCTGGTTGCGGTGAGCGGGGCGGGCAAGCTCTTCTACGACGTCGCGTCGCGCACCTTCGTGCAACGCCTCCTGCCCGACCACCTGCTCACCGCGATGTTCGGGCTGCAGGAGTCGTTCACGATGATCGGGATCGCCCTCGGCACGCTCGCCGCCCCCGCCCTGGTGGGTCTGGTCGGCGCACAGGGCGCCTTCCTGGCGGCCGGCTGCTTCCTGCCGCTCACGGCGCTCGCGGCGTACGGCGTCCTGCGCCGGCTGGACGCCGGGACCGCGGTCCCGCTGGACGTGCTGGCGCTGCTGATGCAGGTGCCGACCCTCGCCGTGCTCGCCCCACGGATCGTGGAGCGGATGGCGCGCGACGCCGTCGCCGTGCACGTGGTGACAGGGAAGAGCGTGGTCCAGCAGGGCGACGTCGGGACCCGCTTCTACGTGATCGCCACCGGACGCGTCTCGGTGGACATCGACGGGTCGGAGATCCGCGAGCTCGGTCCGGGTGGTTGGTTCGGGGAGATCGCGCTGCTGCGCGACGTACCGCGGACGGCGTCGGTGACAGCCCTGACCGACGTGTCCCTGTGGGGCGTCGACCGGGAGTCGTTCCTGGCATCGGTGACCGCGGTGTCCCGCTCGGTCGAGCTCGCCGACACCCACATCCGCGACCAGTACCTCTGAGGTCCCCTCCGAGGCCAAGGTTCTCGCAAGGACGGTCGGGAACGTTGAGCGTGCAGAGGCTGCGTCCGGGTCACCGGCCCAGCGCGGACCACGGGCCGGATCCGCGTCACGACCGGGGGCTGTACGTCTCACCCCCTGGGACTCGAAGCCATGCCTCGCGCCTCTGCAGTGCGCCCCGCGGGTTCGGACACCCCGCGGGGCGCACCACGTCGTACCAGCGGCAGGTCAAATTCTGCGGTCGCGTGAGTCTTCACCTTGGGAGTGCGTCAGGAGCCGTCGGCTCGGACGTCTCACCACCGGTGGACTCGATGCCCATGCCTCGGGCCGCTGTGCGCCCCGCGGAGCGGACACCCCGCGGGGCGCACTCACCTGAGCGGAAAACGCGGAACAATCGGCCGGACCGGGACAGTCGGAGCCGATCTGTTCCGCGTTTTCCTGCAGTCGGGGATGTCTGTGCCCGTCAGCCCCGGGGGCGGTAGCGCCCGTCGAAGACCGTCCTCCAGGATGCGCCGTCGTCCGCGCTGCTCTCCCAGTGCTGGCGTACGCCGTCGTCCTCGGGTGTCCACGTGATGCGCTGGAGCAGCATCGCGGACGGGTCCTCACCCGGAGCCAGGCCTTCCAGCACCATCGCCCCGTCGACCAGTCCGCCGTCCAGCATCAGCACGCCGCCCGTGGAGTCGAGCCAGGTCTGGTGCCAGTGGCCGCGGGTCTCGTCGTAGGCGTTCAGGCTGCGGCCCTCGAAGCCGCCGACACCGTGCCAGTGCTCGGCGAGCGCCCCGGTGCCGAGCACGCCGACGATCGAGCTGGTGCCGACCCGGGCGCCCTTCGGCCCGAACACCTCCCACTCGCCCACCCAGAAGTCGAACGCGTGGGCGGGTCCGTTGTTGGTCGTCATGGCCCGACGCTAGGGATCCGCCGAGCAGGCGCCCACCCCGTCGGGGTGACTCGTGACGCGACTGCAACCCGGTCGTGACCGCCTCATCGGGCCGCGACGAAGCTCTCGCTGGCCCACCACCGCCGGTAGACGTCGGCACCGACGAGGTCCTCGAGCGGTCGGGTCTGGGACGCGTGGGCGCGCAGCGCACGATGCTTGAGCGCGAGCAGGTCGTCGGTGGAGTGGATGTGGGCGGCGAGCTCGGCGTGCGGCGTGACCGGTGGCCGGGAGCCGTCGAACCAGATCCCGACCTCGTCGTTGAGCGCTCCCCACTCCGCGTGGAACTCCGGGGTCAGGGTGGCGTACCAGAGCGCGGCGCGCCGGCCGGTCAGCCGCCAGGCCTCGGTCACCCACGCCGAGATCGCCCGGTGGTCGTCATGTCCGGTCATGCCGTCGGGGCCGAAGGTGATCACGGTGTCCGGGGCGACCCTGTTGAAGACAGGCACGAGCTCGCGAGCCCCCTCGAGCGTCGGTACGCCGGACAGCTCGCCGTCGCGGTGGTCGAGCCAGTGGTGCTCGGTCACCCCGACCACGTCGAGGCTGGCCCGGAGCTCACGCTCGCGCTCCTCCGCCAGCAGGTGCGGCGGCCACCGGGCCGGGTCGTCGGTACCGTTCTCGCCCCGCGTGGCGGTGACCACGACCACGCGGGCGCCGGTGCGGCGTACCGCTGCCATCAGGGCGGACGAGAGGTAGGCCTCGTCGTCGGGATGCGCCCACACCCCGAGGAGGGTGCGCACCCGCGGGAGCGCCGACGGGGAGCCGCACACGGTCAGGCTCCCTTCAGCACGAGGCGGCCGCCGCGGTGGCCGGGCGCCAGGGACACCACGAACTCCGCGGTCTCGCGGTCCATGCTCGCATGCTCGACGTCGCCGAGCACGCGGTGCATGAGGCGGACCGCAGCCTCGTTGTCCTGGGCCATCAGCAGCGTGAACCGCCGGATGTGGAGCTCACGGGCGCGCGCCACCAGCGACGAGGCGAGGACGGTACCCACACCGCGGCTCTGCCAGGCGTCCACGACGGCGACGGCCACGTCGGCCGTGTCCTGGTGGTCTGCGCTGCGCACGAGGCGGGCCACCCCGATCGGCCGGTCGTCCGCGACGGAGAACGCGACCACCGCCTCATGGTCATGGTGGTCGACGGCCGTGAGCTGTCGCAGGTCGCCCTTGGTCAGGGTGTGCTTCGGGGTCATGAACCGCCGTTCTCGCGAGCGCGGCCCCATCCCGTCGAACACCTCGCGCAGCAGCTCGCCGTCCTCCGGCTCGAGGGCCCTCAGGATCAGCTCGGAACCGTCGGGCAGCACCTCTCGTACGCCGCGTGGCCCGCACTGCAGGCAGGTCACGGCAGCCACGGCGCGACCCCCCATCTACCTCGTCGCTCGAGCTCCCCTCGTCGGTCGAGCTCGTCGAGACCACGGGAAGCGGCTCGGGCGCGGTTATGCGCCTGGCGCTGCTCGTCCCTCATCAGGGCGTAGATCACGGCTGCGGGCATCATGCGGAACACTCCTCGGTGCTGTAGTGGTTCGGTCGGATGGTGGGGGAAGGAACGGGCTCCCGGGCGGTGTCGGCCGACCCACTCGGAAGGAGGAGGGCGACCAGGGCCGCCACGGCGCTGAAGGTGGCCGCCACCAGCCAGACGGCGTGGTAGCGCTCCACCGAGGGGGCAGCGGAGGAACCGAGCACCCCCACGGCAGTGGCCACCCCGAGGGCGGCGCCGAGCTGCCTGGCGCTCTGGTTGAGCGCGCTGGCTGCCGCCAGGTCGGCGGAGTCCAGCCCGTGAACGGCCGCCGCGGCGAGTAGCGGGTAGCAGAGCCCGACGCCGACGCCGATCAGCACGGCGAGTGGCAGCCACCCGGCCTCGAAGTGGTCTCCGGAAAGGGTCGCGGCGCCGAGCACCAGCCCTCCCGCCATCAGGCCGGCGCCGACGGTGAGAGGGGTGCGGTAGCCGACCAGGTCGGCCAACCGCCCGACGCGCGTGGTGAGCAGAACGACGACCAGGCCCATCGGTACGACACAGGCCCCTGCCTGCACCAGGTCGAGGCCCCAGCGGTCGACGAAGAAGAGCAGGAACGACAGCAGGACCGCGAAGAGCGCGGCGGCGTAGAAGAACGTCATCGCAGCCGCGACGGCCACCCGTCGGCGCCGGAGCAGCCCGAGGTCGAGCAGCGGGTCCGGCACCCGGGCCGACCGTCGTACGAAGAGCGAGCGCGAGGGCCAGCCCGGCAACCAGGCTCGAGATGGTCCGCACGCCGTCGACGCCCCAGTCGCCGGCCTCGGACAGCCCCAGGGTCACCGCGGTGGCAGCGAGCGCCAGGACGACGGCGCCGAAAGGGTCGGGAAGCCGGCGGCCCGGATGCCGCGGAGTCTCTGTAAGGACCCGTGGAACGGCGGATGCCACCGCGACCACGATGGGCACGTTCACCAGGAAGGCCCAGCGCCAGTCGCCGAACGTGGTCAGGGCTCCACCGACGAAGGGTCCCAGGGTCATGCCGAGGGCGGCGGCACCGGTCCAGCGGGCCGCGTACGACGCGCGCCTGCTGTCATCGACGGCCGCGAGCAGGAGCCCCAGTGAGGCAGGGGAGGCGGCGGCCGCACCCAAGCCCTGGAGAGCCCGACCGGCCAGCAGCACGCCCAGGTCGGGAGCGATGCCGCACACGACCGAGCCCAGTCCGAAGAGGGCGAGACCGCCGAGATAGGTACGCCGGCGACCTGCCCGGTCAGCGATCCGTCCGGCGGGGACGAGGGTGGCGGCGAAGACGATGGCGTACGCCGTGATCACCCAGGACACGGCGGCCCGGCCGTCGCCCTGGAAGTCGGCGCCGATGGCCGGCATCAGCGCATTGGCGACCGAGACGTCCAGCGACACCAACAGCCCGCCCGCAGCGGTCACCGCGAAGACGCCCCAGTGGGGCCTCTGCGCGGCTCCCGCCGCGGGTGGACGCGGCCCCCCGGCCGTCAGGATCCCGCTCACTCTCGGTTCACCCACGCGGCCAGCGCCGAGAGCGGCCGCATCCCCCTGGTACGCCGGGTGGTCTCCGCAGCCGTGCGCGCCGGAACGGTGTGCCGCTCCCGCGCCAGCGTCGCGAGCCGGGCCTGGCGCTGGGTGGCCAGACCTTCCAGCAGGTCGTGCGTGATCACGATGTCCTCATCTCTTCTCGAGCCACGGCATCTGCCGCGGTCTCCAGCCTGTGGCGCGACGCACGCGGGGACATCCGGGTCGAGCACGGACCCGCAGCTTTCCGTGGTGGGCTCCGTGGTCGCCACGGATGCGTCGGGCGGGTCCCCGAACGCACTGTTTCCGGGACCCGGCCATCCGGCCGGCGCTCGTCGTACGACATCTGGACGCGAGTCCGGGAGGAGCAACCGATGACCTTGACCGACACGCCTCGTCTCGACGAGGCAGCCCTCGAACAGTTCGTCCACCAGGCCGTGGGTGACCTCGCGGCCTCCATCTCGGGGCTGATGGTCCACCTGGGGGACCGGCTCGGCCTCTACCGGGCGATGGCCGGTGCGGGGCCGGTCACGCCCTCAGCGCTCGCTGCGGCCACGGGAACCGAGGAGCGCTACGTGCAGGAGTGGCTGGCCAACCAGACCGCCGGGGGCTTCGTCGACTACCACGCGGCCGAAGGCACCTTCGAGCTGTCCGCGGAGCACGCGCTCGTGCTCGCCGACGAGACCAGCCCGGTCTTCCTGGGCGGCGCCTTCGAGACCATCGCCTCCTGCTTCACCGACCATGACGCCTTCGTCCGCGCGTTCACCACCGGCGACGGCATCGGCTGGGGTGAGCACGACGACCGGCTCAACACCGGCGTCCTGCGCCTGTTCCGCCCCGGCTACGAGGCCAACCTCGTGCAGTCCTGGCTCCCGGCGCTCGACGGCGTGGTGGACAAGCTCCGCGACGGCGCGAGCGTGGTCGACGTCGGCTGCGGCAGCGGTGCCTCGACGATCATCCTGGCCCGGGCGTTCGAGCACTCGTCGTTCGTCGGCTACGACATCGACAGCCCCTCGATCGAGGCGGCCCGCGCGGCCGCCATCGAGGCCGGGGTCGAGCGGAGGACCCGTTTCGAGACCGCCTCTGCGCACGAGGTCCCTGGCACCGGCTTCGACCTGGCCTGCATGTTCGACTGCCTGCACGACATGGGCGACCCGGTCGGCGCGGCACGCCGGGTCCGCGAGTCGCTGGCCGAGGACGGCACGCTGCTGCTCGTCGAGCCCGCTGCGGGGGAGCGGCTCGAGGACAACCTGAACCCGGTGAGCCGGCTGTACTACGGCCTGTCGACGGTGATCTGCACCCCGTCGTCGCGCTCGCAGGAGGTCGGGCTCGGGCTCGGCGCCCAGGCCGGCCCGCAGCGGCTCGAGGAGGTCCTGCACGAGGCCGGCTTCTCCCACGTGCGCGTCGCCGCGCAGACGCCGTTCAACCTGATCATCGAGGCCAGGGCATAGCAGCAGCACCGAGCGCGGCGAGCTCCTGCTCGCCGCGCTCGCGGTCGTCGCCACCCAGCATCACCAGGGTGCGTGCCCACTGGTACCGCGCGCCGAGCGCATGGAGTGACGTCGCGGCGGCCGCCAGGTCGGCGCGACCCTTCTCTCCGCCCTCGAGCAGGCCTCCTGCGCGGACCAGGAGGGCGTCCACGATCGGGTTGCCACCCGTCAGCAGCCTGGCCCGCTCGACCCGCTCGGGAGCGTCCGGGACCCCGGCCAGGACGGCGGCCTCGGACCAGACCGAGGCGTACCAGGCCCGCCACATGCCGTTGTAGTGGTTCACGAACTCCTCCGGGGAGTCGGCGAGCAGCGCCACCGCGTCGGCGGCCCGGCCGCGATGGAGCAGCACGAGCGCGTCGAAGAACTCCCCGAAGTGGATCATCAGGAGGCTCCGTCCGGGGGTACGCAGGGTCTGGACCACCTCCGTCCAGGACTCGCGCGCCTCCTCGTCACCGCGCAGTGCGTGCACGGTGGCAGCGGCGTACGGCGCGGGCCGCAGGTTGCCGGCGACCGGACGCCCGGCGCGCTCCCACCCGGCGCGGAACAGCTCGGAGAGCTCGATCGCCTCGTCCCAGGCACCGCTCAGCAGTCCGACCACGATCAGGCGCGAGGTCGCCAGGTGGTCCTCCTCGCGGTAGAACGGCAGGTCGCACAGGGCCTCACCGAGACGGTGGGCCAGGCGGAGGTCGCCGGCGGCCACGGCGCACTGCGCGGCCATCTGGAGGGCGTCGAAGAACTCCAGCGCCGACTCGGCCGTGATCGGGATCGGCGAGAGCAGCAGGGTGCGTCGTACGGAGCTGTCCAGCGCCTCCTGGAGCCGGCCGTAGGCGGAGTGGATGGAGGTGAGCAGGTCGAGGGCGGCACTCTCGCCGAGCCGGTCGTCCACGGATCGGGCGAGCTCGAGTGCTCGGTCGACCAGGCGCTCGGCCTCGGGGTCGCGCTCGTCGAGGTTGAACGCCGCGGCCGTCAGGATCCGGGCCTCGGCGGCCGGGTCCCCGTCGGCGAGGGGGCGCGCCCGCTCCAGCAGCCGTTCGACCTCGCCCTCGGGAGGCAGGACCGCGATCAGCCCCGGGCCACGCTGGATCAGCTCCGCCTCACGGGCGAGCTGCATGGCGGCGCCCGTCCGGTCGCCGGCCCGCAGCGACGCCTCGGCCGCCAGGCGCCGCAGGCGCAGGGCCTCGTTGCCGAACTGCCGAGCCTCCGCCGCGCCCGCGGCCAGGCGCAGCGCCGACGCGGTCGTGGTCTCGTCGGGCGCCAGCTCGGCGGCGAGCTCGTAACGGCGCTGCGACTCGCCCGGCCGGCCGCGGGTGAAGCTCAGCTCGGCCAGCAACAGCGACAGCCGGTACGCCGGGTCGCGCAGCTCCGCGACGTACCGTGCCCGAGGCAGCGCCTGCCGGGCCTCGACCGAGACCACGTCGAAGTCCGCGCGCCAGGCGTCACCCTCGGGTCCGTCGATCACCGGAGGGATCAGCCGCTGCGCGGCCGCCAGGCACCAGGTGAGGTGGCGAGCGCGCGCCTCGGCCACCTCGTCGGTGTCCTCGACCAGAGCCGCGCCGTACTGACGGATGGTCTCCAGGGCGCGGTAGCGCGTCCCGCCCTGCGCCGAGGTGGTGACCAGGAGGCTCTGGTCGGCCAGCCCCGCCAGCATGGTCGGGACCAGGTCGGCGTCGATCGGGTCCCAGCCGTCCAGCATCTCGGTCGCCGACCGCGCCGCGAACGGACCCGCGAACACCGACACCCGTCTCAGCAGTGCCCGGTCCGGATCGTCGAGGAGGGCGTAGCTCCAGTCGAGGGTCGAGCGCAGGGACCGGTGCCGGTCATCGAGACGCGAGCCACCGGTGAGCAGCAGGAGCCGGTCGGCCAGCCCCTCCTCCAGACCGTCGAGGCCCAGGGACGGGAGCCGGGCCGCGGCCAGCTCGATGGCCAGCGCCATGCCGTCGAGCCCACGACACAGCCCGACGACCCGTGGCACGTCGTGGTCGCCGATCTCGGCTCCGCCCGCCCGGGCGCGGCTGAGGAAGAGCTCTACGGCGTCCCCCGGACCGTCCGGGGCCGGGGTCACCGAGAGCCCGGGGACGGGGAAGGCCTGTTCGAAGGGGAGCAGCAGCCGTGCCCGGCTGGTCGCGAGCACGGTGAGGGACGGACACGAGGCGAGCAGCCGCTCCAGCAGGACGCCGACGCCCTCGAGCACGTGCTCGCAGTTGTCGAGCACCAGCAGGACCCGGCGCGAGCCGAGCCAGCCCGTCACCAGGTCCTCGGTAGAACGACCCTGGCTCTCGGTGAGCCCGAGCGTCTGTGCCAGCGCGAGCCCGATCAGGCCGGGGTCGGAGACCGCCACGAGGTCGAGGAACCAGATGCCGTCGGGGAAGGAGTCCGCCACGTCGTGGGCCACCCGGATCGCCAGCCTCGTCTTGCCCACGCCGCCCGGGCCGATCGCGGTGACCAGTCGGTGCTCGGCGAGGGCCGACGCGAGGGCGGCGGTCTCGGTCCCGCGCCCGACGAACGAGGTGAGGGGGGCCGGCAACGACGCCGTGGACCGGCGTACCGGCCACTCGACGGCGTGCACGGAGAGGAACCCGTCGGCGGCCTGTGCCAGCTCACGACGGTCGGTCACCTGGAGCTTGCGCAGCAACGACGAGACATGGCTCTCGACGGTGCGCACGGAGATGAACAGGCGGGTGGCGATCTCGGCGTTGGTGAGGTGCTCGGAGACGGCCGCGAGCACCTCCGCCTCGCGCGCCGATACTCCTGTCTCCGCCGAGACCCGGGCGTTGGTCACCCCCGTGATTGTGCACCTGAAAGCAGTCACCCGCGGCGGGTGATCCGCCGTTCGGGAGCGCGGACCGATATTGTCCGCGTGCTGGGCGATGCCTCGGCAGGCCTCGAACCGGCCGGCCACGCGTGGGATCGCCGGCGACGACAGGGAGTGCTCATGGTGGTACGGCTGCTCATCTGGTGGGTGGTGATCGCGGCCGCGATCGGGATCGCCGCGGCGCTGCTCGACTCGGTGACGATCCACGGAGGGCTGCTGTCGCTGCTGGGTGTGTCCCTGATCTTCGCGCTCGTGAACCTCCTGCTCGGCCCGATCCTGCGGCTGATCTCCCTCCCGCTCACGGTGATCACCCTGGGGCTGTTCTCCCTCGTCATCAACGGCGTCCTGCTGGCCATCACCGCCGGCCTCAGCAACAACCTCGACGTGGGGGGCTTCTTCGGCGTGATCGTCGCGGCCCTCGTGATCTCGGTGATCGAGGCGGTGCTGGGCTTCGTGGTCGGCAAGCTGATGCCGTCGGCGTCGTGAGTACCCCCGTGACGGGGCGTGCCCCGCTGCCTCGCGCCATCCTGATCCTGATCGGACTGGCCGCGGCCACGATCACCGCGGGTGGGATGCGGGCGATCTCCGGCTTCCTGGCTCCGACGATCCTGGCGCTCGTCCTGATGATCACGGTGTACCCCATCCGCACCTGGCTGGAGCGCAAGGGCGTGCCGGCCTGGCTGTCTGCGTTGGTCACGATCCTCACGGTCTACCTGATCGTGATCGTGATGATCCTGGCTCTGGTCGTCTCGGTCGCGAGGCTGGCGCAGCTGGTGACCGAGTACACGCCGCAGCTCAACGACATCACCACGAACTTCGGCGCCTGGCTGAAGTCGCTGGGCATCGACCAGCAGCAGATCGACGACGTGACCAGCTCCCTGGACTTCGGCAAGGTGTTCAACCTGGCCACGACCGTGCTCACCGGCACGCTCGGCGTTCTTTCGGACATCATCTTCCTCGGCGTCCTGACGATCTTCATCGCCTTCGACGCCGGCAAGTTCCCGGCGATCCTGGCCTCCACCGGCCCGGAGCACTCCCGCGTCGCCGCGTCGCTGACGACGTTCTCCAAGGGGACCCGCACCTACTTCGCCGTCTCGGCGGTCTTCGGCCTGATCGTGGCCGTGATCGACACCGTCGCCCTGCAGTTGATGGGGGTACCGGGCGCGTTCGTGTGGGGCGTGCTCGCCTTCATCACCAACTTCATCCCCAACATCGGCTTCATCATCGGGCTGATCCCGCCGGCCCTGCTGGCGCTGCTGGAGGGCGGCGTCTGGAAGATGGTCGCGGTGATCGTGGTCTACTGCGCGATCAACTTCGTGATCCAGTCGGTGATCCAGCCCAAGTTCCAGGCCGACGCGCTCAATCTGGGCGTCTCCCTGACCTTCATCTCGTTGGTCTTCTGGACGTTCGTGCTAGGGCCCCTGGGCGCCCTGCTGGCCCTGCCGATGACGATGTTCGTCCGGGCGATCCTGGTGGACGCCGATCCGACGGCGCACTGGGTGGCCCCGATCCTCTCGAACAGCCTCCCGTCGGACGACCCACCCGACGCATCCGCGGAGCCCGCGACGGACTCGGCGACGAAGCCGGCGGTCGAGGAGGCCTAAGCCGGATCCCCGGCGCCGACGTACGCCGCCAGGTGCTCGCCGGTGAGCGTCGAGCGGTCGGCGACCAGATCGGCGGCCGTGCCCTCGAACACCACCTGGCCGCCGTCGCGACCGGCGCCCGGACCGAGGTCGATGATCCAGTCCGCGTGGGCCATCACGGCCTGGTGGTGCTCGATGACGATGACCGACTTGCCCGAGTCCACGAGTCGGTCGAGGAGGCCGAGCAGCTGTTCGACGTCGGCGAGGTGGAGACCCGTGGTGGGCTCGTCCAGGACGAAGATGCCGCCCTTCTCCCCGAGGTGGGTGGCCAGCTTGAGCCGCTGGCGCTCACCGCCGGACAACGTCGTCAGCGGCTGGCCGAGGCTGAGGTAGCCCAACCCGACGTCCGCGAGACGCTGCAGGACCCGGTACGCCGCCGGCGTGGCCGCGTCGCCCTCGTGGAAGAACACCTCGGCCTCGTGCACCGACATCGCGAGCACCTCGCTGATGTCCCTGCCGCCGAAGGTGTAGGTGAGCACCTCCGCCTCGAATCGCTTCCCCTCGCACACCTCACAGACGGTGGCGACGCCCGCCATCATGGCCAGGTCGGTGTAGATGACACCGGCACCGTTGCAGTTGCGGCAGGCGCCTGCGGAGTTGGCACTGAACAGGGCCGGCTTCACGCCGTTCGCCTTCGCGAACGCCTTGCGGATCGGGTCCAGCAGTCCCGTGTACGTCGCGGGGTTGCTGCGCCGGGAGCCGCGGATGGCGGTCTGGTCGACCGTCACGACGTCGTCGAGGCCGGAGACCGAGCCCTGGACCAGCGAGCTCTTGCCGGAGCCGGCGACCCCGGTCAGCACCACGAGCACGCCGAGCGGGATGTCGACGTCGACGTCCTTGAGGTTGTGGGTGTCGGCGCCGCGGACCTCCAGCGCCTTCGAGGACGTGCGGACCTGCTGCTTGAGGACGGCGCGGTCGTCGAGATGGCGGCCGGTGATCGTGTCGCTCGCCCGCAAGCCCTCGACGGTCCCCTCGAACATCACCTGGCCGCCCTCGGTGCCCGCCTGGGGGCCGAGGTCGACCACGTGGTCGGCGATCGCGATGGTCTCGGGCTTGTGCTCCACGACGAGCACGGTGTTGCCCTTGTCGCGCAGCTGCAGGAGCAGGCCGTTCATCCGCTGGATGTCGTGGGGGTGGAGGCCGATCGTCGGCTCGTCGAAGACGTAGGTGACGTCGGTCAGGGAGGACCCGAGCTGGCGGATCATCTTGGTGCGCTGTGCCTCACCTCCGGACAGCGTCCCCGACGTCCGGTCGAGCGAGAGGTAGCCCAGCCCGATCTCCACGAACGAGTCGAGGGTGTCGCGGAGCGACTCGAGCAGGGGACCGACGGACGGCTCGTCCAGGCGGTTCACCCAGTCGGCGAGGTCGGTGATCTGCATCGCGCAGGCGTCGGCGATGTTGATCCCCTCGATCTTCGACGACCTGGCTTCCCGGCTGAGCCGGGTGCCGTCGCAGTCGGGGCAGGTGCTGAAGGTGACCGCGCGCTCCACGAAGGCCCGGACGTGGGGCTGCAGCGAGTCGACGTCCTTGGACAGCATCGACTTCTGGATCTTCGGGATCAGGCCCTCGTAGGTGAGGTTGATCCCATCGACCTTGATCCTGGTCGGCTCCTTGTAGAGGAGGTCGTTCAGCTCGCGCTTGGTGTACGAGCGGATCGGCTTGTCCGGGTCGAAGTAGCCGCTGCCCTTGAAGATCCGGCCGTACCAGCCGTCCATGCTGTAGCCGGGGATCGTGAACGGGCCCTCGTTGAGCGACAGGGAGTCGTCGTACAGCTCGGTGAGGTCGATGTCGTTGACCGAGCCGCGGCCCTCGCACCGCGGGCACATGCCGCCGAGGACGCTGAAGCTGCGCCGCTCCTTCGTCGTACGGCCGCCCTTCTCGAGGGTGACCGCGCCGGCGCCCGAGATCGAGGCGACGTTGAAGGAGAAGGCCTGCGGCGAGCCGATGTGGGGCTTCCCGAGGCGGCTGAAGAGGATGCGGAGCATGGCGTTGGCGTCGGTCGCCGTACCGACCGTGGAGCGCGGGTCGCTGCCCATCCGCTCCTGGTCGACGATGATCGCGGTGGTCAGCCCCTCGAGTACGTCGACCTCCGGCCGCGCCAACGTCGGCATGAAGCCCTGTACGAAGGCGCTGTAGGTCTCGTTGATCAGCCGTTGCGACTCGGCGGCGATGGTGCCGAACACCAGGGAGCTCTTGCCGGAGCCCGAGATGCCGGTGAAGGCGGTCAGCCTCCGCTTGGGGATCTCGACACTGATGTCCTTGAGGTTGTTCACGCGGGCACCCGTGACCCGGATCAGGTCGTGGCTGTCGGGGGCGTGGGGCTCGGGCTGCTGCTGGGTGTTCCTCGGGGCCATGCCTGGCGTGTCTCCTTCGTCGGGCTCAGTCGTCGGGGAGGGCCGCGAACTCCCGCTTCGTGGCGCGGTACCACCCCATGCCCTTGATCGGGTTCTTCCACCGCCCCTTCATCTCACCGAGGGCCTTCTCGTGTGTCGCGTCTCCCGCTGCGACCGCATCCTTGAGATGACGGTCCTGTGCCTTGATCACCTCGTCCGCGGTGTTCCCACTCAGCGCGAGGTCGCAGGCTCCGCCCAGCTGGTGGCAGGTCATCGTCTTCATGAGGGCAGCTCCTGGATGCGGACCATGTTGCCCGCGGGGTCGCGCAGCGCGCAGTCGCGGACGCCGTAGGGCTGCTCGGTCGGCTCCTGGACGACGTCGACGTCGCCGGACTGCACCTTCTCGAACGTGCCGTCGAGGTCGTGGGTGGCCAGGAGGAGCGTCCCGTAGGTGCCCTTGGCCATCATCTCGACGATGGTGCGGCGCTCGTCGTCGGTGAGCCCGGGGGTGGCCGTCGGCGGGTAGAGGACGACGTTGGTGCCGGGCTGGTCGGCGGGGCCGACCGTGATCCAGCGCATCGTGCCCTTGCCGACGTCGAGGCGGACCTCGAAGCCGAGCGTGTCGCGGTAGAAGGCCAGTGAGGCCTCGGGGTCGTCGTGGGGGAGGAAGCTGGAGTGAATCGTGATGTCCATGGACGTCACGTTAGGTGGGCCCGGGTCAACGGCGCTTCTCGATTCCTGACCGGTCTGGTGACCTGCTTCTCCACACACGCCGGCAGCCCCTCGGTCGTCTCCATGGCGTCGCGCCGATAGGTGCTGGGCGGCACCCCCACCAGCTCGGTGAAGCGGGTGCTGAACGTGCCCAGCGACGAGGAGCCGACCGCGAAGCAGACCTCGGTGACACTGAGGTCGCCGCGACGCAGCAGGGCCATCGCCCGCTCGATCCTCCGGGTCATCAGATAGGCGTACGGCGACTCGCCGTAGGCCAGGCGGAACTGGCGGCTGAGGTGACCGGCCGACATGTGCTCGCCCGCGGCCAGTGCCTCGACGTCCAGCGGCTGCGCGTAGTCGCGGTCGATCCGGTCACGGACGCGTCGCATCCGCACCAGGTCGCGCAGGTGCTGCGCGTCGGCGGGTGTGCTGGTCACGTGTCAGATCGTGCCACGAGGCTCGACCTGGCCCGGCGGGTCGGGCAGGTCCGTGCGTTGCCCCAGCGACTCCAGCATGCTGACCAGGACCCGGTGGAGGTGGTCGGCACCCTCGATCCGGCCCTCCGGCAGGAGGCCGGCGAGCTCCCGCGGCACGAGCAGCACGGCACGGTCCTGCCACCCGCCGAGCCCGCCGTGCGCGCCGACGAGCGGCTCGAAGGCGGCGATGTCGAGCGTCTCCGCGTCCACGCGGCTGTTCATGTAGAGGTCTGGCGCCTCGGGCAGCATCACCGCGCGCCGCAGCACCCGCGCCGCGTGCTCGCCGTACGGCGTGAGCGGGTCCTTGCCCTCCACCTCGCCGGTGTCGAGCGCGATGCGGCCGTCCGCGCCGATCGCCCACGGACGGCCCGACGCGTCGATCCCCGCCACGAAGCCGACGCCGTCGTGGGCGACCAGGCCCGGAACCAGGGCCGGCCACCGCTGCTCGAGGTCGTCGAGGGTGAGCCGCGTGGGTTGGTGGATGTAGAGCAGGCCGAGGTTGCCCGAGCCCAGGACGCTGATCTCGGCCTCGCCGGACATGCCCTCGTCCTGGTGTCGCTCGGTGGCGCTCGTGGCCCGGTCGGCGAGGCGACCCGTGACACCGGAGCTCGGCATCCCGTCGGCAACCGCCTCGACGCGGCCCCAGCTCTCGACCGGGGCGTCGACCGACGCGACCTGCTCCTCCATCAGCGAGCCGCAGAGCGCGGCCAGGTCGATGCCGTAGCGGTCGGCGAACACCTGACCCTGCGACTGCCCGTGGTCGGAGACGATCACGAAGTGGTAGCGCCGCGCGCCCGACACCGCGAGCCGCTCCAGCGTGGCGAGCACCCGGTCCAGCCCGTCGAGGGCGGCCAGCGACTCGGGACGGAAGATCCCGGCGTGGTGAGCGATCTCGTCGTAGTCGACGTAGTCGACGTAGATGCTGCGGGTGCCCTTGCGCATCTCCTCGGTGATGATCGCGGTGTTGAGGTCGCGGCCCAGCACGTTGGTCGCGGCCCGGAGGACTGCGAAGGTCCAGCCACGGTGGACCCTCGGCGTCAGGTCGCGACGTACCTGCCGACGCGCCTGGAACCGCTCCTTGCCGATCTCGGCCACCGTCCGGACGAAGGCTCGCATGAAGCCCTGGGGGTCGGTGAGGAACCCCGCGAACGTACGCCGCTTCTCGACGCTGCTGCGTCCGAGCTTGGCCCGGCTCATGGTCAGGAAGGCGCGGGACGCGTCCCCGGTGAAGATGTTGGAGACCGACACCCCACCGTCGGCGAGCAGCCCGCGACCGTTGCTCGCGCGCTCCTCGATGATCGCGGCGTCGGCCGGCCGGTTGGCGACGAGCAGCCTGCCCAGCTCGCGGTCGTACCACCGGAAGGCGGGCACCCGGTCGATGGTGCCGTGGAGGATGCCGAGCTGGCTGGCCGGCGTGGTGCAGGGCAGCTGGGGGGTCCACTCGCGAAGCACGTGATCGCCGGACGAGACCCAGCGGCGCATCGTGGGAACCGACCCGGCCGCCAGCGCCCAGCGCAGGACCGGGAACGGCAGCCCGTCCAGCTGGATGAAGACCACGCCGTCCACGTCCGGGTCGTCGACGGTGACCGGGCGGTGACGCTGACGCTCCAGCGAGGAGGCGAAGGCGTCATCCGTGCCGGAGGTCGTGAGCCAGGCCATCAGGGCCCCCGTGGCGGCCACGATCCAGGACGCCACGATGGCCGCCCACGCCGTGGTGGTGATGCCGGGGGAGATCTCGAGCGCGACGTAGGTGATGAACGCCTGGCCGAGCAGCCCCGCGAGCACCACGGCGATCCACCCGACGTACGCCGTGACGAGGACCAGCGCGGGACGGATCAGCAGCCCGACGACTGCCGTGATCGCCGAGGCCCACAGCACGTCCCAGAAGGAACTCGCGGTCAGGTCGTCGAGGATGGCGACCGCCACACCGAGGGCCAGGGCCGAGACCAGCCAGGACACGAGGAGGCGTACGACGTCGCCGACGCTCAACCGACTTCGGCGGACGCGGGCCGCTCTGAGGTCCTCGGAGCCCGCCATGCCAGGAGTGTGGTGCACTGTGATCCGCCCGCGGGTCACCCCGTCCGGGTGAAGAGGGGATGCGCTCGGGCTCGCAGACTGGGGGGATCAGCAGTTCCGGCGCCGCAGGAGGATCGTCATGTCAGTGGGACCCATCGAGGTCATCGTCGTCGAGTTCCCGGGCAACCGGTTCAACGGGAAGATCATCCCGGAGCTCCGCAGGTTGGTGGAGGCGGGCACGATCCGGATCGTGGACGGGCTGCTCATGAGCCGCGAGGAGGACGACGAGATCACGATCCTCGAGATCGACCAGGTGACGGGTGACCCCGACCTGACAGCGCTCGCCGAGCTCTTCGACGCCATCGACTCGTTGGTGTCGGACGAGGACATCGAGGCCCTGTCCGAGACCCTCGAACCGAACAGCTCCGCAGCGATCCTGGTCTTCGAGCACACCTGGGCCATCCCGTTTCGGGACGCGATCGTGGATTCCGGCGGCGTTCTCGCGGCGGCTCTCCGGATCCCTGCCGACGTCGTCGAAGACGTGATCGCCACCCTTGCCGCCACCGCCTGACCACCTGCCTGACCGAGAAGAAGGAGATCCATCATGAGGGGACGACGCATGGGCCGGCCGGGCCTGGTCGGCATGGCCGCCCGCACGGCCGTGGTCGCCGGGACGGCGACCGCCGTATCGGGAAACGTCTCGCGGAGGCAGCAGTCGAAGGCGCAAGCCCAGGCGGACGAGCAGTACGCACAACAGCAGCAGGCCGCGCCGCCCCCGGAGTACGTGCAGGCCGCACCTGCGGCGGCGCCGGCGGACTCGACGGACGACGTGATCGCGCAGCTCAAGAAGCTCGGTGAGCTGAAGGAGGCCGGCGTCCTCGACGAGGCCGAGTTCCAGACGGCGAAGGCCAAGCTGCTCGCCACCATGTGACGCGTCCGTCTCTCGGGGCGACTCGTCAGCGATGGTCGGCGAGCCAGGCGGTGGCGGCTTCGTACGCCGCCAGGCTGGCCTCGCCGATCCGGTCGGTGGCCACGAAGATCTCCACGAGGTCCGCGGTGTCGACGGTGGCGTTGCGCCGGAGCTGCTCGAGGACGGCCGGGTCGACCCCGCTGAGGTAGAAGCGGCCCCCTGCGGCGTGGAGGCGCTCGGCGTAGTCGGCCAGCACGAGGAACGACGTGGCTCCCAGCTGGGCACGTCCCCGCAGCCGGAGCACCACCACGGGTTGGTGGACGCCGGTGGGGTCCGGCAGCCGGGACTGCAGGGTGCGCGCGCCGGCGTAGAAGAGACTGCCGTAGACGTCGAGCAGGACCACGCGCCCGGGCTGCAGGGCCGGGGGAGCGGACCGCTCGGAGAAGCCGGTTCCGTCGGGGACGAGCTCGACGATCCGCAGGTCGAGCGCCTCCTGGTTGAGCTGCATCATCAGTGAGATCACCAAGCCGAGCCCGACGGCCTGAGCCACCGGCAGGATCAGGGTCGCCACGAGGGTGGAGATCAGGGCGATCTGCGAGATCCGGCCCGTCCGAAGGATCGCGAGGACCGCGTCCTGGCGCAGCGAGCCGACGGCCGCGGCGATGAGCACCGCGGCCAGCGTGGCCATCACGACCTGGCCGACCACGCCCGACAGGGCGATCAGGATGATCGCCATCCAGAGGCCGGCGAAGATCGCGGCCCACCGGCTCCGGGCGCCGGCCGCGACGCTGAGGGCCGTCTGCCCCACCGAACCGCCGACGGGCTGGCCGCGGAACACGCCGGAGAGCAGGTTGCCGACGCCCTGTGCGACGAAGTTGCGGTTCGTGTCGGCTCGGCTGCCGTCGGGGTTGGGCGCGGACTCCGCCACGCCCGCGCCCTGGATCAGGACCAGCGCGGCCACCGACAGCGCCCCCGACACCAGGCTCACCGACAGATCCGAGAGCTGGGGCAGGTACGGCGAGGGCAGGCCCTGCGGGATCGCACCGACGTCACTGACCAGCTCGATGGTGGTGGAGCCCACGGCGGCGACGATCACGCTCGGGATGATCAGGGCCACCAGTGAGGAGTACGCCGCCAGCCGCGTGCGGCCGAGCCCGACGAGGGTCGCCAGGGCGGCCACGCCGCAGGCCGCTGTGGCCGGGTCGATCAGGCTGGGATGGGTCACCAGGTCCCAGAACTTGGCCAGCGCGAACGGTCCCGACACGTCGGCCCCCACCAGGTCGGGGATCTGGCCGAAGACGATGTTGAACGCGACACCGGTCAGGAAGCCGATCATCACCGAGTGGGGGACGAACCTCACGTATCGGCCGAACCGGAGCACGCCGGCCACCACCATCACGACGCCTGCGAGCACTGTGAGCAGGAAGAGCGCGTGCGGACGGTCGGCGGCCGAGAGGCCCTCGATCGCGGACCCGGCGGCGAGCGCCGCGGCGCTCGTCGTGGTGATCACCATCAGCTTGCTGCTGGCGGTCAGGCCGCCGCCGATCGGGCCGAACATGCTCGCGTAGAGGCCGGTGACGGGGCTGACGCCCGCCAGGATGCTGGCGGCCATCCCGTCCGGCACGCTGCTGATCGCGTTGGGGACACCGGCCACGAGGTCGCCCCGCAGATCCTCGCGTCGTGGCCTGAGGCTCGACAGCCAGGTCCTGACGCCACCGAGACGGGGGGACGGGGACACGTGCAGCTCCTACCTGGGGTGCGCCACCACTGTGACGAAGACCGACCGCGCGGGTATCACCCCGGCCGGGTGAAACCTGCCTCAGACGAGCCCCATCCACTCCCCGTGCCGGAGGGCCACCGGCGTGACACCGGGAGCGTTCGCCCGCACCGCGTCGGCGAAGCGGGCGCCGGGGGTGGTGAACAGCGTGGTGTGCCGCGCCGGCGTGATCCGCGAGAGGGCCACCGGCCAGAACGTGCCCCAGTGCACCGGCACCGCCCAGCGGGCCCCGACCCTGCCGACCGCGACGGCCCCCTCGTCGGGGTCCATGTGGAGCGGCCCCAACGTCGGGCCCCAGCCGCCGACCGGGACGAGGGCCAGGTCCACCGGGCGTACGTCGGCCATGTCGTCGCGCAGTCCGGTGTCGCCGGGGAACCAGAACGACTGCTCACCCTTCTGCACCCGGAAGCCGAGGGCCGGCCCGCGGAGCTGGGAGAGGGGGGAGCGACGGTCGTCGTGCGTGGCCGGGAGCACCTCGATGGTGGCGCCGGCGGCCTCGACGACGTCGCCGGGGGTGACCGTCCGTACGTCCTCGAGCCCGAGCCTGCGCAGCAGCCGGAGCGCGCCGTGGGGTGCGAGGACCGGCAGGTCCCGCGGGTACTGCCGGAGGGACCGTAGGTGGATGTGGTCGCCGTGCAGGTGCGACAGGAGGATCAGGTCGGCGGACCTGGCCTCGGGCCGCGGCGTCACGCCGTACCTCCGCAGGTGGAACAGCCGGTCGACCAGGACCGGGTCGGTGACCACCCGGATGCCGCCGAGCTCGACGGTGGTGGTCGCGTGGCCCCACCAGGTGACGGCCAGGTCGTGCGGGTGCGGGGTCACCACCGCATGATGCCAGGAACCGGGTTCAGGGTTCCGGCGCTGACCTCTGCAGACTTCACCCCGACGGGGCGTCACACCCCTACAATCCGTGCGTGGTTCGCGATGGGTAGGGCGTCGTCTGGCGTACGCCGGCGCCCCGGCGGCGCGCGACGCGGAGCACCCAGGTTCCGTCGCGCATCCACGATGGGCGGCGCTCTCGGGCTCACCCTGATGTCGGCTGCGCTACCCGGGACGGGGTTCTGGTGGGCCGGACGCAGGATGCTCGGGCTCGTGACCATGGTGGCCGCCCTCGCGTCCCTCGTGGCCGCTGCGTTCCTCCTGCCCCACGACCTGCACGGCGCGCTCGACTTCGCCTTCGACCCCACCCGGCTCGAGGCCACCTCCGTGGTGCTGGGCATCGTGCTGGTGCTCTGGACCGTGGTCGTGGTGCTGACCTTCCTGATGGTCCGGCCCTTCGGCGTACGACGGTGGGTCACGGGCGTGGGCGGGGTCGTGGTGGCGGGGCTGATCATCGGCGTCGCCGTCCCGGCCGCCGTGGCGTCCCGGTACGCCAACGTCCAGGCCGACTTCGTCAAGAGCGTCTTCGAGAACAACCGGAGCGCCACCGCGCCGGCGGTCGAGGCGGAGGACCCGTGGGGCGGCCGCTCCCGCGTCAACGTCCTCCTGCTCGGCGGCGACGGCGGGCCCTACCGCGACGGTGTCCGGACCGACTCGATGATCCTCGTGTCGGTCGACACCCACACCGGTCGGGCGGTCTCGTTCAGCCTGCCGCGCAACATGATGAACGCGCCGTTCCCCGTGAACAGCCCGCTGCACAAGGTCTTCCCGGACGGCTTCACCGGTGAGGGTGACCCCGCCGCCTGGATGCTCAACGCCGTCTACCGCGAGGTGCCGATCCTCTACCCCCACATCCTGGGCAAGTCCACCAACGAGGGTGCGGACGCGATCAAGCAGGCCTTCCAGGGCGCCACCGGTCTGCCGGTCGACTACTACGTGCTGATCAACTTCCAGGGCTTCCAGCAGATGGTGAACGCGATCGGCGGCGTCACCGTGAACATCAACGAGCCCGTCGCGGTGAACGGCGACACCGACCGTGGCATCCCGCCGACTCGCTACCTGCAGCCAGGGCCGGACCAGCACCTGAACGGCTTCAACGCCTTGTGGTTCTCGCGCGGCCGCTACGGGGCCGACGACTACCAGCGGATGGACCGGCAGCGCTGCATGATCCAGGCGATCGCAGCGAAGGCCAACCCGCTCAACCTGCTGCGCAACTACCAGGCCGTGGCCCAGGCGGGCAAGGAGCTGGTCCGGACCGACATCCCGCGCGAGCTCCTCCCGGCCTTCGTCGACCTCGGGCTGAAGGTCAAGGAGCACCCGATGAAGTCCGTGGTCTTCCGTCTCGGCGACAGCTTCAACCCCGGCGACCCCGACTTCGCCTACGTGCACGACACCGTCGCCAGCGCGCTCGCCCCGCACGCGCACCACGCCCACCGCCCGCCCGCCGAGCAGGACAGCAAGGACGCCTGCGCCTACCACCCTGTCGGCTGACCCGCCGACCCAGAAGGCCAGAGCCCGTGACCGCACCGACCCGACGGAGGACCGTCCTGGCGAGCCTCGCCATCGGGACGTCCGCGCTGGCGCTCGCGGCGTGCGGGCCGGGCCACGCGTTCCTCGCCGGTGGAGCGGGACCCGCCTATCCGCTCAGCCCGTCGGCCAGCGCCCCCCTGGTGCTGCGACCCAGCACGCTGCCCAGCACCTCGACCTCGCCGGATCCCGCGGCCGAGCCGACCGGTCCGACGACTTCGGATGCTCCGGCAGCCAAGGCCACGCGGGTCTCGGTGGCGCTCACCGGTGACGTGTTGATCCACAACGGCGTCTGGGAGACCGCGGAGCACGACGCCGCGCGACGCGGGGAGCGGTTGCCCGACTTCCGGCCGATGTTCGCCGGGATCAAGCCCCGGATCGCCTCGGCCGACCTCGCGATCTGCCACATGGAGACGCCGCTCTCGCGCCCGCGTGGGCCGTACCTGAACTACCCGATCTTCTCGGCGCCACCGACCGTGCTCGACGGCCTCATCGCCACCGGGTACGACGGGTGCACCACCGCCTCCAACCACTCCGTCGACCGGGGCTTCGCCGGCCTGGCGCGGACCATCCGGGCCTTCGACCGTCGCGACCTGCCGCACACCGGCACCTTCGCCCGGCCGCAGGACGCGCTGCGGCCCCTGGTCTTCGACGTGCACGGGGTGAGGATCGGGCTGGTCTCGATGACGTTCGGCACGAACGGGCTCCCCGTCAGCAAGCCGTGGTCGGTGAACCTGATCGACGTACCGAAGGTGATCGCGCAGGCGCGGACCATGCACCAGGCCGGCGTCGACATCGTGATGGTCGCCGTCCACGCCGGCGACGAGTACTCCCACGTGCCGAGCGCCCAGCAGGTCGCCGTCTTCCACGCGCTCGCCCGCTCGCGGTACGTCGACCTCGTCTACGGCCACCACTCCCACGTCGTGGAGCCGGTCCGGAGGGTCGAGGGGAAGTGGGTGATCTACGGGCTGGGCAACATGGTGGCCGAGCAGGAGACGGCCGTCCCCGACACCTACCGCGGCGTGATCGCGGACGTGGTCTTCGCCCAGCGCGCCGACGGGACCTACCGCGCCGAGCGTCCGACGTACACACCGACGGTGATCACCGACCCCAAGACCTACGGCGCCACGCGCGTCCTCGACGCCACCACCCTCCTCAGCCGCCCCGGGGTGCCGTCGTACCTGCGCGGGCTGGCCCTGGCCTCCGTCCACTCGGTCCGGGAGATCCAGGCCCCGCGCTGACCTGGGTCGGCCACTACGCTCGGGCGCATGCCCCAGCCCACCCGTGCGTCCGCGGCCGCCCCGGCCGCCGCGCCCCCCAGGCTGGTCCCGAAGCTGCTGCGCTACTTCACCGGCTCCGTGGTCGCCACGGCGTCCAGCGAGGTCGTCTTCGTGCTGCTGTACGGCGTGCTGGCGATGGGGACGATCTGGGCGTCGGTCCTCTCCTGGCTGGCCGGAGCCATCCCGAACTTCTGGCTGAACCGCAACTGGGCGTGGCAGCGCACGGGGCGACCGAGCCTGCGCCACGAGGTCCTGCCGTACGCCGTGATCATCGTGACCACGCTGGTCCTGGCCACGATCGCGACCGGCCTCGCCGACCGGTGGCTCCACGAGCAGGGCACCTCCTCGTCGCTGCGGGTGGCGCTGGTCGCGGCGGTCTTCCTCGGTGTGTACGTCGTCGTCTTCGTGGTCCGGTTCTTCCTGCTGGAGCGGCTCTTCGGCCGCCTGCCTCACCACGACCGCCCGGCCACGTCGGACGCACCCCGGTGACCGACGAGGCGACGCCGGGGGCCGGTGCGTTCAGCCAGGCCACCGGACGCGGTCTCGAGGACTCCTCGGGCGCCGACCAGCGCCGCTACCGGGCCTTCCAGCTCGAGCAGATGCAGCCCCACCTGGGTCCGTCGCTGCTCGAGGTGGGCGCCGGCCTGGGGGAGTTCGCGGCCCAGCTCTCCGGGCTCACCCGACACGTCGTCACCGATGTCGATCCGGAGGCGGTGGCGGCGATGGCCGCGAGGTTCGCGGACCGACCCGAGGTCGAGGCGCGGGTCCTCGACCTGGCCGCGGGGCTGCCCGACCTCGGCGAGCCGGTCTCGACCGTCGTCGCGATCAACGTGCTCGAGCACATCGACGAGGACACGAGCGCGTTGCGCTCCCTGACCGGGCTGGTCGAGCCGGGCGGCCGGATCGTCCTGTGGGTGCCCGGCTACATGCAGCTGTACGGCGACTTCGACCGCGCCGTGGGCCACGTCCGCCGCTACACCCCGAAGACCCTCCATGCCGTGATCCGGAACGCCGGCCTGACCGCCGACCTGGTGAAGCCGGTCAACCTCCTCGGCGGCATCGCCTGGTGGGCGACGGTGCGCCGTGGCGGAGTCGGTACGCCGCGCCCCGGCCTGGTGCGCACCTACGACCGGTTCGTGGTCCCGGTGACCCGGGTCGTCGAACGCCGGGTGATCCCACCGTTCGGTCAGTCGGTGCTCGGCGTGGCCGTCGTCCCCGGCTGATCGGCCGGCTGACGGGCCGGCCCGCGCAGCCGGGTCCAGCCCAGGGCGGCACTGAGCGGCAGCATCGCCACCAGCGGGAGCTGGTAGCGCCAGACGAACTCCGCGGTCACGTCCGGCACCAGGATCAGGGTGAGGGGCAGCACGAGCAGCAGCACCGCCAACGGGCGGACCGACCGCGTCTCGGGTCGGCGTACCACCAGACCGGCGACCGCCAGGACCAGCAGGACCAGCAGGAGCGGCCCGGGGACGTGCACCCAGCGTCCGTAGGTGGCGAACCAGTCCCCGAGCGGGTGCCGGGTCACCGGCAGCACGCCGCCGTGGCCGATGAAGGCCGGTGCGGTCCACAGGGGTGTCGCCTGATAGTCGACGTAGGTCGAGAGATCCCACTTGATCGCCGTGGAGTACTCGTAGCGGTCGTCGCGATGCACGGCGATGAACGGGAGCGCGGCGTCGCGTGCGACGACGCGGAGATAGTCCAGGGGCTGCGCCTCGATGGCGCGCAGCGCGAAGTCCCGCATCGCGTGCTGCGCGGTGACACCGGCCGGCAGGTGCAGGTTGTGGACGGTGTTCGGGTCGTGCCAGCCGTACCAGGTCGGGTCGAAGCGGTCCCCGAGCGGCTCGCCCGGGCAGAGGGTCTGCTCGTACGACGGGAGCGTGAGCTGCGAGCAGTCGACGAAGGAGGTGGTGCGCATGTAGAGCGCCCGCCCGCTGGCCTGGGTGATCGCGAACGCGCCGTTCTCGTGGTGGTACCACGCGGCGTACGCCGTCAACGGGACCACGAAGGCGACCACGACCACCAGGGCCTGCGTGAGGCGGGCCCGCCAGGTGGTGGCGGCGAGCAGCAGGAACAGGACGGCGACGACGACGGTCGGCTCGCCGACGATCCGGACCAGCGTGGCCGCCCCGAGCACGAGGCCGGCGACCGCGGTGGTCCACACCCGGGGGGTGCGCCACCACGCCAGGGCGGCGACCCCCAGCATCAGCAGGAAGCCGAACAGCACGTCGCTGAGTACGGCGTGCTCGAGCATCAGCTGCAAGGCGTCGAAGAGCACGGGCAGCGTCGCGAGGGTCGCCACCCACGACGAGACCCCCCAGCGCCGCAGGAGCACGTAGGCGAGGAGCCCGGTCAGCAGCCCGAGCACCAGCTGCGTCGCGGACACGAGCTCCACCGCCCTCGAGGCCCACGACAGCACGCGGAGGTAGACGCCGTATCCGACGGGCCGGTCGGGGGAGGGGACGAGGTGGTCGACGAAGCCCAGGTACGTCGGTCCGTCGCTCATCAGGAACGCGGGCGGGAAGGCCACCATCAGGAGCACGCGGACGACCGCCGCGAGCGTGAAGGCGACCACGAACGGGCGCTCGGAGCGCCACAGGCCGCGCAGCTGATCGGACCGGCCCATGTCAACGAGTCTGACGCAGGGCTGGAGCGGTCTCGGTGACCGGGCGCGGGCAACCCTCGCGCCACCAGGTGCCCGTCATCACGCCGGCGTACCGGCGCCCGTAGACCAGGTTGCGACCCTTCTTGGTGCTGCCGGCGGTGCGCAGGTGCATGGCGCCCGGCACCTCCTCCACACGGAAGCCGTGGGAGAGCACGCCCAGCAGGAGCTCGGAGGACTGGTACTGCGGTTGGTTCAGTGTCACCACGCCGGTCACGTCCGTACGCATCGCACGCAGGCCGAACGAGGTGTCGGTGAGCCGGCGCCCGGTCAGGACGTGGGCGAGCAGGGCGAAGACGTGCACCCCGAGCCGGCGGACCCGGTCCCGCGTCTGCTGGCGGCCGAGGATGCGCGAGCCGGAGACGAAGTCCGCACGTCCGTCGACCACCGGCTGGAGCACACGGGGGATGTCGAGAGGGTCGTACTGCCCGTCGGCGTCCGTCGTGACGAGGTACGTCGCACCCGCCTCACGCGCGATCCGGTAGCCGAGCCGGAGCGCGGCGCCCTGCCCGCGGTTGACCGGGCAGGTGACGACCAGCGCGCGGGAGCCGGCCAGCGCTTCCGCGGTGCCGTCGGTGCTCCCGTCGTCGACGACCACGATGTCCGTGTGCAGCCCACACGCCTCGTCGGGCAGCGTGTCGAGCACGCCGAGGATGCCCTCGGCCTCGTTGTAGGCCGCGATCACGATCACCACCGGACCGAGCGCCGGCGCCACGCCCCGCGCGTGGATGTCCGCCAGCGCCGCCTCGTCCACGTCGTCCGACTGGGGACGGGCCGCGGCGCGACCGCGCCGCCCGCGCAGCATCGCGGTGACGCCGAGGGCGCCCGCCACGGGCCACCACGTGACCCAGTCGAGCGTGCCTGCCCAGCCGACCGCCACGGGGATCACGCAGGCGAGCCGGAGGTCGACGGGGTCGCTGCGTGCGACCCCGAGTCCGGCAGCCAGGCCGATCAGCGCGAAGAGACCGGCGACGGTCCGCGAGAGGTGGAGCGACCCGACGCCCGGGTCGCCCGACGACACGTCCACACCGACAGCGAGGCCGGCCCCGAGGATGACGAGCACGGCACCCAGGACGGCTGGGGCCGGTCGGGTCGAGCGGTCGCCGAACGAGAGGGCGACCAGACCCGCCGACACGGCGAGCAGGCACGTCGTCACGCGCAGGCCCTGGTCGACCAGCATCCGGTCGTCGAACAGGGCCGGCAGCATCGCCAGCAGTCCCAGCCAGCGCCAGGCCCCCCACCGCACGCACACGACGTAGGCCGCCGCGGCGGCCAGCAGCCCGACGGCCTGCGCTCCGCCCAGACCGTCGGCGGACCGAACCCGCACGACGACCCCGGCGACGAGCAGCCCGAGGCAGTACCAGTGACGGTCGATGCCTCGACCGACCGAGCGAGAGTCCACGCGCTCAGCTCGTCGCGGAGGAGGCGAAGTCGGCCCACGCGCTGCGGACACCGTCGACCAGGTCGACCTCGGGTGCCCAGCCGAGTGCCGCGGCCCGCGAGACGTCGACCACGACGGCCGGCATCTCACCGGGCTTGGCCGGGACGTGCTCGACCGGGATCGGCCGGCCGGTCGCCCGTCGGGCCGCCTCGACCAGGTCGAGCACCGTGTGGGACGTGCCGCTGCCGATGATGGTCGGGCCCGCGGGCCAGTCGAGCACCGCCGAGGCGAACGCGCGGGCGACGTCGCCGACATGCACGAGATCGCGGCGCTGGAGCCCGTCGCCGTACACCTCGACACCGCCACCCTCGACGGCTGCGCGCATCAGGCGCGGGATGAACGAGTCCTTGTGTCTCATGCCGGGCCCGTAGACGTTGGTGAGCCGGAGTACGGGCGTGCGCAGGCCGTAGGCGCCGGCGTACCCCGACAGCAACATCTCCGCGGCCGCCTTCGTCGCGCCGTACGGCGTGAGCGGCGCGAGCGGGACCTGCTCGGTCATGGTGCCCCGGCAGGTGCCGACGACGGCGTTGGTCGACGCCAGGACGAACGCCGGCACGCGGCGCTCGCGGCACAGCTCGAGCAGCGCCGCGGTGAGGTCGACGTTGACCCGGTGCACGAGCGCCGGACGCTGCACCGACCCGAGCACCGAGGTCTCGGCTGCCAGGTGCACCACCGCGTCGGTGCCCTCGCTGACCGCGGCCTCGCGGACGTCTGGGTCCTCCAGGTCACCGGTGACCGCGCGCACGTCGGCCTCGCCGTACGGCGACCGGTCGACCACGGTGACCTCGTGACCGGCCGCACGCAGGGCGGCGACGACGTGCCGCCCGATGAAGCCGGACCCACCGGTGACGAGGACGCGCCTCGCGGTGGGGGTCGGGTCCTGGGTCACGAGCGGCTACGGAGCGACTGCCGCCAGTCGACCGTCGGCGCCAGCAGGTCGGGGTCGACCCGGTCGCGGTGCGCGGCGATCACGTCGAACATGTGGTGCAGGAGCGTCTCGGAGAGCAGGTGCGCCTTCAGACCGAGGGAGGGCAGCGCGGTGTGGGTGAACGTGTAGTGGTGGTTCTCGATCTCCACGCGGGGGTTGTCGACGTACTCGATGTCGACCTGGCCCGGGAAGCTGTTCTGCACCACCTTCGCCATCTCCTGCAGGGAGAAGCTCTCGGTCGCCTGGTTGAAGACCCGGAACTCGCCCCGGTCGGCGGGGTTCTCGCAGGCCAGCCGGATGCACTCGACGGTGTCGCGGATGTCGAGGACTGCTCGGGTCTGTGTGCCGCCGCCGTAGACCGAGAGTGGCAGGCCGAGGACGGCCTGGATCGCGAACCGGTTGATCACGGTGCCGAAGACCGCGTCGTAGTCGAGGCGCGTGGCGAGCCGTGGGTCGAGCGCGGTCTCCTCGGTCTCCTGGCCGTAGACGATGCCCTGGTTGAGGTCGGTGACGCGCAGGCCCCAGATCCGGCAGCCGAACTCGAGGTTGTGGCTGTCGTGCACCTTCGACAGGTGGTAGAAGCTGCCCGGGCGCTTGGGGAACAGGACCCGGTCGGTGCGGCCCTTGTGCTCGACCTCGAGCCAGCCCTCCTCGATGTCGATGTTGGGCGTGCCGTACTCGCCCATCGTGCCGAGCTTCACCAGGTGGATGTCGCGGTCGATCTCGCCGATCGCGTACATCACGTTCAGGGTGCCGACGATGTTGTTGGTCTGCGTGTAGACCGCGTGCTTGCGGTCGATCATGGAGTACGGCGCGGCCCGCTGCTCGGCGAAGTGGACGATCGCGTCGGGGGCGAAGTGCCGGACCGTGTCGTAGGTGAAGTCGGCGTCCATCAGGTCGCCGAGGTAGCAGGCGATCTCGCGGCCGGTGACCTCGGTCCAGGCCTTGGTGCGGGTGCGCAGCGACTCGATCGGGACCAGGCTGCCGGAGCCGAGCTCGTGGTCGTACTGCCTGCGCACACCGCTGTCGAGGACCCCGACGTCGTGTCCGCGCGCTGACAGGTACATCGCCGTCGGCCAGCCGAGGTAGCCGTCGCCACCGAGGACCAGGATTCGCATGCGCATTCCTCTCTCACCGTCGTGCAGCCAACGGGCGTGTCTCGGGCACCCGCCCGAGGTCGGAACGTGATGGCAGGTCGCCGTGAGCATATCGGCGCGAGCCGTGGGTGGGGACCCGGCCGTGGGGGGAGGCTCGACGGCGGCTCCAGACTGCCGACGTCCGGAGCACCTCGCGGCACACTGCCGCCCGCCCTCGCACGGTGGCGGGCCTGGGCACACCACGGACGACCCCGGGCCGCGGTCCACGCGCCGCGGTGGCAGCATCTGGTCATGCGCACTGCAGTGCTCGGCACCGGGATCATGGGGGCCGCGATGGCTCGTTCGCTCGCCCGCGAGGGCCACGACGTGGCGGTCTGGAACCGGACGCCTGCCCGCGCCGAGGCGGTGGCCGGCGACGGCATCTCCGCCTACCCGGACCTGGCGGAATCGGTGGCGGGTGCCGACGTCGTGTTCACCATGCTGTACGACGCCGACAGCGTGATGGACGTCGCCGCCGACCTGGTCGCCGCGCTCGGGCCTGGTGCGGTCTGGGCGCAGTCCACGACCGTCGGACCCGAGGGGATGACGCGCATCGCGGCGTCCGCCGGCGCCGCAGCCGGGCGGCTCCTCGACGCTCCGGTCCTCGGCACCAAACAGCCGGCCGAGACCGGGAACCTGACCGTCCTCGTGTCCGGACCAACGACCGCGCGCGAGCGCGCCGAGCCGGCACTGGACGCGGTCGGTGCCCGCACCCTCGTGGTCGGAGACGAGGTCGGGGCGGCCAGCGCGCTCAAGCTGGTCTGCAACTCGTGGGTCGCCTCCATCAACGCCGCGACCGCTCAGGCGCTGGGCTTCGCCGAGGCGCTGGGCCTCGACCCCCGGCTGTTCCTCGAGGGCATCAAGGGCGGAGCCGCGGACTCGGCGTACGCCCAGCTCAAGGGCGCGATCATGGTCGACCGCTCGTGGGCCGACCCCTCGTTCGCGCTCGACAGCGTCCGCAAGGACGTCGGGCTGATGGTCGACTCCGCGGACGCAGCCGGGTTCCCGGACGACCTGCTGGCGACGCTCCTGGCGCTCTACGACCGCGCCGCCGAGCGTGGGCATGGCGGCGCGGACATGGCCGCGGTGCGGGCAGGCTTCGACATCTGAGGCCCGCTCGACCGGCCGCGCCCTCGTGGGCGAGTAGGTTCGCGACATGAGCGAAGACCAGCTGCAGCCCAGCGACACCCTCGACGACCGCGGCGTGGACGACGTGCTCGACGAGGGGTACTCCCCGCCGGACCGCGAGCCGGGCCACCTCCGGCACCCTCACGAGGTGGACGAGCCCGAGACGCTGGACGAGCGCCTGTCCGAGGAGGAGCCGGAGGTCTGGACGGACCCGGACGAGGACGACGACGCCACGACCTTCCGCCGGGACGGGGAGGACGAGGTGGGCGACGTACGCACGGGTCGGCTGGTCGCCCAGAACGAGGGCTCGGACGACGACGACGACTCCGAGCTCTGGGCGACGGACGCCGGCATCGACGGAGCGGGCGCCAGCGCCGAGGAAGCCGCGATGCACGTCATCGACGACGACGAGGGCGAGGACTGAGAGCCGCACGCGTACGCCGCTGACGTCCGAGCCTCGGGACCGGTGTCCTCAGCCGAGGGCGCGTTCGACCTGCTGCACGAGGTAGAGGGAGCGCAGCAGCGACTCCGCGGGGCCGATGGAGGACTCGGGGACAGCGAACAGCGAGAAGCCGGCGTGCCGGAGCGAGGCGTGCGCCCGGGCGAGGCGGTCATGGACGGCGCCCGCGAGCGAACCGGAGCAGCCGCGCTGGGCCTCCTGCTCGACCAGGCTCCGCAGCTCGGCCAGGGGGACCGGCACCGAGACCGGGCCGAGGGTCTCGTCGTTCTCGCGGGACGGCTGGTCAGGTGTCGCAGCCTCCAGCAGCCGGGCCACGAGTGACGACCTCACCGACTGGGGGCCCTCGTCGAAGTGGAGGGAGTCGACCGGGTTCAGCGCACGCTCGGGCAGCACCACGCTCAGCGGCTCTCCGACGAGCCGTCCTCGGACGCGCTGCACCCGCGCCACGACCAGCGCCCCGTCCGGGAGCCGGTCGCCGAGGGCCTCGATCCGGGCGATCGCATGGGCGTGGAGCCTCGACCACGGCAGCTCGAGCACGACCGCATCCCCCTCGTCGTCGAGCAGTGCCCAGCTCAGGACCTGGCGGGCGGCGTCCCAGTGGCTCGGCAGCGCGCTCGCCGGTCGCAGCACCGTCCAGGCCGACGCCGGGTCGACCGGCTCGCTCAGGCTTGTCGCGCGGACCTCGGCCACCAGGCGCCAGGACGTGACGACCGGCAACAGGGCGGCGAGGTCGTCGCTGTCGAGCGCCGTGACGGCCGCCGATGTCGACTCCACACCGGACAGCCGACCGTCGACACTGACCTGCGCATGGGTGAGGGTCAGTCGCCGGCCGGCCGAGACCGACGGGGTCGCCAACCCGGTCCAGGGTGCCGGTTGCTCCCACCTGCGCCCGGGGCTCGAACCCGCCCAGGCTCTCGGGGCGGGCGTCGGTCCAGGTGAGCACCCGCTGCCACGCCGGGCTCCAGAAGACGCAGGTCAGGCCGTGGTACCCCGAGCCGGTCCGCCACGGCCGACCGCCCAGACCCACCAGGTCGAGCGAGCGCACCGGGTCGTACGACGTGCGGGCGCGGCCGATCAGCGTGGCCGGCTCGGTCCCACTCGCGGCCGCGGCGTCGAGGGCCGCCACCAGGGCGTGGGCGAGCGCGACCTCGTCGAGCAGCGCCAGGTCGTCGGCCGCTGCCGAACGGGCGAGCAGGAGGTCGACCTGGTCGGCCAGCCGGCGGAGCAGCAGCGCGAGCCGGTGGTACTCGACCCCCTGGGCCCAGGTCGCCGCGGTGACGAGCCGGTCATGGATCGCGGGAGACAGGTGCGAGACGCCGACGGCGACCGTGTCGCGGAGCAGGGCCGCGACCGAGACGCGGAGGCGCGCACGCGACTCGGTCCGCGACAGTGCCGACTCGCTCTCCGCTCTGCCGGACCTCCGCGGAGCAGGAGGCGGGGGCAGCACCAGACCGTGGGCACGCTGCCAGGCGAGCACGGCCGCGACCCGGTAGCGCTCGAGCTGCGAGACCTGCTGGTCGAGCACCAGACCGTCGAGTCCGCCGCCGAGGTAGCGGACGGTCAGGGTCGGACGCTCGAAGGCGATCGTGAGGTAGCCCTCGCGGCCGACCCGAGGAGGTACGTCGGCGTCGTCGAGGAACTGGTGGGACCAGCGGTACGCCGGCAGCCCGCCGTACGAGGTGAGCGTCGTCGCGTCGAGCGCCATCAGCTCGTCGTGCAGGTCGTCGGTCGACGGCGGAGGCGGTCGGTTCGGCCGCCGTCCGGTCCGACGAGGCGGCCAGCCAGAGGCCGGCGGTGATGACGTGCTGGCAGATCACCACGCTCGGGCAGGAGCACATGGCCTCGGCCGGGCCGGCCGCGCCGAACCGCACGACCTTGTCGCCGACCGCCACCTCGACGTGGGTGTCCGTCTCGCCCGCGAGCCTGATGTCGAGCGTCTCGAGGTCCTTGTGTGCCCGCCGCAGGAGGCCCCGGTTCGCGAGCGCGACCCACGCGTCGTCGTCGTACCGCGCGAGCACGGCCTCGAGCTCGGCCCGCGCGTTCATCGCGCGGTCACCGCGCGGTCACCCGGGCGAGCCACTCCGCGAGTCGACCGGGCGTCAGTGCGGCGATGGACATGCCCTCGTCGGCCAGTCGCTGGGCCATCTGCTTGTCGTAGAACGGGTGGGCGGAGCCGTCCAGGGCAGCCAGGCCGATCGTCGTGACGCGCGCCTCGACCAGACGTCGTACGGCGGCGACCAGCTCGGACGGCGGCCCACCCTCGCAGAAGTCGGTCACGAGCACGACGACCGAGCGCGCGGGGTTGTCGATCAGCTGGCCCGCGTAGTTCACCGCCTGGGCGATGTCGGTGCCACCGCCGAGCTGGACCGACATCAGCAGCTCGACCGGGTCGCCGGCGAGGTCGGTCAGGTCGACCACGCTGGTGTCGAAGACCACCAGCCGGAGACGGTACGCCGGGATCCCGGCCAGGATGCCGGCCATCACCGCGCTGTGGATCACCGAGCCGACCATCGATCCGCTCTGGTCCACGACGAGCACGATCTCCCAGGGGATCCGACGGGTGTTGCGCTGGAAGAACAACGGTCGCTCGACCACGAGTCGCTGGGAGTCGGCGTCCCAGTGACGCAGGTTGGCGCGCACCGTGCCGCGCGCGTCGAAGTTCGCTGCGACGGAGAGCGGGCTGTGGCGGTGCTGGCTGAGTCGTCCCGTGAATGCCTGACGCACCTCGCTCTCGAGGCGACGCCGGAGGTCCTCGACCACGGCGCGCACGATCCGTCGCACCTCGGCCAGCACGGACGGGTCGAGCTGCCCCTTGAGGGACAGCAGCGTCTTGAGCAGCTCCTCGCTGGGCTCGATCTTCGCCAGCACGTCGGGGTCACTCACCAGCTCGGTGAGCCCGTAGCGGTCCAGTGCGTGGCGCTCGATGGTCTCGACCGTGTCGGCCGGGAACAGCTCGCGGACCTCGCCCAGCCAGTCGACGATCGAGGGCGCGGAGGGGTCGAGCGATCCCGGCAGCACCTCGTGCGGCGGCGTACTCCGAGGGCCCTCCCCGCCGTCGGTTCCGTCTGCTCCGTCGGGCCGGCCACCGCGGCCGGCGTACTCACGGCCGTAGAGGTAGTCCAGCGCCTGCTCGTAGCGTTCGCCGTCGGGGTCGGCCGACGCCGGGAGCCGCTGGTGCGCGTAGCGGCCGAGCACCAGCCGCCACCGGTCGGTGGCCCTCACCGGTCGCCCCCGCCCGCCCAGGCGCCCAGGCCGTCGCGCTCCAGGGCCTCTGTCACCTGCTGCGCCAGGGCAGCGTGGGCGGCCATCGTCTGCTCGTCCACGTCGTCGGCGTACGGCGACGTCGGGGCGCTGCGCCGCCGTGGAGCGCAGCGACGATCTCGGCGACCCGGTCGGTCTCGCGTGGGGTGAGGTCGGCGAAGGCCAGCCGCAGGTCGGGCAGGGTGCGCAGGAAGGTCTGCTGGTCCCAGCCGGTGAGCCGGCCGTCGAGCTCGGCGACGAGCCCCGAGTCCTGCCAGACCGTCTCGCGGGCCGTGGCGAACAGGCCGCGGACGAACCCGACGGCCTCCTCGGCCGGCATCGAGCTGGCCAGGTGGCCGGCCACGGTGCGCGCGAGCTCCTCGACCGAGAGTCGCCCTGCGGTCGAGGCCAGGCCGGTGGCCGCCCCGCGCACCAGGGCCCGGTCGTGCCCGCCACGCAGCTGGTCGACCAGCGCCCAGAACGGCTCCGCGTCGAGCGCGGCACCACCGGGCGAGGCCAGCAGCTCGCGCAGCCGGGCCAACGCCGTCGCCACCGCGTCGGGTGGCTGCTCGTCGCCCTGGAGGTCGGCCCCGAGGTAGAGGCACCGGGAGTACGCCGTCGCCACGAGCTCGGCGAGCCCCTCCAGCCGGGCGGCCTCCAGCGGTTCGCGCCCCTCCTCGAGCAGCGCCAGCGCCCCAGCGGCCCCCACAGCCCCGACGAAACCGGTCTCCCGGGCCAACGCCGTGCGCACGAGCTGCAGGACCGGCGCGAGGCGGTCGTGCAGGCCCAGCACGGCAGCCTGGGCCAGCAGGGCGACGGCCTCGGTGCTGCTCGGCACCCGACCGTCCTCGGTGGCGGCGCCGAGGACCTGGGCGAACCTCGCCTCCACCGCCTCGGGCAGCGTCGAGCCGAGCAACGAGACCTCCGCGAGCCGACCCTCGCTGCCGGGGTTCCACAGGTAGGTCCAGCGCTCCTGGAGCCGGGCCAGGCCGGTGCCGCGCACGAAGTCCGGCCCGGCGGTGTGCTCGGCGAACGGGACCGCCAGCAGACGCAACCCGTGCAGGGCCCGGCTGGTGCGCCGGTGGGCGGGGTTGCGGTAGAGGTCGAGGGCCAGGTTGCGCGGCTCGGTTGCCTCGGTGTCGATCCGCAGGGCCCGGAGCCGTTCCAGGGTGTCGCGGACCAGGGGAGGGGTCCCGGCGCCGGGCGGCACGCGGCCCACCCGGGTACCGGTGAGCACGTGCCGGGTCACCCGTCGTACGAGCCTGCCCTCGACGTCCGCCTCGCCCTGCACGAGGCAGCTGGTCACCGCGTCGAGCAGATCGCTGCGCAGGGGTCCTGGGTGGTTGCGGAGGTCGGTGAGGAGGAGGAGCTGGCCCTGGGCGGCCGCGAGGGTCGGCGTCGGCACGGGAGTGCGGTGGCGACCGCGCATCTCGTCGGCCACGTCGAGGAGGACGGTCAGGGCGGCGGCACGTCGTGCCTCGTCCGGTGCGGCCCCGCGTCCCCGCTCGTCCCAGATCCGCTGGTGCCACCCGGGCGCCGTCATGCCACTGGCATAGCCGTTGAGGCGGTCGAGCCGGTCGAAGCCGTAGCGGACCAGGGCCGAGCCCGCCTCGACCCGCCCCAGGTCGAGCGTCGGCCGTGCAGGCGGGTCGGCGAGCAGGTCGGGCAGGGCGACGGCGTGGAAGCCGCCGAGCACCACCAGCACCGGGCCGTCGCCGGCCCGTCGCGCGGCCAGCGCCTCGCGCACGTGGTGGACCATCTCCGCCTCACGCTGACGGGTGCCCTCGCGGTCGAGGTCGGCGTCGGTGTGGTCGCGGCGTGCCAGCAGGCAGTACGCCGTCATCCGGGCCTGGTGCTCGTCCAGGTCGGTGTCCACGGGGTCGGCCTCGAACAGGAGCTCCCAGAGGTCCTCCTGGTCGCGGCAGCCCAGCCGCTCCGCCAGCGCGGTCAGCGCCCGGCTGTGCGCGTACACGTCCTCGCGCAGCAGTGACCCGTCGCCCGGCAGCACCGCGGCGGCGGCCGCAGCCGCCTGCTCGCCCACCTCGAGGTCGCAGAACGAGACCGGCACCCCGGCTGCCCGGCCGAGGCGGGTCGCGACCAGCTCGGGTGAGTAGTCGCAGAACGGGTAGTAGCCCCCGTGGCCTGCTCCCGGCGCCTGCCCGGGGCCGGTGGCCCGCGACCAGGTGTAGACCGCGAGGGGGTACTCGGCCTCCGGGTGGCAGAGCAGGTCGACGAGGTCGGTGAAGCTGCGCGGTCCCTCGATCAGCACCCGCGACGGCCGGTGCCGGGCGAACGCCGCCTGCACGGCCGCAGCACAGGCCGGGCTGTGATGGCGCACCGGGAGGACCACCAGCTCGTCGCTGACGAGCCGGGCCGCGAGGTCACGGACCTCGGCAGTGGTGGGGAGCGCGTCGGTCAACGGTCGAGCTCGGGGCGGGTCTGGAGGACTGCCTTCCAGAGCTTGTCGCGCTTGGCACGCGGCTTGACCACGACGTCGAAGTAGTGGCGCAGCTTGGTGCCGTCGTCGGCGTTGTCCTTGAGCACCGTGCCGATCAGCTGCCGTGCGACGTGCTGCCCGCCGACCTCGCCGTCGCCGAAGTAGTGGGCGTCGAGGGCCGCGGCGTACCCGACGGACACCGCCTCGGCCGAGCTCATCACGGCGGTGGGCTTCTCGACGACCACGCCGTCCTCGGTGACGCCGTCGCGCAGGTCGTGGAACGCGGTGACCAGCAGGGCGACGACGTCGGGGGAGAGCCGGGTGTCGATGTCGGCATGGTCGAGCATGCCGCTGGTCTGCTCGGCGATCAGCCGGCGTTCCAGGTCACGGTCGCGGATCGGCCGCACCGTCTCGAAGTTGAACCGACGCTTGAGCGCGCTCGACATCTCGTGGACGCCGCGGTCGCGCAGGTTGGCGGTGGCCAGCACGTTGAAGCCGCGCGCGGCGAACACCACGCTGTCGGGCTCGTTGAGCTCGGGGACGTGGAGCATCTTGTCGGACATCACGCCGATCAGGACGTCCTGGATCTCCGGCTGGACGCGCGTGACCTCCTCGAACCGGCAGATCGGTCCCGTCGCCGAGTGCCCGGTGCAGCGGGCCACGGACCAGCGCTCGCGGCGTCGGGTCCCTCGGCCAGGAGCAACGCGTAGTTCCACGAGTAGGTGATCTGGTCGTCGGTGGTGCCGGAGCTGCCCTGGATGGTGCAGGTCGAGTCGCCCGAGATCGCGGCGGCGAACAGCTCGGACAGCATCGACTTGGCCGTCCCCGGCTCGCCGACCAGGAGGAGGCCCCGGTTGCTCATCAGGGTCACGACGCAGCGGTCGACGAGGGCGTCGTCGCCGTAGAACTTGCGCGTCACGCCCAGCTCGGGGTCACCGACGACGAAGCCGCGTACGGCGCGTGGCGTGAGCCGCCAGCCGGCCGGCCGGTTGCCGGAGTCCGCTGCGGCCAGGGCCGCCAGCTCGTGGGCGTACGTCGTCTCGACCGGCGCCCGGAGTACGCCGTCGCCTGGCTCGTGCGGGATGTCGGTCACGTCAGAACTCCGTCTTCTTCTGCCACTCCGGGTCGAACCCCGTGCCCTCGGCCGCGATCAGTCTCAGGTCGTGCCAGCACTCGGAGACCAGCACGGCCGGGACGTCGCCGAGGGTGAGCTCGGCCCGCCCGCCCGCGGTCTCACGCCCGAAGGAGAGCTCGGTCAGCGCCACCGTGCGGTTCTCCTCGGGGAGGCCGTTGCCGGTGAAGTGGAGGGTGGCGACGATGCCCAGGGTCGGGAACCGCTTGTCGTAGGTGTAGAACCATCCGCCGTCCTCGCTCTGGCCGCGGGTGTAGCCGAGCCTTCCGGCCCGACCCCGCAGGGAGAAGGCCTCGAGCAGGTGGCCGTTGAAGTCGGTGATCTCGCGCTTCGACCGCATCTCGGGCGTGACCGCAAGCACGCCTCGCCCGAGCTGCTCGAAGAGGGGCGTCACCTCGTAGTCGGCGAGGTGGTCGGTCCAGCGCTCGACCAGGTCGGCGGTGAGCAGGCTGTCGTGGGCGATCCGCACGCGCCCGTCGACGGGCAGCACGACGTCGCTGTCGTCGACGTCGGTGAGGCTGCCGTCGTCGAGCGGGCGGAACACCAGGGGGTCGGAGCCGTCCTCGGCGGTGGCGACCCAGACGAGCCGGCGTACGGCAGGGCCGACCACCGGGTGCCGCAGCAGGTAGCGCTGCCAGTCCTCGACCGACCAGGCCCGCTCGGTGCACAGCGCCTCGTAGAGCCGTTGGGTCTGCAGGGTCGCGATGCCCTTGACCTCCTTCTTCGCCGCGGCGAACGCCTTCTTGGAGTCCTTGGCCTCGTCGGCGTCGTCGGACTGCCGCGGCGCCGGCAGCGACTTGAGGATCTTCCCGTCGGGGTCGTGGAGCTCGACGGTGAGGTCGGGACGCAGATGGGCGGTGAACGTGCGGGTCCCGTAGGGCAGCTCGAGCACGCCGGCGTCGTCGAAGCCGGCGGTGGGGATGGTGCGGTCGGCGAGCTCGTCGACGGTCCAGCCGTTCCGCTCGGCCAGGGCCCCGGCCTGGCGGACGGCCTCGTCCTGGAAGGACTTGGTACGGAACCGCGAGCCGACGGACAGCACCAGCTGGGTCGCGCTGGGGTGGTCGACCCACGCCAGCATCGCGATCAGCGCCTTGCCCTGGGCCGCGCGGTGGCCGTACCACTCGCGGAGGTATCGCTCCGTCGGCGGGACGACGTCTCGCCCGCCCGTGGCCGCCGCCACCGCCAGGAGGCCCTTGCTCGGCGTCGCCGACCCTGCCGGGGTCCTCAGGTAGGCGGGCAGCATCGCGGCGGTCATCTGCTCGACCGTCATCCCGTAGTAGGGACTCCCGGCGGAGGTGGAGTACCAGGAGTGGAAGGAGGACGCGTTCTGCGCGGCTCGCTGCTCCGCCTCGGCAGACGTGATCGGTGTGACGTCCTCACCCAGCCATGCGGTGAGCAGGTGGACCGCGAGCCGTTCGCGGCTCGCGACCTCGAACAGCGCGGCGTACTGACGCAGCACGGCGTCGGGCTCGGGCGACTTCGTCTTCACGGCCACGGCGCAGAGCCACTGCACGACGCCAGCGGGACGCGATCACCCGACGACGCCCACGCCACCTCGGGTACGGCGTCCCAGTCGAGCCAGGCAAGGGCGGCCGGCAGCCCGCGCGCGACGACCTTCTCCGCGTTCGCGGTGGTCGCCTCGGGGTCGAGGTAGGTCTCTGCGTCCTCACCGATCGAGACCAGCGCGTCGAGCAGCGCACCTCGGATCACGTCCTGCTTCTCCGACTTCCAGGCTGCCTGCAGCTGTGGCAGTGCGGCCGGGTCGGCGATGCGCGGCAGCCACTGGGCTGCGACGAGCCGCGTCTCGCCCTTGCCGTCCTGGAGCGCCGCCGCCGCGCGGGCAGTGCGTCGGGGATCGCGCGCCAGGGCGAGCTGGGCCGGTCCGCGGTCACCCTTGCGGCCGCCGAGCGCCATCGCGTAGAGCAGGTCGACCACCCGGGCCGGTGGGGTCCGGAACGTCGCGAGCGCGGCGAAGACCGCGTGCTCGTCGCTGCTCCAGTCCTGTTGGCTGCGGGTGGCCAGGATCCAGTCCAAGTGGTGGGCGACGAACGGCCACACCTGCTCGTCGGGCCAGTCGCGACCGAGGCGGGTGCCCCACGAGGCGCTGTACGACGACCAGATCGTTCCGCGCCCGTCGCACCCCGCCGCATCGAGCATCTGCTGCAACGTGAGGAGGTCGGGCTCGCCCGTGCGCGCATGCACGCTCTCGAGGACGTCGACGTACGACGTGTCGCCGCGTCGCCCGTCGTCGACCAGACCCAGTGCCACCAGGACCTGGACCACGGTGGACACGTCGTAGCTGCCGCGCAGGAGGACGGTGGTCGTCGAGCGGAAGAGGAACGCCGGAGCAGTCAGGTCGAGCCGGACAGCCGGAGCGTCGTCGGCCAGCCCGCGCGCCAATCTGCGTACGTCGCCCTTCGACGGCGCCGGCCATTCCCGGAACATCCGGGCCTGGGGAACTTGAGCCGTTGCTGCTGGGCGCTCCGGTTGTGGGCGTGGACGGACTCGGCCAGCGCCTCGATCACCTCCTCGGCCACACGCTCCGCGATGTCGGGTGGCACCGCCCACGACGGCAACGGCCGTGGTTCGGGCAACGGCAGGTCGTCGACCGCCTCGCACGGCTGGGCCGCGTCGCTCCGCGCCGCGACGGCACGGACGCTCGCGGCCCGGTCGTTCGTGGCGGTCGCCACGGCCCAGTCGTGCTGGTCGGGCACCGCCACGAGCAGCTCGAGCGCGCGGGCTCGCTGGTCGGGCTTCGCCTCGGTGGCCAGTGTCCGCAGCGGCGCCACCGATGCCCCGGCGAGGCGACCCACGAGAGGGGCGGCGGCGTCGCGCACCTGCTGGCTGCCGGCCGTCGCGGCTTCGGCCAGGCTGTCGGCGAAGGTCGCTAGCTGCGCGTCGTCGAGGACCTGGACGACGGTGAGCGCGGCGATCCGTTCCTCGACCGTCCCGGACGTGAGGGCGGCACCGACCAACGCCTGGCGCGCCAGCAGCGCCTCGGGGAAGCCGGGCATCCGGCCGAGATCGTGCCGTGTCGCCCGTCCGGCGTAGCGCGTGTACGGCGGCAGCTCGAACACCGCGCGGAGGACGTCGTCGGGTCCGGCGCCGTCGACGGCCGCGATGCGCTCCGCATCGGCGAACGTGATCGGAAGGGCGCCACCGCCGGAGACGGAGGCGGCCTGGTTCACCATCAGCTCGAGCCAGTGGCCGCCGGCCACCGTGCCCAGGGTCAGGCCCCAGCTGTGGGGCCCGAACGCCTCGTCGAGCACGCGGCCCCAACGACGCAGCACATCGGCGTCGACGTCGGCGAACCCTCCGTAGAGCGCTGTGAGTGCGGCGCGGTCGACGAGGTCGCCCCTGTCGTGCGCCTGGGAGAGCCACGGCGTGCGGGCGACGGAGGGGAGCGTCTCGGAGTGGCGGCCGGTGAGGACGAAGTCGACCAGTGAACGGCGTTCGGGAATCTCGGCGAGCAGGGCCTCGAGTGCCTTCGCCCACGCACGTGGCGCGCCGTCGCCGCGGCCCTTCCCGAACAAGGACATCCCCGTCTCCTCCTCGACGTACGCGCCCGGGTCGAGCGGACCTCGCGAAGCGTAGCCGGACCCTTCGACGTGCACGGCGGATCCGTGGAGGCTGCTCCGGACGCCGGGTGGCGCGGCCTCAGCGGCTGGTGAGGACGACCAGCTGCTGGGTGGCCCGGGTCATCGCGACGTAGCGGTCGACCGCACCCTCGATGCCCCGGCCGAACGACTCCGGGTCGACCAGGACGACGAGGTCGAACTCGAGGCCCTTCGACAGCTCCGGCGTCAGCGACCGGACACGCGGCGTCCCCCGGTACGCCGGGGATCCGATCACGCAGCCGATCCCGTCGGGGTTCGCGGCGAGCCAGGTGTCCAGGATCGAGTCCAGGTCGGACGTCGTCCCGTGCAGGACGGGGACGCCGCCCGTGCGGATCGACGTCGGCACGTTGGCGTCCGGGAGTGCCGCCCGGATCACGGGCTCGGCCTCGGCCATGACCTCCTCCGGCGTGCGGTAGTTGATGGTCAACGACGCCAGGTCGACGTGGTCCAGCCCGACCCGCTCGAGCCGTTCCTGCCACGACTCCGCGAACCCGTGCCTGGCCTGCGCCCGGTCCCCGACGACGGTGAAGCTGCGCGAGGGGCAGCGGAGCAGGAGCATCTGCCACTCGGCGTCGGTCAGCTCCTGCGCCTCGTCGATCACGATGTGCGCGAACGGGCCGGCGAGGAGGTCCGGGTCCTCCCTGCCCAGGGCGTCCTCGTCGACCAGGGCGCGCTGCAGGTCGTGCACGCGCAGCATCGACATCACGTGCATCTCGGAGCCGTCGGTCTCGACCAGGTGATCGACCACCTGCGACATCTGCTCGCGCTCGGCGGCCGCAGCGGCGCGCCGCCGGCGACGACGCCGGGACGCGTCCGGGTCGCCGAGCCGCTGCCGGGCCGCGTCCAGGAGCGGCAGGTCGGACCTCGTCCAGGCCTGTGGCTCCGTGCGCCGCAACAGCCTGACCTCCTCGGGACCGAGCCAGGGAGCACATCTGCGCAGGTAGGCGGGCACCGACCACAGGTCTCCGACCAGGTCGGTCGGGTCGATCAGCGGCCAGGCCCGACCGAAGGCGTCGACGAGGTCGGCATTCTGCGCGAGAGCACGGCGCACCAGGTCCTCGGAGACCTCCTCGTCGGCCGCGTGCTTGTCCACGAGGATCGTGAGGAGCTCCTCCCAGACCTGGTCACGGCCCTCGTTGTGGGAGGTTCCGGGCTCGAGCGACTCGAACGCCTCGGTCCAGTCCGCAGTGCTCAGCCAGACGTCACTCCACGGGGTCTCGACCTCCATCCCTTCGGTCGGTGGCTCCTCGTAGAGCCGGACCGCCGGCTCGATCGCCCGCACCATGTCGGCTGACGCCTTGAGCCGGGCCACCTCCGGGTCGGGCTCCTCCGGCGCGGACTCGCCCTCGGGAAGGAGGTCGCGCAGGGTGCACGTCTGCACGCCCTCCTCGCCGAGGCTGGGCAGCACGTCGGCGACGTAGGCCAGGTAGGGCTGGTGCGGCCCGACGACGAGGACGCCGCCCCGGCCCTCACCGAGCCGCGGATCGGCGTACAGCAGGTACGCCGCCCGGTGCAGGGCCACGACCGTCTTGCCCGTCCCCGGACCGCCGTCGACGACCAGGGTGCCGCGCGAGCCGGCGCGGATGATCGCGTCCTGGTCGGCCTGGATGGTCCCGAGCACGTCGCGCATCCGGCCCGACCTGCTGTCGGCCAGGCTGGCGATGAAGGCCGACTGGTCGTCGAGCGCGGCGTGGCCTTGCAAGCCGTCCGGGGTGAACACCTCGTCCCAGTAGTCGCTGATCCGGCCCCCTGTCCACCGATACCTGCGGCGACTCGCCAGCCCCATCGGGTTGGCGTGCGTCGCTCCGAAGAACGGCTCCGCCGCGGGGGAGCGCCAGTCGACGAGCAGCCGTCGGCCGTCGCGGTCGGTGAGGCCGAGCCGTCCGACGTAGACCGGCTCGGAGCCGTCGTCCGGGACGATCCGACCCAGGCACAGGTCCAGGCTGAAGCGTCGTAGCGCGCGCAGCCGAGCGGTCAGCCGGTGGATCTCCAGGTCCCGGTCCATCGCCGCCTGGCCGGTGCCACCGGGAGCCCGGCGCTCGATGTCGAGGCGGTGGGACAGATCGGCGATCGTCTGCTCGAGGCTCGCCGCGATGGCCGCGAAGTGCTGCTCGTCGCGGGCGATCAACGCGGCGTCGGACTTGGCGGCGCGGTGCTCCGGGAGGTCGAACGCACTGGTCGTCAGGATGGTCACGTGGTCAGCTCCGGTCCGCAGTGTGGGGGCAGGATCCGCGATTCTGCGGCACGCCAGGGGTCTTGCCGCAAGGCCCCTGGTGGGCTATACGTTGGATATGGCGAGGGAATCATTCCTCGCCTCTTCTCATGTCACGGTCGACCAGGTGGGACTGCTCCCTGACCTCGCCACCGCATCCTGGGTGATCCCGACGGAGCCACTGGTAGGGGCACCTCGGAGGTCGACCTCGCACCGCGCACCGGCCTCGACGGCCGCCGCGGCGGCGACCAGCCGCCGGACCTGCTCGAGCACAGCGGCCAGCTCGTCGTCGGACTGCGCGGCCCACCGGGTCGCCGCCGCGTCACGGAGCACCGAGAGGGCGTCTCCGACGGCCCGGGAGGGGCTGGTCTCGGGTGGCGCGATGGAGATCCACATGAGACCAGCACAGCACCGACCACCGACATCCGAGCCCCTTTCCGCGGCCGTCGTCCCGCTCTTCGAGACGGCTCGTGAAAAAGGCGTTCGGGGCACCGATCTCCACTCCTGACGCAACCCCCGATACCCCTCGCCGAGGGGTCCGATCAGGCCTACCATCGAGCCACGGCCGATGTTCGCGGCGTACGACGTCGACCCGGAGGCAGCGATGGACATCTGGAGCAGGGTGCTGCTGTGGCGCACCGAGCTGTTGCTGCGCCGTGCCAACCACGAACGGCGGTCGGTGCTGCAGCGAGAGCTGGCGGCGTACACGCCCCTGGAGCTGCTTGACCTCGAGGCGGTCATCGAGCGCTACCCCCACGGCCAGACCCACGAGCTGCGCTCGATGCTGGTCACCCAGCGGCTCCATCAGGCGTGGTCGCGCCGCCCCCCGTACGCCGCCTGAACGCATAGGTGGTGTCCGGGAGGGGTACGTGCTGCCTCGTGGAGTTCGATCAGCCGCTTCGAGTGGCGCTTGTCAACGAGTGTGACCTTGTCCGTGTCGGCGTGACGACCATGATGGCCGAGCACTCCGACCGCGTGGTGGTGCTGCCCAACCGGCACCACGCCGCGTCGGAGGTCGACCTGGCGTTGCTCGACCCCTTCACCCGGCGCACCGGGGTCGTGGGCTCGGCACAGGTGGTCCGTCCGCCGGGCGGGTCCCGGGTCGTCATCTACACCTGGGAGTGCCGGTCCGGCTTCGTCGAGCGGGCGATGCGCGCCGGCGCGCACGGCTACCTCTCCAAGGCGCTGCCGGCCGAGGAGCTGGTCGCGGCGCTGGAGAAGGTGCACCTCGGGGAGCGGTTGGTGGCCGTGGACCAGCCACGTGGCCGGGACGAGCGGCGGTCCACCATCGAGGTCGGGCTGACGCGGCGCGAGACCGACGTCGTCGGACTGATCGCTGCCGGGGCTCCCAACAAGGAGATCTCGCGGCGCCTGGAGCTGTCGATGAACACCGTGAAGTCACACATCCGGACCGCCTACCGGGCGATGGGCGTGACCAGCCGGACCCAGGCGGTGCTGTGGGCCGTGGAGCACGGGATCACCGCCCCTCGCCTCGACGTCCGCGACCGGGCCTCCTGAGTCAGCGGACCCGGCGGGTGTCGTCGGGCAGGCGCACCGTCCGGCCGGTCCGGTCGAGGTGGGCCAGCAGCGGGAGTACGACGCGCCGCGACGTGCCGAGCATCTGACGCGCCTGGCTGCTCGTGAACGGCTGCGGCAGGGTCGAGAGCAGCTTGACGGCGTCGTCGTCGCTGCCCGGGAGCAACGCGATGCCCTCGCCCACGACGAGGAGCTCGCCTGCCCTCGCCAGGCGCGCCAGCGTGACCCGGTCCAGACCGAGCTCGTCGAGCCGTTCCGCGTCCGGTGCCTGGAACGGCGCTTCGTCGAGGTCGGCCAGCAGCACGTCCAGTGCCTCGCGCACAGCCGGCGGGAGATCGGTGTCGACGACGAGGCGTCCGGCCCGTCGTCGTACGGGATCGGCGACCAGCGGAGCCAGCAGATCGGGATCCGGGAGTCCCAGCGCGCGCGCCGCCTCGGCGGGGGAGAGCCCGTCCGCGGAGGCCGAGACGGCCTGGAGCAGCTGCTCACGCCAGGTGCGTGCCTGTGCGGCGGAGACCAGCCAGTCGCCCGTGGCGAGGGCGTCGTCCGGCATCTGCGCGTCCGGTACGCCGAGCCGACGGAGCCGGCTGCGACGCACCGCCCCTCGCGCCTCGAGCTCGGCGAGGACATCACGACCGCGTCGGCCGAGCTCGTCCGCACGGGCCTGGGCGGCTCCCCGTCGGTTCAACGGCGGGGGAGCGGCGTCGAGCACCTCGGCACCCCAGAGGGTGCGGCTGCCAGGGTCACGCAGCACCAGCCGGTCACCGTGCCGCAGCGGCAACGGGGTCTCGGTGCGCAGGCGCGCATGGTCGGCCCCGAGCGGCCGCGCGTGCACCGACTGACGAGTGCTGCCGACGTGGAGCAACGGGCGCTCGGGCAGCGGGCCCGCGCGGTCGAGGCGTACGTCGACCTCCGCGACCTCGTCGAACGCCTCCGGGGTGACCAGCACGCTGCCCCTCCCGAGCCGCTCGGGGCCGCGGCCGCCCAGCTGCACGGCCACACGCGCGGGGCCCGAGATCCGGTCGACCGGTTGCCCCAGGCACTCCAGCCCGCGGACCCGGACCGGGTCCTGACCGAGCACCAGCACGTCACCGACCCGGAGCGTGCCCGCCGGCAACGTGCCGGTGACCACGGTGCCGGCGCCGCGCACGTGGAAGGCCCGGTCGACCCAGAGCCTGACGTCGGCGGCGGGGTCCGGCACGGGCATGGCGGCCAGGACCGTCCCGAGGGCGGCGCGCAGGTCGTCCAGGCCCGCTCCGGTGCGCCCGCTCACCACCACGGCCGGCGCCCCGGACAGTGAGGTTCGCCTCACCTCGTCGGCCGCGCGGGCCAGGGCCGGCGCCGGGTCGGCCAGGTCGGAGCGCGTCACGGCGACAACACCGTGACGCACGCCGAGCGCATCGAGCGCGGCGAGGTGCTCGGCCGCCTGCGGCATCCAGGGGTCGTCGGCCGCGACCACGAGCAGGGCGGCCGACACCGGGTCCCAGACCGGCCAGCGTCGTCGACAGGAACCGCTCGTGGCCCGGTACGTCGACGAACGCGACGTCGCCGACCGGTGCGAGGTCGGTCCAGCAGTAGCCGAGCTCGATCGACAGCCCGCGGCGATGCTCCTCGTCGAGCCGGTCCGGATCCTGCCCGGTCAGCGCCCGGACCAGGGTGGACTTGCCGTGGTCCACGTGACCCGCGGTGGCGACGACGTGCACGTCAGGCCCCGGCTGCCCGGCGTACGGCGTCCACGAGGACGTCGTCCAGGTCGGCCGGCACGGTCAACAGGTCGAGCAGCAGCCGGTCGTCGGTCACGTGGCCGACCACGGGCGGCTCGCCCGCACGCAAGGCGTCGGCGAGCGAGGGCGGGAGGGCGACGGCGGCACTCGGCAGGGTGACGCCCGGCGCACCACCACCCCCGACCGCTGCCTCGGAAGGGACCGCCTCGGCGAGGTCGCCCAGTAGCGTCGCGATCGCCCGGGCCCGATCCATCAGGTCGGGCCGGCGTGCGGCCAGCGCCGTCGTCACCGGCGGCGGAGGACCGGTGAGGGTCGCCTCCAGGGCGGCCAGGGTCAGCTTGTCGACGCGCATCGCGCGGGCCAGCGGGAAACGTCGTACCCGCTCGACGAGGGCCGCGTCGCCGAGCACGAGCCCGCACTGCGGGCCGCCGAGGAGCTTGTCGCCGGAGGCGGTCACCAAGGACGCGCCGGCCCGCAGGGTGGAGGCCGCGTCAGGTTCCTCCGGCAGCCGCGGGTGGGGCGCGAGCAGGCCGGATCCGATGTCGGCCACGACCGGTACGCCGAGCCCCGCGAGGTCGGCGACCGACACCGACGACGTGAAGCCCTCGACCCGGAAGTTGGAGGGGTGCACCTTCAGCACGAACGCCGTGTCCGGGCCGACCGCGCGCTCGTAGTCGGCAGGGTGCACGCGGTTGGTGGTGCCGACCTCGCGCAGCCGGGCACCGACGGACTCCAGCAGCTCCGGGATCCGGAAGCCGTCGCCGATCTCGACCATCTCGCCGCGCGCCACGACCACCTCGCGTCCCGCGGCCAGCGCGCACGTCACCAGGGCGAGCGCGGCGGCGCCGTTGTTGACGACGTGGACGGCCTCCGCGTCGGGCACCGCGGCCGCGAGGGCCGCGAGGGTGCCTCGCCCGCGCTGTCCCCGGCGACCGGTGCCGAGGTCGAGCTCGACGTCGGTGGCTCCCGCGGCCGTGACGACCGCGTCGACGGCTGCGGGGGACAGGGGAGCGCGGCCCAGGTTGGTGTGCACGACCACTCCGGTGGCGTTGACGACGCGTCGCAGCGAGGTCGCCGACACCGGGAGGCCGGCGAGCACGCGGGGGACCACCTCGTCGGGCTCGAGCCGACCCGTCCGGCACTCCTCGAGCGCAGCGACGACGACCGTCTTGACCGCGGCACGGCCCAGCCGCTCCAGGGCGTCCTTGAGCAGGGGGTCGTCGAGCACCGCGTCGGTGCGCGGCGTACGACGGCGCGGGTCGGACTGGGTCACACGGCCACTCTTCCACTCAACGCCCGTGGGACAGCGCACACGCTCCGTCTCCTACGCGAGTGTGGATTTCGAGCGGGTCGCTCAGCTGCTCGCTGCGCTCGGATCTGAGCCGAGCGCTCCTCAATCCCTTCGCTGCACCTACGTTCGTCGCAGGCTCGAAGGAGCGCTTGGCGGAGGCGGACGGGAATCGAACCCGCCTGACCGGGATGCCCGGTCACTACGGTTTTGAGGACCGCGCCCGTCACCAGACGAGAAACGCCTCCGCGGAACCCTAGAGGGTGATGGCTGGTGCGAGGCCCGGCGGCTAGGTTGGCGCCATGGGTCTGTGGTCCCGCGTCGACGAGTGGCCGCTGCTCCGGCAGGTCTCGGGCAACGACCGGCTCGGCCGTGGTGCGGCCGCACGGTCACGCCGCAGCGCCGAGCTCACGCCCCGCACCGTGCAGGCCGACCGGGTCGTCGACTCGGTGTGCCCGTTCTGCGCCGTCGGCTGCGCCCAGAAGGTCTTCGTCAAGGACGAGAAGGTCATGCAGATCGAGGGAAACCCGGCCAGCCCGGTGTCCCGTGGGCGGCTGTGCCCCAAGGGCAGCGCCAGCCTGCAGCTGGTCACGTCGCCGACCCGTGTGACGAAGGTCCGCTACCGCCGCCCGCACGGCACCGAGTGGGAGGACCTCGACCTCGACACCGCGATGGACATGATCGCCGACCGCGTCATCAAGACCCGCAAGCAGTTCTGGCAGTGGGAGGACGACGAGGGTCGTCGTACCCGCCGCACCCTCGGCATCGCGAGCCTCGGAGGAGCGACCCTCGACAACGAGGAGAACTACCTCATGAAGAAGCTCTACACCGCGATGGGCGCGATCCAGATCGAGAACCAGGCACGGATATGACACTCCTCGACGGTGCCCGGTCTGGGTGCCTCGTTCGGCCGCGGTGGGGCCACCACCTACCTGCAGGACCTCAGCAACGCTGACTGCATCCTGATCCAGGGCTCCAACATGGCCGAGGCCCACCCGGTGGGCTTCCAGTGGGTGATGGAGGCCAAGCGCAAGGGCGCGACCATCATCCACGTCGACCCGCGCTTCACCCGCACCTCGGCAGTGGCGGACATCCACGTGCCGATCCGGGCCGGCTCCGACATCGCGTTCCTCGGCGCGCTCGTCAACCACGTGCTGAGCAACGAGCTCGACTTCCGCGAGTACGTCGTGGCCTACACCAACGCCGCGAACCTGATCGACGAGAGCTTCCAGGACACCGAGGAGCTCGACGGGCTGTTCTCGGGGTTCGACCCGGAGACCGGCCGCTACGACCCGACGACCTGGAACTACCAGCCTCCCGAGGACCCCACCGCCGAGGAGCAGGAGCAGATCGCCGCGGAGGACAACGGCGGCGACCGGGAGCAGCAGTCGCACGAGGCGGCCGAGTCGGAGTCCCACGGCTCCGGCGGCGCGCCCGTCAGCTGGAAGGGACGACGCGACGAGACGCTCCAGGATCCGAACTGCGTCTACCAGATCCTGAAGCGGCACTTCGCCCGCTACACCCCGGAGATGGTGCAGGAGGTCTGCGGCATCGCGCCCGCGGACTTCGCGAAGGTCGCCGACGCCCTGACGTCCAACAGCGGCCGCGAGCGCACCGGCGCCCTCTGCTACGCCGTGGGCTGGACCCACCACAGCGTCGGCGCCCAGATCATCCGCACCGGGGCGATCCTGCAGACCCTCCTCGGGAACGTCGGGCGCCCTGGCGGCGGTGTGATGGCGCTGCGCGGACACGCCTCGATCCAGGGCTCGACCGACATCCCGACCCTGTTCAACATCCTGCCCGGCTACATCCCGATGCCCCATGCCGCACAGCACCAGTCGCTCGAGGAGTGGGTGCGCGACGACGAGGGCAAGTCGGGGTTCTGGGGCAACATCCGGTCCTACGCCGTGTCGTTGCTCAAGGCGTACTGGGGGGACGCCGCGACCGCCGACAACGACTGGTGCTTCGACTACCTGCCGCGGCTGACCGGTGACCACTCGACGTACACCACGGTGAAGGCGCAGATCGAGGGGCGCTGCAAGGGCTACTTCCTGGTGGGGGAGAACCCCGCGGTCGGCTCGGCCAACGGCAAGATGCAGCGCCTCGGTCTGGCCAACCTCGACTGGCTCGTGGTCCGGGACCTGCAGATGATCGAGTCGGCCACCTTCTGGAAGAACGGCCCCGAGATCGAGACCGGCGAGCTGGTCACCGAGGAGATCGGTACCGAGATCTTCTTCCTGCCGGCCGCCGCGCACACCGAGAAGGCCGGCACCTTCACCCAGACCCAGCGGATGCTGCAGTGGCGCGACAAGGCCGTCGACCCGCCGGGTGACTGCACCAGCGAGCTGCAGTTCTACGTCGAGCTAGGCAACCGGATCCGCGAGAAGCTGCGCGACTCCACCGATGAGATGGATCGGCCCCTGCTCGACCTCGCGTGGGACTACCCGGTCGACGAGCTCGGCGAGCCCGACGGTGAGGCGGTGCTCCGTGAGATCAACGGCACCGGGCCCGACGGCGCCGCCCTGTCGGCGTACACCGAGCTGAAGGCCGACGGGTCGACGTCGTGCGGATGCTGGATCTACTGCGGCGTGTACGCCGACGGGACCAACCAGGCACGACGCCGGACACCCCACTGGGAGCAGGACCTGGTCGCGGCCGAGTGGGGCTGGGCATGGCCCGCCAACCGGCGGATCCTCTACAACCGCGCCTCCGCCGCTCCCGACGGGACCCCGTGGAGCGAGCGCAAGAAGTACGTCTGGTGGGACGCCGACCAGCAGAAGTGGGTCGGCGCCGATGTGCCCGACTTCATCGCGGACCGCCCGCCCGACCACGTCCCGGAGAAGGGCGCCAAGGGTCCGGACGCGATCGGTGGGCAGGACCCGTTCGTGATGCAGACCGACGGCAAGGCCTGGCTGTTCGCGCCGCTCGGGGTCGCCGACGGCCCGATGCCGACCCACTACGAGCCGCCGGAGTCTCCGGTCGCCAACGCGGTCTACGGGCAGCAGAAGAACCCGTCGCGGCGGCGTCTCGACGAGCGCAGCAACCCGATGAACCCGTCGCAGAGCGAGGTCTTCCCCTTCGTCTTCACCAGCTACCGCCTCACCGAGCACCACACGGCCGGCGCGATGAGCCGGACGCTTCCGTACCTCACCGAGCTCCAGCCCGAGCCCTTCTGCGAGGTCTCGCCGCGGCTGGCCCGTGAGCGCGGGCTCGAGAACGGCGGGTGGGCCACCATCGTCACCGGCCGGACGGCGATCGAGGCTCGGGTGCTGGTCACCGAGCGGATCCGCTCACTGCGGCTCGGCGACCGGTGGGTCGAACAGGTCGGCCTGCCCTACCACTGGGGTCCGAACGGCATCTCGCGCGGAGACTCGCAGAACGACCTCGTGAACGTCACGATGGACCCGAACGTCTACATCCAGGACAAGGTCGGCACCTGTGACATCCAGCCGGGCCGGCGCCCGCGCGGCGCCGCGCTCACGGCGTACGTCGCGGACTACCGTCGCCGGGCCGGGATCGAGATCGATGAGCCGCAGGACGGAGGCGGGGACTGATGGGACGCCTCTCCGGACCGCTCGACGACGTCTCGGGTGACGCCGGCTACGGCACCGAGCCGGGTGACCATCCGCCGCGGATGGGTTTCTTCACCGACACCTCGGTATGCATCGGCTGCAAGGCGTGCGAGGTGGCCTGCAAGGAGTGGAACTCGGTTCCCGACGACGGCTACCTCCTCACCGGGATGTCGTACGACAACACCCAGGAGCTGGGCGCGAGCACCTGGCGCCACGTCGCGTTCGTCGAGAAGCCCACGTCCACGTCGGTCGAGCCCGTCGCGACCTCCGTCGACCTCGGCATGCCCGGGGCCGGCCCACCCGGCGTCACCCTCCCGCACGGCGAGGACCAGGCCGCGGCGTCCGACGACAGCGGGGTCCGCTGGCTGATGTCGTCCGACGTCTGCAAGCACTGCACCCACGCGGCCTGCCTCGACGTCTGCCCCACGGGGTCGTTGTTCCGCACCGAGTTCGGCACTGTCGTGGTGCAGCCCGACATCTGCAACGGCTGCGGCTACTGCGTGCCCGCCTGCCCCTACGGCGTCATCGACATCCGGCCCGAGGACGGGCGCGCCTTCAAGTGCACCCTGTGCTACGACCGGCTCAAGGAGGGTCAGACCCCTGCCTGCGCCCAGGCCTGCCCCACCGAGTCGATCCAGTTCGGCGAGCTCAGCGAGCTCCGCGAGCGCGCCGACCTGCGCCTGGCCGAGCTGCACGAGAAGGGCCTCGACGTCGCCCGCCTCTACGGCCGCGACCCCGAGGACGGCGTCGGTGGCGACGGTGCGTTCTTCCTGCTGCTCGACGAGCCGGAGGTGTACGGCCTGCCGCCCGACCCCGTCGTCACGACCCGCGACCTCGGGTCGATCTGGAAGCACGTCGGTGCGGCGGCCGTGGCTCTGGCCGGCATCGGGTTCGCCGCGTTCGCCGGGAGGAGGGCATGACTCCGCGTGGCGAGGCCAGCATGGTCCCGGAGGTCGAGTTCGAGTCCTACTACGGCCGACAGATCCTCAAGACCCCCACCTGGAAGACGCCCGACGTACCCCTCTACCTGTTCCTGGGCGGCCTGGCGGGGGCCTCGGCCGTCCTCGCCGAGGGCGCCGCCCTCACCGGCCGCCCCGAGCTCGAGCGGGTCGCCCGGCTGGCCGCCGCAGGGGGAGCGGCCGGCGGCACCGTGGCACTGGTCCACGACCTGGGCCGGCCCGAGCGGTTCCTCCACATGCTCCGGGTCATCAAGCCGACGTCGCCGCTGTCCGTCGGGTCGTTCATCCTGGCGCCCTTCAGCGCTCTCTCCGGCGCGGCGGCCGCCTCCCTGGTGACCGGCCGCCTGCCTCGCCTGGGCCGCCTGGCAGGGCTCGGTGCCGCGGCCTTCGGTCCTGCACTCGCGACGTACACCGGGGCCCTGATCGCGAACACCGCCGTGCCGGCCTGGCACGAGGCCCACCGCGAGCTTCCGTTCGTCTTCGCCGGGTCCGGCGCCACCGCAGCTGGAGGCCTGGCCATGGTCTTCAGCCCGATCGGGCAGGCGGGGCCGGCCCGCCGGATGGCCATGGCAGGCGCCGCGATGGAGATCGTCGCGGCCGAGTCGCTGGTGCGGCGCCTCGGCATGGTCGGCGAGCCGTATCGCCAAGGTCGATCGGGGAAGCTGATCAGCACGGCACGCACGATGACCGCGGTTGCTGCCGGCGTCACCCTGCTGGCGGGTCGCCGGTCGCGGACCGTGTCGGTGCTCGCCGGAGCGACGTGTGTCGCGGCGTCGGTGCTCACCCGGTTCGGGATCTTCGAGGCCGGCCTGGCCTCGGCCAAGGACCCCAAGTACGTCGTCGTACCCCAGCGCGAGCGCCTCGCCGCCCGCGAGCGCGACCGCGCCGCCTCCACCGCGACCCCCACCCCCTGACGCCGACCCGGCGTTTTGTGGACGCCTCTGTGCGCCGACCCGGCGTTTTGTGGACGCCTCTCGGCGTCGACCCGGCGGATCCGGGTGTGTGTGGATGCCGAGCGGGTGGTACGAACGAGGCATGACGATCGAGCTGCCGCGCCGCCTCACCCAGTACGCCGCGGGCGGCGGGTGCGCCTGCAAGGTCCCGCCCGGCGAGCTCGAGCGGGTGCTGGCCGGCCTGCCCGGCGGTCGCGCCACCGACGCGCTCCTGGTGGGCCTGGAGAACGGCGACGACGGCGCCGTCGTACAGCTCGACGAGCGGCGGGCGGTCGTCGCCACAGCCGACTTCTTCACCCCGGTCGTCGACGACCTGCGCGACTGGGGCAGGATCGCCGCCGCCAACGCGCTCTCCGACGTCTACGCGATGGGAGGCGAGCCCCTGGTGGCGGTCAACCTGCTCGCCTGGCCGCGCGACGAGCTGCCCTTCGAGCTGGCGGCCGAGGTGCTCGCCGGGGGAGCAGAAGTAGCCGACGAGGCCGCCTGCCACCTCGCCGGCGGACACAGCATCGACGACCGGGAGCCCAAGTACGGGCTCGCCGTCACCGGCCTCGCGGACCCCGCGCACCTGCTCCGCAACGACGCCGGGCTGGCCGGCGTACCCCTGACCCTGACCAAGCCGCTCGGGCTCGGCGTCCTGAACAACCGCCACAAGGCGACGGGGGAGACGTTCCCGGAAGCCGTGGCCGTGATGACCGAGCTCAACCGCGATGCCTCGCGGGCCGCCCTGGCCGCCGGGCACACCTGCGCTACCGACGTCACCGGCTTCGGCCTGCTCGGCCACCTGCTCAAGCTGTGCCGCGCCAGCGGGGTCGACGCCGAGCTCGACGTCTCTGCGGTGCCGGTGCTGGACGGCGCCCGGGCCTCCCTGGCCGAGGGGTTCGTGCCCGGCGGATCCCTGCGCAACCTCGAGTGGGTGCGCCCCCACGTGCACAGCGCGGTGTCCGAGGACGACCTCGTGGTGCTGGCCGACGCCCAGACCTCGGGCGGGCTCCTGGTGGCCGGCGAGCTCCCCGGTCACCCGGTGATCGGTCACCTCACCGCGCGCGCGGGCGCCGCGGCGTCGATCAGCGTGCGCGCCTGAGGCCCCCGACCCGGGCGGTCACTGGGTCGGCGTACGCCGACCCACCGTGATGGCCGGTGCGCCGATCGGGGTCGGGACCGTGGTCACGTCGACGAGCCCCGCGTCCCGGAGCAGCGTCTGCGCCTGCTCGTCGTCGAGCGGCGTACCGCCGTAGCTGACGGTCTTGAAGCGGGTGAGCGCGTCGTCCAGCGGCTCGCCCGCGAGCTTTCCGTGCCCCACGATCAGCCAACCACCCGGGATGAGCGAGCGCACGATGCGCGGCACGCCGGCACGCAGTGCGTCCTCCGGCACGAAGGGCGCCGGCAGCCATGCCAGGGCGAAGGTCTCCTCGTCGGTCAAACTGCTCACGTCCTGCTCACGCAGCACGACGCGATCCGCGACCGGGCTGGTGCGCAGGAGCTCGCCCGCAAGCGCCAACACCCGGGGAAGCACGTCGATGCCGACCACGGTCAGCTCGGGGAAGAGCTCGGCGTACGACGCGGCGAGGGCGGCGACGCCCGTCCCGACATCCAGCATCCGGGCACCGGGCGTGGACAGTGCCTCCGCGAGCCCCGCCATGAAGGGCAGCCCGAGCTGCTCGAACGCGACCGCACCCTGGGCGCTCGCGCGCCCCTGCGCGATGATCGCCTCGTCGGGCTGGGCCCCCCACACCTCGCCGCGCGTGAGGAGCGCCGCGGTCTGCAGCAAGGGTGCAGCTGCCTGGGCCGCGACCCCGGCCCGGTCGATCCGCGGACCGTCGGATGAGTCGAGTGAGACACCCAGCGAGTCCAGCACCGTCTCCGCCGAGTGCCGTAGCGCCGCAGGCCCTCCGTCGCTCGCGACGAGCGCCAGTGCCGCAGTCGCCCAGGCGGCCCGGTCGCCGGTCGAGAGGAGCTCGTGGAGTGTCGACGGTGCAGCTGCCGACGCCTCGTGGCCCGGCGTAGTCAAGGTCAGTCCATGCATCTTCAGTTTCCCCCATTCGTTTCGTCACGACGTAACGTAACACTGTTGCGATAGGGTGACAAGCATGGGCAGACCCAAGACCTACGACCAGGCCGCCGGTGTGGCGCTCGTGGATGCGGCCGAGGCGCTCGCGGACGCGGGCGGGCCGGGAGCAGTGTCCGTTCGAGCGGTCGCCGAGCGAAGCGGCACCACCACCCGCGCGGTCTACAGCGTTTTCGGGTCCAAGGCGGGCCTGGTCGCGGCCCTCGGGGTGCGGATGTTCGAGCTGCTCGGCGAGGGTGTCGCGGCCCTGCCCGAGACCGACGACCCGGCCGCTGATCTCGTGGAGGCCGGCGTCGGCGTGTTCCGGCACCTGTCCGTCGCCCGGCGAGGGCTGTTCGAGATCGGCGTCGCGAACCTGACGCTTGACCGGGCGATCGTGGAGGAGTTCGTGCCCGCGGCGCGGGAGGCGTGGCAGATCCTCGAGAACAGGTTCCAGCGGCTCCAGGACGCCGGCGGACTGCCCGGCCGGGCCGTCTCCGCCGCCTCGCGTCAGTTCAACGCATTGTGCGAAGGGCTCGTCACGATGGAACGCCGCGGGGTCTTGACGCCCGAGACTGCCGAGGGCGAGTGGCGCGACGCCCTGTCCACCCTGCTCGCCGGCATGGCCCTGCCACCTATGACGCGTTGAACGGACCGCGCAGCGCGGCCCACTGCAGGAGCATGATCGTCTTGGCGTCAGCGATCTCACCGGACTCGATCATCGCGAGGGCGGTGTCGAAGGGCAGCTCCAGCACCTCGATGTCCTCGCCGTCCTCGGCGAGCCCGCCGCCCTCGCCGGTGCGGGAGAGCGGCGTGTAGGGAGCAGCGAAGAAGTGGATCCGCTCGGTCACCGAGCCGGGGCTCATGTAGACGTCGAAGACGTGCTCGACCTCGCCGACCTCGACACCCAGCTCCTCGGCCGCCTCGCGCCGGATCGCGGTGGCGGGGTCCTGGCCGTCCAGCAGGCCGGCCGCGGTCTCGATCAGCATCCCGTCGGGGTGGTGGTTGACGTAGACCGGGTAGCGGAACTGCCGCGACAGCAGCACGGTGCGGCGTTCGACGTCGTGGAGCAGGATCGTCGCGCCGTTGCCACGGTCGTAGGTCTCGCGCTGCTCGGTGGTGACCCGGCCGTCGGCACGGCGGTACTCGAACGTCGTACGACGCAGCACGTGCCAGGCGCGGGCCACCACCTCGATGTCGGTCACCCGCACGTCGGGGTTGCCGGTCGGCCAGTGCTCCGGGGTCGGTTCCGTGGACATTCCGGCTCCTCGCTGCGGGCTGGCCCCGCACGGTAGCAACGCCGCCGGGGCCGCAGGCGTCAAGGTCGCGTCAGGGTTCCGGCGTACGCCGTCAGGAACGCGTTAGGAACCAACCGCTCCGACCGCCGCCTCACGTGAGATGGGAGACGCAAGGTTCCCCTTCCTGGAGGTGTGTGGTGCTCGATGTCGCCCTGGTGGCGCTGACGATCGCGGTGTTCGCGATCCTGGCTCTGATCCTGCGCGGGTTGGAGCGGCTGTGAGCGCCGAGAACACGATCGGCCTGGTCCTGGCCGTCCTGATGACCGGCTACCTCGTGGTAGCCCTGCTCTTCCCGGAGCGGTTCTGATGAGCGACACCGCAGCCGGGCTGCTCACCGTCCTCGCCCTGGTCGTCATCCTCGGCGTCACGCACGTTCCCCTGGGTGACTACATGGCCCGCGTGTACTCCGCGACCAGGCATCTGCGTGCCGAGCGCGTCATCTACCGCCTGTGCCGGATCGACCCGGACGCCGACCAGACCTGGCCGACGTACGCCCTGTCGGTGCTCGGCTTCTCGCTCGCGTCGGTCCTGTTCCTGTTCGGCCTCCAGCGGCTGCAGCACGTCCTGCCGCTGTCGCTCGGCTTCGACCCCGTGCCGTCCGCCCTGGCCTGGAACACCGCTGCCTCGTTCGTCACCAACACCAACTGGCAGAACTACTCGGGCGAGGCCACGATGGGCCACCTCGTGCAGATGGCCGGTCTGGCTGTGCAGAACTTCACGTCGGCCGCTGTGGGCATGGCGGTCGCCGTCGCCCTGGTCCGCGGCTTCGCACGGTCCCGGACGAGCCGGGTCGGCAACTTCTGGGTCGACCTGACCCGCGGGTGCTTCCGGATCCTGCTGCCGTTGAGCGTCGTCGCGACCGTGCTGCTGATCGCTGCCGGCGCCGTCCAGAACCTCGCCGACCCTCACACGGTCACCACCCTCACCGGCGCCACGCAGCACATCCCCGGCGGGCCGGTGGCCAGCCAGGAGGCGATCAAGGAGCTCGGCACCAACGGCGGCGGCTTCTACAACGCCAACTCGGCGCACCCCTTCGAGAACCCCAACGCCTTCACGAACCTGCTCGAGATCGCGATGCTGCTGCTGATCCCGTTCGCACTGCCGCGCACCTTCGGCACGCTGCTCGGCGACAAGCGGCAGGGCTGGGCGATCCTCGGCGCGATGAGCGTGATCTTCGTGGCGTCCCTGACCCTGCTCACCACCTTCGAGGCGCACCACTCCGGTACGGCGCTCACCGCGGCCGGGGCCTCGATGGAGGGCAAGGAGGTGCGCTTCGGTGTGCCCTCGTCGGCGCTCTTCGCGAACGCCACCACGCTGACGTCGACCGGCGCGGTGAACTCGCTGCACGACTCGTTCACCCCCCTCGGAGGCGGCGTGACGATGCTGAACATGATGTTCGGCGAGATCGCGCCGGGAGGCACCGGATCGGGTCTGTACGGCATGTTGGTGCTCGCCGTGATCACGGTCTTCGTGGCCGGTCTGATGGTCGGCCGGACGCCCGAGTACCTCGGCAAGAAGATCCGGGCGCGGGAGGTGAAGTTCGCCGCGCTCTACATCCTGACCACCCCGGCCGTCGTCCTGATCGGCACCGGCCTCGCGATGTCGATCCCGTCGGCACGAGCCTCGATGCTGAACGCCGGGCCGCACGGCCTCTCGGAGGTGCTCTACGCGTTCACCTCGGCCGGCAACAACAACGGCAGCGCGTTCGCCGGGCTCACCGGCAACACGAACTTCTACAACGTCGCCCTCGGTATGGCGATGCTGGTCGGCAGGTTCCTGCCGCTGCTGTTCGTGCTCGGACTGGCCGGATCCCTGGCCGCACAGAAGCCGGTCCCGGCCACCGAAGGCACGCTGCCGACCCATCGACCGCTCTTCGTCTCCATGCTCGTGGGCGTCGTGGTGATCGTCGTCGCCCTCACCTACTTCCCGGCGCTGGCGCTGGGACCCCTCGCGGAAGGAATCACCCGATGACCGACCTCGCCCACTCCGGCTCGCCCCAGGCGCGCGTCGGCGCCGGGCTGCTCGACGTACGCATGCTGGTCACCCAGCTGCCGGCGGCGGGCGCCAAGCTGGACCCGCGCCTGATGGCGCACAACCCGGTGATGTTCGTCGTAGAGGTCGGGGCCGCCCTGACCACCGCCCTGGCGATCGTGCACCCTTCGGTCTTCGCCTGGCTCATCGTGGTGTGGCTGTGGGCGACCGTCGTGTTCGCCAACCTCGCCGAGGCCGTGGCCGAGGGCCGCGGGAAGGCACAGGCTGCCTCGCTGCGACGCAGCCGCCAGGAGACCACGGCCCGGCTGCTGGTCGATGGCGCCGAGCGGCCCACTCCGGCGGCCGCCCTGAAGGTCGACGACCTGGTCGTCTGCGAGGCGGGCGACCTGATCCCCAGCGACGGCGACGTCGTGGAGGGCATCGCGAGCGTCGACGAGTCCGCCATCACCGGTGAGTCGGCCCCGGTCATCCGTGAGGCCGGCGGAGACCGCTCGGCCGTGACCGGCGGCACCCGCGTGCTCTCGGACCGCATCGTCGTACGCATCACCGCGCGCGCCGGCGAGACGTTCCTGGATCGGATGATCGCGCTCGTCGAGGGCGCAGCCCGACAGAAGACACCGAACGAGATCGCGCTCAACATCCTGCTCGCCAGCCTGACCATCGTCTTCCTGCTCGCTGTGGTCACGCTGCAACCACTGGCGATCTTCAGCGGCGCGCCCCAGTCGGGGATCGTGCTGGTCTCGCTGCTGGTCTGCCTGATCCCGACCACGATCGGCGCCCTGCTCACCGCGATCGGGATCGCCGGCATGGACCGGCTCGTGCAGCGCAACGTGCTGGCGATGTCGGGACGCGCGGTGGAGGCCGCGGGCGACGTCAACACCCTGCTGCTGGACAAGACCGGCACGATCACGCTGGGCAACCGCGAGGCAGTCGAGTTCATCCCCCTCAACGGGATCGACGCCCAGGAGCTGGCCGACGCCGCGCAGCTGTCGAGCCTGGCCGACGAGACCCCCGAGGGGCGATCGGTCGTGGTCCTCGCCAAGCGGGAGTACGGACTGCGCGACCGGACGCCGGGGGAGCTGACCCACGCCACGTTCGTCGCATTCAGCGCCCAGACCCGGATGAGCGGCTGCGATCTCGCCGAGAACGGGCAGTCCCGCGAGGTCCGCAAGGGCGCCACGAGCGCGGTCCGCGAGTGGGTCCGCGAGAACGGCGGCACCCCGCCGGCCGATCTGGGCCCGATGGTCGACGCGATCGCCGGCGGAGGCGGTACGCCGCTCGTCGTCGCCGAGCACAGCCCCGCGGGCGCGCGAGTGCTCGGAGTCATCCACCTCAAGGACATCGTCAAGAACGGGATGCGCGAGCGGTTCGACGAGCTGCGCAGGATGGGCATCCGCACCGTGATGATCACCGGCGACAACCCGCTGACAGCCAAGGCGATCGCCGACGAGGCGGGCGTCGACGACTTCCTCGCCGAGGCCCGGCCGGAGGACAAGCTCGCCCTGATCCGCGAGGAGCAGGAGGGCGGCCGGCTGGTCGCGATGACCGGCGACGGCACCAACGACGCACCCGCCCTCGCACAGGCCGACGTCGGTGTCGCGATGAACACCGGGACCTCGGCCGCCAAGGAGGCCGGCAACATGGTCGACCTCGACTCCAACCCGACGAAGCTGATCGAGATCGTGGAGATCGGCAAGCAGCTGCTGATCACCCGCGGCTCGCTGACGACGTTCTCCATCGCCAACGACGTCGCGAAGTACTTCGCGATCCTCCCGGCCATGTTCGCCCCGGTCTACCCGGGTCTCGACCGCCTCAACGTGATGCACCTGTACAGCCCGTCGTCGGCGATCCTGTCGGCGGTGATCTTCAACGCCCTGGTGATCGTCGCGCTCGTGCCGCTCGCCCTGCGCGGCGTCCGCTACACGCCCGTCGTCGGCGGCGGACATGCTGCGGCGCAACCTGCTGGTCTACGGCGTCGGCGGGCTGATCATCCCGTTCGTCGGGATCAAGCTGATCGACCTCATCGTCCAGTTCGTCCCCGGAATCAGGTGACCCGTGAAGATCCTTCGACAGACACTCGCCGGCCTCTGGCTGCTGCTCGCGTTCACCGTGGTGCTCGGCCTCGGCTACCCGCTGCTGATGACGGGCATCGGTCAGGTCGCCTTCCACGACCAGGCCAACGGATCGATGGTCCAGCTCCAGGGCAAGGACGTCGGCTCGTCGCTGATCGGACAGGAGTTCAAGGGCGCCCAGTGGTTCCAGTCCCGCCCCTCCGCCGGGTCGTACGACGCGCTCGCCTCGGGCGGCACCAACCTCGGCCCGAACTCGCCCGATCTGCTGAAGGCGGTCGCAGAAGGCGCGCGCCGACATCGCCCAGCAGGACGGCGTCGCGCCGGCCGACGTCCCGCCCGACGCGGTCACCTCGAGCGGCTCCGGGCTCGACCCCCACATCAGCCCGGCGTACGCCGACCTCCAGGTCGCACGCGTCGCGCAGGCCCGGGGCATGAGCGTGGACGACGTGCAGCGGCTGGTCGACGACCAGACCCAAGGGCGCATCCTCGGCTTCCTGGGCGAGCCACGGGTCGACGTGCTCGAGCTCAACCTGGCCCTGGCGAACGCGGGAGGATGACCGGGTGAGTCGCGGACGTCTTCGCGTCTACCTCGGCATGGCGCCCGGGGTCGGCAAGACGTTCGCCATGCTCGACGAGGGCCGTCGTCGGCTGAGCCGGGGCACCGACGTCGTGGTCGGCATCGTCGAGACCCACGGGCGGGCGCAGACCGCCGCGCAGCTCGAGGGCCTCGAGGTCCTGCCACGCCAGCGACTCGACTACCGCGGTTCGACGTTCGAGGAGCTCGACCTCGACGCCGCTGCTCGCCCGCAGGCCCGAGGTGGCCCTGGTCGACGAGCTCGCCCACACCAACATCGCCGGGACCCGGAACGAGAAGCGCTGGCAGGACGTCGACGAGCTCCTCGACGCGGGCATCGACGTCATCACCACGGTCAACATCCAGCACCTGGAGTCGCTCAACGACGTCGTCGAGCGGATCAGCGGGGTCCCGCAGCGCGAGACGATCCCCGACGAGGTGGTCCGGCGCGCGGAGCAGATCGAGATCGTCGACATCACGCCGGAGGCGCTGCAACGACGGATGGCCCACGGCAACATCTACCCGCCGGAGCGGGTCGACGCGGCCCTGACCAACTACTTCCGGGTCGGCAACCTCTCCGCGCTGCGCGAGCTCGCCCTGCTGTGGGTGGCCGACCGGGTGGACGAGGGGTTGCAGCGCTACCGGGCCGCCCACGGGATCGACCAGCCGTGGGAGGCCCGCGAACGCATCGTGGTCGCGCTGCCCGGTGGCCCCGAGGGCGAGACGCTGCTCCGTCGCGCGGTCCGGATCACCGCGCGGACCAACGGCTCGGACCTCCTGGCCGTGCACGTCGTACGCAGCGACGGCCTGGCGCGGGTCGACCCGGGGGAGATCGGACGGCAGCGCCGCCTCACCGAGTCGATGGGAGGCACGTGGCACCAGGTCGTGGGGGACGACGTCGCGGTGGCGCTCCTCGACTTCGCCCGGGCGGAGAACGCCACCCAGGTCGTCGTGGGTGCCAGCAGCCGGGGACGCTGGGAGTCGTTCCTGGCCGGTGAGGGGATCGGGGCCCGCGTCACGCGGCTGTCGGGCCACATCGACGTCCACCTGGTCACGCACGAGGCGGCGTCAGGTCCGGGTCTCCTGCCGACCCTGCCGGTCGCGGGGCTGACCACCTCGCTCAGCCTGAGGCGCCGGCTCCAGGGCGCCGTGCTCGCGGCCGTCCTGCTGCCCCTCCTGACGCTGGTGCTCTCGCGTCTGCGCGGCGACCTCAACCTGCCCAGCGACATCCTGCTCTACCTCGCGGTGGTCATCCTGGTCGCGCTGACGGGCGGCCTGTGGCCGGCCCTGGGCGCCGCGATCGCGGGCAGCCTGCTGCTCAACTACTACTTCACCCCGCCGCTCTACACCTTCACCATCGCGGACAAGAACAACGCGCTGGCGCTCCTGGTGTTCATCGGGGTGGCCGCCCTGGTGTCGGCCCTGGTCGAGCGCGTCGTCCGTCGTACGACGGAGGCCGGCCGCGCCTCCGCCGAGGCGGCGATCCTGGCCGGGCTCGCCGGCGGCATCCTGCGCGGCGAGACCTCGCTCCCCGAGCTGCTCGGACGGGCGCGGGAGACCTTCGGGCTCCGCTCGGTCGCGCTCCTCGAGCGCGAGGCGGCCGACGGCGGCTGGAGCGTGGTGGCCGAGGTCGGCGATCCGGACGAGGGGACGCCGACCGACCTCGCCCTCGGCGACCAGCTCAGCCTCCGGGTCACGGGGCCGGTCCGCGCCGCCGACCGTCGGCTGCTGGCCGCGTTCGCCGCCCAGGCCGCGGTCGTCCACGAGCGCCGGGAGCTCGCCGATCGAGCCTCCCAGGCCGCGGTCGTCGCCGAGGCGGACCGTACGCGGGCTGCGCTGCTCCATGCCGTCAGTCACGACCTGCGCAGCCCGCTCGCGTCGGCGAAGGCGTCGGTGACCTCGCTGCGCAATGACCGCATCCAGTGGCCCGACGACGCACGCCGGGAGCTGTTGCTCACCGCCGACGAGTCGCTCGACCGTCTCACGCAGCTGATCGAGAACCTCCTCGACATGAGCCGCCTCGAAGCCGGCGCCCTCGCGGTCCACCTGGCGCCGACCGCGCTCGACGAAGTGGTGCCGCTGGTGCTGGACGCGCTCGGCCCGGACGCCTCCCAGGTGCTGGTCGAGGTCCCCGAGACCCTGCCCGAGGTGTGTGCGGACGCCGTGCTCCTCGAGCGCGTCCTGGTCAACCTGCTGGCCAACGCTCTGCGCTACAGCCCCGCCGGCGAGCCGCCCCTGGTCGCGGCCAGCGAGCACGGGGGCCGGATCGAGCTCCGGGTCGTCGACCGCGGCCCCGGCGTGCCCGAGGAGCAGCGGGAGCAGATGTTCGCGCCGTTCCAGCGGCTCGGCGACCGCGACACCTCCACCGGGGTCGGGCTGGGCCTGGCGCTCTCGCGCGGCCTCACGACCGCGATGGGCGGGACGCTGTCCGGCGATGACACTCCCGGTGGCGGGCTCACGATGACCGTGACGCTGCCGATCGTGGAGGCAGCCTCGTGAGCCGCGTCCTGGTGGTCGACGACGAGCCCCAGATCGTGCGGGCGCTCGTGGTCAACATGCGCGCGCGTGGGTACGACGTGCACACGGCCGGCGACGGCGCGAGCGCGCTCCGGGTGGCCGGCCTCCACCCACCGGACCTGGTGGTCCTCGACCTCGGCCTGCCCGACATGGAGGGCACCGAGGTGATCGCCGGGCTGCGCGGGTGGACGACCGCCCCGATCATCGTGCTCACCGGACGCACCGAGCAGGTCCAGAAGATCGCAGCGCTGGACGCCGGCGCCGACGACTACGTGACCAAGCCGTTCGGGATCGAGGAGCTGTTCGCGCGGATGCGTGCGGTCTCCCGGCGCGTCACCGCGCAGCACGCGCCGAGCGCCCGCCTGGGGGAGTGGGTGGTCGACCTCGCGGCCCACCGGGTACGTCCCGCGTCGGGCACGGGTGACGACCAGAAGCTGACACCCACCGAGTGGCGGATCCTCGAGATCCTGGTGCGCAACCCGGGCCGCCTCATCACCAAGCAGCACCTGCTCCACGAGGTGTGGGGCCCGGGCTACGACACGGAGACCAACTACCTCCGGCTCTACCTGGCCCAGCTCCGCCGCAAGCTGGAGCCCGACCCCCGCCGACCGGCGTACCTGCTGACCGAGACCGGGATGGGCTACCGGTTCCGTCCCGACGACCCCGACGGCGAGGAGCCCGAGCACATCGGCTGATGCTCACGGGGCGGCGGAGGTCGTAGCCGTCGTCGGTACGGCGCTGGTCGGCGCGGACGTCGGTGCGGACGTCGGCGCGGTCGTCGTGGGGGCCGCCGAGGTCGGCGCCGTGGTCGCGCTCGTCGCGGACGACGCCGCGGTCGGTGAGGACGACGTCGACGGGCTCGCGCTGCCCGACGGAGCGGCGCTCTGGGCGGCCACCGGTGACGGCTCGTGCCCACGCGCCGGGTCGAGCGGGTTGGGCGAGACCGCCTGCTTGCCGGCCGGGGCGAGCAGGACGCCGGCCACGACGACGGTTGCGGCCACGGCCATCAGCCCGGCCGCGGTGATGGTCGCAGGACGGGCGCCGAAGCGGCGGTACTCGGTGCGCCGGCGCTCGCTGAGCTCGCCGGGAAGGGCCGCACGTTGTGCGCCCAGGCTGTTGAGCGGTGCTGAGACGAAGGCGGCGGTCGGCCAGACGAGCAGTGCTGCGGTGATGAGTCCGCCCGTCGTCGCGGCCGCCAGTGAGCCGACGATGCCGGCAAGCCCGAGCGCCGCGAAGAGCGACTCCGGCAGGTTGCCGCGGACGGCGTCCCACCAGTGGGCGTCCTCAGCCGTCTTGGGGGTGCGGAGGAACTCCGCCTGCTTGGCGAACAGTCCCTGGACCGAGGCGCGGGCGACCACGATCGAGGTCGACTGCCAGATCATGAAGGCGCCCAGGGCATCGCGCCAGGAGGCACCGGTGCCGCGCCGCAGGAGGGCCACGGCCCGGGCCAGGCCGAGCACGGCCAGCAGCGGGATCGCGGCCAGCAGGAACCCGCTCAGCTTGCGGAAGAGCAGGCCACCGCCGAGGGCGACGTTGCCGGCCCCGAGCAGCAGGAACAGGAAGAACATCACGGCCAGCAGGTCGCCGTACCACTGGACGGCGCCGGACAGGTAGGCCCAGCGCTGCCCCTGGTCCATCCGGTTCGCCTCGCTCGGCCGGCCCGGCATCATCAGCCGCCAGTGGCGGCGCAGGATCTGGATGCCACCGAAGCACCAGCGGAAGCGCTGTCCCTTGAGCGCCTCGAACGTCAGGGGCATCACGCCCTCGCCGAACGAACGGTCGACGTGCAGTCCCGACCACCCGTCGCGGAGCAGACGGAGCGAGAGCTCGGCGTCCTCGGTGATGCACCACTCGTCCCAGCCACCTGCCTGCTCCAGGGCGGGCTTGCGGATCAGCCCCATCGTGCCGGCGAAGATCGCCCCGTCGCGCTCGTTGCGCGACGGCTGCGAGACGGCGAAGAAGTACTTGTAGGAGAAGTACAGGCGTCGGTAGAAGGGCGCCTGCTCCCAGTCGCGGTAGTCCTGCGGTGCCTGGATGAACCCGACCTTCTCGTCGGCGAAGAGCGGTGCGCACGCACGCAGGAAGCCAGGATCGAGCTGGTAGTCGGCGTCGATCACGCCGATCAACTGCGTGCGGGGGTCGACCATCTCCTGGAGCGCGAAGTTGAGCGCGCCGGACTTGTAGCCGGGCCAGTCGGAGAGGTGCGCGAACTTCATGCCGTGCCCGAGGCACCAGGCCTCGACCGGCCGCCACAGCGCCTCGTCGTCGGTGTTGTCGTCGATCACGATGACCTCGTACGCCGGGTAGTCGATCGCGGCGAGCGACTGCAGCGTCTCGATCACCATGTCGGGCGGCTCGTTGTACGCCGGCACCTGGAGGCTCACGAACGGGAGCTGGTCGTCGGGCACGGTGCCGGCCGCTCCGTCCCGGACGCGGCGGGTCCAGGTCTCGCGGCCGAGCGCGTCGCAGAGCTCCCAGAGGTACGCCACCCCCAGGAACGCGGCGAAGGCCTCCATCAACCAGAGCACGAGGGCGCCGATGGTCCCCGCGATGCCGAGGTGGCTGACGAAGGTCCACCAGATCATGTAGACGAGGTAGGCCAGGAAGAGGTACGTCGTCGCCGACCAGGCGAGGTGTGCGCGGGCGCTCCAGTGTCGCGTCGCCGGCAGCCAGAGGGCACTCACTGCGAGGAGCCCGGCGACGCCGGCGACGGTGTTCGTCCGGGTCGCGCCGAGCAGGAGCAGGATGCCGCCGACGATCGCTGCGAGCACGAGGGTGGCGACCACGGAGAGCATGAGCCGGCGAGTCGCCGGCCACGCACCCGTCGTACGCCCGCGCCGGGGGGAGGTCGTGAAGAGTGCCGCGGTCGCGATCGGGGCAGCCACGAGACCCGCCAGCAGGAAGGCAGCCAGCATGGGGGAGAGGTCCTCTCGGGAAGGAGCGGACCTCACGCTAGGGGGCTGGGTCGCCCCTCACCTCACCCCTCAGGTGCCCGCCATGAAGCCGAGTGGCTGGTAGGGGTCGATGCCCGGGAACACCGTCGACCTCGGAGCAGCGGGGAACCTGGCGGCCACGATCTCGGCGAGCACGTGGCGGTAGTCGGTGGTGACGTGGAGGTCCGCCTCCAGGTCGGCGCTCAGTGGCTTCCACTCCGTCACGTAGTAGGCGCCGCCCTTGACGCCCCGCCCGGCCACGAACATCACGTTGCCCCAGCCGTGGTCGAGCCCGCGGTTGCCGTTCTCGAGGACACGCCGTCCGAACTCGCTGATGGTGACCAGCGTGACCTTGTCGGCCTGGTCACCCAGGTCGCCGAAGAACGCCGCGAGCGAGGTCGCCAGGTCGTGGGCGTTGCCGAGCATCCGGCCGTTGGAGAGGTCACCGAGGTCGACGTGCATGTCCCAGTCGCCCTGGTCGACGGTGATCACCTCGGTGCCGACGTTGCCCCGGATGATCCGGGCCGCCGCGGCGAGGGCCTTGCCGAGGCTCGACCCGCCGTAGGAGGCACTGTGGTCGGGCTGCGCGACGGCCGGAGTGAGGTCGGTGGTGGCCGTCAGCGTCGACCGGACCGCGGTGCCCATCGGGCTCCGGTCGTGGTCCCAGAGGGTGTGCAGCGAACGACGGCGCTTGCCCGCGGGGTCGGTGTCCCACTGGTCGTCGGCTGCGATCGAGGCGCCGTCCAGCGAGCCGATCGTCATCAGCGGGACCGGACCGGTCAGCTCGGTCGGCGGGGTGCCGTTCACCAGACCGACACCTTGGAGCGGCGACCCGGTGGAGCCGGTGCCGACCAGCCGGTTCAGCCAGCCGACGCGGGCGTTGGACCCGGGGTGGGCGTCCTCGACCTCCTCCATCGCGGAGAAGTGGGAGCGGTTGGCCGTCGTCAGCCCGGTGGCGTGGACCACAGCCAGGCTGCCCGCGTTCCACATCGGCAGCAGCGGCGCCAGCTTCGGGTGCAGCCCGAAGCGCCCGTCCGTGGTGCCGGCGAGGAGCTGGTTCTGCGGGACGGCGATCGTGGGGCGGGCCGAGTAGTACCCCGGGTCGGCGTACGGCACGACGAGCGAGAGCCCGTCGGCACCGCCGCGCAGCGACAGCACCACGAGTACCGAGGAGGCGGGCGACGGCGACGAGGCGGAGGCCGACACGGTCGCCGAGCCGACCATGAAGCTCGCACCACCCAGCGCGAGGGCACCGCGCAGCACGCTCCGCCGGCTCATCGCGGCGAACTCCGGACAACACGCGCCGGCGTCGCCCGGCCGTGGGGAGGTCATCGGATCCATGGGAGTCACCGCCGGAGGAAGTCGGGAGAGTCGAAGAACGTCGTGAGCAGGCGCGGGAACAGCCACAGCATCACCGGATGGTCCTTGGTCACCTGCTCGTGAGCACCGACCGCGACCGCCTCACGGCAGGCCTGCTGCAGCGTGGTGCTCGCGTGCCGATGCAGGATCCGCTGCGCCATGTGGTCGACGAGCTGGTCGAACCTGGTCGTGGGCTTCGGCAGCCACGACGTGGGCGCGGGGTAGTGGATGCCCTTGCTGGGCCACCAGCCCCCGGCCATCGAGTAGTGCGTGCTCATCGAGCCCATCACCCGCGACGGGGAGGCCCACGCGGCGCCGACGATCGGCTGGCCGTTGGGGGCCGGCCACGACATCGGCATCATCCCGATCGTGCTCGCCTGCCACAGCAGCTGGTGGGCGGCGCGGTCCTGGTCCACGGGTTTCGCGACCTTCACCCCCATCAGGCGGTACGTCGCCACCAGGTCGTTCTCCGGGTCCCGGATCTTGTCGCCGACCGAGTGCCGGAACTCCCTGGAGGCGATGAGTGCCCGCAGCACCGGCTTGATCTGGGTGCCGTGCCGGAGGTAGACCCCGGCGAGGTGCTTCACCAGGGACCGGGGCGGGTTGTCGGAGACGAAGGCGACGGCGAGCTTGCCGGCGATGTGCTGCGCGGTCGCCGGGTGGTGCGCGAGGTAGCGCAGGTAGTCACGGGTGACCTGGCGCCCGTCGCTCGAGCTGTTCTTGCTGTGGAACCCGAGCACATGCACCGGCTTGCGGTAGTGCGAGCCCCGGTCGTAGAACGCGGCCCAGGTGTTCCACACGTCCACCCGCCACCCGGTCAGGATCCGCGCCGAGTCGACGACGTCCCGCTCGTGGTAGCCGGCGCCGAGCCCGACGGTGTGCAGCTCGAGCAGCTCGCGGCCCTGGTTCTCGTTCGGGTGGTCCTTGTCGGAGACCGCGTTGCCGAGGTACAGCCCCATCGCCGGATGCACCGCGACCGCCTGGAGCAACGACTCGAACGAGTCGAGCGCCCGCGCCCGGATCGCGTCGCCGTAGTGCTTGCGATAGGTGAAGACGCCGTCGGCGCCGACCGGCACGTTGAAGTGGTTCTCCCAGAACTCCGTCATGGTCTCCAGCAGCTGACGCTGGCTCTTCATCCGGCGCAGCAGCAGCCAGTTCTGGTAGTCGACCATCACCTCCCAGGCGTGGACCCGGCCGCTCTCGTTCTCGTCGGCGATGCGAGACGTCGACCACTGCAGGTGGGGGAACCACGCGTCGAGCGCGTGACCCTCCGGGTCGTTGACACGCCCCGGTTTGAGCTGCCACTCGAACCACTTCTGGGCACCGCCGTGGGCTCGCACCTGCTTCGCGAGACCGGGCGTGACGCCGTAGGCGAAGCGGCCGACCAGGTGGCGGGCCTGTGCGGACAGCAGGGGAGCGCCGGCGTGCCGGGAGGCGGCGTACGCCGTGTCCTCGAGCGACGAGGCGAGCGTGGCGCCGGCCGCCAGACCCGCGCCGGCGAGGACGGTCCGCCGTGCGGCCGGATGTCCGGGCGTCTCAGCGTCGGCCATGGTGGGGGGCTCTCCCGTCGTGCGGACGCCGCGATGGTGCCCCCCGGACCGGTGCGGCGAGGTGTCAGAGGTCGAGGACACGGTATTGCCAACCGCATGCGAACGGAGGGAAAACAGTCACACTCCAGGAGCGCCTCGCCCGCCTGGGGTGACCTCTTACCCCAACCTGGGGGGTTCCGTTCCTGGATCTGGCGGCTACGGTGGGATGACGATGGCTGGGGGAAGAGGTAGCACTCGGGCACCGTCGCGCACGCATCGCGGGCGACGGCGGTTCCGCGCGGCCGCAACACCGTGGTTCGTCGCAGGGCTCGCGGCGGCGCTGGTGGGCGGCGCACGCGTACCCAACCAGAGCGTCCTCGCGGACGGACCGACGCCGTCGGGCCCGGTCGCCGCGAGCAGCGTCGAGCAGCCGGTGACGGTGCCCCAGGGGTTCAAGATCCCCGGCGCCAGCGACGTACGGGCCCCGGCCTCCGTCTCCCCACCTGTCACGCCCCCCTCCGGTCTGGGCACGCAGTCGATCCCCGAAGCCGCGCTCGCGGCGTACCAGCGAGCCGCTGTGGTCATCGACACCGCCGACCTGTCCTGCCGCCTCGACTGGGCGCTGCTCGCCGGCATCGGCCAGGTCGAGTCCGACCACGGCCAGGTGGGCGGCAGCCACCTCAACGGCCACGGAGTGGCCCATCCCTCGATCCTCGGGCCGCGGCTCGACGGCACTCACGGCACCTCCGTGGTGCGCGACACCGATGCCGGACGCCTCGACGGCGACAAGCGCTTCGACCGTGCGGTCGGGCCGATGCAGTTCCTGCCCTCGACCTGGGCGGTGGTCGCGGTCGACGGCGACGACGACGGCAAGCGCAACGTGGAGGACATCGACGACGCCGCGCTCGGTTCGGCGGTCTACCTGTGCGCCGGCAACGGCGACCTCTCGACGAAGGCCGGTGCCGAGGCCGCCCTGCTGCGCTACAACCACAGCCAGGCGTACGTCGCGAAGGTGATGGGCATCGCGAACGCACTGCGCCTGAACACCATCTTCACGACCGTCGACACCCGTCCCACCACCACGCAGGTCGTGGCGTTCCCGCACCTGTCGCACCAGGCGGCGGGAGACCCGGGCCCGGCGACGACGCCGACGCCGCACCCCACGTCGAACCCGCACCCGACCATCCACCCCGGTCCGGTCGGCGACCCGATCCCGTCCGGCCCGACGTCCGGCCCGACCAGCGGTCCCACGTCCGGCCCGACCGGCGACCCGACCGGCGACCCGACCGGCGACCCCACGGGCGACCCGACCGGCGACCCCACAGGGGACCCGACCGGCAATCCCACGCCCGACCCGACACCCACGCCCGACCCGACACCGAGCGATCCGCCGATCATCCCGGACCCGGTGCCCGCCGCGCTGGCCGACCTGACACCCGCTCAGATCCAGGCTCTCGATGACGGCTGGCTCGCGTGCGTCGGCACCCTTCCGGTCGACTGGACGGTGGACCAGATGCAGGGCTGCCTGGCCGACCAGCTCGCCGTGCCCGTCGACGACCCGAGCCTGCAGACGTTCCTGCTGTGGGCCGTCGACCAGGGTCTCGTGCCGGGTCGCGAGCAGCCCTCGGCCGCCCCGTAACCGCGCCGCCGATTCCTCCCTACCCACCAGTGCGTCGGTAGAGTCAGCGTCAGCATCTCCGAGTCCGAAGGACCCTGACCCGCCTATGGACGGCTCTGACAGTCGCCCTCTTCCCAGCTCTGCCTGCACCGCGGGTGATCCCTCGTGCTGACCCCCTGGATCCTCCTCGGTGTCTCGCTGCTCCTCGTGGTCGCGGCCGGCGTCTTCGTCGCCGCGGAGTTCTCGTTCGTCACGGTCGACCGCACCAAGGTCGCTCGTGCCGCCGCCGACGGTGACGCCGCCGCGGCCGGGGTGCAGCGAGCCCTCCGGTCGCTCTCGACCCAGCTCTCGGGAGCCCAGGTCGGCATCACCATCACCAACCTCGCGATCGGCTTCCTCGCCGAACCTGCGATCGCCCAGCTGATCGACGGCCCCCTGCTCGCCGCAGGGGTCCCCGAGGGAGCGGTCGCCCCGCTCGCCGTGGCCATCGGCCTCATCGTGAGCTCCGTGGTGACCATGGTCTTCGCCGAGCTGGTGCCGAAGAACCTCGCGATCGCACGCCCGATGGAGACCGCCCGCGCCACGCAGGGGTTCCAGCGCCTGTTCACGGCCGTCATGCGGGTGCCGATCCGGCTGCTCAACGGCTCGGCGAACGCGATCGTGCGGCGGCTCGGCATCGAGCCCCAGGAGGAGCTGCGCTCGGCCCGGTCGTCCACCGAGCTCGCCTCGCTGATCTCGCGCTCCGGCGACGTGGGCACGCTCGACCCCGACACCGCCGAGCTGATGGAGCGCTCGGTGGAGTTCGGCAGCCGGACCGCGGGGGAGATCATGACCCCGCGGGTGCGCACGATCAGCCTCGAGACCAACGACCGGGCCTGGTCGATCATCGAGCTCGCCCGCGACACCGGCCACTCCCGCTTCCCGGTGCTCGACCACGACGACACCGTGGTCGGCACGGTGCACGTCAAGCACGCGGTGGCGCTGCCGATCGCGGAGCGTCAGACGACCCGGGTCAAGCACCTGATGACCCGTCCGATCGTGGTTCCCGACTCGCTGCGACTCGACCCGCTGCTGACGCTGCTGCGGCAGGAGGGACAGCTCGCCGTCGTCCTCGACGAGTACGGCGACCAGGCCGGCATCGTGACCATCGAGGACGTGATCGAGGAGATCGTCGGCGACATCGCCGACGAGCACGACCGGCTGGGCGCCCGCGCACGGCCGCGCCCCGACGGCTCCTGGTCGCGTGTCCGGGCTGCTCCGCCCCGACGAGGTCGAGGACCTCACCGGCATCGAGCTGCCCGACCACGAGGACTACGACACCATCGCCGGACTGGTGCTCCAGGTCCTCGGCCGGATGCCCGAGCGCGGTGACGTCGCGGAGGTGCCGGTGCCGGACCGCTCCGACCCCGACCAGCCCGAGCGCCAGCAGCTGGCCGTGCTGACCGTCGAGCACATGGACGGGCTGCGCATCGACCGGCTCTCGCTCCGCCTGCTGGACGGGATCGACGGCTCGGCCGACGGGGGTGAGCACGCATGAGCAGCACCACGGCGGTCCTCCTCGCGATCCTCCTCATCCTCGGCAACGCGTTCTTCGTCGCCTCGGAGTTCGCCCTCGTCTCGGCGCGTCGTAGCCAGATCGAGCCGCGCGCCGAGGAGGGCAACCGGTTCGCCCGCACCACCCTGCGTGCCATGGAGCACATGTCGCTGGTGATCGGCGTCAACCAGCTGGGCATCACCGTGTGCTCGCTGGTGCTCGGCGCCGTGGCTGAGCCGACGGCCGCCCATCTCCTCGAGCCGCCGCTCACGGCGCTGCGCGTCCCGGAGTCCTTCGTCCACCCGATCGCCTTCGCGGTCGGGCTGGCCGTCGTGGTCTACCTCCACGTCGTCCTGGGCGAGATGATCCCGAAGAACATCGCCCTGGCCGGCCCCGACCGCGCCGCGCTGGTGCTCGGGACCCCGATCTGGGCGATCGTCTCGGTGACCCGGCCGGTGATCACCGGCGTCAACGCCCTCGCCTCGGGCGTGCTGCGCGGGTTCGGCGTACGCCTGATGGACGAGGTGAGCTCGACGTACACCCGCGAGGAGGTCGCCGCCCTCGTCGAGGAGTCGCGCGGCGAGGGCCTGCTCGAGGACGGCGAGTACGACCGGCTCTCCGGCGCCCTCGGCTTCACCGAGAAGACGGTCGAGACCGTGCTGATGCGCCCGGAGACGCTCCAGACCGTACGCCGGGGCTCGACCGGCGCGGACGTCGAGGCGCTGTGCGCGGCGACCGGGTTCAGCCGCTTCCCGGTGGTCGGCGACGAGGGCGACCTGCTCGGCTACCTCCACATCAAGGACGTGCTCGAGACCGACGAGAAGCGACGCCAGGCGGCGGTCGAGGACAAGTGGATCCGGCCCTTCGCGCTGGTCCGCGACGACGACCTCCTGCACGACACCCTGGAGAAGCTGCAACGGCGTGGCGCGCACATGGCGCGGGTCGTCGACGCCTCCGGCACCACCCTCGGGGTGGCCACCCTGGAGGACGTGATCGAGGAGCTGGTGGGGGAGATCCGCGACAGTGCGCATCTCGAGTCACCGACACCTCGCAACGGTGCGGGGACGCGTGGGACGGACGGTTAGGGTGTCCCCGGCGGAGCTGACGGGTCAGAGCGAGGTCGGAGCGGGGAAGGTGCAGTCGACGGTGGTGGACGAGACGACACGCGAGTCACGCGTGTGGACCGTCCCGAATGCGCTCAGCTTGCTGCGGCTGCTCGGCGTGCCGCTGTTCCTGTGGCTCGTGCTCGGCCCCGAGGCCGACGGCTGGGCGCTGGGAGTGCTGATGCTCTCCGGCGTCACCGACTACCTCGACGGCTACCTCGCACGCCGCCTCCACCAGACCTCCCGGCTCGGCCAGATCCTCGACCCGGTGGCCGACCGGCTCTACATCCTGGCGGTCGTGATCGGGCTGGCCCTGCGCGACATCGTCCCGTGGTGGTTCGCGGTCATCCTGCCGCTGCGCGACGTCCTGCTCTGGGGCCTGGTCCCGATCCTGCGCACCCGCGGCTACAGCGCCCTGCCGGTCCACTTCCTCGGCAAGGCCGCCACCTTCAACCTGCTCTACGCCTTCCCGCTGCTGCTGCTCGGCGACGGCACGGGCGCGGCGGCGACGCTGGCCAAGGTGTTCGGCTGGGCCTTCGCCGGCTGGGGGATCGGGCTCTACTGGTGGGCCGGCATCCTCTACGCCTACCAGGTCTACAAGCTGGTGAAGTCCACCGACCCCCGGGCGGTGGCCCATGGTTGAGACACCGACCGCACCGCCCGGCCCGCGTCCCGAGCAGACGATGCCGCTGCTGGCCCTGATCACCCAGCGGTCGCTCGACGCCGACTACGAGCACGTCGCCGCCCGCAAGCGCGCCGCCGGGCAGGACCCGTCCGTGCGCCAGGTGCCACGACGTACGGCGGCGATCGTGCTGCTCGCCTTCGGGCTCCTCGTCACCGTGGCCGCGGTCCAGACCTCGCGCAACGCGTCGGTCGACGAGGCCAGCCGCAGCAGCCTGATCGACCAGATCAACCTGCGCCGGCAGGCCGTCGCCGACCAGCAGCAGCAGCTGTCGAGGCAGCAGGCCGACCAGCTCGCTCTGCAACGCTCGCTCACCCGCGTCAACACCGAGACCCAGGCCGCGCAGGCACGGCTCGCCCGGGTCCGGGCCCGCACCGGGTTCGGGGCGGTCAAGGGCCTGGCATCCAGGCGACGGTCGCCAGCGCGCCCGGCAGCGACAACAACCAGCTGGTCCGTGACTCCGACCTCTCGCTGCTCACCGACGCCCTGTGGGCCGCGGGCGCCGAGGCGATCAGCGTCAACGGCGAGCGCCTCACCGTGCTGAGCTCGTTCCGCAACGTCGGCATCGGGATCCTGGTCAACTCCCGGCCCGTGAACCCGCCGTACGTCTTCGACGTGATCGGCGACTCGCGACACTGCCGGCCGACCTGCTGTCGAGCTCGGTGGGCGGCCAGTGGTACGCCCTCAAGAACAGCCTCGGTTTCAGGTTCGACGTCCACGACGCCGGGAGCCTCACGCTGCCGGCTGCCGAGCCACCCGACCTGCGGTCGGCCCGCCCGGCCGGCCCCGAGGACCTCGACACTCACGCGCAGGGGGGAAGCGCCTCATGATCGCCGCACTCGGACTTCTCGTCGGTGTCGTCCTCGGGTTGATCTTCACTCCCGACGTCCCGGCCGGCCTCGACCCGTACCTGCCGATCGCCGTCGTGGCGGCCCTCGACGCCGTCTTCGGCGCGCTCCGTGCCTACCTCGAGGGGATCTTCGACGACAAGGTGTTCGTCGTCTCCTTCGTCAGCAACGTCGTGATCGCGGCCGCGATCGTCTACCTCGGCGACAAGCTCGGGGTCGGTGGACAGCTGTCGACCGGCGTGATCGTGGTCCTCGGCATCCGGATCTTCTCCAACGTCGCGCAGATCCGGCGGTACGTCTTCCATGCCTGACGAGCTTCCCGACCGGTTCGACGACGGGCCCGACCAGCCGGCCGCCGGCGACGGGACCGGCAACGGGGCCGACAACGGGCGCTGCCGGAGGTCGGGCTCGAGCGGCTGCGCGACGCCCTGCTCCGGCCGTCGCGCGCCCAGGTCGTGGTGGCGTCCTGCTGGCCGCCCTCGGTTTCGCCGCGATCACCCAGGTCCGCACCAACACCACCGACAACGCCTTCGCCGGCTACCGCGAGCAGGACCTCGTCGACGTGCTCTCCGCGCTGGCCGGCACCTCGCAGCGCACCCAGACCGAGATCAACCAGCTCGAGGCGGCCCGTCGCCAGCTCGAGGCCAGCCGCCAGGCCCAGAGCGCCGCACTCTCCGCGGCGCAGAAGCAGGAGGAGGAGCTCGGCATCCTGGCGGGCCTGGTCCCCGTCACCGGACCCGGCATCCGCGTCACGGTCACCGAAGGACCGCAGCACGTCGACGTCGACTCCGTGCTCGACACCATCGAGGAGCTCCGCTCGGCCGGTGCCGAGGCGATGCAGGTCAACGGCAAGGTGCGCCTGGTCGCCCAGAGCTCGGTCCAGGCCACGCCGGCGGGCCTCGAGATCGACGGGAGCGCAGCTCAGCTCGCCGTACGTCTTCGACGTGATCGGCGACCCGCACACCCTCCAGGGCGCCCTCAGCCTGATCGACGGCCCGATCTCGCAGTTCAAGGACTCCGGTGCCACCGTGGACGTCCAGCCCGAGAAGGCGCTCGACATCACCGCGCTCCAGAAGGCTTCCTCCTGGCAGTCCGCCCGACCCGACTGACCACCCCCTACGAGGAGAGGCGTCCTCCCGGTAGCCTGCCGGGCATCGCCGTCGCCCTCGTGAGGGCCCGTGCACCATCGAGACCGAACCATCGAGAAGGAGAGCCGTGTACCCCGACGACCTGAAGTACACCGCCGAGCACGAGTGGGTCCGGACGCCCGGAGAGACCGAGGGCTCCGTGCGGGTCGGGATCACCCACTTCGCCCAGGACGCGCTGGGCGACATCGTCTACGTCTCCCTGCCCGCCGTGGGCGACACGATCTCGGCCGGTGCCGCCTGTGGCGAGCTCGAGTCGACCAAGTCCGTCAGCGACGTGTACGCGCCGGTCAACGGCGAGGTGGTCGCCGTCAACGAGAGCCTCGACGCGACCCCCGAGCTGGTCAACAGCGACCCGTACGGCGGCGGCTGGCTCTACGAGGTCGTGCCGGCCGACGCCTCGAGCCTGGACGACCTGATGGACTCCGCGGCGTACCAGGCGACCCTCGGCGAGTAGCCGGGGGAGTGCCGGCGGACGACCTCTGGCACGCCTGTGCGAAGTCGCGCACGGCTGAGGACCTGCCTGATAAGTTCGCAGCAACCATCAACCTCAGCCCCCTGCTGAGGGTTCGGACAGGAGACGATCACCGATGCCGTACTGCACCAACTGCGGCAACGCGAACCCCGACGACGCGCGCTTCTGCTCGCAGTGCGGGTCGCCACTGGCGCCCGAGGGTGCGGGTGACTCGACCGCGACCATCAGCATCGCCGGCGCCGAACGCGCGGAGATCTCCTCCGACCGACAGCTCAACCCGGTCGACGCGGCCGCGGTGGACGCTCTTCCCGTCGGCAGCGCGCTGCTGGTCGTGCAGCGTGGTCCCGGAGCGGGCAGCCGCTTCCTGCTCGACAAGGACGTCGTCACCGCCGGCCGCCACGCCGACAGCGAGATCTTCCTCGACGACGTGACCGTCTCCCGCCGGCACGCGACGTTCACCCGCGAGGGCGACACGTTCACCGTCGCCGACGCCGGCAGCCTCAACGGCACCTACGTGAACCGCGACCGGATCGACACCGTCCTCCTCAAGGACACCGACGAGGTCCAGATCGGCAAGTACCGCCTGGTGTTCTTCCAGGGCCACGAGAGCCAGTGAGTCCCACTCCACGGCGTTCTTCGCCTCCTCCGGTCCGCTGCTCCGTCGACCAGCCGTGCGGGGACGCCGGATGACCGAGTCGTTCGGGGCGGGGGCTCCGGCTGCGGGCCGCGTGCGGCTCAACATCGGGGAGGTCCTCGACCGCCTGCGCCCCGACTTCCCGGGCGTGACCATCCCCAAGATCCGCTTCCTGGAGGACAAGGGCCTGGTCAAGCCCGAACGTACGCCGTCGGGCTACCGCAAGTTCTCCGTCGAGGACATCGAGCGGCTGCGCTACGTCCTGCGGATGCAACGCGACCACTATCTACCGCTGCGGGTGATCGGCGAGCACCTCGACGCCATCGACCGCGGCCTCGCGCCGCCGCCGATCGAACCCGTGGTGCCGACCGTGCCGACCGTGGCGCTGGCGGCGGACGGTCTGCCGTCGGCGGAGTCGTTCACCCGCCGCGACCAGGTCCGCCTGTCCCGCAAGGAGCTGCTCAAGATCGCCGAGGTCTCCGAGGAGCTGCTGGCCCAGCTCGAGCAGTTCGGCCTGGTCACTCCCCGCACCGGCACGGGCCACTACGACACCGACGCCCTGGTGATCGCCACGACTGCCCGCGAGCTCGCGGAGTTCGGTTTCGAGCCGCGTCACCTGCGGGCGTTCAAGACCTCGGCGGACCGTGAGGTCGGCCTGGTCGAGCAGGTGGTCGCACCCCACAAGCGCGGCCGCGACGCCGCCGCCCGGGCACGGGCCGACGAGACGGTCAGCGAGATCGCGGCCCTTTCCGTGCGCCTCCACGCCACCCTCGTGAAGGCCGGGCTCCGGGCCACCTGACCGGCGTCCGCGACCGGCCCGGCCGGCCGTGGGTACGGGGGTAGTGTGGAAGGCATGCGCGAGGTCGACGTCCTGGGTGTGCGGGTCGAGATGCCGTCGAACAACCCGATCGTGCTGCTGCGCGAGGTGGAGGGTCAGCGGTACCTCCCGATCTGGATCGGGGCGGTCGAGGCGACCGCCATCGCCTTCGCCCAGCAGGGCGTCGTACCCCCGCGTCCGTTGACCCACGACCTGCTCAAGGACGTCCTGGAGTCGACCGGCAACGAGCTCACCGAGGTTCACATCACCGAGGTCAAGGACGGCATGTTCTTCGCGACCCTGGTCCTCGCCTCGGGAGTCGAGGTGAGCGCGCGGCCGTCGGACTCGATCGCGCTCGCGCTGCGCACCGGCAGCCGGATCCTCTGCGCCGACGAGGTCCTGGCCGAGGCAGGTCTCGACGCGCCCGCCGAGCAGGAGGACGAGGTCGAGAAGTTCCGCGAGTTCCTCGACCAGGTCTCGCCCGAGGACTTCGAGACCCGCTGAGCCGAGCCTCAACCATCACCCTCAAGCAGAGGTTGAGGGTTGCGACACGCCGCTTCGCTCTTTGACGAGCCTCACCCGCAGGCTTACCTTGAACTGTCCTCGTTGTAACTCCACCGGTGTGGTTGCCACCGCAGCCGCACGGTTTCCCCAGGGGTCACGCAGCACGAGGTAGCCGACGGAGGTCGTAGTGAACGACAACGAGCAGCACGCGGGCCAGCAGGCCGGCCAGGCCGAGGCCCAGCTGGCCGCCGACGCGGCGGAGGAGCAGGGTCTGCTCTTCACCGACGACGTGTCCCCGCTGCCCAGCGACACCGGCTACCGCGGCCCGACCGCGTGCAACGCCGCCGGCATCACCTACCGTCAGCTGGACTACTGGGCCCGCACCGGGCTGGTCGAGCCGACCGTGCGTGGCGCCACCGGCTCGGGGTCGCAGCGGCTCTACTCCTTCCGCGACATCTTGATCCTCAAGGTGATCAAGCGGCTGCTCGACGCCGGCATCTCGCTGCAGCAGATCCGCACCGCCGTGCAGCACCTCCGCACCCGTGGCACCGACGACCTGACCCGCGTCACGCTGATGAGCGACGGCGCCTCGGTCTACGAGTGCACCAGCAGCGACGAGGTCATCGACCTGCTCCAGGGCGGCCAGGGCGTCTTCGGCATCGCCATCGGCGGGGTCTGGCGCGAGATCGAGGGCACCCTGTCCGAGCTGCCCAGCGAGCGCACGGTCGACGACCAGCCCTCGAACGACGCCGCCGACGAGCTCGCAGCACGCCGCGCCGCCCGCAAGCTGGGGTGAGCGAACCTCGCCGCGACGTCCCTTCCGGCCTGGTCACGGGGCGGCGATTCCCTTGCGGTTTGGGACCAATCGGCGACATGGACCCCCCAAAGCATGCGGTTTGGGACCAATCGGCACACCCAGGGGCCCGCGACAGGTCCGTGTCCGCGTGCTGACGATGTCGGTACGGCGGGGTACGGCGGGTTAGACTCGTCTCGCTGACAATCCCGCACGGGAGAGTCTCTGCCCGGGTCCGCGCCACACGGCGTACGTCCCGGGATCGGAGCGCCGAAGGGGCAACCCCTCCCCGGAACCTCTCAGGCGCCAGGACCGTGCGGAGCAGGCAACTCTGAAGCGCACGCGACAGAGGGGGAGGCGAATCGACCCGTCGAGGAGCCACCCGTGAACCTGCAGCAGACCTTCGCCGATCGCCACCTGGGCCCCCGCGCCGACGACGTCGCCCGGATGCTCGAGAGCGTCGGCTTCGACTCGCTCGACGACCTGATGGACGCCGCGGTGCCGGGCTCCATCGCGTCGCGCACGCTCGACCTGCCCGAGCCGCTGTCGGAGCACGACGCCGCGCGTGAGCTGCGCCGGATCGCGGGCGCCAACCGGCCGGCCGAGTCGATGATCGGCCTCGGCTACCACGCCACGATCACCCCGCCGGTGATCCGGCGCAACGTGCTCGAGGACCCGAGCTGGTACACCGCCTACACGCCGTACCAGCCCGAGATCTCGCAGGGCCGCCTCGAGGCGCTGCTCAACTTCCAGACCGTGATCGGCGACCTCACCGGGCTGCCGACCGCCAACGCCAGCCTGCTCGACGAGGGCACCGCCGCGGCCGAGGCGATGACGCTGGTACGACGCGCCCAGCGCGGTGCCACCGGCCCGTTCGTGGTGGACGCCGACGCGCTCCCGCAGACGATCGAGGTCATCCACACCCGGGCCGCCGCGATGGGCATCGAGGTGGTCGTGGCCGACCTCGCGAAGGGGCTCCCGGACGGCGACCTGTCCGGCGTCCTCGTGCAGTACCCCGGCGCCTCCGGTCGGATCCTCGACCCCCGTCCGGTGATCGAGGCCACCCATGAGCGTGGCGCGTTGGCCGTGGTCGCGGCGGACCTGCTGGCCCTGACCCTGCTGGAGTCGCCCGGCCAGCTCGGCGCCGACGTGGTCGTCGGCTCCTCCCAGCGCTTCGGCGTCCCGATGTTCTACGGCGGTCCGCACGCCGGCTTCATGTCCGTCTCCGCGGGGCTCGAGCGACACCTGCCCGGCCGCCTGGTCGGGGTCTCCGTCGACGCCGAAGGTCGCCCGGCGTACCGCCTCGCCCTGCAGACCCGCGAGCAGCACATCCGTCGCGACAAGGCGACCTCCAACATCTGTACCGCTCAGGTCCTCCTCGCCGTCGTCGCGTCGATGTACGCCGTCTACCACGGTCCGGAGGGCCTGCGCGCGATCGCCGAGCAGATCAAGGACCACGCCCGAAGCCTCGGCGGCATGCTCCGCCAGGCCGGGATCGAGGTGGTGCACGACCGGTACTTCGACACGCTGCTCACGCGCGTGCCCGGTCGGGCCGCCGAGATCGTTGCCGCTGCGCGGGCGGAGGGCATCCAGGTCCGGTACGTCGACGCCGACCACGTCGGACTCTCGGTCGGCGAGACCTTCGACGCGGCCGCCTTCGCAGCGGTGCTCCGGGCGTACGACGCCGACGAGGCGGGGACGCACTCCGTCAGCACCGCGGAGACGATCCCCGAAGCGCTGGCCCGCACCACGCCGTACCTCACCCACGAGGTCTTCTCCACCCACCGCTCCGAGACCCAGATGCTGCGCTACCTGCGGAGGCTCTCGGCCCGCGACTACGCGCTCGACCGCGGCATGATCCCGCTCGGCTCCTGCACGATGAAGCTCAACGCCACGACCGAGATGGAGCCGGTCTCGATGCCCGGCTTCGCCGATCTGCACCCGTTCGCGCCGGCGGAGGACGCCCAGGGCTACCGCGAGCTGATCGAGCAGCTCGAGTCCTGGCTGGCTGAAGCGACCGGCTACGACCGCGTCTCGATCCAGCCGAACGCCGGCTCGCAGGGCGAGCTGGCCGGGCTCCTGGCGATCCGCGGCTACCACCGCGCGCGTGGCGACGAGGGCCGCACGGTCTGCCTGATCCCGTCCTCGGCGCACGGCACCAACGCCGCCTCGGCGGTGATGGCCGGCATGAAGGTCGTGGTCGTGAAGGCCGCCGACAACGGCTCCGTCGACCTCGACGACCTGCGCGCGAAGTGCGCCGAGCACCCCGACGAGATCGCCGCGATCATGGTGACCTACCCGTCCACCCACGGCGCCTACGAGGACACGATCACCCAGCTGTGCACGATCGTGCACGACGCGGGTGGCCAGGTGTACGTCGACGGCGCCAACCTCAACGCGCTTCTCGGCCACGCCCGCCCTGGCGAGTTCGGCGGCGACGTCTCGCACCTGAACCTGCACAAGACCTTCTGCATCCCCCACGGCGGCGGCGGACCGGGCGTCGGCCCGGTCGGCGTGCGGGCCCACCTGGCGCCGTACCTCCCGAGCCACGGGCAGCACCCCGACCCCGACCAGCGCGAGGGCATCGGCGCGATCAGCGCGGCGCCGTACGGCTCGGCGGGGATCCTGCCGATCTCGTGGGCCTACGTCGCGATGATGGGGGCGGACGGCCTGCGCCGCGCCACTGCCACCGCGGTGCTGTCGGCCAACTACGTCGCGGCCCGGCTCGACGACTCGTTCCCCGTGCTCTACAAGGGCCACGGCGGGCTGGTCGCCCACGAGTGCATCCTCGACCTGCGCGGCCTCACCAAGGCCTCGGGCGTCACCGTCGACGACGTCGCCAAGCGCCTGGTCGACTACGGCTTCCACGCGCCGACCATGTCGTTCCCCGTCGCCGGCACCTTGATGGTCGAGCCGACCGAGTCCGAGGACCTCGCCGAGATCGACCGGTTCTGCGACGCGATGCTGGCCATCCGCGCCGAGATCGAGCAGGTCGAGCGGGGTGAGTGGAGCGTCGACAAGTCGCCGCTGCGCGGGGCACCCCACACAGCCCGGGCGATCGTCGGCGACTGGGACCGCGCCTACCCGCGCGAGGTCGCGGTCTTCCCGACCGGCCCCGACCCCGACAAGTACTGGCCGCCCGTCGCCCGCATCGACCAGGCGTACGGCGACCGGCACCTGGTCTGCTCATGCCCGCCGCCCGAGGCCTTCGCCGAGGCCGCGGAGGACTGACCCCGTTCGGCTGTTCCGCCATTCAGCCGAAGTCGCCATACTCGGGGTCGTGCCCCTTCCTCGCCTGTTCGGCCCGGCCCTGTTGACGATCTCGCTCGCGACCGGGGCGCTGGTGGTGGCCTCGGCACCCGCCGGTGCCCGAGCGGAGAGGTCCGTGGCGCCCACCGTGCAGGTCTCGGTCATGACGCAGAACATCTTCTACGGCGGGGACGACTACCAGCTGTCGACCGGGAACTTCTGCCCGGTCGCGGACGCGTGTCCTCATGCGCTGCACCGGCTCGCGCACATCATCGCCGCCAGCGGCGCCGACGTCGTCGGCGTCCAGGAGGCCGAGCGCAACACCCGCCGGCTCGCCGGTCTGCTCGGCTGGCACGCCAGCCCGCAGGCACACGTGATCTCGCGGTTCCCGATCCTGGAGCCACCGCACAGCCATGGAGTGTTCACCTACGTCGAGCCGACGCCCGGCCGCGTGATCGCCGTCGCCAACACCCACCTGCCGTCCACGCCGTACGGCCCGTACCGGGTACGCGCCGGCTGGTCGCACCACCGGGTCCTCAAGCTCGAGCGATCGCTGCGCCTACCCGCCCTGGCGCCGGTCCTGAAGCGGCTGCCCCGGCTCGCTGCTCGGGGCATCCCGGTGTTCCTGACCGGAGACTTCAACAGCCCGTCGTACCTCGACTGGACCCCGAAGGTCGCCCGCGCCCGTGCCGACGTGCCGTACGCCGTCCGGTGGCCGGCCAGCAAGGCGCTCGCGAAGGTGGGTTTCCGTGACTCCTACCGGGACGCCCACCCCGACCCGGTCGCCGATCCCGGCTTCACCTGGTCTCCCGGCGGCCCGGAGACGCAGAAGCACGACTTCCCCGACCGGATCGACTGGGTGCTCCACGCCGGACCGGCGACGACGATCTCGAGCCGCCTGGTGGGGGAGCGCGGCAACCCCCAGGTCGACCTGGCGTTCCGGGCGCCGTACCCCACGGACCACCGCGGCGTGGTCTCGACGTTCGACGTGACTCCGGCGCGCGCACCCGCGCTGGTCTCGCCGGGCCAGCGCCGCGTGGTCACCGGGCCGAGCGGGCTTCACGTCCGGTTCCACGCGCAGGGAACGCCGCACGAGGCGATCGGCCTGCTGGCGGACCGTCGCCCGGGCGAGCCGGTGCGCGTCGTCTCCACCCGGAAGCGCCAGGACGGCGTCGTGCGGGTCCGGACCGCGCACCTGACTCCGGGACGGTACGACGTGGCGTTGATCGACACGACGAGCGGACACATCGAGGCGACCGCGCCGGTGTGGGTCTACCGCCCCCACAGCCACGCACGCCTCACCTCCGACCGCCGGACCTACCGCGTCGGAAGCTCGATCCACGTGAGCTGGACCCGTGCACCGGGCAACAACCTCGACTGGATCGGGCTGTACCGGTGTCACCGCACCTGCGGAGGGCCGGGGAGCTATCTGGTCTACCGCTACACGCGGACCGACGTCGAGGGCCGGGCAACGTTCGGTCGCAACGTCTATCTCGGCGAGGGCTCGGTGTCGTGGCCGCTGCCACCGGGGCAGTACGTCGCGCGCCTGCTCGTCGACGACAGCTACCACTCGCGCGGCATCTCGCCCCGGTTCCGGATCGTGCGCTAGCTCTCGCGTACGGCCCGGACTCACCTGGCCCACGCTCCTGCGGTGGGGCGGTAATTCCCGTCGTTTGGTCCCAAACCGCAGGTTCAGGCGCCGAAATGTCGCCGTTTGGGACCAAACGGCGACATTCGCAGGAGCCGTCGCCAGGGGTGGATCAGCGCGCCTGGGAGACGCTCGACATGTTGAAGTCGGGCACCCGGAGCGCGGGCATCGCGGTGCGCGAGAAGTAGTCGTCGCCCCACTCGCGGCTGAACGCCGGTCCGGTGGCCGAGGCGTGCGTGAAGCGCCGGAGCAGGTCGAGCGGGCTCTCGTTGAAGCGGAAGTTGTTGACGGCACCGGTGATCTCGCCGTTCTCGACCAGGTACACGCCGTCCCGGGTCAGCCCGGTGAGCAGGAGGTTCTGCGGGTCGACCGCGCGGATGTACCACAGACAGGTGAGCAGGAGCCCGTTCTCGGTGCCGGCCACCAGATCGTCGAGGCTGCCCGTCGCGCCCTCGATCTCGAGGACGAGGTTGTCGATGGCCGGCGTGACCGGCTGGCCGGTGAGTGCGGCCGTCTCACGGGTCTGCCGCAGGGCCGCGAGCCGACCGTGGTCGAGCCAGGCGGTCCGGCCGAGCGGCAGACCGTTGTCGAAGACCGACTCGTCGTCGCCGGACGACGCCACGACGACCTGGGGCGCGCACTCGAGCCCGGGGTACGCCGGGTCGGAGGAGAGCGTGACCTCCGGGCGGACCATCTCGTCACCGATCCGGGTGCCACCCCCGCGCCGGCTGTACACGGACTGGCCGTCATGCGCGTCGCGTGCCCCGGCGTACCAGTAGGCGTCGATCATCAGGTCCGCGACGGCGGTCGGAGGCAGGATCGTGTCGTACCGGCCGGCCGGCAGGTCGACCGACCGCTGCGCCCACCCGAGCCGCTGCTCGAGCGTCGCCTCGACGGCCAGCGCATCGACGCCGACGAAGTCACGGGTCGCGCCGCCGGTCCATGCACTGCTCGACAGGTCGGCCGTCTTGCCGGTGCACGCGTAGTGCCCGGTCGGCTGCTCGTGCCGGAGCCGCAGGCCGGTGGAGGAGCCGACGTACGTCGTGGTCACATGGTGGTCGACGAACCCGTAGAGGATCCGACCGCCGGCCCGGGCGCGGCCGAACGCCTCGCCCAGGGCCGGGGCGAAGGTGTCGAAGACCTGGATGTCGGTCTCGCCCGGGGCGTCGCTCCACGCGTCGTCGCCGGCCCCGTCCACGAGATCGTGGGCGTCGGCCGCCGGGTCGGCGGCTCGAGCGGCAGCATCGGCGGCCACGACGAGGGCGTCCACCTGGTCCAGCGACGCCGCGCTGCCCGACACGGACCCGACGCTCACGCCACCGGACTTCCGGGCGAACGCCACCACGGTGACGTCGATGCCCCGCATCACCCCGTTCGTGGTGAGCGTGTTGTTGGCCCAGCGCAGGTTGGCGCTGGTGCCGTGACGGGCGATGACGATGCAGTCGTCGGCGGTCGAGGAGGCGAGCGCGTGCTCGACCAGTTCCTGCACGGTGGCGGGCGCGGGCATCAGTGAGCTCCCTCGTCCTGGGTGTTGAGGATCCTGATGCCGCGGAACAGCGCGCTGGGGCAACCGTGGCTCACCGACGCCACCTGGCCGGGCTGGGCCTTGCCGCAGTTGAACGCGCCGCCGAGCACCCAGGTGTCGGGGCCGCCGACGGCCTCCATCGAGCCCCAGAACTCCGTCGTCGTCGCCTGGTACGCCGCGTCACGCACCTGACCGGCCAGCCGCCCCTCCTCGATCCGGTAGAAGCGTTGGCCGGTGAACTGGAAGTTGAACCGCTGCATGTCGATCGACCACGACTTGTCGCCGACGACGTACAGCCCCTGCTCCACGCGTCCGATCAGGTCCTCGGTCGTCACGTCGTCCGCGGCCGGCTGCAGCGAGACGTTCGCCATCCGCTGGATCGGGATGTGGCCGGAGGAGTCGGCGTAGGCACAGCCGTTGGAGCGACCGTCGTTCAGCTCGGGATGCAGCGCGCCCATCGGCCGGTCGAGCTGGTAGCCGACGAGCACCCCGTCTCGGACGATGTCCCAGCCCTGGGTCTCGACGCCCTCGTCGTCGAAGCCGATCGTGGCGAGACCGTGCTCGACGGTGCGGTCGCCGGTCACGTGCATGACCGGCGAGCCGTACTGCAGGCTGCCGAGCCGGTCGATCGTCGCGAACGACGTGCCGGCGTAGTTGGCCTCGTAGCCGAGCGCCCGGTCGAGCTCGGTGGCGTGCCCGATCGACTCGTGGATGGTCAGCCAGAGGTTGCTCGGATCGACGACGAGGTCGAGCAGGCCGGCCTCGACGGTCTTGGCGACGAGCTTCTCGTCGAGCAGCTCCGGCACCTCGGCCAGCTCGGCGTCCCAGTCCCAGGCCCCGTCGGCGACCGAGCCGACGACGTACTCCCAGCCGCGGCCGGCGGGCGGTGCGATCGACGTCATGTCGTCGAAGGTGCCGGTGTTGTCGTCGGCGCCCATCGCGGTGAACCACGGCAGCAGCCGGACGCGCTGCTGGGTGGTGCGGGTGCCGGCGAGGTCGGCGTAGTACTTGTTCTCCCGCACCTGGATCAGGTCGGCCGTCGCGTGGGCGACCGCCGGATGGCGACGCAGCCGCTGGGACCAGTCGATCAGCACCGCGACCTTCTCGGCGACCGGCACGTCGAACGGGTCGACGTCGTACGACGAGACCCACTCGACGTCGTCGTAGACCGGCTCCGGGGCGATCTCGACCGGAACGGTCGTCATCGCGGCAGACACCCGGGCCACGGCCACGGCCGTCTCGGCGACCCGCACCGCTTCGTCAGCGGTCAGGTGGACGCCGGACGCGAAGCCCCACGCGCCGCCGTGTACGACCCGCACGGCGAAGCCGACATCCTCCACATCGCCGACTCCCAGGACGACGCCGTCACGCACCTGCATGTCCTGGGAGCGGACCCGCTCGAAGCGGAAGTCGGCGTGGCTCGCGCCCAGGTCGCGGGCGCGGGTGAGCGCGGCGTCTCCCAGGGCGCGGTAGGGCAGTGCGGTGAATCCGGGGTCGAGACCAGGCATGCCCCCGAACCTAGCGGGGTCAGCAGGAGACCCGGACCGTGGACCCCGTGCGCGCCTTGGTCACCACCAGCTGGGTCGGGATCCGGTCGCGCATCTCCGCCACGTGGCTCACCACGCCGACCGCCCGGCCGTTCTCGCGGAGGGTGTCGAGGATGTCGAGAACGTCGTCGAGGGTCTCGGCGTCGAGTGAGCCGAAGCCCTCGTCGACGAAGAGGGTGGCGAGGTCGGCCCCGCCGGCCTCGTGTGCCACCACGTCAGCCAGGCCCAGGGCGAGGGCCAGCGAGACCACGAACGTCTCGCCGCCGGACAGGGTCGCGGGATCGCGGCTCTCGCCCGACCAGTCGTCGCGCACGACCAGGCTGAGGCCGCCGCGGGACTCGCCGGCGCCGCGCTGCCCCACGTGCTCCAGGGAGTAGCGCTGGTCGCTCATCCCGGCGAGGCGCGCGTTGGCCGCGGCGACGACCTGCGTCAGCCGGTAGGCCAGGACGTACGCCGAGAGCCGCATCTGCAGGCGGTTGTCCGGCGCCTTGCCCTCGGCGAAGGCGGAGACGGAGGTGGCGAGCTCGAGCTGCTCGCGCACCGGCGTCCACGCATCCAGAGCCAGCCGCAGCTCGTCGGTCAGCCCGAGCACGCGGGTGTGCCGGCGGGACGCGACCTGCCGGGTGGCCCGCGCCTGCTCGACGGCCGTGGCCGTTGCGCGGTGGGTGGTCTCGAGTGCCTCCAGGTCGGGCTCGGGCGCGTCGAGGAGCTGTCGGGCGCCCGGCTCAGCCAGCACGGTCTCGGCTGCGGCGAGAGCGGACCAGTGGCTGCGCACCCGGTCGTCGAGCCGGGCGAGGTCGTCGGCAGCCAGCTCACTACCGCCGCGCGGAGACCAGGTCGTCGAAGCCGGCCTCGAGGGCGGCCCGGGTGAGGGCCAGCTCGGCCTCGTCGAGCGCCCCCAGGGCGGCGGCGCGGGCAGCGAGGGCCTCGCACGCTCCCTGCGCCGACGCCTGACGCACCTCGAGCTCCTCGACGGCCTGCGCCAGGGCGGGGTGCTCGCCACGGGCGCCGGCCACCTGGTCCTCGAGCTCGGCAGCCTGCGTACGCAGATGCTCCAGCGTGGTGGTCAGCTCTGCGACCGTGATGCGGCGTACGTCTCTCTCGTCGGCGAGGGCACCGGCCCGGCGCTGAGCCTCGGTGAGCTGTGCGGTCAGCGCGGCGTGACGAGCGGCCTCGGCCCGCGTCTCGGACAGCACTCGCTCGGCCGCGTCGACCACGGCGCCGAGGTCGTCGGCGGCCACCCCCGCGGCCGCCTCGCGCGCGGTGGCGAGCGCGGAGCCGGCGTCGCGCACCCGCAGGGCGAGCGCGTGCTCGAAGGCCTGGGCGTCGTCGACGGCCCGCTGGGCCGTGCGCTCGGCCGTCGCGTCCGGGTGGCCGGTGGCGGGCAGAGCCGGATGAGGATGCTCGGCGGACCCGCAGACCGGACAGTCGTCGCCTACGGCCAGTGCGCCCGCGAGCTCGGCCGCCATCCCGGCGATCCGTCGTTCGCGGACGTCGAGCAGGTGCTCGCGGACGTCGAGCAGGCGGCCGACCGCAGAGGAGTGGTCGGCGGTGGCGAGCGCGAGCTCCGACTGCAGACGCTCGGCGTCGACGTGGGCCTCGGCGACGGCTCGCAGACGGACCGCCTCGGCCTCGACCGTCGGTAGCGCGCGCTCCGCCTCCACCGCGCCGCGGACCTCCGCGTCCAGGCGGGCCACGAGCCGCGCCAGCGTGACCCCCTCGGCAGCGGCCAGCTCGTCGTCACGTTGCAGGGCCTGCAGGGCGTCGGCCCTGGACTCGTGGCGTGCCCGGAGCTCGCTCAGGCGGTGCTCGGCGGGAAGCAGCACGGTGAGCGCCGACAGCTCGTGGCTCAGTCGGCCGAGCTCCGCGGGCAGCTCTGCCACGTCGAGCCCTCGGGCGTTGGCCCCGGCGAGGGCGGCTTGCGCCACGTCGTCCGCGTCATCGAGCCGCCTGCGGCGATCGTCCACGAGCCGCGACAGGGGACGCAGCCCCTCCGCCCGGCGCCCCGCCTCGAGCAGGGCTGCGTCGGCCGCGCGGTCGTGGGTCGCCGCGGTGAGCCGCTCGTGGGCCGCCGCAGCCTCACGCACCCGGGAGCGTGCATGCGCCTCGTCGCGAGCCCGCTCCCACGCCTGCGACGCATCGCGCGCCGTCGCCAGCATGGCCGCTGCGTCTGTCTCAGCGGCCGCGAGGTCGGTCTCCGTCGCCCGGGTCAGCTCGCCCGCCCAGGACCACAACGACCCGTCTCCCGCAGCGGCCGACAGCTCGGCGACCGTCTCGGGAGCCTCCGAGGCCGCCGCCTCGGAGAGCCGGCTGACGAGGTCGGAGACCGTCGTCAGGTGGGCCTGGGACTCACGGCGCAGGGTCAGACGGTGGTCGCGCAGCCACCCCTCGACGCGTTCGAAGCGACCGGTGCGGAACAGCCGGGCCAGCAGGTGGTGTCGCTGCGCGGAGTCGGCACGCAGGAAGGCCTGGAAGTGGCCCTGGGGGAGCAGGGCGACCTGGCAGAACTGGTCGAGGTTCATCCCGAGCAGTCCGGAGAGCAGGTCGCCGGCCTCGTCGAGCCGGCTGCTGAGAGGCACCCACGCGTCGCGCACCCGCTCGGACACGGTGACCTTGGCCGGCTCGCGGGTGAGACCGGCGCCTCGCCTCTTCGGCCGGTCCCAGGCGGGGGAGCGGGTGACCCGGAAGCGGCGACCGGAGAGCGTGACGTCGAGCTCCACGCACGGCGCGAGCCCGGCCGGGGCCTGGTCGGAGCGCAGCCGGCCGGCGTGGTTGCGATCGCCCGGGATGGCGCCGTACAGCGCGAAGCAGACGGCGTCGAGGACGCTGGACTTGCCCGAGCCGGTCGCGCCGGAGAGCAGGAAGAGACCGGAGTCGGTCAGGGCGTCGAAGTCGACCTGCGCGGTCTCCACGAACGGCCCGAACGCCGTGACGGAGAGCCGGTGGAGCCGCATCAGCCGGCCCCGGACAGGAGTACGTCGGCGTCCGGGTCGTCGGCGCATGCGTCGCAGGCCTGCAGGAGCAGGGCGGACTCGGCGTCGGTGGCGGGCGCACCGCGCAGCTCGGCCACGAAGTCGAGAGCGACCTCGTGGTCCCGGCGGCCCTGCGGGAGCGCGGCGGGCAGCGAGGGGACGGAGCCGCCGGCCGGAGCGAACGCGAGGACGAGCGTGTGGGGGAAGCGCGCGCGGAGCCGCTCCATCGGATGGGCCGGACGGGCGGTGTCGGTGAGGGTCACCTGGAGCCAGCGGTCCTCGACGTCGCCGAGCGCAGGGTCGGTCAGCAACGTCTCGAGGTCGCCGGTGACGCGCGCCAGGCGGCGGGGCACCGGCGCTTCCACGAACTCCGCCGCGTCGACACCCTCGCGGCCGAGGTCGACCAGCCAGCACCCCTTGGTGTGGTCGGCCTCGGAGAAGGAGTAGGCCAAGGGGGACCCGCTGTAACGCAGCGCGTCGCCGAGCACCGCGCGGCCGTGGAGGTGGCCGAGGGCGGTGTAGGAGATGTCGTCGAAGAGCGACGACGCCACCATCGACACGCCGCCGACACTGATGTCACGCTCCGACTCGCTCGGCAGGCCGCCGGCCACGAAGGCGTGAGCCAGCACCACCGAGCGCATCGGGCGGGCAGCGAGGTCGGCGCGGACGCGGCGCATGGCCTCGGCGACGGCCGCCTCGTGGCTACGAGCCGGCAGCCGCCACGGCTCGTGGAGGGCCTGCGGGTCGAGGTAGGGGAGACCGTGCACCGCGACCGGGCCGTGCTCGTCGGCCAGCAGGACCGGCGTACCGATCCTCGAGGCGTCGGTGCGCAGGAAGACGCCGGCCGCATCGATCAGCCGGGCGCCGAAGCCGAGGCGTTGGGCGGAGTCGTGGTTGCCCGACGTCAGCACGACCGAGGCGCGGGACGCGGCCAACCGGGCGAACGTCTCGTCCGCCAGCCGTACGGCGTCGACGTGGGGCAGGGCGCGGTCGTAGATGTCGCCCGCGACGACGACCAGGTCCACCTGCTCCGCCTCGATCACCTCGATCAGGTGGTCGACGAAGGCCGCCTGGTGCTCGAGCATGCCTACGCGGTGGAACGAGCGACCGAGGTGCCAGTCGGAGGTGTGGAGGATCCGCACGGGACGAACCTAGGGACGCGCACCGACACCTCGTCGGACCCGCGCCGAAAGCACGCCCAGTCGTCACATGCCGAGTCGGCGATCAGGCGTACCGGACGGTGCGCTCGGCCCTGGTGAAGCCGTACAGACCGAGCCCGGCCTCGCGGGCCAGGTGCACGGACAGCGACGTGGGCGCTCCCACCGACACCAGGGTCCCGATCCCGGCCGCGACCGCCTTCTGGACCAGCTCGAAGCCGGCCCGCCCGCTCACCACGAGGTACGCCGCGGCGAGAGGGTCGCCGGCCAGCACCCGGGCACCGGCCACCTTGTCGACCGCGTTGTGCCGCCCGACGTCCTCGCGTACGACGTGCGGGTCACCGTCGGCGGAGAAGAGTCCGGCCGCATGCACCCCGCCGGTCCGCCCGAACACGTCCTGCTGCTCCCGCAGCAGTCCGGGGAGCCGGCGTACGACGTCGGGCCGGGCCGGCGCACCGTGCCAGCGTGGTCCGCGCACCGTGGTCAAGACGGCGTCGATGCTGTCCTTGCCGCACACACCACAGGCGGAGGAGCCGCTGGACATCCCGGCATGACGGTGCGCCAGGTCGACCGGGCCCGAGGCCGTCACCGTCACGACGTTGAACTCCTGCTCCGGCGCGAGGTCGGTGTCGGTGCAGTACGCGACGCCGGTCAGCGCGGTCGGCGCGACGAGCCCCTCGTGCACGACCCACCCGGCGGCGAGCTCGAAGTCGTGGCCGGGTGTCCGCATCGTCACCCAGGCCCGCTGGGCGCTCGAGCCCGGCCACGCCAGCCGGATCTCCAGGGGTTCCTCGGCCGCGACGACGTCCTCCCGGTCCTGCTCGCCGTCCGGAGTGACTTCCCCGACACGCACCCGCGAAAGCGGGCCAATCCGCCTCGCCAGGTCCGTCATGGCTCCAGAGTAGGCACCCCGTGCGGACCCCCTCGGCGATGCACGCAACCAAACCCCGTCCCGGCGCGTCTGTTGGAGCAGACAGCGGCGGCCACGGGGGCACCCGCTCAACGGAGGGACGTTCCATGAAGAAACCAGCATCTCGGGCGAAGGTCCTCGCCTCGGCCGCGGTCGCCGCGGGGCTCTGCCTCGCGGGCACGGCCGCCATCACCACACCGTCGCAGGCAGCCACCGGCTCGTGCGACACGCCGTTCCCGGTCGCCGACCTCGTGCCCGACCAGGCCGTCCACGGCCTCACGGTCACCAGCGGTACGACGCCCTCCACCTTCGACGGCACCGTGATCGGCGTCCTCAAGGACGGCATCGAGCCCGGCGTCGACATGGTGATGATGAAGCTCACCTCGCCCGAGATCGACAGCATCGGCGGCATCTGGGAAGGCATGTCCGGCTCGCCGGTGTACGCCGCCGACGGCAGCCTGATCGGTGCCGTGGCCTACACGCTCTCCTTCGGCTCCACGCCGATCGCCGGCATCACGCCCTGGGAGGACATGCAGGCCTACGCCGGCACTCCCGCGGCCCCCCTGCGCGTGAAGGTCTCAGCGGCGGCTGCCCGGAAGATCGCGGCGAGGACCGACGTGACCAAGGCCCAGGCGTCCTCCGGCTTCCGCGAGCTGCGGACCCCGACGGTCCTGTCCGGGCTCGGCCCCCGCGCCCTCGAGCGCGCGACGGGTCGTCCCTACCTGAGCTCCCAGGTGACCGCCGCCGGGCACGCCGCCGCCGAGAGCAGCCCGACGCCGGCCGACATGATCGCGGGCGGCAACCTGGTCGCGACCGAGTCCACCGGCGACATCGTCTTCGGTGGCCTCGGCACCATCACCTCGGTCTGCGCCGATCGCGTGGTCGGCTTCGGCCACCCGATGGAGTTCACCGGCAACAGCACCTACGGCATGGCCGGGGCGGATGCCCTGTTCATCCAGGGCGACTCGCTCGGCTCGCCGTTCAAGGTGGCCAACATCGGCGACCTCCTCGGCACCATCGACCAGGACCGGATGACGGGGATCTCCGGTCCGCTCGGTCAGCTGCCGGCCTCGGCACCGGTCACGTCCACGGTGACGTACCACCCCGACGGCGCCGCCTCGCGGTCCCGGACCGGCACCTCCGAGGTCCAGCTGCCCGACGCCATGGCCGCGGTCACGTTCTACGAGCAGGAGGCGAACCACCAGACCGTGATCGACGCCTTCCAGGGCGGCTCCGAGAGCAACGCCTGGACGGTCCACGGTCACACCGCCACCGGTCCGTTCACCTTCAAGGGCGGCAACCGCTACACCGACACCTTCGACATCGCCTCGTCCGCCAGCTTCGACCTGGCGGACCTGCTGTTCCTGCTCACCAACGTCGACGGCGTCACCATCGACTCCGTCCACGTCGACTCGGACGTCGTCGACGACACGTCCGTGCTGAAGATCGTGGGCGCCGAGCAGCGGCGCGGTGGGGCCTGGCACGCGATCGGCGCGGGCAGCCCTGCGCTGGTCAAGGCCGGCACGGGCGCCACGCTCCGCCTGCGGTACGCCGGCGGCAGCCACGGCCCGTCGTTCCAGCTGGCAGTGCCCGCCCGGGCGGCCGGGATGACCGGACGCCTCCTCGCCTCCGAGGTCGACTCCTTCCCGTTCGAGCGTGGCTTCCCGCGCACGCTGGCCGGGGTCAAGAGGCTGGCCCAGAACGCCCACCGCAACGACCAGGCGCGCGTGGAGCTCTTCGCCTTCGGCGGCCGGACCAGGCCGGTCGAGACCGAGCTCTTCACCCAGCCCGGGCAGAAGGTCGTCACCGGCCGCACGATCCTGAGGGTCAAGGTGAGCTGACGCTCCGTCGTACCACGACCGCAGACGGCCGTGCCGCGTCGCTCGTACGACGTCGGCGCGGCCGTCGGCGGTTCCTGCTCGGTCAGCACATCTCGGTCGGGTGGTTCGCACCGTTCGGCTCTACCCTGGCAGCATGCCCGCACGGACATCGCCCCTGATCGCGCTCGTGCGCGAGTCCGTGATCGGCGAGGACCACGTGATGACCACGCCGTACGGGCAACGCCGGGTCACCTACGCCGACTACACCGCCTCCGGCCGGGCGCTCACCTTCCTCGAGGACTTCATCCGCGACCAGGTGCTGCCGAGCTATGCCAACACCCACACCGAGTCCAGCGGGACCGGTCTGCAGACCACCCGACTGCGCGAGGAGGCCCGCGAGATCATCCGCGAGTCCGTCGGGGGCGACCACGACACGGTGGTGCTGTTCGCCGGGTCCGGCTGCACGGGCGCGATCGCCAAGCTGATCGGCGTCCTCGGCCTGCGGATCCCGTCGGTGCTCGACGACCAGCACGACCTGACCGCGCACATCCCGCCGGCGGAGCGACCGGTGGTGTTCCTCGGCCCCTACGAGCACCACTCCAACGAGATCTCGTGGCGCGAGACCGATCGCCGACGTCGTCACCATCCACGAGGACGCCGACGGTCTCATCGACCAGGACGAGCTCGCCGAGCAGCTGGAGAAGTACGCCGAGCGCCCGCTCAAGATCGGCTCCTTCTCGGCGGCCTCCAACGTGACCGGCATCGTCTCGGACACCTTCGGCATCTCCGAGCTGCTCCACCGCCACGGCGCCCTGTCGTTCTGGGACTTCGCCGCGGCCGCGCCGTACGTCCGGATCGAGATGAGCGCTCCCGCCGACCGGCCGCTGGCCTACAAGGACGCGATCTTCCTGTCGCCTCACAAGTTCATCGGCGGACCGTCGACCCCCGGGGTGCTGGTGGCGCGACGCGAGCTGTTCGCCAACCGGGTGCCCGACGTGCCCGGCGGCGGCACCGTCGCCTACGTCAACACCGACGACCACCGCTACCTCGACGACGTCGCCCAGCGCGAGGAGGGCGGTACGCCGGCGATCATCGAGGCGGTCCGGGCCGGGCTGGTGTTCCAGCTCAAGGAGGCCGTCGGCACCGAGACGATCCGGAGCGCGGAGGAGCGGCTCCTCGAGCGCGCCGTCTCCGCCTGGCGCGACGAGCCCGCCATCGAGCTGCTCGGCAACCTCGACGCGCGCGCGCCTCTCGATCGTCTCGTTCGTCGTGCGCTCGCCCTCGGGCCGCTACCTCCACCACAACTACGTCGTGTCGCTGCTCAACGACCTGTTCGGGATCCAGGCGCGCGGCGGCTGCTCGTGCGCGGGCCCCTACGGTCATCGCCTGCTCGGCATCGACCTCGACCGGTCGCACGAGTTCGAGCGCGAGATCACCGGCGGCTGCGAGGGCATCAAGCCCGGCTGGGTGCGGGTGAACTTCAACTACTTCGTCTCCGACACGGTGGCCGACTACATCGTGGACGCCGTCCGGCTGGTCGCGCGCGACGGCTGGCGGCTGCTGGAGGACTACCGGTTCGACACCGTGACCGGACGCTGGCGACACCGCGACGGCCTCGTCGAGCCGCCGATCAGCCTGCGCGCGATCTCCTACGACGGCGGCCGGGCGCTGATGCCCAGCGAGCGGCTGACCGGGGGAGAGGACCTGCTCGCCGAGCAGCTGCGCGAGGGGACAGAGATCCTCGCCGCTGCGCCCCGGCCCGACCTCTCCGCCCACCCCGGCAAGGTGAGTGCGGACTTCGAGCACCTGCGGTGGTTCGACCTCCTGCCGACCTGTCTCGACGCCTGAGCCGGGCCGTCTGCGAGCGCGCGTCCAGGGTGCTGGACATCACGTCCCGGACGCCCTCGTCGGGGCGGGATCGACCGCCGGCACGACGTATGATGTAAGAGTCGCGCAAGCGACGATGTCTCTTACACACCAACCTGACCCACAGGGGTCGGAAGGACGATCACGATGAGCACGCAGCTGTACCTGTTGGGTGGACTCGTGGAGACCCGGGTGCTGTCCGATCGGGATCTGCGCCAGCTCCGCGACGTCAAGACGATGCGTCGTGAGGCGCGCGCGGCCCGCCGCGGCGCCCACGCGCAACGCTGAGCACCCGCCCACGATCGACTCAGCAGGGGAGTGGCCCCGGTCCTCGGACCGGGGCCGTTACCTTGTCCGCATGAGCGACGAGACCCTGCGACGGATGGACCTGACCCAGATCGGCGAAGGTCGCTACAAGGCGGTCAACGTGCGCGGGGGAGTGCTCCCGATCGGGACGGGCGACGACCCGGACTTCACGCCGGTCGAGCTTCTGCTCGCCGCGCTGGCCGGCTGTACGGCGATCGACGTCGGTCTGATCACCGGCAAGCGCGCGCAGCCCGAGGAGTTCGGCATCCACGTCGAGGGCCACAAGATCCGCGACGACGGCGGGTCGCACCTGGTCGACCTCAGCGTCACCGTCGCGATCAGGTTCCCGGAGGGGGAAGCAGGGGACCGGGCGCGCGAGGTGCTGCCCCGCGCCATCCAGCAGACCGGAGACCGCCTGTGCACGGTCGGCCGCACCCTCCAGCTCGGAACCTCGATCGAGTACGCCGAGGGCTGAGCCCGTCGGCAGCCCGCACGTCAGCCGGTCGTGACCTTGGTGATCGTCACCTTGGTCTTGGGGTGCCCGTCGCCCTGACCGAACGCGTTGTCCGTGCCCTGCGCGGCGACCTTCTCGAGGGCTTTCACCCCACCCGACGTGATGTGGCCGAACACCGTGTAGTTGGCCGGCAGGGCCGTGTCCTTGTAGACGATGAAGAACTGTGAGCCGCCGCTGTTCGGCGCGTCGGTCTTGGCCATCGCCAGCGTCCCGGCGGTGTAGGTCTCGGTGCCGGACAGCTCGTCCGGGATCGTGTAGCCCGGGCCGCCGGTCCCGGTGCCCGTCGGGTCGCCGCACTGCAGCACGAAGATGACTGCCGTGGTGAGCCGGTGACAGGGCGTGTTGTCGTAGAAGCCCTGCTGGGCGAGCGAGACGAACGAGTTCACCGTGCACGGCGCCTTGGTCGCGTCCAGGCTCGCGTCGAGCGTGCCCACCGAGGTCGCGATCGTGGCGGGAACCTGGCCGCTCACGGTGGGGGTGGCCGGTGGTGGGTTGACCTTCTTGGCCGCGGCCTGGGGGTCGCTGGGGTAGACGCAGGTGGTGGCGCCCGCACTGCCGCTGGCGGTCGGCGTACTGGCCGACGCGGGGTCAGCCGCCGTCGAGCTGCTCGAGGAGCCGCCGCAGGCCGCCAGGGTCGGGAGGAGCACGAGAGCGGCCGCTGTGGCGGCGATTCGGGTCAGCACGGCGTCGATGCTAGGAGGCCGGTGGTGACGGAGGCGAGTCCGGGCCGTCTGCCGCCACCCTCCGAGGCACCTGATAGACAGTGGACATGGCCACCACTTTGCTCGGGGACAACCCCGTCCAGACCGTCGGCGAGCTGCCCGCACTCGGCAGCCACGCCCCGGCGTACACCCTCACCGGCGCCGACCTCGTCGACTTCACCTCCGCGAGCCAGGCGGGCTCGCGCGTCGTCCTCAACATCTTCCCGAGCATCGACACCGGCGTGTGCGCTGCGTCGGTACGCCGCTTCAACGAGCTGGCGGCCGGGCTCGAGAACACCGTCGTGGTGTGCGCGTCGGCCGACCTGCCGTTCGCGCTCAGGCGGTTCTGCGGGGCGGAGGGGATCGAGAACGTGACCGTGGGCTCGTCCTTCCGCAGCAGCTTCGGCACCGACTACGGCGTGACCATGGTCGACGGCGGGATGCGCGGCCTGCTGGCTCGCGCAGTGGTCGTGTTCGACACCGACGGCACGGTCCTCCACACCGAGCTGGTCGACGCCATCGGTCACGAGCCCGGCTACGACGCCGCCGTCGCTGCCCTCGGCTGACACGCAGCGGCTGACCCGGCGATGCCGCGGACCGTACGACGCGTCGTCGTCTTCGTCGCGGGGCTGCTCTTCATCCTGCTCGGGCTGGTCCTGATCGTGCTGCCCGGGCCGCTGACGATCCCGCCGATCCTCCTCGGCGTGTGGCTGTGGTCGCGGGAGTTCGAGTTCGCCCGGCGTTGGCTGCGGCCCATCAAGAAGCAGGGTGCGGCGGCGTGGGAGGCCGCGAAGGAGAAGCCGGTGCACACCACCATGGTCACGGTGGTCGGTCTGGTCGGGGCGGCGTTCCTCGTCTGGGCGGCGTTGCGCTACGACCTCCTGGACCGCGGCAGGTCCTTCATCGGCCTGGGCTGATCCAGGACCCGACGACCCCAGGCACCGCAGCGCCCGGGGTCGTCGTACGTCGGCTCAGCCCTGGGGCGCGAGCGCGAACTGCACCCGGCCGGCGTCGTCGAGCGACGCGTCGAGCACCTGGTCATCGAGCCGCTGGGCAGCGGGCTCGTCGAGGTAGATCACGGCACCGTCGGCCGTGATCGTGCGGTCTCCGGGCCGGGGCTGCTCCGCCGCGGTCACGGTCAGACCCTCGGTGGGGTCCGGGCTGCTGATGCGCAGCCCCGTGCTGTCGGACCCGCCCTGCTGGGCGGCGATGTCCTTGACGATCGTGCTGGCGTTCTCCGTGAGGGTGAGCATGATGCTCCTCCTTCGTCGATTGCTGGCAGGAACCGTCCACCCTTCCCGGCCTCACGCCACGATGCAAACCCGGCGTGTCGCGTGCGGGGTCTGCCCCGCCGGGGGAGCGGCGTACGTCCTCAGGAGCCCTGGCGGCCGCTCCGCAGCCCGTCGGCCAGCAGGCCCAGGCCGATGCCGAGCATCCAGACGTCCTTGGAGACCCCGATGCCCTGGGGCGTCGGCCAGATGCTGCCGGGCTTGTGCAGGCTGTCGGTCCGCAGGTACATGGTCACCAGGGCGCCCGAGAAGCCGGTGAGGGCGGCGCCGGCAACGGCCGGTGGCACGAACGGCGCGAGCAGCGCAGCACCGACGACCATCTCGCCGACGGACAGGGCCTTGAGGAAGTCGGTCGACTTGACCGAGCTCAGGAACGGGTACGCCCCCGAGGCCATCCCGTGCACCCCGGCCGCGCGGTCCTCGTCGCCGTGCCACTTCTCCCAGCCGGTGTGCGCGACGTAGGCGCCGGTGGCGAGACGCAGGGGGACGTTGGCGAGCTTCATGAGGGCCTCCCGAGGGGACGGTAGTTGACCTCTCAACCGTAGCGCGGCCGTTGACGGCGGCAACCAACCGTCCGGCCTGTGTCACCGCCTCGTGGGCCGGCCGGCGACCTAGCGTGCGGAAAACGCGGAACAATCCGGGCGCTACGGGCTGCCAGAGAAGCTTTGTTCCGCGTTTTCTCGGTCGACCGGCCAGGGTCCACACCGGCCGTCCCGAGAGGGGACAACTCTCAGGAGAGGGGTGCGGAGTCTGCGTGAGTTGACATAATGTCAGTTATCGGCGAACCGAGACCAGGCTGAGAGAGCTTGCGACGACTGCTCCTCACGACCGAGCCGGCAGCACGCAGAACTCGTTGCCGGAGGGGTCTGCGTAGTGCCGCCAGGGCAGCTCGCCCCACTCCGGGAAATGGAGCTCGCGGCCGCCACGCTGGGCGATGCCGGCCGCGGTCTCGTCGGCATCGTCCCCGGTCTCGAGCCGGAGGTCGAGATGCAGCCGGTTCTTGGCCGTCCCCTTGGGGGCTTCCTCGGGACACAGCTCGAGAAGAGGTCCTCGCAACGACGGGTGGCGCAGCGACGTCGCGTCCCCGTCTGTCCCGGTCCAGCCGGTCAGCCATGACCAGAACGCCGCATCCCGGTCCGGATCGGCGGAGTCGAGCGGCAGCGCCGCCACAGGCCCGGTGTCGACGTACTCCGCCCGTTCCTCCATCACGCAGCAGGGATTCCCCTCCGGGTCGGCGAGCACCACCCAGGGCGCGTCGCGCTGACCGATGTCGAGGTGTCGGGCGCCCAGCCCGAGCAGCCGCTCGACCTCCTCGGCCTGGCGGGCACCGCCCAGAAGGTCCAGGTGGAGGCGCAGCGGCTCGGACGGCGGCTCGGGGACGCGCTGGAAGCACAGGTCGAGCACCGGTCCACCCTCGATGGTGAGCCGGGTCTCGTAGCCCTCGGGCTCGTCGGTCAGCTGCTCCCCGCCGACCACCGCCTCCCAGAACCGGCCCAGCTTCTGCGGCTCGACCGCGTCGATGACGAGGTTCTCCAGGTACATGCACCCACCCTAGAACGAGCGCCTCCGACCTCTCACCGAGGTTTCGCGTGGTGCTCCTCGGGACCGGCGGCCGCCCGCAGCCTCCGTGCCAGCACATGCATCGCGGCTCTGACCTCCGGTGAGTCGACGAGCCGGAAGTCGTAGGGCAGCTCGGCGAGCTGGGCGACGTACCACTCCGGCTCGTCGGTGGTCGCGACCAAGCGGGTACGCCGGTCCCCCAGCGCTTCGAGCCGGCCGAACGACCGGGGCAGCCAGTGCTCCACGTCGCCCAGAGGTGCGTCGATCTCGACCTCTACGGCGTACCGCCAGCCCTGCGACAGCTGCTCCTCGAGGGTGGCCACCGGGTCCAGGTCCGCCGGCGGTGTGAACGTCTCGGACAGGACGCCGACGCGGGCGACGCGGTCGACCCGCAGCACGCGCATGGCGTCCTTGGTGTGCGACCAGCCGAGCACGTACCAACGCCGATGTCGGACCACGACCGCCCACGGGTCGACGTCCATGTCGCGCTCCCGGCCCTGGCCAAGGCGGTAGGTGAGCCGCACCCGGCGGTGCGCCGCACTCGCCTGGACGAGCGCCGCGGTCGTCTCGACGTCGGGAACGCCGACGTCCCAGCCGCGTGCGGTCACGCGGCGGATCGCGTCGACCGGCTTCGCGAGCGGCTCCGGCAGCACCCGGACGATCTTGCCCAGAGCGCTGCCCACCGGGTCCTCGGGATCGGCGGCGTCGTGACCCTCCAGCACGGCCATCACCAGGGCGAGCGCCTCGGTCGAGGTGAACATCAGCGGCGGCACCCGCAGGCCGCGCCCGACCCGGTAGCCGCCGTACCGTCCGCGCGTGGACTCGACCGGGATGCCGGCCTCGCGCAGCACCGCGACGTTGCGGCGTACGGCGCGGTCGGAGAGCCCGAGCCGTGCGGCGAGCTGGGCAGCGCCGATGCCCGGCTGGTTCTGCACCATCTCCAGCACCAGCAGCGCCCGGGCGGTGGGGCCGGGGTCGTCCATCCGCCGAGTGTCCCAGATATTCCGGACGCACACCGTCCGGAAAACGGTCTAGCGTCCTGCACCTGGCCTCCGGAGGAAGGAACGAGACGATGAGCGAGACGACGACGCAGCCCCTGAGCGACACACCATGGGAGCCTCCCCTCGCGGGCACCGAGACGGAGGCGCTGCTGGGCGCGCTGGACCGTCAGCGCTGGACGTTCCGGTGGAAGGCCGGGGACCTCGACGCCGCCGGTCTCCGCGTCACGGTGGGCGCCTCCACGCTCACCCTCGGCGGGCTGCTCAAGCATCTGGCGACGACCGAGGACTACAAGTCCACGGTCAAGCTGGCCGGCGCGACCATGGACCCGACGTGGCAGGACAACGGCTGGGACGAGGACGACGACTGGGAGTTCACCTCCGCCGCGGACGACTCACCCGAGCACCTCTATGCGCTGTACGACGGCGCCGTTGCCCGAGCACGCGCGCGAGTGGACGCCGCGCTCGCCGACGGCGGGCTCGACCAGGAGATCCACGCCGCGAACGACGCGGGCCACCACGCCAACCTGCGTCGCCTCCTCCTGGACATGCTGGAGGAGTACGGGCGGCACACCGGCCACGCCGACCTGATCCGGGAGGCTGTCGACGGCCGTACGGGTGAGGACCCCCCGCCGGGATGGCGACCGTGAGTCATCCGGTCTGGGTCGATATCGGATCGACTCGGTATTCGTTCCGAGTGTGGGTGGCGGTAGGAATTCGGCTCATCGATCGGTGGGGTTGAGGCGCACCAGGGCAAATGCCTATGGAGCGGCCAGATCCCGCAGCGGTATCTCGCTCAGAGCTTGAAACGCCAGGAGAAACCACGGCCCAGACGCACGCTGCCTCGGCCACGTGATGACATGGTCATGCGACCCAGCCTTTTCGAGACCGAAACGCCTGAGGCGGAAAGGTTCAGGAAGGTCGAGCGCCCAATGCGCTTTCGACGACGGTACGTGAGTCCCACTCGCCCGGCCCCTAGCTGTGCGGCACGAAAGACGTCGAGCAGTGTCCGGTCCGACCGTCCTTAGCAACGGTCACGTCCACCCGCACTCGATAGCCCGGCGTAGCTCCTGAGATGTAGTAGGAGATGTTGGCCAGACCCTCGCGATTTGCCTTGCCTCGGTGAGGGGTGTTGGTGGTCTTGTAGTGCGCGACCGTGTGCACCCCCGCCGACGGAGCGGTCTTCACGTGGACACCCACGTACGTGTACTGCTTGGGCGTCGAGTCAGACATGCTGGCATGGCATGGAAGAGCAGTTGCAGCCTGGCTGGGCGCGGCCAGGAGCAGCGGATAGCCAAGGATCAGGCCCGCGGCGCCAACGCCGGCCATGCGCTTAGTGATCGAATTCGACATCAATTCTCCGTGTCCAGGAGCAGGGAACCTGCAAGGGATGGTTACCCGTCCAGGGTCGCCGACCCGGGGCTCGCGCACACCCGCCGACTTACGTGCTTTGCTACCTGCTTTCGGCACGAGACTGCCCAACGCCAGGTCCCGGGTGGAGCCGTGGTGCAGCCGCTGCTCGGCCAGATCGCGGGCGTCCGTTGCGGCCGTGGCGTCTGCTTCGACCGCGGCCAGCGCCGAGGTTAGCTGCGGACCCGGCCGACCACCTCGACCAGCTCGTTGTCGCACCCGGCCGACCCCGGCACCGCCGCGACGGCGGATTTATCCCAGAATCCGAGATATCCACAGAAAATCCTTTCCCGTCATTCATTCAAGGGAAAGAGAAGGCAAACGTCCGGAGGTGCCGAAACCAAGAGCCGACCGCCACCACACTTCTCGTTCTTCAAAGTCGCGACTACAAGACCACTGCGACGGGCCGGCCTTGTCCGCGTGGTTTCGAGACGGTCGCCAGCGCGACCTCCTCAACCAGCGGCGGTGCCCGCGACCCCCTCAACCAGCCGTCGCGCCCGCGACCTCCTCAACCGGCGGAGCGACCCGTGGCCTACCACAGCCCTGCGCTAGCCTGCAGCCCGCGGCGGTGGGGCTCGCCGGCACCCGAGCACGTGGTGGAACCGCGGACGACGCGTCCGCCAACAGTCCCTACCCGACGACGGTAGGAGCCTCCGTGAGCCCGCGCGACCCGGACGACCCACCCGGACGACGACCGCACCACGACCCGCACCCCGGTTTCCCGGTCGACTCCGACGTCACGGACGCCGACCTCCCGACCGTCCCGGGACGCGCACTGCGCCTGGTCCGCACCCGACGCGACATCCTGCTCGTGATCGCACTCGGAGGGGCACTCGGCGCCGCGGGCCGCTACGGCCTCGCGCGTGCCCTTCCCCACTCCCCCGGCGACTTCCCCTGGAGCACGCTGCTCACCAACGTCGCGGGCTGCCTCGCGATCGGCGTACTCATGGTGCTGGTCGTCGAGCGCCTGCCCACGAGCCGGCTGGTCCGGCCGTTCTTCGGCACCGGCCTGCTCGGCGGGTTCACCACCTTCTCGACGTACGCCGTCGACACCCGCGCGTTGCTCGCCGCGGGTCGTCCCGCTGTCGCCGCGGCGTACCTGTTCGGGACCCTGGCGCTCGGCCTCGTGGCCGTCGTGGTCGGTCTCCGCGCTACGGAGCGGGTGCTGCGATGACCCTGCTCCTGGTGCTGCTCGGCGGCGCGGTGGGCGCGCCGACCCGCTACCTGACCGACCTCGCCGTCCAGCGGCTCCACCGCACCGCGTTCCCCTGGGGCACCTGGACGGTCAACGTCGTCGGCTCGTTGGTGCTCGGTCTCGTCGCGGCGGACGCTTCGACCTGGATGGCGACCCTCGTCGGCACGGGCTTCTGCGGTGCCCTCACGACGTTCTCGACCTTCGGGTACGAGACCGTGCGCCTTGCCGAGGAGGGCGAGGCGGGGACCGCCACGACGTACGCGGTGGGCAGCCTCGCCGTCGGTCTCCTCGCCGCAGCCCTCGGCTGGTGGCTCGGGAGCCTCGCAGGAGTTTGACCGGGCTCCGACCTAATCGCTCGTTGACGCTGTCGGACCGCAGGGGACACGATCACCGGGCGACTCCACCGCTCGGGAGGGAACGATGACTGGACGTCCATCACGTCGTGCGTGCGCGATCACCGCAGCCGCAGGGGTGGTGCTCGCCCTGTTGGCCGCCACCCCCGGGGCGACCAACGGGGCGGCACCACCGAGCGCGGCGCCGGGTGCACCCGGGTCGCTGAGCCGCTTCGACCTGGCCCGCAAGGACTGCGTCGGAACCGCGCGCAACGACGCCTCGAAGGTGTGGTTCACCGTCGCCGACGGCGTGCTCTCCGACGTCTACGAGCCGACCATCGACAACACGAACGTCCACACGCTGCAGTACGTCGTCACCGACGGCCACAGCTTCACCGACCTGCAGAGCCGCGACCTGACCTACAGCGTCAGCAGCGACCGGTCCGGCATGGCGTGCACCGTGGTGGCCACGAGCGCCGCCCACGGGTACAGCCTCACCACCCGCTACGTCACCGACCCCGCGCGGGATGCCGTCGTCATGCACACGAAGCTGTCGGGCCGGCACGCCCGAGGACTGAAGGTCTACGCACGGCTCGATGCGATCGTCAACGGGAACGGCGGGGGCGGAAGCGCCAACGGCGGCGCCGACAGCGGCATCGTCACGTCCTCCGGAGTCCCGGTGGTCACCGACACCTCCACGGTGAGCCAGGCGGCCAACCGCGATTACGCCGTCCCGACCTCGATGGCCCTGACGTCCGACAGCCCCGGGCAGGCCTCGGTGGGCTACGCCGACTCCGCCTCCGACGGCCTCACCGACCTGGACGCCACCCACCACCTCACGTCGTACTCCAGCGCACCGAACGGTCACGTCGTCGCCACCGAGGACGTCACGCCGCGCCACGGCGACCAGGTCACCCTCGCCCTCGGGTTCGGCCGCACCACGGACCAGGCGGTGGGCATCGCGCGTACCTCAGCACAACGGTCGTTCGGGGCCACCGAGGCGTCGTACCACCGCACCTGGCAGTCGTACGACGCGTCGCTCCGGCGCCCACACGGGCTCAGCAACGCCCAGACCCGCGCCTACTGGCTCAGCGCCAACGTGCTGCGTGCGAGCGTCGACAAGACCTTCCCCGGGGCGATCGCGGCGAGCCTGGCCAGTCCGTGGGGGCAGGCCGTCAGTGCCGGTGACCTGCCGGGCGGCAAGCCGGTGTACTTCGGCTCCTACCGCGAGGTGTTCGCGCGCGACCTCTACGAGGCCGTCACCGGCCTGCTCTCGGTCGGCGACGTGGCGACCGCCCGCGCCGCGACGCGCTTCCTCTTCGAGCGCCAGCAGCAACCGGCCGGCAACATGCCGCGCAACTCCCTGCTCAACGGCGAGACCGCGCCCGACACGGGCGGCATCCAGCTCGACGAGACGGCGTACCCGATCCTGATGGCGTACCTCACCGGGCTCTCCGGAGACGCGAGCCTCTACAGCGACCACGTCAAGCCGGCCGCCGACTACCTCGTCGCGCACGGACCGTCGTTCGGCAACGAGCGCTGGGAGGAACAGGGCGGCTACTCCCCCTCGACGATCGCGGCCGAGATCGCCGGCCTGACCGCGGCGTCCCACATCGCCCGCGTGCAGGGCGACCAGGCGCACGCGCGGCTCTACCAGGCGGTGGCGGACGACTTCCAGCGCACCGTGAAGGGCTTCACGGTCACGCACAACGGCCCGTACAGCTCCTCGCCGTACTTCATCCGGCTCTCCAAGAACGGCCTCCCGAGCTCGGCGTCCGACTACAGCCTCGGCAACGGCAGCGTCACCGTCGACCAGCGCGCCGTCGTGGACGGCGGCTTCCAGGAGCTGGTCCGCCTCGGCGAGCTGCCCGCGAACGACCAGGACGTGCAGAACTCGCTCGAGGTCCTCGACCAGCAGCTCGGCACGACCACGCCCACCGGCACGGGCTACTACCGCTACGGCACCTCCACCGCCGGCAGCGAGGACGGGTACGGCGACTGCTTCACCCCGGACGCCACCAACTGCCCGCGTGACGGTCAGCCGTGGCCGACCACGAACACCGGCTCCGGTCACCTCTGGCCGGTGCTCTCGGGTGAGCGTGCCGAGTCGGCGCTGTCCGACGGCGACCGGGCGCTGGCGCGCACCCAGCTCGGCTTCATGCTCGGCTCCGCGTCGGGTGTCGGACTGGTGCCCGAGCAGGCCTGGGAGGACCCCGACCTGGCCGCGTCGCCGTACGGCACCGACCCGACCACGGCCTCGATCGGCTTCCGCGACGGGCACCCCGCCGGCTCGGCAGCACCGCTCACGTGGGCGCAGGCCCAGGAGCTCCGGCTGATGGTCAACCTGTCCACCGGCCGGATCGTCGACCGCCCCGACCTGACGACCCACCGGTACGTCGACCACGCGCCGCCGGCCAAGGCAGACGTCACCATCGCCACTCCGCAGAACGGTGCGACTGTCTCCGGTCCCACGACCGTGTCCGGCACGGCAGCGCCGGGCGCGACGGTCGACGTCAGCCTGATCGGGAACGACACCCCAGGCTCCGACCTCGACACCGTCACCGCCGCCCAGGACGGCACCTGGACCGCCCACGTGACGGCCCTGTTCGGGTCGGACGCGATCACCGCGGCGGCCACTACGCCCTCCGGGGCGACCGGCGTCGCCCGGGTCAGCGTGGTCGGCGACCTCGTCGGCGGTACGACGCTGCTCGACGTCACCGACCCGAGCGGCGACGACAACGGGCCGGGCACCTACCAGTACCCGACCTCGTCGAACTTCCAGCCGGGCTCCTTCGACATCACCCGGTTCCAGGTGCTCCAGCAGGGCGACTCCGTCTTCCTGCGTACGACGCTGCGGGACCTGGTCGAGACCTTCGGCAGCCCGAACGGCGCTCAGCTGCTCGACGTCTACATCCACGAGCCCGGAGCCTCGCCCACCAGCACGGACGCCGCGTTCACGAGCCGCAACTACTCGATCGCCCCGGCGGACGCCTGGAGCCAACGGCTCGAGGTGCAGGGCTTCGCCGGCCCGGTCTGGCAGGACGCCGGCGGCGCCCAGGTCGGGACCGTCAGCGGGGTCGTCGCCTCGCCGGCGGCCGACACGATCACGATCGTGCTCCCCGCAGCCGAGCTGGGCACACCGGCGTCGGGCTGGTCGTTCAGCGTCGTGCTGACCGGGCAGGACGGGTTCTCCCCCGACCAGGCGCGTGGCTTCGCCCCGACTCCGCAGGAGTTCTCGTTCGGGGTCTGCGCCGCAGGCGACCCGTCGCCCATCTGCGGCGTCGACCCGGCCACCGTGCCCAAGGCGGTCGACGTGATCACCCCGGACGGGGTGTCGCAGGCCACCGAGCTCGACCCGACCCTCGGTCCCCCGGTCGTGCACGGCGTCCCGCTGCCGTAGTCCGGTGGGCCGGCTGCTGACGTTGCGGTTTGGTCCCAAACCGCAACATTTCCGGCCCAAACCCTGCGGTTTGGGACCAAACGGCAGGGTGACCGGGATGGTTGAATCGCGTCATGCAGCCCGAGTCAGCCGAGGACTTCTACGCCCGTGTCGAGGCGGCCACCGACGCCGACGGACGGCTGCCGGTCGCCGCCGAGGAGATGCCCGGGTGGGACATCTTCCCGTTCGAGCTCGACTCGCTGCGGCTCAAGCCGCTCCAACCACTGGCGGACGAGGAGCCGCCACGTCGTGGGGAGGACCCGACCGAGTGCTGGTGCGCCCGTCCGCCCGACCCGGCCAGGGATGAGTGGCGGGTCTGGAGCAACGAACGCTGGCAGCTGGACCTGGACTCGGAGATGAAGCTGCCGATCGGCCTCAGCCTGGGACCCCGTGAGCACTGCGACCTGCCGTCGGTCCCCGCCGACCTCGCCGCCGAGATGGGCCGCCTCATCGTGGCGGTCTCCGCCGCCGTCGAGGCCCTGCCCAGCGTCGGACGCGTCCAGGTCGCCAAGTACGGCGACGGCGGCGCGCACCTCCACCTGTTCTTCCTGGCCCGGCCCGCCCGGATGCTGCAGCTCCGCGGCTCACCACTCCTCGACTGGGAGGAGAACCTGCCCCCGGTGCCCCTCGAGGTGAGCCGCGCCAACGCGGAGTTCGTGGCGGACCAGCTGGTGGCCGAGCTCGGCGGCGACGGACCCGGCTGGGTCGCCTGAGTTATACAAGACCTCTTGTACGACGCCTCCCCGATCGGCGAGGCTGACCGCATGCCACGTCGTACCGCCGCCGAGCGACACCTGGACTCCGTCCCGGCACCCGCCGTGTCCGACCCGAGCTCGGAGCTCGCCGAGCTGCTCGTCGCCTACCACCACCCGATCCGCCGGTGGCTGTCCGAGCTGCTCGCCCTCGAGGGACCGGCCAACGTCGGCCAGCTGGCCGCGCGCACGGAGCTGGCGGTCGGCTCGGTCAGCCATCACCTCAAGGCGCTGCACCGACAGGGGCTGGTCGAACCGGCCCCCGAGCTGGCCCGTGACACCCGCGAGAGCTGGTGGCGGCTGTGCGACCGTCCCCTCTCCTGGAGTGTCGACGACTTCGAGGAGGGGACGCTGGGGCGCCGCGTGGCCGAGACGGCCGAGGTCGAGAACTTCCGGCACCAGGTGCGCGCGATCCAGGCGTGGCTCCTGCAGCAGGCGCGCGACGAGCGTCCGTGGCGGCTGGCCGCCGAGTCGGTGGACACGCTCACCTACGCCACCGTCGAGCAGCTCGACGACCTGGGCGACCGGCTGACCCGTCTGGTCACGGAGTGGTCGACGGCGTGCGCCGCCGACAGCAGGGACCATCCCGACGCCGTACGCCGGCCCGGTGCGCGCGATCGCCCGCGCCTTCCCGAGCGCCCCCGTCCGACCATGACGGTCTCCACCGACCCGGAGCTGCTCGGCGCACCTCCTCCACCGGTCCGCCGCGACCCGATGGTGCTGGCGTGGCTCGCGGCCGTCGGTGTCTCGTGGTTCGGTGACTACGCCTGGAACGTCGCCCTCGCATGGACCGCCGCCCACACGCTCACCCCGGTCCTGGCCGGCGTCGTCCTGGGGGCCGAGATGCTGCCCCAGGCGTTGCTCGTGCTGCTCGGGGGCGTGCTCGCCGACCGCTACGACCCGCGCCGCCTCCTCATCGCCGGAGAGGTCGGGCAGGCCGCGGTGCTGCTGCTCGGCGCCGCCGCGTGGTCGTCCGGACACCACGGCGCGCCGATCCTGCTCGCGATGGCCGTGTCGTTCGGGATCGCGAGCGGACTCACCCTGCCCGCGGGCGTCACGCTGGTGCGCCAGCTGGTCGCTGGCCGGGACCTCGGCACGGTGCAGGGGTGGAACCAGATCAGCACCCGCGCCATGAAGCTGCTCGGCGCACCGGTCGGCGGGATCCTGGTCGCCTGGGGCGGCCTCACCGTGGTGATGGTCCTGGACGCGGTGACCTTCCTGGTGATCGCCGCCGTGCTCCTGCTCGTCGTACGGCCGCGCTATCGGCTGCCGCGCACCGCCCACCACCGGTGGCGCGACTCCTTCACCGACGGGATGCGGTACCTGGGGTCCCACGACACCGCCAAGCTCTTCGTGATCGGCCTCACCGCCCTCAACGTGTTCGTGACGCCGGTGACCGGCCTGGGAGTGGCCCTCCGGGTCAGCGGCTCGGGCTGGGGGGCGCACTGGCTCGGCATCGCCGACGCCAGCCTGGCCGCCGGCGCGATCCTCGGCAGCGTGGTCGCGATCAGGTGGCAGCCGACGTACGGCGCGGCCGCGGCCTTCCGGATGCTGGTCCTCCAGGGCCTGGCCATCGCCGCTGTCGGGCTCGGCTGGCGGCCGACGCTCGTGGTGGCGATGGGAGTGCTGGGCTTCACGGCCGGCGCCGCGTCGGTGTGGCTGAGCGCGGCGTTCATCCGCGCGATCGACCCAGCCCATCTCGGCCGCGTCTCGTCGGTCACCAGCCTCGGCGACATGATCCTGATGCCGCTGTCGGTCCCGGCGCTCGGCCTGGTCGTCCATGCCACGGACGTCCTGACCGCCACCCTCCTCTTCGGGCTGTCGATGTCCGCGCTGTGCCTGTGGTTCGCCAGCCGCCGGGCGATCCGCACCCTTGCCGCCTAGGCAGGCGCGCCGCGACGAACGTGTGATTCGGCATAGCACGTTGTGACCATTTCCAACCTTTCTCCCATGTTTCGCGCGCATCCTGGCCAGCATGGTCCGTAGACCCGGTGAAGCGCCGGGAGGGAAGGCAGCGATGTGGGACAAGGTCACTGACAGCGAGCAGCACCTCTCGCACGACCTGCCGTGCCCGCGCTGCGGCCACGGACTGCACACGTTCCTGGCCTGTGACGAGCGCTGCGACTGCGCACCCTGCGTGATGCCGGGCATGGAGCTGCTCTCGGCCAGCTGATCCTCCGAACCCGCTCGACCTCCCCCCGGCCGAGCACCTCCCGCGCGATCCTCCAGGGTCGCGCGGGTCGGCATTTCAGACCGTGGCGATGATCCGCTCCAGCTCCGCGATCGAGCGCACCGTGTCCTCGTGGAGTACGGCGTGCCAGCCGGCCGCGCGGGCGGCGTCGACGTTCGCAGCCACGTCGTCGAGGAAGACGATCTCGCTCCCCTCGACCCCGAGCCGGGCGGCGACGAGGGCGTAGACGGCGGGGTCGGGCTTGGCCAGGCCGACCTCGTGGGAGTAGACGAGGTCGTCGGTCATCGCCTCGAAGCCCCAGTGGCGTTCGGCCTCCCGGGCGCCCGGTCCGGAGTTGGACAGGATCCCGGCCTTGAGGCCTCTCCCCCGGACGCCGGCGAACCAGTCGACCAGCATCTGGTCCAGGGAGCCCACGTACCAGCGCCAGTAGTCGGTCATCAGCTCAACGGCCTGGGCATCGCTGAGGCCGAGCCGGCGCTGCCAGTGCCGACGCAGGTCGTCCTCGGTGAGCTCGCCGAGCCCGGGGTCCCCCTCGAAGTCGGCCGCGGCCGCGACGCTCCCCGGCGTCAACCCGAGGCGCTCCTCGAACGGCACCGGAAACGCCGCGTCGTCGATCACCTCGAGCACCGAACCGATGTCGAAGACCACCGCCCTGATCACGAAGCCGCCCCGGGTAACGTCATGACCGCATCGTCGCCCATCGCTCGCCACGACACGAGGAGTGCCGAACTATCTCACAGATGAGATATCGTGAAATCATGACCGAGGACTTCAAGGGCCGCATCGGGAAGCTCATCAGGGACGCTCGCACGCATCGCGGGCTCACCCAGCAGCAGCTGGCCGACCGCCTCAACACCAGCCAGAGTGCCGTGAACCGGATCGAGAAGGGTCATCAGAACCTCTCCCTGGAGATGGTCGCCCGGATCGGCTCCGCCCTCGACTCCGAGATCGTCGCCCTCGGCGCCGGGCCGACCCACCTGCGCGTCACCGGCCCGACCACGCTCTCCGGCGAGATCGAGGTCAAGACCTCCAAGAACGCCGGCGTCGCCCTGCTGTGCGCCTCGCTCCTCAACCGGGGGAAGACCACGCTGCGCAAGGTCGCCCGGATCGAGGAGGTCAACCGCCTGCTCGAGGTGCTCGGCAGCCTCGGCGTCCAGACCCGCTGGATCGGCGACCAGGGAGACCTCGAGATCCTCCCGCCCAAGGAGCTCGACCTCAGCTCGATCGACGAGGCGGCCGCCCGTCGTACCCGCTCGGTGCTGATGTTCCTCGGCCCCCTGCTCCATCGCGCCGACACCTTCGAGCTGCCCTACGCCGGCGGCTGCCAGCTCGGCACCCGCACCATCGAGCCCCACATGGCGGCACTCCGGCCGTTCGGGCTCGAGGTCAAGGCGACCGAGGGGTTCTACCACGCGACCGTGAACCGCGCGGTCGAGCCGGTCCGCCCGATCGTGCTCACCGAGCGCAGCGACACCACCACCGAGAACGCCCTGATGGCTGCCGCGCTGCACCCCGGTACGACGATCATCCGCAACGCGTCCTCCAACTACATGGTCCAGGACCTCTGCTTCTACCTGCAGAAGCTGGGCGTCGACGTCGAGGGCATCGGTACGACGACGCTCACCGTCACCGGTCGCACCGAGATCGACGTCGACGTGGACTACGCGCCCGCGGAGGACCCGATCGAGGCGATGTCGCTGCTGGCCGCCGCGATCGTCACCGAGTCGTCGATCACCATCAAGCGGGTGCCGATCGAGTTCCTCGAGATCGAGCTCGCACTGCTCGAGGACATGGGCTTCAAGTACGACCGCTCCGAGGAGTACGTCGCCCGCAACGAGCACACCCGTCTGGTCGACATCAAGACCCACACCTCCCACCTGACGGCGCCGCTCGACAAGATCCACCCGATGCCGTTCCCGGGGCTCAACATCGACAACCTCCCGTTCTTCGCGGTGATCGCGGCCGTGGCGGACGGCCAGACGCTGATCCACGACTGGGTCTACGAGAACCGCGCGATCTACCTCGTCGAGCTGAACAAGCTCGGCGGCCAGGTCAAGCTGCTCGACCCCCACCGGGTGATGGTCGAGGGACCGACCCGCTGGACCGGCACCGAGATCGTCTGCCCTCCGGCGCTGCGCCCGGCGGTGGTGATCCTGCTGGCCATGCTGGCGTCGAAGGGCACCTCGGTGCTCCGCTCGACGTACGTCATCCACCGCGGCTACGAGGACCTCGCCGAACGGCTCAACCAGCTCGGCGCCCAGATCGAGACCTTCCGCGACCTCTGACCGGGCCGCCGGGCACGAGGAACGAGGGCACGGCGTGGGCGCGGACAGACCGAGCGAGCCTGCGAGGGCGCGGCCTCGAGTCACCTCACACCCGAGCGTCGTGGTCCTGGTGGAGGGCCGTAGCGACGTCGCGGCGGTCGCGGTGCTCTGCGCGGCTCGTGGTCTCGACCCGGACGCCGGCTCGTTCGCGCTGGTCGACATGGGCGGCGTCACGAACGTCGGTCACCATCTCGCCCGGCTACGGACGGCTCCCGGCCGGCCGCAGGTGCTCGGCCTGTGCGACGCACCCGAGGAACGGTTCGTCGTCCGCGCCCTGGAGCGCCAGGGCGTCGTGATCGACGATCGTGACGACCTCGCCCGGGCCGGCTTCGTGGTCTGCGACCGCGACCTCGAGGACGAGCTGATCCGTGCCCTCGGACCGGCCCGCGTCGAGTCGGTGGTCGAACGGCTGGGCCAGCTCGAGCAGCTCCGTGCCTTCCAGCGTCAGCCGCAGTGGCGAGGCCGCGACCCGCACGACCAGCTCCGCCGGTTCGCCGGGACGGCCTCGGGCCGCAAGGCGGTCTTCGCCCGCGCGCTCGCCGAGGAGCTGACCCCCGCCGACACGCCTGCTCCTCTCGCCCGGCTGCTCGACGCCCTCACCGCCGCCGTCGAACCGACCTCCGGCGAGGCGTCCGCGTGACGACGCCGACCGGCTTCCCGTTCCTCGACGACGGTGGCCCGGTCCTCGCCTTCGCCCATCGTGGCGGCGCTCTGCACCCCGACCTGCTCGGCCGGGAGAACACACTGGCCGCGTTCACCCACGCCGCCGCGATGGGCTACGCCTACCTCGAGACCGACGTCCACCTGACCAGCGACGGGGTCCTCGTCGCCTTCCACGACGCGCTCCTCGACCGGGTCAGCGACGGGGTCGGCCATCTCGGCGACCTCGACCTGGCGACGCTGGCCGGCGTGCGCGTCGCCGGCGAGCGGATCCCGACCCTCGCCGAGCTCGTGGACGCCTTCCCGGACGCGCTCTTCAACCTCGACCTGAAGGCCGACGCGGCCGTCGCTCCGCTCGCCGACTTCGTGACCGAGCGCGGCCTGCAGGACCGGGTCCTGGTCGGGTCGTTCTCCCGCCGGCGGCTGCGCCTCTTCCGCCGCCTCGTCGGTCCGGGTGTCCCGACGTCCGCCTCCCCGACCGAGGTCGCGACGTACGTCCTGCTGCCGGGCCGCCTTGCGCGCCGGCTGGCCCCGAGCGTCGCCTCCCTCCAGGTGCCGCACCGCGTCGGTCGCCTGCCCGTGACGACCTCCCGGTTGGTACGCCGCGCCCACGCCGTCGGCGTCCAGGTGCACGTCTGGACGGTCGACGACCCCGGCGAGATGCGCCTGCTGCTCGACCGCGGCGTCGATGGCCTGATGACCGACCGGACCGACATACTCGCCTCGGTCCTGCGCGAGCGAGGACTGTGGCCGCGGACGGAGGGCTGATGGGTCAGGACATCGCCGACCTCGAGCCGCTGCGGCGAGCCGACGAGCAGCGGGCCTGGAACTGGTACGACTGGGCCAACTCGGCGTACTACACGACCATCCTCACGGTCCTGTTCGCGCCGTACATGATCACCGTCGCGGGTCGCGCCGCCGGCTGCGGCGACTCCGCCGACGACACCTGCCACCGCACGGTCAGCGTGCTCGGACTCGACCTGGCGGCGGGCTCGCTGCCGTTCTACCTGACCAGCTTCGCCACCATCGCCAGCGCCTTCCTGCTGCCGGTCGTGGGCGCCCTGGCCGACCGTTCGGGCCACAAGAAGTGGCACATGGCCGGCTTCGCCTGGGCCGGGTCCTTCTGCGCCGCGCTGCTGTTCTTCATGCAGGGCGACCACTGGCAGCTCGGGGCGGTCGTGATCGTGCTGAGCAGCATGCTGGGCGGCTGCTCGCTGGTCAGCTACTACGCGATCCTGGTCGACATCTCGACCGAGGACGAGCGCGACCGGGTGTCCTCGCACGGCTGGGCGTTCGGCTACCTCGGCGGCGGCGTGCTGCTGGCCCTGAACCTGGTGATGGTGCTGCTGCACGGCACCTTCGGGCTCGACAAGGAGCTGGCGGTCCGCCTGTCCCTGCTGTCGGCCGCTCTGTGGTGGGCGGGCTTCACGATCATCCCGGTCCGCCGGTTGCGCGACCGCCCGGCGAAGGGCGTCCTCCCGGAGACCGGCGGCCTGCTCCACCGCAGCTTCGGCCAGCTGTTCACCACGCTGCGCGAGATGCGCGGCTTCCCGATGACGCTGACCTTCCTGGTCGCCTTCCTCTTCTACAACGACGGCATCCAGACCGTGATCGGCGTCGCGTCGACGTACGGCGCCAAGCAGCTCGGCTTCGGTGACGGCGTCCTGATCGCCACGATCCTGCTGATCCAGTTCGTGGCCTTCGGGGGCGCGCTCGCCTTCGGGCGGCTGGCGGGGCGGTACGGCGCCTACCGCTGCATCCTCGGCGGCATCTACGCCTGGATGGCGATCGTCGTGCTCGCGGTGTTCCTGCCCCGCGGCAACGTCCTCGACCTTCCTGCTGATCGGGGTGGCGATCGCGATCGTGCTGGGCGGCACCCAGGCGCTGTCGCGCTCGTTCTTCAGCCTGCTGATCCCGCACGGCCGGGAGGGCGAGTACTTCGCGCTCTACAACGCCTGCGAGCGCGGCACCTCGTGGTTCGGCACGTTCCTGTTCGGCGTGGTCTTCCAGGTCACCGGGTCCTACCGACCCGCGATCGTCGCCCTGATCGTGTTCTTCGCGCTCGGAGCGGCCTTCCTGCTGCGCGTGGACCCGGCTCGGGGCGTCGCCGAGGCCGGGAACGCGCTCCCGGTCCGGGTGTGACCGGTCTCGCACGAGTGGAGGAACACTGGCCGACCGGCGTACGTTGAACTGATCAGGACCAACCGGATCCGTATGTCGTCACGAATACCGGGTACGACCGTCTACAGGATGTACGCCTCGGGGGTCGTACCGGGGGTCAAATCAATCTGGAGGTGAACCTCATGGCAGAGCGCACACTACGTGGAGCGCGGCTGGGGGGACAGAGTTTCGAGGACGAGCGCGGCATCGAGTTCGCCGCCCGTCAGCAGTGCGGATACCGCTGTGTCAACGGTCACGAGTTCGAAGTCACGATGTCCGTCGAGGCAGACGTGCCCGCGGTGTGGGAGTGCCCGCGCTGTGGCGCCGAGGCGCTCAGCACGTCGGGCATCCTGCGTGAGGAGAAGGCTGAGAAGCCGGTCCGCACGCACTGGGACATGCTGCTCGAGCGTCGGTCGGAGAAGGAGCTCGAGGACATCCTCAAGGAGCGCCTGGAGCTGCTGCGCGACGGCGAGATCGGCCCCGCGCACCTGCACCGCACCAACGCCAAGCGCCGCGTGAAGTCCAAGGCCTGAGCCAGCTCGCGGCCGCCCACCCTGGTGGGCAGCGCGTGGGCGCGTGCGGCTGTTCGGTACTGCGGATTGGTCCCAAACCGCGTGGTTGGGGCACCAATCCCTGCGGTTTGGGACCAAACCGCAGGGATCCGAGCTCACACCCAACCGTTACTCGTCGACGACCTCGCCCCGGACGACGGGCCCCTGCGGCCCGGGTCCGGGGCGTCGTGCGTCCAGGAGCCGGCGACCGACCACGCGGGTCAGCACCCGCCGGGCGATCGGCCGCGTGAACGGCAGGATCAGCAGGATCCCCAGCGCGTCGGTGACGAACCCCGGGCTGAGCATCAGGGTGCCGCCGACCAGGATCAGCGCCCCGTCGGCGAGCTCGCGGGCCGGCATCTGGCCCGACGACAGGGCGATGTTCAGGGCCTGCCAGGCGCGTCGGCCCTCGTGCACGATCAGCCAGCTGCCGAAGATGCTGTCGGCGATCAGCAGCAGGATCGTCCACCACGGCCCGATCAACTGGCCGACCTGGATGATCACGTAGATCTCGACGATCGGTACCAGGATGAACGCCGCGATCAGGATCCACATCCGCAGGCTGCGGCGTCGTAGGCGTCGCCTCGGGAACGGGCTTCCGCTCACGACCGCCGCCACATGCTCGCGACCTGCTCCCGGCGCTCGCGCAGGCCCCACGAGGTGATCCGGGCCAGCGATTCGGCAGCCACCCGGCCGCTCATCTTGGAGTCGCCGCGGACCCGCTCGACGAACTCGATCGGCACCTCGCGCACGCGCAGCCCGTGGCGCAGGCAGCGCACCACCATGTCGGTCTGGAAGACGTAGCCGGTGCTCTGCACCGAGGCCAGGTCGATGGCCTCGAGCGCGGTACGCCGGAACAGCCGGTAGCCCGCGGTGGCGTCGCGCACCGGCACGCCGAGCAGCGTCCGCACGTAGAAGTTGCCACCACGGGAGAGCGCCTCGCGACGCCGGGGCCAGTTCACGACGCTGCCACCGCGGACCCAGCGCGAGCCGATCACCAGGTCGGCCTCGACGAGGGCGTCGAGCAACCGCTGGAGCTGCTCGGGCTGGTGGGAGCCGTCGGCGTCCATCTCGCCGATCACGTCGTACCCGGCCGCGAGCGCGACCTCGAAGCCGTGCTTGTACGCCGCCCCGAGCCCGCCCTTCGCGGTGCGGTGCAGCACCTCGACCTGTGGGTCTTCCGCGGCGAGCTCGTCGGCGATCTTGCCGGTGCCGTCGGGCGAGCTGTCGTCGACGACCAGCACGTGGAGTGCGGGCTGCGCGGCGCGCAGACGCCCGACGATCCAGGCGAGGTTGTCGGCCTCGTTGTACGTCGGGACCACCATCACGACCCGCCCCAGCCCGGCCGGCACCCCGGCTCCGTCGGCGCTCACGCGCGCCCACCAACGAGGGCGCGGTGGTGCGGAGCGAGCGGGTGGCGCGTCATACGGGGGTCCTGTCGGTGGGCGCGGACACGGTGCCGACCGCAGACGGGGATCGGCGGGTCCGACGATACTGTCCCAGACCCAGCACCAGGGCCCAGATCAGCCCCACGGCGACGAGTCCGACGCACGCGCGACCGACCCACGGGCCGATCCGGACCGCCGGGGTCACCACGTCGTACAGGCCGACCCGCGCCTCGGCGTACGACATGGTGCGCGCCGGGGTGGAGGTGACCACCGACCCGTCGGGGGCGATCACGCCGGTGAGGCCGTTGATCGCCGCCACCACGACGTAGCGATGCGTCTCGATCGCCCGCAACCGGCTGATCGCGAACTGCTGGTCGATCTGGTCGGTGTGGATGAACATCGCGTTGCTGGTCTGGACCACGACCAGCTGGCCGCCGTGCGACACCTGGGCGTAGAGCCCGTCGTCGTAGGCGACGTCGAAGCAGATGGCGTCGGCGACCTTCACCCCGGCCACGTCGAGGGGCGTCACGCGCGTGCCGGCGACCATGTCGCGCGGGATCTGGTTGAGCTGGGCGAGGTGGGTGCCGAAGAGCCAGCGCCAGGGGATGTACTCGCCGAACGGGACCGGGTGCCACTTGGTGTACCGGTCGCCGGCCCCGGTGACCGGGTCGAAGACGATGCCCTGGTTGAGGACGTGCTTCGGGCCGCCGTCGACCACCACGCCGGCGAGCAGTGGGACCTTGATCGCGGCCACTCCCGCCTCGATGTCGGACTGCATCTCCTGGTCCTCGAACGGGTCGATCGCCGTGGAGTTCTCCGGCCACACGACGAAGTCGGGGCGCGGGGTGCGGCCGGCGGCGACGTCCGCCGCCAAGCGGACGGTCTCTTCCGCGTGCTGCTGGGTGATCTCGCGGTAGTGCGCCAGCACGTCGGTGCCATCGCCCGGCACGTTGCCCTGCACCGCAGCGACGGTCGTGTGCGACGTCGCGGTGGCGTCGTACGGCACCACGAGTGGTACGACGGTCACGGCCGCGACGGCGGCCACCGCCAGCAGCGGGCGGAGCCGGGCCCGTCCGTGCGCGGCGTAGGCGGCGGCGAGGAGCGAGCCGAGCAACGCCAGCAGGAGGCTCACCCCGGTCGACCCCAGGTACGGCAGCGCGCCTGAGGCCGGTGAGCCGACGACGGCGTAGGCAAGGCGCCCCCAGGGCATGCCACCGGCCGGCCAGTCGGTGCGGATGTTCTCCATGGCGACCCAGGCGACCGCGAGCCAGACCGGGGCCATCGGCAGTCGCCGCAGCGGCACCGCCACCACGGCCAGGAGGGCGTACCAGCCGGCCTGGACCGCCGACAGCCCCAGCCACGGCACCGTGCCGACCGCGTGCATCCACCACAGGAGGGTGAACTGGAACGCGGCGCCGAAGACCAGACCCGGGATCCAGGCCCTGCGCGCCGGGAGCCCCGCCGTGACCACGAAGAACGCCGCGACGGCGAACGGCAGCAGCCAGAACGCGTGGGTGGACGGGAAGGAGAGCGCGAGCGCCAGCCCGGCCACGAGGGCGACGAGGCAGCGGGTCGGCATGGGAGACAAAATAGCCGCCGGGGCGCAGGGGGCCGTGATCGTCGCCGGGCGGCCCAGCTGCAGCCGCGCAGGCTGCGCCGCTCACTGCGGCACTCCGCCCCCGGCTTGATGGGTGCGTGGCCGGGACCTGAGGCTTGCGCGCAAGCGCGCTGCGCCGCTCACTGCGGCACTCCGCCCCGGCTGATGGGTGCGTGGCCGGAGGCTGAGGCTTGCGCGCAAGCGCGCTGCGCCGCTCACTGCGGCCTCCTGCCGGCTTTCGCAGGGACTCCGTCCGGCGAACGCCAGGTCGGAGTGTCTCGTTCGGGCTTGACCGGAGGGTTCGTCGGCCCTTCGGGCCGACCGGTCCGCGGCTGGCTGCCGCGACCCCGGAAGTTGTCTAGGGGGACCGAATCCCCCTCCGGTCTCGCTCTCGTGGGACGGGACCGATCTCAGCGGACCGGCTAACCCGGGTGGGCGGACTCCCACCGGATGACCCCGGTCTCTCGGTCGGCCCCGTCGACACGAATGCCCAAGCGATTGGACCGAACCCTCTGCTGTCCGGCACCGGATTGTCAACCGGTCGCTGACCTGCGGGAACGCGCGAACCTGCAGGTCAGGCGGCGTTCTGACTGCGGAAGTTCACTGAGAATTTGCCAAGAGGCGCGGCGTGTCGGGCATCGAAACTCCTCGCCGGTGAACGTTCATTAACCCCGAGCGAGCACGCATCGCCGCGACGAAGGAGCGGCGAGGCGGGCGCAGCGAGCGGCGCAGCGAGCTTGCTCGCAAGCCCGCACCAACCCACATCGACGCGACGAAGGAGCGGCGAGGCGGGCGCAGCGAGCGGCGCAGCAAGCTGCCCAGCGAGCTCAGTCGCGCGGCGGCACCACGACGGTGCCGGTCGCGGTGGTGGCGAGCACCGGTGGGTCGAGCACCTCCGCGGCGCCCGGCTGCTCGGCCGTCGCCGCACCCCGGGCCACCACCGTCACGGTGAAGTCGAGCACCCGGCTCCGGGTGCCGGCCCGGACCAGCTCGCAGGTGATCTCGAGGACGTCACCGGCTCGGACCGGGGCGCGGAACTGCACGTCGGAGTACGACGCGAACAGTCCCTCGTCCCCGTCGGTGACGATGCACATCTCGGTGGCCACGTCGCCGAACAGGCCGAGGCTGTAGGCACCGTCGACGAGGTTCCCGGCGTAGTGGGCGTGGGAGTAGGGCACGTAGCGCCGGTGGACGACGCGGGTACCGATCTCGGGTGCCGAGTGGGCCATGTCAGCTCGCCTGCTTCGCGGTGAGTCGGTGGACCAGGAACGACGCCACCTCGCCCGGCGTCGTACCGCGCGTGAAGACGCGGTCGACGCCGAGCTCGCCGGCCATCTTCTCGTCGAAGCGAGGGCCGCCGACGATCAGCAGCGGACGCCGGTCCGGCGGGTAGGACTCGCGGAACGCCGCAGACATCTCGCGGGTGTTGAGCAGGTGGGCATCGCGCTGGGTGACGACCTGCGAGACCAGGACGGCGTCCGCCTTCTCCTCGCGTGCTCGCTCGACGAGCTGCGGCACGCTGACCTGCGCGCCGAGGTTCACGACCTTCAGCTCGCGGTAGTACTCCAGGCCCTTCTCGCCGGCGAAGCCCTTGATGTTGAGGATCGCGTCGATGCCGACGGTGTGCGCGTCGGACCCGATGCACCCGCCCACCACGACCAGCCGGCGGCGGAGGACGCTCTTGATCGCGGCGTTGGCCTCCTTCGGCGTCAGCAGCGGGTAGTCGCGCTCGACCACCTCGACCGTGGACGGGTCGACGAGGTGGTGCACGCGGCCGTAGACGACGAAGAAGGTGAACCCCTCCCCCATCGGCTTGGCATGTACGACGAGGGCGGGGTCCATGCCCATCTTGTTCGCCAGCTGCGCCGCCGCGCCCTCGGCGACCTTGGAGTGCGCCATCGGCAGCGTGAAGCTCAGCTGCACCATGCCGTCGCCGGTGGTGTCGCCGTACGGACGGATCGGGCCGCTGGCGTCACCGTCGGTCGAGGCTGTCGAGACCATCACACGCCCTCCAGGATCTCGCTGGCCGGGTTCCAGTACCCGTCCGCCTTCTCGGCCACCCCGTCCAGGCCGCGGCCGGCCGTCGAGGGCCGCTTCATCAGGCCGAAGGTGCCGTCGGCGATCGCCTCGAGGAGCGGCGCCTTCCCGGGCTCGGCCTCGATCCGCTCGAGCAGGTCGATGGTCTCGCCGAGCACCTGCCGGGCGCGCTGGGCGATGAAGCCGTCCGGGGCGGGCTGGAAGTCCTCGCGCAGGTTGCCGGCGGCGTTCATCACGTAGCGGACGTTCTGCAGGGCCAGGTCACGGTCGGACAGCCAGGGGGTGACCACGGCCTCGGTCATCATCCCGACCAGCAGGATGCCCTGCCCGGTGAGGGCGCCGACCAGGTTGAAGAACCCGTCGAGCAGGTAGCCGCGGAAGACGTCACCGGTCATGTGCCGCGTCGGCGGCATCCACTTCAGCGGCGCGTCGGGGAAGAGGTCGCGAGCCAGCATCGCGTGGGCCAGCTCGAGGCGGAACGAGTCGGGGAGGTCGGGGTCGATCTCGAACGCGTGCCCGAGGCCGAGCTGCCAGTCCTCGAGCCCAGCCTCCTTGGCGAAGTACTCGTTGAGCAGCTGGCTCGTGGTGACCGTGTGGGCGGCCTCGACGGCGTCGGCGGTCGTGAGGTAGTTGTCCTCGCCAGTGTTGATGATGATCCCGGCCCGGGCGTGGACCTGACGGCTGAAGCGCTGGTCCACGAAGGTGCGGATCGGGTTGATGTCGCGGAAGAGGATCCCGTACATCGAGTCGTTGAGCATCATGTCGAGGCGCTCGAGCCCAGCCAGAGCGGCGATCTCGGGCATGCACAGGCCGCTGGCGTAGTTGGTGAGCCGGACGTAGCGGCCGAGCTCTCGCGACGTCTCGTCGAGCGCCGCGCGCATCAGGCGGAAGTTCTCCTGGGTGGCGTAGGTGCCGGCGAAGCCCTCGCGGGTCGCACCCTCGGGCACGAAGTCGAGCAGGCTCTGCCCGGTCGACCGGATCACCGCGATCACGTCGGCGCCCTCGCGGGCCGCGGCCTGCGCCTGGGGGATGTCCTCGTAGATGTCGCCGGTCGCCACGATCAGGTAGATCCAGGGCTTCGACGGTGCGTCGCCGATCCGCGCGATCAGGCGCTCGCGCTCCTTGCGTCGGGCGTCGATGCGCTTGATCCCCGCGCCCACCTGGCGACGGGCCGCGGTCGTGGCGCGCTTGGCGTCGACACCCTCCGGCAGCCGGAACCGCACCGAGCCGGCGGACGCCTTCTCGGCGAGCTCCCGCAGGTCGGCGCCCTCCCCCCGTCGTACGGCGTCCCAGACCGGCAGCGCGACGCCGTGCTCGAGGCCGACGTCGGCACGCACGCAGTCGACGAGGCGGTTGACCCAGGGCGTGCCCTCGGTGTCCGCCCCCTCGAGACCGGCGAGCCGCAGCGTCGCTCGCTCGACCGAGACGGTGGTGTGCTGCTGGGCGATCCTGACGATCGGCCGCCCGACCTTGCGCGCCAGCGATCGGGCCTTGCGCACGGTGACCGGGTCGAGGTCGAGGGCGCCCCTCCGGGGCCGGGTCGTCGTCGCCATCACAGTCTCCGCTCGAACAGGCCGCGTACGCCCTCGTCGGCGCGCAGCAGCTCCAGGGCGTACGCCGCGTGGCCGGGCGTGTAGCCGTTGCCCACGAGCATGGTCACGTCGGCCGCCAGGCCCTCGGCGCCCAGGGCGGCGCCGGAGAAGGAGGTCGCCATCGAGAAGAAGATCACGGTGCCGCCCTCCGCCGTGGTGAGGATGGCACCACCCTCGCAGCCAGGCACGTCGACGCAGACCACCGTGACGTCGGCCGGGCCACCGGTGGCGGTCACGGCGTCACGCAGCGCGATCGGGTCGCGTGCGTCGGCCACGACCACGTGGTCGCCCAACCCGCTGTCACGCAGCAGGGCAGCCTCGGCCTCGTGCGGCACCACGCCGACCGTGCGGGTGGCTCCGGCGTCGCGCGCCGCGGCGAGGCTGAGCGAGCCCGACTTCCCGGCGCCACCGATCACGGCGACGGACACCTCTCCAGTCGTCGAGCGGGTCGCGACGTACTGCTCCACCACCCGCCGTGTCAGCGCCGGGGCACCGCAGACGTCCATCACGGCCAGGCTCAGGGCCGGCGGCAGGTCGTCGGGGATGGTGGCCGCGATCGAACGGCCGAAGAGGATCGCGTAGCCGTCGGCCGGGACCTGTTCGCCGAGCCCGTCCCAGCGCTCGAGGCCGTCCTCGATCACCAGCGGCGTGAGGGTCAGCGAGACCAGGGTGGCGACGTGGTCGCCGACGCGGAGGCCGAGGGTCGACTCGGGGCCGACCTCCTCGACCGTGCCGACGAGCATGCCGCCCGAGCCGGTCACCGGGTTCTGCATCTTGCCGCGGGCGGCGACGATCTCGAGCACCTCACGGCGTACGGCGTCACCGTCGGCCCGGTCGCCGACGGAGTGGGCGGTCTCCAGCTGCCGGAACGACGCCGCGTCGAGGTTGAGCGTCTCGACTCGCACCCGCACCTCGTCGGGCCACAGCTCGCGCCGGGTGTCGAGGCGCTGCGCAGCCTGGGGCAGGACGACCGCGTCGTCGAGGACCCGGTGCAACCCGGTCGGGTCGCTCGTCCGTCTGGTCTCGGAATCGGTGCTGAGCGCCGACATGTAGGAGTATCCTCCGTTAGAATCGCACTTACACGGGAGAATATGCGGCGCTGCATTGGACTAGCCGCATGTTCTCCGCCTACTCTGACATGAGCGAGCCGGGCGGCACAACCGGCGCGCTGACCTGCCCGGACCCGGGCCATCCGCAACGCAGGAGACAGTCGATGAGCATCGAGACCTCGATCGGTCTGGGCACCGGTCAGCCGTACCCCTACCGCCGTACCGAGCTGGTCGAGCCGGACTGGACCCGCTTCCCCGGCTGGAAGGACGTCACCACCGAGGAGTGGGCGTCCGCCCAGTGGCAGCGCGCCCACTGCGTGAAGAACGTCAAGCAGCTGCGCGAGCTGATGGGCGACCTCGTCGACGACCGGTTCTACGCCGACCTCGAACGCGACCAGGCCGAGCGCGCCACCATGTCGATGCTGGTGCCGCCCCAGATGATGAACACCATCGCCCGGCACGACGAGCCGGCTGGCGCGGGTTCGCTGACCGACGCGTTCTACGCCGACCCGGTGCGCCGCTACATGCTGCCGGTCCTCAGCGACCGTCGTACCGACTGGTCCTCCCACCCGCACGCGACGCGCGACTCCCTGCACGAGCACGACATGTGGGCGACCGAGGGGCTGACCCACCGCTACCCGACCAAGGTGCTGGCCGAGCTGCTGCCGACCTGCCCGCAGTACTGCGGCCACTGCACCCGCATGGACCTCGTCGGCAACTCCACCGCCGTCATCGACAAGCTGAAGTTCGTCGGCAAGCCCAACGACCGGCTCGGCGACATGCTCGACTACCTGCGCCGCAACCCCGGCGTCCGCGACGTCGTGGTCTCCGGCGGCGACGTGGCCAACATGCCGTGGCCCCGCCTCGAGTCGTTCCTCACCTCGCTGCTCGAGATCGAGAACATCCGCGACATCCGGCTGGCCACCAAGGCCCTGATGGGACTGCCGCAGCACTGGCTGCAGCCCGAGGTGGTCGAGGGCATGACCCGGATCGGCACGATGTCGCGTCAGCGCGGCGTCTCGATCGCGATCCACACCCACGTCAACCACGCCAACTCGGTGACCCCGCTGGTCGCCGAGGCGGCGCGGACCATGCTCGACACCGGCATCCGCGACGTCCGCAACCAGGGCGTCATCCTCAACGGCGTCAACGCCGACCCGGACGCCCTGCTCGACCTCTGCTTCGCCCTGCTCGACGGCGCGCAGATCATGCCCTACTACTTCTACATGTGCGACATGATCCCGTACTCCGAGCACTGGCGGGTCTCGGTCGCCGACGCCCAGCGGCTGCAGCACGCGATCATGGGGTACCTGCCCGGCTTCGCGACGCCGCGGATCGTCTGTGACGTGCCCTACGTCGGCAAGCGCTGGATCCACCAGCTCCACTCCTACGACACCGAGCGCGGCATCAGCTACTGGACCAAGAACTACCGCACCTCGATCGAGGCCTCCGATCCCGAGGCGCTGAGCCGCACCTACGAGTACTACGACCCGATCCACACGCTCCCGGAGGCCGGGCAGCAGTGGTGGGCCGAGCACGGACAGCTCGATGAGTCCGCGCTCAAGGCCGCGGAGGTCGCCGAGGCATCCCGTCGTACGGCGGCGCTCCAGGCCCACTGACCGGGCTCTGACGGCCGCCCACCGATCGGCCGATCTTTTACCAAGTCCCCACGCGGGCGACCAGTCCTGATTTACCATTCAACGTGGGACAGCAGGCTCTCGGACCCACCCGCGCACGACTTCGACCACCGAACGGAAACTCTCGAGATGTCTGGACACCCGAACCGCCGCACCGTGGTGCGCACCGCCGTCTGGACGGTCCCTGCCGTCGCCGTGGTGACCGCCGCACCGGCTCTGGCTGTCTCCGCACCGGGGGTCAAGCCGATCCTGTCCTTCGACACGTTCAACTTCTTCCGGGCCGAGGACGACAAGGCCGGCAACCCGACGAAGATCGAGACCAAGGTCCAGGTCCAGAACCGGCAGCAGACCAACGGGCCCACCCTGACCTCGCTGATGGTCACCGTCAGCTTCCCCGACAACCGCACGAACGGCGGGGCGCCGACCATCGTGAGCGGCCCCGGCTGGAGCTTCGCCAGCGCGGACCACACGGGCGGGAACTGGGTGTACACCTTCAAGTGGGTGGGCAGCATCGCGACCAGCAAGTCGACCCAAGAGCTCGACTTCCGCGTGCCGCTGACCCTCGTGAACAACGACAAGTTCACCATCAACGGCCTCGCCTCCTCCGGCGGTGGCGTCGGGGTCGGCACGTTCACGGGCAAGATCAAGTGACCGGACCCGGGCTCCTCTGCGCCCGGGACTGACCACAGCCGCCGCACAGCCCGCCGACCTAGGCTGGCGGCGTGGGAGCCTCGCGCCGGGTCGTGCTGCTGGGCGGCGTGGGCCTGCTCGCGGCCGGGTGCTCCGGGCACGCCTCCGACGACGAGCCGGCCGCTCGGTCCGGATCCACGTCCTCGGCCACGCCCGACCCGACACGGAGCACGACGTCGACCGCTAGTCCGTCGCAGTCGCCGGCAGTGCTGCCGGAGGTCACGCCCTGGCGACCCGGCCCCGGTGAGCTCGTCCCGGCCTGCAAGCTCGCCGCCGTACGACGGGTGGAGGGCGCGGGCAACGGGCGCGACACCGCGCTCCAGGTGATCGACGCCCAGTACGGCGGGCTGCTCACCGACACGGCCAGCGTGCTGGTGGTCACCCGTTCCTGGCGGCGCACCGGTGACCGGGTGGTCCCCGGCGGCCAGACGTACGACGTACGGCTGAGCAGGGCGGGGGCGACCTGGCACGTCACGGCCGTCCATCCCTCGCGACCCGGGCCTGCGGCACGCTCTCTCACCCCTACGGCGCATCGCGTCCTCGCCTCGGACCGCATCCACCTTCCGCCGGCCGCCACGCGTGACGTCCTCTCCGGACAGGTGCACGACTCGGTGCTCGTGGCTCTGCTCACCGTCGCCAGGAGCCACCGTCCGACCGTCAGCGTGATCCGCTCCGGCCACCCGCTGCTGGTGTTCGGCACCACCCGGCCCAGCGACCACCCGCAGGGCCGGGCCTTCGACACCTGGGCGATCGACGGCCACGCCGTCGTCGACCCACGCACGCCGAGAGCACTGGTCGAGGACTACATGCACGCGGTCGCGGCGGCCGGCTCGTACAACGTCGGCGGCCCCTACCTCCTCGGCTCGGCGCCGCAGTGGTTCAGCGACGCCACGCACCACGACCACGTCCACGCAGGGTTCCCGACCTGAGCTGACGCGTGCGGCCGGTCAGCTCGTGTGGTGCACCTCCTGGAGCCCGTAGACCGGCGTCTCGATCCCCTCGTAACGCGCCTTGAGCTGGAGTGCGAGGTAGAGCGAGTAGTGCCGCGACTGATGCAGGTTGCCGCCGTGCATCCAGAGGCTCTCGACCTGGGTCGGCTTCCACATGTTGCGCTGCTCGCCCTCCCACGGGCCGGGGTCCTTGGTGGTGTCGGAGCCGAGGCCCCACACCTTGCCGAGCCGGTCGGCGGTCTCCTGGTCGATCAGGTCGGCGACCCAGCCGTTCATCGAGCCGTAGCCGGTGGCGAACACGACCAGGTCGGCCGGCAGCTCGGTGCCGTCGGCGAGCACGACCGTGTCCTCGGTGAGGTGGTCGACCTGACCATGCACCAGCTTCACCTCACCGTCGGCCACCAGGTCGGCCGCGCCGACGTCGATGTAGTAGCCGGACCCGCGCCGCAGGTACTTCATGAACAGGCCCGACCCGTCGTCCCCCCAGTCGTGCCAGAACCCGGCCTTCTCCAGCCGCTGGTAGAAGTCCTTGTCCCGCTCGGCCATCGCCTCGTACGCCGGGATCTGGAAGGTGTGCAGGATCCGGTAGGGCAGCGAGGCGAAGATCATGTCCGCCTTCTCCGTCGTCACCCCTGACGCCACCGCCCGCTCGGAGTAGAGGTCACCGAGCCCGATGTCCATCAGGGTGTTGCTCTTCACGATGTGGGTCGAGGAGCGCTGCACCATGGTGACGTCGACGTCGTTCTCCCAGAGTGCTCCGCAGATGTCGAACGCCGAGTTGTTGCTGCCGATGACAACCGCCTGCTTCCCGCGGTAGGCGTCCGGCCCCGGGTGCGCAGACGAGTGGTGCACGTCGCCGCGGAAGACGTCGGTCCCCGGGAGGTCCGGGACGTTCGGCTTGCCCGACATCCCCGTCGCGAACACGAGCTGCTTCGGCCGCAGCGTCAGCGGTCTGCCCTCCCGCTCGACCTCGACCGTCCACTCCCCCGCAGCCTCCGACCACGTGGCGCTGGTGGCGCGCGTGCTCGACCAGTAGGGCACCTCCATGATCCGGGTGTAGGACTCCAGCCAGTCGCCGATCTTGTCCTTGGGCGAGAAGACCGGCCAGTTGTCCGGAAACTTCAGGTAGGGCAGGTGGTCGTACCAGACCGGGTCGTGCAGGCAGAGGGACTTGTAGCGCCCGCGCCACTGGTCCCCGGGCCGGGCATGCGAGTCGATCACGAGGCTCGGTACGCCGAGCTGGCGCAGGCGGGCGCCGAGCGCGATCCCGCCCTGACCACCGCCGATCACGAGTGCGTACGGCTGGGTGGTGCTGCCCAGGCTCTCGGCCTCCTGCTGCTGCCGCTCCTTCCAGGTCGCCCGCTGCTTGTTCGCGCCGTGCTCCGCGCCCATCGGCCGGTGCGTGCCGCGTGGCTCCTCGAACCCCTTGAGCTCGTAGAGCGTCGTCAGCAGCGTGAACGCACGGTCCTCGCCGTCCTCCTCGAGGAGTCGCAGCAGCCCGCGGCCGCGGCCGACGCCGGTCTCGAAGCCGATCCAGGCGGTGACCACGCCGTCCGCCTCGTCGGGGGGCTCCTCGGTCACGAACCCGCTGGCACCGGCCGAGTCCGGCGTGTGCTCGAGGAGGTCGGTGACCCCGGCCCTGCCCTCGACGGTCGTGATGTTCCAGGTGAACGCGACCAGGTCGCGCCAGTAGGAGTCCGTCGCGAACAGCGCCGCCGCGGCCGGGACGTCGCGGGCTGCCAGGGCGGCCTCGAAGCGGCCGAGCCAGGCGTCGGCGCGGGCCTGCGGGGCGTCCGCGGCGTCCGCCTTCGTGGCTGCCTCGTCGCGTGCGGGAGCTTGGGTCATCTGTGTCTCCTTCAGCCTCGGTGGGTGTGACCGAGCACACACCTCGGATCGACCCTGCGACACTACGCCCGCGCCGGGTGGACGGCCGCGCGCGCATGTGACGGACATCACCGGGTACGAGCCTGGTTCAGCGCGCCCGCTCGGGGCGCCAGGACGCGCGTCAGGGAGCGGCGCTGCGTCCTCGTATGAGGGGAGGGGCACCCAATGGGAGACAACCAGAGTACCGATCGGGGCCTGGTGAGCACGCTGGTGCACGGGGCGAAGGACATCCCCAGGAACGCCTCGTGGCTGGCGGGCAAGGCATTGCCGCACGAGCACCACGAGACCAGGAACGGCGCCGCCAACGGCACGACGGCTGAGCTGAAGGGCATGGCGCAGCGGGCCGGGCGAGCAGTGCGCGATGCGATGCCCGGCACCGACTCCTCGGTGGAGTCGGGACTGTCCCGCGCGCGGGACAGCGCCGAGGACGCCCGCGAGGCCGAGGACCGCGCCGTAGCCGCCGCCGAGCAGGCTCACGCGCTCCGGGAGCGCGCCGACCAGGTGGCAGCCGAGGAGAAGAACCGTCTTCGGGAGGTCGACTCGGAGCAGAAGGCCGAGGTCGAGCGTCGCGTGGCCGATGCCACCCGCGAGGCCGAGGAGCACGTGGAGCGAGTACGCCGCGACGCCGAGGCCGACGCAGACCGGGTCCGCACCGCGGAGGAGGAGGCCTCGCAGGCCCGAACTGCCCAGGCACTCGCCGAGGCGGATCAGGCCCAGCAGGAGGCCCAGGAGCGCTACACGGAGGCGACGGAACGGCTGGCCCTGGCCAGGACCCGGGCCGAGGAGGCAGCCGTCCTCGCCCAGGAAGCGGCCGATCGCGCCAAGGAGGACGCCGAGCGGATCAGGGCCCAGGTGCGTGAGGACCAGAAGCAGGCGGACGCCGCCGTCTCGCAGGCCGACGGCCTGCGGGAGCGGACGGCGAAGGAGGCAGCGGACGTGACCCGGACCATCCGGCGTACCGAACGGCCGGTCCTGACGGAGCTGACGAGGGCGGACCTCCTGCACCTCGCCGCCGAACGGGACATCCCCGGACGCTCCTCGATGTCGAAGAAGCAGCTGGCAGCGGCACTGGAGAAGAAGCAGTGAAGATCGTGGAGGCGGTGACACACGCCGTACGACCGCAGTCCAGCGTGATCGCCCATGCGACCCCCAGCGTGCTGCCGGCCGCGATCTCGTCCACGGTGCTGACCCGGGCGCTTCGCTCCGGCGCCACCGCCGGCGCCGCGCTGGTGGCCCTCTCCGCGGCCAGCGCCGTTGCGAGCGCGGTCCGACGTCGGACGGAGTCGACATGAAGCTGCGTGCGCTCGGGCTGCTGGCCGTCGGGTACGTGGTCGGCACGAGGGCCGGGAGGGAGCGATATGAGCAGATACGGCGACTGGCGAGCCAGGCGGCGGAACGCCTCGAGACGTACGGCGAGCGCGGCACCCTGGCCGCCCGGCTCGAGCGCGGTCCGTCCTCCGGGGACGCTGGCACCGGACGCGGCTAGCCACCTCTCCGACGGGGTCGTCGTCGAGACCAGGCTCGTCGCCCGGCTGCTCGGCCTCCGGGTGCTCCGGGTGGACGGGGTCGTGCACCTTGCGCCGGCACGCCTCGAACGTGCCTCGACGCCGGCGCTGCACGCGGGTCGGGCGGAGGCTCGGCAGGAAGCGGCTCGGCCCGTGGCGGCCGACCGGCAGCTGGGCGCCGGTCTGGCCCGGGCCTCACGGCTGCTCGAGGACTGCGACCCCTGACCGGCCGACCGGCCCTAGGTGACCGGGCGGTTCTCGTACGGCGTGCTGAGCACGATCGTGGTGCGCGTCGAGACGTTCGCCACCGACCGGATCCGCGCGATCAGCCGCTCGAGGGCGGACGGCGTCGCCACCCGGACCTTGAGGATGTAGTGCTCCTCGCCGGCGACCGACCAGCACGACTCGATCTCCTCGATGTCGCGCAGCCGCTCGGGGTAGTCGTCGGGCTGGGACGGGTCGATCGGCGTGATCGAGACGAAGGCGGTCAGGGCCAGCCCCAGCTCCTCGTGGTCGACGCCGGCGCCGTACCCGGTGATCACGCCACGCTTCTCCAGCCGCTTGACGCGCTGGTGGACCGCCGATGTCGACAGCCCCGTGGCCTTCCCGAGATCGGTGAACGACATCCGGCCGTCGGCGGCAAGCAGCCGGACGATGGTGCGGTCGGTCTCCTCCACGCCGTCGACCCTAGCGTCCTGATGCGCCCGCGATGAGGCAGACTCGGGCCTCGTGGCGACCGAACAACGACTGATGGTCCTCGACTCCGCGTCGATGTACTTCCGAGCCTTCTTCGGGGTGCCCGAGGTGCTCGCGCCCGACGGGACCCCGGTGAACGCCGTACGCGGGTTCATGGACTTCATCAGCCGACTCGTCGGCGAGTACCGGCCGACGCACCTGGTCTGCGCGTGGGACAACGACTGGCGGCCGCAGTGGCGCGTCGACCTGATCCCGTCGTACAAGGCGCATCGGGTGGTCGCCGAGCGACCCGGCCCGAAGCCCGACATCGAGGAGGTGCCCGACCCGCTGGAGCGACAGGTGCCGATCATCCTCGAGGTGCTCGACGCGTTCGGCATCTGCGTGGTGGGCGCCGACGGCTACGAGGCGGACGACGTGATCGGCACGCTGGCGACGGGTGCGCCGATGCCGGTCGACGTGGTCACCGGCGACCGCGACCTCTTCCAGCTCGTCGACGACAAGGCGGGCGTGCGGATCCTCTACATCGCCAAGGGGGTGGGCAACCACGAGCGCGTGACCGACGAGTTCGTGGTGGGCAAGTACCGCGTGCTCCCCAGCCAGTACGCCGACTTCTCCACGATGCGCGGCGACGCCTCCGACGGCCTGCCCGGGGTGCCCGGGATCGGCGAGAAGACGGCCGCCACGCTGCTGCTGAGGTTCGGCGACCTCGAGGGGATCATCGCCGCGGCGGCCGACCCGGAGTCCGACATGTCGCCCGGACCGCGGCGCCGGATCCTCGACGCCGCCGACTACCTCGAGGTGGCCCCGACCGTGGTGGCCGTGGCGCGCCACATCGACCTCGCGTCGTACGACGCGACCCTCCCGTCGGCGCCGCGCGACCCCGCGCTCGTCGACGCGCTCGCCGAGCGGTGGGGGCTCGGCAGCGCTCCGGGCCGCCTGACAGCGGTGCTGGCGGGCTGAGGTCGCTCAGCGGAGCATCTCGTCGACGGCGATCCGCGCCGACGACGGGCAGCCCTTGGTGAAGCCGTAGAAGGGGCCGAAGTCGCGCGTGGAGGCGAAGCCGGTGACGAAGAGGCCGGGCAGGGTGGTCTCGAACCCCGGTGACAGGTCGGGGAACCCGTCGGTGACCGACACCGCGTCGAGGACGCCGGCGAGGTAGGGCACGGCGGCGAGGTCGGACCGGTAGCCCGAGGCACAGGTGACATGGTCGACCTCGAGCCGGTCGCCGTCGGACAGGGTGAGGGTGACCGACGCGTCGTCGGCCGCCACGCTCGTCACCGTGGCACGGGCGTGGGTGTGGACGACGTCGGGCCTCAGTCGGGGCACCAGCCAGTGCTCGAGGGTCAGCCGTCCGACCTGCCAGAACTCCAGCGCGATCTCCTGCTGCCGCTCGGGTGTCAGACCACGCCACCAGCCGCGGTGGGCCAGCGTCTGGTCGACGTAGGCGTTGACGAACTCCCAGCTCACCCGGGCGAAGACCGGGGTGTCGTGGCGATGGACGACGTCGACCCGCTCGGCGCCGTGGTCGCAGAGCAGCGCGGCCCACTCGTAGGCGCTCTGGCGACCACCGATCACAGCGACCCGGGCCCCGCGGAGGTCGTCGAAGGAGACCAGCCCGCTGGTGTGGCTCCGGCGCTCGGCGGGCACGTCGTCGTACCACTCGGGGAGGTGCGCGAAGTGCGCGATGCCCGGGGCGGCCAGGACCTTCTCGGCGGTGATCGTGGACCCGTCGCTCATGGCCGCCTCGAAGAGACCGTTCGGCCGGGTCAGCGTGTCGACGAGGATCTCCTCGACGCCGAGCCTCTTCTGCTCGGCGAACCAGTCGGTGTGGTCGAGGAACACCCCGATCGGGATCGGGTCGTGGGTCTGCGGGTCGAGCCCCCGCTCCTCGAAGTACGCCGCGAAGGTGTGCTCCCCCGTGGCGTCGAGCGACCAGTCGCGTCCGGAGCGCAGGTACATGTCGGCCGGCATCTGGTCGCGCCAGAAGCCCATCGGGCGCCCCACGATCCGGGTCCCGATCCCACGCTCCCGGGCGTACGCCGCCGCCGAGTACGCGTAGGGACCCGCCCCGATCACCAGGAGCTCCGTGTCGGCCATGCGCGCATTCTCGCCCCTGGGCGGGGTGCGCAACGCCTTCGGGTTGCCGATTGGTCCCAAACCGCAGGTTTCGGGGCCTGGATGCTGCGGTTTGGGACCAAACCGCAACATCCCCCGAGACCCCGAGAGCAGGCCCGGGGCCGGGTCAGTCCTCCAGGGGCGCGACTGCCACGACCCCGCGCCGGATCCGGCGTACGACGTCGCGAGCGGTGGTGCGGAGGGCGCCGTCACCGGCGGCATCCGCGACCTGGCCGCACAGGTCGATCAGCTGCTTGACCCACCGCACGAAGTCGCCGGCGGTCAGGTCGCTCTCGTCGAGCACCTCGGACAGGTCGTCGCCCTCGCACCAGCGGTACGCCGCCCACGCGAGCCCGGCGTCGGGCCGTCGCAGGAAGTCGAGGCGGTGCTGCCGCTCGACCTCCGACAGCTCGCGCCACAGCAGCTCCAGCGCGTCGATCGCCCGCCGGGTGTCGCCGCCCGGGACCCGGGCCGACACGACGTCCTCGGGCCGCCGCGCCTCGTAGACCAGCGTCGACAGCGCCGCCGCCAGCCCGGACGGGCCGAGCCGGTCCAGCACGCCGGTCCGCAGTGCCTCCGCGACCACCAGGTCGAGCTCGGAGTAGATCCGGCGCAGCGGGCGACCGAGGTCGGTGACGTCGTCGTCGGCCAGGTAGCCGAGCGTGACCAGCACCTCGCAGACCCGGTCGAACTGGCGGGCGACGGTGTTGGTGCGCTGCTCCACCCGGCGTTCCAGCGTCTTCGCGTCGCGGTCGAGCTTGAACCACCGCTCGGCCCACCGCGCGTGGTCCTCGCGGTCGGGGCAGTCATGGCACGGGTGCGCCCGCAGCTGCGCTCGCAGCTCCTCCACCCGGGGGTCGTCGGAGACGGCCTCGCGGTCGCGCTGCCTGCTCGGTGGGGGCGGGGTGAGGTTGTGGGTGGCCGCACGCAGCGACGACGCCAGGTCGCGCCGCATCTGCGGGTTGCGCGGGTTGAAGCCCCGCGGCAGCCGCAGCCGGGTCGTGGCCGTCACCGGGGTCGGGAAGTCCAGCAGGCTGAGCCGGCGCGCCTGACGCTCGGCGGTGAGCACCTGCGGCCGCGGCCCGTCCGACGAGGCGCCGGGGTCGAGCACCACCGCGAAGCCGGCGAACTTCCCACCCGGCACCTCGATCACGTCACCGCGATGGAGCCGCGCGAGCGAGTGGAGCACCTCCTCGCGACGGTCGGCCTTCCGGGCGCGCGCGGCCCCCTTCTCCAGCTCGGAGACGCGGTGACGGAGGGCGGCGTACTCCATGAAGTCGCCGCGCTCGCAGGCCGCCGACTCGGCGTACCCCTGCAGGGCGTCCTGGCTCTTCGTCAGCTGGCGTGCGAGCCCGACCACGGCCTTGTCGGCCTGGAACTGGGCGAACGACATCTCCAGCAGCTCCCGGGCCCGGAGACGGCCGACCTGGTGCACGAGGTTGACCGCCATGTTGTACGACGGGCGGAAGCTGGAGCGGAGCGGGTAGGTCCGCGTCGACGCCAGGCCGGCGACCTCGCTCGGGTTCATCCCCTGCTGCCAGAGGACGACCGCGTGCCCCTCGACGTCGAGGCCGCGCCGCCCGGCACGTCCGGTCAGCTGGGTGTACTCCCCCGGCGTGATGTCGGCATGGGTCTCGCCGTTCCACTTCGAGAGCTTCTCGAGGACGACCGTGCGGGCCGGCATGTTGATGCCCAGGGCCAGGGTCTCGGTGGCGAAGACAGCCTTGCAGAGCCCGCGCACGAACAGCTGCTCCACGCACTGCTTGAACGCCGGCAGCATGCCCGCGTGATGGGCCGCGACGCCGCGCCTCAGGCCGTCGAGGAAGTCGTGGTAGCCGAGGACGTGACGGTCCTCGTCGGGGAGGTCGGCGCAGGCCTCCTCGACGAACGCGTGGATCTCGTCGCGCTCGTCCGGTGTCGTCAGCCGGATCCCCGAGCGCAGGCACTGCTGGACCGCCGCGTCGCAGCCGACCCGGCTGAAGATGAAGACGATGGCAGGCAGCAGCCCGGCGGCGTCGAGCTGGTCGAGGACGTCGACCCGGCTGGGGATCCAGACCCGGCGACCGTTGCCGACCGGGCGGCCACGGTTGCGCCCTTGGGGGCCCTTCCCCTTGGGTGAACGTCGGTCGCGCAGCCGGGTGCTGGCGAAGTCGTCCCGGGCGATCCGGAGCAGCTCGGCGTTGACCGGCGCACCCTCCTTGACGAACCCGGCGGCCGCATCGACGTCGGAGGTCGCGAAGAGGTCCATCATCCGCTTGCCGACCAGCACGTGCTGGTAGAGCGGCACCGGACGTCGCTCCTCGACCAGGGTGTCGGTGTCGCCGCGCACGGTCGCGAGCCACTCGCCGAACTCCTCGGCGTTGGAGACGGTCGCGGAGAGCGAGACCAGGGCCACCGAGTCGGGGAGGTGGATGATCACCTCCTCCCAGACCGCTCCGCGGGAGCGGTCGGCCAGGTAGTGCACCTCGTCCATCACCACGTAGCCCAGACCCGCGAGCGTCCCGGAGCCGGCGTACAGCATGTTGCGCAGCACCTCGGTGGTCATCACCACGACCGGCGCCTCGCCGTTGACCGTGATGTCGCCGGTGAGCAGGCCGACCCGGTCGGGGCCGTAGCGCGCGACCAGGTCGTGGTACTTCTGGTTCGACAGCGCCTTGATCGGGGTGGTGTAGAAGCACTTGCGGCCGGTCTCGAGGGCGAGGTGGACGGCGAACTCGCCGACGACCGTCTTGCCGGATCCCGTCGGGGCGGCGACGAGGACGCCGCGCCCTTCCTCGACGACGTGGCAGGCGCGCCTCTGGAAGTCGTCGAGCGCGAAGTCGTACTGCCCGGCGAAGGTGTCGAAGACCGGGTGCGTCCTGGTGCTCATGCGAGCACGGTCAGGGCGCCGGGGGCGCACTCGACGGTGAGAGGCAGCGCACCGAACCGCTCGCCGTCGGCGTACGACACGATCCCGGGCGCGGCGACGGTCACCGACCGGGCGAGGTGGTGCTCGTACTGCGGGTGCGTCACGTGGGTGCCCTTGAACAGCTTGGGGTAGGTCCGGACCAGACCGGCCTTCGACATCGGCTTGATGATCACCACGTCGAGCATGCCATCGTCGAGCAAGGCCCCCTCGGTGATCCGCAGGCCACCGCCGAACGACGGCCCGTTGCCGACGGCGACGAGCATCGCCTCGAGCTCGAGCTGCAGGTCGTCGATCTGGAGGGTGTAGGGAAGCGGCTCGAAGACCCGGAGCTCGGCGAGGGTCGCGATGTTGTAGCGCATCTGCCCCTTGGGCCAGGTCATCCGGTTGGCGCGCTCGTTGACGACGGCGTCGAAGCCGGCGGCGAGCACCGTGACGAAGTAGCGCGACCCGCTGCGGGCCAGGTCGACGGTCCGGGTGCGGCCCGCGATGACGAGATCGGCGGCCGCCTCGGGGTCCTTGCGGGGGATGTCGAAGTAGCGGGCGACGTCGTTGCCGGTGCCCGACGGGATGATGCCCAGGGGGGTCGTGGTCGCGGCGACCGCCTGGACCGCCAGGTGGACCATGCCGTCGCCGCCGCACACGACCAGCGCCTCGACGCCGTCGGACACGCACTGGTGGGCCAGGTCGAGCGCCTCGTCGGCGTCGCGGCCCTGGAGGCTGCGGACCGCGAGCCCGGCCCCCCGCAGCTTCTCGAGGGCACGGTCGCGCACGGGGCCACCCTTGCCCTTGCCGGCGGTCGGGTTCGTCAGCAGCGCGATCTCGCGTGTCGGCACGCGCGCAGACTACCGGGGGGTCTTCCGCCTTGCCCGCACGCGGGCAGCGGCGCTCCCTGCGGTCGTTGCGCCACGGCTCCGTCGGGCCGGAACGTGCTCTGCCGCCTTGCCCGCAAGCGGGCAGCGGCGCTCCCTGCGGTCGTTCCGCCTCGGCTCCGCCGGGCCGGAACGTCCTCAGTCGACCCGGAGCCGCACGGCGTACGAGCCGGAGGCGGCGCCGACCGCCCGCCCGAGGCGACCGATCGCGATCAGGGCGAGGTCGGCGTCGAGGCGCGAACCAGGCACCGCGAGCACCACCCGGTCGGCGTCCGCGACCAGCAGGACCTCGCCGTACTGCCAGACCTGGTGCGCCCGGACCCGGACCGCGTCGGAGGCCACCGGCTCGGGGTAGGCGTCGTCGATCGCGAGCAGGTCGCACGGCGAGCGGGTCGACGCCCTGCGCGGTCAGCGCGCCCTCCACCCGGTGGCCGGCGGTGATGCCGCGTTCGGAGGTCCAGGTCACTTCCCGCTCCCCCAGCCAGCCGGGCAGGTCGAACGGGTCGAGCTCGTCGTACGACGGGGGCTCGTGCGGGCCTGGGGTCACAGCGGCGAGGCCTGGTCGTCCGCCCACTGGTCGGTGGCGTCCGGACGATGCGCCCCGCGGCCGCGGACTCGGTCGAGGATGCGGGTGATGATCTCTGACAGGCCGAAGAGGATCAGCATCGGGATGCCCAGCATCAGCATCGAGAACGGGTCGGTCGACGGCGTGGCCACGGCCGCGAACACCATGGTGCCGATCACGATCCACGGCCTGGCCCGCCCGATCTGCTGCCCGGACACGACGCCGGCGAGGTTGAGCAGCACCACGAAGAGCGGGATCTCCATCGCGATGCCGAAGACCAGCAGCATCCGCATCAGGAAGGAGAAGTACTTGGTGAAGTCGATCAGGTTGGTCACGCCGTTCGGCGTGAACGAGATCAGCACCGAGAGTCCCTTGGGGAGCACGTAGTACCCGAGGGCGACACCGCCGATGAAGAGCGGGTCCGGCGATGCCCGCGAACATCCGGGTGTACTTCTTCTCGTTGGGGTGCAGCCCCGGCAGCACGAACGCCCAGATCTGGTAGAGCCAGTAGGGGCTCGCCGCGATCAGGGCGACCACTCCACACAGCTTCATCTGCAGCAGCAGACCGCCCGTGGCGTCGTTGACGACGGCCTCGGTGCGGGTCCCGGTGCCGCGGAGCTGCTCCTGTGCCTGGTTGTAGGGATGCTGGACCAGCTCGAGCAGCTGGTCGTAGAAGTAGATGGCGACGAAGAACAGGATCACCAGCAGGAGCGCGCACCGGATCAGCCGGGCGCGCAGCTCACGGAAGTGGTCCGACAGCGCCATCCGGCCGTCGGGGCCGACGGGGTTGTGCGGCTTGCCGCGCAGAACGTCGACGACACCGACGATGGACAACGCAGCCCTCGGTCAGGTGGTGGTGTCGTCGCGGCGCTCGACCGGCTTGGTCACGGGGGTCTCGCGCTCGGCGGCCTGGCGGGCCTCGAGCGCATCGCGCTCGGCGGCCTGGCGGGCCTCGAGCTCGCGCTGGGACGCGGTCTTCTGGCCGTCCTCGTCGTCGTCGTCGATCAGGCCCTTGGTCTCGGCCTTGAAGATGCGCAGCGCGCGACCACTGCCGCGAGCCAGCTCCGGGAGCTTGGAGGCGCCGAAGATGAGGATGACGATCGCCAGGACGATCAGGAGTTCCGGCGTGCCCAGGCTACCGATCAGCGGGTACAACATGAGAGGTCCTGACGTGAGATGGACGGACGCCCGAAGTCTAGCCCGAGGGGTGGTCGTAGAGGGCCAAAGCCTGCCGGATCGCATCGGCCGGCACCACTCGCGAAGTGCGGCGGCGCGACGACCTCGGCGTACGGCGCGAGGCGTAGCAGCAGCCGCTGGAGCCACTGCTCGTCGCCCACCAGCAGGTCGACCTCCGAGCCGCCGTCGCCGGCGGGCCTGACGTCCTGCACGGAGTAGTACTCCTCGATCCACCGGGCGTCGGGGTGGAGCCGCACCGTGACCAGCGTCGCCTCGTCGCTGCCGCCGAAGACGCCGTCGGAGAGGTCGCGCGGCTGCGCCGGCTCGGTCACGACCGCACTGTCGAGGACGTGCGCCTCGTGGATCCGGTCGAGCCGGAACAGGCGGGGGGCGTCGGCGCTGTGGCACCAGGCGTCGAGGTAGTCGACGCCGTGGTGGGACACGACGCGGTGCGGGTCGACGACCCGCTCGGACTCCTGGTCGCGGGCCGGGACGTAGTAGGTCAGACGGATCTGCCGCCCGCGGCGTATGGCGTCCTCGAGCTGACCGCGGAGGGCGAGCGTGGACGGGAGGTCGTCGCCGGGGTCCACCAGCGTCGGCGCGCCGGCGGCGGCATCCTCGAGCTTGGCCAGGGCGCGGTCGACGACGCCCGCGGGTCTCGCCGTCCGCGCCCGCCCGCAGGGCTCGCAGAGGCGACGATGATCGCGGTCGCCTCGGTCGGGGTCAGGCGCAGCGGCCGGGCGAGGTAGTCGGCGTTGGACACCCGGATCAGTCCGTCGCCCTCGAGCGCCTCGAGGTCGACGTCGATCAGGTCGTCGGGGTAGCCGCCCGGGAGGCCGCACAGGAACAGGACGCGGAGGTCCTTCTCGAGCTGTTCGGGAGGTACGCCGATCACGCGGGCGGCCTCGTCGAGCGGCACCTGCTCGCGACCGTGGAGGTAGGGCACCAGCCGCAGGAGACGACCGACCTGGTCGCGGGCGGCGCCCGCGGTCACCGTCGTGCGCGCGGTGCTCATGCCGGCACTCCGGCGGCCGCGCGCAGACGCGAGACGACCTCGTCGCGCAGGGACGCAGGCTGCTCGACGTAGACGTCGGGCCCGAGCACGAGCAGCTCGTCGGCCTGGGCTCCGTCCGGCAGGCGGAGCCGGTCCCACGGGGTGACGTCGTCGGGGCCGTCGACGTCGGCCTCGACGGTCGCCGCGGCCCGCCTCAGGACCGCTCCGGCGCCGGGCCTGACCAGCACGACCGCCTCCTCGGACGGCGCGGCGGGCGCCAGGCGGCGGGCCGACTCACGGACGTCGGTGCCGGCCGGGATCTCGAACGAGCCGGGAGCGCCGGTGGCCTTGGCCTGCCCGACGACCCGCGACAGCCGGAACACCCGCTCCTGGCCGCGGTCGGTGTCGAGGCCGACGACGTACCAGCGCCCGGAGAAACGGACGACGCCCCACGGCTGCAGGTGTCGGGTGAGCGGCGCGTCGTAGCCGGGCCGCCGGTAGTCGAAGGTGACCGGGCGGCGGGCCACGGTGGCCTCCCAGAACACGTCGAACGCCGGCTCGTCGGCGCTCAGGCGGGGCTGGGCGATGTCGAGGGCGGTCAGGTCGAGCGCGAGCCCGGCCGCGGAGAGCTTGCTGACGGCGTCCGTGGTCGCCTCGGCCAGCCGCGCGTGCTCCCAGACCTTGGTCGCCAGGGCCACGACGGAGGCCTCGTCGGACTCCAGGGAGATCTCGGGGAGGGCGAACTCGTCGGCCCGGACCCGGTAGCCCGGCTCGTCGTCGAAGTAGGCGTCCATCTGGCCCACCTCGATCGGGACACCGAGGCTGCGGAGCTCCTCCTTGTCGCGCTCGAACATCTTCTCGAACGCGTCGTCGGAGGCCTCGGCGTACAGGATCGCGCGGATCCGCTCCTTGGAGACGTAGTTCCGCTGGACGAGCAGCATGATGAGCAGGTTGAGCAGGCGCTCGGTCTTGGACGCGTTGCTCACCTGCGGACTCATCGGGGACTCCGTGACGACATGGCCCCCATGGTGCTCAGGAGGCGCCGAGGATGTCGACCACGAAGTACATCGTGTCGGTGCCCTTGATGCCCGCCTCCGGCTTGCCGCTTCTTGCCGTAGCCCTCCTTGGGCGGGATCGCGAGGATCATCCGGCTGCCCACCTTCTGCCCGACGAGGGTCTTGTCCCAGCCGGTGATCACCGCGCCGGTGCCGATCGCGAAGGTGGCCGGGGTCTTCGCTGTAGCTCTCGTCGAACGGCTTCTTGGCCTTGTAGACCTGGCCGAGGTAGTTGACCGTGATCGTGCTGGCCCTTCTTCACGGTCGCACCGGTGCCCTGGATCAGCACGGCCGAGCGGAGCTTGCCGTTCGGCTTGGGCGTACCGGTGAAGTCGAGGGACGTCACCTCGTCACCCTTGGTGACCATCTTCGGAGCCCACGCCGGGGAGGGCTTCGGCTTGCCCTCGGGACCCTTCAACGGCGGCTTCGGCTTGCTGATGACGTCGATGATGACCAGGATCGGGTCCTTGTTGCCGATCTTGAGCTGGGCGTTGCCGCTCTCTCCGAAGAGCTTGTCGGCAGGCGCCGTCACCGCGATCCGGGAGCCGACGGTCGCACCGGTCATCGCGTCGGCGAGCACCGGGCTCAGGTTGCTGTCGACCGTGAGGGTCTGCGGGCCGCCCTGGTCGTAGGTGCTGTACGCCGTGTTCTGGCTGAAGCCGTTGCCGATCCAGATCTGCGTCGTGACCTGGTCACCCGTCTCGACGGTGGCCCCGTCGCCCTTGGTGAGCGTGGTGTTCTGGACGTCGTCGGCGGTCATCTTGCTGTTCCACTTGACCGTCGGAGCCGTGCCGACGTCGCCGCTGATGGTGACGGCGTCCAACGGGCTCGCGGCCGCCGAGGGCGACGAGCTGGCGCTGCTCCCACACCCGGCGAGGGCGACCGCCGTCGCGATCAGGACGACGGGCAGGAAACGGAGACGGGTACGACGGTGCACAGGGGGTCCTTCGGATGACGACACGGACTTCTCACCATATCGGGGGGACCCAATCGTGACGGCATCCGCAGACGCCGCCGGGCGGGTCACATGCCGTCGATGAGGCGCTGCACCCGCTCGTCGTACGCCCGGAACGGGTCCTTGCAGAGCACCGTCCGCTGGGCCTGGTCGTTGAGCTTGAGGTGCACCCAGTCGACGGTGAAGTCGCGGCGCCGCTCCTGGGCCTTCCGGATGAACTCTCCCCGCAGGCGGGCCCGCGTCGTCTGCGGCGGCACCGACTTGGCCTCGAAGATCTTCAGGTCGGTGGTCACCCGGGCGACGGCCCCGCGCTTCTCGAGGAGGTAGTAGAGCCCTCGGTCGCGACGGATGTCGTGGTAGGCGAGGTCGAGCTGGGCGATCCGGGGGTGGCCCAGCGGCAGCCCGTGCTTGGCGCGGTAGCGGTCGATCAGCTTCCACTTGATGACCCAGTCGAGCTCGCGGTCGACCAGACCCAGGTCGTCGGACTCCACGGCCTTCAGCCCGCGCTCCCAGAGGTCGAGCGCCCGCTCGATGATCGGCGTGGAGATCTCGCGCCGGTCGACGAAGTTGCGCGCCTTGGAGAGGTACTCGTGCTGGATGTCGAGAGCACTCGCCTCGCGGCCGTTGGCCAGCCGGACCTTGCGCTGACCGGTCACGTCGTGGCTGATCTCGCGGATCGCGCGGATCGGGTTCTCCATCGTGAGGTCGCGCATCACCACGCCCTCCTCGATCATCCGCAGCACGAGGTCGCAGCTGGCCACCTTGAGCATGGTGGTGGTCTCGCTCATGTTGGAGTCGCCGACGATGACGTGCAGGCGGCGGAACCGCTCGGCGTCCGCGTGCGGCTCGTCGCGGGTGTTGATGATCGGGCGGGAGCGGGTGGTGGCGCTGCTGACGCCCTCCCAGATGTGCTCGGCGCGCTGGCTGACGGCGTACGACGCGCCGCGGGCGGTCTGCGTCACCTTGCCGGCGCCCGACCACGATCTGGCGGGTGACCAGGAACGGGATCAGCACGTCGGCCAGCCGGTTGAACTCGCCGGAGCGGCTGACCAGGTAGTTCTCGTGGCAGCCGTAGGAGTTGCCGGCGGAGTCGGTGTTGTTCTTGAACAGGTAGATGTCGCCGGCGATGCCCTCGTCGTGGAGCCGCTGCTCGGCGTCCTTGAGCAGCCCCTCGAGGACCCGCTCCCCCGCCTTGTCGTGGGTGACCAGCTCGCCGACGTCGTCGCACTCGGGCGTGGCGTACTCCGGGTGGCTCCCGACGTCGAGGTAGAGCCGGGCGCCGTTGCGCAGGAAGACGTTGGAGCTGCGACCCCAGCTGACGACCTTGCGGAACAGGTAGCGCGCCACCTCGTCGGGGCTCAGACGGCGCTGTCCCTTGAACGTGCACGTCACGCCGTACTCGTTCTCGATCCCGAAGATCCGCCGGTCCACGGAGTCAGACTATGCCGACGGGTGAGATCCTGCCGTCGCCGTCCCGCGCCGCGGTGGTGTCAGTCGTGCGGTTTGGTCCCCAACCGCAGACATGGTGCCGTCCGCATCGGGGGTTCATGCCCAATCGGTCACACCCATGGATCGGCGCCAGCGATTGAGCAGCCTGGCCCGGCCAGACTCCGAGTACGTCGAGGACTCGACCATGCGACGCCACCGGCGCAGGCGTTCCGGCCGATGTCTGCGTACGAGCGTTCGATCCAGCTCGTGCATCACCACGGCGTCGTGGTTCACCAGGTCGTCCAGGGTGTAGCCCCGACGCAGATACCCCGCCTGCGTCAGCGCGCGCTCCCGGCGCAGGTCCGAGCGATGCTGCTGCCGCGAACGGTGTCCCGCGCCGTCGTACTCGTGGATGTCACGAGTGCCACGCACCATCAGGTCCGCCCTTCCGATGAGTTGCCCATCGGTGTCGCGGAGTTCGACCTGCGACTCGACGTCGACCTCCATGACCCGTTGGAAGATGCGCAGGAGTGTCTCTCCCGCCGACTCCGACCGCGGGTCCGAGACGGCGTACGCCGCAGCGAGGGCGCGGGTGCCCGGCCTGCGGCTGGTCAGGACGGTCGACAGCCGCCGGGGGTCCAGATGGCCCAGGCTCCTGGCTGAATCGAGCAGGACGACGAGATCGAGATGGCCGAGGTCACGCGCCGCCCTCAGGAGGATCTCCTCGGTGGTGTCCACCGGTAGTCCCCGCGCGCTGGGGCGGGAGCTGCTTTCGTCGTACTCGACCAACCGCGAGCACACCAGACCCGCTCGGCGCGGTCGTCGTTCGTCGCACCGTACGGCCGCGAAAACCGGTGCCGGCGAGGGCAACAAGGGGAGCCGCCACTCGAGCAGCCACGCTGCGGTGACGTGAGTGAAGACTCCCCCTTCGGGCAGCACCAGGCGCCACGCGACCAGGTCTCGGAGAAACTCCTCCTGCTCGTCGAGCGCGGCATTCTCCGGAAGGAACAGACCGTGACTGACGCGTCGGAAGCCGCGAACCCTGATCTCGCCGCGAATCGGCTCATCCTCGGATCTCATGCCTTCAGGCTGGCAAATCGGGCAAGCATGACGCGGACATGACGCACGCGGCTGTGGAGCATGCGCTCTCTGATGGCTCCGGTGGATGCGGTTTGGTCCCAAACCGCATGAAATCGGCCATCAAGTCTGCGGTTTGGTCCCAAACCGCAGAGAACGCTGAACAGACCGGCTAGGGCGATCGCCTCAGACGGAGGGCTGGTCCGGGCCGGGCTCGGCAGGAGTCTCCGGTGTGCCGTCGGCCCCGGGGGCGGGGTCGGCATGCTCGGTCGGCCCGCGGTCGCCCAGGAGCGACTGGAGCGGTGCGGGACCGAGCCGGCGGAACTTCCGCGGCTGGGTGCGGGTGCGGTCGAGCACGGCCACCTCGAGGTCGTCGGCCGGGATCACCCGGTCGCGCGTCGCCCCGGTCTCGTCGGGGGTGTGCCCGAGTGCCGCGACCGCCACGTGCAGGGCGTCGGAGAGCGAGGCGTTCTCGGTGTAGTGCTCCGCGAGGTACGACGCGACGACCTCGTCGGCGCCACCCATCACGGCGTAGCCGGTGCTCGTCGGTGACCTGGCCCTGGTAGGTCAGCCGGTAGATCTGGTCGTCTGCGGCGCTGTCGCCGACCTCGGCGACGAAGATCTCCACCTCGTAGGGCTTCTCGCCGCCGCTGGAGAAGATCGTGCCGAGCGTCTGGGCGTAGGCGTTGGCCAGGCCGCGCCCGGTGACGTCGCGCCGGTCGTAGGCGTAGCCGCGCATGTCGGCCAGGCGGACGCCGGCGATCCGGAGGTTCTCGAACTCGTTGTAGCGACCCGACCGCCGCGAACGCGATCCGGTCGTAGATCTCGCTGACCTTGTGCAGCGCCTGCGAGGGGTTCTCCGAGGCGAACAGGATCCCGTCGGCGTACTGCACGACGACCACCGAGCGCCCGCGGGCGATGCCCTTGCGCGCGAAGTCGGCCCGGTCCTTCATCAGCTGCTCGGGCGAGACGTAGAACGGCATGCTCATGACGGGATCCTAGGTTGTCGAGCGGAGTCGGGACGCGCTCAGGTCAGGGCCGCGGCCGGGCCGTCGGGACGGTTCATCCGGCCGGCGATCACGGCGTCGGCGATCGCGGCGACCTCGGCGTCGGGGATCCGGTGGCCGCCCTCGGCGGTGATCACCTGGACGACCGGGAAGATCCGCCGGGTCAGGTCGGGGCCGCCGGTCGCCGAGTCGTCGTCGGCGGCGTCGTACAGCGCCTGCACGATCGCGGTCACGCACTCGTCCTGGGCGAGGTCGTCGCGGTAGAGCTTCTTCAGCGAGCCGCGCGCGAACATCGAGCCGGAGCCGACCGAGTGGAACGCGGTCTCCTCGTAGCGGCCGCCGGTGACGTCGTAGGAGAAGATCCGGCCCGAGCTCGTCGACAGGTCGAAGCCGGCGAACAGCGGGACGACGGCGAGTCCCTGCATCGCCATCCCGAGGTTGGCCCGGATCAGGGCGGCGAGGCGGTTGGCCTTGCCGTCCATCGACAGGGTCATGCCCTCGATCTTCTCGTAGTGCTCGAGCTCGGTCTGGAACAGCCGGACCAGCTCGACCGCGAGGCCGGCCGTGCCGGCGATGCCGACGCAGGAGTACTCGTCGGCCGGGAAGACCTTCTCGATGTCGCGCTGGGCGATGATGTTGCCCATCGTGGCGCGCCGGTCACCGGCCATCACCACGCCGCCCGCGAAGGTCGCCGCGACGATCGTCGTGCCGTGCGGGCGCGAGGTCACCCGCGTGACCCTGGGGTACGGCGCGGCGTGACGGCAGCAGGTCGGGCGACTCCACCGCCAGGAAGTCGGCGAAGCTCGAGGTGCCGGGCGTCATGAACGACGCCGGCAGGCGGCGAGTCAGGCATCGTCACTGGCCGCCCTTCTGGATGAACGACTTCACGAAGTCCTCGGCGTTGGTCTCGAGCACGTCGTCGATCTCGTCGAGGATCGCGTCGACGTCGTCGTCCAAGGCTTCCTTGCGCTCGGCGACATCGGTCTCGGGCGCGACCTCGGTGACGTCCTCGGACTCGCCCGACTTGCGAGGCTGCTTCTGCTCCTGGGCCATGTCTTCACCCTAGCCGCTCGACCCACGCCGCGAGGCGGGTCAGCGGGTCAGCGCGCGGAAGAGCTCCTCGGCCGTGTCGCAGCGGTCGATCAGGGCAGCCGACATGCGCCTTCGAGCCGCGCAGCGGGTCGATGGTCGGCACCCGCTGGAGCGACTCGCGCCCGGGCAGGTCGAAGATCACCGAGTCCCACGAGGCGGCGGCGACGGAGTCGGCGTACTTCTCCAGGCAGCGGCCGCGGAAGTAGGCGCGGGTGTCCTCGGGCGGCGCGTGCATGGCCGCGCTCGACGGAGGCGTCGTCGAGCAGCCGGTCGATCCGCCCGAGCTGCGACGAGCCGGTGGTAGAGCCCCTTGTCGGGGCGGACGTCGCTGTACTGGTAGGTCGATCAGCTGCAGCTTGGCGCTGTCCCAGTCGAGGCCGTCGCGGTCGCGGTAGGAGTTCAGCAGCTTCAGCTTGGCCACCCAGTCGAGCTCACGGGCGCACAGCATCGGGTCCTGCTGCGAGCCGGTCGAGCACCGACTCCCAGCGCTCGAGCACGTCGACGGTCTGCGCGTCGGCGTCGGAGCCGAGCCGGTCGTCGACGTACTTGCGCGCGAGCTCGAGGTACTCCTCCTGGAGCTGGATCGCGGTCAGCTTGCGCCCGTCGCTCATCGGGATCAGCTCGCGCAGCGTCGGGTCGTGGGAGACCGCGCGCAGCGCGGCCACCGGGCCGTCGATGCCGAAGTCGCTGGTGATGAAGCGGTCCTCGATCATCGCGAGCACCAGCGAGGTCGTGCCGACCTTGAGGTACGTCGAGATCTCGGCCAGGTTGGCGTCGCCGATGATCACGTGCAGCCGGCGGTACTTCTCCGGGTCGGCGTGCGGCTCGTCGCGGGTGTTGATGATCGGTCGCTTGAGCGTGGTCTCGAGCCCGACCTCGACCTCGAAGTAGTCGGCGCGCTGGCTGAGCTGGAAGCCGTGCTCGCGGCCGTCCTGCCCGATCCCGACCCGGCCGGAGCCCGACCACCACCTGCCGGCTCACGAAGAACGGCGTGAGGTGACGCACGATGTCGGCGAACGGCGTCGCCCGGCTCATCAGGTAGTTCTCGTGGGCGCCGTACGACGCGCCCTTGTTGTCGGTGTTGTTCTTGTAGAGGTGGATCGGGGTGCTGCCCGGGGTCAGCGCCGCCATCCGGGCGGCGTCGAGCATGACCTGCTCCCCCGCCTTGTCCCACCGCACGATGTCGAGCGGCGTGGTCACCTCGGGCGTGGAGTACTCCGGGTGGGCGTGGTCGACGTACAGCCGGGCGCCGTTGGTGAGGATCACGTTGGCCAGGCCGAGGTCCTCGTCGGTGAGCTGGCTGGGGTCGGCGAGCTGCCGGCTCAGGTCGAAGCCGCGGGCGTCGCGCAGCGGCGACTCCTCCTCGAAGTCCCAGCGGGCCCGGCGCGCCTTGATGGTGGCGCTCGCGTAGGCGTTGACCACCTGCGAGCAGGCGACCATCGGGTTGGCGTCGGGCTGGCCTTGCACCGAGATGCCGTACTCGATCTCGATGCCCATCACCCGGCGTACGGTCACGGAGCGAGCCTACGCGCAGCATCCCCCCGGCCAAGGAGGCCAGGGGGCTGCGACGAGATCGTCAGCCGGTCAACGCAAGGAGCCCGGCCCCGGCCTACAGGTACTGACCGGTGTTGGCCACCGTGTCGATCGACCGCCCGGGCTCGGTGCCCTGCTTGCCGGTGATCAGGGTGCGGATGAACACGATCCGCTCGCCCTTCTTGCCGGAGATCCGCGCCCAGTCGTCGGGGTTGGTGGTGTTGGGGAGGTCCTCGTTCTCCTTGAACTCGTCCACGCAGGCCTGGAGCATGTGCTGGACCCGCAGGCCGCGCTGGTCGTGCTCGAGGAAGTCCTTGATCGCCATCTTCTTGGCCCGGTCGACGATGTTCTGGATCATCGCGCCGGAGTTGAAGTCCTTGAAGTACAGGACCTCCTTGTCACCGTTGGCGTAGGTGACCTCCAGGAAGCGGTTCTCCTCGGTCTCGGTGTACATCCGCTCGACCGTGGCCTGGATCATGCCCTCGACGCACGCGACCCGGTTGCCGCCGAACTCGGCGAGGTCGTCGGCGTGCAGCGGCAGCTCGGGGATGAGGTACTTGCTGAAGATGTCGCGGGCGGACTCGGCGTCCGGTCGCTCGATCTTGATCTTCACGTCGAGCCGGCCGGGCCGCAGGATCGCGGGGTCGATCATGTCCTCGCGGTTGGAGGCACCGATCACGAGCACGTTCTCCAGGGCCTCGACGCCGTCGATCTCGCTGAGCAGCTGCGGGACGATGGTGTTCTCGACGTCGGAGGAGACACCGGAACCGCGGGTGCGGAACAGGGAGTCCATCTCGTCGAAGAACACGATCACGGGGGTGCCGTGGCTCGCCTTCTCGCGGGCGCGCTGGAAGACCAGGCGGATGTGGCGCTCGGTCTCGCCGACGTACTTGTTGAGCAGCTCGGGGCCCTTGATGTTGAGGAAGTAGGACTTCCCCTCCTGGCCGGTCTTGGCGGCGACCTTCTTGGCCAGCGAGTTCGCGACGGCCTTGGCGATCAGCGTCTTGCCGCAGCCCGGAGGGCCGTAGAGCAGGACGCCCTTGGGCGGCTTGAGCTTGTGCTCGAGGAACAGCTCGGGGTGGAGGTAGGGCAGCTCGACGGCGTCGCGGATCGGCGTCGATCTGGCTGCGCAGGCCGCCGATCGAGCCGTACTCGATGTCGGGCACCTCCTCGAGGACCAGCTCCTCGACCTCGGACTTCGGCACCCGCTCGTAGGCGTAGGCGGCGCGGCTGTCGAGCAGCAGCGAGTCGCCGGCGCGCAGCGGCGTCGGCCTTGAGGGGGTCGGCCAGTCGTACGACGCGCTCCTCGTCGGCGTTCGCGATGACCAGGGCACGCTCGCCGTCGGCGAGCAGCTCCTTGAACATCACGACCTCGCCGACCTGCTCGAAGTCGAGCGCGGCGACGACGTTGAGGGCCTCGTTGAGCATGACCTCCTGGCCGCGCACCAGCGCCTCGAGCTCGACGCCCGGGCTCACGTTGACCCGCAGCTTGCGGCCGCCGGTGAAGACGTCGACCGAGTCGTCGTCGTTGCGCTGGATGAAGGTGCCGAAGCCGGCGGGCGGCTGCGCGAGCCGGTCGACCTCCTCCTTCAGCTTCATGATCTGGTCACGGGCCTCGCGGAGGGTCTGGGCGAGGCGCTCGTTCTGGGAGGTGACGGCCGACAACGACCGCTGCGTGTCGGCGAGACGGAGCTCCAGACCGCGGGTCTGGGCGGGCGAGTCGGACAGGCGGCGCCGAAGGTCGGTCACCTCGGACTCGAGGAACCTCACCTGCTCGGCCAGCTCGCGCGCGCTTCGCTCCGCGCCGTTCGAGGCGTCCTGACCACTGCTCATGCGTCCCACCTCCTGGATCGACCCTACTCGTCCACGGTCCCCGTTCACGCCCGCATCTGCACGCGTTTCTCACGATTTGATCTCGATGCCAGGCGTGACCCGGCGACGGCTTCACTCCGCGACGGGCTCCTCGGGTACGCCGGGCGGCCGCGGACCGGTGTAGTCGGGACCGTAGGCGCCCGGCGCCGGACGGCGCTTCTTCAGGGGTGGTCGCTGCCCGGGCGCCATCCGCCGCGCGGTCACCAGGAAGGCCGTGTGACCGATCATCGAGTGGCCCGGCCGGACCGCCAGGCCCTCGACGTGCCAGTCGCGGACGAGCGACTCCCAGGCGGACGGCTCGGTGAAGCCACCGTGCAGGCGGACGGTCTCGACGAACCGGGACAGCTGCGTCGTGGTCGCGACGTACGCGCAGACGATGCCGCCGGGGCGCAGAGCGCCGGCGGCAGCGTCGAGGCAGTCCCACGGGGCGAGCATGTCGAGGATCACCCGGTCGGCCCGTTCGCCCGACGCGGGCAGCGACTCGGCGAGGTCACCGATCGTGAGGCTCCACGCCGGGTGGTCGCCGCCGAAGAACTGGGTGACGTTGGCGCGCGCGACGTCGGCGAACTCCTCGCGCCGCTCGTACGACGACACCCGGCCGTGCGGCCCGACCGCGCGCAGCAGGGAGCAGGTCAGGGCGCCGGACCCGACGCCGGCCTCGACGACGTCCGCTCCCGGGAAGATGTCGACCATGGCGACGATCTGCGCGGCGTCCTTGGGGTAGACCACCGCCGCACCGCGCGGCATCGAGACCACGAACTCGCTCAGGAGCGGCCGGAAGACGAGGTACTCCCCACCCGACGACGACGCGACCGTGAAGCCCTCGTCGCGGCCGATCAGCTCGTCGTGCTCGAGGTGGCCGCGGTTGGAGAAGAACCGCTTGCCAGGCGTCAGCTCGATGTTGTGGCGCCGGCCCTTCTGGTCGACCAGCCGCACCCATTCCCCCGCCCGCAGGGGCCCGCGGTGGACACCCGACCAGGCCTCGGCCGGGACGTCGGGCCGGGCGGTCTCGGGAGCGTCGTCGGACATGGCCGCGACCCTAGCGGGGTCGCCGCGGGGGATGCGGTTTGGTACCAAACCGCACGTTCAGCGCCCCCAGAGTTGCGGTTTGGGACCAAACCGCGCACCTCGGCGACACCCCACAGGCTCAGACGCTGGCGCGGAACGCCCGGTCGACGTCGGCGGTGGAGAGCACGCCGAAGATGGTGCCGTCGGGGTCGAGGAGGAGGTACTCCCCCGCGGGCCGGGAGCTGATGGCGCGGATCAGGTCCTCGCCGCCGATGCCCACCGGCAGGCTGAGCCCGTCGTCGAGGGTGCGGGTGACCGAGGAGACCGGCACCCAGGCGCGGCGGTCGACGGGCACCGACATCAGGGCGGTCTCGTTGACGACCCCGATCGGGACGCCGGCGGGCGTGACGGTGACGATGCTGCCCGCCTCGACCTCCTGGGCGCGGCGTACGGCTTCGGCGAGCGGTAGCTCTCCGGGGACGGTCAGCGTCCGTCGTGCCAGGTCGCGGGCGACGAGGTACGGCATCCGGGACCGGACCTTCGCGGACTGGAGAGCGGCCGTGGCGCCGGTCCAGAGGAACACGGCGATCACACCGGCGAAGATGAAGTCGATCGCGGAGACGGGCTGGTCGTAGATCCGGCTGACCAGGAGCGGCCATCCGAACGCCAGCACCGCGACGCACCGGCCGCCCCACGCCGCGACGATGGTGCCGCGGTGGGTGTCGCCGCTGACCTTCCACACGACGGCCTTGAGCACCCGCCCGCCGTCGAGCGGCAGCCCCGGGACCAGGTTGATCACGCCGACGAGCAGGTTGGTGAAGGCCACCCCGTTGACGGCGAGCCCGATCAGTCCGCCGGGCGCCACCAGCGCCACCCCGAAGGCGACGCCCGACACCGCCAGGGACGAGATCGGACCGACGACCGAGACCCAGAACTCCTGCCGCGGGCTGGCGGGCTCGCCGTCGATGGACGTCATGCCGCCGAGGAAGTGGAGCGTGATCGAGGTGACCGGCAGCCCGAAGTGCTTGGCGACCAGGGCGTGGGAGGCCTCGTGGATGAGCACCGAGAGGTAGAGGAGCACCGCCAGCATCAGCCCGGCGACGTACTTCAGGCCGCCGAGCCCGGGCTCCGCCCTGTCGACCGCGGGGGCCACCATCACCGCGATCAGGGCGGCGATCAGGAACCACGAGCGGCTGATGAGGACGTCGCTGCCCGCGATCGACCCGACCTTCAAGGTCCCCGGTGGACGCCGGACCGGGGCGCGGGTGCCGCGGTCGTCACTCATATGTCGAGGCTAACCGACCGCCGTACGGCGCGCGGCTTCCACGCGCTGTCGGCGGCCTCGCCTAGATTCGTGGCATGAGCAGCACGTCGAGTCCCGCGGTCTCCCCGGCCGAGCTCCGGTCGACCCCGGTCGACGGGGTGGACGTCCTCGGTGCGCTCTCCCCGAGCCGCGCCTCCGACTTCATGACCTGCCCCCTCCTCTACCGCTACCGCACCATCGACCGGTTGCCCGAGGAGCCGTCGGCCGACGCGCTGCGCGGCACCCTCGTGCACAAGGTGCTCGAGGACCTCTTCGACCTCCCCGCCCACGACCGCACCCCCGACCAGGCACGTGACCTGCTCGTCCCCACGTGGGACACGCTGCTGGCGGCCGAGCCCGACCTCGCCACCATGTTCACCGACGAGGGTCCCGACATCGCGGAGTGGCTCGGCTCGTGCCGGGTGGTGCTCGACCGCTACTTCACGCTGGAGGACCCGCGCCGACTCGAGCCCGCCGAGCGCGAGCTCTACGTCGAGACGCTGCTGGAGTCCCGGCTCCTGCTGCGGGGCTTCGTCGACCGACTCGACGTCGCGCCCGACGGGGCGCTCCGGGTGGTCGACTACAAGACGGGAAGATCGCCCGGCGAGATGTTCGAGGCCAAGGCGCTGTTCCAGATGAAGTTCTACGCGCTCGTCCTGTGGCGCACGCGGGGCGTCGTGCCGGCGATGCTCCAGCTCGTCTACCTCGGCAACGGCGAGATGCTGCGCTACGTGCCCGACGAGGCCGACCTCCGTGCCACCGAGCGCAAGGTCGAGGCGATCTGGCGGGCGATCCGGCACGCCGAGGAGACGGGCGACTGGCGGCCCCAGCGCACCAAGCTCTGCGCCTGGTGCTCCTTCCAGGAGCTGTGCCCCGAGTTCGGTGGCACCCCACCGCCGCTCCCCGATCGCGTGGGCGGCAGCGGCGAGCTGACCGCGGAGGACCTCGACGTCTCCGTCACGGCGCCCTGACCCGGGACCTGCCCCGATCGGTTTCGAGACGCGCCGCTCAGCCCCCGAGGCCGTTGCGCTCGGCCCAGAGCGCGGCCTGCGTCCGGTCCACGACCCCGATCCGCTGGAAGGCCGAGGTCAGGTGCGCCTTCACGGTGCGCTCGGAGATGCCCAGGCGCCGCGCGATCTGCTTGTTGGCGAGCCCCTGCCGCACCAGGACCAGCACCTCGCTCTCGCGCGGGGTCAGGTCCGCGGCCGAGACCCCCGTCGTACGCCGGGCCCCGAGCAGCTCACGGGCCGCACGCGGGTTGATCGGTGACTCGCCCCGGGCCACGGCCCGGATGCCGCGCAGGACCTCGTCGGGCTCGGCGTCCTTGAGCAGGTAGCCCATCGCACCGGCATCGAGGGCGCCCACGATCCGCTCCGCGTCGGAGTACGACGTGAGCACCAGGACGTCGGCCAGCTGCTCGCCGACGATGGTGCGAGTCGCGCTGACGCCGTCGACGCCGGGCATCTGCAGGTCCATGAGGACCACGTCGGGACGCAGCTCGCGCACGAGGTCGATCGCCTCCTCACCCGAGGACGCCGTACCGACCACCTCGAGATCCGACTCGCCGCCGAGCAGCTGGTCGAGCCCCGCCCGCAGCACTGCGTGGTCGTCCACGATCACGACGCGGATCATCTCGTCGGTCATCCCCGGTCCACCACCAATCTCACCGTCGTCCCGGCGCCGGGCGCCGACTCCACCTGCAGGGTCCCACCTCCGTCCTGCACGAGGCTCTGTAACCCTCTCAGGCCGTAGGAGTCCTGACGACCCGCCGTGCCGGGGTCGAAGCCGGCTCCGTCGTCGCAGACGGTCAGGCTGACCTGCCGTCCGACACCGAGCACGTCGACATGGACCGTGCTGGCCCCGGAATGGCGCACCGAGTTGCGGATCGCCTCCTGGGCCACCCGCCAGACGAGCGCGACCACGTGGTCCGACGTGCCGTCCATCCCTTCCACGGTCACGGTCGGCGTGACTCCGGAGCTCGCCGCCTGGGCGGTGAGGTCCTCCAGCGCCGCCCCGAGGCCACTGGCGTTCAGCCCCGGTGGGTGGATCTCGACCAGCAGCGACCTCAGCTGGCGAAGGGTCCGGCGCAGCGCCTCGCTGGCACGGACCAGGTCGGCGCGGAGCTCGCTCGAGACGCTGGGCTCGCGGGCGGCGCCCGAGAGCGCGAAGGCCGTGCCGGCCAGCTCCTGCACCACGCCGTCGTGGAGGTCGCGGGCGATCCGGCGCCGTTCGGCCTCCGAGGAGTCGATCGCCCGCTCCATCAACCGCTCACGTGCCCGGCTGGCGCGCGTGAGGCGCTGGGTCAGCACCCAGATCATGGGAACACCGAGGAGCAGGATCGCGAGCAGCCCGAGCGTGCTGATCCGCCGGAACGGCGTGAGCACCTCCGACGCCCGGTCCTGGACGTTCTTGATGGGGTAGTACGCCTCGAAGAGCAACGGTTTGCCCTTGGGCGAGTCGATCCGGGTATACACCTCGAGCAGCCCGTCCTCCTCGGTCTCGAACTCGTTCTCGCTACGTCGCAGGTCGGAGACGCTGCCCTCGGTGTCGCCGCTGTTGAGGACGTGGATCTGCTCCGGGTCGAGCTTGAAGTTCTGGCCGATCAGCTCCGGCTGGTCGCTGTAGATGACGGTGCCGTCACTCTTCCAGATCTTGATCCGCGTGACGGGGGCCGCCGTCGGGTGCAGGTCGTCGCCGACCGCACGCTTGAAGCGGTCGATGGCTCCCGGGTCGCCGTCCGCCATCTTCTCCGTGATGTTGGGCGCCGCCACGGAGTTGGCCAGCAGCTCCGTGCTGACGCGTGCATCGGTGAGGGCCTCGTTGCGGGCTGCGGTCTGCGACAGCCGCCCGGTCCCCCACCAGATCACCCCGAACAGCAGGAGGCTGGCCACGAGGAACTGCACCACGGGGTTGCGCAGCACCCTCTTCACCCCGTGCTCCCTTCCCTGACGCAGGCGGGAAGGGCCTGTGTCGGTGCTCAGAGGGAGATGGTCCCACGGCATACCGCGCCCGTCGCGCGACGCTCGGCACGGAACACGAAGTGGTCGGTCCCCGCGAGGTTCACCATCACGCGGCGCACCGTGAAGGAGCCGCTGACGCCCTTGGTCGTGCTCGAACCCTTCGCCGACATGCTGCCGTTGTGCTTGATCGTCCAGTGCCAGCCCTGGCCGCGGTGGTTGCTGTCGACCTCACCCTCGAACTCGATGCCGCCGTTGTCGAGCTTGGCCTTGACCCTCCAGATCGCCGCGCCTCCGCAACCACCGTGGTTGCGGTGTGCACCGCCGCCGTGGCTCGCCGAGGCAGGGGCAGTGACCGCAAGCGGCAGGGCCAGTGCCGAGAGGGTGAGCGCCGCGAGCGCGGTGCGAGTCTTCATGATGGAGCTCCTGATCGTGGTCTGTGTACCCCCAGGATCCCGGATACAGGGTCGGAGGCACCATTGGCCGCTGGTACTAGGACTCCGGTCGCCCGACGACGGGGTCAGCCCGTCAGGCGCCGGGCTGCTCGGGGTACAGGACACACGCGACGTCGACCCGGCCGGCGCGTCGGAGGGCCGGGGAGTCGGCCTCACGGAAGCGCACCTTGACGCCGGAACCCTCGGGGTCGATGCTCTCGACGCCGGTCCAGAGGGGCTCGTCGCGGTCCTCGGCCCGGATCGTGTCGAGGATCGCGCGGACCTGGTCGCTGCCCCCGCGCCCGACGTTGGCCGTCACCGAGGGGTCGTCCAGCTGGCCGAGGTCGCCGAGCACCGCCTGCTCCTCGTCGTACGCCGCGTCGGGCCGTGTCCAGTGCGTCTCGATGAGGGCGCGCAGGTCGCGCGACTCCCACCCGCACTCGGCCACGGCCTCGGGGCACCGGGGATGGAACGAGCAGCCCAGGGGCGGCTCGGCGGCGTCCGGGATCTCGCCGCGCGGCAGGTTGCGCGGCAGCATCCGCTCCGGGTCCGGCTCCGGGATCGCCGCCAGGAGCGCCTTGGTGTAGGGGTGCCGCGGGTTGGCGAAGATCTCGTCCGTCGGCCCGATCTCGACGACCCGGCCCAGGTACATGATCGCGATCCGGTCGCAGAAGTACTTCGCGCTCGCCAGGTCGTGGGTGATGTAGACGTAGGTGAGCCCGAGCTCCGTCTTGAGGTCGAGCAGCAGCTGGAGGATCTTCGCGCGGACGCTCATGTCGAGCATGGACACCGGCTCGTCCGCGACGATCACCTCGGGCGAGAGGATGATCGCCCGCGCGATCACCGCCCGCTGCTTCTGGCCGCCGGACAGGTCGGACGGGTATTTGGTCATGAACCGCTCGACCGGCGCCAACCCCACCTGCTCCAGCGCCCCCTCGACGCGCTTGCGAAGCTCCTCGCCCTTGGCGATGTTGTGGATCACCAGCGGGTGGCCGACCGCCTCCTCGATCGTCATCGACGGGTTGAGGGCCGCGTGTGGGTCCTGGAAGACCATCTGCAGGTCGGTGCGCAGCTTGCGGAGCTCGGCGCCGCGCATGTCGGACACGACGCGCTCGCCGCGCTCGGCGTGGTGGTAGGTGATCGAACCGCTGGTGGTGTGCGCCAGCCCGAGGAGGGCGCGGCCCAGGGTGGTCTTGCCGGATCCGGACTCCCCCACCACCCCCAGCACCTCGCCGCGCGCGATCGCCAGGGAGACGCCGTCGACGGCCTTCACACGTCGCCCCTTGAGCCCGAGCAGGCGAGAGAGCGCGCCGCCCTGGAGCTGGAAGTGGACGGCGAGGTCGTCGATCTCCAGCACGGTCGCGGAGCGCTCGCGGGCGAGGGGCACGGTCTCAGGCTTCGTCGGCAACGCTGATCTCCTCACGCTTCAGGGGCGCCCGCTCCGACTCGCCGAGCTCGAGACCCTCCGCCAGGTCGGTGGCCCAGCAGGCGGCCCGGTGACCATCGCCGCGGTCCCGGTCGACGGGCGGGCGTACGGCGCACACGGCCATCGCGTCCGGGCAACGCGGATGGAAGCGGCAGCCGCTCGGCGGCTCGACCAGGTCGGGCGGTGCGCCGTCGATGAAGTGGAGCCCGGTCGTGGACAGGGAGATCGTCGATCGCAGCAGCTCGCGGGTGTAGGGATGCTGGGGACGGGAGAACACCTGCTTGGCGTCGCCGATCTCGACGATCTCGCCGGCGTACATCACCGCGACCCGATCGCACGCCTCGGCGACGATGCCGAGGTTGTGGGTGATCAGCAGCAAGGAGGTGTCGAACTCCGAGCGCAGGTCGTGGAGGATCCGGATGATCTGCGCCTCCACCAGCACGTCGAGCGCCGTCGTCGGCTCGTCGGCGACCACGAACGCCGGCCGCAGGACCAGCGCGAGAGCGATCATCAGCCGCTGCCGCATCCCGCCGGAGAACTCGTGCGGGTAGGCGCGGTAGCGGGTCGGAGGGATCCCCATCAGGCGGAGGACGGCGAGAGCACGGGTCTGGATCTCCGCCTTGCTCAGACCCGGCTCGTGGACGTGCAACGTCTCCTCGAAGTGCTCCGAGATCCGCATCAGCGGGTTCAGCCGCGTCAGGGGCTCCTGGAAGATCATCGCCAGGTCCGGACCGCGCAGGTCGCGTTGCTCGCGAGCCGACAGGGACAGCAGGTCGCGGCCCTGGAACCTCAGCTGGCCATCGCGCTGCGCACCGTCGGGGAGCAGGCCGATCAGCCCCCGTCCGAGGGTCGACTTCCCGCAGCCGGACTCCCCCACGAGGCCGAGGATCTCGCCCCGCCGGAGCGAGAAGGTCACGCCGTCCACGGCTCGCACCGGGCCGCGGTCGGTCGCGTACCAGACCCTCAGGTCCTGGGCCTCGATCACCGGCCCGTCCGCGAGCGGGTTCGCATCACGCAGCTGGCTCACACGACCTCCTCCTCGCGCTCCTCGAGCTCGTGGCGATGCCCGAACGTGAACGTCTGCAGGCGGCGCCGCCGCAGCGCCGGGTTCAGGGACTCGTTGAGACCCTCGCCGACCAGCGTGAGCCCGGTGATCAGCATCACGATCATCAGGCCGGGCCAGAACGCCGGGTGCCAGTTGCCGGCCTGGGCGTCGTCGAGCGCCCGGCTCAGGTCGTAGCCCCACTCCGACGCCTGGGTGGGTTGGATTCCCAGTCCCAGGAAGCCGAGGGCGGCCAGGGTGCTCAGGGCGTCCGCGGCGTTGAGGGTCCCGAGCACCGGCACCGACTGCACGACGTTGCCGAAGAGGTACTTGCGCATGATCGTGAACGGCCGCGCACCGAGAGCGCGGGCCGCGTCGATGTACGTCGACTCCCGCGCCGAGACGGTCGTGCTGCGCACGACCCGGTAGTACTGCGGGATGTAGATGGCGGTCAGCGACACGGCCACCGCGATGATCCCGCTGCCGAACTTGTCCTTGAGGAGGAAGGAGAACACGATCGCGAGCAGCAACGAGGGGAACGCGTACAGCGCGTCCATGATGAAGACGAGCGCCTTGTCGATCCATCCGCCGATGAATCCCGAGACCAGGCCCAGCGGCACGCCGATCACGCCCGACATGACCACGGCGGCGACCACCACCTCGAGCGCGGTCCGGGCACCCCAGATCATCCGGCTGAGGATGTCGTAGAACTGGTCGTTGGTGCCGAGCCAGTGCAGGGAGCTCGGCGGGGCCAGCTTGGGGAAGTCGACGCCGTTCGCGGAGGTCTGGGCGAAGCCGTACGGCGCCACCCACGGCGCGAACAGCCCGCAGAACACGAACACGGCCGTGATCAGCACCCCGGCCCAGAACATGTAGCGGGCCAGGCCCTTGGTGCGCCAGATCGCGGAGAGGAAACCGGTCCCCTTGACGGCCATCAGTACCTCACCCTCGGGTCGACGAGTGCGTTGAGTATGTCCACGAGCAGGCTGACGAACACCACGACGACCCCGAAGAAGGTCACCAGTCCCTGGACCGCGGTGTAGTCGCGGGCATTGAGATAGTTGAAGAGGGCGGAACCCACACCAGGCAGGTTGAAGGTGGTCTCGGTGAGGATCGCCCCGCCGAGGCTGAGTGCGAACAGCAGCCCGATCACGGTGATCACCGGCACCAGCGCGTTCCGGAAGGCATGGCGACGTACCACCTGGCGCTCGGGGATGCCGCGCGCACGGGCGGCTTCGACGTAGTCGTCCTTGAGGGTCTGGATGACGTTGACCCGGACCAGCCGGATGATCACGCCGACGAGCAGGAGGCCGAGCGTCACGCACGGCAGCACCATGTGCTGGAGGATGTCGAAGACGGCCGGCCAGTCCCAGGCGTAGATCGCGTCGATGATCAGGATGTGGGTGTGACTCGGCACCTCGAACGTGGTCTGCGCCGACGCGACGCCGAAGGTCGGCCACGACGGGAAGTGAGCCGCCACGAAGGCCACGAGCAGGACACCCACCCAGAAGAGCGGTGCGGCGTAGCTGACGATGCCGAAGACCCGGATGCCGGCGTCGGCCCCGCTGTCGCGCCGACGTCCGGAGAGCCGGCCGAGAGGCAGGCCGACCGCGAGCGCGATCACGAAGGCGCCGAGCGTCAGCATCAGGGTGGTGCCGAACTTGTCGCGGATCACGTCGACGACCGGCTGGTTGTCACTGATGGTGGTCCCGAAGTTCCCGCGCAGCACCTGACCGAGGTACTCGAAGTACTGCACGTACAGCGGGCGGTCGAGGCCCAGCTGCGCCTGCTTCTGCGCCAGGATGGCGGGATCCAGCTTGCCGCCCACGGAGGCACTGACGGGGTCGCCGGGAGCCACCCGCAGCAGCAGGAACGTGAAGGTCAGCAGGACCAGCAGCATCGGGATCATCAACAGGATGCGGACCACGATGTAGCGGGCCAGGGACCCGGATCCGCCCGAACTCATCTCGACCTCCCGTGCTCGCGACCAAGCCTGCCACCCGTGCGTACCGGAACCTGCGTGCGCGGCCGTAGGGCGCCGTACCCGAAGGTACGGCGCCCTACGCCGCTGGTGCTCAGTTGCTCTTCGAGGGCAGCCACATCCGGAAGATGTAGGCCTGGTCGAGCGTGTCCGCCACGCCCGTCATGCCCTTGACCGCGACCGCGTTGTTCTGGCCGAACCACGAGGGGATCATCGGCGCGTCCTGGGCCGTGAGGTCCTGGATCTGGCCGATCTGCTTGGCCCGCTTCGAGGCGTCCGTCTCGGCACGCTCCTGGGCGATCAGCTTGTCCATCTTCTTGCTGGAGTAGCCGTTGGCGAAGAAGCCGCCGTCGTGCAGGAACGGGCTGATGTAGTCGTCCGGGTCGAGGTAGTCGGGGAACCAGCCCAGCTGGAACAGGTCGTAGGCGCCCTGCTTGTAGAGGTCCTGGTACTGCGGTGAACTCGGCGTCGTCGATCGAGACCTTGAACAGCCCGCTCTTGGTGAGCTCCTGGGCGAACTCGTTCGCCTCGTCGACGGCGTTGGGGCCGTAGTGCGACGGGGTGTAGCCGAGCTTGATGGTCACCGGGGTGGAGACTCCGGCCTGCGACAGGATCTGCTTGGCCTTCGCGACGTCCGGCGCGCCGTACTTCGCCTTGAACGCCTCGTTCGGCGCCGAGGAAGCCCGGCGGGACGGTGGAGTAGCCCGGGTTCACGGTGCCGTCGTAGGCCTTCTGGGCGATCGCGTCGCGGTCGATGATCTGTGCTGCCGCCTGGCGCACGGCGACCGACTTGCCGGGTCCGGACTGGGTACGGAACACCCAGTAGCGGAACTCCGCGCCCTTGCCGTTGAGCACGTCGACCTTGCTGTTGCTCTTGAGGCTGTTCAGCTCGGTCGGGCTGAAGGTCCGCCACGCGACGTCGACCTGGCCGCTACCGATCGCGGTGGTCAGCGCGGTGTCGCTGTTGAAGTACTGCACGGTCACCTGTGCGGCCTTCGGCGCGTTGGGCCCGGTGTAGTTCGGGTTGGCCGTGAGAACGGCCTGCTGACCGGGCTGGAACTGGCTGAGCTGGTAGGGACCGGAGCCCTCGGCGTCGGTGTCGGCCAGCAGCTTGTCGGCCGGGTAGACCTTCGGGTCGATGATCGAGGCGGCCGGAGTGGTCAGCGCCTGGATGAACGTCGTGTCGGGCGCGTTGAGGTGGAAGATCACCGTCGAGTCGTCGGGCGTCTCGATCGCGCCCTTGGCCAGGTCGGGCTTCTTGGGGTCGCCGTCACTGAGGTCGGCGAGCAGCGACGACGCCGCGCTCGAGTCGTTGATCACGATCGACCGCTTGAAGGAGTAGGTGACGTCGGAGGCCACCATCGGGTCGCCGTTGGAGTACTTGATGCCGGAGTTCAGCACGCACTTGACCGTCTGCGGGTCGGTGTAGTCGCAGGACTTCGCGGCGTACGGCGTGGGCTTGGTGGAGTTCGGCTGGTAGGTGACCAGTTGCTGGTAGATGTTGTACTGGATGGTCCAGGACGGCAGGTCGTAGGCACCGGCCGGGTCGAGCGAGGTCACCTGGGTGTCGGTGGTACCCAGGATGTAGTTCCCCGTGGCGGATCCCGCCGCTGGGGTGTTCTTCGAGCCGCACGCTCCGAGCGCGGCCACCACTGCGGCCGCTCCGGCCACAGCGATGAGCTTCTTGGTCCGATCCACTTTGACGCCTCCGAATTCAGTACCTCTCGGAGATGCCCGAGAGGGTGATCAGTCACGGAAACATAGCGGCTGCATACCAGCGGGTCCATGCCCGGTGGGCCGCGCCGAGGTCGCGATCCGGCAACGATTACGGCGTGGCCACGCGCAGCACCGAGCCCGCGCTCAGACCGGTCAGCGAATCCGTGAGCACCCGACCCGGTCCGGGCGGCACCGGCACGTGCAGGGGTGCGACGAGGACCTGGCAGCCGGCGGCGACCGCCGACCTGGTGCCGGTGTCGGAGTCCTCGATCGCGAGGCAGTCCGACGCGAGGACGTCGAGGTCTCGTGCGGCCGCGAGGTAGGGCTCCGGGTGCGGCTTGCCGCGGTCGACGACGTCGCCGGTGACGACTGCGGCGAACGTGTCGGGTGGCAGCGCCGCCAGGATCGGCTTCACGAAGCGGGCGTACGACATCGTGACGAGGGCGCAGGGGACGTCGGCCGCCCGGAGCGAGCCGAGCAGCTCGCGGGCGCCCTCGCGCCATGGCACCTCCTGCTCGACCTGCTCGATCACCGCGTCGAGCAGCTCCTCGACGATCTGCTCGGGGGTCACGTCGATGCCCATGTGCTCGCGGATGTAGCGACCGGAGTCGAGGAGGTCGCTGCCGACCAACCGCAGGCCGTGCTCGCGCGACCAGGTGCCGTCGTACCGCTCGGCGAGCGCGAACTCGGCCGCGATCCAAGCCGGCTCGGTGTCCA